>CAWEHM010000036.1:0-20415 GCA_963808875.1 uncultured Thermoleophilaceae bacterium
AGAGGCCCAGGTCGCGCACGCCGCCCTCGTGCCAGCCCAGGTGATGGGCCAGCTCGTGGCGCAGCGTGCGCTCCACCTGAGCGCGGAGCAGATCGCGGTCGTGGCCGAAGTCACGCTCGAGCGTGTCCTGGTAGACGACGATGCGGTCCGGGTAGTCGTCGCGCGCGACGGTGTCGCCGAAGTAGTGGCCGTACGCGCGGTTCTCGGCGCCGAGCTGTGACACCACCACCGGAGTGGTGTCGAGAAGCCGCTGAAAGTCCTCGGGCAGCGCGTCGATGGCGTCCGCCACGAGCAGGTCGAAGTCGTCGGTCGTGGCGATCAGGTGCGGATTGAGAGCCAGCTCCTCGCTCCGTACCACTAGCCGCTCGAACTCGTGCTCCGGCATGGAGTCGCGCCCGGCGAGGGCGACGGTCGCCCATGCCACTCCCACGGCCAGCACCAGGCCGCCGCCGATGATGTGCGCCATGCCCTCCGCGCCGCTGAGCGACGGCGGGTTGAGGAACAGCAGCAGCAGGCCGACGGCGAACATCGCCGCCAGCCCGGCCTTGATGGGCCCCCGGAAGACCTCCACGTCTCCGAGGGTAAGGGGTACCGGCGCCGGCTAGTCCTCGGTGCCGGCGGCATCCGGGTTGCCGGTGCCGGTCTCTTCCTCGCCGGGCACGCCCGGGCTGTCGGTGCCGTGCTCGTCCGCGCCGTCGTCGGGGGTGGCGGCTTCCTGGCCCTCCTCGGGCAGCTGATCCGATTGATCAGGCGTTTCCATCACGGCCCTCCCCCTCGCCGGCTTTCGCCTCGTCGGCATCGGGCTGCGCGCCCGGCACGGAGTCGTCCTGCTCCTTGCGCTCCCAGTCGTCCCGAATGTCGTCGATTCGCTCGCCGAGGTGGTCCGAGTGCTGCTCGAGCTTGTCGGCGTCCTCTTCCATGCGGTCGGCCTGCTCCTCGTGCTCCATGGGCGGCCCTTACCCGCGATGGACGACCCGCACGCGCACCGGTCCCCCGGCCTGATCCACGGCGGCGACCCAGCCCGCGGCCAGCTTTGCCGAGCGGCCCGGCACCAGCCTGCGGATGCGGCCATCCCAGAGCGTCCGGCCCTCCTGGGTCACCTGGATCCTCGGCCCCGAGGCGAACTCTGTCGAGCGCAGGGCGAAGACGCCTCGCGGTGGAGACGAGCGGCGGCTCGCCAGCAGGTTTGGGCTGATCCAGTGCAGGGGCGGCTCGCACTCGATCGGGACGCGCCAGTCCGGCCACGCGCTGCCGCGCACGTACTCGGCCGCCGTGCCCGCCGCGTGACGGCCGCTCAAGGCCGCCACGTCCGCCGGCTCGGCGCCGTGCAGCAGGTTGCCGGCCGCGAACACGCCCTCGCGCGAGGTCCGGAGCGCCGTGTCCACAGCCGGGCCGCGGGTGCCCGGATCCATGTCGAGGCCGCCCATGATCGCCAGCTCGTGGTCCGGGATCCAGTCGGCCGTGAACACGACGGTGTCGCACTCCACCGCGCGCGTGGCGCCGGTATCGAGGTCCGTGAGCTCGACCCCCTCGACACGCGGCCGGCCGTGGATCGCTGTCACGGCGGTGCGCGTCCAGAGCGGGGTGCGCCAGCGCAGCGCGGCACCGGCGCGGACCAGCGCCAGCGTCTGGTGGCGCCGGAGCTCGGTGGTCATCCCCACCGCGCTCGCGCCGGCGTGGCCGAGCGTCACGAGCGCCGAGAAGCTCACGTGCTCGGCCCCGACGATCAGGGCCCGCTCGCCAACCGGTCGTCGCTTCAGGTACACGAGCTGCTGGAGCGTGCCCGTGGTCATGACGCCCTCCGGCCGGGACCCGGGCACAAGCCGGGCCGAGCGCGGCCGCTCCCGGCACCCCGTCGCGAGGATGACGCCGTCGGGCTCGATGGTCTCGCGACCACGGGGGCCGGTCAGCTCGAGCGGCCCGCCGGGCGACCAGCCGGTGACCATGGTCTCCGTGCGGATCTCCGCGCCGGCCTCCGCCGCGAGCTCGGCGTACCGGCGCGCGTACGCGGGTCCTGAAAGGGGGCAGCGGAGGTCGCGGATGCCGAAGCCCTGGTGCTGCGCGTGCCGTGGGATGCCCCCGGCCTCGGACTCGCGCTCGACCACGACCACCTCGCGGGTCGCGAGCCGGCGCAGCTCCACGGCGGCGGCGAGCCCCGCCGGCCCGCCGCCTAGGACGACGAGCGTCATCCAGCCTCCCCCGCGTCGAGCCGAGCGGCGAGCTCCGCGCCGCAGAAGAAGCCCTGGCAGCGGCCCATGTGCGCCCGCGTGCGCCGGCGCAGGCCGTCGAGGTCCACGGCGGGCACCGTGGCAGCGAGCGCGTCGCGGATCTCTCCGCTCGTCGCGCGCTCGCAGAAGCAGACGATGCGCCCGTACTCGGCGTCGGCCTCGATGAGGTCGTCCCTCTGGTGCGCACGGATGCCCGCCTCGCCGATGTTCGGCATCCGGAACTCCGGCGGCTCGCCGGTCTTCGGCTCGAGCCTCAGTCCCGCCTCGCCGAGCTGCTCGCGCACGTGCTCGGCGATCGCCATCGAGGCCGAGAGGCCGGTGGACCTGATCCCGCCGACGCACGCGTAGCCCTCGGGCGCGTGTACCGAGACCTGGTAGTCGGCGTGCTCGGTGGCCGCCCGCAGCCCGGCGTACACGGCGGTCACCTCGTGGCCGAGCAGCTCGGGCATGATCCGGCCGCCCTCCGACATCAGGTAGTCGAGACCGGCGCGCGTGGAACCCGTGTCGTCCTTCCGCTCCACGTCCTCGGCGGTCGGGCCGAGCATCACGTTCCCGAACACGGTCGGCGCGATCAGCACGCCCTTCGTGACCTTCGTGGGCACCGCGAGCACGATGTGCCGGACCAGCGGACGGGCGAGCTTGTCGAACACGATCAGCTCGCCCCGCCGCGGCGTGACCGTGAACCCGTCGTGTCTCAGCATCCGGTCGAGCTCGTCCGAATGCAGGCCGGCGGCGTTCACGAGCCGGCCGGCGGTGAGCTCGCCGCCGGGCAGCGCGAGCCTGAAGCCGCCGTCCTCGAGCCGGGCAACGGACTGCACCGGCGTCGAGCGCCGCAGGTCGCAGCCCGACAGCACCGCCTCGGTGGCGTAGGCGAGCGGCGTGGTGAACGGGCACACGAGCCCCTCCCGTGCCACCTCGATCGCCCCGCGGGCGCCGGGTCCGAGGTGCGGCTCACGCTGGGCGAGCTCCTCGGCGTCCACCGTGCGCAGGTCGTTGCTGCCGTTCGCGCGCGCCGCCTCGAGGATCGCCGGGAACTCCGCAGCCTGCTCCTCGGTCCACGCCACGAGCAGCGCGCCGGTCCGCTCAACCGGGATCCCCACCCGCGGGGCGTACTCGCTGAGCAGCTCGTAGCCGCGCGCCACGAGGCGCGCCTCGAGCGTGCCCGGCTTCGCGTCGAAGCCGGTGTGGAGCAGCGCGGTGTTCGCCTTGCTGGTGCCGGCGCCCACGTCCGGTCCGGCCTCGAGCAGCGTCACGCGCAGGTCGAACCGGCACAGCTCACGGGCGATCGCACAGCCGACCACGCCCGCGCCCACGATCGCCACATCCGTATCGGGCGAGTCCCGCACCCGCCCAGTATCGCCACATCCGCCGGGTCAGCGCTGGAGGTACCAGGCCACCGCGTCGGCCTCGCTCCCGAGCGCGCGCCCGCGGTCCATCGTCATCTGACTCGCCGCGACCGTGTAGGTCCGCTCCGGGTCGATGTCGGCGGGTCCGGAGAAGAACGCTCCGCCGTCGGCGAGCTCGCGGAGCTGGCGCCCATTCAGCCGGGCGCGCATGACCGGGTGGCCGTAGGCGAGCGCCTCGCACACCTCGGCGTAGGTGATCGGACCAGCGTCGATGTCAGCGCGCACCGCCCCCGGGTCCACCACGGCGGCATCCGCGTGCGCGTAGGCCCGCTCGGCGTCCGCCGCGAGCTGCGCCAGATCGCCCGCCGTTCGCGATAGGCCGGTGGAGGTCTCGCCCACCACCCGGGTCGCGACCGGGGCGACGCGCGCCCGGTAGCTCTCGACGAGCGCCGCCATGTCGGAGTCACCGGCGATGTCGTGTGGCGTCTCCGGCACGTAGCCGGCCTTGTCCTCCACGTCGTCGGTGCGCCGGTTGATGGTGAGGTCGACCCGGTCGTAGGCGACTCCGTACGAGAGCGCCTCCACGATCAGCTTGTCGCCCGCGCCGCCCGGGTTCGGGACCCTGATGTTGAGCCGCGAATGGCTGTGGCCGGCAATCACCACGTCCACGTCGGGGCTCATCTCGCGCGCCTCGTCGACGATCTCGCCCACGAAGTCCGGCGCGCTCGACTCGTCCTGCGTCGGCCCGCCGGCGTGGGCGAGCACAACGATCGCGTGAACGCCCCGGGCCTGCAGCACCCGCACCCAGGTGTTCACCGCGTCCGAGATGTCGGTGAACCGAAAACGGGCGGCGTAGCGGTCGAGCAGGAACTTCGGAGTGGACGGCGTCGTGACGCCGATGAAGCCGACCCTCACGCCCGCCCGGCGGATGACGACGAAGGGCGGCAGCCGGAGCTTCCCCTCGCGGTCGACCGTGTTCGCCGCGATGTACGGGTATCCCGCCCCCTGGTAGTCGGGCGAGGACGTGTTCACGAGCCGGCCGTCAGCGTCGCGCCTGTAGGCCCTCGGACCGGTTCGCTGGCCTCCCCGGAGCATCCGGATCAGCTCGTCGCCGCCCTCGTCGAACTCGTGGTTGCCGAGCGTCCCGACGTCGAACCCGAGCTCGTTTCCGGCCTCCATGGTGGGCTCGTCGTGAAACCAGCTGGAGAGCAGCGGCGTGGCGCCGATCATGTCGCCCGCGTGCACGCGGATCGTGCGCCCGGGCAGTGTGGCGCGGTCGAGATGGGCCTTCAGCCACGGCGCTCCTCCGACATCCGGGCGCGGACCCTCGAGGTGGCCGTGGAAGTCGTTCACGCCGAGCAGCCGCAGCTTCACCATCCCGGACTGAGCCGCCAGCCGCTTCGCCGGGCGCGGTGAGTCCGCGTTCGCGTAGATGCCGAGCAGGGCAACGAGGAGCGCGGCGACGAATGCCGCCGCGCCAGGAAGAAAGCGAGTCATTTAAGCCCGTGCCCCCCTGAAGGGCCCGGACACCTCGAAGATGGCGCCCGGCCCCGGTAGACCGTCGTTCTTTCCGTACGCCCGCTGTGACGAGAAGTACATCCGGCCGCCCGACGGGTCGAACGTCACGCCGGTCAGCTCGGACCCGGCGTGGATCGGGCCGGTCGCCGACAGGAACTTCGACACCCGGCCCCTGTGGTCGATCACCCCGATGTCGATCTCCTCGGTTGCGATGTCCTCGCACACGAACACCTCGCCCGCCCGGTTCGCAGTCAGCTGGTCCACGCGCATGAGCGGGGCATAGCCCCCCTGCCCGAGCCCGTCGTAGATCACGTCGATGCGCTCGCGGCGGATGTCATACGCGTACACGCGGTCGTCGCCGGTCGTGGCGATGTAGACGATCCCGTCGTCGTGCCAGATCCCCTCGGCCCGCTTGAACCGCGAGCTGCCGCGCACCTGCTTCCGCGTGTCCACGTGCTGGGCGGAGGGATCGGGCACCTCGGTCCAGGTCACGCGCCCGCCGCGGGCCACGCTGGCCACCTCGAGGAGGCCCTGGCTCAGGTCGTGCCAGCGCGCCGGCGTGAACCGGTAGAAGCGGCCGTCCATCAGGTCCTCGGTCATGTAGACGCGCCTCCCCCGCGGATCCACGGCGGCCGCCTCGTGCTTGAACGACCCCATGGCCGGATGCCGCACGGCCTTCCGCTTGCCGGCCGGGTCGCACTCCCACACGTAGCCGCCCTGGAGCTCCTCGCAGGAGAGCCAGGTGCCCCACGGCGTCCCGCCCCCGGAGCAGTTCTGCGACGTGCCCTCGAGGATCCGGTAGGCCCGCTCGGCCCGGCCGCGGGCGTCGAACCTCACGGCGGACGCTCCCCCCACGAGCGTCTCGGAGTTCGACACCAGCACCCAGCCGCCGTTTCCGGCCGGGAAGGTCGCCATGCCGTCGGACGCGAGATGCCACCGGTAGTCCGTGCCGGGCACCGCCTCGTCCCCTCGGGCGATCAGTCGTGACCGAAAGCCCTCGGGGAGCATGAGGCCGTGCTCGTCGGCCGCGCGGCGCGGCCCGTAGCCGGTGCGCGGGCTGCGTGCCGCGGAGCGGGCGGCGCCGAACACGTCATCCCAGAAGGCCGCCCCGAGCCCGACGACGACGGCGGCACCGACTCCCGTGCCGATGAACTCCCGCCGCGTCCCAACCACGGGTCCCGAGTCTCGGTCAGATCACGCCGGCGCCGGTGAACGACCTGTGCTCGTGGCGTGAAAGAGCTGTGATCTAGCCGAGCGCCAGCCTGAAGTCGCGGCCCAGCCGCTTCGGCTGCCGGAACAGGCTCTTTCGCATGACCGCGACGAACAGAACACGCCCGCGGCGCGCGTAGAGGAGCCGGTTGCTCCGCGGCGCGCTTCGGAACAGTCCCGGTCCGAGCGACTGGCGATTGGGATACCGCTGCCGGAAGGCCTTCGCCGGCGCCGTCGTGATGATCATCTCGACACGCGAGCGGGACGAGCGCTTGGAGAACACGGCCGCGACCCGGCCGGTTGCGCCCTTCGTGCACCAGATCCTCGCCAGTCGCGACTTGCGCGCGGGCGCGACCCTGACGCGCCTCGCGAGCCCGCGGCGCGTCAGACCGAGACGCACCCGGCCCACCGCGCGGCGCCCCACGCGCGGGTGGGCGGCAAGACACTGGGCACCGGAGCGGCCCTCGACCCCCTCGCCGCCCGCGCTCCCGGTGGGGACGGCAGCCGGGTTTCCACCGAGCTGGGCAAGCGCCGAGCGCGCCATGCTGGCCTCGCCCTTCGCATTCGGATGCAGCGGGTACGCCGGCTCGGTGGGCACGAGCCCCTCGAACCAGCGGTTCGGCGGAAGCTTGCAGACGTCGTGGCCGGTGCTGTCCGCGTAGGTGTCGATGTACTGCGCGCCATTCAGCTCGGCCTGGCCCTTGATCATCGCGTTGATGCGGATGAGCAGCGAGTCGATGTAGGCGATGTCGTCGGGGCTGAGCGGCACCATCGGCCAGCAGCTCTCGCCGTTCTTCGGCAGCGGATCGGGATAGCCAACGATCGCCACGCGGGCCAGCGGCGAGCGCTGGTGGATGCCCTGAAGCACCGCGGCGATCTTGGGCGCGGTCTCGTTGATCTTCGCGTCCACGGTGTCGTTGCCGCCCGGGGCGTAGTAGTCGCGGCAGGCGTGTCCCATCGGGTCGGTGGCGCCGAGCTGCGCGCACTTCTCGGCCACGCCCACGAGGCCGGCGTCGTTGCCGCCGATCCCGACCGTCACTAGCGTCGCGTCGGCGCGCAGGCCGTTGAACTGCGGCGGGTTGGTGCCGCCGGCGGGAAGGTCCGTCTGCGGCTCGGTCATGTGCTTCGTCTCGGCGCTGCCGCAGCTCACGTCGACGAACGTGGCGACCTTGAACGCCTGGGAAACGAGCGACGGATAGTTGTGGTCCGAGCGCCCGCAGTCGATCGGGTCGCCATGCTGGTTGGGGATGAGCGGGCCGGAGGTATACGAGTCGCCGAGCGCGACATACACGCCGCCGTCGGCACGAGCGGTGCCTGCCGCGGCGAGCGCGATCAGAAGTGTGAGCACGGCCAGAATGCGCATGCGAAGAAACCCCACGTTCGTGGGGTACCCATCGCGGGCGTCCCCGCAAACGGGCGGCCCCGACTGCGCGCTCGCGGCCGGCGCGGCCACGGCCCTCACGACGAGCGCGGCGGCGGCCGCGTGAGATCGTAAGCGCGTGGTGTCGAGGGTGAGAGTCATCTCGCGGCGCGTGATCGTGCTCGGGGTCGTGCTGCTGCAGCTCGGGTTCATTGCCCGGGGCTATTCAGCGGACCACAAGGAGTTCGCCTTCCAGATGTTTCCGGAGTCGAGCACGTGGCGCGCCGATGTGGTGCGGGTCACGGGCGACGGCCGCCGCGTGCCCGTCGAGATCCCGTGGGACGGCTACAGCTGGGACCGGCTCGTCACCGAGCGCGGCCTCAGCTACCCGAGCTTCCGTCACCACGCCGACGCCGGGCTGGACAACCAGCTCGCGTTCCTGCGCTCCGCGCTCGACTGGGTGGCGGAGAACACGCCGCGCGACCACGCGACCCGCTACCTCGAGGCGCGCGTGACCGCCTGGCACAACGCCGACCCGCCGCGAGTGGAGGTCTTCCGCAGCCGGGCCAGGGACGTGGGGCGGTGAGCGCGCCGGCGGCGACCGCGCCGCGGCGGGCACCGGGCGTGATCGCCCGGCTCGACGAGCTGCTCGGCCGCGAGGTGAGCCTTCGCGCGCTCGCGCTGCTCCGCGTGCTCGTCGGCCCGATCGCGCTCCTCCATCTCGCGCCGTTCCTGTCCGACTCGCTCCACGGCCGCACCTACCAGGACGTGTTCCACGAGCCGTACGCATCGTGGTATCCGGAGCTGCCCGAAGGCGCCTACATCGGCGTGCTGTGGCTGGGGGCGGCGGCGGCCGTGGCCATGTCCCTCGGCGCACTCGCCCGTCTGGCCGCGCTCACGCGGGTGGCGACGGTCACCACGTTCGCCGCCGTGGCCTACAACCTCTTCCTCTCCACCACCAACTTCCACAACAACCGCGCGTACCTGGTGATCGTGCTCGGCATCCTCGCGATGGCGCCCGTGGCAGAGGCGGGGCCGGCATGGCCGCTGTGGCTCCTGCGGTTCGAGTGCTCGGCGGTGTACGGGGCGTCCGGGCTCAGCAAGCTGCTCGACCCCGACTGGTTCGGCGGGACGGTCACCTGGCAGCGCGTGATGCACGCGCGTGCCGACCTCCACCCGCTTCCGGACTGGGCCGTGTCGCTCCTCACCAACCGCGACTTCCACACCGGGGCGGCGAAGGCGATCGTCCTGACGGAGCTGTTCATCGCCCTCGGGCTGTGGTCGCGCCGGACGCGCTACGCCGCGGTGTGGGTGGCGGCGATCTTCCACCTGACGATCGAGGCGTCGGCGTCGGTGCAGGTGTTCTCGTTCCTGGGCATCAGCGTGCTCCTGATCTGGGCCGTGCCGTCCACCCGTGACCGGGTGCTGCGCGTGGATCCCGGCGCGCCGCTGTGGGGTGCGGTGCGCGCGCTCGACTGGCTGGCGCGCTTCCGGCTCGAGCCGGCGCCGCGCGGAGCGGAGGTCGAGGTCGTGGACCGGGACGGCACCACGATCCGCGGCGGGCCCGCCGTGGCGTTCGCGCTCAGCCGGCTGCCGCTGACCGCCTGGTTCGCCCTGCCGACCCTGCTGCTGCCGGCCGTCCGGCGGGCGCGAGCCGCGTGACGCCGCTCACCCGGGTTCTGCGCGCCGGCGCGACGCTGGCGGTGGCGCTCGTCTTCGTCTTCGGCGTGGCCGCGCCGCCCGAGCGCTGCCCGACCGTGACCACGGCGGATGTCCACTCCTCGGCACAGGCCGCGGTGGACTGGTTCGCGCGCAACCAACACGCCGACGGAAGCTGGCTGTACGACTACAACGCGGACACGGACCGCGCCAAGCCCGAGTACAACGTCGTGCGCCACACCGGCGCCATCGAGGGCCTCTACCAGGCGGCCGCCGCGGGGCTGCCGCGCGCGCTCGACAGCGCGGACCGCGGCACCGAGTGGGCGCGCGACCGGCTCACGACGCGCGGCGACTGGTCCACGGTGTTCCTCGGCGGCGAGATCCCCACCGGCGCGACCGCGCTCCTCGTGGCCGGGCTCGACATCCGGCGCGAGGCGACCGGCGACCGGCGCTACGACCCGCTGCTCCGCCGGCTCGGGCGCTTCCTCGTGGCTCAGACCGAGCCGTCGGGCGCGGTGCTCGCCTCGTACGACCCGATCCGGAACCGGCCCGTGCCGGGCGAGTACTCGAAGTACTACACGGGCGAGACCTACTGGGCGCTTGCCCGCCTCCACCTCACCTTCCCGGGCGAGGGCTGGGGGAAGGTGGCCGACCGGATCGGCGCCTACCTGGCGACGAAGCGCGACGACGTGGAGGATCACTTTCCGCCGATCGAGGACCACTGGGCGGCGTACGGGCTGTCCTCGACTGTGCTGTTCCCCGAGCGAGGCCGGCCGCCGCTCACGGGCGACGAACTCCACTACGCGCGCCGCCAGGCCGAGCTGTTCGGTTCGGAGACGCGCTACATCAGCCAGCGAATGGGCCCGTGGGGGGCGCTCGTGCGCGGGCCGCACGAGCCGCGCGGCGGGGGCTACGGCGTGATGGGCGAGGGACTGGCCGGCCTCTGGCGAACCGCGCTGCGCGAGCAGCGACTGGCCGACCTACGTGGCCCGCTCGCGGAGCGCGCGACGTGCATGGCGGGCCTGGCCGTCGATGCGCAATCTGACGCGGCGGAGGCGGCGCGGGAAAAGAACCCGAGCCGCGTGGAGGGCGCATGGTTCCGCGACGGCGAGACGCGCATGGACGACCAGCAGCACGCGCTCTCCGCGCTCCTCCGCACCCAGGCGATCATCCGCGCGGGTGGAGGGTCCGGCGGCACGACTGACGAGACGCCGGCGGTCTGGCTGTGGGCACTGATCCTCCTGCTCGCGCTGAACCCGATCCGGGCGTCCTTCGGCATCGGCGGCGAGGCCCGCTCCGGCTCGTTCTATCTGCTGCTCGGTGCGGGCGGCGCGCTGGTGGTGGCGGCCTCGGCCGTCGCACCACCCCTCCTCGACGCGCTCGACGTGAGCGACCCCTCGTTCCGGACGGGGGCAGGCATCGTCGCGGTGCTGACCGGCATCACCGATCTGTTCCGCCGCCCGCCGCGATCCGGACCCATCCCGTTCCCCCTCGTCGCTCGGCCCGCCCTGCTCATCCTCGCCCTGGGCGCGGGTGCCGACCGCGGCGTACTGCCGAGCCTCGTGGCGATGGCGATCGGCCTGGCCGCCCTCGCTGCGCTCAGTGCCGCGGCGCCCGCGGACCACCCGCGGGCCCGCGCGTTCCGCTGGGCCGCGCGGGTGCTCGCCGCCGCCCTGATCGCGGGCGGGGCTACGCTCGTCATCCACGGGATCCTCGATGTTTAGCCGGGCCGAGATAGCCGAGCGACTGGGCGGCTTCGTCTACGGGACGATCGTCGTGCTGTCAGTGATCGTCGCGGGGGCCAAGGCCTACCCGGACGACACGACTCGCATCGCCGTCCTCGTGGGGGTCACGACCGTGGTGTTCTGGCTCTCCCATGCGTACGCGCACGCGCTCACCCACAGCGTGAGGACGGGGCAGCGGCTGACGTTCGACGAGGTCCGCCACATCGGGCGCCGCGAGGCCGCGCTCGTCCAGGCAGGGGTGCCGTCCATCGCCGTGCTCCTGCTCGGCTCCATCGGCTTGTTCGACGACGACACGGCGATCTGGCTGGCGGTGTGCTTCGGCCTGGTGGTGCTGGCCGTCCAGGGCTTCGTCTTCGCCCGCGTCGAGCGTCTCGGCCCGACCGGCACGGTCGCCGTGGTCGCCGTGAACCTGGCACTCGGCTTACTGTTGGTCGCGTTGAAGCTGCTGGTGGCGAAGTGAGAGTCGAGCTCCACAGGCTGTCCGCCGGCGACCGCGACGAGTTCATCGACGCTATGGCCCGCAGCCGCTCGTTCCACGGAGCATGGATCTCGCCGCCGGCCATGCCCGCCGACTTCGACCGGCTCCTGCGGCGCGCCGAGGAGGACACGTTCGTGTCGCTCGTGGTCCGGCTGCGCGAGGACGGCCGGCTCGCGGGCATGTTCAACATCTCCGAGATCGTGCGCCGGGCGTTCCAGAGCGCGTACGTGGGCTACGGCGGCGTCGCGGGCCTCGAGGGGCGGGGCTACATGACCGAGGGGATGAGGCTCGTGCTCGACCACGCCTTCGGTGAGCTCGGCCTCCACCGCCTCGAGGCGAACATCCAGCCCGGCAACACCGCCTCGATCGCGCTGGCGCGCCGCTGCGGCTTCGTGCGCGAGGGCTTCTCCGAGAACTACCTGAAGATCAACGGCGCCTGGCGCGACCACGAGCGCTGGGCGATCCGCGCCGAGCTCTGGGAGGAGCTGCGCGGCGCGGACGACCCGGGCTGACCTAGCGGAGGGGGAGAGATTCGAACTCTCGGACGACGTTGCCGCCGTCAACGGTTTTCGAGACCGCCCCGTTCAACCACTCCGGCACCCCTCCGGGGGCCTCGATCATAGGGACGCCCGGCCGTTCGGCAAGCGCCGGGCGGTGCCCGGGGCGCAGCCCTGATCTTCAGAAGTGGATGTCCGCGCCGAGGAGCGTGTCGATCTCCTCGGGCGGCAGCGGGCGGGCGAACAGGAAGCCCTGGCCCAGGGGGCAGCCGAGCTCGCGCAGGTCGGTCACCTGCTCGTTCGTCTCGATGCCCTCGGCCACGACCTCCATCTCGAGCGCGCGGCCCATGGCGACGGCCGCCGCGACGAGCGCCGTGTCCGGCGAGTTCGCCGACATCCCGGCCACGAAGGACCGGTCGATCTTCAGGACGTCCGCCGGCATCTCGCGCAGATGGTCGAGCGAGGAGTAGCCCGTGCCGAAGTCGTCGATCGCGATCCGCACGCCGGCGTCGTGCAGCTCGCGCAGCGCGCGGAAGCCGGAGTCGCGGTCCGCCATCGCGGTGCTCTCGGTGACCTCGATCGTGAGGCGATGCGCGTCGAGCGCCGACCGGCGCACCGCGTTCAGGACGGTCGGCACCACGTCCGGGTGCGTGAGCTCACGCGCGCTCAGGTTGACCGCGAGGCTGAAGTTGGACGGCCCGCCGTTGCGGCGGTCCCAGTCGCGGAGCCGCCGGCACGCCTCGCCGACCGCCCAGGCGCCCACCTGCACGATCAGGCCGCTCTCCTCGGCGATCGGAAGGAACTTGTCCGGCGTGAGCAGGCCGCGCTCGGGGTGCTGCCAGCGGATCAGCGCCTCGGCGCCCACCATCTCGCCGGACTGGAGGCTCACGAGCGGCTGGTAGTACAGCCGGAGCTCGCCGGCCTCGAGCCCGCGCGAGAGCTCCTGCTCGATCGAGATGGCGTCGACCGCCCGCTCGCGCATGGCCATGTCGAACAGCTCGGTGCGCGCGCCGCCACGCTCCTTGGCCCTGTACATCGCGGCGTCCGCGTCCTCCACCAGCCGGGAGTGATCCGCGTCCTCGCCCGGCTCGGCGAGCGCGATGCCGATCGACGCGCTCAGCCGGAGCTCCGCCCCGCCGGCGCGGAGCGGCTGCGCGATCTCGCGCTGGAGCCGGTCCGCCACACCCACCGCCTCGAGCACGCCGCCGATCGACTCGCACAGCACGGTGAACTCGTCGCCCCCGAAGCGCGCCACCGTGTCCTCGGGCCGGAGCATCCGCTGGACGCGCGCGGCCACCTCGCGGAGCACCTCGTCGCCGGCGGCGTGGCCGAGGCTGTCGTTGATCCGCTTGAACCTGTCCACGTCCAGGAAGTACACGGCGATCGCCTGCGTGCGTGAGCGGTGCGAGATCGCCTGGTCGAGCCGGTCGCCGAAGAGCGCCCGGTTGGGCAGCCCGGTGAGCGAGTCGTACAGCGCGAGGCGCTCGAGCTCGGCCTCCATGCGCTTGCGGTCCGTGACGTCCATGAAGGCGCCGAAGAAGAGCGGCTCATGCCGGCCGTCGTCGCCGCGGACGACCGTCATCTCGTCGCGGATCCAGATGACCCGGCCGTCGTCGCGGCTGATCCGGTACTCCTGCACAAGCGCCTCGCCAGAGCTCGCGCACTCGGCCTCGGCGTTGATCACGCGGTCCGCGTCCTCCGGATGGAGCAGCCGGTCCCACAGGCCGCCGTCCGAGATCCAGTCCTCCTGGGAGTACCCGAGCACCCGCTCGATCGACGGGCTGATGTAGAGGCACTGGCCGTTCACGCCCGGCTCGTAGACGTACGAGACCGTCGGGACACCCTCGGGCAGGGGCCCGTAAATGGATTCGATCCGCTGGAGGATCGCGTGTGGATCCACGGACATCGTGTTCCTTATCGGCAGCTGTGGAGCGGATCTATCGCCTGGAGGCGAAGAATGCACGCAGCATGTCGGCCGCCTCGGAGGCGAGCAGCCCGCGGTCCAGGGCCGGCCGGTGGTTGAGGCGCGGCTCGCCCAGCACGTCGAGGACGCTGCCGGCCGCCCCGGCCTTGGCGTCGTCGGCGGCGTAGACCACCCGCGGCACGCGCGCCAGGACGATCGCCCCCGCGCACATCGCGCACGGCTCGAGCGTCACGTAGAGCACAGTGTCGAGCAGCCGCCAGGTGCCGAGCTTCGCCGACGCATCGCGCAGGGCGAGCACCTCGGCGTGGGCCGTCGGGTCGCCCCGGAGCTCGCGCTCGTTGCGCGCCGCGGCCAGCACCTCGCCCTCGTGGACGACCACAGCTCCGATCGGCACGTCATCGTGTTCGAGTGCCCGCTCGGCTTCCCGCAGGGCCAACCGCATGAAGTACTCGTCGCGCGGAAAGAACCCGCGGCTAGCGCTCATGCGAACGTCACAACTTCCCGATGGTCAAGTTGTTCCTGCCTTCGTACACTCAGCAGCCCACCGTAACCCAATGCCGATACGCCTCCTCCCCCTGATCGCCGCCCTCTGGGTGCTGCTCCTCATCCCCGCGGGCGCCCGGGCGGCCGACTACGTGCCGGATCAGGTGATCGTCAAATACGCGCAGGGCGTGGGCGGCGGGGTCGCCGCGGACGTGGCGGCCGAAGCCGGCGCCGCGCCGGTGGCGGACCTCCCGGGCGGCTCGGAGCAACTGAAGATCGAGGATGGCGACTCCGTGCGCGCCACGATCGACGAGCTTCGCCAGGACCCGAACGTGGACTACGCGGTGCCGAACTGGAAGGCACACGCCGCCGCGGTTACGCCGAACGACCCCGGCTGGCGTCTCCAGTGGAACATGTTCAGCACCTACGGGATCAACCTGGTCGACGCGTGGACCGAGGCGGCCGCGCTCGGCGCGCCCGGCGGGCGAGGCGCGGTCGTCGCGCTGCTGGACAGCGGAGTGGCGTACGAGCGGCACGGGCGCTACCGGCGGGCGCCGGACCTGCGCCGCAACACCTTCATCCACCCGTGGGACTTCATCCAGCGCGACGGGCACCCGAACGACGCCTACGGGCACGGCACCCACGTGGCAGGCACGATCGCCCAGACGACGAACAACGGCATCGGCACCGCCGGGATCGCCTACAACGCGAAGATAATGCCGCTGCGCGTGCTCGACTCGCTCGGCGACGGCGACTCGGCAGCCATCGCGCGCGCCATTCGCTACGCGGTCCGCCACCACGCCGACGTGATCAACCTCTCGCTCGAGTTTCCCGCGGAGGTGCGCTCGGCCGAGATACCCGACGTGGTCAGCGCCCTGCACCTGGCCGAGCGGCGCGGAATAGTGGTCGTGGCGGCCGCCGGCAACCAGTACGACGCAACCGTCGCGTATCCAGCGCGCGTGAAGAGCGTCATCGCCGTCGGCGCCACCACCTACGACGGCTGCCAGGCCGACTACTCGAACACCGGCCACGGCTTGGACGTGTCGGCGCCGGGCGGGGGGCCCGATGCGCCCAATACGGACAGCGTGTGGGACTCCGCTCACTGCAACCCGGACTCCATCGGACGGCCGATCGTGCAGCAGACGTTCGCGAGCGATGTCACCGTCCAGCGCTTCGGGCTGCGGCGCGACTACACGGGCACGTCGATGGCGAGCCCGCACGTCGCGGCTATCGCGGCGCTCCTGATCGCCAGCAAGCGGCTCGGGCCGCACCCCAGTCCGAGGGAGGTGGAGGCGCGCATCAAGGAGACGGCTCGCCCCACCGACCGGCCGGATCGCTACGGCGCCGGCATCGTGGACGCCGCGGCTGCGCTCGCTCAGTGATCCCCCTGCGGGCATCCTGCCCGCAGCCTGATGGCGGAGATCGCCCTCCGGGCGCTCTATGTTGTCCGGATGATCATCACGCTGCAGGGAGCGTGATGCGAGACCTTGTTCGGCACGCTCCCGAGCAGGAAGCGCTTGGCGCCGGTCATGCCCTTGTTGCCGACGACGATCAGGTCGGCGCGCTCCTCCTCCGCCACGTCGAGGATCGCGTCGGCGGGATCGCCCTCGCGCGCGTGAGTCTCCACGTCCAGGCCGGCCTCGCGTAGGCGGCCGGCGGCCTCCTCGAGCGTCTGGCTGACGTCCTCGCGCGGGTTGACCATCCACTGGAGGTCACCGGGCACCTGCTGGCGCTCCTCACGAAGCCGCCCCTCGGGGACCGGCTCGTACGCGCTCACGAGGTGGACCTTCGCGCCCACCTGCGCCGCAAGCTCGGCCGCTTGGCGGACCGCCTCGCTTGCCGTCTCGGAGCCGTCGGTCCCTACAACCATGGAGGAGAACACGGTCCCATCATAAGTCGATGGCCCTTTTTGGGTCCAGGTATTAGTGTTGGACGATGGACACGATGACCCGCGTTCTAGCCGTCGATGACCATCCGACGGTGCGGCAAGGTCTCGGCCTCATGTTCGGACAGGCGCCAGATCTGAATCTGGTGGGCTCTGTCGAGAACGGCGAGGACGTGATCGAGGCCGTGAAGAAGCTCCGCCCGGAGGTCGTGATCATGGACGTCCGCCTACCGGGCATCGACGGCATCTCCGCCGTGAAGCGCATCGCCGAGGCCGCGCCGGAGGTGAAGACCGTCATGTTCTCGGCGTACGGGGACAAGCGCCTGCTGTCCGACGCGATCGCGGCGGGGGCGCGCGGCTACGTGATGAAGGGCTCGCCGCCCGAGGACCTCCTCCGGGCGATCCGGACGGTCACGGCCGGCAAGCCGTTCGTGGACCCGTCGCTGTCGCCCGCTCTCCTGATGTCTCAGGTGGGCCCAGACGCGCCGCTGTCGGAGCGCGAGCGCGAGATCCTCCAGCTGCTCGCCGAGGGCCTCCACACCGAGGAGGTCGCGCGGCGGATCGGGCTCAGCACCGAGACGGTCAAGTCGGACACCAAGCGCGCGATCCTCAAGCTCGAGGCGGACTCGCGCGTGCACGCGGTCGCCATCGCGCTGCGTCAGGCCATCATCGAGTAGCGCGTCGCGCCATGGAGCTGCCGCGCTTCTGGATCGTCCTGCAGATCCTGATCGTGATCTTCGTCCTGATCGGGATGGTGATCGCGATCGTGAAGCTGGTCTGACGCTCAGGACGCGGGGCGCAGCGGCGGCGCCTCGCCCTTCTGCGGGTCCGGGCCGAGCTGCTGCTCCAGCGGCTCGGGAAGCTCGATCTCCGATCTTCGGTGCTCGGCGTGCCCCTCCTCGATCGGCTTCACCCAGAACTCCTCCACCGCGATGATGATCAGCGACAGGATCGGCACGGCCACGAACAGGCCGATGAACCCGAACAGCTGACCCACGACCACCACGCCGATCGCGATGACCGCCGGGTGGAGCCGCACCCGCTGGGCCATGATGATCGGGATCGTCACGTTGCTCTCGAGCTGCTGGACGAGGATGTAGGCGCCGAGCACGACGATCGCCTTGCCGGGGGAGTCGGTAAGCGCGAACAGCACCGGGGGGATCGCGCCGGCGATGGCGCCGAAGTAGGGCACCACAACGAGCAGCGCGGACAGGACGGCGAAGAAGATCGCGAAGTCGAGCCCGACGATCGTAAGCGCCACGTACAGCATCACGAACGTCACGAGCATGTCGATCGCCACGCCCTCCATCCAGCCGATCCACGACTGGCGGATGCGGCTCAGCACGACCCGCAGGTGCTCGCGCCGCGGCGGCGGCGCGAGCCGCAGGAGCCCATTCACCAGCGGCTCGGGGCGGATCGCCATGTAGTACGAGGTGATCAGGATGAGGACCAGCGCGCCGAGGATGCCGGCCACGTTGAGGCCGATGGAGGTGAGCGGGCCGATGAACTTGTCGGGCTGGTTGGTGTAGCGCTCGACGAAGGTCTGGACCTTGTCGCCGACCTCGCCCGTGCTCTGGCCGGTCACGTCGGCGTACACCTTCTCGAGGTCCTTGACGATCGACGGCACGTCGTCCACGAACTGGTTCGTCTGGTCCACGAACGGCGGGATCAGCAGGTAGACGAGCAGCGCGAGCGCGCCGACGCCGCCGAGCAGCGCGAGTAGCGCGCCCGCCGGGCGGGGGATGCGATAGCGCTCGAGCCGCTTCGCCGCCGCGGCCAGCGGGATGGCGATGATGATCGTGACCAGCATCGCCAGGAGCAGCGTCACGAGCTGCCTGAACAGGAGCCCGAAGAGGAGCAGCCCTGCCGCGAGCAGGACCGTCCGGTACGCCAGCTGGGCGGACGAGATCTTCAGCTCACGGTCATCCATGACGGGCTCCTAACGTACGGCGCCGAAATGACAGACGGGCGCCGTCCTGGCGCCCGTCCGCACATCCGGTATCGGAAGGGATGCGTCGCGTTCAGGTGCGGCGCTCGAGGTCGGCCACGTCCTGCGCCTTCTCCTCGACCTGGTCCTGCGCGTCGGCGAGCTTGTCCTTCTCCTCGCCTTTGCGCTCCTCACGACGCCCCTCAGCACGAAGCGAGCTATCGCCGGCGATGTCGCCGGCAGCCTTCTTCGTACGTCCCGTGATCTTGTCGATGATGCTCATGGGCCTGCCGTACCCGCCCTTGGATGGCCGAAAACGCGTATAGCTTCCGGCGCGTGACCAACGAGGAAGCCCACCGGCTTGCGCGTGAGAAGGGCGTTTCGCGCTGGTTGTACGCGGTCGTACGCGGTGTGGTGGCGCCCCTGTTCCGGCTCTACTTCCGCATGCACGTGTCCGGGGCGGAGCACATCCCGGCCGAGGGCGCGGCCATTGTCGCGCCGAACCACAAGAGCTTCTGGGATTCCTTCTTCATCGGGGTCTGCACGCGCCGTCACGTGCGCTTCATGGCGAAGACGGAGCTGATCCAGGCGCGCTACGGGAAGCTCCTAGTCCGGCTCGGAGCGTTCCCGGTCCGCCGCGGCCAGGCCGACGAGGACGCGCTCGAGACCGCGCGCATCATCCTCCGCCAGGGCGGTCTCCTGGCCCTGTTCCCCGAGGGCACCCGGATCCGCGACCCCGACAACCTCGGCCACCCGCGCCGCGGCGCCGGCCGCCTGGCGCTCGACACCGGCGCACCGCTCGTGCCGTGCGCGATCACGGGCACCGAGAAGATCTTCCGCGGTGGCTTCCCGGTGCCGCGCCGGGTGCAGGTGGCGTTCTCCGAGCCGATCCAGGTGGCGGAGCTGCCGCCCGGCCCCGAGGCGGCGCTGGAGCTCACCGAGGAGCTCCTGTGGCCGGAGGTGGAGGAGCACTATCGCCGCCTGCGGGCGCGGCCGACGGTGATTGCGGCGGGCCTGGCCGCCTTGGGCCTCGGCGGCGGCCTGCTCGTTCGGCGTAAACGGCGGCGGTGAAGGGGTGGGGCACCCTCGCCCCGTTCTCCGCCCCCGGCCCGGCTCCCTCCTCCCGGCTCTCTCGTTCCGGCTCTCGGCTCCCGGCTCCCGCGGGGGCTTGCCGCCTTAGTCCCGATATACGGGATCAATCCGACGAGCACCCCGCTTCGCCGGGGGTTGGTCCCCCTCAACGCCGTCGTTCGCCCGTCCGAGGCGCGTTCTAGGTTCACAACGTGCGCCTCATCGTCGCCAAGTGCGAGGTCCGCTACACGGGCCGGCTGTCCACCGTCCTTCCGGAGGCGCTGCGGCTACTGATGCTGAAGTCGGATGGCTCGGTGATGGTGCACGCCGACACCGGGGGGTTCAAGCCGCAGAACTGGATGACGCCGCCGACCGTCATCGAGGAGGAGCCCGGCCTGATCGTCGTGCGCAAGAAGGGGGCCGAGGACCGGATCGAGATCCGGATCGCCGAGGTGCTCTCGGACGTGACGCACGACATGGGCGAGGCGGCCGCGCTCGAGAAGGAGGGCGTCGAGCGGGAGCTTCAGGAGCTCCTGGCCGACGCGCCGCCCGAGGGGCTAAGGCTGATGCGGCGTGAGTGGCCGACCGACATCGGTCCGGTCGATTTGATGTGCCGTGATGACAACGACGAATTCGTCGCGGTCGAGATAAAGCGCATTGGGACGATCGATGCGGTTGAGCAGCTCACGAGATATCTCGAACGCATCTGCGAAGAACCCGGCCTTCACCGCTGTCGTGGGGTTCTTGCGGCGCAGAGCATCAAGCCCCAGGCGCGCACCCTCGCCGAAGCCCGCGGCATTGAGTGTGTGGAGGTTGACGTGGAGGTTCTGAAGGGCGAAAGGGAGCCGGCGCTTACGTTGTTTGGGTAGGCACCGGGAACCCGCGCTCGCGCATTCCCCGCTCGATCTCCGCGTTCACCGTCTCGATAACCTTCACGCGCGCGAAGCGCTTCGAGTCGCCCTCGATCAGGTGCCACGGCGCGGCCGGATGGTCGGTTCGGACCAGCATGTCGTCGACGGCCTGCTCGTAGAGCGGCCGCTTCTCGCGATTCCGCCAGTCGTCCTGGGTGATCTTCCAGCTCTTCA
>CAWEHM010000037.1:0-250949 GCA_963808875.1 uncultured Thermoleophilaceae bacterium
CGAGCCCGGTCACGAGGTGCTGCGCGAGACCGGTCGCTTTCTGTGGTTCTTCCCCCCGGAAGTGGAGGTGGTCGAATGAAGCGGATCCTGGTCGCCGGCATCGGCAACGCATGGCTGAGCGACGACGGCTTCGGTGGCGAGGTGGTCAGGCGGCTCGAGCAGCGCGAGCTGCCCGAGGGGGCGATCGTGCTCGACTTCGGCACCGGCGGCCTTGACCTCGCCTACGAGGTGATGCGCGGATACGACGCGCTCGTGCTCGTGGACGTGAGCCGCCAGGGCGGCGAGCCCGGCACGCTCTACGTGATGGAGGCCTCGGAGGAGGAGGCCGAGGCGGGCATCGAGGACGGCCAGGTGATCAACCCGCACGCCATGGACCCGCAGACCGTGCTGCGCTTCGTGAAGACGGTGGGCGCCTGGCCCGGCAAGGTCGTGGTGGTGGCGTGCGAGCCTGCGACCGTCGAGGAGATGGGGATGGGGCTGAGCGAGGAGGTGGCCCGAGCGGTGGACGGCGCGGCCGACCTCGTGGCGCGGACCATCGACGAGCTCCAGGCCGACGCCGCGTACGCCGTGGACTGACCGATGCACGAGCTCTCGCTCTCCGGCGCGATCGTGAACACCGTCGAGAAGCACGCGGCCGGACGGCCTGTGAGCGTCGTGAACATGCGGATCGGGGCGCTCCGCCAGGTGGTGCCCGACACGCTCGACTTCTACTTCGAGTTCGTGGCGAGGGGGACGGTGTGCGAGGGCGCGCGGCTCGAGCAGGAGCTGATCCCGGCGCGGCTGCGGTGCGGGGAGTGCGAGGCCGAGTGGGACATCGAGCTACCGGTCTTCATGTGCCCGTCGTGCGGCCCGGCCGGCCGAATCGAGGTAGCCGCCGGCGACGAGTTCCGTGTGGAGTCGATCGAGGTCGAGGAGGCCGAATGCATCGCACAAAGGTGAGGATCGTCGAGGAGGCGCTCGACGCCAACAACACGATCGCCCAGGCGAACAGGGCCGACTTCGACCGCGCCGGGGTGCGCGTCGTGAACTTCATGAGCGCGCCGGGCGCCGGCAAGACCGCGCTGCTCGAACGGGTGGTGGCCGACCTGCCAGGCGTGCGCGTCGGCGTCCTTGAGGGCGACGTGCAGGGCTCGATGGACGCCGACCGGCTGGCCTCGCTCCACGTGCCCGTGACCCAGCTCAACACCGACGCCGGCTTCGGCGGCGAGTGCCACCTCGACGCGAACATGGTGCGGTCGGCTCTGGGCGAGCTGCCGCTCGACGACATCGACCTGCTCGTGATCGAGAACGTGGGCAACCTCGTCTGCCCCGCGGAGTTCAGGGTGGGCGAGGACGCTCGGATCATGGTGTCCTCGATCACCGAGGGCGAGGAGAAGCCGCTGAAGTACCCGCTCATGTTCCGCGCCTGCGAGCTGGTGCTCGTCAACAAGATCGACCTGCTGCCGCACCTCGACTTCGACCTCGACCGCTTCCTCTACAACCTCGACCAGGTCCACCCCGGCGTGGAGCGCATCCTGGTGAGCGCCAAGACCGGGGAGGGCATCGACGAGTGGCGCGGCTGGCTGGCGCGGGTGGGCTCGCCCGCGGAGACGCACGTGTGACGCCCGTGTTAGGAACCGACGTCGTCGAGCGCGCTCTCGCCGACCGGACGCGCGCGAACCGTGACTTCTTCGACTCGGAGGCCGACCGGCTGGCAACTCTCTGCCACAGGATGGCCGAGCGGTTCGCCCGCGGCGGCCGGCTGATCGCCTTCGGCCGCTCGCCGGCCGCTCGGTCCGATGTCAGGCACGTCGCCGTCGAGTTCGTGCACCCCGTGATCGTCGGAAAGCGCGCCCTGCCGGCCATCGGCCTGGCGGCGGAGGGCGGGAGCCTCGTGGACCAGGTGTCGCTCCTGACCGAGCCCGACGACATCGCCATCGGCTTCGGGGCCGACAAGGACCCGGAGGAGGTGCGCGCCGCGCTCGCCGTCGCGCGCGAGCGCGGCTGTCTGACACTCGCGTTCGCGCCCGCCGGCGCCGAGTGGGAGTTCAAGCCGCCGTCGTCCGACGCGGCGGTCGGCCAGGAGCTCGTCGAGACGCTCTACCACGTGCTGTGGGAGCTCGTGCACGTCTTCTTCGACCACCGCGGCCTACTCGAGGGCCGCAGCGCGCGCCCCACGCACGACACCGGGGCGTCGAGCTTCCTGTATCCGTTCCTGTCCGAGGGCGAGCACGACCTCGACGCGGTGGTCGCCGACGTCCGAGCGTCCGTGCTCGCCAAGTCGCGCGACGTGGGCGAGCTCCGCGAGCAGACCCTCACCGAGAACCGCGACATCCTGATCGCGGCCGCCGAGGCGCTCCGCTCCGACCTCGACGCCGGAGGCCGCCTGCTGGCGCTCGGGAACGGCGGCTCGGCGACGGACGCGATGGACGTGGTCGCCGACTTCCGCCGGCCGCCCGACCCGCGCTGGGCGTCGCGGCGTGCGCTCGACCTCACCGAGGACTCGGCGATCCTGACCGCGATCGCCAACGACATCGGGACCGAGGCCATCTTCGCCCGCCAGGTGATCGCGCACGGGCGCGAGGGCGACGACCTCATCGCCATCTCCACGAGCGGGAACTCCTCGAACGTGATCGCCGCGCTGGGGGAGGCGCGCTCGCGCGGCCTCCGCACGATCGCGATGGTCGGCTACGACGGCGGCCGCGTGGCGGCCGAGGGTCTCGCCGATCACGTCATCGTCACGCGCTCGGAGCACATCCCGCGCATCCAGGAGGCGCAGGCGAGCGCGTACCACGTGCTGCGGGAGCTGGTCGGGTGAGGCCGTGAGCCGCGTTCGCGCGCGGATCGAGGGCACGGTCCAGGGCGTGGGCTTCCGCCCTTACGTGTACCGGCTGGCCGACGAGATGGGCTTGGCCGGGCATGTGCTGAACGACTCGCGCGGCGTGGTGGTCGAGGTCGAGGCACCGAGCGAGACCGTGGAGCGCTTCCTCGCCCGCCTGCCCGCGGAGGCGCCGCCGCTCGCGACGGTCGAGCGCGTGACCGCAGAGGAGCTCGAGGAGGTGGGGGAGCTCGGCTTCTCGATCAGGGAGAGCCCGGCCGGCGGCGAGCCGCGCGCGGCGGTGACCCCGGACAGCGCAACGTGCGCCGACTGCCTGGCCGAGCTGTTCGACCCGGCCGATCGCCGCTTCCGCTACCCGTTCACGAACTGCACCAACTGCGGGCCGCGATTCACCATCGTGCGCGACATCCCGTACGACCGGCCGAACACGACCATGGCCGGCTTCGTCATGTGCGCGGCCTGCCGCGCCGAGTACGAGGACCCGGCCGACCGGCGCTTCCACGCTCAACCGAATGCCTGCCGTGACTGCGGGCCGCGCGTGCGGCTCGTGTACGCGGGCGGAGGCGCGGTCGACGACGCTCGCTCCGCCGATCCGGTCGAGGCGACAGCGCGTGCGCTGCGGGACGGCGCGATCGTCGCTGTCAAGGGTCTCGGCGGCTTCCACCTCGCCTGCCTGGCCGCGGACGAGGACGCGGTCGCGGAGCTGCGCGCCCGAAAGCACCGCGAGGACAAGCCGTTCGCGCTGATGGCCGCGGACGCCGCGGCGGCGCGCGACCTGGTGGCGATGAGCGAGGCGGAGGAGGAGCTGCTCCTGTCGCCCGCGCGCCCGATCGTGCTGGCGCCGCGGCGCGCGAACGCGCGGGTGGCGCCGTCGGTGGCCCCGGGCGCGCCGGAGCTCGGCGTGATGCTGCCGTACTCGCCCCTCCACAATCTCCTGATGTCCGACGTGGGCGAGCCGCTCATCATGACGAGCGGCAACGTGTCCGACGAGCCGATCGCCTACAAGGACGACGATGCGTGCGAGCGGCTGGCCGACATCGCCGACCTGTTCCTCCTGCACGACCGGCCGATCGAGACCCGCACAGACGATTCCGTGACGCGGGCCGCGGGCGAGCGGCCGATGTTCCTGCGCCGCTCGCGCGGATTCGTACCGGGATCGATTCCCCTGCCGGCGGACTGCGGCAGGCATCTGCTCGCCTGCGGAGCCGAGCTGAAGAACACGTTCGCGCTCGCGAAGGGCGGGAGGGCGTGGGTGGGCCACCACATCGGCGACCTGAAGAACTTCGAGACGCTGAGCTCGTTCACGACCGGGATGGACCACTTCCGGCGCCTGTTCGCGATCGAGCCCGAGGTGGTGGCGTACGACCTCCACCCGGAGTACCTCTCCACGAAGCACGCGATGGAGCTGGCGGGCGTGCGGCCGATGGGCGTGCAGCACCACCACGCGCACCTGGCGGCCTGCCTCGCCGAGCACGGCGAGCGGGGCCCCGCGATCGGCGCGATCTTCGACGGCAGCGGGTACGGCGGCGACGGCACAGTCTGGGGCGGCGAGCTCCTGCTCGGCGGCCTCGAGAGCTTCGAGCGCGTGGGCCTGCTCTTCCCGGTGCGGCTCCCCGGCGGCGATACCGCGGTGCGGCAGCCGTGGCGGATGGCATGCGCCTGGCTCACTGCGGCGCTGGGCGCCCAGCCCGCGCTGCCCCGCGGCCTCCGCGGGCAGGTCGGGCACACGGCCTGGCGCCAGGTGGCCGAGCTGGCCGAGACCGGGCTGGTCTCGCCCCTCACGACGAGCGCAGGCCGGCTCTTCGACGCCGTCGCGGCGCTGTGCGGCGTCCGGTCCGAGGTGAACTACGAGGGGCAGGCGGCCGTTGAGCTCGAGGCGGTGGCCGACCCTGCCGAGCGCGGCGCCTATCCGCTGCCGCTCGCGGGCGAGCCGCCCACGGGCGAGCCTCTGATCCTCGACGCGCGCCCGACCGTCCGCGCCGTCGTCCGCGACGTGGAGCGCGGCGTCCCGGTGCCGGCCATCTCCGCCCGGTTCCACAACGCTCTGGCCGTGGCGACGGCGACGGCGTGCCGGACGGCGGTCGAGCGCGCGGGCGTGTCGACCGTGGTCCTCTCCGGTGGCGTGTTCCAGAACCGCACGCTGCTGGGCCATACCCGCGCCCGGCTCGAGGGCGACGGCCTGCGCGTGCTCGTGCCCGAGCTGCTGCCGCCGAACGACGGTGGGATCTCGTACGGGCAGCTGGCCGTGGCGAGCGCCCGGCTGATGGCCGAGGAGCCGGGCGATGTTCGGGCTTGACGAGCGGATCGCCGACCTCTCCCAGGGCGGCGGCGTGGCGCTCGCCCTGCTGGTGGCGCTGCTGCTCGGACTGCGGCACGCGTCCGACCCCGACCACCTGGCGGCCGTGTCCACGCTGATCGCGTCCGACCCCGAGGACGGCACACGCCGGGCCGGCCGGCTCGGCCTGGCATGGGGAACAGGCCACGCGCTCACGCTCGCTCTCTTCGGTCTGCCGATCGTGCTGCTCCAGGCCTACCTGCCCGAGCCGCTCCAGCGCGCGGCCGAGGCCGCGGTCGGCGTGATGATCATGGTGCTCGCGCTGCGCCTGCTGGTCCGCTGGCGTCGCGGACACTTCCACGCGCACCCACACCGCCACGGCCACACGGAGCACCGTCACCTCCACCCGCACGGCGAGGCGCACCGCGCTCACGCCCACGCGGCGCACGACCACACGCACGACTCCGATGCCCGCCTCGGCCGGACGCGTCGGCAGGCGTTCGGGATCGGGCTCGTCCACGGCCTGGGCGGCTCGGCGGGAGTGAGTGTCCTGCTCCTCGCCGGCATCCCGGACACGGCCGAGGCGGTGGCCGCCCTCACGGTGCTCGCGGCCGGCACCGCTGTGTCGATGACGGCGCTGTCGTCGGCGTTCGGATACGCGATCACACGTGGCCCGGTGCTCACGAGGATGGTCGCTCTCGCGCCCGCGATGGGCGTGCTCACCCTCGCCTTCGGCGGCTGGTATGTGCTCGGCGCAATCGGCGCGGTGCCCTACGTCCTATGACCGCCGAGCGGGAAACGGAGCCGGACGCCATCCTGGCCGAGCCGGTCTTCGCCGGCGGCCGCTCGAAGCCGTTCGCGGAGCTGACCACAGCCGAGGTCCGCGCTCGCGCCGACGAGCTGAAGTCGGCGACCGGCTGGGGCCCGACCGCAAAGGTCGGCTCGGTGGCCCTCGCATGGTCCGAGCTCGCCCGCCTGATGGAGTCCACCGGCGCGGAAGCCGTTGCCGACCTCGACCCGGCCGCCGTCTCCGAACGGGCGCAGAAGCTGTGGATCGTCCCGCCGGGCGGGAGCCTCCTCTAACGGGGGGGTCGGGCCCCACGACGCCCACTACGCTTCCCTGATCGATTTCACGCTCTTCAAGGCGCTGAACGACCTCGCCGCCAGACACGACGGCCTGGTCGAGGATCCGCTCCGGTTCTGTGCGGTGAACCTTCAGTACGCCTTCGTCGCGCTGCTGGCGGTGCTGTTCTTCGTGCGCGGCAAGTGGCGGTCGGTCAACGGGCGCCGCGGCGTGGTCGCGGCCGGCTTCAGCGCGCTGCTGGCGCTCGGGGTGGCGCACATCGTCGCCGACATCTGGGTGCGGCCTCGCCCGTACGACGCCCATCCCGGCGTCCACCTCTTCATCGCGCCGTCCGCCGACTCGTCCTTCCCGAGCGATCACGCGACCGCAGCGTTCGCGATCGCCGTGGCCCTCTTCCTCCGGCACCGGAAGGCCGGGTGGCTCGCGCTCGCGATGGCGACGCTCGTGTCCGTGTCGCGCGTGGCCGTCGGCACCCACTACCCGGCCGACGTCGCGGCCGGCGCTGTGATCGGGACCGTGGCCGCCCTCGTGCTCTGGCAGCCGATCTTCCGCGAGCCGCTGAACCGGCTGGCGGACTGGGCAGGGCGAATCTTCGATCGCAGACCCGCAATGCACGAAGCCCGGCCGCGTGTGGGCCGGGCTTCGCTGGAGGGGAACTCGGTTGTGGATTCGCCGGGTGGGGCTACTGCGGTGGCTGCCCCATCTCGTTGACGGCCGTCACGCTGAAGTCCTTGTTCACCAGGACCTCCAGCTCCGTGCCGTCGGAGCGGCGGATGTGCGCCTCGTACGGTGAGCCGTGGTCGGCGTCCGTCTCGACTCGCTCGACGGTTCCTCCGCCGACCTTGTCGAGCGCGGCCTGACGCACCTTCGCCGCCACGTCGCCCGTGAGCAGCTCCTCGCGGACCCCGTTCGGCCCGATGTGGCCGCCCTGGCTCGGATCTCGGCCTTGACCGCCCTGGTCCGGCGCGGCCGTCGAGTTGTCCGAGCTGGAGCTGCCGGAGCTGTTGTTCCCGTTGGTCGCCGCTGACACGCCGGCGATTCCGCCGGCGGTTCCGATCGCCGCGCATACCGCCGCGATCACGGTCGTCCTCATCATGTCCTTGCGTCCCATTGTCCTCCTCGGGAGTCGTATTCCGAATGCGAGGAGGAGCTTCGATGGGCGCCGTAAGACGCCCATTAGGCACGCGTAAGAGTGCGCTAAGAGTTACGAGGCCGCGCCCTCGGCCTTCGCGAGCGCCCGTTCGGCGCGGGTGTGCGCCTTGCGGGCGGCAGCCTGGCTGCGCTTCGCGTCCTTGAGGCGCTCGGCCGTGGTCCGCGCGCGCTCGGTGGCCTCTCGGGCGTGCGCCTCCGCCGCCTCCGCGCGTTCCTGCGCGTGCCGGACGGCGCGCTCGGCCGCCTCGAGCTCGCGGCGGGCGTGCCGCTCGTCGGTGCGGGCCGCGGTCAGTGCCCGCCGGTCGGGCTGCGGCTGCCGCGGCGCACGCTTCCTGGGCGTCTTCGGGGAGGCGCCGAGCCCTTCTTCGGGGTCTTCCGGGAAGGCGCCGAGTCCTTCTTCGGGGTCTTCCGGGAAGGCGCGGCGGCGCGCCCCGTGGCCGGCGGCGCTCCGGCCATCGCGCCGAAGCCGCCGATCGCATCGCGCTCCTTCACGAGCCGGCCCAGACGCAGCTCCTCGGCCGTGTCCTCGTCCAGTGCCGCCGCGTGCAGCGTCTCGGTCACCTTCTCCAGCAGGCCGCCGCTTCGCTCGCCGGCCTCGGTCGCCATCGTGGTTGCGTCCGCGGCCAGCTTCGCCACCTGCGCGCGCTCCTGCGCGGCCGCGTCCTGGAACTGAGGGCGGTCGCCGCCGCTGAGCAGCTCCTCCTGAGCCGCGCGCAGCTTCTCGCCGGCCGACAGCAGCGCGGCGAGATCCTTTTTCCGCCGCCGCGCCAGCTGGTTGAGCGCCCACGCCGCCACGGTCGGCTTGCGGAGCGCCTTGACCGCGTTGGCGGCGTCCCGCTCGCCGTCGCCGCGCAGCTCCTTCGCGCGCGCGTCGCGCGCGCGCGTGAAGTCGCCGGGCGGCAGCCCGTACAGCTCCTCCGCCGCCCGCTCGATCAGCTCGTTCTCCGCCACGCGCAGAGTGTTCCAAGTTCGGGTACGGCGGCAGAGGGCGGCTCAGTACCCGATCAGCCGCGCGAAGGCCTTCGCGCTTCGCGCCGGCCTGCCGGACCGCGCCTCGGAGCGGTCCGCGTAGGTCAGGAGCAGGCGGCCGCCGTTCACGCCGAGCCAGCGGAGCGGCTCGGGCTCCCAGTCGCGTGAGCGGTGGCCCACCCATGGCAGGTGCGTCAGGTCGCTCTCGCGCCCGGTGATCAGCTGCGCGAGCGTTCGTCCGGCGAGATTCGCCGTGGCCACCCCGTCGCCTACGTAGCCGCCGCCCCAGGCGACCCCGCGGAGGCTGTCGAGTCCCACGGACGCGTGCCAGTCGCGCGGCACGCCGAGCGCCCCGCCCCAGCGGTGGGTGACCTCGTACGGGGCGACCGCGGGGAAGAGATCGACGAGCACCTCGCGCAGCAGCGCGTGCACGCGCTCGTTCCGGTCGAAGTCCGGCCTCGTCCGTGAGCCGTAGTGGTACGGCGCCCCGCGGCCCCCGAACGCGAACCGGTCGTCCGCCGTTCGCTGCCCGTAGATGCGCATGTGCCGAAGGTCGGCGAACGTCTCGCGGCGGCGCAGGCCGATCTCGTCCCAGACGGACGGCGGGAGTGGCTCCGTGGCGACCATGAGCGAGTACAGCGGCACGAACCGCCGCCGCTCGCCGTGCAGGCTCGCGGTGTAGCCCTCGGTGGCGCGTACCACCATCTCGGCCCGGATGGAGCCGTGGTCGGTCAGGAGCTCGCCTTGCCGCAGGCCGGTCGCGCGGGTGCGCTCGAACAGCGAGACGCCGCGCGCCTCGATCCGCTCCGCGAGCCCGCGAACGAGCTTCAGCGGATGCACCACGGCGCAGTTCGGTGTGTAGGTGGCGCCGAGGACCCGCGTGGCCCGCGCGATGTCCTCGGCCTCCGCCTTCGACAGCAGCTCGAGCCCCTCCACGGGCCCGGTCAGCCGCCGCTCCTCCTCCACCAGCTCGCGCGCCCGGGTGAGCTGCGCCTCGTTGCGGGCGAGCGAGATCGTGCCGCCGCGCGCGTAGTCGGCGTCGATCCCCTCGCGCTCGGCCACACGGCCCACCTCGGCGATCGACTCATGCATGGCGCGCCGCACCGCGACCGCGGCCTGCAGACCGTGCCGGCGGGCGATCCCGCTCGACGCCGGCGGGAACAGCGCCGAGCACCATCCGCCGTTGCGCCCCGACGCGCCGAAGCCGGCGAACTCACGCTCGACGATCGCGATTCGCAGCGCGGGGTCGATCTCGTGCAGGTAGTACGCGGTCCACAGCCCCGTGTAGCCGGCGCCCGCGATCGCCACGTCGGCCTCGATGTCGCCGGGTAGGGGCGGCCGGGGCGTCAGGTCGACGCCTGCCGTGTCGTGCCAGAGCGAATCCTCGAACGCCACGAGTCGGGCAACCTACACGCACGGGGTACCCGATTGGGGTGAAGGGCGGTTACCCGCTATTCGGAATGGACGAGCATCCCTCATCTGGACTAGCCTTTCCGGCGTAATGGCCGGGCGGCCGCCCGGCCGAGAACAACGCAGTTGGAGTGTCAATACATGGCCACCGGAACCGTCAAGTGGTTCAACGACGACAAGGGCTTCGGCTTCATCACACCCGATGAGCCGGGTAAGGACCTTTTCGTTCACTACACCGGGATCGTCGGCGACGGCTTCAAGTCGCTTGCCGAGGGCTCCCAGGTGTCCTACGACGCCGAGCCCAGCGACAAGGGGCCCAAGGCCGTCAACGTAACGCCGCTTTAGCGGTAACCGGTGGCGCGGCGCGATTTGGCGCCGCGCCGCCGAATTCCGACCTCTACCTAGGGGTCCATCCTAAATATCAGGGCCACGTTCAGGGGGAAACCCCGATGCGCGAGTGCGTGCGTAAGCGGAAGATGGCGGCATGGAATTCATGTACGAGCACTCGGATATTCCGGCGGGCCTAACGCTCCTGGACTACCGGCGTGCGCGGCCCCGCCATGCCCGGCGGACGCTCATTGCCACCCTCCGCTCGTCGCTTGCACCCCGCCGCTACTCCCCGGCTGGCGGGGCATACTTCGCACGCTCATCCACCTCGCGGTAGAGGCGCATCCCAATAGGGCTCTGCATCTCTTCCGCGAGGTGACCGAGCAACCCCGCCGTCCGCGCCAATAGGGCGAATCCCCGCAGGAGCGGGCCCGGGAAGCCGAGGTCGGCCAGCGCTGCCCCGGCCACGCCCGCTCCGTTGATGGGCAGCTCACGGCCGGTCTGACGCGCGTGCGCCGCCGACAGCTCGCGCAGGCGGGCGAGATACGACCCGGTCAGGCCGGTCTCCTCGGCGATCTCGTAGATCCGCGGCGTGCGCGGGTCCTGGACCTTGTGGACCGGGTGGCCGAGCCCGGGGATCCGCCGGCCCGCCTCGAGCTCTCGTGCCACGGCGCCCTCCACGTCCTCGCCCGCGGCATCGAGAAATCGCACCGTGTCCTCCACGACACCCAGGAAGACGCTCCCCGCACCCAACAGGCCGGCCGCGATCGCCCCCTGCAGGGATTCCGGCGCGCCCGTATGGGTCAGCCGGGCGGCGAGGACGGTGGGGGTGAGGCCGTGATCGGCCAGCGAGACCAGCACGGCGTCGAACAGGCGCGCCTCCTCCGGCGTGGGCATGCGCCGCTGCACCACCAGGAAGGCGAGCTCGGACAGCGTCGCCTTGCCCATCAGGTCGCGGGAGAGGTCCCGGCCCATCACGGTGATGCTGTCCGCGTCGGACGTTCCAACCGAGGTCTCGAAGCTCATGTGGGGAGCCTATGTTTCGCGACCCGCCCCGTGGCCGTGTGGGGCAGCTCCTCGAGCGCCTCGTACTGGCTCGGGACCTTGAACTTCGTCAACCGGCCCGACGCCCACTCCCGCAGCGCATCGAAGTCCGCCTCGGCGCCCTCGCGCATCACGACGAACGCCTTGATGTCCTCCTCGGACAGCTCGGAGGGCACGCCCACCACCGCCACCTCGACCACGTCCGGATGCGACGCCAGCGCCTCCTCGATCTCCGCCGGCGCCACGTTCTCGCCGCGCCGCCGGATCACCTCCTTCTTCCGGCCCAGGAAGGTGTAGGTGCCGTCTTCGTTCTGGCGCACGAGGTCGCCGGTCTTCAGCCAGCCGTCCTCGGCCAGCACGGCGGCTGTCTCCTCCCGCATCCTCCAGTAGCCCTTCATCACGGCCGGGTTGCGCAGCTCGAGCTCCCCGTCCGTGTTCACGCGCGCCTCGTTCACCTCGCCGAGCACAGGGTGCTGGCGGGGCACGCCCAGCGTCCCGTACGGCCGCGTGCCGTGCGCCCACACCGTGCCGTAGGGCGTCTCCGACATCGCGTACCCGGACATCAGCCGGAGCCCGAAGCGGCGCTCGAACTCAAGGTGGCGCTCCTCGGGCGGGGTCGGCCCGGCGTATGCGAGCCGCACCGGGTTGTCGGCGTCGTCCGGGCGCTCCGGTTGGCGCATCAGCATCTCGAGCATCGCCCCGATCGCGTTGAACTGCGTGGCGCCGTGGCGGCGCGCGGAGTCGAAGAAGCCGCTGGCCGAGAAGCGGGGGAGGAGCACCAGGCTGGCGCGAGCGGCCACCGACCCGAGCACCGAGTAGGCGGGCGCGTTGATGTGGAAGAGCGGCAGCGCGGTCATCAGCCGGTCCTCCTCGGTCAGGCCGAGCCACCACGGGAAGCCCTCGGCCGCCATGGCGTACGCGCGATGCGTCTGCGTCACGAGCTTCGAGCGCCCGGTGGTGCCCGAGGTGGGGATGAGGACGGCCGGGTCGTCGTGGGTGGCGGGGCCGGGGCCGTCAAGCTCGCCGGGCTCCGAGAACAGCTCGTCGAGGTTCTCGTCCCTCACGACGAGCGCGGGCTCCACCTGACGGGTCAGGCCGTCCAGCTCGGAATCGGTCTGGCGCGGGTCGACGCCCACGTAGATGGCGCCGAGGTAGGCGGCGGCGAGCCACAGGAACAGGTACCGCGGGTCGTTACGAGCGGTGGCCAGCACGAGGTCGCCCTTCGCGACTCCGTGCCGGCTCAGCCCCGCGGCGGCCCGCGCGATCCGTGCGCGGGCCTCGCCGTAGGTGTAGGTCTCATCCTCGAAGAGGAGCCACCGCCTGTCCGGGACGGCGGTGGCAGCCTCCTCAAAGAGCTGTGGGATGGTCGCGTGGTCCCGGCGGATGCGGTGACCTTAGTGGCGGCGCCACGGCGGCCAGCGCGTCCTGCACCGTGCTCACGTCGAGGTTGAAGCGGTCCGCCAGGAACGTGGCGAGCCCCTGCTGCTCCTGCTTCCAGTCGTTCTCGGCATCGGCGCGGAGCGAGCGGAACGCGTGACGCAGATCCGCGCGGCTCACGCCGAGCTTATGTGCGAGCTGCCGGAGCGGCAGAGCGCGGTCGTGATGGCCGGGGCCGGGGCCGCCGGGGGCGTGGCCGTCGGGTCCGTCGCCGTCGGGGGCGTGGCGTCCGGGCCCGTCGAAGGGCCGGACCTTCGCGAGCGCAGCGCTCACGTCGGATGCGTCAACCCCGAGCTCGTCAGCCAGCTTCTGGGCGAAGTCGCCGGGCGACCGCGGACGATCGCCCTCGAGCTTGTCGAGCGCCGCCCTCACCCTGGCCGCGTCCACGCCGAGCGCGTCGGCGAGCCTGGCCGCGAACCGGCCTTCCTGCTTCTGGTGGAGCCCGTCGAACGCGCTCTGCACCTTCGCGGTCGAGATGCCGAGCGCCTTCGCGAGCTTCGCCGCGAACTCGTCGCGGTGGTCCGACTCGTGCTGGTCGTGGTAGTCGCGCAGGGCGTTCATGAGCTCGGTCGAGCTCACGCCGAGCTTGTCCGCCAGTTGGCTGAGGCCGGGCGGCGCGCCGCGCTCGAACGGCATCGGCGGCGCGCCGCCCCGCTCCGCGCCGCTTCCATCCTGCTCGGTCGCGGTGTTGTCGGCGATCGCGGTGCCGTCGCCCGCCTGGGTGCCCAGGCCGTAGCCGACGGAGGCGATCGCCAGCGCGCCTCCGACGACGATGATCGTGGTACGTCGCTGTCGTCGCATGCCGGGAGATTCCCGCCCGTATGTAGGAGCAGCGTAAGAACGGCGTAGGAATCGCAGAAGAAAGCCTCAGCGGCAGCCACAATGGACCGGATGCGCATCCTGATCGTCGACGACGACCGCGCCCTCCGCGACGCCCTTCGTCGCGCGCTCGTGCTGGGCGGGTACGAGACCGTGCCGGTCGAGGACGGCGAGAGCGCGCTGGCCGAGATGGCGCGGAGCGAGCCGGACGCCGTGGTACTCGACATCGGGCTGCCGGACATCGACGGCCTCGAGGTGTGCCGGCGCCTGCGCGGCGCGGGCAACCGCGTGCCGGTGCTGATGCTCACCGCGCGCGACGCGGTGGCCGACCGCATCGACGGCCTTGACGCCGGCGCCGACGACTACCTCGTCAAGCCGTTCGACGTGGGCGAGCTCCAGGCGCGGCTGCGCGCGCTCCTGCGGCGGAGCGGCCTGAACGGCGACGCGTCGGGCGTGACCTACAAGGAGCTCCGCCTCGACGGCGACCGGCACGGCGTGAGCGTGGGCGACAGCTTCGTGGAGCTGACCCGGACCGAGTACCAGCTGCTCGAGCTCCTGATGACGAACGCCGGCCGCATCCTTCCGCACTCCCTGATCTACGAGCGCGTCTGGGGCTACGACTTCGGGCCGGCCTCGAACGCGCTGCGCGTGTACATCGGCTACCTGCGCCGCAAGCTCGAGCAGGCGGGTGCGCGGCCGCTCCTCCACACCGTGCGCGGCGTGGGATACGTCCTGCGGGAGCCGTGAGCCTGCGCACCCGCATCGCGGCGGCGGCGGGGATCGCCGTGGCGCTCGTGGTGGTGATCGCCGCCGTGGCGATCTACCTCGGCGTGCGCGCCGAGCTGCGCGGCGAGGTGGACAACTCGCTCCGCGACCGCGCCAGCGCGCTCACGATGCGCGGCGGCGGTGGCGGCGACCGCGAGCGCGGACCCGGCGAGCCGGACGGAGGAGGTGGCGGCCCCGGCCGGACGGCGCCTTCCCTGCCCTCCCGCCGGAGCCCTTCGGCGGCCCTGAGGGCTTCGCGCAGCTGGTGCTGCCCTCGGGGAGCGTGGTCCGCCCGCCCCAGGCGCGCGACGCGCTTCCGGTGGACGCCCATACGCGCGCGCTCGCGCGCAGCGGTTCGGGCGAGTTCTGAGGGACGAGAGGGTCTCGGGCACCCACGTGCGCGTCCTGACCCGCGGCATCGGGGGTCGGGGCGCGATCCAGGTGGCCCGTCCGCTCGACGAGGTGGACCGGCAGCTGGACCGCGTGCTGCTGGTGCTGCTGCTCGTGGGCGCCGCGGGCGTGGCGCTCGGCGCCGCCCTGGCCGCGCGTGGTGGCCCGGACCGCGCTCGCGCCCGATCGACCGCTTCACGCGCCGCACCGAGGAGATCGCGGGCGACCCGGACCCCTCGCACCGGATCGACGTGACCTCGAAGGACGAGCTCGGCCGGCTGGCGCGCAGCTTCAACACCACGCTCGACTCGCTCGAGCGCTCGGTGGAGGCGCAGCGCCAGCTCGTGGCGGACGCGAGCCACGAGCTGCGCACGCCGATCGCCAGCCTGCGCGCGAACATCCAGACGCTCGAGCACGCGGAGCGGCTGCCGGCGGCGGAGCTTCGGTCGCTCCGGGCCGACATCGTCGCCGAGCTGGACGAGCTGACCGCGCTCGTGGCGGACATCGTCGAGCTGGCGCGCGGCGCGAAGCCGGGCGAGTCGGAGGACGAGGTGCGGCTCGACGAGATCGTCGAGAGCGTGGCCCACCGGGCGCGCGGCCCGGGCGAACGGGATCGCGATCGACGTGTCCACCGAGCCCACGGTCGTGCGCGGCGCACCCGACCGGATCCAGCGGGCGGTGTCGAACCTGGTGGACAACGCGCTCAAGTGGAGCCCCGGCGACGGCCGCGTGGAGATCGACCTCGCCGGCGGACGGCTCACCGTGCGCGACCACGGTCCCGGCTTCCAGGAGTCCGACCTCCCGTACGTCTTCGACCGCTTCTACCGGGCCGACGCCGCGCGCTCCCTGCCCGGCTCGGGGCTCGGTCTCGCGATCGTGCGCCAGGCCGCCGAGGCGCACGGCGGCGACGTGGAGGCCGGCAACGCGCCCGATGGCGGCGCGGTCGTGCGCGTGTCGTTCGGGAGGCGCTCAGGGCACCGGCTGAAGCCAGGCCCGACGCTGCTCGATCGCCACACTGAGCTTGCGGGCCAGCGCGGGGGAGTCGCGCTCGAGGTCCTTCAGCACGGGGCCGCTCAGGACGATCAGCCTCAGCGGCGTCTCCGCGATCACGTCGGCGTTGCGCGAAGAGCCCTCCAGCAGGCCCATCTCGCCGAAGAAGTCGCCGGGGCCAAGCTCGTCGAGGTACTGGCCGTTCGAGACCACCCTCGCCGTGCCCTCCTCGATCACGAAGAACTCGTGCGCCGTCTTGCCCTCGCAGCAGAGCACCTCGCCGGCCGGCACGTCGAGCTCGTCGCCGCGCATCGCGAGGAGCCGGCGCTGCTTGCGCGAGAGACTCGAGAACAGCTCGATGCGCCGAAGCGCGGCTTCGTCCATTTGCTCCTCCACGCCGATTGTCTCATCGCACCCATCCCGTGGCAACGGTAGATTGCGCACATGCCCTGTCTGATCGCACTGTTCGCACTCATCTCGCCGCGACTCGCGCTGTTCTTCATCGCCATCTTCAGCGACATCCTGTCCAGGGCCTACGACAGCTGGCTGCTGCCGCTGATCGGCTTCTTCCTGCTGCCGTGGACGACGCTGGCGTACGCGGTGATGTGGGACACGGGCACCCGTGACGTGAACGGCTTCGAGTGGTTCATCGTGGTCCTGGCCTTCCTCGCGCGACCTCGCCTCGTACGCCGGCGGTCGCAGCTATCGCTCTGCACGCGCCTGAGCGCGACGCCGGCCTCCGCCGCGACATCCGCGAGCTGGGCGCCCTGCTCGGGCGCACGCTCGTCCGCCAGGAGGGCGAGCAGCTGCTCGAGCTGGTGGAGCGCACGCGCGGGCTGATCCGCTCGGACCGGGCGGCGGCGGCCGCGCTGCTCGCCGAGGTGGAGCCGCCGGCCGCGATGCGGCTGGTGCGCGCGTTCACGCAACTACTTCCACCTGGCGAACGTGGCCGAGCAGGTGCACCGCGGGCGCGAGCTGGCCGGGATGCGGGAGCGCGACGGCGGCTGGCTGTCGCAGGCGGTGGACCGGATCGCGGCCGCGGGCATCCCGGGCATGAGCTGGCCGCCGAGGTCGGGCGGCTGGGCGTCCGGCCCGTGTTCACGGCCCACCCGACCGAGGCGGCGCGGCGGACCGTCCTCTACAAGCTCCGCCAGATCGCCGACCTGCTCTCGGCCGGCGGGCCGCGCATGACGGCGCGGCTGGAGGAGACCATCGACCTCCTGTGGCAGACGGACGAGCTGCGGATCGCGCGGCCCGACGTGGTGGACGAGGCGCGCAACGCGGTCTGGTATTTCGACAGCCTCCACGCCGACGCGGTGCCCGACGTGCTGGAGGAGATGGCGGACGAGCTCCGCAGGCTGGGGCTCGAAGCGGAGCCGGAGCGGCGGCCGCTTCGGTTCGGCAGCTGGATCGGCGGCGACCGCGACGGCAACCCGAACGTCGCGCCCGACAGCATCGGCCGCGTGCTCGGCCTGCAGCACGACCACGCGCTCCGCGACGCGATCGCCGTGGTCAACGTGCTGAGGCGCGACCTGTCGAGCTCGGAGCGGATCGCCGGAGCGACGCCGGGGCTGCGCGAGTCACTCGCGCGCGACCTGGAGCTCCTGCCCGAGGTGGAGCCGCGCTTCCTCCGCCTGAACGCCGAGGAGCCGTACCGGTTGAAGCTCACCTGCATCCAGCAGAAGCTCGTGAACACGCGCCGGCGGCTGGCCGCCGGCGGCGAGCACGAGGAGGGGCGCGACTACGCGGGCGCCGGCGAACTGCTGGCCGAGCTGCGGCTGGTGCGCGACTCGCTCGTGACGCACCGCGGCGCCCTGATCGCGCACGGGCGGCTGGAGCGCGCGATGCGCACCCTGTCGGCCTTCGGCCTGCACCTCGCGACGCTGGACGTGCGCGAGCACGCCGACGCGCATCACCACGCCCTCTCTCAATTGATCGACGGCTACGGGGAGGCCTCGGCGGAGGAGCGCCGCGCGCTGCTCGCGCGTGAGCTCGCCTCTCCCAGGCCGCTCGCCTTTCACCCGCCGCCGCTCGACGACGCCGGCCGGCGCACGTTCGCGACCTTCGAGGCGATACGGGAGGCGCACGAGCGGTACGGAACCGTGGCGATCGAGTCGTACATCGTCTCGATGTGCCGCGGCGCCGCCGATCTGTTCGCCGCCGCGGTGCTCGCCCGCGAGGCGGGCGTCACGAACGTCGGCTTCGTGCCGCTGCTCGAGACGATCGACGAGCTCCGCGAGGCGGACCGCGTGCTCGAGGAGATCCTCTCCGACGCCACCTACCGGGGCCTCGTGGCGGACCGCGGCGACGTCCAGGAGGTGATGCTCGGCTACTCGGACTCGAACAAGGAGGCCGGGATCACCGCGAGCCAGTGGGAGATCCACCGGGCGCAGCAGCGGCTGCGCGACAAGGCGGCCGAGTACGGCGTGCGGCTGCGGCTGTTCCACGGCCGAGGCGGCACGGTCGGCCGCGGCGGCGGCCCGGCGCACGACGCCATCCTCGCTCAGCCCCCGCGCACGCTCGACGGAGAGATCAAGGTCACTGAGCAGGGCGAGGTGATCTCGGACAAGTACCTGGTGCCGACGCTCGCGCGCGAGAACCTGGAGCTGATGCTGGCCGCGACGCTCGAGGCGACCGTGCTGCACCGCCGGCCGCGCATGTCACCGGAGGCGCTGGCCGCCTGGGTGGAGGCGATGGACGTGATCTCGGACGCCTCGTTCGGCCGCTACCGCGCGCTCGTCGAGCACCCGCGCCTGCCCGAGTACTACTTCGCCTCCACGCCCGTCGAGCTTCTGTCGGAGCTGCACCTCGGCTCGCGCCCGTCGCGGCGGCCCGACTCCGGGGCCGGCCCGGAGAGCCTCCGCGCGATTCCGTGGGTGTTCGGCTGGACGCAGTCGCGCCAGATCGTGCCGGGGTGGTACGGCGTCGGCACCGGGCTGGCGGCCGCGCGCGAGGCCGGGCTCGGCGACCGCCTCTTCGAGATGCACGAGCGCTGGTACTTCTTCCGCAACTTCCTCTCCAACGTGGCGATGACGCTCGTGAAGACCGATCTCGAGATCGCAGGCCACTACGTCGAGCGGCTCGTGCCCGCCGGCCTGCAGGAGCCGTTCGAGGACATCCGCGCGGAGTACGAGCTCACGATGGAGGAGCTGCTCAGGCTCCGCGGCGAGGCGGAGCTGCTCGACACCGACCCCGTGCTCCAGCGCACGCTGCGCGTGCGCGACGACTATCTCGCGCCCCTGCACTACCTCCAGGTCGCATTGACGGAGCGGAGGCGCGCGGACCAGGCCGCCGGCCGGGAGCCCGACCCCGACCTGGCCCGCTCGCTGCTCCTCACGGTGAACGGGATAGCAGCGGGCCTTCGCAACACCGGCTAGTCGCGCACGACCGTCCGGACGCCCTCGCCGGGTTTCCAGATCTCGATGACGATCGTCTTCCGGTCCTCCGAGAGGCTCACCGTCGACACCTCGGTCAGGTCGAGCCGGAAGAGGTGGCTCGGACGGCCCTGGGCGGCCTCGCCGTTCAGCTCGCGCACGCGCTCCAGGTCCGTGATCTCCTCGGCCACTCCGGCGACCTTCGCGTCGCCGGTCCACCCGTCCGGCTCGTCGGAGCCACTGTGCAGCGCGTACCGCGGGTCGCGCTGAAGGTCACGTGCCTTCAGCGCTTGCCACATCGATCCGATCCACAGGTCGTCGTCGCGGAACTGCGCCTCGGTTCCCGAGATGCGCGGCGACCCGTCGCGTCTGAGCGTCGCGATCGTCTTGTGGCCGTGGGCCTCGAGCCGCTCGCGCACGCGCGCGGCCAGCTCGGGAGCCTCCGCCTCGAACTTCGCCCAGCTCGGCACGCCTAGAAGGTAATGCCGACGGCGCGCCAGGGGCGGCTGCTAGCTTCGGCCGGATGAGCGAGGAGGCGGTGCCGGACCCCCCGGAGCGGGTGAAGAACCCGGTTGGGGTGCTCTTCGTGCTCCTCATGGCCGGCGTTGCGTTCGCGTTGTCCCAGACGCTGGTGATCCCGGCCCTCCCGGAGATCAGCAACAACGTTCACGCGAGCCCGGCGGCCGCGTCATGGATCCTCAGCGGCTTCCTGCTCTCGGCGTCGATCTCGACGCCGATAGTCGGCAAGCTCGGCGACGTCTACGGCAAGGGTCGCGTGCTCACGCTCACGCTGCTGGTGTTCTCGGCGGGCGGCGTCGTCTGCGCGCTCTCCCACACGATCGCCCTCCTGATCGCCGGCCGGGTGATCCAGGGCGTGGCCGGCGGCGTGTTCCCGCTGGCCTTCGGGATCATCCGCGACACGTTCCCGCCGGAGCGGGTTGCCAGCGGGCTCGGTCTCGTGAGCGCCATCCTGGGCATCGGCGCGGGCATCGGGCTGCCGCTGTCGGGCGTGATCGCGGACGGCCTTGGGGTGGAGTGGCTCTTCTGGATCAGCCTGATCGCCCTGCCGGCGGCGCTGGCCGCGCATCGGCTGGTGCCGCAGTCGCCCGCGTCGGAGCGCCTGCGCATCGACTGGCTCGGCGCCGCGATCCTCTCGGCGGCGCTCGCGGCCATTCTGCTCGCGGTCACCGAGGCCCACGACTGGGGCTGGGGATCCGCCGCGACGCTCGGCCTGATCGCTGGGCGGCATCGGCCTGCTCGGCGTCTGGGTGTGGGTCGAGTCGCGCGTCCAGGAACCACTGATCGACCTGCGCGTCCTGCGCGGCCGCGCCGTCGCAAGCACCAATCTCACGGGGCTCCTGGTCGGGTTCGCGATGTTCTCGAGCTTCCTGCTGATCCCGCAGTTCGCGCAGGCGCCCACCAGCACGGGCTATGGGTTCGGCTACAGCGTGTCGCAAGCCGGTCTTCTGCTCGTGCCCGCCGCGATCTTCCAGCTCGTGGCCGGCCCGCTCGCCGGTGGGCTGGGCGCGCGGATCGGGTTCCGGACCACGCTCGCCGCGGGCGCCTCGCTCGCCACCATGGCCTTCGTCCTGCTGGCCCTCGAGCACGCGCACCCATGGCAGTTCATCGTCTCGGCGGCGCTGCTCGGCACCGGCATCTCGTTCGCCTTCGCGTCGATGGCGAACCTGATCGTCGGCGCCGTCCCTCAGTCGGAGGTCGGCATCGCCACCGGCATCAACACGATCATGCGGACGGTCGGCGGCGCGTTCGGAGCGGCCGTCGCCACAGCCATCCTCACGGGCAACACGATTGGCGGCGGCTCGCTGCCCTCCGAGAGCGCCTATACGGCGGCGTTCGTGCTGTCGGCGGTTGGAGGCGTGCTCGCGGTGGGCGCCGCGCTGCTCGTGCCCACCCGCGCGGAGCAGCGGGCGCGGGCCGCATCCGCGGCCGCGCCCGCCGCCTAGCGCCGCCTACTTGATGAAGAGGATCTCGCTGTACTTCGGCAGCGGCCAGAGGTCGTCGGCCACGATCTTCTCCAGCTGGTCGCCCAGCTCGCGCACCCGCTCCATCGCGGTCATCTGGTTGTCGCGGGCGTAGACCGCCAGCTCCAGCCCGTCGACGCCGTCCGGGTACGAGTTCGCCTCCTCGAGCGCGCCGATCGCGTCGGCGAACTCGCTCACGAGCGAGCGCGCCTCCGCCGCGTGGGCGTCGAGGCCGGCGGCCTCGATCAGCGCCACGTGGCGCAGGCCGGCGGGGAGCAGCATCGTCCGCGCCATGCTCGCGGCGGTCTCCGCCTCGATGTTCGCGCGCATCGTGTACTGCTCGGACCAGACCTCGAAGCGCGACTCGAGCTCGCGGTGCGACAGCACCTCGTACCGCTCGAACGCCTGCACGGTCTGGTCGGAGAGCACCTCCGGCAGCGCGTCGGGCGTGGTGCGCAGGTTCTTCAGCCCGCGCCGCTCGGCCTCCGCGTGCCACTCGTCGGCGTAGTTGTCGCCGCCGAAGATGACCCGCTTCGACTCTGTGTAGGCGTCCTTCACGACCGCGTTCACGGCCTCCGCCAGGTCGCTGCCGCCCGACACCTCGGTCTCGAGCTGGTCGGCCAGCTCGTCGATCGCCTCGGCCACGATCGTGTTCAGCACGGTGTTCGGGAAGGCGAGCGACATGCTCGACCCGAGCGCGCGGAACTCGAACTTGTTGCCGGTGAAGGCGAACGGCGACGTCCGGTTGCGGTCGCCACCGTGCATCGGCAGCGGCGGCAGCACCGGGGTGCCGAGGCCGAGGATCGACGCCGGCGTGTGCGGGTCGCCCTCGCCGGACGCGATCGCGTCAAACACCTTCTCGAGCTCGGCGCCCAGGAAGATCGAGATGATCGCCGGCGGCGCCTCGTTCGCTCCGAGGCGGTGGTCCTGGCCGATGTTCGCCACCGATGCGCGGAGCAGCCCCTGGTGCTTGTCCACGGCCTTGATCACGGCCGCGCAGAAGAACAGGAAGTTGATGTTCTCCGCCGGCGTCTCGCCCGGATCCATCAGGTTGTGGCCGGTGTTCGTGCCCATCGACCAGTTGTTGTGCTTGCCCGATCCGTTCACGCCCGCGAACGGCTTCTCGTGCAGCAGGCAGACGAGGCCGTACTTGCGCGCCACCCGCTGCATCACCTGCATCGTGAGCTGCTGGTGGTCCGAGCCGACGTTCGAGTTCTCGAACACCGGCGCGATCTCGTACTGCGCGGGCGCGACCTCGTTGTGGCGCGTCTTGACCGGCACGCCGAGCTTCGCGAGCTCAAGCTCGCAATCCATCATGTAGGCGAGCACGCGCTCGGGGATCGACCCGAAGTAGTGGTCGTCGAGCTCGTGGCCCTTCGGCGGCTTGGCGCCGAACAGCGTGCGGCCGGTGTTGATCAGGTCGGGACGCTCGAAGTAGTACTGCTGGTCGATCAGGAAGTACTCCTGCTCCGGGCCGACTGTGGTGAACACGCGCGCGGCGTCCTCGTCGCCCAGGAGGCGGAGCGCCCGGATGGCGGAGCGCGACAGCGCGTCCATCGAGCGGAGCAGCGGGATCTTCGCGTCGAGCGCCTCACCGGTCCACGACGCGAACGCGGTGGGGATGCACAGGAGTGCGCCGTTCGGGTTCTGGAGGACGAAGGCCGGGCTGCTCGGGTCCCATGCTGTGTAGCCGCGCGCCTCGAAGGTCGCCCGCACGCCGCCGGTGGGGAACGACGAGGCGTCCGGCTCGCCCTGGATCAGCTCGGTGCCGGAGAACTCGGCGAGCGCGACGCCGTCCAGCGTCGGGTTGAAGAACGAGTCGTGCTTCTCGGCCGTGAGGCCGGTGAGCGGCTGGAAGACGTGCGTGTAGTGGGTGGCGCCCTTCTCGAGCGCCCACTCCTTCATGGCGAGCGCGACTGCATCGGCCAGCGACGCGTCGAGCGGCTCGCCCTGCTCCAGCAGCTGCTGGAGGCGGCGGTAGGTCTCCTTGGGGAGGCGCTGGCGCTGCACGGTGGGGGAGAAGACGTCTTCGCCGAACGGGTAGTTCGACGGCTGCGTGAGGTCGACCGTCCCCAGCGAGCCTCCGTTCGGGCTCCACTGAGCGGCGGTGATGTTGTGCTGGCGGGTGCGGGGCATGTCGTGAGCGAGCCTCCTGGCGGGTTCCGGGCTGAGGCCAACGTAGCTCCGCGCGATGAGTTTTTCCTTGTACGCGTGTCTAAAGATCCGCAATGTGCGTTCGCCAGTTGTCGAGTACGTAGTCTCAGAGACTTGGCCGCAATCGAGCTACACGGAGTCGTGAAGCGGTTCGGGCCGATCACCGCGGTGGACGGCCTGGACCTCGAGGTGCCTCAGGGCATCTGCCTCGGCCTGCTCGGCCCCAACGGCGCGGGCAAGTCCACGACCATGCGGATGCTGACGGGGCAGGCGCGGGCGAACGAGGGCTCGATCACGGTGCTCGGCCACGATCTTCCGGCAGAGGCGAAGGAGGCGCGGGCGCTCATGGGAGTGGTGCCGCAGCTCGACAACCTCGACGTGGACGTGACGGTGGAGGACAACCTGGCCGTGTTCGCCCGGCTGTACCGGGTGCGCGACGTGCACGCCGCCGTCGACTATGGCCTCGAGCTGGCGAGGCTCACCGGACGCCGGCGCGACGCGGTGGACCAGCTCTCCGGCGGCATGCGGCGGCGTCTGCTGCTCGCGCGGGGGCTCGTCCACGACCCGCAGCTCCTCCTCCTCGACGAGCCGACCGTCGGCCTCGATCCGCAGATCCGCACCGAGCTGTGGTCGCTGATCGACTCGCTCCGCACGCGCGGCAAGACGATTCTCATGTCCACGCACTACATCGAGGAGGCCGAGCGGCTCGCCGACGAGGTGGCCGTGATGGCTCACGGGAAGATCATCAGCCGCGGAAAGCCGTCCGACCTGGTCGCTCAGCACGCCGGACGGGAGACCGCCGAGGTGTACGCGCCGCCGGCGCGGCTCGCCGAGGTGCGCGCGAACGCGGAGGCGCAGGGGCTGAGGGTGCGCCCGGCCGGACCGGCGATAGCGATCGTGGGCTCGGAGAAGGCATCCAACGGTGCAGTCCCGCCTGATGCGATCCGGCGCGCGGCCTCGCTCGAGGACGTGTTCGTCCTGCTCACGGGGGAGGAGGCGGAGTGACTGAGGAGGCTGCGCACGCACCGCGTGCTCCGCAAATGCGAAGGCTCGAGCCGGCCGCCATCGGCGGTGTGATGAGCCGCGAGGTGGCGAACTTCCGCACCTTCTGGAAGGCCACGACCTTTTCGAGCATCCTCGAGCCGGTCGTGTACCTGCTGGCGTTCGGCCTCGGCCTGGGTGCGACGCTCGTGAACCGGGTCGACGGCCTGAGCTACGTGGAATACGTGGGCACGGGGATGGTCGCCACCGCGGTGATCTTCTCGAGCGCGTTCCCGGCGATGTTCGGCACGTTCGTCAAGGAGCGCTTCCAGCGCACCTACGACGCGATCCTGGCCGCGCCCGTCGACGTCGAGGAGCTGGTCACCGCCGAGATGCTCTGGATCGGCCTGCGCGCCTCGGTGTACGGGTGCTTCCCGCTGATCGTGTCGTTCGTCTTCGGGCTCGATCCCGCGCCGGGCATGCTGCTCGTGCCGCTGTTCTGCTTCTTCACGTCGCTGATCTTCTCGGCGTTCGGGATCGCCGTGGCCGCGTCGGTCTCGAAGATCGACCAGTTCAACTACGTGACGACGCTGATCATCACGCCGCTCTTCCTGGTGGCCGGCACGTTCTTCCCGATCAACCAGCTGCCGGAGGGCGTCCAGGTCGCCTCCCAGCTGAATCCGCTGCACCACCTGGTCGAGCTTGTGCGCCACGCGTCGTTCGGCTTCAAGGGCACCGACCTCCTTCGGGTGGCGTTCCTGATCGTGGTCGCCGTCGCCATGTGGCGCGTGGCGGTGAACCGGATGGAGAAGCGGCTGATCGACTAGAGCGGGAGCTCGGTTCCGAGCCCCGACTCGCTCGCGCGGCGGTTGATCTCGGCGGCGACGGCCACGTCCTCGAGCGCGATGCCGAGCGGGACGTAGACGCGGAGGCCCGGCGGGTGCTCCGCGCGCGGGTCGAGCGCGTCGCTCAGCTCGACCGGGTCGTCCGGGTAGCCGCCGAAGTAGCCCTGCTCCACGTAGTGGCGGTACTGGGGCACGTCGTCGACGACGAACAGCGCCGCGTCCTCGAACAGGTCGTCGGACAGGGAGGCGTCGAAGTCGATGGCGCAAGCGACCGTGGCGTCGGCCAGGTGCTCCTTCCGAAGCGGCCGCTCAGGCTCGCGCACGATGGCGGCGGTGGTGATCACGACATCGGCGAGGTTCTCGGCGGCGGATCCCGCGGCCATCCCGCCGCCGCCGAACGCGACCTCCTGGGCGGCGGCCGCGACCTGGACGTCGAGCTCCGGGTGGGCGGCGGCCAGCACCGCCGCGCGCTCCGGATGGCGGTCGAACAGCGTCACGCGCGCGAGGCCCGGGAAGACCTCCCTCGCCAGCTCCAGGTGCACGGTGCCCTGGCGGCCGCAGCCCAGGATGCCGAGCGTCTCGAGCGGCCGCTCGGCCAGCGCGCGGATGCCGAGCATGCTGGCGGCGGCGGTGCGGATCTCGGTGATCCAGGTGGCGTCCATGACCGCGAGCGGCGCGCCCGTGCTCGCGTCGGTGAGCACGAACAGGCCGTGGAGATAGGGGAGGCCGTGGTCCTGATTGCCGGGATAGCCCGCGACCCACTTGATGCCCACGGCGTCCGCGCTCTCGAGGTAGGCGGGCATCGCGTGGATGAAGGCGTCGTCGCGGGGGTGGACGCCGATCTTGGCCGGCATCTCGACGGCGCCCTCGCGCTTCGCCCGGAAGACGTCGTCGAGGATCCCGAGCACCTCGACGCCACCGAGCCCGACCGCCTCGACGTCGGCTCGGGTCAGGTAGCGGAGGGTCGGCGTGGCCACCGGCGCAGCGTAGTGCTCGGGCCAACGGCGGCACTGAGGGGGTAGGCCCGGGAGGCCCCTTCGCGTCAGAATGCCGGGAGATGCGAGCGCTGTTCACCTCCACCCAGGGGGCCGGGCATTTCAACCCGCTCGTACCGTTCGCGCGCGCGTTCGAGCGGGCCGGCCACGAGGTGATGTTCGCCGGCCCGCCCGCTCTCCAGGGCTCGGTGGAGGCGGCCGGCTTCCGCTTCCGGCAGTTCGACCCGCCGCCCGAGGACGAGCTCGGGGTGATCTGGGCGCGCGTTCCGGAGCTGCCGCCGGACGAGGCGAATGTGGTCGTGATCGGTGAGATCTTCGGCCGGCTCAACACGACGGCGGCGCTGCCGAAGCTGCGGGCGGCCATCGAGGAGTGGCGACCGGACGTTGTGCTGCGCGACCCGAACGAGTACGCCGGTGCCGTGGCGGCCGAGCTCCACGCCGTGCCGCACGTCCGAGTGGCCATCTGCCTGGCGTCGAGCGAGGAGCTCGCGCTCGGGCTGGCGCGCCACCCGATCGACGCCATCCGCCAGGCCGAGGGCCTCGCGCCCGATCCGGACGCGAACGCGCTGCGTGACTCTCCGTGGCTCACCACGTTCCCGGCCGGCCTCGACGAGGGTCAGATGCCGGACACGCACCGCTTCCACGACCCCGCCTGGGACGAGAAGCCGAAGGAGCTTCCGGACTGGTGGCCGGGTCGTGACGACGAGCCGCTCGTATACGTGACGTTCGGCAGTGTCGCGGGCCAGTTCCCGCAGGCGCTGCCGGCATACGGCGTGGCGCTCAGCGCGGTGGCGGGCCTGCCCGTCCGGGTGCTCCTGACCGTGGGCCGCGACCTCGACCTCGCCGCACTGCCCGACACGCCGGACAACGTGCACATGGAGCCGTGGGTGCCGCAGCAGGACGTGCTGGCCCACGCGTCCGCGGCGGTCGTGCACGGCGGCTCCGGCTCGACGCTCGGCGCGCTCGCCTTCGGCGTGCCGCTCGTGGTGATCCCTCTGTTCGCGGACCAGCCCTACAACGCCCGGCGCGTCCACGAGGTGGGCGCGGGCATCGCGGTCGAACCGGACCGCGAGGACATCCCGGCGACGATCGGGCCGCTGCGAGCGGCGATCGAGACGGTCCTCTCAGAGACCTCGTACGGCGACACAGCCGGGGCGCTGGCGGCCGAGGTCCGCGACGAGCCGCCTGTCGACGAAGCGGTGCCCCTGTCCGAACGCCTCCGTCGGCGCTAACCTCGTCTGTTTGGCCGTCGATCCGACACCGCGCGAGTCTGAGCCCGTCTCCGGGCAGGTCTGGCTGCTCGCGGACAATCCGCGGGAGCCCGAGGTCGTCTTCGACTTTCGGTTCAACGAGGACCTGAACGAGGCGGTCAAGGAGCTGCCCGGGCGCTGGTTCGACTGGCGGCGCAAGCACTGGCGCGTGCCCGCGCGTCCGCGGGTCGCCAAGTTGGTCGAGGAGCTGCTCGCCCAGTTCCCGGACCTCGTGCCCAGCCCGGACGTGCTCGCCTGGCTGAGCGACTCCGACCGCTGGCGCGCCGTGTGCACGGTGGTCGCCCGCGACGGCCAGGGCCACTTCCTCGTGAGGACGCTCCAGGGCGATCGCCCCGACGAGCTCGACCGCGGGACCGACGCGGGTGACGGCCGCACGCTCTTCCCGTTCAGCGCCGAGAACGCCACGCTTCTGAGGGAGCTCGACGGCGTCCGCCTCGACGATCTCGCCGCCGCGTGCGCGCGCCTGCTCCAGCTCGGCGAGCGGCCGCCGGCCGCCGAGATGACGCTTCAGCTCGGCGAGGAGGGCGAACCACACTTCACGGTCTTCCACACGTGGGACCGCGCGCCGGCGATCGCCTTCCGCGAGCTGTCCGAGGCCCACCCGGTGCACCGTCCGGGCCGCTTCTTCCTGCGCGACGCGCCGTGGGGCGTCGCCGTGCCGGCCGACGCCGCGCTCGCGCCTCAGCTCACCGAGTTCATCGAGGGTCACCCCGAGGTCCACGTCGAGGAGCCGGCCCGCGAGCTGCTCGAGGAGCTCACGGACGAGTTCGAGCGCGCGGCCGAGACCGTCGCGCTCTCGTACGCCGAGGACGCGGAGCTGGACGGCCTCGAGCTCGGCGGCGAGCTGCACCCGTTCCAGCGCGCGGGCGTGCGCTACGCGCTGGCCCGCCGGCGCACCTTCATCGCCGACGAGCAGGGACTCGGGAAGACCGTGCAGGCGCTCGCGGCGATCGAGAAGGACGGCGCGTTCCCCACCGTCGTCGTCTGCCCGGCCAGCATGAAGCTCGTCTGGGAACGCGAGGCGCAGCACTGGCTGCCGAACCGGACCGTCGCCGTGCTGGGCGGCCGCACCAACGAGGCCTGGACCGAGGAGACCGCGGCCGCCGAGATCGTCGTCCTCAACTACGACATCCTCGACTGGCACGCCGAGCGGCTCCACCGGCTCGAGCCGCGCGCTCTGATTCTCGACGAGTCCCACTACGTGAAGAACGCTCGCGCCGCGCGCACGAAGGCCGCCCTCGAGCTGGCGAACCAGCTGCCCGACGACGCGCTCCGGCTCGCTCTCACCGGCACGCCGATCCTGAACCGGGCCGAGGAGCTCGTGTCGCAGCTGCGCGTGCTCGGCCGGCTGAAGGACTTCGGCAGCGGCGCCCGGCTCACGCGCCGGTTCAAGGCGGCCGGCAGCGACGACCGCCTCCACTGGAACCTGCGCGCTCACTGCTACGTCCGCCGCACCAAGAAGCAGGTGCTCCCGCAGCTGCCGGCGAAGCGCCACGACACCGTCCCGGTCCTGCTCTCGAACGAGCACGAGTACCGGCTCGCGGAGCGCGACGTGATCGCCTGGCTCCAGACGCTCCCGCTCGACCTCCGCTCGATCGACGCGAAGGTCGCCGCGGCGCTGCGGGCCGAGCAGCTCGTCCGCCTCAACAACCTCCGCCAGCTCGCCGCGCGCGGGAAGCTCCCCACGGCGCTCGCGTGGGTGGCCGACTTCCTCGAGTCGGGCGAGCCGCTCGTGGTGTTCGCCGAGCACATCGCCACCCAGAAGGCCGTGCTCGAGCGGTTCCCGAACGCGCTTCACATCCTCGGCAGCGACACCGCGCAGGCACGTCAGCACGCGGTCGACTCGTTCCAGGACGAGGAGGGGCCGCAGCTGATCGTCTGCTCCCTGAAGGCCGCCTCCCAGGGCATCACGCTCACGCGCGCGTCGAACGTGGCGTTCCTCGAGCTCGACTGGACGCCCGCGCGCCACGACCAGGCCGAGGACCGGCTCCACCGGATCGGCCAGGACAGCGCCGTCACCGCGTGGTACCTGCTCGCCCCCGACACCATCGACGAGACGATGGCCGAGCTCCTCGAGCGCAAGCGCAGCCTGATCGACGCCGTCACCGACGGCGAGGTGCGCGACGAGGAGCGGCTCGTGGACGCTGTCGTCCGCGAGCTCAGGGGCCGCCCGTACCGGCATCTGCGCGTGGTTGCCTAGTACCCCAAGCCGGTGGTAGGTTCAGCCGAAAGTGGCTGGCCCGGCCGCACTCGACTCGCAGGGAACCCGCCATGACCACCGTTCGCCTCGCCACCGCCCTCGGCGTGCTCCTCGTAGCCGGCGCTCTCGTTCCCGCCGCGGGTGGATCGGCGCCCGCGCGCCCGGCCGACACCAACCCGCTCGCCGGACTCAGCTTCTACGTGGACCACGAGTCGCCGTCGTGGCTCGAGTGGGAGCACCTCACGCGCTCCGGCCAGCGCGCGGAGGCGGACCTGATCTGGAAGATCGCCCGCGAGCCGAAGGCGGTCTGGGTGGGCCGCTTCACGAGCCCCAACTTCAACGTGAAGGTGCGCCGCATCCTCGACGGCGCGCAGTCGCAGGGCCAGGTGCCGATTCTGACGGTGCTGCGGGCCCAGTCCACCGGCTGCAACCCGAGCTATGACGGCGGCGGGCCGGCCGAGGACGCGCGCACGCGCGCGTGGTACGACGACCTCGCCCGCGCGATCGGGGACGAGCGCGTGGTGATCGCCTACGAGCCGGATTCCCTGGGCACGATCGAGTGTCACAAGAGCAGCCGTCGTGACGATCGTCTCCGGCTGCTGCGGTACGGCGTCGACGCGCTGTCGCGCAACCCGAACGCCACGATCTACATCGAGGCGGGCGCCTCCGATTGGCAGGGTGCGACGCACATGGCGCCGAAGCTCCGCGCGGTCGGCATCGCGAAGGTCCGCGGTTTCATGCTGAACGCGACGCACAACGACTGGACCAGGAACAACATCAGGTTCGGGCTCCAGCTGTCGCGCCTGGTGGGCGGCAAGCACTTCATCATCAACACGGCCGAGAACGGGCGCGGCGGAATTCACAAGCGTTTGCCGAATGGCCGCCGCCTCACGGTGTGGTGCAATCCGCCGAAGCGCGGACTCGGGCCGCCGCCCACGACCGACACGTCGAATCCGATGGCGGACGCGTACCTGTGGATCAACCGCCCCGGCTACGCCCAGTCGTGCCAGGGCCGGCCGATCGCCTGGTATCTGCCGCGAGCGCTCAGTTATGCCAAGTACGCCACGAATTGGGAAGCGCCGCCCCGGTAAGCGCCGGAGGTCCCCGATGGGCGAGCAGGGCGTCGCGGAGCTCGTGTCCGCGCTCGTCGCGATCGACTCGGTGAACCCCGATCTCGTGCCGGGCGGAGCGGGGGAGGAGGAGGTCGCGTCCTACGTCGCGGCGTGGATGCGGGACGCCGGGCTGGACGTGGAGATCGACGAGGCCGCGCCGGGCCGCCCCAGCGTCGTGGGCATCGCGCGCGGGCGCGGCGGCGGCCACTCGCTGATGCTGAACGGCCACCTCGACACCGTCGGCGTCGAGGGCATGGAGCGGCCGTTCGAGCCGGTCATACGCGACGGTCGCCTGTACGCCCGCGGCGGTTACGACATGAAGGCGGGCGTGGCCGCGTGCATGATCGCCGCGAAGCGGCTGGCGTCGGAGGACCTCGCGGGCGACGTGATCGTCGCCGCGGTGGCAGACGAGGAGTACGCGAGCGTCGGAACCCGATCGGTTCTGAAGCGGTGGCGCGGCGACGCCGCGATCGTCACCGAACCAACCGCCCTGCGCGTGTGCGTTGCGCACAAGGGGTTCGTGTGGGCCGAGGTCGAGACGGCCGGGCGCGCCGCACACGGCTCGCGCCCGGCGGAGGGGGTCGACGCGATCACGCGCATGGCACCGGCTCTCGAGCGGCTGGGCAAGCTCCAGGCCGAGCTCGACGCGCGGACCGGGCATGAGCTGGTCGGGCCCGGCTCGGTGCACGCCTCCCTGATCGAGGGAGGGCAGGAGCTGTCGAGCTACCCGGCCCGCTGCCTGCTGTCGCTCGAACGCCGAACCGAGCCGGGCGAGGAGCTCGACCTCGTGCGGCGCGAGTGCGAAGCGCTCGTCGAGGGGATCGAGGACGCCGAGGTGCGGATCGGGCTCGTGCGGCCGCCCTTCAGCGTGGATCCGGGCGCCGACGTGGTGCAGAGCGTCGCGCGCGCGGCGGGGGTTGTGAGCGGACGGCCGGCGGAGCTGTACGGCGAGACCTACTGGATGGATGCCGCGCTGATCCAGGCCGCCGGGATCCCGACCGTGGTGTTTGGGCCAGGAGGGGAGGGTGCTCACTCAGTGCACGAGTGGGTCGACCTCGCGAGCGTGGAGGCCTGCGTGGAGGGGCTCGTGGCAGCGGCCCGCGAGCTCTGCGCCTGATCCCTACCCTCGTGCGGGTGGCAAGGTCTCGCCTCCCAGCCGCGCTCTTGCTCGTCTCGATCGCGCTCCTGGCGCTCCCGTCCGCCGGCGGCGCCCAGGGCGGCGGTAACCCGCTCGCCGGCGTGCGCCTGTTCGTGGACCACGACTCTCCCTCCTGGCACCAGTGGCGGGCCTACCGGCGCTCCGGGCAGCGCCGCAAGGCGGCGCTCGTCCGGAAGATCGCCCGGGAGCCGAAGGCGATGTGGCTCGGGCGCTTCACCCGGCCGCACTTCCGCAAGAAGGTGCGGCGCCTGATCGTCGCGGCGAAGCGCCAGCACGCGGTGCCGCTCTTCACGGTCATGCGCGCGGTGTCGAATCGCTGCGGGCCCACGTACACGGCGGGCGGCCCGGCCGAGGATGCGCGCACGCGCGCCTGGTACCGCCGGCTCGCGCGCACGCTCGGGCACTCGCGTGTCGTGATCGCGTACGAGCCGGACTCGCTCGGCACGATCGACTGCCACGCCAGGAGCCGCCGTGACGACCGGCTCCGGCTGCTCCGCTACGGCGTGAAGGTGCTGTCGCGCAACCCGAACACGACGCTCTACCTGGAGGGCGGCGCCTCGGACTGGGAGCCGGCGCGGCGCACCGCGCGCCAGCTGCGCGCCATCGGGATCGCCGGGGCGCGCGGGTTCATGCTGAACGCGACCCACATGGACTGGACTCGCGCCAACATCAGGCACGGGCTCGAGATCTCCCGGCTCACCGGCGGCAAGCACTTCATCATCAACACCGCCGAGAACGGCCGCGGGCCGATACACAAGCGGCTGCCCAACGGCCGCCGCCTCACCGTGTGGTGCAACCCGCCGAACCGCGGCCTCGGCCCGGCGCCGACCACGGACACGTCGAACCCGATGGTGGACGCGTACCTGTGGATCAACCGCCCCGGCTATGCGCAGGGGTGCCAGGGCAGGCCGACCGCGTGGTACGCGCCGCGCGCGCTCAGCTACGCGAAGTTCGCGACCAGCTGGGAGTCACCGCCGCCCGGCACGAAGAACGGCTTCCGGGTCCACCGCTAGGCGCGCGCCGCGTAGCGCTCGCGGATGCGGTCCCAGTCGGGCCTGTGCTCCGCGGTCCAGTTGCGCCAGTCGATCACGCCGCCGTCGAGCACCTCCTCGAGGTGGTCGAGATGGATGTGCCAGCCGGCGAGCACCTCGAGCTCGTAGTCGGGCGGGAGCTCGACGTCGGCGGTGAAGGACAGTGCGGTGCCCTCGCCGTCCTCTTCGAGCTCCCACCGGAGCCGCCCGTGGATGTCGGTGTCGAACTCGATAAGGCGGGGAGGGTCGAGCGCGCTGACGGTCCCGCGCGCGACCGCGGTGTTGCCCTCGTCGTCGGTGTTCTGCCACGTGAGGACGACCCTGCCCCCCTCCACCAGATCGAGCTCCGTGACGGCGAGCCACCTGGCCATCTCCTCCGGCTCGGTGATCGCCCGCCATACGCGCTCGACCGGGTGGCCGAGCCGGCGCTCGAAGCGGATGAGGCGGCGGTCGCCGCGATGCTCGAGCGTTCCTTCGTTCATCGATGCTCCTCCTGATCCAGGTGCTGTTCGAGCGCATCGAGGCGGCCGCCCCAGAGCTCGCGGTAGGGAGCGAGCCAGGAGTCCAGCTCGGCGAGCGGCTCGGCGCGCAGCCCGTACCAGCGCCGCTTCCCGTCGCGCCGAACCCGGACGAGCCCCGCCTCGCGCAGGACGCGCAGGTGCTTCGACACGCCCGGCTGGCTCAGGTCCAGGTGCTCGACGAGATCGCCCACGGGCCGCTCGCGCTCGCGAAGAAGCTCCAGTATCCGGCGCCTTGCCGGCTCGGAAACTGCCGCAAATGCGCTCACGGCGAACATATTACCGCACAGTTATGTGTTCTGTGCCACGATGCGCCGTCATGCGCCGGATCACCCTCCTCGGAGCGCTCGCCCTGCTGCTCGTCGTGCCGGCGAGCGTGGCCGCCGCCCAGCACGTCACCGCCACCCCCAAGACCGTCAACCGCACCGCCATCCAGACCGTGCGCGGCAGCGGCTGGCCGGTGATCGAATTCTGCTCGCGGACGATCCGGGTGTTCGTGAAGAGCCCGCAGAACGTCGCGCCGATCGCGCAGCGTCACGTCACCGACAACGGCCGCTTCGCGTTCCGCTGGATCCCTAAGAACAAGAACATCGGACGCGGCGACTGGACGCTGGTCGCCAAGATGCGCTGCGAGTCCGGCGAGAACGGCTCGACCCACTTCGTCCGGGCCACGACGCACATCACCGTCAACTAGTGGCCGGCTGGGACGCCGGGGACATCCCGGACCAGACCGGTCGCATAGCCGTCGTGACCGGCGCGAACAGCGGCCTCGGCCTGGTAACGGCGCGCGAGCTCGCCCGCCACGGCGCCCTCGTGGTCATGGCATGCCGCAACCTCGACAAGGGCAGAGCCGCCCAGGCGGAGGTCGCGGCCGCGGCAACCGGGCCCAAGCCCGAGCTGGAGAGCCTTGACCTGGCGAGCCTGTCCTCGGTCCGGTCGTTCGTGGAGCGCTTCAAGGCGAACCACCAACACCTCGACCTCCTGATCAACAACGCCGGCGTCATGGCACCGCCCCGCCGCCACACCTCGGACGGCTTCGAGCTCCAGTTCGGCACGAACCACCTCGGCCACTTCGCCCTCACAAACCTGCTGCTGCCGCTGATGGAGGGCCGCGAGGACGCGCGAGTCGTAACGCTGTCAAGCACCGCCCACAAGACCGTCCGCGGGATCGCCTTCGGCAACCTGAACGGCGATCGCCGCTACTTCCGCTGGAACGCGTACGGACAGTCGAAGCTCGCGAACCTGCTGTTTGCGCTCGAGCTCGACCGGCGCCTGCGCGCGGAGGGCTCGACCGTCAAGAGCCTCGCCGCCCACCCCGGCTACGCGGCGACGAACCTGCAGAGCGCCGCGGCCCCGCTCGTGGACCGGATCGTGATGAAGGTGAGCAACGCGGTGATCGCCCAGGACGACGAGATGGGCGCCCTTCCGCAGCTGTTCGCCGCCACCCAGCCCGGTGTCGAGGGCGGCCTCTACATCGGCCCGGACGGCATCGGCGAGCAGCGCGGGCACCCGAAGATCGTGAAGCCGAGCGGGGCGGCCCGTAACGAGGAGACGGCTCGCCGGCTGTGGGACGTGAGCGCCGAGCTCACCGCGCGATGAGGTTGCGCATCTCGCGCACCGCCACCGGGAGCGTCGTCAGGTCGTAGCTCTGGCCGCCCCGGATGTCGCCGATCGTCTGGAGGGCGCGCTCGGAGGCCGGGTTCGAGTCGATCCAGCCGTCCACGAGCCCCGCCGGCTCGGCGTCGGGCGGGGCGGAGCGCAGCACCTCTGAGGTGATCTCGCGGTGGATCGCGTAGAGGTCGTCGCGGAGGGCGGCGCGGGCGCGGGCGCGCCAGCGATCGTCGCGCGGCAGCGCCACGATGCGGTCGCGCAGCCAGTGGAGGCCGAGCCGGCTCCCGAGCCTGAAGTGCGCCGCCGCCACGTGCTCCACGTCCATCTCGCTCTCGTCGGCCACCATCACGATGTCGAGTGCCGAGAACATGATCGGCAATGCCGCCACGCGCGTGGCGAGGTCCTCGGGGACGCCCCGCTCGCGCAGCTCGTCGGCCCGCCGGGCGAGCGGCTCGGCGTCCTCCGGTGAGAGCAGCCGGGTGATCGACGCGTACAGCCCCATCGCGCCGGGCCTGAAGTGGCGCACGGTGGACGCGATGTCGAGCTGACGCGGCCGGTTGCCCAAGAGCCAGCGCGACGCGCGCTCCACCAGCCGGCGCCCCTCGAGGAGCAGGTCGATCTGCACCGACGCGTCGCAGCGGGTGTCGAGGCGCTCGATCTCCCCCCAGAGCGGGCGCATCTCGAAGATCTCGCGTGCGCACGCGTAAGCCCGGGCGATCTGCGACGCGGGCGCACCCGTCTCCTCGTGGAGCCGGAACGCGAAGGTCGTGCCGCCGCCGTGGAGCATGTTGTTCACCACCTGGGTGGCCACGATCTGGCGGCCCAGCCTGTGCGCGCGCATCTGCGTCCCGAACCGCTCGGGCAGCGGGGCGGGGAAGTAGCGCTCGAGCTCGGCCGAGAGGTACGGATCCTCGGGCACGTCCGAGTCGAGGATCGCCTCCTTCAGGTCGATCTTGCTGTACGCCAGGAGGACGGCGATCTCCGGGCGCGTGAGCCCGCCGTCGTCGCGCTTGCGCTCGCCGATCTCCTCGTCGTCCGGCAGCGCCTCCAGCTCGCGGTTCAGGTTGCTGCGCGACTCGAGGAAGCGCAGGAAGCGCTGGTGCACGTCGACCATGCTCGCCGCGTTAGCCTGGGCCAGGGAGAGAGTCTCCGACTGCTCGTAGTTGTCCTGCAGCACGAGCGCCGCAACCTCGTCCGTCATCTCCACGAGCAGCTCGTTGCGCTGCTTCTCCGTGAGATCGCCGGCCTCGACGACCGCGTCGAGGAGGATCTTTATGTTCACCTCGCGGTCCGAGCAGTCCACGCCGCCGGAGTTGTCGATGGCGTCGGTGTTCACGCTGCCGCCCGCCAGCGCGAACTCGATCCGCCCGCGCTGGGTCACGCCCAGGTTGCCGCCCTCGCCGAGCACCTTGGCACGCAACTCGGAGCCGTCGACACGCACGCCGTCGTTCGCCTTGTCGCCGGCGTCGGCGTGACTCTCGGACTGCGCCTTCACATAGGTGCCGATGCCGCCGTTCCAGAGGAGCTCCACGGGCGCGCGTAGGAGAGCTTGGATCAGCTCGTTTGGCTTCGGCGACTCGTCCTCGATCCCGAGTGCCTCGCGCGCCTCAGGCGAGACCGGGATCGACTTCGCCGTGCGCTCGTACACCCCGCCGCCCGCCGAGATGGCATCGCGGTCGTAGGCGTCCCAGCTCGAGCCGGGCTGCCCGAACAGCCGCTCCCGCTCCGCGAAGCTCCGCTCGGGATCCGGGTCGGGGTCGATGAAGACGTGCCGATGGTTGAACGCGCCGATCAGCCGGATGTGGCGCGAGAGCAGCATGCCGTTGCCGAACACGTCGCCCGACATGTCGCCGATGCCCACGACCGTGAACTCCTCCGACTGGATGTCCTTCCCGCGCTCGCGGAAGTGGCGCTTGACGGACTCCCACGCGCCGCGCGCGGTGATGCCCATCTTCTTGTGGTCGTAGCCGGTCGAGCCGCCGGAGGCGAACGCGTCGCCGAGCCAGAAGCCCTCCTCGATGGCGATGCCGTTGGCGATGTCCGAGAACGTGGCGGTGCCCTTGTCGGCGGCCACCACCAGGTAGGGGTCGTCACCGTCGTAGCGCACGACGTTCGCCGGCTCGGTCACCTCGCCGCCCTGGATGTTGTCCGTGAGGTCGAGCAGGCCGCGGATGAAGGTCTGGTAGCAGGCCACCACCTCCTCCGGCAGGTCCTCGCGGCGAGCCGGCGCGCGCTTCACGACGAAGCCGCCCTTCGCACCGACCGGCACGATCACGGCGTTCTTCACCATCTGCGCCTTCATCAGCCCGAGCACCTCCGTGCGGAAGTCCTCGCGCCGGTCGGACCACCGGATGCCGCCGCGCGCCACGCCCCCGCCGCGCAGGTGCACGCCCTCCGTGCGGGGCGAGTACACGAAGATCTCGAACCGGGGGCGCGGCTGGGGCAGCCACCGGAGCGCCGTGGGGTCGAGCTTGAACGACAGGTGGCTGGCGGCCTCCGTGGGTCCCGTCTGGAAGTAGTTGGTGCGCAGGATCGCCTGGATCACCGCGAGGAACATGCGCAGGATCTGGTCCTGGTCGAGGCTCTCGACGGCGTCGATCGCCTCGCCGATCCGCTCGGCGATCTCCTCAGCGTCCGCGCGGTCCGTGCGGCGCGGGTCGAAGCGCGCCTGGAACAGCGCCACGAGCAGGCGCGCGATCTCGGGCTGCGCAACGAGCGCCCGCTCGACGTAGGAGTCGCTGTACGTGATCCGCGCTTGGCGGAGGTATTTGCCGATCGCGCGCAGGATGGTGATCTCACGCCAGGTGAGGGCCGCCCCGAGCACGAGCCGGTTGTAGGCGTCGTTCTCCACCTCGCCCCGCCAGGCGCGCACGAACGTGTCCTGGAAGCTCTCGCGGATCCCGCCGGTGTCGAGGTCCCCGCCGCCGGGGTAGGTGAGCCCGAAGTCGTAGATCCAGACGCCGTCGCGGCCGCGCGGGGCGATGGGGTAGGGGCGCTCGTCGGCGACCTCGACGCCCATGTTCTCGAACAGCGGCAGCACGTCGGACAGCATCAGCGGCCGGCCCGCCCTGAAGAGCTTGGCGCGCAGCATCCGCGGGCCGGCCTCGAGCGGCCGGTACAAGCTGATGCCGAGCCCGTCCGCCTCGGGCAGCTCCTCCACGTGAACGATGTCGGCGAGCGCCGAGCGGGCCACCCAGTCGGCGCGGTAGGCGGCCGGGAAGGCGTCGCCGTAGCGCTGGAAGAGGTCGCCCCCGCCTGCCTCGCCCAGCTCCTCCACGAGCGCTTCCTCGAGATCGTCCGCCCACGAGCGGGTGGCGGCGACCAGCATCATCTCCACCTCGCGGGCATCGAAGTCCGTCTCCACGCCCGGCTCCACGTAGGCCACGAAGTGCAGCCGCACGAGCACGGACTCGGACACGCGCGTCGTGTAGTCGATCGTCGCCGCGCCGGTGGCGGTCCGGAGGATCGCCTCGATCCGGCGCCGGTTCTCCGTGTTGAAGCGGTCGCGCGGCACGAACACGAGCAGCGAGAAGAAGCGCCCGAACGGATCGCGGCGCGCGAACAGGCGAAGCCGCTGGCGCTCGCCGAGGTGGAGGATCCCCATCGCCACGTCGAACAGCTCGTCGTCCGAGATCTGGAACAGCTCGTCGCGCGGGTAGGTGTCGAGGATCTCGAGCAGCGCCTTCTCGTTGTGGCTGCCGTGTGGGAAGGCGGCTCGCTCGAGCACGTCGGCGACCCGCCGGCGCAGGATCGGGATCTCGGTCGGGGTGGCGCGGTAGGCGGTGTGCGTGTAGAGGCCGAGGAAGACGCAGTCGCCCACGCCCACGAGGTCGAGGTACGCGGCGCGGTGGACGGTGGAGCGCGTGTTGGCCTTGCTCAGCGTGATCGTGCTCGAGTCACGCGTGAGCCCGGCCGTCGGGTCCTCCTCCTCGGAGTCGCGCAGGATGCCCAGGCTGGGCCCATCGCCGGCGCGGTAGCCGAGGAAGGTGAAGTTGTCGCCGGCGAGCCAGTCGAGGAACGCGGCCGCCTCCTCGTCCTCGCCGCGCATCTGGTCCGCCGCCTCGACCGCGCGCTCGCGCATCGCCTGCCAGTCCTCGACCGCGCAGCGCACCTCGCCGATCACGCGCTCGAGGTGCCGCTCGAGCTCGCGCAGCCGGGAGGCGTCGGTCTGGCGCACCACCTCGGCGTGGACCACGGACTCGCCGATCGTGCCCTCCTCCGGCGCCTCACCCGGCGTGAGGATCTCGAGCAGGCGTCCGGCGCCGTCGCGGCGCACGGACAGCACCGGGTGGATGATCAGGTGGACGCCGCAGCCGCGCCGGTTCAGCTCCATGCTGATCGAGTCGATGAGGAACGGCATGTCGTCGGTCACGATCTCGACGGCCGTGTGGGTGGACTGCCAGCCGTGCTCCTCGAAGTGCGGGTTGTAGACGCGCACCTTCGGCGTGCCCGGCGGGCGCTCGCGCGCGAAGTTGAAGGTGCCGAGCGCGAGGCCGTACAGATCGAGGGGGTCGCGCTCGGCCACGTCCTCGGGGGCGACCCAGCGGTAGAACTGCCGCGCGAACGCCTCGGCCAGCTCGGCATCGGCCCCGCTCAGGTGCTCGCGCACGCGCGAGCACACCGCCTGGGTCAACGCCTGCTCGGGGTCCTCGACCTTCATCTCTCCTCTGGAGATCGTATTTGGCTCGGAGGCGGCTCGAACAGGCGGCCAGTTGAGGAGTTGCGCCGCTAAAGCCTTGGGGGCGAAACGCCGACGCGGAAAGTGGACCTAGACCCGGGCCAGCCCTCTTGCAGGGGCGCCAACCCCCCGATGGCTCATTCCACCGCGCTAAATCTCCAACCGGCACTCGGACTGCCCCGCAAGCGGTTGCGCATCGCGATCGCCGGCGGCAGCCGCGCGCCCGAGCGCGCGCGCTCCTGGATCGAGAGCGCGGCGTCGTGGCTGCCCGCGGAGCTGGAGAGCACGCTTCTGCTGCTCACCTGCGAGCTCGTGAACAACGCCGTGCGCCACGGCGGAGCGGGCGAGGATCATGTCATCGAGCTGGAGCTGTCCTCGCTGGACGCCGGCCGCGTGCGGGTGCAGGTGAGCGATCCGGGCGTGGGCTTCGAGCACTCCCCGCGCAACGCGCCGCTCGACGAGGAGGGCGGCTGGGGCCTCGTGCTGATCGAGTCGATGGCCGAGAGCTGGGGCGTCGAGCAGGACGCCGGCACGCGCGTCTGGTTCGAGCTCGCGCCCGAGCCCACCGTGCGCGCCTAGGCCAGGGCGAGCCGCTTCTCGAAGCGCACTCGGGTCGTGCCGCGGTCCGGCACCACCTCGAGGTCGTCCATGATCGCCGCGATGATCGGCATGCCGCGTCCACCGTGGCCCGCCGGCTTCGAGGTCCGAGCGGACTGGAAGCAGCCGCAGTCGGCGATCTCCACGTGGAGGAGGCCGTCCTTCATGCCGATGCGCAGATGGATGCCGCGCGGGTCGCACGGGCTCCCGTGCTCGACCGCGTTCGCGAACGCCTCGGTGGTGGCGAGCGAGAGCTCCCACGTGGTCGCGCTGTCCAGCCCAAGCGCCGTCGTCGCCTCGCGCACGAACGCGCGAGCCAGCGGCGCGCCGTCGGGCGTAGCCGGTAGCCATGCCTGCCTCATGCCATTTGGGGTATTCCCGTGATCGAATCGAGTTACACGTGGGAGCGGTGCTCTGCGCGCCGCAACATGCGCGTGTCGCGCGGCAGGAGGCCGGCCGCCAACGCGATCGCGGTGAGGATCGCGCCCGTGACCATCACCGTCTCGGGGCTCGTGGCCTCGGCGGCCGGGCCGGCCAGGAGATAGCCGAGCGGCAGCAGGGCGAGCGAGCCCATCCACTCCCAGGCGCTCGCGCGGGACAGCGCGTGCGGTGGGATCCGCTCCGCCATCGTGGTGTCCCAGAGCACCTCGAACAGCGCGAAGCCCATCCCCGTGCCGATCGAGAGCACCACGACGAGCGCCACGGGCGCGCCCACGGCGAACGACACCAGCATCAGCGGCCACGCCGCGGTCACGAGGAACGCCGCCCGCATCGGATGGCGCGGGCGCCAGCGCAGCCCGACCAGCGCTCCGATCAGGGCGCCCGCCCCGTAGGCCGCGGTGACGATCCCGAACACGGCGGCCGAGTCGTAGGTCTCCTTTGCGATCGTGGGGCCGAGCACGAACAGCGGCGCGTACCCGACCGGGACGGCCAGGGAGAACACGACCACCGTCACCCAGAGCCACGGCCGCGTGCTCACCTCGCGAAAGCCGTCCGTGAGCTCGCCCAGGACGGTGCCGCGCTCCCCGGCGGCGGGCGCGGTGCCCACCGTGCGGACGCGCATGAGCAGCGTGGCGCTCACGACGAAGGTGGCCGCGTCGAGCAGGAACGCCCAGCCGGCGCCCACGCCCAGCACGAGGGCCGTGGCGATGGCGGGGCCGGTGAGCTCGGCCAGGTTCAGCGTGAGGCTCGAGAGCGCCTGGGCCTGCTGCACCTCGCCCGGTGGCACGGTGCGCGGCACGATGCCCGTGTAGGCGGGCTGGAAGAACGCCTGCGCGGTGCCGTAGCACGCCTCGATCGCGACGATGCTGCCAGATCTCCACCGCGCCCGTGAAGATGAGGACGGCGAGCAGCGTGTGGAGGCACGCGCGCGCCACGTCGGCCGCGATCATCACCCGCTCGCGCGGGAGCCGGTCCGCCCAGACGCCGCCGATCAGGAGGAAGGCGATCAGCGGCGTCAGGTACGAGGCCAGGACGATGCCCACCTTCGTGGGGTCGTCCGTGAGCTCCGTGACGTAGAGCGCGATGGCAACGAGCACGACCGCGTCGCCGAGCGCGCTCGCGCTCTGGCCCAGCCAGAGGTTCCGGAAGTCCCGGTGGCGGAGGATGCGCAGCCGCTCCCTCATCGTGCGAACGACTACCTGACCGGCGCCGGGTACGCTGGGCCGCCTCCATGGACGACCTGCCGATCCGCCGAAACACGGCGCTCCTGTCGGCCGCGCTCGCGGCGAACTCGGGCATGCTCCAGCTGCAGGCCGCCGTGGCGTCGATCACGCTCGTGCAGGTGCTCGGGATCGACGGGCTGCTCGGCCTCGGGCCGGCGGTCGTGCTGGCGTGCGGGGCGCTCGCCGCGCCGTTCGCCGGGCCGCGCGATGGACCGCGTGGGGCGGGTGCCCGTGCTCGCCGCCGGCTTCGCCATAGGTGCCGTTGGCGGGGTGGTGGCGGCCGCCGGCTCGGCCTCCGAGAGCGCGGTGCTCGTCTTCACCGCGTTCGTGCTGATCGGCATCGCGAGCGGCACCGCCCTCCTCGCGCGTACCGCGGCCGGCGACATGTACCCGCCCGAGCGGCGCGCTCACGGCATCGCGCTGGTCCTGTTCGGGGCCGTGTTCGGGGCGATCCTCGGCCCGGCCGTGTTCAGCCCGATGCTGTCCGGCAAGGAGCTCGACGGCGACGCGCTCGCGCCGCTGTGGCTCGCGGGCTCGGGCTTCATGATCGTGGCCCTGGTGCTCGTGCTGTTCGTGCGCCCGGACCCGCGCCGGATCGCCGACATCATGGCGCGGGACAGGTCAAGACCTGTCCCCACCGGAGCCGCCGCCGGACAAGAGCGTCCCGCTCAGCCAGATCGTGCGCAGGCCGGGCGTGATCCCCGCCCTGCTCGCCGCTCAGGCGAGCTTCGGCGTGATGGTCGGTGTGATGACGCTGACCGGCTCGGTGGTGGTCGACCACATGCACCACGCGGCGCACACCGTGTTCCCGATCATCGGGGCGCACGTGATCGGCATGTACGCGCTCGTGATCGTGGTGGGAGGGATCATCGACCGGATCGGCCGGCAGATCGCGCTGTTCGGCGGGCTGATCCTCATGGCGCTGTCCGTCATCTCCCTGCTCTGGATCGAGAGCGTCCCGGCCACCGCCGTGGCGCTGTTCGGGCTCGGCCTGGGCTGGAACTTCTCGTTCGTGGCCGCCACCGCCGAGCTGGCGGACAGCACGCTGCCGTCCGAGCGCGGCCGCCTGATGGGCTTCAACGACATGCTGAGCGGCCTGACCGGAGCTGGGCTCGCCCTTCTGGGCGGAGCCGCGCTCGAGTCGCTCGGCGTGGGCGCGCTGGCGCTGGGCGCGGCCGCGCTGGTGTGCGCGCCGGCGTTCTGGCTGGCTAGCCGTCCCGGTAGGTCCAGCGCCCCGCCACCATCGTCGCCTCCACCCGCAGCGACCGCAGCTGGTCCGGCGGGCAGCTGACCGGGTCGCGGTTCAGGATCACGAGGTCGGCCGCCATTCCGGGGCGGAGGCGGCCGCGGCGGTTCTCGGCGTGCTCGAGCCACGCGGGCGCGACGCAGGTTGCGTGGAGCGCCTCCTCCACGGTCACGGCCTGCTCGGGGCGCCATGAGGGTCGCTCGTCGATGGTGCGCAGCACGCCCGCCACGATCCCGGCGAGCGGGTCGAGCTCCTCGACGGGCGCGTCCGAGCCGTTCGCGAGCGTCGCGCCGGCGTCCAGGAGCGAGCGGTACGCGTACGCGCCCTGGCGTCCCTCCCAGAGCCGCTCCGCGAGGTCGCGGTCCGAGGGGGCGTGGCTGAACTGCACGGACCCCGCGACGCCGATCTCGGCGAAGCGCGCCACGTCGGCGTCGTCGAGCAGCTGCGCGTGCTCGATCCGCTGGCGCAGGTCGCGCGGCGCCCACTCGTCGCGGGTGGCCTCGAACGCGTCGAGCGCTGCCCGGTTCGCGGCGTCGCCGATCGCGTGCACCGCCACCGGCCATCCGGCGGCGGCCGCCCGCCGCACCACGTCCTCCAGCACCTCGCGCGAGCTGATCTCGACGCCCGAGCCGTCGAGGAGGCGGGCGGTGGCGGAGCCGAGCGTCCCGTCCATGAAGCCCTTCAGGTAGCCGAAGCGGAGCATGGGGTCGCCGAACCCGGACCTGATCCCGAGGTTCGCCAGGTCGTCGAGCCGGTCCCACGGGAACGACTGCCACACCCGCGTGAGGAGGTCGCGATCGCGGAGCAGGCGCTCGTGCACCTCGAACGAGCCGAGCCAGCCGTCCTTGTCGTGGATCGCCACCACGCCGCGCGACGCCGCCACCCGCATGCCCTCGCGGGAGGCCTCGACCATCTCGTCGAGCGTGGGGCGCACGTAGCGGTCGCGGAACGCCCACGCCGCGTTCTCGCGCAGGATCCCGCTCTCCTCGACAACGCCGCCGGCCACCTCGAGCGGCGCGTCGGCGCGATCGAGCGCCGCGCTGTTCAGCCACAGCGAGTGGTAGTCCTTCGACATCAGCGCGACCGGCAGGTCCGGCACGGCGCGATCGAGCGCCTCGCGCGTGGGCGGCTCGGTCCAGTCGCCCTCGCGCCAGCCCAGCCCGCGCAGCCAGCCGCCGTCGCGCACGTGCTCGCGCGCGGCCACCACGCGGTCGAGCGCCTCCTCGAGCGAGCGCGCGCCGTCGAGCCGCGCCTGCCGCAGGCCGAGCGACCAGGTGGGGAAGTGCACGTGCGAGTCGGTGAACCCGGGGAGGAGGCAGCGCTCCCCGAGCTCGATAACGCCCTCGCCCGCCTTGTCGTCGTCCACGACCCACGGGCCCCGAACGGCCAGCTGCCCCACCGTGGGGGCAGCCGGGTCCAGCGTTCGGATCGTTCCGCCGGTGAAGAGCACCGGCGGAGAATCTAGGCGTTCGCGCGCTGAGCGGTGCGCGGGTTCGTGAGCGGCTTGACGGTCGCCTCGATCTGCGGCCGGAGCTCCTCGAGCCGCGGCGGGATCGACAGCTTCTCGCCGAGCGTCTCGAGCGGCTCGTCGATCGTGAAGCCCGGGCTCGGGGTGGCCAGCTCGAACAGCACGCCGCTCGGCTCGCGGAAGTAGATCGACTTGAAGTAGTGGCGATCGATCACCTGGGTCGGGTGCGCGCCGTGCTCGGCCACGCGCTGCTGCCACTTCTCGTGGTCCTCGTCGGCCGAGTTCCACGCGATGTGGTGCACGGTGCCCGCGCCCTGGATGCCGCGCTCCGCCGGCGGCTCGTCGTAGAAGTAGAGGCCGCCGCGCTCCTCGCCGCGCGCCTCGAAGGCGTCGCCCTGCTGGTCGAAGCCAAGCCCCTGCTCCAGCAGCTCGCGGCTGCGGTCGGGATCCGACGCGTACGCGCGCGCGGCGTGGAAGCCCTGCAGCGCGTGCTCCGCCGGCACGTCGGGGTGCTCGGCGATCAGCGGCTCGTCGGAGACGTCGGCGACCAGCAGCTGATGCTCGAGGCCCTCGGGGTCGGAGAACACGAGCGTGTGGCCCTCGCGGGTGGACTCGACACCGTTCGCGCCGAGCCGCTCGCTCCAGAAGTCGAGCGCGTCGGGCGAGCCCACGCGCCATACGACGCGATGGATCATGCCCTCGCCGGCTCGGCCGGGCGCGGCGCCGGGGTACTCGAAGAAGGTCAGGTCGAGGCCGGGCTTCGCATGCTCGTCGCCGTAGAAGAGGTGGTAGACGGTCGGGTCGTCCTGGTTGACGGACTTCTTGACGAGGCGAAGGCCCATGACCCCGACGTAGAAGTTGACGTTGCGCTGCGCGTCGCCAGTGATCGCCGTGATGTGGTGGATGCCGTTCAGCTTCATCTCGTTTCCCTCACTCCAGTTGATTGCATATACAACTATATCACGGACGAGGACCTCGTGTCTTCGCTCCCTGGTGGAGCTCGTGGCGCACCAGCTCGTGGGCCCGCTCCGCCCAGTCGCACAGGATCGGGCGGGTGTCGCGCGGGTCGATGATCTCCTCGATGCTGAACCGCTCGGCCGTCCTGAAGGGGGAGGTCACCGCCTCCAGCCGGGCGGCTATCTCCGCGCGCAGCGCCGCGGGGTCCTCGGCCGCTTCGAGCTCGCGCCGGTATGCCGCCTCGAGGCCGCCCGCCATCGGCAGCGAGCCCCAGTTCCCTGACGGCCAGGCGAACCGCAGGTTCAGCCGGGACCCGTCGCCGTGGCCGGCGCCCGCGACGCCGTACACCTTCCGCACCAGGATCGACACCCACGGCACGCTCGCCTGCGCGATCGCGAACAGGCCGCGCGCCCCGCGCCGAATCGTGCCCGCGCGCTCCGCTCCCGTGCCGATCACGAAGCCCGGGATGTCCACGAAGTTCACGACCGGCAGGTGGAACTGGTCGCATACGTCCACGAAGCGGGCGGTCTTCTCGGCGGCGTCCGCGGTGACGCCGCCGCCGTAGTGCTCGGGATCCGACGCGAGCACCCCGACGGGGCGCCCGCCGAGTCGCGCGAGGCACGTGATCGTGGGACGGCCGAAGGCGGCGCCCAGCTCGAAGACCGAGCCGCGGTCGAGCACGGCCTCGAGGACGCGGCGCATCTTGTACGCGCTGCGGTGGTCGCGCGGCACGATGGACACGAGCTCCTCCTCGCGGCGGCCTGGCGGGTCGTCCGAGTCCTCGACCGGCGGCGCCTCCCACACGTTCTGGGGAAGGTAGGAGAAGAACCGCTTGAGCTGGTCGAGCGCGTCGTCCTCGTCGGCCGCCACGTTGTCAACCGCGCCTGCGCCCGCCTGCATCCGCGCGCCGCCCAGCTCCTCCTTGTCGGGTGTCTCGCCCATGCCCGCCATGGCCACCACCGGCGGTCCGGCCACGAACAGCTGCGCGGTGTCCCTCACGATCACCGAGAAGTGCGAGCACACCACGCGCGCGGCGCCGAGCCCCGCGACCGGCCCGAGCGCCGCGGCGGCGACCGGCACGATCGACAGGTTCTTCACGACCAGGTCGAAGCCCGGCAGCGGCGGCACGTACGAGAAGCCCATGTCCTCGAGCGACTTGACGCTGCCTCCGCCGCCCGTGCCGTCCACGAGCCGGACGAGTGGCAGCCGGAGGTCGTGCGCCATTCGCTCGGCGAAGAGGGTCTTCTCCCAGATCGCGGCGTCCGCCGCGCCGCCCCGGACCGTGAAGTCGTCGCCCTCCACGACGGCGCGGCGGCCGTCGATGCGTCCCTGGCCGACGACGGTGTTCGCCGGCAGGAAGTCGGTCAGCTCGCCGTCGCCGCCGTACGTGCCGCGACCGGCGAGCGCGCCGGTCTCGTGAAACGTGCCGTCGTCGAGCAGGCGCTCGATCCGCTCGCGGACCGTCAGCCGGCCCGAGGCGTGCTGGCGGGTGACCCGCTCCTCGCCGCCCATCCGCCGGGCGAGCTCCTCGCGCCGGCGCAGCTCCTCGAGCTCGGGCTCCCACGACACGGCGGGGAGCCTACGCGGCGAAGGCCTCCCTGGCCGCCTTCTCGCGCAGTTCCTCGACCGTCGACCGCTGCTCCTCCGCGCGGTCGCGCAGCCGCGCCAGCAGATCCGCGTCGAGCCGCGGCTCGTGCGGCGCCACCTCGAGCAGCGCGGCCCAGAGGCCCCACTTGCCGGTGATCCCGGTGAGGAGACCCTCCAGCTCGACAACCCGGCTGAGCGGCGAGTAGCTCGTCAGCTCACCGTTCAGCTTCAGCCGGCCGGCCTTCTCGAGCGCCCACGCGCCCGCGTTCTTCAGCCGGTCGCCGCCGAAGCCGAGGTCCTGCATGATGCCCTGGAGCATCCGGCGGTCCGACTCGATCTCGTCGGCGATCCGCGCCAGCGGCGCGCCGTACTCGGTGCCCTCGTTGCTCCCACTCGTGCGCCGCGCGAGCTCCAGCCCGGCGGTCGATCCGGCGAGATGGTCCTGCATGTAGATGCGTAGGTACTTCTCGTTCATCGGTACGGCGACCGTACCCAGTGTGGCCCGACATAGGCTTGCCGGATGACCGGCCCGCCCAGCGAGCTCGAGACGGTCCTCGCCGACGCGGGCGGTGCCGGCGCGCCGCGCGAGGTGTCCGCGCGCCTGCGCAACCTGCTGGCGGCCGAGCTGCGCCGCGGGATGGTCGAGCTGAGCGAGTCGCGCACCGGCTACGACACGCCGATCGTGGTGGCGGTCGGGGCGACCGAGAGCGGGGTGGTGGCCGCCCTCCCCATCTCGCCCGAGCTCCGGGCCGATCCCGGCGCCGTGGGGGAGCGGTCGGGTGCACTCGCATCCGCGACGGTGGAGCACGTGGTCGAGGGGGCGTCTCCCGGGCCGCCCCGCTCGGGCGAGGACCTCTCGCTTCGGCTCGGCGACCTGGGCGGGATGCTGGCCTTCGCCTACCCCGCGGCCGCGCCGGCCGAGGCCGCCGAGTACGCGCACGAGGCGCTCACGGCGGAGTTCGAGGAGCGCCGGATCGACAGGCTGCGCGCGCGCTCGCACCTCATGCCGGGCCACGTGCTCGATGACGTGTCCGACCTGCGGCCGCCGATCGGCGCAACGCACCCGCTGCGGGTGGCCGAGGCGGTCACGCGGCTGGGCGGATCGCCGCTCGACGACGAGACCGTCGAGGCGCTCGAGCAGCAGCTCCTCAACCTCCTCGAGCCCGCCGGGGCGGTCTCACGGGCGCACGAGGACCAGGACCCTGTCCGCCGCGTGGCGCGCCGGATCCTGCAGCGTCTCGACGGGATGGGGAAGTGGGGCAGCTACCACACGGCCTTCGACCACCTCGCCCGCGGCTTCGCGGGCAACGAGCGGGCGCTCGCCTACGAGGTCGGCGAGTCCCTGCTGGCGGCGGGCCTCCTCGAGGAGAAGCCGAGCGTCGGCCAGCGCCACGTGTACCTGAGCCCGCGCCGCAGCGGCGACATCCGCCGCCTGATCGACGACGGCGAGGTGCCGGAGGGGCTCGTGCTGCCGCCTAGGTCGGGGTGACGCGCAGGCCGTTCTCGGGGTCCACGCTCAGCGCGCGGCGTCCCTCCACGAGCTCGCGGAGCTCGTCGCCCACCAGTTCGCGGCGCCAGCCATTGGCCACTCGGACGTTGTCGCTGTTCTCGCCACGGCGCAGTGAGCCGATCAGGGAGGACAGCTCGGCCTGGGTCGCGATCAGCTCCACGGCTACCCCGGATTCCATCGAGCGGTGGCGCACGAGCGCCTGCGCGAGCGAGACGAGCGGGGCGTCGCCGGGATCGCGGGCCGGCGGCTCGGAGGGCGGGGGAGGAGCGGAGCGCGAGCGTCCGCGGTCGATCGCGCTCAGCAGCGCGTCGGCGCGCCGGTGGAGCGTCTGCGGGGGCAGGCCGCGGATCTGCTCGAGGCCGTGCTTGTCGCGCGGGGTGCGCCGTGCGAGCTCCACGAGCGCCTGGTCGGGCAGCACCGAGCCGGGGGCGCGGTCGGCGCTTCGCGCCTCGTCCTCGCGCCACTCCGCCAGCTCGAGCGCCACGCCGCGCGCGCTTTCGTTCAGGCGACCCAGGCGCGGCAGCCGCTCGTAGGAACGCTGCGCGTCGCGCTCGTCCGAGACCTCCTCGAGCGAGCGCGATTCCTCGCGCGCCCACTCGAGCCGGCCGAGCTCCTCCAGGCGGCGCTCCAGCTCCTCGCCGAGCGTGAGCAGCAGACGTGCGTCGTCGGCCGCGTACTCGAGCTGCAGCGGTGTCAGCGGCCGCTTGTCCCAGCGCGTGAAGCCCTCGCTCCCCTTCAGCTTCACCGTCAGCACCTTGCGCACGAGCGACTCGTAGCCCTCCTGGTTCCCGAACCCGAGAAAGCCGGCGGCCACCTGCGTGTCGAAGATGTTGCGCACCTCGGTGTCGAGCGTGCGGCGCAGGATCGCCACGTCCTGGCGCCCCGCGTGCATGACCACCTCGACCTCCGGGTCGGCGAGCACGCGCGCGAGCGGCGAGAAGTCCGGGTCGCCCTCGAGCGGATCGAGCACCTCGGTGCGCACCCCGCCCTCTGCCGAGGGATCCGGCACCGCGACCTGCACCAGGCAGAGCAGCGCCTGGTAGCGGCGCTCGGACACGAACTCCGTGTCGATTGCAATGCGCCCTCCCTCGGCGGCGCGATCCGCCAGCTCAGCGATCACGGGGGCGGACCCTAGCGCGGTCGCCATACTCGGCCGGGTGGCGCTGTCAGCTTTCGTAGCCGGCCTCGCGGCCGCCGCCGCGGCGGCGAGCCCGGCCCCCGCGCAGTCGCCGGCGTGGGAGACCATCGGGCACTCGGAGCAGGGCCGCGCGATCCGCGCGCTCCGCGTGGGCAGCTCGCGCGCGCGTGTGAAGGTGCTCGTCGTCGGGCTCATCCACGGGAACGAGCCGGCGGGCCGCGCCGTCGTGGCCCGCCTCCGGCACGCGCGCCCGCCGCGCGGCACGGCGCTCTGGCTCGTGGACAGCGCCAACCCCGACGGCATGGCGGCGGGCACCCGCTGGAACGCGCACGGCGTGGACCTGAACCGGAACTTCCCCTACCGCTGGCAGCCCCAGGACGGCGTGTACGAGTCCGGTCCCGGGCCGGCGTCGGAGGCGGAGACGCAGGTGATGCAGCGCTTCATCGAGCGCGAGCGCCCGCGCATCACCATCTGGTACCACCAGGCGCTCCACATCGTGGTGAAGAGCACGGGCGATCCGAAGCTCGAGAAGCTCTACTCCGCCCGCAGCGGACTCCCTCGCAAGGCCCTGCCGCGCTACCACGGCACCGCGATCTCGTGGCAGAACCACACGTTCGCGGGCGACACCGCCTTCGTCGTCGAGCTGCCCGGCGGAGCGCTGCCGGCGGCCGGCGTGCGCCGCCACGCGAACGCCGTGCTGTCGCTCGCGCGCGCGGTCGCCCCGCCGCAGAGAGGTCGCCAAGCCGATCCCGTACGGCCCCGGGCGCCGCGCCGACATGGCCGACTACGCGCAGCGCCACTACGGCATCCACGACTGGCGCCTGCGCGACCCCAAGGTGATCGTCGAGCACTACACCGTCACGTCCACGTTCGCGCCCGTGTTCAACCTGTTCTCGCGCAACGAGCCCGACCAGGAGCTGCACGAGCTGCCGGGCATCTGCTCGCACTTCGTGATCGACCGCGACGGCACGATCTACCGGCTCGTGAAGCCGACCACCATGTGCCGCCACACCGTGGGCCTGAACTACACGGCGATCGGCATCGAGCACGTGGGCCAGAGCGACGCGCAGGTGATGGGCGACCGCCGCCAGCTGGCGGCCTCGCTCCGCCTCACGCGCGCGCTCCAGGGCCGCTACGGGATCGCCACCCGGAACGTGATCGGGCACAACGAGAGCCTGTCGAGCCCGTACCACCGCGAGAACGTGCCGCGTCTCCGCACCCAGACGCACTCCGACTTCCCGAAGCCCGTCATGGACCGCTACCGGCGGATGCTCGGGCGACTGCCCGCCCCGGCGAGCCTCAGGTAGGTTGCCGCCGTGGAGAAGCGCCAGATCGCCGGGGTCGCGCTAGCCGCCGTCGGCATCGCGCTTCGCCGCGGCCAACCTCGACGAGGTCAAGGTCAACTGGATCCTCGGCACCTGGCGGACGCCGCTGATCGTCGTGATCGCGCTGTCGATCGTCATCGGCGCCGGGCTCGGCCTGCTGATCGCGCGCGGCCGCGCGCGGCTAGGTCGAGAACGACAGCCCCGCCGCCACGGCGAATCCGAGCGTGGTCACGAGGCCGGTCGTCCTGCCGGCCTGCTCCGTCGCCTCGGGGATCATCGAGTCGACGAGCATCACGATCAGGGCGCCGGCGGCGAAGCCGTTGATGCCGGCCTGCAGCTCGTCCGAGGCGATGTCCGCGATCCCATAGCCGACCACCGTCGCCAACGCGCAGAAGCCGGCGATCCACAGCCAGTTGAGCATCACGCGCTTGTTGCGAGTGCATCTCGCGCTTCATGTCCGTCGCGCCGCCGATCGCCTCGGGGAGGTTGGAGACGAAGATCGCGGCCAGGAGGCCGGCGCTGACCGGCTCACCGGACGCCAGTCCGATGCCGAGCACCATCTGCTCGGGGATCCCGTCGAGGAATGCCCCGAGCGCGAGCGCCCCGCCGCCGCCCATCGCCGCAACCCTGCCGGCCGCCACGAAGTAGGTGAGGGCGCCCACCGCGAGGCCGATCGCCACCGGGAGGCCACGCGCCTGCCGCACTCCCTCCTGCACCAGCTCGAAGCTCACCGCGCTGATCAGCGCGCCCGCACCGAAGCCGAGCACGAGCCCCACGAGCTTGTGCGGCCACGTGGCGCGCCAGCCCCAGGGCGGCCCCGATGACGAGCGAAGACGCCGCGAGCGTGCCCCAGCCGATCGCGGCGGCCACGGCCTAGACCCGCCCGCGCGCGCGGTTGGCGAGATAGCGCGCCCAGAGCAGCGTGATGTCCGCCATGCGCGCTCCACAGGTGGCCGATCGGCCCGGTGACGATCCAGGCGTGGAGCTGCTCGGCGACCGGGCGGCGGCGCACGGGCGGCAAGCTACCGGAGCGCCGCCGCGCCGCTAATGTCAGCCGTCCAATGCCGAACGGCGTGAAGACCAAGACGACCGAGCTCCCCGACTCGCGCGTGCGCGTGGAGGTGGAGGTCCCGACCGAGGCGCTCGAGCGCGAGCTGAAGACCGCCGCGAGCGAGCTCGGCCGCGAGATGCGCGTGCCCGGATTCCGGAGCGGCAAGGTGCCGCCGGAGGTCGTGCTGCGCCAGGTCGGCCGCGAGGCCGTGCTCGACGAGGCCGTGCGCCGCGGGCTTCAGGCGTGGTACGAGGAGGCGCTCGCCGACGCCGGGATCCAGACGGTCGGCGACCCGCAGCTGGACCTGTCCGACCTGCCCGAGAAGGGCGCGCCGCTCGCCTTCACGATCGAGGTCGGCGTGGTCCCGCCGGCGCAAGCTCGGCGACTACAGGGGCGTCGAGGTCGGGCCGCCGCGAGCCGAAGGTGGACGACGCAGGAGGTCCAGGCGGAGCTCGAGCGCCTGCGCGAGTCGCTCGCCTCGCTCGAGACGGTGGAGCGCGCGGCCGGCGAGGGCGACTACGTGGTCATGGACTACGTCGGCTCGCGTGGACGGCGAGCAGTTCGAGGGCGGCGAGGGCCGCGGCCAGGTCGTGGAGCTCGGCTCGGGCCGGCTGATCCCGGGCTTCGAGGAGCAGCTGAAGGGCGCCTCCGCGGGCGACGAGCGCACCGTCGAGGTCACGTTCCCGGACGACTACCCGGCCGAGCAGCTCGCCGGGAAGGACGCCTCCTTCGCCGTCGAGGTGAAGGAGGTCAAGGAGAAGCGCCTGCCGGAGCTGGACGACGACTTCGCCGTCGAGGCGGGCGGCTTCGACTCGCTCGACGAGCTGCGCGCCGAGATCGAGTCGCGCATCGCGCAGGCCGAGGAGCGCGCGATCGAGGCGCGAGTTCCGCGAGGCCGCCGTGGACGCGGTGGTCGGCGCAGGCGCAGATCGAGGTGCCGAAGGAGCTCGTGCACTCGAAGGCGCACGAGATGTGGCACCGCACCGCGCGGCGGCTCGCAGGCGCAGGGGATCAACCCCGAGCAGTACCTCCAGATGACCGGCAAGACCGAGGAGGAGCTCGTCGTCGAGTCCGAGCCGGATGCCGAGACCGCGCTGAAGCGCGAGGCGGTGCTCGCGGCGATCGTCGAGGCCGAGGGCATCGAGGTCACGGACGAGGAGATCGAGCAGGCGCTGCGCGCCTCGGCGCCGCCCGACGCGAGCGACAAGCAGCTGAAGCGCGCGCTCAAGCGCGCCCGCTCGCAGGGCGCCGACGAGGCGCTCCGCGAGGACATCGCGATGCGCAAGGCCGTGGACCTCGTCGTCGAGAACGCGAAGCCGATCGAGGCCGAGCGCGCCGCGGCGCGCGAGAAGATCTGGACGCCCGGGCTAGAGCGCTGACCCGACCTCATCGCTAGAGTCTCCGCTCCTATGAGCCCTCTCGTTCCAATGGTGGTCGAGCAGACGTCTCGCGGCGAGCGCGCGTTCGATATCTACTCGCGCCTGCTGAACGAGCGCATCGTCTTCCTCGGCACGCCCGTCACCGACGACATCGCCAACCTGATCGTTGCCCAGCTCCTCCACCTCGAGTCGGAGGACCCGGACAAGGACATCTCGCTGTACATCAACTCGCCCGGCGGATCGGTGTACGCGGGCCTCGCGATCTACGACACGATGCAGTTCATCAAGCCCGACGTGCAGACGATCTGCGTCGGCATCGCGATGTCGATGGGCGCGCTGCTCCTGGCCGGCGGCGCGGAGGGCAAGCGCATGTCGCTGCCCAACTCGAAGATCCTGATCCACCAGGTGAGCTCGGCCTTCCAGGGCCAGGCCACGGACATCGAGATCCACGCCAAGGAGATCATCGACGTGCGCAGGCGCCTCGACGAGATCCTCGCCAAGCACACCAAGCAGGACCTCGAGAAGGTCGCGAAGGACACCGAGCGCGACTACTTCATGAGCGCGGATGAGGCCGCGGCAGTACAACCTCATCGACCGCGTGATCTCGAAGCACTAGCCGTCTGGCCGCCCGCTCGCGGGCGCGCAGTTAGGCCATCTGTCCAGAAGGGACTTTGACCCTCGCCGCGTATCTTGAGGTGCGCTACCCTCGCGCCGAGGGAGAAGAGAGTGGCTAGGCCTACCGACTCGAACGAACAACTCCTCTGCAGCTTCTGCGGAAAGTCGCAACGCCAGGTGAAGAAGTTGATCGCCGGGCCGGGCGTCTACATCTGCGACGAGTGCATCGATCTCTGTAACGAGATCATCGACGAGGAGCTGACGGGCGCTCCGACGTTCGATCTCGAGAACCTCCCGAAGCCGAAGGAGATCTACTCGGTCCTCCAGGAGTACGTGGTGGGGCAGGAGCCGGCGAAGCGCACGCTGTCGGTGGCCGTCTACAACCACTACAAGCGCGTCCAGATGATGCAGTCGGACGCCGAGCAGGACCTCGAGCTCCAGAAGTCCAACATCCTGCTGCTCGGTCCGACCGGCTGCGGCAAGACGCTGCTCGCCCAGACGCTCGCGAAGATCCTGAACGTGCCGTTCGCGATCGCCGACGCCACGGCGCTGACCGAGGCGGGCTACGTCGGCGAGGACGTCGAGAACATCCTCCTGAAGCTGATCCAGGCCGCCGACTTCGACGTCAAGAAGGCCGAGACCGGGATCATCTACATCGACGAGGTCGACAAGATCGCGCGCAAGGCGGACAACCCGTCGATCACGCGCGACGTGTCGGGCGAGGGCGTGCAGCAGGCGCTCCTGAAGATCCTCGAGGGCACGGTGGCGTCGGTGCCGCCGCAGGGCGGGCGCAAGCACCCGCACCAGGAGTTCCTCACGATCGACACGACGAACATCCTGTTCATCTGCGGCGGGGCGTTCGCGGACCTCGACAAGGTCGTCGAGCGGCGGATCGGCCACAAGGGCGTGGGCTTCGGGGCGACGGTGTCGTCCAAGCACAACAAGGACACCGGCGACCTGTTCCAGAAGGCGCTGCCGGAGGACCTCGTCGAGTACGGGCTGATCCCCGAGTTCATCGGCCGCCTGCCCGTCGCGACGGTGATCCACCAGCTCACGCGCGACGACCTCGTGACCATCCTCACCGAGCCGCGCAACGCGCTCGTCAAGCAGTTCCAGCGCTTCTTCCAGTTCGACGGGATCGAGCTGGTCTTCGCCGACGACTCGCTCCAGGCGATCGCCGACCGCGCGCTCGACCGGGAGACCGGCGCCCGCGGCCTGCGCTCGATCCTCGAGGAGACCCTCCTCGACGTGCAGTTCGAGCTGCCCTCACGGCGCGACGTGAAGAAGTGCGTCGTGACCAAGGAGACGATCGAGAAGGGCCTGAAGCCCACGCTCGTCACCGAGGCCGCGCCCGAAGAGGACACGGGCGAGCAGCACGCCGAGTCGGCCTAGCGGCGGCTCGCCGGCTGCAAACCTTCGGCATCGCGGCGGTCATCGGGTGCAGGGCCGTGCGGAGCACTGTCGCCTGCCCCGCTTCCTTGGGCTGCTCGGTTTTCGCTCGGCTAGGCCGACTCGCCGGCTGCTCGGCGCGCCGCCTGAACCGATTATCCCGCGTGCGAGACTTCGGCCCGATGGCCGAGGACCGCCTGAAGACGCTCGAGGAGCGCACTCGATACGAGCCCGCGGACGTGGAGGCGCGCGTGTTCGCGCGCTGGGACGAGGCGGGGATCTTCCATCCCGAGCCCGAGGGCACGCCGGACGAGAACTTCTCCATCGCGGTGCCGCCGCCGAACGTGACCGGCAACCTCCACATGGGCCACGCGCTGAACGCGTCGATCCAGGACCTCAAGATCCGGGTGGCGCGCATGCGCGGGCATGCGCACGAAGTGGATCTTCGGCAAGGACCACGCCGGGATCGCCACCCAGCGGGTGGTCGAGCGCCAGCTCGAGGAGGACGGGCTCTCCCGCGAGGAGATGGGCCGCGAGGCCTTCATCCAACGGGTGTGGCAGTGGGTCGAGGAGTACGGCGGCAACATCTCGCGCCAGTTCCGCGAGCTGGGCGCGTCGCTCGACTACGAGGACGAGCGCTTCACGATGGACCCGGACTACGTGCGCGCGGTGACGAAGGTGTTCGTCCACCTGTACGAGAAGGGGTTCGTCTACCGCGACAACTACATGGTCAACTGGGACCCCGGCCTACGGACCGCCATCTCGGACCTCGAGGTCGAGCAGCGCGAGGTCGAGGACACGCTCTACGAGATCGACTACCCGCTCGAGTCCGGGTCCGGCTCGGTCACGATCGCAACGGTCCGGCCGGAGACGATGCTGGCCGACACCGCCATCGCGGTGAACCCGTCCGACGAGCGCTATTCGCGCCTCATCGGGGAGAGCGCCGTGCTGCCGCTGGTGGGTCGCCGGCTGCCGATCATCGCCGACGACTACGTGGACCCGGAGTTCGGTACCGGCGCGCTGAAGATCACGCCCGGCCACGACCAGAACGACTTCGAGATCGGGCGAAAGCACAAGCTCGAGGAGATCACCGTGATCGGCGAGGACGGCCGAATCACGGACTCCGCCCCCGAGCGCTTCCGCGGGATGGAGACCGCACGAGGCCGCCGAGGCGGTGGTGGCCGAGCTCCGCGAGCAGGGGCTCCTCTCCGGCACCCAGGCCGTACGTGCACGACGTGCCGCACTCGCACCGGTCCGGCCGGCGCGTGGAGCCGCTCATCTCGCTCCAGTGGTTCTGCGACATGGACCGGCTCGCCGAGCCCGCGATCGAGGTCGTGAAGAGCGGCGAGATCAGGTTCCACCCCGAGAAGCCCTGGACCGGCGTGTACCTGAACTGGCTCGAGAACATCCGGCCGTGGTGCATCTCGCGGCAGCTCTGGTGGGGCCACCAGCTGCCGGTCTGGTACCGCGGCGACGAGACGTACGTGGGCGAGACCGAGCCCGGCGGCGAGGGCTGGGAGCGCGATCCGGACGTGCTCGACACCTGGTTCTCGTCCGGCCTCTGGCCGTTCGCCACGCTCGGCTGGCCGGACGCGACTGAGGAGCTGCGCGCCTTCTATCCGACCGACGTCAACTCGACAGCGCGCGACATCATCTTCCTCTGGGTCGCGCGGATGGTGATGTTCGGCAAGGAGCTCACCGAGCAGGTGCCCTTCACCGACGTGAACATCCACTCGGTCATTCAGGCGCCGGACGGCCGCCGGATGTCGAAGTCGCTCGGCACGGGGATCGACCCGTCCGACCTGATCCACGGCGGCGCGCGCCCGCCGGTCTACGAGGAGGGCGGCGAGTTCCCGGCGTACGGGGCCGACGCGCTCCGGTTCGGGCTGCTCGCGATGTCCTCCTCGCAGGACGTGCGCTTCAACGAGGAGCGCGTGAAGCAGGGACGCGACCTCGCCAACAAGCTGTGGAACGCGACGCGGCTGATCCTGCTCCGCGTGGCCGACGTGGAGCCGGACGCTTCGGCAGCCACGACGGTCGAGGACCGCTGGATCGTGTCCCGGCTGGAGCGGCTGACCGCGCGCGTGACGGAGCTGTACGACGACTTCCGCTTCTCGTTCGCCGCGCTCGAGCTGTACGGCGGCTTCTGGTCCGAGCTCGCCGACTGGTATCTCGAGCTCGCCAAGCCGCGCCTGTACGAGGAGGACAACGAAGAGGTGTCGGCGGTGCTCCTGTGGTCGCTCGAGCGGATCCTCAGGCTGCTGCACCCGGTGATGCCGTTCGTGACCGAGGAGATCTGGTCGCTCATGCCGGGCGACGGGCGCGGTCTCCTGGCCGTGGCCGAGTTCCCCGTGGCGGACGAGTCGCGCTTCGACGAGGATGCCGAGCGCGAGCTCGGCTGCATGATCGAAGCCGTGACCGCGCTGCGCCGCTACCGCGACGAGGTGGGCGCGAAGCCGAGCGCCTCGGTGCGGGGGCATCTGGTGGCCGACGGCTACGACGAGCTGCGCGACCACGTGGCGCGGCTGACGCGCTTCGAGTGGGTCGAGGGCGCGGACCTTGCGCAAGCCGCGGGCGGTGCCCGCGGCGCAGCGACGCCGTTTCTCGACGGCGACGTGATCGCCTCCGTCCCGATCCCCGGCGGCGCGGTGCAGGTGCTGCCGTCCGACGCGTTCGACGCCGGCGAGGCCGAGGCCCGCATCGAGAAGAAGCGCGCGGGCCTCGTCCAGGAGATCGAGCGGGCCGAGAGGAAGCTGGCGAACGAGCAGTTCGTCGCGAAGGCGCCCGCAGAGGTGGTCGACGAGGAGCGCCGGAAGCTGGCGGAGTATCGCGAGGCGCTGGCGCAACTCGGAGTCGTGAACTTCCGCCAGGCCGAGGAGTACCTGCTGTCACTCGAGCTGTTCGGCATGCGGTTCGGGCTGGACCGCATGCACCGGCTCATGACGGTGCTCGGCCTTCCGCAGCGGCGGTTCGCGTCGATCCACGTGGTGGGGTCGAACGGGAAGTCGTCCACCGTCCGCTTCGCGCGGCGATCCTGGAGCGGGAGGGGCTCCGCACCGGCAGCTACACCTCGCCGCACCTGCGCTCGTTCCGGGAGCGGATCGAGGTGGGGGAGGAGCCGGTTCGGAGGCCGACTTCGCCGCGGCGGTCACGCGCGCGGCGCAGGCCGCGGAGCTGGTGAACCGCACGGCGGAGCCCGACGACCACGTGACCCAGTTCGAGGCGCTCACGGCGGCGGCGTACCACGAGCTGGCGCGACGCGGGGTGGAGGTGGCGGTGATCGAGGCGGGCCTCGGCGGCCGGTTCGACGCGACGAACGTGATCCCGTCGAAGGTCCAGGTGCTCACCTCGGTGAGCCTTGAGCACACGCGCTGGCTCGGCCCGACGCTGACCGACATCGCGGGCGAGAAGCTCGCGGTGGTGCACGACTACGGGACGCTGGTCGTGGGGCCGCTGCCGCCCGCGGTGCTTCGCGATGGCGCAGGGGGTGGCCGCCGAGCAGCACGCTCGGCTCGTGCGCCGCGAGCCGCCGCCGAGCTGCCGCTTCGCGCGGCGGGCGGCTTCCAGGAGTCAACTTCGGCCTCGCGGCGGCCGCAGCGGAGGCCTTCCTCGGGCGGCCGCTCGGACGAGGGGCATTGAGGGCGGCCGCTTCGGAGACGGTCGTGCCGGGCAGGCTCGAGGCGGTCGGCGAGCGTCCGCTGACGCTCTGTCGACGGCGCGCACAACCCGTCCGGGCGCGACCGCGCTGTCCGCCTCGCTGCCCGACGTGTTCGGCCCGCGACGGCCGCGCGTCGCGGTGGTCGGCGTCCTGGAGGACAAGGACGCCGCCGGGATGCTCGAGACGCTGCTGCCGCAGCTGGACAGGGTCGTGTTCACGCGGCCGCTCGAACCCGCGCTCGCTCTCGCCGGCGACGCTCGTCACGCTCGCCGAGAAGCTCGGCGGGCCGCCCGCGGAGACGGTCGCGAGCCCACGGGCGGCGCTCGAGCGGGCGCGCGAGCTGGCGGGCCCGACGGCGCGGTACTCGCCACCGGATCGATCTACCTGATCGCCGACCTCGTCCGCGAGGGCGCGGACGCGCGGGCGTCGACGCTGTAGTGGCTTTGCGCGTCGTCCGGGCGGTCCTGTTCGACCTCGACGGGGTTCTCGTCGAGTCGCGGGAGGCCACCGAGCGGGTTTGGCTTGCGTGGGCTCGGGCGAACGGCATCGGTGAGGATGAGCTGCGGTCGGCCATGCACGGCGTGCGGTCGGTGGAGGTGGTGCGGGCGCTGCGGCCCGAATCCGACTTCGTGGCCGAGGCGGAGGAGATCGAGCGGCGGCAGGCGGAGGATACGGAGGGCCTGCGCGCGATTCCCGGGGCCGCGGAGGCACTTCTTGCATTGAGGGAGGACCGGGTCGCGGTGGTGACCTCGGCGACGCGGCGCGCTGGCGGCGGCGCGGCTCGGCGCGGTGGGGATCGGGCCGCCGAGCGTGATCGTGCACGCCGAGGACGTCTCGCGCGGAAAGCCGGACCCGGAGGGCTACCTCGCCGCGGCGAGCCGGCTCGGGGTGGATCCGGCGGAGGCGCTCGTGGTGGAGGACGCGCCGCCGGGATAGAGGCGGGCAGGGCGGCGGGGGCGGCGGCGGTGGGGGTGACCAGCACGCACGCGGCGGAGGAGCTGGCGGGGGCGGATGTGGTGATCGCGTCGCTGGAGGAGTTGCCGGCTGTGCTGGCGCGCTCCTTCGATGCCGCTGCCGTGCTTCGGGCGAACGACGGGCATTGAGGGGGGTCGGGGGGTTCGCCGGGTTAGTATCGCTATGCGATAAGAGACAAGCCACCCCTCCGGGGACCGGCTCCTTCACCGCCGCCGTAAAACGTTCGGGTGACCCCCGACGCCCTAGGATTCGCCACGTGGACGGCGACGGACCTCGCTTCGGAGCGATGATCGGCCTGGTGGCCGTTGTCGTGGCCACCGTGATTCTCGTGTTCTTCGGGATCGGCTATGCGCTCGGTCGGCTCTTCCTGTAGACGGCGCCAGTACACTCGCGCGTTCTAATGGGCCCCATTGCCTTGTTCGGCATCGAAAACAGCGGGCTGGCCCTTGCGGTCAACCTGCTGCTGCTGTTCCTCGTGGTGATCTGGCTCGCTCTCGTCTACTGGACGTGGAGCGACGCTCACCGCCGGATCGCCGATCCGATGCTGGTCGCGTGCGCCACGGCGGCGTCGCTGTTCCCGTTCATCGGGACGATCGTCTACCTGATCGTGCGGCCGCCCGAGTACCTCGACGACGTGCGCGAGCGGGAGCTCGAGATCGCGGCGGCGCAGGCGCGGCTCGCCAACCTCGAGCACCAGCACTGCCAGTACTGCGGGTTCGAGATCGAGAAGTCGTTCCTCCGCTGCCCGAGCTGCCTGCGGCGGCTGAAGGAGCCCTGCACCGTCTGCGGCAAGCCGCTCGACCCGCGCTGGAAGATCTGCCCCTACTGCGAGGCCGAGGTGGGCCAGGCGGCGGAGGGCGCCGAGACGCCGGCCGCGCCGCACCGCCGCGGCGCCAGGCGCGCGCGCCGTGCCCGCCGCGCCAGGCGCGGCCCTCAGTCGCAGCGCGGCGTCCGAGCCGTGCCGGCGGCGCAGCCGCCGAGCGCCCGCGCGCGCGCCGGCCGTGACCGTCCCCAGTCGGCCGGCTGATGGACCGCACGCTCATCCTCGTAAAGCCCGACGCGTTCGAGCGGGGCCTCACCGGCGAGATCATCGCCCGCTTCGAGCGCAAGGGGCTCGTCGATCGTCGCGATGAAGCACATGACGGTCGAGCGCGACCTGGCCGAGCAGCACTACGCGGAGCACAGCGAGCGCCCGTTCTTCGGCGAGCTCGTGGACTTCATCACCGGCGGCCCGCTCGTCGCGCTGGTGCTCGAGGGCCACGAGGCGGTCAAGGCCGCGCGCCAGGTGATCGGCGCCACCAACCCGATCGAGGCCGCTCCCGGCTCGATCCGCGGCGACTACGGGCTCGAGGTGCAGACCAACCTCGTGCACGGCTCCGACTCGCCCGAGTCGGCCGCGCGCGAGATCGGGCTGTTCTTCCCTGAGCTCGGCTAGCCGAGCTCATCCTCGCCTCCAGCTCGCCGCGCCGGCGGGCGATCCTCGAGCAGCTGGGCGTGGACTTCCGCGTCGAGGAGCCGGACGTCGAGGAGCTCACCGAGGGCGATCCGCGCGAACTGGTCGTTCAGAACGCGCTCCTGAAGCTGCGCGCCGTCGCCCGGCGAGCGGGTGCTCGGCGGCGGACAGCATGGTGGTCTGGGACGGGCGCGCGCACGGGAAGCCGGCCGACGCCGCCGAGGCGGAGAGCTGGCTGCGCGAGCTGTCCGGGCGCTGGCACGAGGTGATGGGCGGGATCGCGCTCCGCGAGCACGGCGAGGAGCGCACCGACGTGGCCGTGACCCGCGTCCGCTTCCGGGACCTCTCGCGACGCCGACATCGCCCGCTATCTCGCGAGCGGCGAATGGCACGATCGCGCCGGCGGCTACGCGATCCAGGAGCTCGGCGCGATGCTGGTCGAGGAGATCGAGGGCGACTGGTTCAACGTCGTCGGCCTGCCGGTCCCCGCGCTGCTGCGGCTGGCGCCGGACCTTTTGCACCGATAGTTGGAGGTCCAGGCAGTCGCTCTAGACTGCGGGCGCGTCCCATGGGCTTCTTCTCCTATCTCACCGGGATGGGCGGCCGCGACATGGCCGTCGACCTCGGAACCGCCAACACGCTCGTCTACGTGCGCGGTCGCGGCATCGTGCTCTCGGAGCCGTCCGTCGTCGCGATCGACTCGCGCACGGGCGAGGTGCACGCGGTCGGAATCGAGGCCAAGCGCATGCTCGGCCGCACGCCCGGGCACGATCCAGGCCATCCGGCCGCTGAAGGACGGCGTGATCGCCGACTTCGACGTGACCGAGCAGATGCTCCGCCACTTCATCCAGAAGGTGCACCAGAACCGCTGGGCGCACCCGCGCGTGGTGGTCTGCGTGCCCTCCGGCGTGACCGGGGTCGAGAAGCGCGCCGTCGAGGAGGCCTGCCTGTCGCGCCGGCGCGCGCCAGGCCTACCTGATCGAGGAGCCGATGGCGGCCGCGATCGGCGCCGGGCTGCCGGTGGGCGAGCCCACCGGCAACATGGTCGTCGACATCGGCGGCGGCACGAGCGAGGTTGCGGTGATCTCGCTCGGCGGCATCGTCGTGTCGCAGTCGATCCGCATCGGCGGCGACGAGCTCGACGAGGCGATCATCAACTACGTCAAGCGCGAGTACAAGCTGATGATCGGGCAGCAGACCGCCGAGGAGGTCAAGCTCGAGATCGGCTCCGCGTTCCCGCTCGCCGAGGAGGTGCAGGCCGAGATCCGCGGCCGCGACCTCGTCTCCGGCCTGCCGAAGACGATCGTCCTCACGAGCGAGGAGGTCCGGATGGCGCTCGAGGAGCCGCTCCAGGCGATCATCGACGCCGTCAAGGAGACGCTCGACCGCACGCCGCCGGAGCTGGCCTCGGACATCATGGACCGCGGGATCATGCTCGCCGGCGGCGGCGCGCTCCTCCAGGGCCTCGACGACCGCCTGCGCGACGAGACGCAGATGCCGGCCCACCTGGCCGAGTCGCCGCTCACGTGCGTGGCGGTCGGCTCCGGTCGCAGCCTCGAGGAGTTCGAGGCGATCCACCGCAGCAACAAGAATTCCCGATCGAGCTCGACGGCGGTAGTCGCGCCGCGCGAGGAGCGCCCGCGGTGTACGACAGGAAGGTGGTCCGCAGACGGCGGGCGGCGCTCGCCGTGTTCGTCGCCCTGTCGATCGCGATCCTGACCGCCTACTTCGGCGAGTCCGGCGGCGGCTTCTTCCACGCGCTCCAGCGCGGCGCCCAGGAGGCGTTCGCCCCGATCGAGACCGGCGCGAGCCGCGCGCTGAAGCCGGTGCGCGACCTGTTCGGCTGGGCGGGCGACACCTTCGACGCGAAGAAGGAGAACAAGGACCTGAAGCAGGAGGTCGAGCGGCTGCGGAGCGAGCTCGGCCGCGCCCAGACCGCCGAGCGCGACGCCAACCAGCTCAAGGGGCTCGTCGGCCTGAAGGACGAGCAGGGCTTCCCGCAGGGCACGAAGCCGGTCACGGCCCGCGTGATCGCCCGCTCGCCGACCGTCTGGTACTCGAGCATCAAGATCGACAAGGGCTCGAGCGACGGCATCCGCGTGAACCAGCCCGTGATCGCCGCGGGCAGCGACCCGACAGCAGGACGAGGTGGGCGGCCTCGTCGGCAAGGTCACGAGCGTGACCGGCGGCAACGCCGAGGTCACGCTGATCACCGACGCCTCGATCGGCGTGGGCGCGCAGGTGATGCCCTCGGGCGCCACCGGAGTCGTCCGGCCCGCCGTGGGCAACCCGCGCGACCTCCTGATGGAGTTCGTGGAGGGCGGGCGCGTCACGGAGAACACCACCGTCGCCACGTCGGGCTTCACCATCTCGAAGGGCGAGTCGCTGTTCCCGCGCGGCATCCCGATCGGCCGGGTGTCGAAGGCCGACCTCGAGGAGGTCGACATCTACCAGCGCGTGCACCTCAAGCCGTACGCCGACCTCAAGTCGATCGACATCGTCCAGGTGCTCACGCGCCGTCCGCGCAATTCTCAGACCGCGGGGGTGGGGCTCCCGTGATCCTCTCGCCCGGGTCCGTCATCAGGGTGGCCGTGCTCCTGCTGCTCGCGGTGGTGCTCCAGCTCTCCTTCTTCAGCCAGCTCGGCATCCTCGGCGGCCACATCGACGTGGTCGTGCTGGTGGTCGCCGCGGTGGCCTACTACGCCGGCTCGGTGGCCGGCTGCGCCACGGGCTTCGCCGCCGGCTTCCTGCTCGACCTCGCCAGCGGGGCGACGATGGGCGTCTCCTCGCTCGTGCTCACGGCCGTCGGCTACGGCGTCGGGCGCTTCCGCGAGGTGCGCGACCCGAGCCACGGGCTGCTGCCTTTGGCGGTGGGAGCGGCCGCGACGGGCGGGTTCGTGGTCACTTTCGCCGCGGTGTCGTTCATGCTGGACGTCGGCGCCAGCGTGAGCACGCTGGTGATCCGCGACGCGATCGTGACAACGCTCCTCAACGTGCTGGTTGCCCTGCCGGTCTTCACCGGCACGCGCAGGCTGCTGCGGCCGGTGCTGAAGGTCGATCCGCTCGAGGTGCGCCGTCGCCGCCGGCCGCCGCGCGAGACCGGCCCGCTCGGGCTGAGGGGCCTGGAGGTCTAGCCGGCCGTGTACCTCGACAACGAGCGCCGGCCCACGCTCACCCCGCAGCTCGCGTTCCGCGTCGCCGTCGTCGGCGGGGTGGCGCTCGTGATGTTCGCGATCATCTTCTTCCGGCTCTGGTACCTGCAGGTGCTGTCCGGCGACAGCTACGTCGCCGCCGCGCGCGAGAACCGCGTTCGCGAGATCAAGGTGCAGGCGCCGCGCGGCGAGATCGTGGACCGGCACGGGGTCCCGCTGGTGGAGAACCGCCATTCGTTCTCGATCAAGCTCAGCCCGGACAAGCTGCCGCACAAGAGCGCCGACCGCCACGAGCTCTACCGGCGACTCGGCAAGCTGCTCGGGGTGAAGCCGGCCCGGCTCGAGCGCCGCATCGAGCGCGAGCTCAAGGCGCTGCCGTACTCGAAGCCGACGGTGAAGCAGGACGTGGGCCCGAACTACCTCGCCTACATCCTCGAGCGCCAGGACGAGTTCCCCGGCGTCGAGCCCGAGAGCGAGTTCCTGCGCCTGTACCCGCACGGCGTGATCGGGGCCCACCTCTTCGGCCAGGTCGGCGAGGTGAGCCCCCAGGAGCTGAAGGACCCGCGCTTCAACGGCGTCTCGATGGGCGATCGCGTGGGCCAGGCCGGCCTCGAGGCCGAGTACGACCGCTACCTGCGCGGCCGCAACGGAGCGGCGCGCGTGGAGGTGGACGCGCTCGGCAAGCTCACGAAGACGCTTAACCGCGTGCAGCCGGAGCAGGGCCAGCAGCTCCGGCTGTCGCTCGACCTGAACCTGCAGCGCGCGGCCCAGCAGGCGCTCGCCGGCGGCACCGGCCGGGGCGCCTTCGCGGTGATGAACGTGCAGAACGGCGAGGTGCTGGCGCTCGGCTCGCAGCCGTCGTTCGACCCGAACATCTTCTCGAAGCCGATCAGCCAGAAGACGCTCGACGCGCTCACGCTCGAAGGATCTCGGCGAGCCGCTGTTCGACCGCGCGATCCAGGGCGGCTACCCGACCGGATCGACGTTCAAGCTGATCACCGCCACGGCCGCGCTCGAGAGCGGGCTGATCACGCCGGCCACTCCGCTGAACGACCCAGGCTTCCTCGAGGTCGGCGGGATCAAGTTCGAGAACGCGGGCCACGTGGCTCACGGGGTGCTCTCGCTTGTGCCCGGCGCTCACCGTGTCGAGCGACGTGTTCTTCTACCAGCTCGGCCGCGACATGAACGAGAAGGGCATGCCGCTCCAGCTGTGGGCGCACCGGCTCGGCATCGGCCGCAAGACCGGGATCGACCTGCCCGCCGAGAGCCCCGGCCTGCTTCCGACGCCGAAGTGGCGCGACGCGCTGTACAACCACAAGCCGAAGCTGACCGACCGCCCCTGGTCCGTGGGCGACAACATCAACCTGTCCGTCGGCCAGGGTGACCTGCAGGCCAACCCGCTGCAGATGGCGGTGGCCTACGCCGCGATCGCCAACGGCGGGCGCGTGCTGCGGCCGCGGCTCGGCCTGCGGATCGAGGACGCCACCGGGCGCGCGCTCCAGCAGCTCGACGCGCCCACCGCCCGCCGCGTGAAGATCTCGCCGACGACCCGCAACGCGATCCTCGAGGGCCTCCACGGCGCGGCGAGCGCGCCGGGCGGCACGTCGACCCCGGTGTTCGAGGGCTTCCCGATCCCGATCGCCGGCAAGACCGGCACCGCCGAGCACGTCGGCAAGGCCGACCAGTCCTGGTACGTGGCGCTGGCGCCGTACCCGAACCCGCGCTACGTGGTCGCCGTGACCGACGAGGCGGGCGGCTTCGGCGCCGACACCGCGGCGCCGATGACGCGCCGCATCCTGGCCGCGCTGTTCGACGTCAAGGAGAACGGCCTGGTGCAGGGCGGAGGGGCGCCCGACTGATGCAGGCCTCGGCCGCCACCGCCGTCAAGGACTTCCGGGACGACGCCCGGGCGCGCTTCCTGCGCTTCGACCCGCTGATGCTCGTCGCGACGATCGGGCTGATCGCCGCCAGCATCTACATCGTCGGCACCGCCACGCAGGACGACATCCCGGGCGACCCCAACTACTTCCTCTACAGGCAGGCCGCCTACGCCGGCGTCGGGTTCCTGCTGATGCTTCTCATGATGCGCTTCGACTACTCGCGCCTGCGCGAGTGGAAGCTCGGCATCTACGGCGTTCCTGATCGCCTCGATCCTGCTCGTGTACGTGCTGGGCGTCTCGGCCCGCGGGTCGAAGCGAGCCATCTCGCTTCCGTTCCTCAGCTTCCAGCCGTCCGAGCTCGGCAAGGTGCTCCTGGTCGTGTCGCTCGCGGGCTTCATGATCGACCGGATCAGGCGGCTGAACGACCGCGAGACCACGAGCCGGATGGTGCTGCTCGCGGTCATCCCGGCCATGCTCGTGATCGGGCAGCCGGACCTCGGGTCGGGGCTCGTGTACCTCGCGATCCTCGGCGCGATCCTGTTCATCGCGGGCACGCCGTGGACGCACTTCGCGGCGCTGGGCGGGCTCGCGGCGGCGGCCATCGTGATCGTGCTGATCGCGGCGCCCGCGGTGGGCGTCGAGGTGCTCAAGCCGTACCAGAAGGACAGGCTCACCGCCTTCCTCAGCCCTGGCGAGAACCAGGGCAGGGAGGCGTACCAGATCAACCAGTCGCTGACCGGCGATCGGCTCAGGGGGGAAGACCGGCCGCGGCGACGAAGCAACACAGACGAAGCTCGACTTCCTGCCCGAGCACCACACGGATTTCGTGTTCTCGGTGGTGGGTGAGGAGTTCGGTTTCGTGGGCGCGGCGCTCGTTCTTTCGCTGTTCGCCCTGCTGATCTGGCGAGCATTGCGTACCCTTACGATTGCGAAGAACTTCTACGGAGCACTTGTCGCAGGGGGCATCACAGCGATGCTGATGTTCCAGGTCTTCGTAAACGTGGGCATGACGATCGGAATCATGCCCATCACCGGCATCCCCCTGCCGCTCGTCAGTTACGGCGGCTCGTCGGTAATCACAACATTGATCGCAATAGGCCTACTTCAGTCGATCCACGCGCAGGCGCGCGAGACGGCTGCTGTCAAGCGCCTATGAGCTTTATGAAGGGAAATCTTCTTGAGAAAGCAGTTGCTCGTCTCGGTGGACCGAGGCGAAACCAGAGTCGCCATCCTGGAATCGGAGGGCTCCCCCTCCGGAGGTAAGCGACAGAAGAAGGGTCAGAGCCAGGACGATTGGCGCGTTGCCGAGCTCTACATCGAGCGCAAGGGCAACCGCTCGATCGTCGGAAACGTCTACAAGGGCAAGGTCGACAACGTCCTGCCCGGCCTCGAGGCCGCGTTCGTGGACATCGGCCTCGACAAGAACGGCTTCCTCCACGCGGACGACGTGGTCTTCCCGGGAGTCGAGGTCGCGCGCCGCGGGCGCGGCGGCCGCGGCGCCGGCAAGGGCAAGCGCATCACCGAGCTCCTGAAGCCCGGCCAGGAGATCCTGGTCCAGGCGATCAAGGACCCGCTGAAGACGAAGGGCCCGCGCCTGTCGATGCAGCTCTCGATCGCGGGGCGCTACCTCGTGTACGTGCCGCAGGGCGAGGGCGTCGGCGTGTCGCGCAGGCTCGAGGACAAGGAGCGCGACCGCGTGCGGCGCGCCGCCCAGAAGATCGACATGGGCGAGGGCGGCGTGATCGTCCGCACCGCCGCGCAGGGCGCGAAGCGCGAGGACTTCGAGCGCGAGATCAAGTACCTGCACAAGCTGCACGACGTGCTCCAGCAGCGCGGGAAGGAGACGCAGGCGCCCGCGATGGTCTTCCAGGAGGCCGACCTCTCGGTGCGAGTGGCGCGCGACATCTTCTCGGGCGAGTTCGAGAAGGCGATCGTCGACGAGGAGAAGCAGCACCACCGCCTCCAGTCGTTCTTCACACCGCACCGCGCCGGAGCTGCTCGAGCGGCTCGAGTTCTACAAGGGCGACGAGCCGCTGTTCGAGAAGTACGGCGTGGAGGAGGCGATCCAGTCGGTGCTCCGGCGCCGGGTGGACCTGCCGAGCGGCGGCTACCTGATGATCGACTACGCCGAGGCGATGACGGTCATCGACGTGAACTCCGGCTCGTTCACCGGCCGCGGCAAGGGCGCCAAGCTCGAGGACACGATCACGAGGACGAACCTCGAGGCCGCCGAGGAGGTCGTGCGCCAGCTGCGGCTGCGCGACATCGGCGGGATCATCGTCATCGACTTCATCGACATGGCGCGCGCCCGCAACCGCGACACGGTGCTGAAGACGCTCCGCAAGTCGCTGGACGAGGACCGCACCAAGACCTACGTCGTCGAGATCTCGCCGCTCGGGCTCGTGGAGATGACGCGCCAGAACGTGACCGACGGCGTGCGCGAGATCATGACCAAGCCCTGCCCGGTCTGCGAGGGCGAGGGCGTGGTGCTCTCCGAGGAGACGGTGGCGATCGAGGTGGACCGCTGGCTGCGCGACCTCGCGGCCGAGAAGCCGAAGGCGCCGGCGTTCCTGATCCGGCTGCACCCCAAGGTGGCGTCGATCCTGGTGGGCGGCCACGGCGTCGAGGGCCCGATCCACGAGATCGAGCAGGAGACCGGCAAGCACTTCCACTTCGAGGGCACCGAGGCGCTGCCGATCGACCACTTCGAGGTGGTGCTCGAGGGCACGCCCGACGAGATCGAGGAGCGCGCGCTCCCGTTCCGCGAGGGCGAGGAGGTGCTCGTCCACATCGAGGAGCCGCACATGTACAACGAGGACGACGCGGTGGCGAAGCTGGACGGCTACGTCATCTCGGTCTTCGGAGCGGCGACCCTGGTGGGCGAGAAGACGCTGGTCCGGATCGAGAAGGTGGGCCGGAGCGCCGCCGAGGCGACGCTGGTCAACCCGCCCGAGGGCGTGACCTCCTCCCGCGACTCGGCGAGCGCAGCCGCGGGCTCCGGCTCGGGCGACGGCAGCCCGAACGGCCGCCGGCGTCGCCGAGGTCGCCGAGGCGGCCGCGGCCGCCGCAAGCCGGCGGGAACCGGAAGCTCGTCCTCGTAGCGCTGCAGGGCCACGGCCGCGGGCTCGAACGCCGCGGCCGCGGTCCCGTCTCCGGCAGGGGATAATGGCTCGAGATGGCCGCGTCCGACCGGAGCCTGCCCGCTGGTCCGCGCCTGCCCCCGGTGCTGCAGACGCTCCGCTGGTTGGTGCGGCCGATCGCGTTCCTCGAGGCCTGCCGGCGCGAGTTTGGTGACGCGTTCAGCGTTCGCTTCCTCGGCTTTGAGACGCCGATGGTGATGCTCTCCGACCCGGAGACGATCCGGGACCTCTACAAGGCCCCCGAGCACACGCTTCCACCCGGGCGCACCTTCGCGCTGCGGCCGATCATGGGCCCGCGGTCGGTGCTGTTGCTCGAGGGTCGTGAGCATCTGGCGCGGCGGCGGCTGATGCTGCCGCCGTTTCATGGAGAGCGCATGCGGGCGTACGAGTCGATCGTGCGCGACGTCGTGGCCAGCGAAATGAAGCGCTGGCCCGAAGAGGAGCCCTTCGCGCTCCATCCGCGGATGCAGCGCGTTACGCTCGAGGTCATCCTGCGCGCCGTCTTCGGCGTCACGGACCCGGCCCGCCGGGAGCGACTGGCCGAGCACCTGGGACGGCTGCTGACGGACACCGCTTCCCCCGGCCTGCAATTCGGGGTCCTGCTGTCGCGCCGCCTGGGTGCACCGGACCCGCTCGAGCGGTTGGAGGCGCAGCGACGTGCGATCGACGCGATGCTGGACGTCGAGATCTCCGAGCGCCGGTCCGACCCTCGCGACGACATCCTGTCCATGCTCATCGCCGCTCGCTTCGAGGATGGCGCGCCGATGTCGGACGCCGAGATCCGCGATCAACTGATCACGCTCCTGCTCGCGGGCCACGAGACGACCGCCACCGGGCTCGCGTGGACGTTCGATCTCCTGCTCCGCCACCCGGAGGCTCTGGCGCGCCTGCTCGCCGAGATCGCTGCCGACTCGGACGACGCGTACATGCGCGCGGTCGTCGCCGAGTCACTTCGCCTGCGACCGGTGGTCCCGCTAGCCGGACGGCGGCTGGCCTCGGAGCTGACGGTCGGTCCTCACGTCCTGCCGCCCGGCACCGACGTCACGCCGGCGATTTGGCTCACACACACGCGCGCCCAGACCTACCCCGAGCCGTTCGCCTTCCGCCCGGAGCGATTCCTCGAGGGCGCGCCGTCGACGTACGCGTGGATCCCGTTCGGCGGAGGGGTACGGCGCTGCCTCGGAGCGGCGTTCGCCGAGATGGAGATGCGCGTCGCGCTCGCGGAGATCCTGCGCCGGCGCGTGCTAAGTCCGGCGCCCGGAGCTGGGGCGGAGCGCGTGGCGCGGCGCAACGTCACGTTCTCGCCGGCCGGCGGCACACGGGTGATCGCGCTCACGCGCATGCCGGAGCGCGCTCCGGCGGCCCAGGGCGCCTGAGCCGCGGCAGCTCGACTCAGGTGGGCTGTCGCTCATCGCTTCGGCACCAGGATCTGCGCGAGGGCTCCGCTGTGGAAGCGTTCCTCCTCGACGACGTCCAGCTTCAGGTGCTCTCCCAGCTCGGCGAATGGGCTGTGCCCCGCGCCGATCGCAATCGGGACCGTCGTCAGCTGGTATTCGTCGACGAGTCCCAGGCGGGTCAGCGACTTGGCGAAGTCGGGGCCGCCGTGAACCAGGATCGTCCCTTCGTCGTCCCGAGCCTTCAGTTCCGCGATCTCCGCGCCCAGTTCTCCGCCGAAGATCTCGGCCGGCCCCCAGTCCGGCTTCTCCAGGGTGTGGGAGAAGACCGCCTTCGGCTTCTCGTTCATCGCGGTTGCGATCGGCCCCTCGGACGCGGCCCAGTGCGGCCCCATGATCTCGTAGCTGCGGCGCCCCATTGCGTGGACGCCGGCCTCCTCGAGCGCGCGGCGGTTCCATTCACCCGAGTCGTCGCCGAACCACTCGAACATCCATTCATGCGTCCCGTCGGGGCTGGTGGCAAAACCGTCGAGGGACATGACCATCTTGAGAACCACTTTTCGATCGCTCATGTCGGTAGAGACCGACCCCCTCACGCAAATTCATCGGCAAGTTTCTCTGGGCCATACTCCGTCCATGCCCGCGCCACTTATCGAGTTTCCGGCCGACGATCCCGATCGCGCGCGCCGGTTCTGGCACGGAGTCCTCGGCGTCACCCTCGCGGCACGGCCCGCCGCGGCCGGATCCGGGTGGCAGACCGACACCGACGGCTTGCGCCTCGGAGTTCATGAGCGTGGGCCGGGCCCGGGCGACACCGCATCCCTGCCCTACTTCACCGTCGCGGACCTGGCGATATCACTCGAGCGCGTCCGCGAGCTCGGCGGCTCGATCATCCACCCGGGCGATCGGTGGGCCGTGTGCCGGGACTCCGAGGGCAGCCCGTTCGCGCTGGCCGCCGCGCCTGTACCTGGCGAGTAGCACGGCACGACCGCAACTCGCGCAAGCGACGGCGTGTAGCGGTATGAAGTAGTCGGTGCCGCAGCCGAACGTCGACCTTCTGAGAGCGCTGTTGCCCGATCCCGGTACTGATGTCGCGCGGCTCTTCCGCGACGACGACTGGTTCGGGTCAACCGTCGAGGCGCTGGCGGGATTGTTTGATCCCGCCGTGGAGTCGGTGCCGGCGTGGCGTGGCGGCGGCTCGACCTATTCCGGCATCGGGGGCTTCCGTGAGATGTGGCTCGACTGGCTCGAGCCCTGGGACAGCTATCACGTGCAGGTCGACGAGATATTCGACGTGGGCGACAGCGTCGTTGTGCTCGTTCGCGATCGCGGTCGCCGCCACGGGCTGGACGTCGAGGTCGAGCTGATCTCCGGCTCGCTCTGGACATTTGGCAACGGAAAGATCGTGCGCGTCCAGTTCTATGCCAACCGCGAAGAGCTTCGAGAGGCGGTCGGCCTGCAGCGCTAGCTGCACCGTTCAGCGGGTCGCTGGAGTCCCCGACGCGCCCGGCGTAGGGTCGGAACGACTACATGAGACCACGACGGAAGGACTCGTCGTGCTTCGACGCACTGCTTTTCGGCCCTCTGCCGCGGTAGGGGTTCTCGGTCTCGTCTTGCTGGCCAGCCTGGGCGCCGTGGCGCTTGCGGCGACCGGTGGTTTGCATAAGGCGGGCCCGAGCGAGGACCTCGCCTACGCGATGGTTCGCCCGGACGGGACGATCGATCCCGCGTTCACGAGCAGCAACATCAGCGATGCGAACGTCGAAAACCCGCAACCGGGGGTCTATTGCTTCGTCGCGATGCCCTTCCCGCCCAACAGTGCGGTCGTGTCCGCCGAGAACTCCAACGGCCAGAACGACACGCTGGCCTCGGTAACGATCGACAACGTGCTCGGAGACGAGCCACCGAGCACCGACATCGGCGGCGGCTGCACGAAGCCCACCGCCTATGCGCGGGTCAGGACGATCGACAACGACGGCAAGGACGGGGCACCCACCCCGACCTACGACCCCAAGCTGACGAACCGGCAGTTCATCGTCTGGTTCCGCGGCGGTAAATGAAACAGGCTGTGCGTCGTTGGTCTGGATCACGCAGCTCTTCGGCGTAGTCCCGCCTCGTCGTACGCCGCGTCGATCAGGGAGTCGTAGCGGCCCGTTGCCAGGTCCCCGATCGGGTCTCTCGTGTGGCGGGCCAGCTCGGCCGCCGGGAGTGAGAAGGCGGCTCGCATCGCCACGAGGCGGCGCCGGTCCTCGGTCGAGACGTCGAGCAGGCGGTCGGTGGCGTTCAGCTCGCGGATCTGTCTGATCCGGCCCGGGACGGTCAGGACCAGCAGGATCGACGCGGGCACGGCGAACATCAGGAAGCCGAGCAGGTTCGCAAGGTCGTGCACCCGCTGCTCGCCGTCGGCGCCGGCCTGGGCCACGTTGCCGCCGGTGCCCTCGCCGGCGTCGCGCAGCGCGTTCGCCACGTCGCCTCCCACCACGGGGATGCCGTCCGTCGCGTCGGCGGCGCGTGAGAAGCCGTCCTGCACCACCTGACCGGAGTCGTGCACGCCCGTGCCGAGGACGGCGAGCTTGTCGACGGCGCCGTGGACCTTGAGGCCCAGCCACGCCAGCAGGATCAGGGTGAGGATGACGAGCGCGTCCTTCGCTACTGCACGTCCGCGGTCGTCTGCTGTGTCGGGATAGAGGCGCATACCGCCCGCTTACCCGGCTTTACGTGCTGAGGAAGCTCCGCACCTCGTCGTTGACACGCTCCGGCGCCTCCAGCGTGACCATATGGCCGGGCCCTTGGATCACCACCAGCTTCGAGCCGGGGATCCGGGCGTGGAGCTCCTCGGCGATCCTCAGTGGGGCGCGCCGGTCCACGTCGCCATGCAGGAGCAACGTGGGCACGTCGATCGTCGGCAGGACCTCGCGCAGATCCGCATCGGCGAGCGCGTTCGCGATCGCGCGCACGCCCACGGGGCGGAAGTCCGTCATCAACTCGACGTAGGACTGGACGATCTCCGTCGGGACCTCCTCCGTGAAGAGCGTGGCCGCGAAGTCCGTCGCGACCTGGCGCGGCGGCAGGTCCGCCACCGATTGTCCCCACCGGCGGCGCCGTTCGGCCTCCTCGCGGCCGAGCGAGCCCGCCCACCCGGCGTAGCCGGAGAGCAGGACGAGGCTGCGCACGCAGCCGGGATGTCTGCGGAACAGCTCGAGCGCGAGGACGGATCCGAAGGAGAGGCCCATGACGTGCGGCGTGTCGAGGCCGAGCGCGCGGATGAACGCCGCGAGGGAGTCCGCGTAGCCCTCCAGCCCGTAGTCGTCGGGCGGGTCGAAGGACCCGCCGCACCCCGGTGCATCCCAGGCCACCAGCGTGAAGTCGCCGGCGAGCCCGTCGAGCTGGAAACGCCAGTCGCGGTTGTCCGCCATGGCGCCGTGCAGCAGCACCAGGGGCGGGCCTGCGCCGCGCCGCTCATACGCGACGCGGCCCTCCGCAAGCTCGACGAAGTCCTTGGTCAGGCGCCCTCCGGCGTTGTGGCGGTGACGATCCAGGTCGACGCCATGCCCCAGATCGTGCCGTCCTCGCGCTGGAACTCCTTGAACGCGTCGCGCAGCGCGGCGTCGACCTGCGGCAGGTAGGGCTCCGCGCGGTCGCCGAGCAGGCGCAGGATCTCCCCGGCCGGGCCGATCGACATGACGATCTCGAGCGCTTGGTCGATGGTGTTGCCGCCCTTGATGGGGAGGTCGCAGCGTCGTAGGGAGATGCCCTCGAAGCCGGCGGCTATCAGCTGGTCGGTGACCGTGTCGGCATTCGCCATCGAAAACGGCCCGGGGCCGCACGTCGGGTCGTTGTACTCATCCGGCCGCTGGACGATTCCCTCGACCACCTGCTGCGCCTTGAACAGCCACTCGTTGTCCTCGCGCCTGCGCCATACGACCGACGTCAGCTTGCCGCCCGGGACGAGCGACTTGCGGACGTTCCGGAGCGCCGCGACGGGGCTGATGAAGAACATCGTGCCCATGCGGGAGAAGGCGGCGTCGTAGGGCCCGCCGAGGTCGTCGCCCTGCACGTCGGCCACGAAGAAGCGGGCATTCGGCACGCCGGCGTCCCGCGCCTCGGCTGTCGAGGCGTCGATGAAGTTCTTTGCGGCGTCCACGCCGACTGCCTCGCCGCTCGGTCCGACGAGGGCCGCGATCTGCTGCGTGGTGTCGCCGAAGCCGCAGCCGATGTCGAGGATGCGCTGGCCCTCCAGCGGCGGGTTCAGGCGGAGTGCCTCGTCACCGTGAGCGCCGAGCCCGGCGACGAGGATGTCCCGGTATTGCACGAAGCGGTCGAAGAGCGGCCCGTCCCATGCCGCGATTGCCTCGGCGTTGACGCCTTCACCCCAGCGAGTCTCCGTCGTGCTCACGAGTCACCTTTCCTGTAGCGGGCCACCGCCCAGGATAGGCGCTGCCGTACCGGTTTACCGGGCTTCATACGGATGCTGCCGCTATGCAACCACCAAGGCACACCCTCGCTGCATGAGAAAACTCACGTTGGTCCTCATCGCCGTGGCAATCCCGTTCACCGCACTCGCCGGCGTGGCGCGGGCGGCGGACGGCGCCGTCGACCTGGCGACCTGTGCCGGCGACGGCGGGTCCGCCGTCGTTCCCGCCGGAGTCCCCGTCTCGGTGGAGATCGCCTGGCTCGACACGAGCAGCTCGCTTGTGAGCCATTTCCTGCGTCTCCAGACGACGACCGCCTCTCGTGACGGGATCCCCGTTGCCGGCGCGAGCGACCTGTGGGGTCCCGCCACCCCGTTTGGCGATGCTTGGTCCACCACGTGGTCCTACAGCCTCGGCGTGTTCGCGAGTCCGGGTGACGCCGCGGTTGTGAGCCTGGATATCACGCTCGACAAGAAGCTTCGCGGCGGCGACAAGCTGTTCTATGGGCCGGGGTCCGTGACAGAGGGGACAGTGATCTGCACCGTGACCGCCGTGTGACCGCCGTGTGACCGTCTCAGCGGTCGCGGTCGTCGCGCGGCCAGTCCGACGGCCGCATCGAGCCGGTCGCGCGGAAGCGCGGCTTTCGGTTGACGTCGCGCCACTGCGCGCGCGAGTCCTGGCCGAACAGCGAGCCGAACACGACCACGAAGAGCAGCACCCCGAAGAAAATGAGGGCCATGGTCCCGGGGTCTGCATGCGCGGTCGCCATGTGAAGAATGTTACAAGCTAGTTGAGCATTTGGCTATAACACGCCTCCCTCCGTTTTCGCCGCCCGTGATACTGCAGGGCGTGTCGCAGGACAACGTCGACATCGTCAGGTCGATGCTCGAGGCCTGGGACGCGGATGGCTTCGACGCGGCCAGGGACGCCTTCGATCCCGACGTCGAGCTGGTGGACCTTCAGAGCGCGATGGGCATGCAGGACCGGGGGCGCGGACCGGACGAGCTGAACCGTCTCGCACAGCAGTGGACCGAGATCTTCGACGACTGGCGCATGGAGGTACGCGACATCGTGGATCTCGGTGGGCAGTGGGTCCTGGCCGACGTGAGCTTCCACGGAGTCGGTCGCGACAGCGGCATACCGGTGAGCAACAAGCAGTTCGAGGTGTACCGGCTCGTAGGCGGCAGGATCGCCGAGATCCGCGTGGGCTTCCACGAGAAGGACGAGGCACTTGCGTGGGTGGCGAAGCGGGATACTGGCCGCGGGGATGTCACAGGAAAACGTGGACACGGTGCGACGCGCCTATGAGCACTTCCGGGCCACGGGAGATGTTCTTCCAGAGGCGCTTGACCTCGACTTCGTATGGGACATGTCGAAGTTTGGGGGCTGGCCCGAGCGGCAGACCTATCCGGGCATCGAGGGCGCCAGGCAGTTCCTCGCAGACTGGTCCGAATCGTGGGAGGACTGGGAGGTCGAACAGCTTGACGACCTGCGCGACGCGGGCGACAGGGTCGTCGGTGTCTACCGCCAGCGCGGGCGCGCGAGGGCGACCGGAATGCCGCTCGAGATGGACTTCGCCCAGGTCTGGACCTTCCGCGACGACAAGCTGATTCGGATGGAGATGTACGCGAGCGCGGAGGAGGCCCTCGAGGCGGTCGGGCTTCGGCCGCCCGACTGATCTCGTACGAAATCGGTCCTTGACCGCGTGTCGGGCGCGTGGGAGGGTCGCGCCAGGGAGCGAACGAGGGTCGTGCCGCTTTTAGCCGCCCTGGACCGGTGGACAGGCCCCGTTCGGCACGCGGATTGGCCCCGACAAGAGGAGGACGGATGCGAGGACATCGCGGCGCCCTCCTGCTCGCCGGGCTGGTCATCCTCGTGTCCGCGAGCACCGGCCTCCCCGCGCCTGCCCACGCCGTGACCCCCGGCCTCGTCGCCGCGTACTCGTTCGACGCGGGAACCGGGTCCACGCTCGCGGACGCGTCCGGCAACGGCAACAACGGGACGATCAACGGCGCGACCTGGACGACGCAAGCCAAGTACGGCAACGCGCTCGCGTTCAACGGCACGAGCTCCTACGTCGATTTCGGAAACCCGCCGTCGCTGCGCAACACCGGCAGCATGACGTGGAGCGCGTGGGTCTACGCCACCGCGGACCCTCCGGATGACGGGCAGATCATCGCGAAGTCCGCCACGGGCACGGGATGGCAGTTCAAGACGAGCCCCGACACCGGCCCGGAGCGGTTCGCGGTCGGGGTGTCGCCTACCGGCACTTCGCACACCCAGCGGTACAGCAACACCACCAGAGTTCTGAACACCTGGTACTACGTCGCGGGCGTCTACGACGCGGCTGCACAGGCGCTGCACATCTACGTAAACGGCCAGCTCGACGACGGCACGCTGCGCGGAACCGTGCCTTCGTCGCAGAGCGATCCGGCGGAGAACGTGACGATCGGTCGGCGAAACGGGGGCTTCTACTTCCAGGGGACGATCGATGAGCTGCGGGTCTACAACCGCGCGCTCTCGCAGTCGGAGATCCAGACCGACATGAACACTCGAGTCACGCCTTCCTCCACCGACAATGTTGCACCGACGGTCGCCGTGACCGGCCCCGCCCCCGGTGCCCAGCTACAGGACATGGCGACCCTGACGGCGGCCGCATCGGACAACGTCGGCGTGGCCGGCGTCCAGTTCTACGTCGACGGAGTGGCGACCGGCGGCGAGGACACCACGGCTCCGTACACGATGCCGTGGGACACGCACCTCGTCGCGAACGGAACCCACACGATCACAGCGCGGGCTCGGGACGCCGCCGCGAACTCCACCCTCTCGGATCCGGTCGCGATCAACGTCGCGAACTCCGGTGTGTTCCAGGACGAGATCCTCGCCACCCAATTCACGATGCCGACGGGCTTCGCGTTCCTGCCCGACGGGCGAATGCTCGTCGGCGAGATTGGCGGCACCATCAGGGTGCTGTCGCCGCCCTACACGCAACCGAGTCCGACGCCCCTCCTGACGATCAGCAACATCGCCCCGACAAACAGCACGGCCACCATTCAGGGGTTGATGAACATCGCCGTCGACCCGGACTTCGCGACGAATCACTACTTCTACGTTGTATATACGCCCAACAGCCCGTTCCGAACCCGTCTCTCGCGCTTCACCGCCAACGCGCTGGGGACCGGCACGGTCGCGGGCAGCGAGGTCGTGCTGTATCAGGACCCGGGCGACGCGGGGGTCGACCATCACGCCGGGGCGATCATGTTTCCCAACGACGGGACGATCCTGTTCACGACCGGCGACGAGTTCGCCACGCCCGGGGACTCGCAGCTTCTGACCAGCCCCCGGGGGAAGATCCTCCGGATCAACAAGGACGGGACGGTCCCGCTCGACAACCCGTACAACGACGGCGCCGGACCGAACGTCAACTCGATCTGGGCGCGCGGCCTCCGGAACCCGTTCCGCGGGTACTACGACGCGCCGACGGGACGCACCTTTATCGGCGACGTCGGCGGGAACGTCTACTCGACCGCCGTCGAGCACCTCGACCTCGGTGCGGCCGGGGCGAACTACGCCTGGCCGAACTGCGAGGGCAACTGCTCGTCCCCTCCGTACACCAACGGGATCTACAACTACGCGCACAACGGCCGTGATGCCTGCATCGTGGCGGGCTTCGTCTACCACGGCACGCAGTTCCCCTCGTCGTACCAGGGCAGCTTCTTCCTCGCGGACTACGCGCAGAGCTGGATCAAGCGCCTGACGCTCGACGCGAACGGGAACGTCGCCAACGTCTTCAACTTCCAGCCGCGTGACGGCAGCCCCGACGGCCCATACGGAAGCATCACCGACCTCAAGGAGGGCCCCGACGGGGCGCTCTACTACCTCGACATCGGATACGACGACGTCGAGAAGGTCCTGGGCACGCCGAAGCTCCGGCGCATCCGATACGTCCAGTCGAACCTCCCGCCGAATGCGAACAGCTCGGCGGACAGGACATCGGGACAGGTCCCGCTGACCGTCAACTTTTCGAGCTCGGGCTCGTCCGATCCCGAGGGACAGCCGTTGTCGTACAGCTGGACCTTCGGCGACGGCGACACCTCGACCGCGGCGAATCCCTCACACACGTACACGAGAGCCGGGCGGTATTCGGTCAGGCTCACGGTCTCCGACGGGAACACGTCGACCGTCAGCGCCCCGATCACGATCACCGTCGGCAGTCCTCCGACCGGAAGGATTCTGACGCCCACGGACGGGTCGACGTTCCGAGCCGGCGACGTCATCTCCTACAGCGGCAGTGCGGACGACCCCGAGGACGGCACCCTGCCTGCGAGCGCCTACTCGTGGCAGATCGATCTGCTCCACGCCGGCCATGTACATCCCGGGCTGCCTGGCGGCGGGAGCTCGAGCGGGACGTTCACGATCCCGACGAGCGGGCACGACTTCAGCGGCGACGTGCGGTACCGGATCTCGCTCACCGTGACCGACTCCGACGGACTGTCGACGACGACCTCGGTCGTCATCTTCCCGGAGAAGGTCAACGTCACCTTCCACACGGTTCCGGAAGGGCTGACGCTCTATGTGAACGGCCTCCCGAGCGTGACGCCGTTCGTCCACGAGGAGCTGATCGGCTTCCAGGACGTCGTCGAGGCGCGCGACCAGGCCCTCGGAGGGTCGAGCTACGCGTTCCGATCGTGGTCCGACGGAGGCGCGCAGAGCCACACCATCATCGCCCCCAACACGAATCAGAGCTACACGGCGACGTTCGACGCCTCGGGCCCCTCGCCCGAGGCCGCGTACGGCTTCAACGAAGGATCCGGCTCGACCTTGACTGATCTTTCGGGCCACGGGCTGAACGGGACGATCAACGGGGCGAGCTGGACGACGTCCGGCAGGTACGGCAGCGCCCTGTCGTTCAACGGGACGACCAGCTACGTGGACCTCGGTAACGCGGCGCCGTGGGGGCTGACCGGGAGCGCGACCTGGAGCGCGTGGGTGTACCCGACCGGCATCCCACCCGACGACGGCCAGATCATCGCCAAGTCGGGCTCGGGCGGCGCCGGAGCCGCCGGGTGGCAGTTCAAGTCAAGTCCGGACAGCGGCCCCCGTACCTTCGCCGTGGCGGTCGCCGCGAGCGCGACGGCGAACGTGCAGCGCTACAGCTTGACCATCCCGTCCCTCAATACCTGGTACCACGTGACCGGCGTCTATGACGCAGCCCTGCAGGCGCTGCACATCTACGTCAACGGCGTTCTCGACGACGGCGTTCTGCGCGGCGGGGCCGTGCCTTCCGCCCAGGTCATCGCGCCGGTGAACGCCGCGATCGGCCGGCGGACCGGCGGCTTCTACTTCCAGGGCCGGATCGACGAGCTGCGTGTCTACGACACCGCTCTCACCCCGGCCCAAGTCCAGGCCGACATGAACGCGCCGGTGGGGGACCCGGGCACCGATACGCAGGAGCCGACCGCGCCGACGAACCTGGCCACGGCGCCGGTGAGCCCGAACCGGATCGACCTGAGCTGGACGGCGTCGACCGACAACGTCGGTGTGACGGGCTACCGCGTCGAGCGCTGCCAGGGCGTGGGGTGCACCAACTTCGCCGAGGTCGCGCAGCCGATCGGGGCGACCTACAGCGACACGGGCCTGAGCGCCGGCACGACCTACCGCTACCGGGTGCGCGCACGGGACCCCGCCGGGAACCTCAGCGCATACTCCGCGATCGTCACGGAGACAACGCCGACGCAGGCTCAGGACACCCAGGCGCCGAGTGCGCCCACAGGCCTGACGACCAAGGCGGTGAGCGCGAGCCAAATCGATCTGGGCTGGACGGCGTCGACAGACAACGTGGGGGTGACGGGCTACCGCGTCGAGCGCTGCCGGGGCTCGGGATGCACCAACTTCGCCGAGGTTGCGCAGCCGGCCGGGACGAGCTACAGCGACACCGGGCTGACCGCGAGTACGACCTACCGGTACAGGGTGCGAGCGCGCGACGCGGCAGGGAATCTCAGTCCCTACTCCGCGATAGCCGCGCGGGCGACCAGGCAGCGCTGATCCGAACAGTCCGGCTTTGTGTGACATTTCGGTAGCAACCGGGCGCCGGTAGCCTCGGTCGGCGTGAGCCGATCGCTCGTCTACTCGCTCTACGGGCTGCTCGTCCTGATCTGGTCGAGCACCTGGGTGGCGATCAAGATCGGGCTCGAGGACTGCCCGCCGCTGCTGGGCGCGGGTGTGCGGTTCACGCTCGCGGGGCTCGCTCTGCTGGCCGTCGCTGCGATCCAGCGGCGCCCGCTGCGCACGGACTGGAAGCTCGCCGCCGTGCTGGCCCTCGCGCCGTTCGCGTTCGCCTACGGGCTCGTGTACTGGGGTGAGCAGTACGTCCCGTCGGGCCTCGCCGCGGTGCTGTTCGGGATCCTGCCGCTCTACACGGCGCTGCTCGGCAGCGTGCTGCTGCACGACGAGCCGCTGCGGGCCGCGCTGCTCGTGGGCGTGCTCATCGGGATAGCCGGGCTCTCGCTCGCCTTCCTCGAGAGCGTGGAGCTCGGCTCGGCCGACAAGGCGGCGCTCGGGGCGTCCGCGCTTGCACTCGCGCCGCTCGGGGCGGCGGTGGGCGGGATCGCGCAGAAGCTGCGCGCCGGCGCGCTCGACGCCGTGGTTCTGAACGGGTGGGCGATGCTGGTGGGCGGCCTGCTCCTGCTGCCGCTGTCGGGCGTCACCGAGGACTGGGGCGACTTCGTCTGGAGTGCCGAGTCGGTGGGCTCGATCGCATACCTGGCCGTGTTCGGATCCGCGATCGCCTTCGTGACGCTCACGGTGCTGCTCCGTCACGTCAGCGCGATGGCCGTGGCGTTCCTCGCGATGCTGCTGCCGTTCGGCGCGCTGATCTTCGGAGCGCTGCTGTACGACGAGAGCATCACGCCCCGCGCGGTGGGAGGGGCGGCGCTGGTGGCGGCGGGGCTGGGGATAGCCCAGTGGTCGCGCCGGTCGCGGGCGGAGCCCGCGCCGGCGGCGGCGTAGGCCGCGGTTCTTCCAACTACTTGAACTACTTGCATTGAAGGGGGCCCCGAGTCGGCGCTCTTCTGTGACGGTGGTCGGGAATCGGTGCGTTTTCCGCCCCGATTCCCGACCACCGTTCGATTTCGGCCCGATCTGCTTGACATTCGGCGCAATCCGTTTTACGCTCGTACAAATGGATTGGCTCGAAGTCAAATGAAAACGCAGCGCGCCTACAGCATGGAGCTCCGCGCCGCGGCCGCCGACGCCACGCGAGAGCGGATCCTTGAGGCGGCCGCCGGCGCGTTCCTCGAGCACTGGTACGACGACGTGACGATCGCGTCCGTCGCGAAGCGGGCCGGGGTGTCCGGCCAGACCGTGATCAACCACTTCGGCGGGAAGGAGGCGCTCGCCGCCGCGGCGTACGACCGCGTCGGTGAGGTGATGGTCTCGAAGCGCTATGCGCCGGCCGCGGGTGACATCCGGGCGCTGGTGGAGGCACTCGCCGACGACTACGAGACCACCGGCGACGCCGTGGTCCGCCTGCTTGCGCTCGAGGAGAAGGTCCCCTCGCTTCAGCCACTTCTCGCACATGGCCGTGAGAGCCACCGCGAGTGGGTCGAGGCCATGTTCGGTGCCCCGGAGCTCACGCCGGAGCTGGTGGTCGCCACCGACGTCTACACCTGGAAGCTGCTCCGCCGCGACCAGGGCCTCAGCCGCGACGAGACGGTCGCATCGATCCTGAAAATCGTCGAAGCTCTACTCGAACGGAGAACCGCATGACCACCCCCGGGAGCTATCTGTTCGCCATCATCGACGGCGGCGGCACCGTGCCGGCCGACACGTCCGTCATCCGCGCCATGGTCGAGCGCGGGCACGACGTCCGCGTCCTGGCGGACCGCGTGCTGGCCCCCGACATCGAGGCCACCGGTGCCGAGCACGTGCCGTGGAACCGCGCCCCGCAGCGACCTAACCTCGATCCGCTCAGCATGGTCGTCAACGACTACGACGCGAAGACCCCATTCCAGGCCTTTGCCCTCATCCGCGACGGCGTCATCGTCGGGCCGGCCGACCGCTTCGCGGCGGACGTCCGTGACGAGCTGCGTCGCCGCCCGGCCGACGTGGTCGTGGGCAACTTCTTCGTGTTCGGCGCCCAGATCGCGGCCGAGGCCGAGGGCGTGCCGTTCGCCTTCCTGGTCTCCAACCTGCTCTCGTTCAAGGGCTCCGGGACGCCGCCGCTGGGCCCCGGCCTGAAGCCGGCCCGCGGCCCGCTCGGCCGGGCGCGCGACGCGGGCCTGAACCGCCTGATGGCGCGCCTGTTCGACAAGGGGCTGGACCGGCTGAACGAGGTGCGCAGCGCGAACGGTGTCGCACCCGTGGCCTCGGTGCTCGAGAGCTTCGAGCGTGCCGACCGGCTGCTCCTCATGACGAGCCGCGCCTTCGAGTACGAGACCTTCTCGCCGCCGCCGAACGTGCGCCTCGTCGGGCCCGCGCCTCGACGACCCGGCCTGGGCCGGCGAGTGGACCCCGCCCGCGGGCGACGATCCGCTCGTGCTCGTCGGGATGAGCTCCACGTTCATGGACCACGCCGACGCGCTGCAGCGCGCGACGACCGCGCTCGGCGACCTGCCCGTGCGCGGGCTCGTGACCACCGGTCCGGCGGTCCCGGTCGACGCGATCGACGCGCCCGCGAACGTGACCGTCGTCGAGCGGGCGCCGCACAGCCAGGTGCTCCGCCACGCGTCGGCGGTCGTGACGCACGCGGGACACGGCACGGTGATCAAGTCGCTCGCGGCCGGCGTGCCCGTCGTGGCGATCCCGCTGGGGCGCGACCAGCTCGACAACGCCGCCCGCGTGGCGCACCACGGGGCGGGCCTGCGGCTGAAGCCGAAAGCGTCGAGCGACGCGATCGCGCGAGCCGTGAGGCGAGTGTTGGACGAGCCGTCCTACCGGGCGAACGCCGAGCGGCTGGCGGCGGCGATCGCCTCCGAGACGAGCCAGGACCTGGCAGCGCGAGGAGCTGGAGGAGCTCGCGAAGCACTCGCGGAGCCCGGCTCCGACGGCGGTCTGATTGCTACAGTCGTCCGCTGCCGTGAGCTACGCGATCGTGAAAGTGGGCGGGAAGCAATACCGCGTCGAGGAGGGCGATTCGATCCTCGTCGACCGGATGAGCGCTGACGAGGGCGACAAGGTCGACCTCGAGCCGCTGATGTTCGCCGACGGCGACAAATCCGTGCTCGACGGCAAGGGCGTGAAGATCCAGGCTGTCGTGACCGGTCACGAGAAGGGCAAGAAGATCCACGGGCTGAAGTTCAAGCCGAAGCGCGGCTACAAGGTCCGCTACGGCGCGCGCGCACACCTGACGCGGCTCGAGATCAGCTCGATCAAGGCGGGAGCGCGCAAGGCCGCGGCGAAGAAGGAGGACGCGGATGGCTCATAAGAAGGGACTCGGATCGAGCCGTAACGGCCGCGACTCCAACGCACAGCGCCTCGGCGTGAAGGTCTTCGCCGGCCAGGCGGTCACCGGCGGCGAGATCATCGTGCGCCAGCGCGGCACCCGCTTCAAGCCCGGCGACGGCGTGGGCATCGGCAAGGACGACACGATCTTCGCCACCCGGCCCGGCACGGTGCAGTTCGCGGCCGGACGGCGCGGGCGCGTGATCTCCGTAGAGCCCGCAGCCGAGTAGCCTCCGGGCTCTGACCTACTCCATCGTCGCAAGGGACCCGTCGAGCGGGGAGCTCGGCGTGGCGGTCCAGTCGCACTTCTTCAGCGTCGGCTCGATCGTGAGCTGGGCGGAGCCCGGCGTGGGCGCGGTGGCCACGCAGTCGATCGCCGAGGCGTCATTCGGTCCTCGCGGACTCGAGCTCATGCGCGACGGCAAGAGCGCGCCGGCCGCGCTCCAGCAGCTGATCTCCGACGACCCCGGCGAGGCCGTCCGGCAGGTCGCCCTCGTCGACCACGGCGGCCGGGTGGCGGTGCACACCGGCCTCCGCTGCATCCCGCACGCCGGTCACGCGCTCGGCGAGCAGGTGAGCGCGCAGGCCAACATGATGCAGCGCGACACCGTGCCGCCGGCGATGATCCGCGCGTACACGGAGGCGCGGGGCGAGCCGCTCGCCGAGCGCATGCTCGCGGCCCTCGACGCCGCCGAGCGCGAGGGTGGCGACATTCGCGGTCGCCAGTCGGCCGCCATGGTGGTCGTGGCCGGCCGCGCGAGCGGAACGCTGAGCGAGGACCGGCCTATCGACCTTCGTGTGGACGACCATCCCGACCCGGTTCGCGAGCTGCGGCGGCTGCTCGGCCTCCGCCGCGCCTACACCCGCGCGAGCGCCGGTGACGACCTCGCCGGCGCCGGCGATCTCCAGGGCGCGCTCGCCGAGTACGAGGCAGCGCACCTGGCGCAGCCCGACAACCTCGAGCTGGCCTTCTGGTACGGGCTCGCCCTGGCGGGCAACGGGCGCGGGGAGGAGGCGGTGCGCGTCATGCGGGCGCCGTTCCAGGCCCACTCCGGCTGGGTCGAGCTGCTCAAGCGGCTTCCCGAGGCCGGGATCATCCCGGACGACCCCGAGCTGATCGGCCGGCTGACCGGCACGCGGGCGACCTGGGAGCCCGAGCAGCACCTGTAGGACATGTTCCACGACAGGGCGCGCATCAACGTGCAGGCTGGCGCCGGCGGGAACGGTGTCGTTTCCTTCCGGCGCGAGGCGCACGTGCCGAAGGGCGGTCCCGACGGTGGCGACGGCGGCCGCGGCGGCGACATCGCGATCGTGGTGGATCCCTCCCTGCGCGACCTGTCCGGCTTCCGGCGCGGCGCCCACTTCAAGTCGAAGCGAGGCGGGCACGGCGAGGGCGCCAACCGCCACGGCGCGACGCCCGACACGCTCGAGATACGCGTGCCGCCCGGCACGATCGTCGAGGACGTCGAGGGCGGCGACCGCTGGGAGCTGCTGAACGCGGGCGATCGTGCGGTTGTGGCGCGCGGCGGCAGCGGCGGCCGCGGCAACAGGCAGTTCGCCACCGCCACCCGCCAGACCCCGCGCTTCGCGGAGCGCGGCCTGCCCGGCGAGGAGCGGACGCTCGAGCTGCAGCTGCGCCTGAAGGCGGACGCCGGCCTCGTGGGCCTGCCGAACGCGGGGAAGTCCTCTCTGCTCGCCCGGCTCACGCGCGCGCAGCCGAAGGTGGCGGACTACCCGTTCACCACGATCGAGCCCGTGCTCGGCACGCTCGAGCGCGACGACCGGCAGCTCGTGATCGCGGACATCCCCGGCCTGATCGAGGGCGCGAGCGCGGGCGCCGGGCTGGGCCACGAGTTCCTCGCGCACATCGAGCGCTGCCGCCTGCTCGTGCACGTGCTCGACCTGAAGCCGCTCGACGGCTCGGACCCGGAGCAGAACTACGAGACGGTGGAGGCGGAGCTGCGCGAGCACGGGCACGGCCTCGCCGCGTTGCCGCGGCTCCTGACGCTGTCGAAGGCGGATCTCGTGCCGCCGGAGGAGGCGCAGGCCGCGGTGGAGCGGTGGCGCGAGCGGCTCGAGATCGAGGTGTTCGCCACCTCCGCGGCCACCGGCGAGGGGTTGAGGGAGCTCGCCGACGCCGTGTTCCGCCGCGTGCCACCCGAGGACCGCGCCGGCGACCGCGCCCCGGACACCCCCGCCGCCCATCGCGTGTACCGGCCCGGCCGCGGCGAGTCCTACAGCGTCGAGCGCACCGGCCCGGGCGCGTTCCGCGTGGAGGGCGAGCGGATCGAGCGGCTGATCGCTCGGCACGACGTGGATAACGACGAGGCGCTCCGGTACGTCGAGGAGCGCCTGCGCGCGCTGGGAGTGATCCGGGCGCTCGAGTCCGCCGGCTTCGAGCCCGGCGACGACGTGGAGATCGGCGGCATCGTCTTCGAGCTCGATCCCGGCTGATACAAGTCACCCATGGCCCGTCTCGCCGCACCGATCTGCCTGCTCGCGCTGCTGCTCGCCGGCTGCGGCGGGGGTGGCGACGACAAGACGCAGGCCGAGCAGACCGTGCGCGATTTCGTCAAGGCCGTGAACACGCGCGACGCCGACACGTACTGCGACGACCTGATCACGAAGGCATTCCGCGAGAAGAGCACGTTCACCACCGGGGACAAGGCCAGGGAGAGCTGCAAGCACGAGATGAAGGCGATCACGGGCCTTCACATCAGGCTGGTGAGGATCGTGAGCACGAACGTCGACGGCGACAACGCGACGGTCACCGCGGTGCTGGGCCGGGCCGGGCAGGAGCTGAAGCAGCAGCTGAAGCTCCAGAAGGAGGACGGCGACTGGAAGCTGTCCGGGGCGGGCTGAGTGGCGACGGTGGTCGTCAAGCTCGGCTCGAGCATCGTCGCCGACGACGCCGGCGAGCTGCGCGTGGACGTGCTCGGCGCGCTGCTCGACGAGGTGGCCACTCGCCACAGGGCCGGCGACCGCGTGGTGATCGTCACCTCGGGCGCGATCGCGGCCGGCATGCGGCTGATGGAGCTGCCGATGCGGCCGACCGCGATGGAGGAGCTGCAGGCCGCGTCGGCGGTCGGACAGGGGAAGCTGTATCGCGTCTATGACGAGCTGCTCCAGGAGCGTGGCGTTCCGTCCGCGCAGGTGCTCCTGACGTTCTTCGACATGTCCGCGCGCACGCACTACCTGAACGCGCGCCACACGCTCCAGACGCTCCTGCGCTGGCGTGTGCTGCCGGTGATCAACGAGAACGACACGACCACCACGGACGAGATCTCGTTCGGCGACAACGACTTCCTCGCCGCACAGGTGGCGATCCTGATCGGGGCCGACCGGCTGGTGCTGCTCACGGACACCGGTGGCCTGTACAGCGCCGACCCGCGCCGCGACCCCGGCGCCCGGCTGGTCGAGGAGGTGGGCGCCGTGGAGGAGCTCGAGGGCTATGACATCGGGCTGTCCACCTCGCCGATCGGCTCCGGCGGGATGCGCTCGAAGGTGGTGGCGGCCGAGATGGCCACGGCGGCCGGCATCCCCGTGACGATCACGAGCGGGATCGAGCGCGAGGCGGTGGCGGCGGCACTCGCCGGAGAGTCGAGCGGCACGCTCTTCCAGCCTCAGGAGGGCCGCGTGTCGAGCTTCAAGCTGTGGCTGAAGTACGCGAAGCCGACCCACGGGCGGCTCGTGATCGACGAGGGGGCCGAGCTGGCGCTTCGGGAGCGCGGCACGAGCCTCCTGCCCGTGGGTGTGGTGGAGGTGGAGGGCGAGTTCGAGGCCGGCGACGCGGTGGAGGTGCGCTGCGACGGGCGCGCCGTCGGGAAGGGCATCGTGAACTACTCCGCGCTCGAGCTCCGCCGGATCAAGGGCATGAAGACGGAGGCGGTGCGCGAGGTCCTGCCGCGCGCCACTGAGGAGGCCGTCCACAGGGATTACTTCGTGCTGGAGTGACGTTCCGGCTCCGGTCGCAGTACGACAGGGAGATCGTCCGGCTGGCCGTGCCGGCGCTCGGCGCGCTCGCGGCCGAGCCGCTCTACCTGCTCGCCGACACCGCGATGGTCGGCCACCTCGGCACCGAGGAGCTCGCCGCGCTCGCGATCGCCGCCACGCTGCTGGCCGGCACGTTCACGCTGTTCAACTTCCTCACCTACGGGACGACGGCACAGGTGGCGCGCTACGCGGGCGCGGGCGAGGAGCTCGCGGCAGGGCGGATCGCGGCGCAGGCCCTGTGGCTGTCCACGGCGATCGGGATCGGGCTGACCGCGCTGCTGGCCGGGCTCGCGGTCCCGCTCGTGGACCTGATGGGCGGCGACGGGCGCGTGGGCGACCTCGCGGTGGACTATCTGCGGATCGGCTCGCTCGGCCTGCCGTTCGCCCTGATCGCGCTGGCGGGGCAGGGCTACCTGCGCGGCGTGTCCGATCTCCGCACCCCGCTCGTGATCGTGGTGGTCGCGAACCTCGCGAACATCGTGCTGAACGTCGTGTTCATCTACGGCCTCGACTGGGGGCTGAGCGGCTCGGCCGCCGCCACGGTCGTGGCCCAGGCCGGCATGGGTGCGGCCTTCGTGCTGGCGCTCCTGGCGGCGCCGGCGGACTCGCGGCGGCCGTCGCTCGAACGGATCCGCCCGCTCGTCCGGATCGGCAGCGAGATCTTCGTGCGCACGACCGCGCTGTACGCGTCGTTCCTGGTGGCGAGCGCGGTGCTCGCGCGGGTCGGCGAGGACTCGCTCGGCGCACACCAGATCGCGTTCCAGCTGTTCGTGTTCCTGGCGCTCGTGCTCGACGCGATCGCGATCGCGGCGCAGGTGATCGTGGGTCGCACGCTGGGGGCGGGCGACGCCGAGGAGGCGTACGCCGCCGCGCGCCGGATGATCGAGTGGGCGGTGGTGGCCGGCGCCGCGTTCGGACTCGTCATGCTCGCGCTGATCGACGTGATCCCGCGAGCGTTCACGAGCGACGCGGACGTGATCGACCGTGCCCAGGAGGTATGGCCGCTGTTCGCGCTGATGCAGCCGGCGAACGGCGCGGTGTTCGCGCTCGACGGCATCCTGATCGGGGCAGGCGACACGCGCTTCCTCATGTTCGCGATGCTGGCGGCATCGTTCGGCTTCTACGTTCCGGTGGCGCTCGCGGCGCTCGCCTTCGACTGGGGGATCGTGGGCGTTTGGGCCGGGCTCCTGGGGCTGATCGCGGTGCGGCTCGTCACGTGCGCGTGGCGGTTTCGCAGCCGGCGCTGGGCGCTCGTTGGGGCGCCTCTCGCTTGAGGTCGTCGCAAGCTCGCCCGATACCCTGTCTGCATGGCCACAACGGCTCAGTCGGTAGCTGAGGTCTGCGCGCAGGCGAAGGCCGCGTCGCGCGAGCTCGCCGCCCTCGACACGGCGACGAAGAACGCCGCGCTCGGGGCGATGGCCGACGCCCTCGACCAGCGCTCGCACGAGATCCTCGAGGCGAATGCGCGCGACATGGAGGCCGGCGAGGACGCCGGGCTCCAGTCCGGGCTGCTCGACCGGCTGAAGCTGACGGAGGAGCGGCTCGCGGGGATCGCGGGGGACGTGCGGACGATCGCCGCCCTGCCCGATCCGGTGGGCGAGACGATAGACGGTCACCGGCTCGAGAACGGCCTCGACGTGAGGCGCGTGCGCGTGCCGCTCGGGGTCGTGGCGGTGGTATATGAGGCACGCCCGAACGTGACCATTGACTGCTCCGCGCTGACGCTGAAGTCGGGGAACGCGATCGTGCTGCGCGGTTCGTCGACCGCGGCGCACTCGAATTCCGTGCTGGCTCAGGTGGCCGCCGGGGCGGTCCAGTGGGCCGGCATCCCGGAGGGCGCGATCTCGATCGTGACCGGCGGCGACCGCGACGAGCTGCGTCAGCTCGCGACGCAGGACGGGCTGGTGGACCTCGTCATCCCGCGCGGCGGCGAGGGGCTGAAGAACGCTTTGAAGGAGCACGCGACGGTGCCGGTGCTGTACGCGTCGGCCGGCGTGTGCCATGTGCTGGTGGATGCGTCCGCGGATCTCGACGACGCGGTGCGGATCGCGGTGAACGCGAAGGTGCAGCGGCCCTCGGTGTGCAACGCGATCGAGACGCTCCTCGTGCACTCCGACGTGGCGGCGGAGTTCCTGCCGCGCGCGCTGTCAGAGCTGCGCGAGTCGGGCGTGGAGCTGCGCGTGGACGGGCGCACCAGGACGCTCGCCGGCGGGATCGGCGACTCGCTGGCCGAGGCCACCGAGGAGGACTGGTCGACCGAGTACCACGCGCTGATCCTGTCGGTGAAGGTGGTGGACTCGGTCGAGGACGGCATCGAGCACATCAACCGCTACGGGACCGGGCACTCCGAGGCGATCGTGACCGGGTCGGTGGACTCGGCGCGGGCGTTCACGACCGGCGTCGACGCGGCCGCGGTGTACGTGAACGCCTCCACCCGCTTCACGGATGGCGCCGTGTTCGGCATGGGCGCCGAGATCGGCAACTCCACCCAGAAACTGCACGCGCGCGGCCCGATCGGGCTGCGCGAGCTCACCACCTACAAGTTCGTGGTCGAAGGCTCCGGGCAGGTCCGCGAGTAGCCGGTTTGCGCGTAGGGATCCTCGGAGGAGCTTTCAACCCGCCGCACATCGGTCACATGGTGTGCGCGCAGGAGGCACTGGTGCAGCTGGAGCTCGACCGGGTGGTGTTCATGCCCGTCGGGGTGGCGCCGCACCGGGAGATCGAGCTGGACCCGGGGGCCGAGGCGCGGCTCGAGATGACCGAGCTGGCCGTGTCGGACGACGAGCGCTTCGAGGTGTCTCGGATGGAGGTCGACAAGGACGCGCCCGCCTACACGTCGGAGACCCTGGCCGCGCTGCGGGAGGAGTCCCCCGACGACGAGCTGTTCCTGATCCTCGGCGGCGACCAGGCCGCCGCGCTCGGCAGCTGGCACGAGCCGGAGCGGGTGCTGGAGCTGGCGACCGTGGTGGTGTTCGAGCGGGCCAGCTGGGGCCACAACGCGATCGGGATCAAGATCGGGCGCGTGCCGGGAGCGCGGAGCGTGCGCTATCTCGACATGCCGTTGATGCAGGTGTCGTCGTCGTCGATCCGCCGGCGCGTGCGTGAGGGCAAGCCGATTCGGTATCTGGTGCCCGACAGGGTGGTCGACTACATCTCCTCAAAGGACCTGTACGGCGCCGCACGCGCCGAGGAGGCCGTGACCTCGTGACGGCGGCGGAGCCCACCCTGGACTCGGCCGCGCTCGCGGAGCGGATCGCGGAGATCGCCTCCGACAAGAAGGCGATCGACATCCGCGTGATCGACCTGCGCGGGATCGTGTCGTACACCGACTTCTTCGTGATCTGCTCCGGCAACACGGAGCGCCAGGCGAAGGCGATCCACGACGGGATCTACGAGGAGCTGAAGAAGGGCGGCGCGATCGACGCGACCCGCGAGCGCCTCCTGCCCCGTCGCACCGAGGGCGACCGCGAGGCGCGCTGGATCCTCATGGACTACTGGGACGTGGTCGTACACATCTTCACGCCCGAGGCACGGGAGTACTACAGGCTCGAAAACCTGTGGGGCGAAGCCCCGCCCGCAGCGTCGGCTGACCACTTTCCGTCCGATCAGTATGCGAACATGCGTTCGTGCTGTCGAGTGAGTCAAAAGGGAGGGATAGCCGAGACGGAAATCGCAGCCGCAGCGACCGAACTCGGCATCGCGGTACTACGTCCCATGGTCGAGCAGGCGCGCTACGACCTCGGGTTCGAGATCGGCGAGACGGATTTTCCGGGTCCAGTGCAAGTGGGGCGGTCTGGACGACGACGGCGCGATCATCAAGGTCCAGCTTCAGGGGTCCTGGCTGTCGCCGACGGAGGGTTACGTCCGGAGCAGCTACTCCGCCGACGAGATCGACTTCGTGGCGGTCTACTGCCACCCGTTGGACCGGTGCTACCTGCTGCCCATCGCTCTCGTCGCTGGGCGCCGAGCCATCCACCTCCGGCTCACAGCCGCCCAAGAATGGCCAGCGGGCATGTCTCAATCTTGCGGTAGATTTTGAGTTGCCCGGGGCTGTAGCTCAGCTGGTAGAGCATCAGAGTGGCACTCTGAGGGCCAGGGGTTCGAGTCCCCTCAGCTCCACTTCCGCACCGCCGCCCGACACACTCCAGGTCGGCGCCAACCAGTTCCGCAACCACTTCGGCTACTACCTCGAGAAGGCCGGCGAGGGGCATGAGGTGCTCGTCAGCCGGCGGGGCCGGCCGTATGTTCGGGTCACGCCCGTTGAGCCCACGCTTCAGCTGGTCGCGGCCTGACGGGGCGGTCCGTCGCCTGACCGTCCCCTTTCCGCTGGGCCATCGGCCACACTTCCCGCCGTGCTTCGGCGGCCTGCGGGTATCGCGCTCGTTCTGTGCGCCGGCGCGCTCGGCGTCTCGGCGTGCGGGTCGTCGGACGACGGCTCACGCCGGCCGGGGTGAGCTGAAGGTGAATCGGTTCGATTCGGACGCCGCGTGGCGGCTCGTCAAGGAGCAGGTGGCGGTGGGTCAGCGGCCCGCCGGGTCGCCCGAGCTGCGCAGGCTGGCTGAGCGGTTGCGGCGGATGCTGCCGGAGGCACGGTTCGAGCCGGTTCCGGGTGAGCCGGGGCTCCGGAACGTCGTCGGCACGCTGCCCGGCACGAAGCCCGGCATCGTCGTCGGCGCGCACTACGACACGCTCGTCAAGCCGAAGGGCTTCGTCGGCGCCAACAACGGCGCGGCCGGCACAGCGGTCGTCGTCGAGGTGGCGCGCGCGCTCGCCCGGGCGGACGTCGCGGCCGGCTCGCGCCAGGTTCGGTTCGTCCTCTTCGACGGTGAGGAGCCCGCGGCCGGGCTGCCCGAGGAGAGCCGCGACTTCTACCACTCCGGCCTCCGCGGCTCGCGCGCCTACGTGAAGGCCCACCCGGGCGAGACCGCGAGCATGGTCCTGCTCGACTACGTGGGCAACAGAGGCCTCAAGCTGCCCCGCGAGGGCAGCTCCAGCATCGCGCTGTGGAGCCGGCTCCGCTCGGCCGCCCGCCACGTTGGCGCGCAGCGCTTCTTCCCGGACTACTCCACCGAGGACATCGTCGACGACCACTCGCCCTTCCTCCGCTCCGGCGTCCCCTCCGTCGATCTGATCGACTGGCGCTACCACGGCCATGACCTCAGCGACGGCCTCGACAAGCTCTCGCCCTCGAGCCTCGACGCCGCGGGGGAGACCGTCACCGAGCTCGCCGCGCGGCTGCGCGCGCCGGACTCCGGGCCCTGACGCTTCCCGACCGTGACCGCGCGGCCCCTGGACGCTTGACTTAGCCCGAGCGGACGAACGTCCACTCAAGCGGGGTAGCCGGCCACCCGACAAGCTCTGTGTGCGGGCACGGATCGCGATCGCGACCTCGCTGGATCTGATGCTCCTCGGCGCGACCGGGGCGCTTCCTGCTGCCGCTCACGATCCGTCGGTCACCGAGTACCAGAACGGGCTGACCATGAACGCCGGCCCGTGGGACCTCGCCCTCGTCGACGGGCGTGACTTCGGCCGCCGGCGGAACATCCTGGTGCGTGCCGGGCACCGCTATCTCGCTAGTGCGCCGCGCCGCGCCGCGCGCCTCCGGTCCTGACCATGGACTCCCTGGCCGCCCCAGCCCCGATGACCGGTCGCCGTCGCCTCGCCGCGCTGGCGGGCGTCGCGCTCGCCGCATGCGCGATCGGGGTGGCCGCCCGCGAGTCGGGCGCGCTCGCCCCGCTCGAGCGCGAGGCGCTCAAGGCGCGCTTCGACGTGCGCGGCACGGAGGGGGTCGAGGGGCTCGTCGTGGTCGGTATCGACGCCAAGACCTTCACGGACCTGAACCACAACTGGCCCTTCCCGCGCTCGAAGCACGCCCAGGTCGTGCGCCGCCTCCACAGGGCGGGCGCCCGAGCGATCGTCTACGACGTCCAGTTCACCGAGCCCACGACCCGGACCCAGGACTTCAGGCTCTACGACGCCCTCGGCGACGCCGGCGGCGCCATCCTCGCCACCAGCGAGAGCGACGGCCACGGCCATACTCGCGTGCTCGGCGGCGACGAGAACCTCCGCGCGATCGACTCGCGCGCCGCCGCGTCCGACCTCCGCAACGACACGAGCGGCGCCGTCGCCAGCTTCCCGCGCGAGGTGGGTGGCCTCGAGAGCATCGCCGTCGCGACCACCGAGCGGCTCACGCATCACACGCCCGATCCGGACGGCTTCCGCGACGGGCGTGCCTGGATCGACTATCGCGGCCCGCCCGGCACGATCCCCACCGTCTCCTTCTCGGACGTCCTGCACGCCAAGGTGCCCGACTCGAAGCTCCGTGGCAAGGTCGTCGTGGTCGGCGGCACGGCGCCGACGCTCCGCGACGTGCACTCGACTCCCGTCGGGGGCGAGCAGCTGATGGCGGGAGCCGAGGTCCAGGCGAACGCGATCTGGACCGCGCTACACGGGCTGCCGCTCCGATCCGCGCCGCCGTGGGTCGACCTGCTCGTCCTCGCGCTGCTCGCGATGCTGCCGCCGCTCGTGCGCTGGCGTCTCCCGCTCGGCGTGGTGGGCGCGCTCACGGTCGCGGCCGGGGCCGCGTTCCTCGTGGCCGCCCAGGTTGCCTTCGAGGCCGGCACGATCGTCGACATCGCCGCTCCGCTCCTCGCGCTGATCCTCGGCGCGTTCGGCGCGATCGCCTGGAGCGAGTTCGCCGAACGCCGCGTGCGCTACCGCGTGAGCCGCGACAACGAGCTGCTCGAGCAGCGCGTGCGCGAGCGCACCGCGGACCTTGCCGACGCCGAGCGCGAGATCGCGCACCGGCTCGGCGTGGCCGTCGAGTGGCGGGACGCCGAGACGGGTGTGCACATCGAGCGGATGGGCCGGCTGTGCGAGCGGCTCGCCCGCGAGGTCGGGCTGAGCATCGTCGAGGCCGACCTCCTGCGGCACGCCAGCGCGCTCCACGACGTGGGCAAGGTCGGCATTCCCGACGAGATCCTGCTCAAGCCGGCCAAGCTCGACCCGGCCGAGTGGGCGAAGATGAAGACCCACACGACGATCGGGGCGAGCATCCTGTCCGGGTCGAAGTCGGCGCTCGTGCAGATGGCCGAGCAGATCGCCCTGAGCCACCACGAGCGCTGGGACGGGTCCGGCTACCCGGAGGGCCTGAAGGGCGAGGAGATCCCGCTGGCCGCCCGGATCTGCGCGGTCTGCGACGTCTTCGACGCGCTGCTCTCCCCGCGGCCCTACAAGGACGCCTGGCCGCTGCGCGACGTCATGCGCGAGCTCGCGAGCCTGCGCGGCACTCACCTCGACCCGGCGCTCGTGGACGCGTTCCTTCCGCTTGCGGCGGACCTCTACGACGAGTGCTTCGCGCCGCTCGAGCCGCCCGCGGAGGCGGACACCGCCGCCTGACGCTAAGCGGTTTCGTGCCTGATCCGGCGCCGGGCCTCGGCATATCGGATCGTCTCGTAGGCGATCACGCCTGATGTGACGGCGGCCGCGATTGCCAGCGCCACGAACGCGTCGACCGCGGTCCCGACCGGAATCAGCGCGAGGCAGAGCGCGACCGCGACGAGCCGTGGGCGGTTGAGCGTCCCGACGTTCCGCAGCCGGAAGCCGATGTGGCCGGCGTAGTAGAGCGCAACACCCCCGAACAGCGCCACCGCCGGCACGGTGTCGAGCGGCTCGTCCACGTGGCCGGCGGCCTTCTTCACGCCGAGAGCGATCAGCACGATGCCCGCGATCATCGGCAGGTGGAGGTAGCTGTAGGAGTCGCGCGCCAGCTTGAGGCGGCGCAGGCCCTGCGCTTCGCGGAAGTGGCGCTCCGCGACGATCGCGACCACGTCGAAATAGGCCCACCAGATTCCGAACGCGAGCACGAGGCCGAGCAGCGCCGCGGTGACCTTGCCGGCATCGAGCTCGTGGCCGAGGCCGGTGCCGATGGCCACGATCGATTCGCCCAGCGCGATGATCACGATCAGCGAGAACCGCTCGGCGAAGTGGGCCGGGGACACGCGGAAGCCGCGGACGCCGAAGACGTACGGACCGAGGAAGTCGGTCGAGAGGGCAAGCACCCAGACGACCTCTCGGGCCGGGCTGTCGAGGAACGCCGCGCCGATGAGGAGCAGCGGCGCTGGCAGCGCGGTGCGCGACAGCCGCCGGATGGCCTCCCCGGCGTCGACGTCGTCGTTGGCCTCGGCGAAGATGAAGATGTGGAGCCATCGCGCCGCCGCGTAGGCGATGGCGAACAGCAGGGCGTGCTCCCCGAACGCCTCTGGCACGGCCAGCGCGGCGACCAGGAAGGCACCCATCACGGCGAGCATCAGGAGCCGCTCGCGGTCCTCCTCGGCGGCGATGTAGTTCGTCAACCAGGCGTAGGCCGCCCAGGCCCACCACAGCGCCGACAGGATGAGCATGCCCCGGCCCAGGCCCTCCCAACTGGGGTCGTGGGACATGAACGCCGTGACCTGGGTGATCGCGAACACGAACACCAGGTCGAAGAACAGCTCGAGCGGGGCCACCCGCTTTTCCTGGGCTGCTGCCATGCGACGGACGAACGTTGCATCAAGTGCCGGACGGCGCAGCCGACACAGGGTAGGTGCGGGCTCGGATTTCGATCGCGATTGCGCTCTGCGCCGCGCTGTTCGGCGCTGGCGCGACCTCGGCGTCCACCACCGGCGGTGGGCCGGCGGTATCCGAGTTCGGCACCGGCCTGAGCTCCAATGTGGGTCCGTGGGGGATCGCGCCTGGGCCGGACGGAAACCTCTGGTTCACCGAGGACAAGAACAACGCGGTCGGGCGGGTCACCCCGGGCGCCGTGATCACAGAGTTCACGGCCGGGTTCCCGACGGGCAATCCGCGCGGAATCGTCACCGGGCCGGACGGGAACCTGTGGGTCGCGATGGCGGGCGGGAACGGCGCGATCGCGAAGGTCACCAAGGCCGGTGAGGTGACCGAGTACCCCATCACGACTCCCGGCGACCCGACCGAGATCGCGGTCGGCCCGGACAACAACCTCTGGTACACCGACCCTGCGGCGAACCTGATCGGGCGCATCACCACCAGCGGGAGCATCACCGAGTTCCCCGTCACGTCGGGCGCGAGTGGGCCGACCGGCATCACGAAGGGCCCCGACAGCGCGCTCTGGTTCACGGAGGCTGACGCCGGCAAGATCGGGCGCATCACGACGAGCGGCGTGGTCACCGAGTTCTCGAGCGGCATCAGCGGAAGCAGCAATCCGCAGGACATCGAGAAGGGACCGGACGGCAACCTGTGGTTCACCGAGAACGCTGATCCGGGCGCCATCGGCCGCATCACGCCGACAGGCGACGTCACCGAGTTCGCCACCGGCCTGACCACGAACTCCCGTCCGCTCGGCATCGCCGCTGGCCCGGACGGCAACCTGTGGTTCACGGAGTCCAAGACGCCCGGCCGGATCGGCCGGATCACCATCGACGGCGAGATCACCGAGTACTCCGACGGTTTCTCCGGCATCGACCGTCCCTGGGGAATCACGGCCGGCCCCGACGGCAACATGTGGTTCACCGGGAACAACGACCCGGGCCTCATCGGCCGGATCACGCTGCCGCCGCTCGTCCGCGACATGGCGCCCGACACGATCGCCACCACATCGGCCAGCCTCCGCGGGAAGGTGCGCGCGAACTCGCAGGCCACCGATTACCGCTTCGAGTACGGCACCACCACCGCGTACGGCCAGGAGACGCCCGAGGCATATGCCGGGAGCGGCTACGACCTAAGGACCGTGACCGCCGGGATCGACGGGCTTCAGCCGAAGACGACGTACCACTACCGGCTGGTTGCCCAGAACGACGCGGGGGAGAGCAAGGGCGTGGACCGCGTGTTCTCGACCGAGGCGCCTCCCGTCGAGACGTCGATCGATCCGGTGGAGCCGGTCGTTCCCGATTTCGGCAAGAGCGTCGTGGTCGAGCCCAAGGGCACGGTGCTCGTGAAGGCGCCGGGCGCCGGCTGGGAGCAGATGGAGCCGGGCGCGGAGATGCCGCTTGGCGCCACCTTCGACACTCGCCGCGGGGCCGTGTCGCTCACCAGCGCGGGCTGCCACGGCGGAACCCAGACGGGACGCTTCGGCGGCGGCCTCTTCACCCTGCGCCAGCCGGGTGAGGGCTGCGGCCGTGTGGACGTCTATCTGCGCGGCGGGCGCTTCTCGAGCTGTCCGCGCGTGGGCGCGAAGCGACGCGCGCGGTCCGGCGCGGTCGCGTCCGCCTCCCGCGCCCGCAAGGTGCGCAAGCTGTGGGGCCGCGACAGCGGCGGCAGCTTCCGCACGCACGGGCGCCACAGCCAGGCGACGGTGCGCGGCACCCGCTGGCTCACCGTGGACCGCTGCGACGGCACGCTCACGCGCGTGACGAGCGGCGCCGTGTCGGTGCGCGACTTCCGGCGCCATCGCACCGTGCTCGTGCGCGCCGGCCACTCGTATCTGGCGCGGGCGCATCCGCTCCCGCGACGCAAGAGCCGCAAGGTCATCCGCCGCAACCGCTAGCGCGCCCGGATCTCGCTCGGCCCACGGGTACCCTTGCCCACCGTGGACCGGTATGACCCGAAGACGATCGAGCCCAGGTGGCAGAAGGTGTGGGCGGACGAGCACACATGGGAGGTCTCGAACGACTTTTCCGGGAAGCGGAAGTCGTACGTGCTCGAGATGTTGCCGTACACGAGCGGCGAGCCGCACATCGGGCACCTGAAGAACTACGCCGTGGGGGACGCGGTGGCCCACTTCCACCGGCGCCGGGGCGAGTACGTCCTCCACCCGATGGGCTACGACGCCTTCGGACTGCCCGCGGAGAACCACGCGATCAAGACGGGCCAGCAGCCGCGCAAGTCGACCGACGAGTCGATCGCGGCGTTCGGCCGGCAGCTCCGCCGGTTGGGCGTCTCGATCGACTGGACGCGCGAGTTCGGCACGCACCAGCCCGAGTACTACCGCTGGACCCAGTGGATCTTCCTGCGCATGTACGAGCGCGGCCTCGCCTACCGCAAGGAGGCGGCGGTCAAGTGGTGCCCGCACGACCAGACGGTGCTCGCCAACGAGCAGGTGATCGACGGGCGCTGTGAGCGCTGCGGCCACCTGGTCGAGATCAGGCAGCTCGAGCAGTGGTTCTTCAAGATCACGGACTACGCCGACCGCCTGCTGGACGATCTCGAGACGATCGAGTGGCCGCCGCACGTGGTCACGATGCAGCGGAACTGGATCGGCCGCTCCGAGGGCGCCGAGGTGGTCTTTCAGTGCAAGGAGATGGGGATCGACTACCCGGTCTTCACGACGCGGCCGGACACGCTCTTCGGCGCGACCTTCTTCGTGCTCGCGCCCGAGCACCCGGACGTGCTGCGCCTGAACGACTCGGAGGAGGTGCACCACTACGTGAACCGCGCGCTCACCGAGTCGGCGGAGGAGCGCGGCGACGAGCACCGCAAGAAGACGGGCGTCCCGCTGGGCCGGACCGTCACGAACCCGGCGACGGGCGAGGAGATCCCGATGTGGGTCTCCGACTACGTGCTGCTCGAGTACGGCACCGGCGCGGTGATGGGCGTGCCGGCGCACGACGCTCGCGACTTCGAGTTCGCCACCCAGTTCGACATCGAGATCAGGCCTGTGATCGACTGCGGCGAGCTGCCCTGCACGGACGACGGCCCGATGGTCAACTCGGGCCGTTTCGACGGCCTCCACAACCGCGACGCCTACGAGCAGATCGTGGACTGGCTCGACTCGGAGGGGCAGGGCAGGCGCACGGTGAGCTACCGGCTGCGCGACTGGCTCTTGTCGAGGCAGCGCTACTGGGGCTGCCCAATCCCGATCGTGCACTGCGAGAAGGACGGCCTCGTGCCCGTGCCCGACGATGAGCTGCCCGTCGAGCTGCCGGATGTGGAGGACTACGCGCCGAAGGGCAAGTCGCCCCTGGCCGCGGCGGAGGACTGGGTGAACGTCACCTGCCCCAAGTGCGGCGGCCCGGCACTGCGCGAGACGGACACGATGGACACGTTCGTCGACTCGTCCTGGTACTTCCTCCGCTACTGCGACCCGCACAACGACCAGGCCCCGTGGGACCGCGAGGTCGTGAAGAAGTGGATGCCGGTGGACCAGTACATCGGCGGGGTCGAGCACGCGATCCTGCATCTGATGTACGCGCGCTTCTTCGTGAAGGCGCTCGCGGACATGGAGCTGCTGGACGTGCAGGAGCCGTTCGCGCGGCTCTTCACGCAGGGGATGATCACGCGCGACGGCACGAAGATGTCCAAGTCGCGGGGCAACACGGTGTCGCCCATGGAGTACGTGGAGCGCTTCGGCGCCGACACGGCGCGCTGCTACATCCTCTTCATCGGCCCGCCGTCCGACGACGCCGACTGGCAGGACTCGGGCGTGGGCGGCGTGCACCGCTTCCTGTCGCGCCTGTGGACAGCGGCGGCGGAGGTCGGTGAACAGAGCCCCGACCGGCCCGACTCCGTTTCAGGCGAGCCGAGCGCCCTGCTCCGCAAGGCGCACTGGGCGATCGACAAGGTCACGCGCGACATGCAGACCAACTTCGGCTTCAACACGGCGATCGCCGCCGTGATGGAGCTGACCAACGAGATCTACCGGCAGCGCGGGTCCGCGCCGCCGGGCGACGTGCGGTTCGCGGTCGCAACCGCGGGGTCGTTGATCTTCCCCTTCGCCCCGCACCTCGGGGCGGAGGTGTACGAGATGATGACCGGCCGGCGGGTGTGGGAGGAGCCGTGGCCCGAGGCCGATCCAGCGCTGCTCGCGCGCGACGAGATCCAGCTGGTGGTGCAGGTGAACGGAAAGCTGATCGATCGGCTGGCCGCGCCGTCCACCGCGTCCAGGGAGGAGCTGGAGGAGCTGGCGCGCGGCTCCGACAAGCTCGCCATGCGTTTGGACGGAGGAGAAATCGTGAAGACTGTGATCGTGCCCGGCAAGCTCGTGAACTTCGTGGTGCGATGAGCGCGCGACCGCATGAGACGCACATTCCGATAGGCCCGCTGATCGCGGCGATCGGCGGCATCCTCCTGATCGTGAGCCTGGGGCTCGACTGGTACGGGCGGTTCTCGGCATTCACCGCGTTCGAGGTCTGGGACCTGGTGCTGGTGGTGCTCGCCCTCGTGGCGATCGCGACCCTCGCGATCGCGCTCGGGCTGCTGCAGACGCCGTTTCGGCCCGGAACCGGGCTGGCGGTCGGGGCGGCCGCGCTGATCATCGTGGTGACGCAGCTCATCAATCATCCGCCCGCCGGCGTGGACCTGGACGAGGGCACCGGGCTGTGGCTCGGCCTCGGGGGATCGGCGCTGATGCTGCTCGGCGCCGTGCTGTCCACGGCCCGCATCGCGATCTCCGTCGAGCCGCGCGGCCGCGGGGCCACGGTCACGACCGGAGGGCCTCCTCCCGACGCGCCGCCGGCACGCCCCGCCGCGGGCGGCCCGCCGCCGCCCGACGAGGAGCCCACGATCCGGGCCGACGCTCCGCCGCGGCCCTGACGTACATCGCCGTAGTAGGCCCGGGCGAGGCCACTCCCGAGGAGTGCGAGGCAGCCGAGGCGGTCGGCCGCGAGCTCGGGACCCGTGGCGTCGTCGTGGTCTGCGGCGGCCTCGGTGGCGTGATGGAGGCCGCGTGCCGCGGCGCCAAGGAGGCGGGCGCGATGACGCTCGGCATCCTGCCGGGCGCCGACCGCTCCGCGGCCAACCCGTTCGTCGACGCCGCGATCCCGACCGGGCTCGGCGAGGCCCGGAACGCGCTGGTGGTGCGCGCGGCGGATGCCCTGGTCGCGGTCGGCGGCGGGTACGGGACGCTCTCGGAGATCGCCCTCGCGCTGAAGGCGGGGAAACGGGTGGTCGGGATCGGCACGTGGGACGTCGCCGGCGTGGCCTCCGTGCCGGACGCCGCGGCGGCTGTCGACACGGTCCTGGGCGATCTCAGCACCTAGACTCGCGGACTCTCTTGGCCGCCCAGTCCGACACGCCGTATCTCGACGCGCTGCGCGCGTACGCCGCCCGCAATCCGGGCCGCTTCCACGTGCCCGGGCACAAGGGCGGTGCGGGAGCGGATCCGGGGCTGCTCGAGGCGCTCGGGGAGCGCCCGTTCGCGCTGGACATCCCGGCGCTCACTTACGGGATCGACGTGGGCGACGAGCCCACGCCGTTCCGCGCGGCGCAGGAGCTGGCCGCCGACGCCTGGGGCGCCAAGCGCACCTGGTGGCTGATCAACGGCGCCTCCCAGGGGAACCACGTGGCGCTCCTCACGCTCGGACACCGGGGTCACTGCGTGGTCACGCAGCGGAACGCGCACTCGAGCACGATCGACGCGCTGATCATGTCGGGGCTGCGGCCCACGTTCGTCTCGCCCGAGCTGGACCCGGAGCTGCACATCGCGCACTGCATGACGCCCGACACGCTCCAGAGCGCCCTCACCGAGACGCCCGATGCGGTGGGCGCGACTGTGGTGTCGCCGACCTACTTCGGCGCCGTTGCGGACGTGGCCGGGCTGGCCGAGGTGGCGCACTCACACGGCGTGCCGCTGGTGGTGGACGAGGCGTGGGGGTCGCACCTCCCCTTCCACGAGGACCTGCCCGCCACCGCCCTCAGCCTGGGTGCGGACCTGGTGATCTCGAGCATCCACAAGGTGGTCGGGAGCCTGACCCAGTCGGCCATGATCCACCTCGGCGACGGCGACCTGATCGAGGAGCAGGTGGTGGACCGGTGCGTGACGCTGGTCGAATCCACCAGCCCGAGCTCGATACTGATGGCCTCGCTCGACGCGGCGCGCCGGCTCGCGGCCACGCGCGGGCGCGAGCTCGTGGGGGAGACGCTCGCGGCCCTCGCTCACACGCGCGAGGCGCTCCGCGAGATTCCCGGGCTCGATGTGCTGGACGAGCGGCTGGCCGGCGCGCGCGGTGTGTTCGACTATGACCCGCTGCGGCTCGCCATCGACGTTCGCGGCACGCGCATGAGCGGCTACGAGATCGCCCGCCGCCTGCGTGAGGACCACGACGTGCTGATGGAGCTGGCGGGCGAGAACGTGATGGTGGCGGTGTTCGGCATGGGCGAGGACGCCACCGCCTCGAGCCAGCGGCTGCTCGGCGCGCTGCGCGGGGTGATCGAGTCGACCAGCGAGGCCGAGCGGGAGGCCGCCGCCGTCCAGTTCACGGCGCCGCCGCCGTGGGGCGAGCTGGTGATGACGCCGCGCGAGGCGTTCCTCGGGCCTCAGGAGGTCGTGGTGGCGCGTGACGCCGTGGGGCGCGTGGCGGCCGAGTCGCTGGCCGCCTATCCACCCGGCATCCCGAACGTGCTGCCGGGTGAGCGCCTGACCGCGGAGACGCTCGACTACATCGAGCAGACGATCGCCCACGGCGGCAGCCTGCGCGGGGCGAGCGACCGCGCGCTCCGCACCCTACGCGTGGTGGTCGAGCCCTAGCTACCCCACGCGCTCGCGGCGGATCGCCTGCATCAGGCAGTGCGCGCCCCCGCCGCCGAGGGTGAAGGCCGCGAGCTCGGGGTCGTACACCGTCAGCCCGAGCGCACGAAGGCGGTCGTTCAGATCCTTCGACTCGGCGCTCGTGAGCACCTGATCGCCGCCCAGGCAGACGCCGTTCACGCCCAGCTTGAGCGCGTCGCTCAGGGGCACCGGCACGATCTCCACGCCCTTCGACTCGAGCCAGCTGACGAACCCGGAGCCCACCTGCTCGACGCACACCGCGGCGAGCTTCTCTCCGAGCATCGCCGCGAGCACGTCGATGTGGAGGAAGTGCGGCGGGATGCGCTCGATGCGCACCTCCCAGCCGTCGGCCTCGAGCCAGCCGGCGAGCTGACGCGCCGCGGGTTCCTCGGTCCGCTCCTCGCCGTTGCCGATCACCGCCACGCCCGGTTCGACGATCATGAAGTCACCGCCCTCGAGCGCGGCCGCGGTGATCATCCGGTGGATCGGGATGTCGTTGTCCTGGTAGAAGCGGATCACGGGCGAGTACTCGCCGCGCCGCCACCACTGGTGGCACTGGGTGACGATCGGGCCCTGCGGCACATTGATGCTCGAGTCGCGCGCGAACACCTGGTAGGGGAGGGCGGGGTCGGGCTCGAGGAGGTGAACGGTCACGCCGGCCTCCTCGTAGACGCTCACCATCTCGGCGTGCTGGCGCTGCGCGTCCTCCCTGCTGAAGGTCAGCCCGCTCTCGATCGTGGCGCGGGAGATGGCGCTCGCCGGCAGCCAGCGGAAGTTGTCGGGCGGGCAGAGCAGGACGTCGAGCAGGCGTCCATACTCCGAGTCCACGCCCCAGGCGGTGGCGGTTGCCTCTGATCCCTCCAATGCGCGCACGATTGTATGAGTGAGCAGGTCCGGCGGAGAGTCGTGGTGCGCGGAAGCGTCCAGGGCGTGTTCTTCAGGGACTCCTGCCGGCGCGAGGCGAGCTCCCGTGGAGTGGCCGGCTGGGTGACCAACCGGCGGGACGGAGCGGTCGAGGCGGTGTTCGAGGGCGAGCCGGGCGCGGTGAGCGCGATGGTGGACTGGTGCTCCCACGGCCCGCGCGGAGCGGACGTGTCGTCGGTTGACGAGAGCACGGAGGAGCCCGAGGGACTGTCCCGCTTCGAGATCCGCTGATCTAGTTACGCCATCGTCACGCTCGTGCCCCTGGTGTGAGGCGCTTCTTCTTACGGTCGGCGTGTGGATGGCGGAGCGCGCTCGACGGTGGTGGTCTGGCTGGTGGCGGCGGCGCTGGCGGTTTTCGCCGCGACGCGGGTGTTCGGGGGAGGGGGCGCGGACGCGCCGGCGGTGAGGATGGAGGGCAGCGGGGGCCATCACACCCGTCGCTCCCGTACGCCCGAGCTCTTCGTCCACGTTGCCGGAGCAGTCCGGAGGCCCGGACTTCTCCGGCTTCCTGCGGACACACGGGTGGCCGGCGCTCTGAAGCGGGCAGGGGGGCCGACTCGCCGAGCTGATCTCACCGCGGTGAATCTCGCGGCGAAGGTCCAGGACGGGCAGCAGATCGTCGTGCCGGTGCGCGGGGCGGCCGGAACGGGTGCCGCGGCGGAATCGCCCGGCTCGCAGGTCCACCTCTCCACGGCAACCCCGGACCAGCTCGACGAGGTCGACGGCATCGGTCCGACCCTGGCGGCGCGGATCGTCGAGTACCGCGACGCCCACGGCGGCTTCGGCTCGATCGACGAGCTGGCACAGGTGGACGGCATCGGGGAGAAGCGCCTGGCCACGCTGCGCGACGCACTGCAGCCATGAGGAAGGTGACACCCGCCCACGTCTCGGTGGGAGGGCTCGCGGCCGGGCTGCTCACCTCGACCGAGCGACCGGCGGTGACGCTGGGCGTGGCAATCGCCCTCGGCGCAGCCGTCCTGAGCTCACGGTGGTCGGGAATCGGTGCGAAAAACGCAACGATTCCCGACCACCATGCGGCCATCGCGGTTGCGGCCGTGCTCCTCGGTGCTGCCGTTGGAGAGGCGCGGCTGCGGGTGCTCGATGCACCGGTCGCGCGGGTGAAAAACGCCCACGTCCAGAACCTCCCGCTCCACCTCCTCTCAGCGCCCCGCCCCAACCCGTTCGGCGCCTCCGCGGAGGTGGCTGTCGTGTCCGGGCGGCTCCGCGGCGTCCGGCTCCTCATGCGCATCGCCCGGTGGACGCGCCTGCCGCCCGGACTCGACGTCGGTGCCGAGCTCGCCGCCGATGGGCAGGTCAGGCCGCTTGGGCCCGATGGCTCCGGCTTCGCCGACCAGCTCCGCCACGCCGGCATCGCCGGCGAGCTCCTGCTCGACCGAGCGCGTGCGACCGGCCGCCGTCGTGGCGGTATCGCCGGCGCGCTCGATGGCATGCGCAGGCGGGCGCAGGGCGCCGTCGCCGCGGGTCTTCCTCCGCCCGAGGCCGCCCTCGCTCGCGGCATGGTGCTCGGCCAGGACGAGGCGATCGACGAGACCACTCGCCAGGACTGGCGGGACTCGGGCCTCAGCCACCTGCTGGCGGTGAGCGGCCAGAACGTGATGCTCCTCGTGGCACTCGCGATGCCGCTCCTTGCGCTCGTGCGGGCCGGCCCGGTCGTCCGCGGAACAGCGCTCCTCGCTCTCATCGCTCTGTACGTACCGCTGGCCGGCGCCGGCCCGTCGCTGCAGCGGGCGGGCGTCATGGGCGCCGCCGGGATCGCCGCGATGACGCTCTCCCGGCCCGCGTCGCGCTGGTACGCGCTCCTCCTGGCCGCCACCGCAACCCTCGCGCTTAATCCCCGTGTGAGCGCCGACCCCGGCTGGCAGCTCTCCTTCGCCGCCGTAGCCGGAATCCTCGCGGTGGGCCGCCCCCTGGGAGCCGCGCTCGCGAGAGCCGCTGAGGAACTCCTCCCTGTCGCCGCTCCGCCCGGCCGGCCGGCGGGGGCTGCATCGTCACCGCTCGCGCCGGCGTCGGCGGTCGCGGCACCGGTCGCGCGGCTGCGGCTCGCGCCGGCGTCCGCGGTCGCGGCACCGGTCGCGCGGCTGCGGCTCGCCCGCGCCCTCGTCCGCGGCTTTGCCGAGGGCGTCGCGATCACGCTTGCAGCCACTCTTGCGACCGGTCCGCTCGTGGCGTTCCACTTCGGTGCTGTGCCACTTGCCGGACTGCTCGCCAACCTTCTCGCGCTGCCCGCGGTCGCGCCCGCGATGTGGCTCGGGATGGTCAAGGCCGCACTGGGCATCGTCGGCGCAGCGGTCCCGCCCGCACGCGAGGTCGCGGAGCTGCTCGGTCCGCTGACCAGGATCCCGCTCGCCTATCTCGAGGGCCTCGCGGAGCGGTGCGCCGGCATCCAGGGCAGCCGGCTGGCGCTGCCGCTGCATTCCGCAGGAGACGTCACCGCCGCCTACCTCCTCATCGCCGCCGCGACCCTCGGCGTCCGGCTGGCCGCACGCCGCAGGAGGCGTGCCGCCCTCCGGCCGGGCTACGCCGAGCGGGCCGCCGCTTGGCGGCGCGCCCCGCGCTCCTTCCGCGTCGCGCTGCTCGTCCTCGTTCTGATAGTCCTCGCACTCGCGACCGCCACGGGGCTCGGCTCGCCGTCGCCGCCCGGCGACCTGACGGTGAGGTTTCTCGACATCGGCCAGGGCGACGCCACGCTCGTCCAGGACGGCCACGGCGCGAACGCGCTGTTCGACGCGGGCCCGCCGGAGGGCGCGGTCTACCGGCAGCTCCGCGCGGCGGGTGTCAGGCGGCTCGACCTCGCGGTCTCGACGCACCAGTCGCGCGACCACCAGGGCGGGTTCCACGAGCTGATCGGCCGGATGCCGATCGGCCTGCTCCTCACCAACGGCTACGGCACCCGCGACGCGGATTACCACCACATGCTCCGCGAGGCCGACGAGGCGGGCATCCGCCGCGCGCATGCCCTCGCCGGCGAGGTGCTCCACGTGGGCCGGATGACCGTGCGGATCCTCGGCCCACCGCCGTACGAGCCGGGCGCGCCTCCGCCGGAGGACCCGAACCCGATCGGCGTCGCCGCCGTGGTCTCCCAGGGCGCCTTCGACCTCTGGCTGTCGGCGGACGCCGAGTCCGACGCGATCCTCCGCTACCCGCTCCCGCCCGTCGAGGCGATGAAGGTCTCCCACCACGGCAGCGCCGACCCGGGTCTCCCCGAGGTGCTCGACCGCCTCCGGCCGAAGATCGCCGCGATCGAGGTGGGCGCCCACAACAGCTACGGCCATCCGACGCCCTCCACGCTGGCGGCCCTGCGTCACGCCGGCATAGCGACCTATCGCACCGACGAGGACGGCACCGTGACGCTGACGGTCACGCACGGCGCCATGAGGGTGGCGACCGAGCGCTGACGTAGCTCCGCTTGGCCCGCCCGTAGACTCGGGCGAGTGGCCGAGCTGAAGCCCGCCTATCTCGTCTGCGGCGACGACGACGCCAAGATCGACGCCTGGCGCGCCCGCGTGCGGCGGCGCGCGGAGGACGAGCGCGGCCCCGGCGGGCTCGAGGGCTTCGACGCCCGCCAGAGCGAGCCCGCCGACGTGGCGAACGCGTTGGCGATGCTGAGCTTCGACACCGCCACCCGCTACCTCCTGGTCGACGACGTGGGCGCCTGGAAGGCCGCCCAGCTCGGCCCGCTCGAACAGGCGCTCGACCAGCTGCCGCCGGACACGGTGCTGGTGCTGGTCGCGCGCGGCAAGTCGGTGAAGCAGCTGGCGAAGGCCGTCGAGAAGGCAGGCGGGGAAACCCGCGAATACGCCGCCCCGAAGCCGTGGGAGCTGCCCAAGTGGTGCATCGGCCACGCCCGCGAGCTGGGACTGCAGCTGGACCCCGAGGCGGCGAAGGAGCTGGTGGCGCGAGTCGGCACGAGCCAGCAGCGGCTGTCGCGCGAGCTGGAGAAGATCGGCCTCGCGCTTCACCCGTCCGTGAACGTCACGCCGGCCGATGTCGAGCGCCTCGCGGCAACCGACACCGCGCCCGGCGCCTACGACCTCGCGGACGCGCTCGTGGCCGGCGACCTGAAGGAGACGCTGGCGCTTGCGGAGCAGCTCGACGAGCACGGCGAAAAGCCGGGCCGGCTGATCTTCCCGCTCGTGCGGAGGCTCCGCGAGGTGCACCAGGCGGCCTCGCTGCTCAGCGCCGGCATGCCGGACGCCAAGGTCGGCGAGGCCCTGAAGGGGCCTCCATGGGCGACCAAGAAGGTGATCGCGAAGGCGAAGAAGGCCGACGTGACCACGCTGGAGCGAGCCATCTGCGTGTTCGCCGACCTCGAGGTCGAGCTGCGCGGCGGAGGCGAGGTCCGCGTGGACGAGGACGCCGCGTTCTCGGTGGCGCTGGCCCGCGCTGCCGGCTAGGCGCCCGCGCCGACGGCGGCGCCTTATCGCCCCGCCCGTACGGGTACCACCAGTCCTTCAGCCCGATCTTCGTCTCCATGTGGACGTGCTTGGTCTCCTGGAAGGCCTCGAGACCCTCCTGCCCGAGCTCGCGGCCGAAGCCGGACTGCTTCATCCCGCCGAACGGCCCAGCGTCGTTGTCGGTGAGCGGGTCGTTGATCCAGACCGTTCCGGCCTTGATCTCGCGCATGCAGCGCACCGCGGTCTCGAGGTCGCGCGTATAGACGTTGGCGCCGAGGCCGAAGCGCGTGCCGTTCGCCAGCCGGATCGCCTCGTCGAGCGAGTCCACCGGCACGATCGGCGCCACCGGGCCGAAGGTCTCCTCGCGGAGCAGGGCCGTCGAGTCCGGCGCGCCCGTCACGACGGTGGGCGCGAGGTAGTGGCCGCGCTCGAAGCCGGCGCGGTCGCCGCCCACCAGCACCTCGGCGCCCGCGCCCACGGCCGCCTCGAGCTGGGCCTCGACCTTCGCCCGCTGTGGCGCCGAGACCATCGGGCCGAGATCGGTCGAGCCGTCCATCGGGTCGCCCACGCGCAGCGAGCTCGTGTAGTCCACGAACTCGGACACGAAGTCGTCGTACACCTCGCGCGCCACGTAGAAGCGCTCGGCGGACGTGCACACCTGGCCGGCGTTCAGATAGGCCGCCCACGCCCCGCCGCGTGCGGCCACGCCAACGTCGGCCGCCACGTCGGCGCACACGATGAACGGGTCCTTGCCACCCATCTCGAGGTTCATCCGCGCGATCCGCGAGGCGCACGCCGCCGCCACCTTCTTGCCGGTCTCCACCGAGCCGGTGAAGGCCACGCCCTCGATGCGCGCGTCGTCCACGAGCGCCGCGCCCACGTCGCCCGCGCCGGCCACCAGGTTCACCACGCCCGGCGGCAGCTCCGCGAAGCAATCGGCCAGCATGAGCGTGGACAGCGGCGTGAGCTCCGACGGCTTCCCCACCACCGTGTTGCCGGCGGCGATCGCCGGCGCGACCTTCCAGGCGAACAGGAGCAGTGGGTAGTTCCACGGCACGATGCACGCCCACGGGCCGATCGGCTCCTTCACCACGAGCGCCAGCTGCGTGGACTCGATCGGCGGGATCACCCGGCCGGCGAAGTTGCGGCCCATCTCGGCGTAGTAGTCGAACGCCGCGGCGGTCCAGCCCACCTCGTCCGAGTTCTCGACGAGCGGCTTGCCGCCCTCCATCGTCATGACACGCGCGAGCTCGTCCGTGCGGCCGCGCAGCCGCGCGGCCACGTCGTGCAGCAGGTCGGCGCGCTCCACGGCCGGCATGCCCGCCCAGGCCGGGAAGGCCTCCGCGGCGGCCGCCACCGCCGCATCCAGCTGCTCGGCCGAAGGCAGGCCGACGCCGGCGACGGTCTCCTCGGTCGCCGGGTTCTCCACGTCGAGCGTGCCGCCGTCGCCGGCGACCTGCTCGCCGCCGATCAGGAGGCGGGTCTCCATGGTGCGGTTACTTTACGGCTGCGCCGCCACGGCCCGGCCGATCGTGTCCGGCAGGGTGAAGATGTCGCCGAGCTTGCCCTAGGAGAGGGTCTTGCGCAGGCGCGCCGCGCGGGACTTCTTCCGCGCGCCGCTGTTGCGGTGCAGAGCGCCGGACTTCACGGCCTTGTCGATCCGCGAGACGAGCGCGCGGAACTCGCCATCCGCGCGCGCCGAGTCGCCCGAGCCGACTGCGGTCTCGAGGCGGCGGAACCACGTCTTCACCTGCGAAGTGCGGCGCCGGTTCTCGAGGCGCTCGCGCTCCGCCCGATGAATCCGCTTTTCTTGTGAAGCGATGTTCGCCATGCGACCGACGCGAGTGTAGCGGGCGCCACCCGATGGCAACCGACGCTCCAGAGCGGCCCGGCCACGCGCGCCGGGTCGCGCGCAATACCGCGTTCTTCAGCTTCGCGACCGGGCTGTCGCGCCTGGCCGGCCTGGCGCGGGAGGTGGTGGCGGCCAAGTACTTCGGCGTCACGGGCGCCATGTCGGCGTTCACGATCGCGTTCCAGGTGCCGAACCTGGTGCGGGCGCTCTTCGCGGACTCGGCCCTCCAGGGCGCGTTCGTGCCGGTGTTCAGCGAGCTGCTGGAGAAGGGCGAGCGGAAGGAGGCGTTCCGGGTCGCCTCGAGCCTCTTCTTCCTGATCACGCTGGTGATCGGCGCGATCTCGGCGCTGTTCATCCTGTTCGCCGAGCCCATCATGTCCGTCCTGGCGCCGGGGTTCGACGACGACCCGGCGCTGGCCGAGCTCACGGTGCACCTGGCGCGGCTGATGTTCCCGATCGTCCTGCTCCTGGCCCTGTCCGGGCTGGTGGTCGGGATGCTGAACTCCTTCGAGCACTTCGCCGTCCCGGCGCTCGCGCCGCTCGCGTGGAACCTCGTGATCATCGCGGCGCTCGTGGGGCTCGTCCCGGTCATGCCGGAGGGCGACGAGATCTACGCGTACGCGATCGGGATCCTGATCGGCACAGTCGTCCAGTTCCTGCTGCCGCTGCCGTGGCTGCGTGGGAGAGGGGGCCATCTGACGTTCACGATCGACTGGCGCGACGAGCGCGTCCGGCGCGTGCTCAAGCTGATGCTGCCGGTCACGATCGCGCTCGGGCTGATCAACCTCAGCCTGCTGGTCAACTCGATCTTCGGCACGCTGGTCTCGCCGGAAACGCCCGCCGCGATCGACAAGGCGTTCCGGATCTACCAGCTGCCCCAGGGCCTGTTCAGCATCGCCGTGGCCACGATCCTGTTCCCGATGATGTCGCGCTACGCGGCTCGCGGCGCCCGCGACGACCTGCGCCGCACGATGGGCACCGGCGTCCGCCAGATCGCGATGCTCCTGATCCCGAGCGCCGTGCTCATGGCCGTCCTCGCCGTGCCGGTCACGCGGCTCGTGTACCAGCGCGGCGCGTTCGGCGCCGAGGCCACCGACCTCACCTCCACGGCGATGGTGTGGTGGTCGATCTCGCTGCCGTTCCAGGGGGTGAGCCTCCTGTTCTCGCGCACGTTCTTCAGCCTCCAGCGGCCGTGGGCCACCACCGCGCTCGCCGGGCTCAACCTCGTGGTGAACGCCGTGATCGCCGCGGCCCTCTACGGCCCGTTCGGCATCGCGGGCATCGTGCTCGGCACGGTGGTCGGCACGGTCGTGATGTGCGTTGCCCAGGGATTGATCCTGCGCGGAGAGCTGAATGGGATAGAGGGCGCGCGGCTGGTGTCGAGCGTGATCCGGATAACGGCCGCGGCCGCGGTGCTCGGCGCCGTCGCGTACTTCACCTGGAAGGGGCTCGACGAGGCGCTCGGCCGCTCGTTCGTCGCGCAGGCGGTGTCCGTGCTCACCGCAATCGCGGCCGGGGTGCTGGTCTACGCCGGCGCGGTCTGGGTGCTCGGCGTGCCCGAGGCCAGGCAGATCCCGCGCCTCCTCATGAGCCGGGGCCAGCCGGAGGACTAGCGGACTAGGTCTCGCCGTCCTCGAACACCGCTGTCGCGTCGGCCGCCGACCCGTACACGTGCACGTAGACGACCTTTCCGTCCTGGACCCGCCAGATCCAGCCGGTCGAGCCGGTCACGGTACGGCTGCGCGAGCGCGCGGACACTCGGCCGGTCACGAGGATGAGGTCGTTCGACGTCCGGAACTCGCGCGGGCTGAGGTGCAGCTCCTCCCAGACGGAGGCCACGTCGCGGAAGTACTGCCGCATGCCGTCGTGCCCCCGGTAGGGGGTGCTGCGGCCGGCCTCCTCGCCGGTCACGGCCGTGAACTCGATGTCGGGCGATGCCAGGGCCAGCACAGCCTCGACGTCACGGGCCGCGAACGCTGCGAACGCCGCCTTGACTACTTCGATGTCGGTCGCGATCACGAGTCCGAAGGAAGTATGCGTCATCGCCATACTCGTACGCCGCAGTGACATCGCCCGCATCGAACATCCGCAACTTCTCGATCATCGCCCACATCGATCACGGGAAGTCCACGCTGGCCGACCGGATCCTCGAGATCACCGGGGCGGTCGACGCGCGCGATCACCGCCCCCAGCTGCTCGACTCGATGGAGCTGGAGCGCGAGCGCGGCATCACGATCAAGGCGCAGGCCGTGCGGGTGGAGTACACGGCGCGCGACGGCAAGCTCTACCGGCTGCACCTGATCGACACGCCCGGCCACGTGGATTTCACATACGAGGTGTCGCGCTCGCTGGCCGCGTGCGACGGCGCCCTGCTCCTCGTGGACGCCTCCCAGGGCGTGGAGGCCCAGACCGTGGCGAACACCTACCTCGCCGTCGACTCCGGCCTCGAGCTGATCCCGGCCATGAACAAGATCGACCTGCCGGGCGCCGAGCCCGAGCGCGTGGCCGGCGAGATCGGCGAGCTGCTCGGCGACGACCCGGAGGGCGTGCTCCGGATCTCGGCGAAGACGGGGGAGGGCGTGACCGAGCTGCTCGAGGCGATCGTCGAGCGCATCCCGTCGCCGGAGGGCGACCTCGACGCGCCCGCGCGCGCGCTCATCTTCGACTCCGAATTCGACCAGTACCGCGGGGTCGTGGCGTACGTGCGCGTGGTGGACGGCACGCTGAAGAAGGACGACGCGATCATCGCCATGCAGGCCGGCACGCACGCCGACATCGACGAGATCGGGTTCTTCGGGCCGCAGATGACGCCTGTGGGCGCGCTGCACGCCGGCGAGGTGGGCTACGTGATCACGGGCATCAAGGACGTGTCGCAGCTCCGCGTGGGCGACACGCTCACCACGCGCGCCGGCGCGGCAACCGAGCCGCTGCCCGGCTACCGCGAGATCAAGCCGATGGTCTTCTGCGGCCTGTTCCCGGTCGAGACGAACCAGTTCCCAGAGCTGCGCGACGCGCTCGAGAAGCTCGAGCTGAACGACGCAGCGCTCACGTGGGAGCCCGAGACGAGCGAGGCGCTCGGGTTCGGGTTCCGGTGCGGCTTCCTCGGCCTCCTCCACATGGACATCGTGCGCGAGCGGCTGGAGCGCGAGTACGACCTGGAGCTGCTCGCCACGGCGCCCACCGTCGAGTACGACGTGAAGCTCACCGATGGCCGCGATGTGGTGGTCCACTCGCCGTCCGACATGCCGGACCGCGCGGAGATCGCGGCGATCTACGAGCCGTACATCCGCGCGACGATCCTCACGCCGAAGGAGCACGTGGGCGCCGTGATGGAGCTGTGCCAGGAGCGCCGCGGCACGCACGTGGACATGACCTTCCTCTCGCAGGAGCGCGTCCAGCTCCACTACGACCTCCCGCTGGCCGAGATCGTCCTCGATTTCTTCGACCAGCTGAAGTCGCGTACGCGCGGCTACGCCTCGCTCGACTACGAGCTGATCGGGATGCGCGAGGGCGACCTCGTGAAGCTGGACATCCTCCTGGCCGGCGACAAGGTGGACGCCCTGTCGATGGTCGTCCACACGCGACAAGGCCTATCCCGCCGGCCGCGTGCTCACCGAGCGGCTGCGCAAGCAGATCCCGCGCCAGCAGTTCGAGGTGGCGATCCAGGCGGCGATCGGCGCGAAGATCATCGCCCGCGAGTCCGTGAAGCCGATGCGCAAGGACGTGATCGCCAAGTGCTACGGCGGCGACATCACGCGCAAGCGCAAGCTCCTCGAGAAGCAGAAGGAGGGGAAGAAGCGTATGAAGCAGGTGGGCCGCGTGGAGGTCCCGCAGGAGGCCTTCCTGGCGGTGCTCGAGCTGAATGAGCCGTAGAACCGTTCTGGTGCATGCGGGCATTTGCGATGCCTCGATGTGGGATGGGTTCGAGCTGGACGGCGAGGTCCGCCGGCACCAGCTGCCGGCGCCTCTCGACGACACGGTGGGAACCGAGCCGGTCGCTCTGGTCGGTGCCTCCTATGGCGGCTTCGTTGCGCTGGACTTCGCGGCGCGCCGGCCCCAGCTCGTCGAGAAGCTCGTGCTGCTCGACGCGCCGCTGATGGACCACGAGTTCTCGCCCGAGTTCATGGAGTACGTGGAGGAGGAGGAACGGCTGGTCGAGGCGGGCGACCTGGACGCCGCCGTCGAGCTGAATCTCGCCTTCTGGTGTCCCGACCTCGCCGACCGCGTCCGGCCGATGGCCGCCGCGTCCATGGAGATCGAGAACGCTGAGCTCCCGAACCCGCGCCTCGGCGAGATCGGCACCCGGACCCTGGTGGGGGTGGGCGAGCACGACAAGCCCGACTTCAGCGCGATCTCCGAGCGGCTGGCGCGAGAGCTGCCGAACGCGGAGCTCGTGGTGATCGCGGGCGCGGGGCATCTCCCGTCAATGGAGCGGCCGGATGAGACGGCAGCGCTGGTGCGTGGGTTCCTCAGGGGTTAGATTGGCCTCGTGACGCGTGCGCGCTGGCTGGGGCTCCTTGTGCTGCTTGCCGTTGCGTTCCCGGCGAGCGCGCAGGCAGCCGAGTGCCCGCCCGGCTCGCCCACGCTCGTCGTGATGGTCAACGGGAAGACGAGTGGGCCGGTGTACACGACGCGCGACCTGCTGGTGCGTGTGCGGCTGTCGGGTGGCGCGTACTACTCGGTGAACAGCTTCGACGTGACCGGCATGCGCCGCATCCCGCATCCGGATGGCGACGAGGCGCCTCCCAATGAGGCGATGGGGATCGCCGACAGCCCGGGCACGCTCACGGTCACGGCGGACCTGACAAACGACGACGCCGACCCGGGCTGCACGGTCAGCGGCACCGTCAACTTCGAGATCAAGGAGGCCACGGCGCCGATCGTCTCGAGGCTCCGCAAGCCGCCCGTATTCAGGGGCCACCCGCCGTGGCTGTGGGACTCGAACTACTGGTTCTGGGTCAAGCCGGGGCCGACGGGTGACGTGCGGCCGCTCACGGTCGAGGTGCGGGCCATCAAGCGGGCGCGCATTCCGGGGCCGGGCGTGCGCGCGAAGAGCATCACCTTCCCGATGCGCCCGTCCGACGGCCCGGGACCCGACCTGGACGCGCACGGAAACTGCGCGTCGTGGGAGCTGATCTGCCCGCGCCACATCCGGACCTGGCCTGACGGAGCGAGCGTCAGCGTCCTCCCGAAGGGCGGGAGCGAGGTACCCGCGCTGGTGAAGGTGATCATGGACCTCCCGCGCGGGGTGCCCACGCTGCACTACTCGCTCAGGAAGACCCCGGTCGGGCTCGATATCAAGGTGCTGCAGGGTGGAGCACCGGTTGCGCGGGTCCGCATGGCCGGCCGCTGCGACCCGAGGGGCCAGTTCTCGAAGTGCCGCTTCAAGAAGTTCTCCACCGCGCTGTAGAGCGGAAAATCCTCTTAGAAACGTTTTAGCAGCGGCTTTAGGTGGCCCTTAAGGGTCGGACTTAGGTTCGCGACCGATGAGTACGGAAACCCTTACGCAGCCGGCGCCCGACCCGACACTGGACTCGCTCCAGCAGTTTCTCGACGGGATCGCGAAGACGCCGCTGCTCACCGCCGATGAAGAGATCTCGCTGGCGAAGCGCATCGAGCGCGGCGACCTCGTCGCCAAGGACCACATGACGCGCGCGAACCTGCGCCTCGTCGTGTCGATCGCCAAGCGCTACCGCAACCAGGGCCTTCCCTTCCTGGACCTGATCCAGGAGGGCACGATCGGGCTCGTCCGCGCGGTCGAGAAGTTCGACTACCGCAAGGGCTACAAGTTCTCGACCTACGCGACCTGGTGGATCCGCCAGGCGATCTCCCGTGCGATCGCCGACAAGGGCCGGACCATCCGGATCCCGATCCACATCGACAACATCCTCAAGAAGCTCGACGGCGCCCAGCGCAAGCTGGAGGCCCAGGGCGACCGCGAGATCACCATCGAGGAGATCGCCGAGATGGCCGGTGTCGACCCGATCGAGGCCGACGTGATCATGCGCGCCGCGCAGCAGCTCGTCTCGCTCGACAAGCCGGTGGGCGACGACGCGGACGCCGCGCAGTTCGGGGATCTGATCCCGGACGAGTCGGCGGCGTCGCCGTTCGACCAGGCGGTCGAGTCGATGCGCGACGAGCGCCTCCGGGCCTGCCTCGAGAACCTCCCCTACCGCGACCAGCGGATCATCGAGCTGCGCTTCGGGCTGAACGGCGAGCAGCCGCAGACGCTCGACAAGGTGGCGAAGCTGTTCCAGCTCACTCGCGAGCGCACCCGCCAGATCGAGGAGGCCGCGCTGCGCAAGCTCGGCACCCTCGCCGAGGCGCAGGCGCTCCGCGAAGCCGCGTAGTGGGGCAAGCAGGGCGGTGCCCGGTGCGCAGCGATGCCTTAGACGACCTCGCGCTCCGGGCTCAGCGTCCGGCGGCCGGCCAGGCCGACCAGCAGGGCCAGCCCGCACGAGATCGACGCGCTCGCGAGCGCCCAGTCCACGCTCGCGTGGTCGATCAAGAGGCCGGCGAGGAACGCTCCGATCGAGGAGCCGACCACGTTGGCGACGATGTGCCACGAGTACGCCTCGGTCGCGGTGCCGGCGGGCGCCAGCGTCGCGAGCAGCCCATACGCGGTCGCGCCGAGCGGCGCGAGCGCGAGGCCCGTGCCGAACAGGAAGGCGCCCATGGCGATCAGCGAGCCGGCGAACGGCAGCGGCACCGCGCCCAGGCCCAGGAGGCCGCTCAGGATCAGAAAGCGGCGAGGGGCGGGCGACGACCAGGTGCGGGCCCCGTACACGAGCCCGCCCACGAGCGAGCCGATCGACCACACCGTGATCAGCGGACCGACCGCGTCGCGTGAGCCCTGCTCCTCGGCGAACGCGGTGAGCGCCACCTCGAGCGCGCCGAAGGCGACAGCCGCGCAGGCGGCGGCCACCACGAGAGTTCGGATGCCGGGGGAGCGCAGGGCGCCCGCCCGGGTGCGCTCGACGCTCTCCTCGGGCCGCCACGCCCGGGACGCGGGCGCGGTGGCGAAGCCGATCGCGGCCACGCAATAGAACGCGGCGGAGACGATCATTCCCGCCAGCGGCGTCCAGGCGGTCGCCAGGCCGGCCGCCAGCAGCGGGCCGACGATGAACGCCAGCTCGAGCGCCACCGAGTCGAACGCGTAGGCGGTGTCGAGACGGTGGTCGGGGATGAGCTCTCGCCAGAGCGCCCGCATGGACGGCGAGATCGGCGGGACGGTGGCTCCCTGGACCACCCCGAGGACGATCAAGAGGGCCACGCTCGCGCCCGAGGCCATCGCCGCGGCCTGGAGGCAGATCGCGACCGCCGTGATGGTGCCGGTCGTGATCAGGACGCGCGCGTGGCCGATCCGGTCCACGAGCCGGCCGACGAACACCGCGGTCACGCCGACGGACAGCGCCTCGGTGGCGAGGACCGCCCCGACCTGGCCGTAGTCGTAGTGCTCGTGGCGCATCAGAAGCACCATGGACAGCGGCAGCGTTCCGAACGGCAGCCGCCCGATCAGGGCGAACACCACTACCCGGGCGACGCCCGGTGCGCGCAGCACGTCGAGATAGCGGCGGAGGTTCACGGGCCCATAGACTGCCGCGCCGTGCCGGTGAAGACCGATTCGATAGGCAAGAGCTACCCGCCGTTCGAGTACGAGCTGGGCAAGGAGAAGATCGCCGAGTACGCCCGTGCGGTGGGTGAGGAAAGCGCCGTCTACTTCGACCGCGTGGCGGCTCGCGAGGCCGGATTCCGTGACGTGGTCGCGCCGCCGATGTTCGCGGTCGTCTACTCCTGGGGGGCGGTCGCGCTCCCCGCGATCGACCCGGACGTGGAGCTGAACTTCGCCATGCTCGTGCACGGCGGCCAGGAGTTCACTTGGGGTGAGCCGGCCTGCTCGGGTGACGTCATCAGCACCGTCGCCGGCGTGAAGGAGATCTACGAGAAGGGCGGGATGGGCTTCTACGTGTTCGAGACCGTCTCGACCAACCAGGACGGTGCCGACGTGGCCCGAGGCACCTGGACCAACATCGTGAGGGGCGTGTCGTGAACGTCGATCTCAAGGTCACGCCCGACAAGTACCTGCCGCACCGCTACGCGGGCGCGTCGGGCGACTTCAACCCGATCCACATCGACCCGGAGTTCGCGAAGCAGGTCGGGCTGCCGTCGAACATCCTCCACGGGCTCTGGTCCATGGCTCAGGTGGCGCGCGCCTGCGTGGACGCCGCGGGTGGGGATCCGCGAAGTCTCAGGCGGCTCTCCGTGCAGTTCCGCGGCATGGGCTTCCCGGAGCAGGAGATCTCCGTGACCGGCTCGGTGAAGGAGGAGGGCGAGGGGCGCGTGGTGGTCGCCGCCGAGGCCGTTCAGGACGGCAACAAGATCATCAAGAACGCAGAGGCTGAGCTGTCGCCACAATAGGCGTGTGGCACTGACGCCCCGCCAGACGTTCCTGCTTCGCAAGGTGGTCGAGGCTCACCGCGAGTTCGACCAGCCGATCGGCTCCAAGTGGATAGCCGAGCAGGACGACGTGCCGTGGGGCCCGTCGACCGTCCGCGGGGAGCTCGCGAAGCTCGAGGACGTCGGGCTGCTCGAGCATCCGCACACCTCCGCCGGCCGCGTTCCGACCGACCGGGGCTACCGCGTGTACGTGGACGAGCTCATGACCGGCGGGGGGCTGCCGGTGGTGCGCAAGCGGCTCGAGCTCTCGACGATGCGGCGCGAGGTGGACGAGGCGATGCGCGCCACGAGCGAGCAGCTCTCGCAGGTCACGAACCTGCTCGCCCTGGTGACCGCGCCGCCGATCGAGACCGCCACGATCCGGCGCGTCGAGGTGCTGCTCCTCCAGCCGCAGGTGGCGATGGTCGTGATCATCACCTCGACCGGCGGGGTCACCAAGCGGGTGATCTCCTACGACGCGCCGGTAGATCGCGGCCTCGTCGAGTGGGCCAGCAGCTATCTGAACGAGGTGCTCGGCGGGGTGGACGTGGGCTCGCGGGCGCTCCACTCGCGGCTCCAGGTGGACGGGCGCGCGGAGCAGGAGTTCCTGCGCACCCTGGCACCCGCGTTCACCGAGCTCGAGGATACGGCCGAGAGCACGCTGTTCATGGAGGGCGCGGCGCGGCTCCTCTCCGAGCACCGCATGCAGGAGCTCGAGCAGATCGGGGCGATCATGGAGGTGCTGGAGCACCGCCGCGCGCTCCTCGGCGTGCTGCGCGAGTCGCTCGCCGAGCCGAACGTGTATCTCCGGATCGGCAGCGAGAACGAGGCGCCCGAGCTGCGCTCGATGAGCATGGTCGCGGCGAACTACGGGCTGGCGCGCCGTAACCTCGGCGCCGTGTCGGTGATCGGCCCGCTCCGCATGGACTATCCGGGCGCGATCATCGCGGTGAGGCAGGCCGCCACCGAGCTGTCGCGCTTCGTCGCCGAGGTGTACGACGAATGAGGCGCGACCCGTACGAGGTGCTCGGCGTCTCCCGCGAGGCCGGCGACGCCGAGGTCAAGAAGACGTTCCGCCGGCTGGCGCGCGAGCTCCACCCGGACGTGAACCGGCACGACCCGGAGGCCGAGGAGAAGTTCAAGGAGGCCGCGGAGGCGTACGAGATCCTCTCCGACGCCGAGCGGCGCGCCACCTACGACCGGTTGGGGTTCGAGGGGCTCGACTCGCGCGGGTACGCGTCGCAGGCGCACGGCTTCGGCTCGTTCGCCGACATCTTCGACGCGTTCTTCGGCGGCGATCCATTCGGGTCGGCGTTCGGGCGGAGCGGCGGGGGCCGCATCCAGGGCGGGGACGTCGCGGTGGAGGTGGAGATATCGCTGCCGGAGGCGGCGAGCGGGACGTCGGCCGAGGTGGCCTACGAGCTGGTGGACACGTGCGAGCGCTGCCACGGCAACGGCGCCGAGCCGGGCACGCCGATCGAGACCTGCCCCACGTGTGGCGGGACCGGGCGCGTCCGCGCGGTGACCCGGACGGCGTTCGGGCAGCTGGTGCGGGAGCAGGCCTGCGACACCTGCGGCGGCGACGGGCGGATCCCGGCCGAGCCGTGCTCGGAGTGCGGCGGGCGCGGCCGGCGGGCGGTGCGGAAGACGCTTCAGGTGGACATCCCCGCCGGCATCGCGGACGAGCAGCGCATCCGGCTGGCCGGCCGTGGCCACGCCGGCGAGCGCGGCGGCCCCCCGGGCGACCTGTACGTGCTCGTGCGGGTGGCCGAGGACGAGCGCTTCCTCCGCGACGGCAGCAACCTCGTCACGGTCGTGGACGTGCCGGCGCCGGCCGCGGCGCTCGGCACGACGGTCACGGTGCCGACGCTGGACGGCGAGGAGGAGATCGACGTCGCCGCCGGCACGCAGCCGGGCACCGTCGTGACGCTGCGCGGGCGGGGCATGCCGCAGATCGGGCGCGGTCGCCGCGGCGACCAGCAGGTGGTCCTCAACGTGGTGGTGCCGCGCAATCTGAGCGGGCGCCAGCGCGAGCTGCTGGCGGAGCTGCGCGACTCCCTGACGCCCGAAAACCTCGAGGAGCAGGCGGACGAGTCGCTGCTCTCGAAGGTGAAGCGAGCGCTGCGCTGATCCGGCTCGCGATCCGCGCAGCGGCCGAAGACGCCGAGCGGGTGATCGCCGAGCTGGCCGAGCTGGCGCCTGAGGGGTTCGAGCAGGTGGACGGCGAGCGCTTCGTGGAGTTCGCCGTGTACGGCGCGCCGGGCGAGCTGCCGGAGCTGCCGCGCGGGCGGGCGAGCATCGGCGGCATCGCGGTGGAGGTCACCGGCGCCGAGATCGGCGAGGACTGGATCGACCGGTGGCGTCAGTTTCACAGTCCGGTTCAGGTCGGTCGCATTCACATGCGTGCCCCGTGGCACGACCCGCCCTCACAGGGCATCGACATCGTCATCGACCCCGGCCAGGCGTTCGGCACCGGCGCGCACCCCACGACGCGCATGTGCGTCGAGCTGCTCCAGGACGTCCCGGCCGGCGGGCCGCTCGCGGACCTCGGGTGCGGGTCCGGCGTGCTGGCGATCGCCGCGGCGAAGCTCGGCTTTGGGCCGATCGTCGCAGTCGACCACGAGGTCGAGGCGGTGGAGGCGACCGCGGAGAACGCTCGCCGCAACGAGGTGACGATCGACCTGATCGAGCGGGTCGACCTGCGCGCGGAGCCGGCCCCCGTCGAGGCGGTGACCGTGGCGAACCTGGTGCGGCCGCTCCTGCTCGAGGTGGCCGCCCTCCTGCCCGAGCAGCCCGAGACGCTGATCGTCTCGGGGCTGCTCGAAGGCGAGGAAGATGAGGTGGCGGCGGCGTTCGCACCCTTGCGCGAACGCCGCCGCCTACGACTACAGGGGTGGAGCGCCGTCCTGCTGACCCGGCCCTAGTGGTTTGCCCCCGTAGCTAGGGCTTGCAGGCGTTTCTCCTCCGCAGTCGCACTCCGTATCGGCACACCACATGGACGCCTGCCTAGTACATCCGTCCAGGCCGGATACGCTGCGTGGCGTGCGACTCGTGGACCTGTCGGCACCCATCTCGCAGAGCCCCGGCGACCTGCCCGAGGCGCTCCGCACGGACATCGAGTTCACCGGCCACGAGGCGGGCGCGGCGCAGATCGAGGGGCTCCTCGGGGTACCCGCGCGGCTGCTCCGTGACAACGAGGGCTGGGCCGTGGAGACATTCACTCGCTTCGGCACGCACAACTCGACGCACGTGGACGCCCCGTGGCACTACAACTCGCGCATCCGCGGCGAGCGGGCCCAGACGATCGACGAGCTCCCGCTCGAGTGGTTCTTCGGGCCCGGCGTGGTGCTCGACATGACGGCGAAGGGCGACGGCGAGAAGATCGACGTCGCGGACGTGGAGGCCGAGCTGGGCAGGGTGGGCCACGAGCTCGCCGAGCGCGACATCGTCCTCGTGTACACGGGCCGCGACCGGTTCGTCGACGAGCCCGGGTACATCGCGCTCGGCCCGGCCGTGACTGCCGAGGTCACGCTCTGGCTGTACGAGCGCGGCGTGCGCGTGATGGGCATCGACGCGTGGGGCTGGGACGGGCCGCTTCACCTTCAGGCCCAGGAGGCGCTCGAGCGGGACGAGCCGGGCATCTTCTGGGCCGCCCACCAGGCCGACATCCCGTACTCGCAGATCGAGCGGCTGGTGAACCTCGGCGAGCTGCCCGCGACCGGCTTCCAGGTGGCCTGCTTCCCGCTCAGGATCGTGGGCGCGAGCGCCGCGCCGGCTCGGGTTGTGGCCCTGGTCCCCTAGCGCCCTCCGCGACGCCTGCGCCGTACCTACACTTGAGCCAGATGTCGGTGCTGAACCAGGTGCAGGACGACGTGAAGACCGCGCTCAAGGCGGGCGACCGCGAGCGCGTCCATGCGCTGCGCCTGATCGTCGACGCGCTCCAGAAGGCGGAGAAGGACAACGGCGGCGATTCGACTGAGGTGCTCCAGCGTGAGCGCAAGCGCCGCCTCGAGGCGGCCGAGGCATACCGCGACGGCGGCCGGACGGAGTCGGCCGAGGCCGAGGAGCGGGAGGCGGAGGTGATCGCGTCCTACCTCCCCGAGCAGCTGTCGGACGGCGAGCTGCGCGAGATCGTGGGGAACGTGGTGGCCCAGTCGGGTGCCTCGTCGCCCCAGGAGATGGGCAAGGTAATGGGTCTGGTCATGCCACACGTGAAGGGCCGCGCCGACGGCAAGCGTGTGAGCGCGACCGTGAAGGAGATGCTGACGCCCTGAGAACGCAGCTCGAGCTCCCGAACGAGGTGGCCGCCGAGCTCGCCGGGCCGGGCGACGCGGTGATGAAGACGCTGGAGGAGCACCTCGACTGCGAGGTCTTCCTGCGGGGGAACGTGCTCACGCTGGACGGCGACGACGAGGCCGTTCAGGTGGCCCGCACCGTCGTCCGCGAGATGACCGACCTGGTCCGCCAGGGCCACGAGATCGCGCCGGGAACGATCGAGGCGATCGCCGGCGCGCTCGACCGCCACGAGAGCCCGAGCCGGATCCTCGAGGACGTGGTGTGGCGCCACCGCGGCCTGCGCGTCGCGCCGAAGACCGTCAACCAGAAGCGCTACGTGGACGCGATCCGCAACCAGACGATCACGGTGGGCGTGGGCCCCGCCGGCACCGGCAAGTCCTTCCTGGCCGTGGCGATGGCGGTGGCCGCCCTGTCACGGCGCGAGGTCAACCGGATCGTCCTGACCCGCCCGGCCGTGGAGGCCGGCGAGCGCCTCGGCTTCCTGCCCGGCGACATCGCCGCGAAGGTCGACCCCTACCTGCGCCCGCTCTTCGACGCCCTATACGACATGCTGGAGCCCGAGAAGGTGAACCAGCACCTGGACCGTGGGGTGATCGAGGTGGCACCGCTGGCGTTCATGAGGGGCCGGGCGCAGCCGCTCGACCGCCAGGTCCTCACACCGTCTGGCTTCACGGCCATCGGGTCACTGCGCGTCGGCGATCTCGTGATCGGCTCGGACGGCTTGCCGACCCCCGTCATCGGGGTCTACCCCCAGGGGCGCCGCGAAGTCTTCCGGGTAAGCGCGCAGGACGGGTCGAGCACCGTCTGCTGCGCCGAGCACCTGTGGTTTGTGACCACACTCGATGACCGGAAGCATCGCAAGGACGGCCGCATCCTTCAGACGCAGGAGATGATCGGACGGCTGCGCCGGCATCATCAGCATCGGTTCGAGCTCCCGCTCGCGGAGCCGGTCGAACTCGAGCGACAGGACGTTCCGATGGATCCATATGCGCTGGGTCTGCTGCTTGGGGACGGATGCATCACCACGTCGACGACTCCCTCGTTCAGCACCAAGGACCCCGAGCTTGCCCAAGCGCTAGAGGACGCTCTTCCCGGGATCGAGCTGCGGCGGAAGAGCAAGTTCGACTACGTCCTGCGCCATGTCGACGGCCATCGGGGCGGCGTGATCGTCGCCAACCCCGTCACGGCGACGCTGCGTGAACTGGATCTGGCGGGCACTCGCTCGAGCACGAAGTTCGTGCCAGAGGGGTACCTCCTAAATGCACCGGACATGCGCTTGGCCGTCCTTCAGGGTCTCCTGGACACCGACGGCGGTCCGGTCACGCAGCACGAGCGCCGTTGCCGCATTCAGTACAGCACCGCCTCAGAGCAGCTCGCGGACGATGTGGTCTTCCTCGTGCGCTCGCTGGGTGGCGTCGCCTACCGTGGCCTCCGGGTGGCGAAGAGCCGTCCGCCGGGCCACGCGAACGGGCGTCCGGTGCATCACCGTTCAGACGCCCACATCCTCGACATTCGTCTCCCCCCCGGTATCGAGCCATTCCGGCTAGGTCGTAAGCGGGCGATCTACCACGAGCACGTCGGGGCGAGCCCGAAGCGCTATGTGGAGAGGATCGAGCCCGCCGGAGAGGCAGACACGGTCTGCATCCAGGTGGCGGCCGAGAACTCGCTGTATGTGACGGATGACTTCCTCGTCACACACAACACGCTGAACGATTCGTTCATCATCCTCGACGAGGCCCAGAACACGAGCCCGGAGCAGATCAAGATGTTCCTCACCAGGCTCGGGTTCAACTCGAAGATGGTCGTGACGGGCGACATCACTCAGGTCGACCTGCCGCGCGACCAGCGCTCCGGGCTCGTCGTGATCGGGGACATCCTGAAGGACGTGGAGGGCATCGAGTTCGTCCGCTTCGGGGGCGAGGACGTGGTGCGCCACAAGCTGGTGCAGCGGATCGTCGCGGCCTACAACGAGTACGCCGAGCAACAGGCGCCGGGAATCCGAGAGGCTCAGGCCCGGCGTCAGCAGGGTTAAGTGGCCCACCAAGCGCCCTGATCGAGATCGACCTCATCGATGTTCCGGACGAGCTCCGGCGCCCGGCGCTTGCGGCGCTCGAGGCGGCTGGTGTCGATGACGGCCATCTCGCGATCGAGTTCGTCGCGCCCGGTCGCATCCACGAGCTGAATCGGGAGCACCGTGGCATCGACGCCCCGACCGACGTGCTGTCCTTTCCAGTCGACGAGGGCGGCCCCGCGGCGGGACCGCGCGAGCTGGGTGACGTGGTGATCAGCCCCGAGCACACGGACGATCTGACGGAGGCCGTGGTGCACGGCGTGCTCCACCTGTGCGGATACGACCACGAGACCGACGGCGGCGAGATGCTCTCGCTCCAGCGCCGGGTACTGGAGGACCTGTGACGCGTTCCGGCTTCGTCGCCCTCGCCGGCCGGCCGAACGCGGGCAAGTCCACGCTGGTGAACCGGATCGTGGGCGGCAAGGTCGCGATCGTCTCCGACAAGCCGCAGACGACCCGCCGCGAGATCCGCGGCGTTGCCACCGGAGACGACTGGCAGCTCGTGCTGGTGGACCTGCCCGGCGTGCAGCGCCCGCGCGACGCGCTCACCGAACGCATGCAGCGCCAGGTGGAGCGGTCGCTCGCCGACGCCGACGCGGTCCTGTTCGTGCTGAACGGCGAGCAGGAGATCGGCCCGGGGGACCGGTTCATCGCCGAGGCGCTGAAGCGAGCCGGCGTGCCCGTGGTCACCGTGCTCAACAAGGTTGACCGCCTCGACCGCCCGCGCACCGTGAAAGCGCTGGCCGCCGCGGCGGAGCTCGGGGTGCCGGGTGAGCTCTACCCGGTGAGTGCGAAGGCGGGCGACGGGGTGGGGGACGTGGTGCTCGAGCTCATCACGCTCATGCCCGAGGGACAGTTCCTGTATCCGCCGGACGAGGAGAGCGACCAGTCGCTCGAGCTGCGGCTGGCCGAGTTGATCCGCGAGCAGGCGCTGCTGCGGACCCGTGAGGAGGTGCCGCACTCCGTCGAGGTGGAGATCGACGAGATCGAGGAGCGCGAGGACGGCCTGCTCGTGGTCCGCGCTCGAGTGTGGGTCGAGACGGAGTCGCAGAAGGGCATCCTGGTGGGCGCGGGCGGACGGATGGTGCGGGCGGTGGGCACGGCGGCGCGCAAGGAGATCGAGGCCGCGCTCGGCCGTCGCGTGCACCTGGAGCTGCAGGTGCGCGTGCGTAAGGGCTGGCGCCGCGACGAGGGCCTGCTGGACCGCCTGGGTATCGAGTGATCGAGCGCATCCACCGGTTCTTCCGCCACGCGGAGGAGGGCGTGTGCGACGAGGTCGTGAAGACCGCGCACGGCACGGCGCTGCTCACGCCGAGCCTGCCGCTCGTGTGGCAGGTGAACGCGATCCGCGTGGAGGACCCGGACGCGAACGCGAAGAAGCTCGCCGCGGAGGCCGACCGCGTGCAGGCGGCCTTCGGGCATCGCAAGCTGGTGGTGCACGACGAGCCGGTCGGCGCCCGGCTGGCGCCCGCGTTCGAGCGGGCGGGCTGGAACGTCTTCCGCGTGCTGATCATGCTGCGGCGCCGGCCGCCGGACCGGGAGCTCGAGCCCGGCACGGGCGGCGAGGTGAGCCGCGAGGTGGGCGCCGCCGCGCTCGCCGCCTTCAGGCGAGAGCAGCCGTTCGGCTGGCAGGACGAGGCCGTGCGCCAGCTCGCCGAGATGGACGCCCGCTACGGCCGCGTGCTGAACGCCCGCGACTTCGCCGCCCCGCCGGGCGACCCGGCGTGCGCCTGCCGGCTGTACACCCACGACGGCCTAGGCCAGGTCGACGAGGTGGGCACCGTGCACGCACGCCGCCGCCGCGGGTACGCGCGCGCGGCGGTGGCCGCGGCCGCCGACGCTGCCGCGGCGGCCGGCTCCGAGCACGTGTTCATGGTCACCGACGCAGCCGACTGGCCGCAGCACCTCTACAGGAGCCTCGGCTTCGACGAGATCGGCGCCACGTACGAGTTCCTCAAGGTGCAGGTCACGAGCCGCTGAGCGGTCGTAGCGATAATCAACCTGTGGACCTGTTGCCCTGCATAGTCCAGGACGCGCGCACCGGCGAGGTGCTCACGCTCGCGTACATGAACGACGAGGCGCTCCGGCGCACCCGCGAGACCGGCGAGATGTGGTTCTGGTCGCGCTCGCGCCAGGAGCTGTGGCACAAGGGCGAGACCTCCGGCAACGTGCAGCGGCTGAAGGAGCTTCGGCTCGACTGCGACGAGGACGCGATCCTCGCGCTCGTCGAGCCCGCCGGCCCGGCGTGCCATACGGGCGAGCGCACCTGCTTCCACAACGGCGAGCTGGACCCGGTGCCGGGCGAGGCGCTCGCCACGCTCGAGCGCACGATCGCCGAGCGGCGCGCGGCCGCGCCCGAGGACAGCTACACCGCGAGGCTGCTCGCCGACCGCGAGCTGGTGGGCGTGAAGGTCCGCGAGGAGGCCGAGGAGGTCACGCGCGCGGCGCGCGACGAGACCGACGAGCGCGTGGCCGAGGAGGCCGCCGACGTGCTCTACCACCTTGCCGTCCTGATGGCCGAGCGCGGCATGGAGCTGAGCGACGCGTACGAGGTGCTGAATGGCCGTCGCCGTTAGCGACCTTGAGCTGACGCCCTCGCTCGACGAGGTGCGGACGCTCGCGCGTGACCACTCGCTCGTCCCGCTCCGGCACACGTTCATCGCCGACTGCGAGACGCCCGTGTCCGCCTACCTCAAGCTGCGCGGCGACGGCCCCTCGTTCCTCCTGGAGTCGGCCGAGCAGGGACAGCAGGTGGGCCGGTGGTCGTTCCTCGGCTTCCGCCCGCGAGCCGTGATCCGACTTGCCCGCGGCGAGCATCCGGACCCGTATCGGCTGGTGGACGAGGAGCTCGCCCGCTATCGGATCGCGCCGCTCGACGGCCTGCCGCCGTTCGCCGGCGGCGCGGTGGGCATGTTCGGCTACGACCTCGCCCGCAGCGCCGAGCCCACGATCGGCGAGCCGAACCCGGACGACACCGGGATGCCCGAGCTGGCCGTGATGGTCACCGACGTGCTGCTGGCCTTCGACCACCTTCGCCACGAGGTCACCGTGCTCGCGAACGTGGTGGCCGAGGGACAGGTGGAGCGCGCCTACGAGGAGGCGGCCGCGGCGATCGCCGACGTGCGCGAGCGCCTGCGCGGGCCGGTGCCCCAGGCGGCCGCGAGCCGGCGCGAGCCGCCCGAGTTCGCGTCGAACCTCGGCGCGGACGGGTACGCCGCCGCGGTCGAGCGCGCCAAGGAGTACATCCGCGCCGGCGACATCTACCAGGTGGTGCCGAGCCAGCGCTGGAGCGCCGACTGCCCGGTGGACGCGTTCTCGATCTATCGCGGCCTCCGTGCGATCAACCCGAGCCCGTACATGTACTTCCTCGACTTCGAGGACTTCGAGATCGCGGGCGCGTCCCCGGAGACGCTCGTGACCGTGACCGGCCGGACCGTGCGCCAGCGCCCGATCGCGGGCACGCGCCCGCGCGCCGACTCGGTGGAGCAGGACCTCCAGCAGGCGCGCGAGCTGCTGGCCGACCCGAAGGAGCGCGCCGAGCACGTGATGCTCGTGGACCTCGGCCGCAACGACCTCGGGCGTGTGTGCGAGTACGGCTCCGTGACGGTGGACGAGCTGATGGCCGTGGAGACCTACTCGCACGTGATGCACATCGTCTCCCAGGTGACGGGCACGCTCCGCGACGGCGTAACCCCGATGGACGCGCTGCGGGCGAGTCTTCCTGTCGGGACGCTGTCCGGCGCGCCGAAGATCCGCGCCATGCAGATCATCGACGAGCTCGAGCCAGTCGGCCGTGGCCCGTACGGCGGCGGCGTGGGCTACCTCTCCTACACCGGCGACCTCGACACGTGCATCTACATCCGGTCGGCACTCGTGAAGGACGGGCGCGTGCACATCCAGGCGGGTGGCGGCATCGTCGCGGACTCCGAGCCCGGCTACGAGGTGCGCGAGACGGAGGCCAAGGCGGGCGCGGTGATGGAGGCGATCAGGCTCGCCTGCTCGCAGGGGGACTGGGCATGACGAGCGTCCTGGTCGTCGACAACTACGACTCGTTTACCTACAACCTCGTCCAGTACCTGGGCGAGCTCGGCGCGGAGGTGGACGTCGTGCGCAACGACCTCCCGGAGCTGCTCGAGCGCAGTCCGGACCGCGTGATCGTCTCGCCGGGGCCGTGCACGCCAGAGGAGGCCGGGCTGTCGAAGGAGGCGATTCGGCGCTACGGCGAGGGCGGTGTCCCGGTACTGGGCGTGTGCCTCGGCCATCAGGCGCTCGCGGCGGTGTACGGCGGCACGGTCGTGCGCGGCGAGCCGGTGCACGGCAAGACCGCCGAGGCCGAGCACGACGGCAGGACGATCTTCGACGGTCTCGAATCCCCGCTCGTGGTCGGCCGCTACCACTCGCTCGTAGTCGACCCCGAGCTGCCGGACGAGCTCGAGGTGTCCGCGCGCTCGGGCGACGTGATCATGGGGCTGCGGCACCGTGAGCTGCCCGTCGAGGGCGTCCAGTTCCATCCCGAGTCCGTGCTCACGCCGCACGGCAAAGCACTGCTCGCCAACTTCCTCGCGGATGCCTAACCCGATCCTCACGGAGGCGATCGACCGCCTCTCGAACCACGAGGACCTGGATTCCGCCACGGCAGCCGGGGTCCTGAACGAGATCATCGAGGGAAACGCGTCGGAGGCGCAGGCGGCGGCTTTCCTCATCGCTCTTCGGACGAAGGGCGAGACGGTCGGAGAGATCGTCGGGTTCGCCTCGGTGCTGCGAGAGCGCTCGGTGAAGGTGCAGGCAGGTGACAACCTGGTCGACACGGCGGGAACCGGAGGAGGGCGGCCCACGTTCAACGTCTCGACCACCGCCGCCTTCATCGCCGCCGGTGCCGGCTGCCAGGTGGCGAAGCACGGGAATCGCTCCGCAACGAGCCAGTGCGGTTCGGCCGATGTGTTGGAAGCGCTCGGAGGGCGGATCGACGTGGACGTCGACGTTGTCGAAGCCTGCATCCGCGAGATCGGCTTCGGCTTCATGTTCGCGCCGCTTCACCACCCGGCGTTCAAGAACATCGTCCCGGTGCGCCGGGAGCTGGGTGTCCGGACCATCTTCAACTTCCTCGGCCCGCTGACGAATCCGGCGGGCGCGACCCATCAGGTGATCGGCGTCTCGGACCCGGGCAGGGTCGAGACGATGGCTGCGGCTCTGGGGGAGCTTGGGGCCACGAGAGCCCTGGTAGTGTCGAGCGCGGATGGCCTGGACGAGTTCTCGGTCTCGGGCGCGACGCGGGTGGTGGAGCTGAGTCACGGCGAGCTCTCCACCTATGACGTGACCCCTGAGCAGGTGGGCCTGGAGGCCGTCGGCGATGGCGCCGTCGGGGCCGGCACGCCAGAGCAGAACGCCCTCGTGCTGCGCGAGGTGCTCGCCGGAAACCCCGGCACGGAGCGCTCGCTCGCGGTGCTGAACGCCGGCGCCGCCATCTACGTGGGCGGCGGAGCGGACAGCCTCGAGGAGGGTGTGCGCGCTGCGGAGCGTGCCGTGGACTCCGGCGCCGCGGAGCAGGTGCTCGAGCGGTGGGTGGAGGCGACCTCGTGATGCCGCGGCTCGACGAGCTGGTGGGAGCCACGCGCGACGCGGTGAGCCGCCGCCGGCGCGAGCGCCCGCTGTCCGATCTGGCCGCCGAGGTGGAGACAGGCGGCGAGGGGCGCCCGTTCGCGGAGGCGCTGTCGCGTCCCGGGACATCGGTGATCGCGGAGCACAAGCGCCGCTCGCCCTCGGCGGGGACGATCCGCGACGGCGCGAGCTGCGCGGACATCGTGATCGCCTACGAGCGCGGCGGCGCGGCGGCGATCTCGATCCTCACCGAGGAGGCGCACTTCGGCGGGTCGCTCGCCGACCTGCGCGAGGCGCGCGCCGCCACCGAGCTGCCGATCCTGCGCAAGGACTTCACGATCGACCCGTACCAGCTCTACGAGGCAAAGGTCGCGGGCGCGGACGCGGTGCTGCTCGTGGTCGGCTCGCTCGAGCAGGGCGCCATGGCCGAGCTGTTCGCGCAGGCGCAGGAGCTCGACCTCGACGCGCTCGTCGAGATCCACGACGACGCGGAGCTCGAGCGGGCGCTCGAGCTCGACTCCGACGTGATCGGGATCAACAATCGCAACCTGGAGGACTTCAGCGTCGACATCCAGCGCACCTTCGATCTCCTCGCCGACGTGCCGGCCGGGAAGGTCGTGGTGTCGGAGTCAGGGATCCACCATCGCGGGCAGATCGAGGAGCTCGAGCAGGTGGGCGTGGACGCCGTCCTCGTGGGCGAGGCCGTGATGAGGGCGGCCGACCCGGAGGCGGCCGTTCGAGCTCTTACACATTCCGAGGAACCGACCCAGGCCTAACGTGCGTACTCCCTACCATGGTGGTGCATGGCGACCGTCCCTGAGCTCGATCCGCCCCAGGTAGCAGAGCTCGGAGCGCGGCTCCGGGACAACATCGCCAAGGCGGTCAAGGCGCCTGAGGGAGTGATCCGCGACGTGCTCGTGGCGCTGTTCGCCGAGGGGCATGTCCTGATCGAGGACTACCCCGGCGTCGGCAAGACCGCCCTGGCGCGCGCGCTCGCGCGGTCGGTGGACGCGGAGTACGCGCGGATCCAGTGCACCGCCGACCTCCTGCCGGCCGACGTGGTCGGCACGAACGTCTACGACCAGCGCGAGAACCGCTTCGAGTTCCGCCCAGGGCCGGTGTTCGCCAACGTCGTGCTGGTCGACGAGGTCAACCGCGCGTCGCCGAAGACCCAGTCGGGACTGCTCGAGTGCATGCAGGAGGGCCACGTGACGGTGGACAGGCACACGCACGAGCTGGCGCGGCCGTTCATCGTGGTCGCCACGCAGAACCCCGTGGAGTACGAGGGCACCTACCCGCTGCCGGAGGCGCAGCTCGACCGGTTCATGGTGCGGGTGTCGCTCGGCTACCCGTCGGCCGAGCAGGAGAGCCAGATGCTCATGGACCATGCCGAGAGCGACCGGGTGCTCGACCTCGAGCACGTGGCCGACGTGGGCGACGTGCTCGCCGCGCAGTCGGCCGCGGGCGCGGTGCACGGCAGCGACGCGCTGCGCCGGTATGTCGTGTCGATCCTCGACGCCACCCGCGCAGACCCGCGCGTCGACCTCGGTGCGAGCCCGCGCGCGGGCCTGATGCTGTTCCGTGCGGCGAAGGCGCTGGCGGCGCTCGACGCGCGCGACCACGCGCTCCCCGACGACGTCCAGCAGATGGCGGGCGCCGTGCTCACGCATCGCCTCCTGCTCTCACCCGGCACCGGGTCCGACGAGCGCGCCACGGTCGTGCGCGACGCCCTGGAGCGGGTGCCGGCTTTCTGACGAGCTGATGGCGCGCGCGGTCCTCACGGCGCTGTTCGGTGTGGCGCTGTGCCTGGTCGGGGCGACCGTCGACACGCCATCTCTGTACGTGCCCGGCGTTGCGCTCGTGCTGCTCTCCGTCGGGGCGGTGGTGTGGGTGCGGCTGGCCGCCCGCGGTGCCACGGTGGCGCGCATGCCGGGCCCGTCCTCCGTGGTGGAGGATCAGCCCTATCCGCTGCGCGTCGAGGTGCGGAGCGGCGTCCTGCCGCCACCCGGCGGCGAGCTGCTCGAGCCGCTGCTCGGCTGGCCCGTGCCGGTGGCGGGGCGGTGGTCGCGCCGGCTCAGGATCAACGTGCGATTCTCGCGCCGCGGGCGGCGCGTGCTCCAGCCCGAGGTGCTCGTGATCCGCGACCCGATGCGGCTGTACTCGCGCGAGGTGTACGGCTCCGCGCACGACGAGGTGCTGGTGCTGCCGCGCGTGGAGCCGGTCACGGCGCCGGGCAGCGGCGGCGCGGGGAAGGGCGCCGACGCCGGGTTGGGCGCGGCGCCGAGCCTGTCCGGCCGGCGCCTCGACGCCGCGGCCGCCGAGCTCGAGATCGACGGGCTGCGCCAGTACCGCGAGGGCTCGCCCGCGTCGCGCATCCACTGGCCGTCCGTGGCGCGCACCGGCGAGATGCTCGAGCGGCGGCTCGTCGCTGAGCTCGACTCGGCGCCGCTGATCGTGCTGGACCCGTCGAATCCCGCGGGCGAGGACGAGCTCGACATGGCCGTGCGCGCCGCGGCGTCGCTGTGTGTGTGGCTGGCGCGCAAGGACGGTTGCTCGGTGCTGCTGCCCGGCGACCGTCGTCCGATCGAGATCGGTCACGACCTGGGCGCGTGGCCCGCGGTACACGCGCGGCTGGCGCTGGTCGAGGAGGGCCAGGCGCCCGTGGCCGGCGTGCTGGGCCCGCGCGGCGGAGCCGTGATCTGGGTGACGGGCGCCGACCTGCGCGCCACCCCGCGCGCGCTCGAGCGGATGCCGGCCGGCTCCCGCTACGTGGTCGCCCCGGGCACGCTCCCGGGCGTCCGCGCCGCCTTCGAGGTGGCCGGGTGCACCGGCTGCCTGGTGGAGCGCGTGCGGCGAGGAGTGGCGGCATGAGCGGGCTGCTCCGCACGCGCGGCGCCGGCGCAGGGGGCGCTCGCGCCGGCGGCGCCGGTGTGCCCGCTCCGCCACTCGAGGGTTCGGCTCAGGCAGCCGCCGCGGTCACCACCGAGTCGCTCGTCATGCGGCTCGTGGCCTTCTCCGCGCTGGGCGGCTTTGCCGCCGCGCACTGGGGCGCGTTCGTCACGGACCCGCCGGTCGGGCGCATGCTGCTCGTGTTGGCCGTCGCCACGGGCGGCGCCGCCGCTCTCGGGGCGCTCGGGCGCGCGCAGATCCCGCGCCCCGCCGTCCACGCCGCCGCTGCCGTGATCGGCGTCGTCATGCTGGCGCTCGGCCTGATGGCGGCGGGTCTGCCCGGCAGGCTCCTCCTGCCGGCGCACTGGGGGGAGCTGTACGACGGGCTCGACCGCGGCCTCGCCGGGGCGCAGATCGTGGATTGGCCCTACGACGGCCAGGATCCGTGGATCCGGCTCACCGTGCTGCTCGGTGCGCCCGCGCTGCTCACGGTCGGAGCCGTGCTGGCGTTCTGGCCCGCGCGCCGCGGGACCCACGCGCTCCGCGCGGCCGGCCTGTTTGCGCTGCTGCTCATGTACGGCACCGCGGTGGCGGAGCGCGATCCCGGCCAGCCGGCGCTGCGCGGGCTCGTCCTGCTCGTGCTTATCGGCGCCTGGCTGTGGCTTCCGCGGCTCCCGCGCCGCGAAGCCGTTCTGGCCGGGGTGGTGGTGGCGAGCGTCGGGGTTCTCTCGCTACCTGTCGCGGCCGCGCTCGACACCAACCGCGCGTGGTGGGACTACCACGGCGTGAGGTGGTTCGGGAACGGCAAGGTCATCACGTTCGACTGGAATCACACCTACGGCCCGCTGAACTGGTCGCGCGCGGGCGAGACGCTGCTGAACGTGAAGTCGGACCGCCCGCAGTACTGGAAGGCGGAGACGCTGGACGGCTTCGACGGCTTCCGCTGGATCCGCACGAACGACCTGAACGACACGCTCTACGGCACGCAGGTCGCCTACAGCGAGCCCCGGATCGAGGGAAAGTGGGACTACGGGGAGTACAACCTCGACTGGGACAAGCGCATCCGCGTCACGGTCCGGTCGCTGTCCACGCCGTTCGTGATCGGCGCCGGCGTGATCCTGAGGGTCGACGGCGTGAACGCGCGCACCATGGACGACGGCACGACGAGGCTGGTCGGGTCCGACCGGCTCGAGAAGGGCGACACCTATTCGGTGCGCGCCTACGCGCCGAATCCGACGCGGAAGCAGATGCAGGGGTCGCCCAAGGGGTATTCCGCCAACCTGGCGCGCTACACCGCGATCACGCTCCCGCATCCCGGCGAGTCCGTGATCGACGAGCTCTCGGGCGGCAGCTTCGCTCAACGCGAGAGCGCCGTGCGCACACGCGAGTCGATCTTCGTCCCGCTTCGCTACAGCGACCCGACCGACTGGGGGCCGCGCGCAGACCGCCTGCTGCGCAGCTCGCCCTACGCCCCGATGTACGCGCGGGCGCTCGAGCTCACCCGCGACGCTCCCACCTCCTACGACGCGGTGAAGAGCGTCGAGCTGTGGCTCCAAAACAACTTCACCTACTCCGAGCACGTGCCCACCCACGACGTGCCGCTGATGGGCTTCCTCGAGCAGGACAAGCGCGGCTACTGCCAGCAGTTCTCCGGGACGATGGCGCTCATGCTGCGGATGGCCGGCATCCCGGCGCGCGTGGCGGCCGGCTTCTCGCCGGGCTCCTACAACAAGGACACGCGCGAGTACCGCGTGCGCGACCTCGACGCCCACTCCTGGGTCGAGGTGTGGTTCCCCGGGATCGGCTGGGTGCCGTTCGACCCGACGCCGGCGCGCTCGCCGGCGCAGTCGCAGTCGAGCGCGCTGGCCACGAGCGCGGCCGCCGCCGACGCCGGCGAGGTCCGGCTCACACGCCAGGGCGCGGCGGCGGGCGAGCATACGTCCAGCGGAACAGCGGGCGGCGGCCAGGGCGACGGCAACTGGATCCTGCCCGCCGTGCTCCTGCTCCTCGTGGCCCTGCCGCTCGGGCTTGGTGCGGTCATGATCGGCCTGCGCGTGGCGCGCCTGCGACTGCTGTCGCCGGACGAGGTGGCGGAGGTGCAGCTGTCCGAGCTGCGGCGCGCGCTCGTGCGGCTCGGGTGGGAGCTGCCGGAGTCCACCACGTTGCTCGGCCTCGAGCGGCGGCTGGGGCGGCTCGCCGGCCCGAGCTCGAAGGCCTACGCGGGCGCGCTGCGGGCCCACCGCTATGACCCGCGGGCACCGGCCGGGCCCAGCCTCCAGGAGCGGCGCGCGCTGCGGCGCGAGCTGTCTCGCGGCGGATTCGTCGAGCGCCTACGCGGATTCCTCGCGATTCCGCCCGGCGCGCCGAGAGCATTTATAGAAACCTTACGTCGAAGGACTATTTCTACTCACATGACGACCACGCGCCCGCTGTCCAACATCCTCTCCGGAGTCATCGGCGGCCTGATCGTGCTGGTTATCGGCGCGGTCCTTATCGCCACGAACGTCATCGACACCGGCGACACCAAGACGGTCGTGCGCCAGGTGACGACCACGCAGCCCACGGGCAACACCGCGGGCAGCGAGGGACGCACCGTTCGCCAGATCTACGAGCAGGAGGGGAAGGGCGTCGCGTTCATCACGTCCACGGGGGTCTCGAGTGACTCCGGGTCCCCGTTCGGGCTGCCGCAGCAGGGCACCGCGACCGGCTCCGGCTTCGTGATCGACAAGGACGGCTACATCGTCACGAACGCGCACGTGGTCGAGGGCGCGGACAGCGTCACCGTCAGCTTCAGCGAGAACGGCGACTCGGTCCCGGCCGAGGTCAAGGGCGTCGACCGCTCGACGGACGTGGCGGTGCTGAAGGTGGACCCGTCGAAGTTCAAGGACCTCACGACGATCCCGCTGGGCGACTCGTCCAAGGCCCAGGTCGGCGACCCCGTGATCGCGATCGGCAACCCGTTCGGCCTCAGCCGCACGGTCACGACCGGCATCGTGTCCGGGCTGCAGCGCCAGATCCAGGCGCCCAACGGCTTCACGATCTCGAACGTCATCCAGACCGACGCCGCGATCAACCCGGGCAACTCGGGCGGCCCGCTGCTCGACGCCAACGGCCGCGTGATCGGGATCAACTCCCAGATCCAGACCGGCGGCGGCCAGGGCTCGGTCGGCATCGGCTTCGCGGTTCCGATCAACACCGTGAAGGACGAGCTGTCGAGGCTCAGGGCCGGCGATTCGGTCGAGCGCGCCTACCTCGGCGTGCAGATGCAGCGCGTCGACGCGCAGCTCGCACAGGACCTCAACCTGCCGGCCGACCACGGCGCGCTGATCGTGAGCGTCACGCCGGGCAGCCCGGCCGACAAGGCCGGCCTTCGCGGCGGCCGTACGGGCACCTCGCAGGGCGTCGCGGCCGGCGGTGACCTCATCGTGGCGGTCGACGGCAAGGACATGAAGAACGAGGACGCCGTCGCGACCGCGATCGCCGCGCACCAGCCCGGCGACAAGGTGGAGATCACCTACTACCGCGGGAACGACAAGAAGACCACCACGGTCACGCTCGACAAGCGGCCGGCCAACGCCGACACGTCCGGGTCCGGCTCGGGCGGCGGCGGCGGCGGCGGCGGCGGCGGAATCATCCCGTAGTGCACGAGGCCGCGGGCGTGCCCGCGGCGGAGTGATGACATCTCAGCTGCGACGATAGGCGGGCCATGACCCGCGTGAAGATCTGCGGCCTCACGACGCTCGAGGACGCCCACCAGGCGGTCGAGCTGGGCGCATGGGCGCTCGGGATGATCTTCTGGCCGAAGAGCCCCCGCGCCTGCCCGATCGAGCAGGCCGAGGCGATCGGGGCGCAGCTGCACCGGCGCGCCGAGCTGACGGGCGTGTTCGTGAACGCGCCGCTGGACGAGGTGGCCACAATCGCGGACGTGTGCCGGTTCTCGATGCTCCAGCTCCACGGCGACGAGGGCCCCGCCTACTGCCAGGAGGCCGCGCGGCGGACCGGGTGCAAGATCGTCAAGGCCGCGCGCGTGCGCGACGCGGCGCAGGTGAAGGCGCTGAGCGTCTACCACACGGACTTCCACCTGCTGGACGCCCACTCGCCGAAGGCGCCGGGCGGCACGGGGAGAGCTTCGACTGGGAGCTCGCCCGCCTGCATCCCGACACGCCGCCGGTGATCCTCTCGGGAGGGCTGACCCCCGAGAACGTCGCGGACGCGATCACCGCGGCGCGGCCGTTCGCCGTGGACACGGCGAGTGGCACGGAGGCCGAGCCGGGCCGAAAGGACCCCGCCAAGCTCACCGCGTTCTTCCGGGCGGTCGAGGCAGCGGGGGACCTCGCGGTCGTGCGCGAGGCCGCGGGCGGTGCCCGCGGCGGAGCGTCCCCGTGACCGGTGCACCCGCAATCGAGCGGCGCTTCGGCCCCTATGGCGGCCGGTACGTGCCGGAGACGCTGATCCCCGCGCTCGACGAGCTCGAGGCGGCGTGGACCGCGGCGCGCGACGACCCCGCCTTCGTCGCGGAGCTGGACACGCTGCTGCGCGACTACGTCGGACGGCCGACGCCGCTGTACCACGCGCAGCGCCTCTCGGAGGTGGCGGGCGGCGCGGTGTGGCTGAAGCGCGAGGACCTCACACACACCGGCTCGCACAAGATCAACAACGCGATCGGCCAGGCGCTGCTCGCCCAGCGGATGGGGAAGCCGCGCGTGATCGCGGAGACCGGCGCGGGTCAGCACGGCGTGGCGGCCGCCACAGCGTGCGCGCTGCTGGGGCTCGAGTGCGTGGTGTACATGGGCACCGAGGACATGCGCCGCCAGGAGCCGAACGTGCAGCGCATGCGCCTGCTCGGCGCCGAGGTGCGCGGGGTGGAATCGGGGGCGCGCACGCTGAAGGAGGCGGTGTCCGAGGCGATCAGGGACTGGGTCACGAACGTCGCGACCACGCACTACGTGATCGGCTCATGCGTGGGCCCGGCGCCGTACCCCGCGCTCGTCAGGGACCTGCAGCGCAGGATCGGAGACGAAGCGCGCGCGCAGCTGCTCGACCAGGCGGGCCGCCTGCCCGACCGCGCGGTCGCGTGCGTGGGCGGAGGCTCCAACGCGATCGGCACCTTCATCCCGTTCGTGAACGACGAGGAGGTCGAGCTGATCGGCGTGGAGGCCGCGGGGGAGGGGCTCTCGACCCAGCGCCACTCCGCGCCGCTGACCACCGGCGCGCGCGGCGTCCTGCACGGCGCCATGACGGGGGTGCTCCAGGACGAGGCCGGGCAGATCCTCGAGGCGCACTCGATCTCGGCCGGCCTGGACTATCCGGGCGTCGGCCCGGAGCACGCTTGGCTGCGCGACTCGGGCCGCGTGCGCTACGAGGCCGTCGAGGACGGCGCGGCGCTCGAGGCGTTCCACCGGGTCGCCCGGCTGGAGGGGATCCTGCCGGCGCTCGAGTCGTCCCACGCGATCGCGTGGGTGCTCGCGAATCCGTCGGAGGGCCTCACCCTCGTGACCCTGTCCGGGCGCGGCGACAAGGACCTCGCCGAGGTGCTCGCGCTCGGATGAGCGTCGCGGCGTCGCCGATCGCCGGCGCCTTCTCGGCCCACGGGAAGCGCGCCGCCCTGATGCCCTACCTGATGGGCGGGTACCCGAGCATCGACGAGTCGGTCGAGGCGGGGCTTGCGGCTGCCGATGCGGGGGCCGATCTGCTCGAGTTGGGGATTCCGTTCTCGGATCCCCTGGCGGATGGGCCCGTGATTCATGCGGCGGGGACCGCTGCGTTGGAGGCGGGGGTCACTCCGTTTGCTGTCCTGGGTGCGTGCGAACGGCTTGCGGTGAGGGTGCCGGTTGTCCTGATGGTCTATTCGAACATCGTCTTCACTGCCGGTGCTTCGGGATTTGCACTTCGGGCGGCGTCGGCGGGTGCCTCCGGGCTCATCGTTCCGGACCTGCCGCATGACGAGGCCGGTGAGCTGCGGGAGGCGTGTGATGCCGAGGGGCTGGCGCTGGTGCCGCTGGTGGCGCCGACGAGCACGCCCGAGCGGATCGCGGAGATCGGCGCCGACGCGCGCGGGTTCGTGTACACGGTGTCCCTGACCGGGACGACGGGGGAGCGGGACGAGATCAGTCTGATCTGGCCTCGACCGTGCAGCGCGTGCGGGAGTCCACCGACGTGCCGGTGGCCGTGGGCTTCGGGATCTCGACCGGAGAGCAGGCACGGACCGTGGCCGAGATCGCTGACGGGGTGATCGTGGGCTCGCGCGTGGTGCGAGCGGCGGGGGAGGGCGGGGCGGCGGCGGTGGGCCGTCTTGTTCTGACTTCGCGGCCGCCCTCCGGGACTGACGGCGCGCTGGGACTGAACTACGGGCATTGAGGGGGTGGGGCCCGGCTTTTCGGCGCGCCTTCGCGAGGTGGTGGGGATTCGTTGCGTTTTCCGCACCGATTCCCCACGCACCGCCCTGCCGTCAGGCCTTCGCTGGCCCCCGATATCGCTGGTAGGGTGGCGCGCATATGGCCCAGACGAAGCCAGCCGATCGAGCCACGGACAAGGCGGCGGCCGCCGGGTCGGACGCCAAGCCCCAGCGGAAGCGGATCACGCGCCGCAAGGCCGTTGAGGACCAGGTGCGCTCGTACTACGAGGCGATGGACAGGCGTGACGTGGGCGCCATGGTCGCCCACTGGAGCGACGAGGGCGTCGAGGACGTCGTGCCGATCGGCGTCATTCGCGGGCGCGAGGAGCTCCGCGGGTTCCTGTCCGAGCTGTTCGCGGCCATGCCCGACGCCAGCACGACCATCACCCGCCTGATCGCGGGCGAGGAGGACTGCGCGGTCGAGTGGCGCCTCGAGGGCACGTTCGACGGCGCCCCGTTCATGGGCATCGAGCCCACCGGCAGCCGCGTGGAGCTCCGGGAGGTCTCGGTCATCGAGCTGAAGGATGGCCAGATCGTGGGGATCACCGCCTACTTCGACGGCGCGTCGTTCGCTCGCCAGATCCGGATGCTCCCGCCGGACGGCTCCGGCGCGGATAGGGCGATGAAGGGCGCGTTCAACACGGTCACGAAGCTGCGCCGGGCTGTGGCCGAGCGGCGCAGCGGCGCCTGATGGCAGTCCTCGTCGCGCTCACGATCGGGCTCGTCTGGTGGATCGCCGCCTGGGCCTTCGGGGTCAAGGCGTTCGACGCTTTCCTCCTCACGGCGTTCATCGTCGTGTGCGCGGCCACCTATCAGCTGATGAAGCCGTTCGTCCAGAGGATGCTCGGGCGCGAGGTTGCGGAGCCCGAGGAGCAGGGAGCCGGGTTTTGAGCAAGCAGCGGGCGGTGCCCGCTGCGCAGCTACTCCATTTCTAGCCGAAGAAGGTCTGCGCGGCCTCGTAGTCCTCGACCGGCACGGTTCGCAGGCCGGCCACCGCCTCGGATAGCGGCACTAGCACGATGCGCGTTCCGCGCAGCGCGGAGATGACGCCCCAGTTGGACTCGTTCGCCGCGTCCATCGCGGCGAGGCCCAGGCGGGTGGCGAGCACGCGGTCGAATGCAGTCGGGGTGCCGCCCCGCTGGATGTGGCCGAGCACCGTCGCGCGCGACTCGATGCCCGTGCGCTCCTCGATCTCTCGCTCGAGCAGCTGGCCGATGCCGCCGAGCCGGGCGTGGCCGAATTCGTCCTCGCCGGCGGCCATCAGCTCCATCGTGCCCTCCTGCGGCACCGCGCCCTCGGCGACCACGACGATCGAGAAGTAGCGCCCGCGGGAGCTCCGCCGCTGGATCAGCCCGCACACCTCCTCGATGTCGAACGGTCGCTCGGGGATCAGGATCACGTCGGCGCCGCCCGCGAGCCCGGAGTGGAGCGCGATCCAGCCCGCGTGGCGGCCCATGACCTCGACGATCATCACCCGGTTGTGCGACTCGGCCGTCGTGTGGAGCCGGTCGATCGCCTCGGTCGCGATCTGGACCGCGGTGTCGAAGCCGAACGTCATGTCGGTGCCGGCCAGGTCGTTGTCGATCGTCTTCGGCACGCCGATGATCGGCAGGCCGTACTCGCCGTGCAGGCGCGCGGCCGCGCCCAGCGTGTCCTCGCCGCCGATGGCGATCAGCCCGTCCACGCCCACCGAGTCGAGCGTTGCGCGGATAGCGTCCGGCCCGTCGTCCCGCTTGAACGGGTTCGTCCGCGACGAGCCGAGGATCGTGCCTCCGCGCGGCAGGATGCCGCGCGTCGACTCCACGGTGAGGTCCTCGTACGCGCCCTCGATCGGTCCACGCCAGCCGTCCTTGAACCCGACGATCTGGTGGCCGTGGTCGTCGATCCCGCGGCGGACGACCGCCCGGATGACCGCGTTGAGGCCCGGGCAGTCGCCGCCCCCCGTGAGCACGCCGATCCGCACCATCGGCACGATACCCGCGCCCGTCACAATGCCCCGCCGTGAGACGTGCCGCCCCGCTCATCCTCCGTCGTGGCCCTCGTCGTCGCAGGCGTGCGGCGGTGACGAGCCCGCCCGCATCACCGGCAGAGTCGCCACCGTCTACACGAGCGTCCCCCAGCACGGCGTTCTCCGTGTCGGCCGCCGAGGACGTGCTGGCCGGCGAGCGGCGCGCGCTCGCCGAGCGGCACGGCCGAGCGGGCGGGCTGCGCATCCGCCTGCGCGAGCTGCCCGCGACCGACGAGCGCGACCATCCCTGGGACCCGGCCCTCGTGGCGGCGAACGCCCAGCGGGCGGCCGACGATCCCACCGCCATGGCCTACCTCGGCGAGCTCGACTACGGCGCCACCGCGGTGTCGCTCCCGGTCACCAACAAGGCCGGCCTCCTCCAGGTGTCGCCGAGCGACGGCCTGACCAGCCTCGCTCCAGCGCCCGCCAGGGCGCCCCCGCGCCGGACCCGAGCGCTACTACCCGACGGACCGGCCGAGCTTCGTCCGCATCGGCCCGAGCGACCTCGACGAGGCGAGGGTGCATCGTGGACCGGCTGGGCGAGCTCGGAGCGCGCCGGGTCGCCGTCGTGTTCGACCGCGAGATCTACGGCCGCGAGCTGGCCGGCCAGGTCACCACGCTCGCGCGCGACGCGGGCATCACGCCGGTCGCCGCCGAGGAGTACCGCGGGCGCGTGGACGACATCCCCGACATCGTCCGCAGGCTGGGGGAGGCGGAGCCCGACGCGGTCGTCCTTCTGTCCGTCGCCGGACGCGGGACCATCCCGATGCTGGTCGCGATCGGAGCCGGCCTGCCCGTCGCGCCGGTGCTCGCATCGAGCGGGATCCTGGCGCTCCCCGAGCTGGCACCGCCGCCCGAGCCGGAGCACCTCGAGGCGGTCGGGCCGGCGCTCGGCCCGGAGCGCGCGGGCCACCAGGCGATGACGCTCGTGCTGGACGCCATCCAGCGCGGGGGCCGCGACCGCCGCCGCGTGATCGCCGCCGGCGCTGGCGCTTGGCAGATCTCTTTCAACTGCTCGCGTGGTCATCTACCGGCCCGGCCCGGACGGGCATCTGACGCGCGCGCAGACGAGATTTTCCTCGCGTTAAGCAGGGGAGCCGCGAGCAAAGGGGCGCAAACCGTGGTTAGGATGCGCCGCAGGTTGGAGCCACTCCCATAGGAGGGACACTTTGCGAGTACGTTGGCTGGCAGTCCTTAGCTGCCTACTCGGCGCTCTCGCCATGGGCCTTGCGGCCTGCGGTGGGGACGACGACGATTCAAGTGGAAGCGCCGATACCGGCGGTATTTCCGGTGACACGCTGACCATCTATTCGAGCCTTCCGCTGCAGGGCACTTCCAAGGGGCAGTCGGAGGCCGTGATCAACGGCGAGAAGCTGGCCCTCAAGGAAGCGGGCAACAAGGTCGGGAAGTTCAAGATCAGCTACACGTCTCTGGACGACTCGACCGCCCAGAACCCTGGAACGGCTGACGAAGGCCAGACCGCGCAGAACGCGCGCAAGGCCGTTCAGGACACGAAGACGATCTTCTACCTCGGTGAGTTCAACTCCGGTGGTACGAAGGTGTCGCTTCCGATCCTGAACAAGGCGAACATCCCGCAGATCAGCCCGTCGAACACGTACGTCGGACTCACGACGGACGCGCCGGGCTCGGAGCCGGGTGAGCCTGACAAGTACTACCCCGCGCAGAAGCGCACGTACGCGCGCATCGTGCCCACGGACACCATCCAGGGCGCGGCGCTCGCGACGATCATGAAGGAGGACGGCTGCAAGTCCGTCCACATCCTCAACGACAAGACCACCTACGGAGCGGGCCTCGCGAAGAACGTCGAGAGTGCCGCGAAGAAGGTCGGACTGACGGTCGAGGGGAACGACGGCACGGACAAGAACTCGCCGAACTACCGCTCCCTGGCCGCGAAGATCAAGGCCGACTGCTTCGTCGGCTCGGGCGTGACCGGTGAGAACTACGTCCAGGTGTTCAAGGACGTGGCGGCGGCTTGCCCGAACTGCAAGCTGTACGGACCGGACGGCGTCGCCGAGGCGGCGTTCACCGATCCGAAGGAGGGCGGCATCCCGGCGGACGTCGGCGCCCGCACCAAGGTGACGGTCGCCACGCTCAGCCCCAGTGAGTTCGCGAAGCAGGGCATCACCTCTGCCCAGAAGTTCTTCAACGACTTCAAGGCGGAGTACGGCGTCAAGCAGCCGGACCCGTATGCCATCTATGGCTACGAGACGATGAAGCTCGCGCTCGACTCGCTCAAGGCCGTTGGCGACAAGGCCAACGACCGCGAGGCGGTGCGCAAGCAGCTGCTGGAGAACACGAAGGGTCGCGACAGCGTTCTGGGCAAGTACGACATCGACCAGAACGGCGACACCACGCTGACCGATTACGGTCTCTACGACATCAAGAACGGCCAGCTGGAGTTCGTGAAGGCGATCAAGGCGCAGGGCTAGTTCCTCGCCACCGGTCGTCGGATCGGTTACGTTAGCCGCGGAAATAGGGGGACGGGCCTCGGGCCCGTCCCCTCCGCTAACACACTTGAGGGAATGTGGAAGCAGCCGGGATCTCTGCTGACCAAGCTCTAAAGCCGAGAACCTCCGAGGTCATCGCGGAGTTCATCTCGAAGTACGGCCTGATCGCGCTCCTGATCGCGTTCCCGGCCTACTACGGCGTTCAGGACCTGATCAACGACGGGAACCTGACCCGGATCGGGAACAACCTGGTCGACGGCCTGTCGAACGGAGCGATCTGGGCGCTCGTGGCGCTCGGCTACACGCTCGTCTACGGAATCATCGAGCTGATCAACTTCGCCCACGGCGAGATCTTCATGATCGGCGCGTTCACCTCGTTCGCGCTGTGGGGCACGCTGGGGCTCACGGCGGACACCGGCACCGGAGGCCTCGTCGGCGGCCTGCTGGTGACGCTCGTCGTGGCCATGTTCGTCAGCGGCTCGCTCAACGTGATGATCGAGCGGGTCGGATACAGACCGTTACGCGGGGCGCCGAAGCTGGCGCCGCTGATCACCGCAGTCGGCTTCTCGTTCATCCTGCAGAACGTGGGCATCCTCTGGCTCGGCGCCTCGCAGCGCGCCGTGCCGGACCTGATCCACTCGCAGAAGGAGCTCTTCAACATCGCGGGCCTCTCGATCTCGCGCGGCGACCTGCTCGCGGTCGTCGTCACGGTCCCGCTGGTCCTTCTGCTCACGTCGTTCGTGGGGCAGAGCCGGCTCGGCAAGGCCATGCGCGCGACGGCTCAGGATCCTGAGGCGGCGAAGCTGATGGGGATCAACGTGGACACCACGATCTCCCTGACCTTCCTGCTCGGCGGGCTGCTGGCGGGCGCAGCGGGCCTGATCAACACGCTGTACCAGACGAGCGTCTGGTACTTCCAGGGCTTCACCGCCGGCCTGATCGCATTCACGGCGGCGGTCATGGGCGGCATCGGAAACCTCCGCGGCGCGGTGCTCGGCGGCCTGATCATCGGCATCATCCAGCAGGTATCCGACAACCGGATCGGGAACGAGTGGACCCCGGCCGTGATCTTCGCCTACCTGGTGCTGATCATGGTCTTCCGGCCTCAGGGACTGATCGGCGAGGAGACGAGGGAGGCCGGATGAGCACCCTCCGGCAGCTGCGGACGCGCGAGTGGACGAAGTACATCCTGCCCATCGTCGTGCTCTTGGCGGTCGCGCTGTTCCCACTGTTCCGCCCGCCGCTCGACGGCTTCATGGACGACTGCATCCTGGCGCTCGCCTATGTCGTGATGGCGCTGGGCCTGAACCTCGTGGTCGGCTTCGCGGGCCTGCTCGACCTCGGCTACGTGGCGTTCTACGCCCTGGGCGCGATGGCGGTGGGCTGGTGGGCGTCCGACTTCTACACCGGCGTCGGCGGGGAGAAGGGCATCCACATCGGCGTGAGCGGGTTCGCGGCGACGCTGCCCGGAATCCACATCAACTTCCTGCTCATCCTGATCGGGGCGATCCTCGTCTGCGCCGTGGCGGGAGCGATCATCGGCCTGCCGACGCTGCGATTGCGCGGGGACTACATCGCGATCGTCACGCTCGCGTTCGGCGAAATCATCGGCCGCATCTTCCAGAACGGCGACGAGATCACGCTCATCGGCGACTACAAGCTGTCGAACGGCCGTCAGTCGATCGCGCCGATCGACTCGATCGACCTCCCGTTCCTCGACCCGTTCGACTCCGCGCTCAACCTGCGCCCGTACTACTGGACCGTCTTCGCGATGGTGCTCGTGGTGCTGTTCGTGAACATCCGGTTGCGCGACTCGAAGCTGGGCCGCGCCTGGATCGCCCTGCGCGAGGACGAGGTGGCGGCGGCCAGCATGGGCGTGCCGCTCGTGAAGACGAAGCTGCTCGCGTACGCCACGGGCGGCGCGTTCGGCGGCATCTCGGGCGCGTTCCTCGGGGCGTACTTCTCGAGCGTGAACGCGAACCAGTTCCAGTTCGGCTTCTCGATCTTCATCCTCGCCATGGTCATCCTCGGCGGGCTCGGCAGCATCTGGGGAGTGGTGCTGGGCGCGGTGGCGCTGGCGTTCGTGAACAACCGCCTGATTCCGGACGTGCTGGATCAGGGCTGGGTGGGGCACAAGCTCACGGACCTCGGACTGGACTTCAGCTTCGTCGAGATCTCGTTCGGGATCTTCGGCTTCATCCTCGTGATCATGATGGTGCTGAGACCCGAGGGCATCCTGCCTGAGCGAAGGCGCCAGATGGAGCTGACAGAGGGTGTCGGGGAGACCGAGTCCGTCTTCGAGGCGCGCGCGTGAGCTCGAACGGCTCGATCCTGTCCACGGTCTCGACGACCAAGATTTTCGGCGGCCTCCTCGCGGTCAGCGACGTGTCCATCGACGTGGCACCGCAGTCGATCGTCTCGATCATCGGCCCGAACGGCGCCGGTAAGACCACGTTCTTCAACATGCTCACGGGCCTGTACCGGCCCACTGCCGGCCGGATCCTGTTCAACGGACAGGATGTGACAGGCCGTCGGCCAGACCTGATCACCGCCGCCGGCATGGCACGCACCTTCCAGAACATCCGCCTGTTCTCGACGATGTCGGCGCTGGAGAACGTGATGGTCGGCGCCCACGCGCGCATGCACGCCGGGTTGTTCGGCTCGATCCTGCGCACACCGAGCGTACGCCGCGAGGAGGTGGAGATCGCCGACAAGGCGCGCGAGATGCTCGAGTACGTGGGGCTGAAGAGCGACCTGCACGAGCAGACGGCGGCGAACCTCTCCTACGGGGATCAGCGCCGCGTGGAGATCGCGCGGGCGCTCGCGTCCGACCCGAAGCTGCTGCTGCTCGACGAGCCCACGGCCGGCATGAACGCGCAGGAGTCCCAGGTGCTCACCGAGTTCATGGACCAGCTCCGGCGGGAGAAGGACCTGACCATCCTCCTGATCGAGCACGACATGAAGGTCGTCATGGGCGTCTCCGAGCACATCTGGGTGCTCGACCACGGCGAGAAGATCGCCGAGGGCGAGCCGGACAAGATCAGGACGAACGATCGCGTGATCGAGGCGTATCTCGGAAAGCAGGGCGGCTGATGGCGCTACTCGAACTGGACGACGTCCACACCTACTACGGCAACATCGCCGCCATCCAGGGCATCTCGCTCACGGTGGAGGAGGGCGAGATCGTCACGCTGATCGGCTCCAACGGCGCGGGCAAGTCCACCACCCTGCGCTCGATCTCCGGCCTGACGCCACCGCGGCAGGGCTCGATCCGCTTCGACGGCGAGGAGATCGCCGAGACGGCTCCGCAGGACATCGTCCGGCTCGGGATCTCGCAGTCGCCCGAGGGGCGGCACTGCTTCCAGCGCATGACCGTCCGCGAGAACCTCGACCTCGGCGCCTACCTGCGCCGCGACACCGACGTGAACGACGACATGGATCGCGTCTTCGACCTGTTCCCACGGCTCAAGGAGCGCGAGAAGCAGAAGGCGGGCACGATGTCGGGCGGTGAGCAGCAGATGCTCGCGATCGGGCGGGCGCTGATGGCGAACCCGAAGCTGCTGCTGCTCGACGAGCCGTCGATGGGCATCGCACCGATCCTGGTGGAGCGCATCTACGAGACGATCGCCGAGATCAACAAGCAGGGCACGACGATCCTGCTGGTGGAGCAGAACGCGAACTTCGCGCTCGGCGTATCGAAGCGCGGCTACGTGCTGGAGACCGGTCACGTCGCGCTGGACGACGACTCCGCGTCGCTTCGTGACAACCCCGACGTGCAGAGGGCGTACCTGGGCGCATGAGCCTCGTAATCGCAGCCATCGGTGCCAAGGCCCTGTACCTGCTGTACGCGTGGCTCGCCTCCGCGATCATCGCCAACTACGTGTCGGAGCGGAAGGGCTATGGCGCGAAGCTGGGCCTGGCGCTCGGCCTGCTCCTGAGCGTGGTCGGCGCGATCATCACGCTCCTCATGCCGGCGCGGCGCGACTCGCGGTGGAAGCTCCAGGGGCCGTTCGGGAGCGGCGGCGGGAAGACCGTAGCCGAGGCGCGTGCCGAACGAGAGGCGGAGGAGTCCTGACGATGTTCCTGATCGGCGCCTCGAACCTGCCCTCGGGGCTGTACACGCCGCTCGTCGTGCTGCTCGCGGTGTATGTGGTCCTCGTCCTGATCGCGGGCCGCGCTCGCGGGAAAGAGGACACGGACCAGGCCGAGCGGTTCGACACGTTCGCGTTCGCGGTGCTGCTGGTGGCCGCGGCCTACACGATCGTGCTCGTGATCTCGGCGGCGTTCTCCTACCCGAGCCGCTCCACCGACATGGTCACGATCGTGCTCGTGATCTGCGGCTTCTTCGCCATTCTGCTTTTCGTCTTCTTCCTCATCGCGGAGTGGATTCCGGGGAGGCTGTCGCGTCGCGAAGAGCGTCCTCCAGCCGAGAGCGCCGAAACGAGTAGCCCAGCTCCGTAAGCCGGGCCGGCACCGCGCGCTGCCCGGTGGTCACGATGTCGGACATCTCGCCGTAGAGCGCCCTCACGGCGAGTGCGGGCACCGGCGCGATCGCCGGGCGGTGCAGCACGCGGCCGAGCGCCTTCGAGAGGTCGCGGTTGGTGGCGGGCTCCGGCGCCGTCACGTTGACCGGGCCGCTCGCCGCCTCGGTGTCGAGCTCGAACAGGATCGCGCCGACCACGTCGTCGAGGTGGACCCAAGGCACGTACTGCTCGCCGCCGGCAACCGGCCCGCCGATGCCGAGCTTGAAGAACGGCAGCATCTTCTCGAGCGCGCCGCCGGACGGCGAGAGCACCACCCCGGTGCGATTCACGACCACGCGCACGCCGAGCTTCTCCGCCCGCCGCGCCTCGGCCTCCCAATCGGCCGTCACCTGGGCGAGGAAGTCGTCGCCCGGCGGGGTGCGACTCGTCGAGCGGTTCGTCGCCGCGGTGGCCATACCAGCCGGCGCCCGACTGGGAGACGAGCACCTTCGGCCGCTCTGCCTCGGGCAGCTCGCCGAGAGCGGTCACGAGGTTGCGGGTGGCGAGGATGCGGGAGTCGCGGATCTCCCGCTTGGCGTCGTCCGTCCAGCGCTGCGCGATCTGCTCGCCGAGCAGGTGCACGACGCCGTCGCGCCCGCTCAGCGTGTCGAGCGGAGGCGGGGCGGCCTTCGGGTCGCTCCAGTTGGTCGAGCGCGAGAGCTCCGTGACCTCGTCGCCGCGCTCGCGCAGCGCGTCGGCGACCGCTCGGCCGATCGTGCCGGTGGCGCCAGTGACGGCGACCCGCATCAGCTGACGGTGGCCCGCTCGACGGTCGGCTGCTCGACGGCGTCGGTCTCGTCGCCGCGCTCGGCCACCTCGGCCACCGCGGCTGCCACCTCGCGGGCCACGTCGCGGTTGAAGACGCTCGGGATGATGTAGTCCTCGTCGAGCTCGTCGTCGCCCACCACGTAGGCGATCCCGCGCGCGGCCGCGAGCTTCATCTCCTCGGTGATCGCGGTGGCGCGCACGTCGAACGCGCCGCGGAAGATGCCGGGGAAGGCGAGCACGTTGTTGATCTGGTTCGGGTAGTCGGACCGGCCGGTGGCCATCACGCGCACGTACGGCGCCGCCTCCTCCGGGCGCACCTCCGGGTTCGGGTTGGCCATCGCGAACACGAACGGATCCGGGTTCATCTTCTGTAGGTCGTGCGCGTCGATGATCCCGGGGCCGGACAGGCCGATGAAGACGTCGGTGCCCTCGATCACCTCGCGCGGCTGGCCGTCGCGCGCGCCGGCGTTCGTGTTCTCGGCGAGCCAGCGCTTGGGCGCGTTCATCGAGCCCGCCTGGTAGTCGTCGCGGCCGGTGTGGATGGCGCCGAAGCGGTCGCAGGCCACGATCGAGGTCACGCCCGCGTCCATGAGGATCTTGGCCACGGCGACGCCGGCGGCGCCGGCGCCGACCATCGAGGACGTCGAGGTCCTCCATCCGGCGCTGCGTCAGGCGGCAGGCGTTGATGAGGGCGGCGAGGGTGACGATCGCGGTGCCGTGCTGGTCGTCGTGGAAGACGGGGATGTCGAGCGCCTGCTGGAGCCGCTGCTCGATCTCGAAGCAGCGCGGCGAGGAGATGTCCTCGAGGTTGATGCCGCCGAAGGTGGGGGCGATCCGGATCACCGTCTCCACGATCTCGTCCACGTCCTTCGTGGCGAGGCAGATCGGGAAGGCGTCCACGTCGGCGAACTCCTTGAACAGCATCGCCTTGCCCTCCATCACCGGCATGGCGGCCTCGGGGCCGATGTCGCCGAGGCCGAGCACGGCGGTGCCGTCGGACACGACGGCCACCGTGTTCGCCTTGATCGTGTACTTGAACGCCTTCTGGCGGTTCTCGGCGATCGCCGTGCACACGCGCGCGACGCCCGGCGTGTAGGCCATCGACAGGTCGTCGCGGCTCTTCAGCGGGCAGGTTCAGGCCAGTGTGGATCTTGCCGCGCCGGTGCACCTCGAAGGTGCGGTCGGTGACCTCCACCACCTCGGCCGCCTTCACCGCCTGGACGGCGGAGATCACCTGGCCGCGGTGGTCGGTGCTGTGGCACTCGACCGTGATCTCGCGGATCGTGCGGTCGCCCTTGGCGTCGACGGTGTCCACGGCGACGATCGAGCCGCCCGCCCGCGTGATGGCCGCCGTGACCTTGCCGAGCACGCCGCCGGGCCGCGAGGGGAGCGCGACGCGGAGGGTCAGGGAGAACTGTGCGGAGGGGGTGGCCACCGCCGGTGATCATAGGGTGGCCTCCTCGGCGCCAGCGAACGGCGGCACTGAGGGTGGCCACCGCCGGCCCCCTTCGGGTTGGGCGTTTTACGTGCTCCAGGGAGCACATAAGTCGACCCACCCCGTCGATAGGGTTGATTCGTGCCGCCTGAGGAGTCGAAGGAGCTGTTCCTCATCGACGGGAACAGCCTCGTTTATCGCGCCTTTTTCGCGCTTCCGGAGTCGATCGCGACCTCCAAGGGGCAGCCCACGAACGCGATCTTCGGCTTCGCCTCGATGCTCGTGAAGATCATCTCCGAGTACGGCGTCAAGCCCACGCTGGTGGTCTGGGACGCCGGCATGTCCGGGCGCAAGGAGGTGTACGAGGAGTACAAGGCGCAGCGCGACTCGAAGCCCGACCTGCTCGCCGAGCAGTGGCCGTACATGCAGCCGCTCGTGGACGCGTTCGGCTACGAGAACGTGCGCGTGGACGGCTACGAGGCGGACGACGTGATCGCCACGGTGGCCCAACGGGCCCGCGAGCAGGGCTACGACGTGATGGTGGTGACCGGCGACCGCGACCTGTTCCAGCTGATCGAGCCGGGCGTGCGGGTGATGGCCACGAGCCGCGGGATCACCGAGACGAAGGTGTACGACCGCGACGCGGTGATCGACCGCTACGGCATCGCCCCGGAGCTGATCCCGGACTTCGTCGGGCTGAAGGGCGACACCTCGGACAACATCCCGGGCGTTCCCGGCATCGGCGAGAAGACCGCCTCGCAGCTGCTGCAGGAGCACGGCTCGCTCGAGGGCGTGCTCGGGAACATCGACAGCATCTCCGGCGCCAAGCGCAAGGAGAACCTGACCAACCACGCGGAGGACGCGCGCGTGTCGAAGACGCTCGCCACGGCCATCCGCGACATCGACCTCGGCGAGATCGATCTCGACCACATCGCCGCGCGCGAGCCCGACCGCTCGCGGCTGCGCGAGACGTTCCGCGAGTTCGAGCTGCGCGCGCCGCTCGAGCGGCTCGAGGAGGCGCTCGGCGAGGGCGAGGCGGCCGCGCCCGCGGAGCGGGCGGAGGAGGTCGTGCATACGAAGGCGCGCTCCGTGCCGCTGGCCGAGATCGGCGCGCTCGAGGGCGAGCTGGTGGCGGTGGCCACGCAGCGCCCGCGCCCGGCCGGCGAGCAGGACGGCCAGGAGACGCTCGACGTGGGCGGACCGCCCCTGGGGCCGATGGAGGTGGCGGCCTACGCGGGCGGCGAGGTGCTGGTCGCCGAAGCACGAGACTCTCACCGCCCTGACGATGGCGCTCACCGAGCGGCCGATAGTCATCCACGACTGGAAGACCACCGCGGTGAGTGAGGAGGCAGCGCCGGCGGTGGCGCTCGAGCACGACACCATGATCGCCGCGTACCTGATCGACCCGGCGCGGCGCGGCTATCCGCTCGACGAGCTGAGCGCCGAGGCCGGCATCGCGGCGGCGGTGGAGGGCGCGAACGGGATCGCGGAGCGGGCGGTGGTCACGCGCGTGCTCGCCGAGCGCCAGCGCGCCCGGCTCGAGGAGGACGGGCTCACTCGGCTGTTCCACGAGGTGGAGCTCCCGCTGGTGGACGTGCTGGTCGAGATGGAGCGCGCCGGCATAAAGCTCGACGTGGAGCGCCTCCGGGGCATCTCGGAGCGCTTCGGCCAGCGGGCGGCCGAGCTCGAGCGCCGCGTCTGGGACCTCGCGGGCGAGGAGTTCACGATCGGCTCGCCGCAGCAGCTCGGCCACATCCTGTTCGAGAAGCTCGGGCTGTCCAGGAAGCGGCGCGGCAAGACCGGGTTCTCCACCGACGCGCGCGTGCTGCAGGCGATCCGCGACGAGCACGAGATCATCCCGGCGATCGAGGAGTGGCGCGAGGTCACGAAGCTGAAGTCGACCTACCTGGACGCATTCCCCGAGCTGATCGGCGACGACGGCCGCCTCCACACGACCTTCAACCAGACGGCCACGGCCACCGGCCGCCTGTCGAGTACCGACCCGAACCTCCAGAACATCCCGATCCGGACCGAGCAGGGGCGCGAGATCCGCGCCTGTTTCGTGGCCGAGGACGGCCACATGCTCATCTCCGCCGACTACTCGCAGGTGGAGCTGCGCCTGCTCGCCCACATCGCGGACGAGCCCGTGCTCAAGGAGATCTTCCGCCGCGGCGAGGACGTGCACACCGCCACCGCCGAGGCGATACTCGGCGGCAGGTCCGATCCAGGTACGCGCTCGAAGGCCAAGATGGTGAACTACGGGATCGTCTACGGGCTGTCCGCATACGGGCTCGCCGACCGCCTCCAGATCGAGCAGGAGGAGGCGCAGGAGTTCATCGACGCCTACCTCGAGCGCTTCCCGAAGGTGAGGGAGTTCATCGAGCAGACGATCGAGCGCGCCCGCGAGGAGGGGCACGTGGCCACGCTCTTCGGCAGGATCCGGCGCGTGCCCGAGCTGCGCTCGCGCCAGTTCCAGACCAGGTCGCTGGGCGAGCGGCTCGCCGTGAACATGGTCATCCAGGGCACCGCTGCCGACATCATGAAGCTGGCGATGGTGCGCGCGCGCGACGAGCTGCGCGCCGCCGGCCACTCGACGCGGCTGGTGCTGCAGATCCACGACGAGCTTCTGTTCGAGGCGCCGGACGACGAGGTGGAGGCGGCGAGCGAGATCATCGTGCGCGAGATGGCGAACGCGTTCGAGATGGATCCGCCGCTCGAGGTCGATTGCGGCGCGGGCCGGAACTGGCTGGAAGCCAAGTGAGCAAGGAGCTCGCCGTCCTCTTGACGGTGGCGGCCGGCGGGCTCGTCGCCGCCCAGGCGCCGGTGAACAACGTCGTGTCGAAGAAGGTCGGCACGCTCGGCGCCGTGAGCGTGAACTTCATCGTTGGCCTGGTCGTCGTGCTGGTCGTGACATTCGTCTTCGCGGACGGGATCAAGAACGTCGAGGGCGTTGCCTCGCCCGCCTGGTACTACTGGCTGTTCGGCGGGCTCGCGGGCGTTGCCATCGTGCTCACCACGCTCGTGACCGTGCGCAAGCTCGGCGCCGGCGGCGTCACCGCCGCGACGATCGCCGGTCAGCTCACGCTGTCGATCATCCTGGACCGGGCGGGAGTCCTCGGGCTCGACGAGCGCGCGATCACGGTGCAGAAGATGCTGGGCGTCGCGCTGCTGGCTGCCGGGACCGTGCTCGTGGTACAGGAATGAGCAAGGAGACCGCTCTTGTCGCCACGGTTTGCGCCGGGGGCTTGGTGGCGATCCAGGCACCCGTCAACGCGAGGCTCGGAAGTCACGTAGGAAAGTTCGGTGCCGCGACGATCAGCTTCGCCGTCGGGCTCACGCTTCTGGTCTTCATCACCTTCGTGCTGGCCGGCGGGATCCAGCATGCGGCCGACGTCACCCCCTGGTGGGTGTGGGTGTTCGGGGGCTGCGCCGGCGCGGCCTATGTGACGACCGCGCTGTCGAGCGTCCCGGCGCTCGGCGCGGGCGGCGTCACGGCCGCCACGGTGGCCGGGCAGCTGACCCTCGCCGTGGTCGCCGACCGCGTGGGTCTCCTCGACCTGCCCGAGAAGCCGATCTCGGTCGGCCGAGTAGCGGGAGTACTGCTACTCGGCGTGGGTGTCTTCCTGATCGTCCGCGAGTAGCCGGCTCGCCGGCGCGGCCTACTGCGTGGCCGCGTCCGCGTCCACGATGCCGTAGCCCATGACCGGGTCATACGTGCCGTGGTTCGAGGACGTCGCCTTCAGGCGGTCCACCACCTGCGCGTTCGTCAGGCCCTGGCCGAACAGCAGCGCGGCCACTCCGGCCACCTGCGGGGAGGCCATGGACGTGCCCGCGAGCGTCTCGTAGCCGGCGATCCCGCCGCCGCACTCGAAGCTCGAGCCCGGCCACATCGTCGACCAGATGTCCTCGTCGTCCTCGCAGAACACGCTGCCCACGCCGCCGGGGGCCCGGAAGCCGAGCATCGTCTTGTTCACGGGGAAGTTCGAGTAGTAGCTCGGCAGTCCGCGGCTGTCGGTCGCGCCGATGCAGACGGCGTGGTCGGCGAACGCGGGATACGAGCACAGCGGGAAGCTCTCGTTGCCCGCCGCGGCCACCACGAGGGAGCCCTTGTCCCACGCGTAGTTCACCGCGTCCTCGATGTCCTGGTTGATCGCCTGGAGCTGGCCGACCACCGGCAGCTCGCCGAGGCTCAGGTTGATCACGTTGGCGCCGTGATCGGCCGCCCAGCGGATGCCCTTGACGATGTCGTCGGAGGAGCCGCTGCCCTCGGAGTCGAGCACGCGCACGGGCATGATCGAGGCGTCCGGCGCAACGCCGGCGACGCCGATGCCGTTGTTGGTCACGGCCGCCGCGATGCCCGCGACGTGCGTCCCGTGGCCGTTCTCGTCCTGCGGGCCGGCCGGGCAGTCGCCGTTCGAGCCGACGATGTCCGTGCCCGCCACGAGCTTCGAGCTCAGGTCCGGGTGGCCGAGGTCGACGCCGGTGTCCACGACCGCGATGGTCGTGCCGGCGCCGCGGGCGCCGCGCGCCCACGCCTCGGGCGCGTTGATCTGGTCGAGCGCCCACTGCTTCGCGAAGAGCGGATCGTTCACGGGGCCGCTCCCGGGCGCCCCGCCGCTGTCGTACGAATAGGTCTGCGTGGTGCACGGAGCCGCGTTGGCGGCCGGTGCTCCGAACACGATGAACAGCGCCACGATGGCGATGACGACAGCCGTGATCCTCTTCACGTTCAAGCCCTTTCTTCCCCTTGGGCGCGCCAAAACGAGTGGCGCGAAGCCCCTGCTACGACGAAGCCCTACCCGGGTCGCCGCGCGACTATGCGGGACAACGGTCGGGTGTTCACCACCTGCTCGGCGGTGGCCCAGCCGCGCCGCGCGGTGGCGACGGCGAGCTCCATGTTCCCGAGACCCCGCACGGAGTGGGAGTCGGTGTTGCAGACGATCTCCAGGCCGGCCGCGAGCGCCTCCTGGACGTGATCGCCGCTCAGGTCGAGCCGGTCCGGTAGCCCGTTGACCTCGAACGCCACGCCCTCCTCGAGCGCCACCTCGAACGCGCGCTCCAGGTCCAGCTCGTTCTCGGGCCGGCGGCCGATGTAGCGGCCCTTGGGGTGGCTGAGGCAGCTCACATGCGGGTTGCGCAGCGCGGCCTCCACGCGCGCGGTCATCTCGCGCCTCGGCATGCGCTGGCCGCCGTGGACGCTCGCCTGCACCCAATCGAGCTCCGCGAGCACGTCGTCGGGCAGATCGAGCCGGCCGTCGGGGAGGATGTCGCACTCGATGCCGCGCAGCACGCGGAAGGGCGCGAGCGCCTCGTTCGCCGCCGCGATCTCCTCGGCCTGGCGGCGCACGTCGTCCGGGGTGAGCCCGGTGACCGCGCCCACGGCGGGGGTGTGGTCGCAGATCGCGAGGTACTCGTAGCCGCGCTCGCGCGCGGCGCGGCCCATCTCCTCGACGCTCGCGCGACCGTCGGACCAGGTGGTGTGCGAGTGGAGGTCGCCGCGGATGTCCGCGAGCTCGACGAGCGCGGGCGGCTCGCCCTTGAACGGGCGCTCTCGTAGCTCCGGCGGGCACCAGGGAACGCCGAGCGCGGCGTAGACGGCGTTCTCGTCCGGGCGATCCGGAAGCGGCTCGAGCGCCGCGACGTATTCGGCCGAGCCCGTGGCGCGGACGAGCGCGGTGCCGAAGACCGCCGGCTCCGCGACGACGAGCTCGACCGGGACACCCTCGACGGTCACGCCCACCGCGCGGTGCTCATCCTGTTCGATGAGCGCGACGATCTGGGGCAGCTCGGCAAACCGCGCGAGCACAGGCGCAGGCTCGTCCGCCGCGCAGACGACCGCGAGCTGCTCGCAGGAGTCGCGGAAGCGGCGGACGTCCCCCGCGGGCGCGCCCTCCAGCACGCCGACGCGCTGAGCGAGCGCCGCCGCGATCCCCTCCACCAGGTCCCGGGCGCGGTTCAGCAGCAGGCCGCGCCGCGGGCGCGGCTCGTCCTCGCGCGCGAGCTCCTCGAGCAGGCGGGCCTCCGTCTTCGGCCCGACGCCGGGCACCGAGCGGAGCCGGCCGTCGGCGGCGGCCTCGCGCAGCTCGTCCGCGGTGCGGATGTCCAGCGCGCGGGCGATCTCGATCGACCGCCTGGCGGTGAGCCCGAGATAGCGGCCCAGGCCGACCAGATCGGGCGCGAGCTCGCGCTCCAGCTCCTCGAGCTCGGCGATGGCACCGGTCTCGACCAGCTCGCGGAGCCGCGCCTCGATGCCCGGGCCGATGCCGCGGAGGTCGCGCACCGTGCCCGAGCGGACGAGGTCGGCGACCGGCGTGGCCGCGCCGCGGATCGTCTCAGCCGCGCGCCGGTACGCGCGCATCGTGTACGGGTTCGCGTCGCTCAGCTCGAGCAGCGACGCGAACGCGTCGAGGCGGTCGGCTATCAGGGCGTTGTCCAAGGATGGGTAGTTTCCAGGGAGTGTTCGACCACGTGACGATCCGGGCGTCCGATCGGGCCGCCTCGCAGCGCTTTTACACCACCGTGCTGGCCGTGCTCGGGATCGACCAGACGCACTCGGGGGGCCAGTTCGTCGAGTGGGACGACTTCTCGCTGGCGGAGGCCACGGCGTGGAGCCCCGTCACCACCGGCCTTCACATCGGCTTCGGCGCGCCCTCGGCCGAGCGCGTGGACGAGTTCTGGCAGGCCGGGCATCGACGCGGGCTACGAGAGCGATGGCGAGCCCGGCCCGCGCCCCGAGTACGGCGACGACTACTACGGCGGCTTCCTGCTCGACCCCGACGGCAACAGCGCGGAGGCGGTCCACTTCGAGGACGTCCACCGCGGTGTCGACCACCTGTGGGTCCGCGTGGCCGACGTGGAGAGGTCGGCGAGCTTCTACCGGGCGATCGCCCCGTTCGCCGGCCTGCGCGAGGAGGAGCGCGAGGGACGTGCCCAGTTCGCCGGCCCGGGGGCGGGGTCCTTCTCGGTGCTATTGGGCGACCACGTGACGAAGAGCCTGCACATGGCCTTCGCGGTGCCAGACGACCGGACGGTCGACGACTTCCACCGGGCCGCCCTCGAGGCCGGGTACCGCGACAACGGCACCCCCGGCGAGCGCTCGGAGTACCACCCGGGCTACTACAGCGCCTACGTGCTCGACCCCGACGGCAACAACATCGAGCTGGTCAACCACAACCGCTGAGCCCAGTTAGGAGGCGGGCGCGTGGCAGGTGCCGCTCGCGGCGTCGCGCGTCTCGCCGGCTTCGGTCACGAAGCGAGAGCTCCAGCCGCCGTCGTCGAGCGTCAGCTCCAGCACGCCGAAGGCGTCCGTGTAGAGCGTTTCCGACGTGTCGTGATGCGGCCCGGGGTTGGTGAACAGGCTGCGGCCGCCGGTGCCGACCACGAAGTCGGTGATCCCGTTGTCCGCGTCCGGCGCCCCCGCGGGGTCGAGCGGCTCGAAGCGCTCGTAGTTGTGCGCGTGCCCGTTCAGGACGAGCTCGGCGCCGTGGTCGTAGAGCGCCTGGTAGAGCGGGCCGGTCTCGGGATAGTCCTGGTTGTCCCCGCCGTAGCCGGAGCTGAAGCGGGGGTGGTGCCAGTACGCGAGCACGCAGGAATCGTCGGGAAGGGCGTCGAGCTCGGTCTCGAGCCAGGTCTCCTGGGGGCTGCCCGCCGCACACGACACGGGCCAGCAGTCGTCCGGCATGGCCGCGCCGTCGCCGGTGCGGGTGTAGTCGATCGCGCCCGAATTGAGAACGAAGACGGTCCACCTGCCGAGCGACCACCGGTAGTAGCCCTCGGAGACGTCACCCGCGCTGGTGCCGAAGTACTGGAAGTACCCGGGCGCGCTGTCCCGCTCCGGGTCGCCCTCGTACTCGTGGTTGCCCACCGCCGGGAAGGTGATCGGCTTGAAGCTGCCCCACGTCGGGTCGTACATCGAGGTGAAGTTGTCGAACTCGCCGTGCTCGTACTGGTTGTCGCCGAGCGCCGCGACCGCGTCGGGGTCGAGCCCCTCGACGAGGTCGGCGGTCTCGCCCTGGTGGCAGCTCGTTTCGCTGGCCGTCTGTGTCGGGCTGCACGCGATGTCGCCGGCGGCGACCAGGGTGGGGGGATCGGGCGGAGGAGGCGGCGGCGGAGTGTTCACCGGCGGCGGCTCCCGGGGCGCCGGGACCTGGGGAGCAGGCTGGAGGGGACTGCCGGGGGCGGACGCGCGCCGGATGCGGAAGCGCCGCGAGGCCACGCTCTCCCCGCGCACGCGGACGCGCAAGCGATAGAGCCCGGCCGCCTTGGCGGGCACGTGGAACGCCAGCCGGAAGCCGCCGCGCGGACCCGAGCGGTCGCGCCTCACCGTCACGCCGGCCAGCGACACGTGGACGCGCGCGCGAGCCGGAAGGCCGTGACCGGCGAGCGCCACGCGGGCGCCAGGGGCGGCGGCGGCGCGGGAGAGGGTCAGACGCGGCTGGGCGGCCGCGCTCGCTGGGGTCGCGGCGCCGAGGACGGCGACCGCGACGATTGTGAACGTCCGTACCCCCATCTCGCGCAGGATCGCACGCGGGTCCCCGGGCGTCTCGGCGTGGAGGTCGCGGTCGCGCCGGCGGTCGCGAAGCTCGGCGGGGCGATGTTCAGGTAGTGGCCGAAGCTCCAGTCGACGAATCGCTTCGCCTGCATCGCGCCGACGCCACGGTGGAGCAGTCGGGGCGGGACGCGCGGGAGCACGCGCTGTCCGGCCAGCAGCACCTCGAACCTCCGGCGGTGGCTCTCGCTGAAGTCGTCGTAGCGGGTGAGGGCCGAGGCGACCGGCTGCGCGGCCCTCGATCACGGCGCGCAGCTCGCGGCCGCATGCGATCCCGAAGTAGAGGGCGGTCCTGATTCCCTCTGCCGTCAGCGGGAGGCAGTGGCCGGCGGAGTCGCCCACGAAGAAGACGCCGTCGGCGGTGGCGGCGCGCAGGCGGTGCGGGATCCAGTTGCCCTGGTAGCGGACCGCCTCGCGGTCAAGGTCCTCGGCGAGCATCACGGTCGTGTCCTTCACGTGGAAGCGCGGGTCGAACGAGCCCACGCCCACTCGGACCTCCTCGCCGGCCGGGAAGCTCCAGCCGTACCCGGCCGGCACGTACTTGCGGTCGATCCACAGCTCCATGTCCTCGCCTGCGCCCCAGGGATGGACCTCCAGCCCGCGCGAGAGCGGGGCGTCGGGAGGCTGGTAGCCGCTGCCCGAGCACTCGCCGCCAACCAAGCGCGTCGACGATCAGCGGAGCAGAGAGGTCGCCTCGATCGGTGTGAACGGTGTTTCCGGTGCGTCCGTTGACCTTCGCTGTGTGAAATTCGTGCTCGCATTGGGACGCAAGGAGGTGACAGAGCGTCGGGTAGTCGAAGGTCGAGAAGGTCCACGGCAGCTCCAGCACCGAGGTCCCGAACGGCGTGTGGACCACCAGCCGGCCGAAGGTCTGGCGGTGCGCGTCCATGAGGTCCATCGCCCGCAGCCACTCGGTCGGGATGCCGCAGGCGGAGGTCTGCCGCTCGCCGATCTCGTAGCGGTCGATCACCAGGACCCGCGCGCCGCTGCCCGTGAGCTCGCGCGCCACGGCGAGGCCCGCAAAGCTCGCTCCGCAGACCAGAACGTCGTACTCGCCCGCCAGCGGGGTGCGCTCTGCGCCTCGCGTGGTGCGACGGGTCGGCATGCGGGGCAGGCTAACGCCTGCATACCATCGCGGCCGTGTCTGTGCGCATCCTCACAACTGGCGGCACGATCGCGTCGCTCCCCGACGCCGAGGGCGGCGGGAAGAGGCCCGCGCTGTCGGGCGAGGAGCTCGTCGCCGGGGTCCCGGGCCTCGAGGCGATCGCGGAGGTGAGCGTCGACGAGGTCGCCTCGGAGTCCAGCTGGAACCTGACGCCGCGCGACATGCTCGCGGTCGCCCGGCGAGCCGGGCAGGCCCTCGAGGAGCCGGACGTCGACGGCGTTGTCGTGACGCACGGCACGGACACGCTCGAGGAGACCGCATTCCTGTGCGATCTGACGGTCGCCTCCGACGGTCCGGTCGTGGTCGTGGGTGCCATGCGCAGCCCGGACGAGCCGTCCGCGGACGGTCCGCGCAATCTGATGAACGCCGTGCGAGTGGCATCCGCGCCCGCGGCCCGCGGCGCCGGAGCCGTCGTCGCGATGAACGACGAGGTCCACGCTGCGCGATGGGTCCGCAAGCTCGACACGGCGCTGGCCTCCGCGTTCGGATCGCCGCGGCACGCGCCGATCGGGCGCGTCACGCCGGCCTCGGTCGAACTCACGTGGGTGCCGCCCCGGGGCTACACGATCGAGCCGCCGGACGACCTCCCGCATGAGGTTGCGCTCGTGAGCGCCTACCCCGGCATGGACGGCGCCGTGATCGCCGCGGCACTGGAGGCGAGCGGCGCGGCGGGGCTGGTCGTGGAGGGCACCGGGAGCGGCAACGTGCCGGGGTCCGCGGTCGCGGGCGTCGAGTCCGCGATCGAGCGCGGTCTGCCCGTCGTCGTGGCCACTCGCGTACCGGGCGGAGCCACGGGTTCGGGATACGGCTCGCCCGGCGGAGGCGCCCGGCTGCGGGAGCTCGGCGCCGTCGAGGCGGGCCCGCTGTCGGCGGGCAAGGCGCGGCTTCTGCTCATGGTCTTGCTCGCGAGTGGCCTGGCGGGCGAGGACGCCGCCCGTGAGGTCAAAGCGGCGGTGGGGACCTTCCGCTGACCCCACATCGCCTACTTGTCCGGCACTAGCTAGGCTTGTGTCCTCAGTGCCGGAAACAGAGACTGCTACTGCCCCCCGCGCCGTCGAGGGCTCGAACGGACTCCTGCTCGAGATCGACGGTCAGATCGTTCCGAACTACGACGCGACCCTCGTCCCCTTCGAGGAGGGTGACGTCGTGTCCGGAAAGGTCGTGCGCATAGACCAGGACGAGGTCCTGGTGGACATCGGCTACAAGAGCGAGGGCGTCATTCCGATGAATGAGCTCTCGATCCGCAAGTCCGTCGATCCGCACGACGAGGTCGAGCTGGGGGAGGAGGTCGACGCCCTCGTCCTCACCAAGGAGGACCAGGACGGCCGGCTCGTCCTGTCCAAGAAGCGTGCCCGCTTCGAGAAGGCCTGGCGCAAGATCGAGGCCGCCGCCGAGTCCGGCGAGCCCGTCGAGGGCACCGTGATCGAGGTCGTCAAGGGCGGCCTGATCATCGACCTCGGCGTGCGCGGCTTCCTGCCCGCCTCGCTCGTGGACATCCGGCGCGTGCAGAACCTGGACGAGTTCCTCGGCACGAAGATCGAGTGCAAGGTCATCGAGCTGAACCGCTCGCGCAACAACGTCGTGCTGAGCCGCCGCGCGGTCCTCGAGGAGGAGCGCAAGGAGGTCCGCCAGCAGATCCTCGACCGGCTCCAGCCCGGGATGGTCGTTGAGGGCGCGATCTCGAACATCGTGGACTTCGGCGCGTTCGTGGACCTCGACGGAATCGACGGCCTGATCCACATCTCGGAGCTCTCCTGGAGCCACGTGAACCACCCGTCGGAGATCCTCTCGATCGGCGACGTGGTGCCGGTGAAGGTGCTCGACATCGACCGCGACCGCCAGCGCATCTCCCTCGGTCTCAAGCAGACCCAGGAGGACCCGTGGCAGCGGGTGATCGACACCTACCGGATCGGCGACGAGCTGGAGGGCAAGGTCACCAAGGTCGTCACCTTCGGCGCGTTCGTGGAGATCATGGACGGCGTGGAGGGCCTCGTGCACATCTCCGAGCTCGCCCACCACCACGTGGAGAACCCGCGTGAGATCGTCGAGCCCGGCCAGGACGTGCGCGTGAAGATCCTCGAGATCGACTCGGAGCGCCGCCGCCTCTCGCTCAGCGTGAAGCGCGTGGAGGAGCAGCTGCCGCACATCCGCTCGGCCGCCGAGGCCGGAGCGGCCGCGGCCGCGGAGGCCGGTGGCGGCCAGGAGATCGGCGATGTGCCCGACCTCGGCCTGTCCGAGGACGTCTTCGCCGGCCCGTCGATCAGCGGCGCGGACGCCCTGAGGGCGGCGCTGCCGCCGCAGGAGCCCGCCGCCGAAGAGGCTCCGGCTGCCGAGGAGGCTCCGGCTGCCGAGGAGGCTCCGGCTGCCGAGGAGGCTCCGGCTGCCGAGGAGGCTCCGGCTGCCGAGGATGCTCCCGCCGAGGAGGCGTCCGCAGAGACGCCTGAGGCGGAGGCCGCGCCGGACGCGGTGGACCCGCAGCCGGCCGGGGAGGCTCCCGAGACGGACACGGCGGACACGCCGGACGAGTCCGCGCCGATCGCGCCGGACCAGAACGAAGCCGAGTCCTCGGAGGAGTAGTTGGCCGGGGTCCCGTTCGTGGGACTCACGGGCGGTCTCGGCGCCGGGAAGTCCGAGGCCCTTCGCGTGCTTGGCGAGCTGGGCGCCGCCACGCTGTCGACCGACGCGGTGGTGCACGAGCTGCTCGCGTCCGACGAGCTGCACGACATCGTCGTTGCACGGCTCGGCGCCGAGGTGGCGCCGGGACGGCGCCCTCGACCGGTCGCTGATCGCCGAGCGCGTGTTCGGCGACGACGAGGCGCGCGGCTGGCTCGAGGGCGAGCTGTGGCCGCGCGTCGGGCAGCGAGTGGCCGACTGGAGGCAGGAGGTGGAGGCGATCGATCCGCCGCCGCCGGCCGCGGTGGTCGAGGTACCGCTCCTGTTCGAGTCGGGCATGGAGCCGGCGTTCGACTCCACGATCGCCGTGGTCGCGGACGAGGACGTGCGCGCCGAGCGCGCGGGCGCCCGCGGCCACGCAGCGGTGGCGGAGCGCGCCGGCAGGCAGCTCTCCCAGACGGAAAAGGCGCAGAAAGCGGACTACGAGGTCCGCAACGACGGTAGTCTCGACGAGTTGAGAGAGAACCTGTCCCGCGTACTTGCGAGACTCGACACACAGCCGCCATGAGCTCTCACGCCGCCCCCCGCAGAGTTGCCCGCCGCCCGTCGCGCGCCCGCATCCGGCGCCGGCGGCTCGCCATGCTGGCGGTGGCGCTCGTGCTCGGGGCCGGCGTGGCCGCCCTGGTGTCGGGATTGGGGCCGGACGTGGCCCGCGAGCTGACCCTCCCGCTGCACCACGACGACATTATCCGTCAGCAGGCGCGCGAGAAGAACCTGGATCCCGCGCTGATCGCGGCGGTCATCTACGAGGAGTCGCGCTTCCGCGACCAGACCTCGCACGCGGGCGCGCGCGGGCTGATGCAGATCACGCCCGAGACGGCCGACGCCATCGCGCAGCACTCGGGCGGCGTGCGCTTCAAGCAGGAGGACCTCGCGGATCCGCAGATCAACATCTCGTACGGCGCCTACTACCTGCGCCTGCTGCTGGACCACTACGGGGGCAACCAGACGCTGGCGATCGCCGCGTACAACGCCGGCATCGGGAACGTCGACCGCTGGGTCGCGGACGCCGGCGGGGCGGACAAATTCGAGACCGCCGAGCACATTCCATTTCCGGAGACCCGGGCGTATGTTGAGAACGTGCTGCAGCGCCAGAAGGACTACCGCAACAACTACGCCCACGACCTAGGGCTCTGACGTGCGCCACATCCCGCCGCGACGCTGAAGGATCGCGCTGCGGTCCGGGTCGGGCGCGTCCACCCGCTCGTCGAAGAAGTCGATCAGCGGCTGACCACGCTCTCCACGAAGGCCCGCACGTCCGCGGCCGGCTCCGAGTACGCCTCACCGAAGGCTTCCTCGACGGCCGACATGTACTCGGTCGTCCAGGCCGGGAAGTCGTAGTCGATCGCCCTCAGGAACTCGAGCGTCGCCGCAAGACGGATGTCCGCGATCGACGGGTGCTCTCCGCCGATGAACGGCCGGCCTTCCATGAAGAACCGGAACGCCTCGAGCGGCTCGGCGAGCGCTGCCTCAGCGTCCTTCTGCGCCTGCGCCTTGATCTCGTCGCTCGCCGCTGAGGTGGCCGCCTCCCCGGCGTACTGGGGGAAGCCGAGTGACGGATAGGTGGCCCGTGCAACGAGCGGGTAGAAGGTCCCGATCAGGTAGAACATCGCGCTGTCCGTCATCGCGCGCTCGCCCGGATCCGTGGGATAGAGGCGGTCGAGACCGTGGGTGTTGCAGAGGTACTGCATCATCGCGCAGCTCTCCCACAGCGATCCGCGTGGAAGGCCGTCCCGCTCCAGGAGCGGCGTAAGGTGAGCGGGGTCCTTGGCCAGGAACTCCGGTGTCGTGGTCTGACCCCAGACATCGACCTCTTCGAAGTCGAGTCCGGCGGCTCGCACGAAGATCCTGGCGGTGAGGTTGTTGACGCTCGGCTTGAGGATGCTGAGGGTGTGCTCGGCCATGGGCCGATTTTCTCACGCCCGGGCGTGAGCGTCAGCGCCGTCGCACGCGGAAGGCGGCCACCTTCGGCGCAGACCGGTTGCCGGCGGCGTCGATCGCGACGATCACCGCGCGATAGCGGCCCGGCCGAGCGTCGCGCGCCCGGATGCGGCGGCTCAGCTTCAGGCGATTGGCGCCCTGCTTCGCCGGCTTCGCGACCTTGCCGAGCGTCCGGTAGCGAGCGCGACGTCCCGCGAGGCGGCGCTGGACCTTCACGGTCACGCGCGCCCTCTCGCTGAGCTTGTACGAGACACCAAGCCGGCGCGCGCGGAAGCCCGTGATCACGGGCGGCTGCGTGTCCGCCTGCGGCTGCGGCTGAGGCGCGGCCGGCTGCAGCTCGAACGCGCCGATGTCGCGGCGGGCGAAGCCGTCGCCGTTGCCGTCCGCGACGAGCGGGTTGCCCTCGAGGTCGAGGCTCTGCGGCACGTCGGGATCGCCGAGATCGACGAGGGGCGAGCCGCCACGGAGGCGATAGTCGCCGTTCGCCTCATTGACGAAGCCCGCGTCGCCCACGTTGGTCACGTGCGTCTCGTCGATGGTCGCGCCCGCTCCAATCGTGATGCTCTCGTATCGGTTGTAGTCGGCGAAGGACGCCGAGATCTTCGCCGCGCCCGCGCCGGTCGCGACGGCGCCGAGCGGGTTGGAGGCGCCGCGGATGACGGAGTTGGCGAGCCTCACCTCCACATTCCGGGCGGGTGCGAATGAGGTGGTCGCCACCACGCCCGCTACGTCGGGCGTGTTCGCCCCGACGACCGTGAGCCCGTCGGCAGTGACGCTCGAGGAGTAGTTGAGATCCGGCCGCACTTTGATTCCGGTGCCGTAGACCCAGGTCTGCCGCACCAGGCTGTTCGTGATGGTGGTGTCCATGGCGGTGACGAGCACGCCGACGTCGCCGCCCGTGACGCGGGTGCGGTCCATCGTCAGGTGACCGTGGGACCGGACTCCCGTTCGCGCGGCGATTGTCACGCCGCGGAGCGAGATCATCCTGTCCTGCACCGGATTGAGCACGCTGACGCCGGTTGTGTCCCCCTCGGTGCTGAGCGTGACCGTGGAGTCCTCGAGCGTCCCGTTCTCCTCCAGCAGCACGCCGTAGCGGTCCGCGATCTGGCCTTCGGCTTCCACGACCTCGATCCGGCGCGCGGCGCCGTCAGTGAGGAGGCCCCTGAAGCTGTTGGCGGCCTGCGTAGGAATGCGCACGGTCAGATCGCGTACCGAGCTGTCGGAGCCGGCCTTGAGCGTCAGGACCTGGCCGAGCGAGCCATCCGGCGCCGTGAGCACGGTCCTGCCTCGTCCGGCGCCGACGATTTCAACCGGCGCGCCGGCCTTGGTGTAGCTGAACGGGCCCTTCCCGGGCTCGGGGATATAGGTGGCCTCCCCGAGGAGGACCCTGTCGGCCTCCTGTGTGCTCGCGGCGAGGTCGAGCGCAACCTGAACCTTCTGGACATTGTTGGCGCCGCAGCTGTAGTTCGGGGCCACGCAGTAGTCCGTCGCGGAGGCGACGGCCGGCAGCGCGGTTCCCAGGGCGGTGGCCGCGATCCCGGCCGCGGCGATGCGGGAGAAGTTCATGCCCGTAACGCTCGTCCGAACGCGACCGCTGGGCCAGAGGGGCCGGCCGACAACGGAGCGTCGGTTTCCCGCCAGTCGGGACTACTGTGGGGAGGCCGCCTCCCAGCGCGCGTATGCCACCTCGACGGCCTTCTTGGCCGCAGCGTGCTTCTTCGTCGCGCGTTCGCTGCTCGTGGGGCTGGACCAGGCGGAGGGGTCGGCGAGCTCGTCCTCGATGGCGCGCAGCGCGGCCTCTGCCTTCTCCACCTCGCGCTCGAGATCCGCCGCGCGTTTGATCGCGTTCTTGGACGGCCCAGCGGGTCTCGCGCGCGTGTTCGCGGACCTCGCGCCCCCGTTCGACCTCGCCGCCTTCGGCCTCGGCGCGCGCTTCGCGGTCGCCTCCGCGCCCTTGCGCTCCTCGCGCACCCTCGAGTACTCGGCCCAGCCGCCCAGGTAGCTGCGGATCGTGCCGTCCTCGAGCGCGAACGTGCGCGTCCCGACGGCGTCGAGCAGTGCGCGGTCGTGCGAGACGAGCAGGACGCTCCCGTCGAAGGCACTCAGCGCGTCCTCGAGGGCCTCCCGAGCGTCGATGTCCAGGTGGTTCGTGGGCTCGTCGAGGATCAGCACGTTCGCGCCGGAAGCGACCAGGATCGCCAGCGACAGCCGCCGGCGCTCGCCGCCGGACAGCCCGTCCATCGGCTTCTCGGCCTCCTCACCGCTGAACAGGAAGCGGCCGAGCAGGGCGCGCGCTCTGTTCGGCGTGAGCTTCGTGGCGCGCTGGGCCGCCTCGAGCGCCGTCCCGGTCGAGCCCAGCTCCTCCGCGTGCTGCGAGAGGTATGCCATCTGGACGTTGTGGCCGGTGCGGAGCTTCCCGCCGTCGAGCTCTCGGCGGCCCGCGAGCGCCTCGATCAGGGTGGTCTTGCCGGCGCCGTTCGGGCCCACGAGCGACACGTGCTCGCCGCGCTCGAGCCACAGCTCGCCGTCCGCGACGAGCGTGCGGCCCGGCACCTCGAGCCGGCCGCCGGTCAGCTCGAGCACCACGCGCCCCGTGCGCTCGGCGCCGCCGAATGCGAACCCGAGCGAGCGGTTGTCCGCCGGGTCGCGCTCGATCCGCTCCATCTTGTCGAGCTTCTTGACGCGCGACTGCGCTTGCCGCGCCTTGGTCGCCTTGTAGCGGAAGCGCTCGATGAACCGCTCCATCCGGGCGATCTCCGCCTGCTGCTTCTCGATCTGCTTGCCGAGCTGGATGTCGCGCGCCGCCGCCTCGCGCCGCCAGGCATGCCAGGTGCCCGGGAAGAAGCGAGCGCGGCCTGCCTCGAGCTCCAGCACGGACGTGCCCACGGCCTCCAGGAACCATCTGTCGTGGGCCACCAGGATCACCGCGGCGTCGAGGCCGGTCAGATAGTCCTCGAGCCACTCGAGCGAGGCGATGTCGAGGTGATTGGTGGGCTCGTCCAGCAGCAGCAGGTCGGGGTCGCCGGCCAGCGCCCGGGCCAGCGAGGCGCGCGTGAGCTCGCCGCCGGAGAAGGTGGACAGCTTCCGGTCGAGCTGCTCGGTGGAGAAGCCGAGGCCGTGCAGCGGGCCCAGCGCCCGGTCCCGCCAATCCCAGCCGCCGGCGTGCTCGAGCCGCCCCTGGGCGCGCGAGTAGCGGTCGAGCAGCGTGCCGTCGTCCGGCCGCTCGGCCATCTCGCCCTCCACGCGCCGCAGCTCCGCCTCGAGCGAGACGAGGTAGCTGCACCCCGACAGGACGTAGTCGCGCAGCGTGAGGTCGCGCTCGCGCGGCGGGCGCTGGTCATGGAGAGCGACCCGCGTGCCCTTCTCGAAGACGAGCTCGCCGCCGTCGATGCCGGTCTCGCCCGACACCATCCGGAGCAGGGTGGTCTTGCCGGCGCCGTTGCGCCCGGCGAGCGTCATTCGGTCGCGGCGCTCGAGCTTGAACGACACGCCGCGGAACAGGGGCGAGCCTGCCATGTCCTTGTCCAGCGCGCTTGCGATCACGACGGCCATTTCAAGGATCAAGGCTAAGGGTCAGGGTCAAACATCAGGGCTCGGATAGGGGCCGTCCCCAATTGTGATTGCACGCGCAACGACTCATGCTTGCGGCCATGCACAAGCTCACCGCAGCACTCCTCGCCGTGGCCGTCATCTGTGCCCTCGCCGTCCCCGCGGGTGCCCTGGCCGCCAAGCCCGTCAAGTACGTAGGGAAGACCGACGCCGGACACAAGGTCACGTTCCAGCTCAAGGGCAACAAGAAGATCGTCCACTTCGTGACGGCTCTCCGCACCCAGTGCCTCCCGATCCAGGGCGGCGGCTCGCCGATGCTGGGCATCGACCCGTGGCCGGACACCTGGGCGCTTCTCAACACCAGCGGCTCGTTCGAGCTGAAGAGGACCCCCGCGTTCTACTGGAACGAGGTCACGAACCACTACTCGCTCTCGAACAAGAAGCACCGCAACGGCACCATCACCGGCAAGCTGCGGAACGTCTACGAGTTCCTGGTCCCGAAGTATCCGCCCGGCACCTTCGTGATCTACGGGTGCCTGGGCGTGACGCATTTCCAGGCAAAGCCCTCCGCGAGGTAAGAACGAGCGGCCGCTCCCCGAACGGGGGGCGGCCGCATCGCTCGTTTATCAAGCGGTGGTGCGCGTCTTGCGCGCCGCCATCGCGATCAGCCCGATCCCGAGGATGAGGGCGAAGGCGCCGCTTCCGATGGCGCTCCAGCCGAGCTCGTCGAGGAACGGGATGTTGGCTCCGGCACTCACGTCGGCGTCGACGCCGAGCGAGCCGTCGGCGTTCATGACGACCACCGAGTAGTCGCCGTCGTCGACCTTCCAGTCGATCGACCGCTTGCCGTGCCCGTAGCTGGACGCCTGCCAGATGCCGGCGTTCTCGGGCGATACCGGGTGGCGATTGCCCGAGTGACGCTCGTAGTCGGCCCTGAACGGGGTGACGTCGATGTCGTTCACCGTCGTGTGCGGCACGCCGCCGAGGTAGCGCTCCACGTCGCTCGTGCGAGCGATGCCCACGAAGACGGGCTTACCGTCGCGCGACTCCGCCGACACGGTGATCTTGCCGAGGTCGTCGCTGTCGGCGAGGAAGTCGGCGTCGCCGAGGTCCACGTCGAGGTTGTCCGTGGCGAGCGCCCGTGTGTCCGCTGTGAAGCGCTGCGTGTCGGTTCTCAGATAACCGTCGTCGTCCTTCAGCGAGTTGCCCCATAGAGCGAGCCCGCCGCCGGCCACGAGGGCCACGGCGATCAGGCTGGCGATGGTGCCTGTGATGACGAGTGCGATGCGGCTTCCGTTGTTCATTTCAGTCCTCCGGTTCCGTTGAATTTGCGATAGGTCAACGGTCCCACCGAAGGGCCGCTCGTTCGCTGGGGCCAGCAGGCGTCCGAGGGTGCGGTTATCCCTCCGTCCGTGGCGGCGTTCGTCTACCTCCTGCGCTGCGCCGACGACACGCTCTACTGCGGGTGGTCAACCGACCCGGAGCGGCGGCTGCGCCAGCACCAGGCCGGCACCGCGAGCCGCTACACGCGGACGCGCCGCCCGGTCGAGCTCGTCTACACGCGCGAATTCGAGACCCCCTCCGAGGCGATGCGCGAGGAGGTCCGGATCAAACGCCTGACGCCGTCGGCAAAGCGGCGCCTGCTGCCCTAGCGGGCGCGGAAGGTTCGCTTCGCGACAGGCCCGCGGCGCGCGCCATCCGCGCGCGTGCCGACGACGCGCACGGTGACGAGGGTGCCGCGGGCGACGTGCGAGATGGACGCCTTGCGGGTTGCTCCACGCGGATGGAGCGCCAGCCCGCGGCCGTCGCTCAGGTCGACCCCGGCGAGGTACCGCTCCGCTCCCGCGGCACGGCCCCACGTGAGCGTGAGCTTCCCGCGTCGCGAGAGGTCGCCGCGGATGCGCCGCGCGCGCCCGATCGGCGGCGGCGTCGCGCGGAAGCGGTCGAGCACGACACGCTTGCGCGGCAGGCCGTTCTGCTCGACCAGCGCGACCAGGGCGCGCTTCGCGCCGGTCGCGTCCGAGGGCGTGAGCCGGAAGCTGCCGCCGCCGCGCCGCGTCTTGACCTGGCGCACCGACCCGCGTGCGGCGGCGTCGACCTTGAACCGGCCGTTCGACACGGCGCCGAGTTCACGGGTGCCATCCGGCGCCTGTTCGAGCAGGTGCACGACCTGCCCAGGCTGCGAGCGCGCCCGGTAGTCCACGTGCAGCGACCCGCCTCGCCCGCGGACGCGCCCCGTCACGTCCGGCTCGGGCAGGACGGAGGCCCGACGCGCCTCGGCGATCCGACTGCCGTCCAGTGGCTCGATCGTCCACTTGCCGGGTACCGGGCGCTTCAGCGCCACGACGGTCGTGTTCGTCTGCTCGACCCGGAAGGCCAGCACGCGCTCGCTGTCGAGGGCGCCCGTCTCGGGCATGGCGTAGGTCTGCCCATGGGGGTCGCGGAGCGTCACGCGCGGCGGGGCACCGTCGCCGACGAGCGTGATCGAGGCCTCGCTCTCGCCCTTCGGAATCGAGACGGTGACCGGCGCAGCCTGGGCCGCGCGCGCCTCGCGGATGTCGATCGTCCGGTACGGGCCCACGTCGCAGTCCGGCGCCATCACGTCCAGGTTGGCGAGCAGCACGACGATGTTCGCGGGCGGTGGGTTCCAGGGAAGGCCGAAGCCCACATCGACTCCGCCGTAGATCGGGACGGAGGTGTGAACGCACATGGCGAGCCCGCGGTCCGAGACCAGCGCCTTGCCGCCGACGCCGACGTTCGGGAACGGATCCGGGAGCTCGATGTGAGCGTCCGCCGCGAGCTCGCCCGTGAAGTTGCCGTCGTAGAAGGCCGCCCGGCCATCCGCGGTCAGCTTCACGGGACCCAGGTCGAAGTCCGACAGGGCGGCATGGAAGTGCGCGTAGCCGTCGCTCGCGATCACGAACTCCTGGAACCCGACCGGTATGCACGCGAGCTGGAGGTCGCCGCGCAGGGTGAGGGTGACCGGCGGCGGGTCGATCAGGAAGTCGAAGCTGCCCTTCACCCCGACCGGCGCGCAGCCGTTGCCGAGCGACGCGCCGGCGGCGAGGCCGGCGCCGCCGAAGAGCCTGAACGCGCTGCCGGTGTCCTCGAAGCCGCCGTCAACCTCGTAGATGAACAGCCCGGGCCCGACCTTGATCCCGGGCGGACCCGGCTGGTAGACGACGTGGAGCTTCTTGAGCGCACCGTCCTCGACCGCCATCTCGCCCTTGATCCGCTCGTGGAGGAACTGGACCTCTGCCGAGCCGGCCAGGATCGGGACCGGGTTGGTCTCGTAGCGCAGGTAGTTCACGACCACCTCGACACCGATCGCGTCGAGGAGGTCGACGCGGAGGTTCTTGAGCTCGAAACCGGATAGCGGCATCCCGCCGCTGTTGGTGGCGGTACGGATCACCTCGGCCGTGACGAGACCGCCGCCGGGCTTCGAGAAGACGTTCGGCAGCGCCACCTGGAGCCGGATGTCGCTCGACTTGTTCCGCAGCTCCGCGATGACAGCGCCGCGCAGCTTCGTGGACTCTGCGAACGGAACGTTCTTGGTCAGCTGGATGTTGGCGATCCGCTCGCGATCGGTCTCGATCGGGAGTACGAGGCGGGCCTTCGTCCGAAGCTTGACGGGGCCGAGCTCAGGCGTGGGAGCGCTGATCGTCACGCCCGAGCTAACGATGGCCGGGAAGGCGTCGAGTCCCTTCGGGCCGCTCCCGATGATCCCGGGGCCGACGATCACGATCCGGCTCTGGCCCGCGCCCGGCGCGTGATCGGGCGTGTAGTCGAGGCCGTTGATGCGCACCGGCCCGTCGGACACATAGAAGCGCGCGGGGCCGCGCAGCACCTGGCGCGCGCGCCGCAGCAGCAGAGCCGCGTCGACGAGGCTCGCCGCGGACCGCGCTCGCGCGCCGGCGCGGGAGCACGTCCCGCACTCGCGGACCGGCGGCGGTTCGCCGCCCTTGAGGACACCGAGTCCGGCGAAGTACTCCAGGATGCTGTTGTCCACGATCGCCCGCTCGGCCCGCGGCAGGTCCGAGTAGGTCTTCTCCTCGAGGCATCCCACGGCGGCGACCAGCGTGTCGGGGATCTGAAGCTCCGAGACGCAGCCCCCGCCCGGCCCGCCGATGGCGGTCACGTCGGCGGTCGTCTGCCGGCGCGGGGAGGCCTCGCATACGGCGGGGGACACGGCCTGGTCGAAGCGGCTCCCGTAGCGCGTGGCCGCGCGGTTGAGGAGCCGCGTCTGCGCGGCGCCCGCTTGGCTAGCCGCGGCCGATGCGCGCGCCACCGTGATCGTCTGACTGGCCGTGGTCACGTTGCCGGTGCTGTCCCGGACCGAGAGCGTGACCGTGTGGCTTCCGGCCCGGCTGAAGTCGGTCGTGAGGAGGGGTGCCTCGGGCCCGCAGGTGGCGTCCGGGCGACCGTTGCCGGTGTAGTCCCACAGATACTGGTCCACGCGCGAGCCCGGCACCTCGGAGTCAAGTGCGTCGAGCCGCACCTGCTGGAACCGCCGGAGCGTGGTGTCGCTCGCCGCGAAGGACGCCCGGGCGGGCTGGTCTCCGCCGCCGCCGCCACCGCCGCCACCACCACCACCCACGGTGGGTGGGCTGGTGGCCGCCGGGTCATGCAGGGCGGCGATCTCGCTCGCCGTCAGGGCGCGGCGGTAGACCTGCAGCTCGTCGAGCCGCACGTTGGCGCCGCGGCCGCACGTCGGGGAGTCGCCCATGACGAAGTCATGGTTCGCGAGGCCGTAGTCGATCGACTGTGGGGCGTCGACGCCCCCCTGGACCACCTGCCCGTCGACGTACAGGCGGATCGAGGCGCCGTCGTACACACCCGCCACGCCGTGCCATGCCCCGTCCCAGATATCGCTTGGCATGTCGCTGGGCGTGGAGATGCCGACGCCCAGCGACGGGCTGCGGACGTAGAACTCGAGTCCGCCGGTCGGTCCCGTGTCGAGTGCGTACGACGAGGCTCCGCAGCCGCCGTCTCCGCCTTTCGCGACGATGTACTTGTTGTTCCCGGGCGAGCCGCTGGACCGCACCCAGGCGACGACGGTCACGGTGGTGGGCTCGAGCAGAGATGACGGCCCGACGCGTATGGCCGACAGGCCGTCGAACGCTACGGCGTCATTGAAGCGGCCCGCCGTGCCCTCGATGCCGCCGCCCGACGACTCCTTGGTGCCGGTCAGACCGTGGCCGGAGCTGTCGGGCGTCGTGCCGTCCGACGCGACCTGGTCAAGGTGCCACTGTCCGGCCGAGCGGTCCGTCGTGATCGGCCGGAGCGCTCGCAGGGGACACCACGGCGGCGGCCGCCAGGAGGGACGCCAGCAGCCCGACCCGACGGGCGGTTCTCACGCGCACGTCGCGAACGTACGACCGGCGTGGACGCGCCGCTATAGGGAAATCCCTAGGTTTCCCGGCTCCGCCGCGAGCTTGGCCGCGAGCTCGGCGCGCGAGCGAACGCCGAGCTTGCGGTACACGCGCGTGAGGTGGGCCTCCACCGCTTTCTCGCTCACGAACAGCGCGCGCGCCACCTCGCGGTTGGTGTGTCCTTGGGCCACGAGCTCCGCGGTGCGGGCCTCGGCGGGCGTGAGACCCGCGTCGCCTCCCGATTCGCGGTGCGCCGGCAGGCGCGCCGCCTCTGCGGCCGCGCGCTCTGCGAACACGCGTGCGCCCATCCTCTCGAACGCGATGCGGGCGGCGTCGATCGCCTCCCGTGCCAGCTTCCGGCGGCCGGCCCGCCGCAGGACCGCGCCGTGGGCGAGCAATGCGCGGGCGCGCTCGAATCCGAGCTCACCGCGCTCGTGATGCACCAGCGCCAGCTCGAGGGCGGCTTGCGCCGCGGTCAGGTCGCCGCGCTCGGCCTCGAGCAGGCCGCGCAGGCGCGCGGCCACGGCCAGCGCCCACACGCGATCGAGTCTCCGCCCCCGGTCCTCGAGGAGCTCCAGGAGCCGCTCGGCGCGGGTGAGCTCGCCAAGAGCGACGAGCGCCTCGATCCCCTCGGGCAGGCAGAATGCGGTCACGGGCTCGCCCAGTCCGGCGGCCTCGATCGCCTCGGTCATGGGACGGCACGCCTCCCAGGCCGCCTCTGCGTCGCCCTCGGAGAGAGCCGCGAGTCCCAGCGATCCGGCGATCCAGAGGCTCGGGAGCAGGTTGCCGGATTCACGCACGGGTTCAGCTGACTCAGCGCACAGCCGGCGCGCTTCGTCCAGGTCTCCGGTGAGAGCGCGTGCCAGCGCCTGCTGGGTGAGCGTCCAGGCGTGCATGGACGTGCTCCCGGTCAGGATCGCGAGCGCCGCAGCCTCCTCCGCCAGCGACACCGCCGCGTCGAGGCTGCCGGCGCGCGTTTCGAGCCAGCTCGTCCAGAGCAGGACGAAGGCGAGGTCGCTCTCGTCGCCCCGCGCCCGCGCCTCGGTGGACAGGGCGCCGAGCCGCTCGCGCGCCTCTTCGTGCCGGCCCGTATAGAGGAGGAGGAAGGCGTGGAGGGTCCGCGGGCTGCGAACGAGCGGCGTCATGGCGCCCTCCTCCTCGAGCGCCATCGCGCGCCGGGTCCGCGCCCAGTCCGCCCCCTGGCCAGTGAGGAAGTCCATCATCGCGATGTGCGCGAGCGCCTGGCCGGCGAGCGTTCGCTCGCCGAGTGCCTCTGCCAGCTCGAGCGCGCGCTCGGCATGGCTCTTCGCGCCGGGCCAGTCCATCAGGTTCGACCAGACATACGACAGCCCGAGCTCGGCCTGGACCGCGGCGCGGGCGTCCCCGCTGTGCGTCAGCGCCTCGTCGAAGAGGCGGCGCGCCTCGTTGAAGTTCTCGTCGTTGTACGAGATCTCGCCAAGCAGCCGCAGGGCGTCCGCACGCAGGCCGGCGGGCGGGTCGGTGGCCAGCACGGCCTCTACGACCGCGCGGCCACGGCCGCGGTCACCCGCGTGGACATGGTGCTCGGCCGCGGCGATGCCGCGCCGTGCGGCACGGTCGGCGGCCGTGGCGGGAGTGAGGTCGTGCGCGCGCTCGAGCAGCTCCGCCGCCGAGACCCATGCCCCGCGCGACCGCGCCACAGCGGCGCCGGCCTCGAGCTCCCGCGCGACATCCTCGTTGGCGCGCTCAGCTGCGGCCGCGAGGTGACGGGCACGCTCCTCGGGGTCCTCCACCGCCGCCGCCATGCGCCTGTGGAGCGCGCGGCGCTCCCGCGGCGGGGCTGAGCCCTCCACGGCGGAAGCGTGAAGCGGGTGCGTGAACCTGAGCCGCCCTTCCCATCGCTCGACGAGGCCGGCGTCGATCGCGGCCTCGAGCTCGACGGCGCGGCTGCCGAGCACTCGCTCGAGCAGCGCGTCGGTGGGCTGTGCCATGAGCGCCACCGCCACGAGCGCCTCGCGCGCTCCGGGGGGCAGCCGGCCACTGCGCGCCACGAGCAGCGCGCGCAGGCTGCGGTCGAGCGGGAAGGGCTCGCCGGGGCCGGGGCGGAGGCCGCTGTCTCGGAGCGCGCGGCCCAGCTCGAGCGCGAACAGCGGATTGCCGGCCGACTCCTGCTCGATCCGCTGGAGCACCGGGCGCGGGAAGCTCACTCCGAGCCGGGCGTCGGTCAGCCGGTGGAGGTCCGTGAGGCCGAGCGGCCCGATGCGCAGGGGGTACGAACCAGCGGCCGTGAGGCGCGCCAGGCCGAGCGGGTCGCCCGTGGGCGCTCCGTCCACGCGCACGGCGGCCAGCACTCCGAGCGGCAGGCCGGCAGCAATGCGGCGGATCGCGAAGGCGAGCGCGGCCGCGGACGCGCTGTCGAGCCACTGAACGTCGTCCACGGCCACCAGCACAGGGCTCGCGCCCGCGAGCCGCTCCAGCAACGACTGGAATGCCGTGGCGACCGCGCGCGGGTCCGGTGTCGTCGCGCCGGGGCTGGCGCGGAGGAGTGCGACCTCGAGCGCGTGTCGCTGCGGGCTCGGCAGCGCCCCTACGGCGTCGTGGTCCACCGAGGCCAGCAGATCGGCGAGCGCGGCGAAGCTGAGCGAGGCCTCGGCCTGTGCTGGCCGGCTCGAGAGCACTGTGAACCCGGCCGCGCCCGCGGCGTCCACGCCCGCCTCCCACACGGTCGTCTTGCCGATGCCCGGCTCGCCCTCGATCTGGAGGACCGCGCGACCCGTGGCCGCCGACTCCGCGAGTGCCCGAACCGCCGCGAGCTCGGCTTCCCGGCCGAAGACCTCCGTCATCGCGTGATGCTCCCACGGCGCCGGTGTCTCCGCCACCACCGCTAACTTTGAGAGGTCGTGCCGAAGTTCGAGATCAACTCCGCCTACAAGCCGGTTGCCGATCAGCCCGTCGCCATGGCCGGACTGGCTCAGGGCATCGAGGAAGGGGACCGGTTCCAGACGCTGCTCGGCGTGACCGGATCGGGCAAGACGGCGACGATGGCGTTCACCATCGAGCAGGTCCAGCGGCCGGCGCTCGTGATCGCTCACAACAAGACGCTCGCGGCCCAGCTCTGCAACGAGTTCCGGGAGTTCTTCCCGAAGAACTCGGTCGAGTACTTCGTCTCGTACTACGACTACTACCAGCCCGAGGCCTACGTCCCGGCCCAGGACCTTTACATCGAGAAGGACTCCTCGATCAACGAGGAGATCGACCGCCTCCGCCACTCGGCCACGAGCGCGCTGTTCGCCCGTCGCGACGTGATCGTGGTGGCGTCGGTGTCCTGCATCTACGGCCTCGGCTCGCCGCAGAAGTACAACGCGCAGGTCACGCTCCTGAAGAAGGGCGAGATGACCGACCGCGACGAGGTGCTCCGCAAGCTCGTCGACAACCAGTACACCCGCAACGACCAGGCGCTGGGCCGCGGCACGTTCCGCGTCCGGGGCGAGACGCTCGAGGTGTTCCCGGCGTACGCCGAGACCGCGTACCGCGCGGTCTTCTTCGGCGACGAGATCGAATCGATCCAGCACTTCGACCCGCTCACCGGCGAGGTGTTCGCGGAGCTCGAGCACGCCGGCATCTGGCCGGCCACGCACTACGCCACCGACCGCCCGACGATCGAGCGCTCGGTGGTGGAGATCCGCGACGAGATGGAGGCGCGCTGCGCCGAGCTCGAGGCGCAGGGCAAGCTGCTCGAGTCGCACCGGCTTCGCCAGCGCACCCAGTTCGACATGGAGATGATGCGCGAGCTCGGCTTCTGCAACGGCATCGAGAACTACTCGCGCATCCTGGACGGCCGCGCGCCCGGCGAGCGCCCGTTCTGCCTGCTCGACTTCTTCCCGGACGACTTCGTCTGCTTCATCGACGAGTCGCACCAGACGGTGCCGCAGATCGGCGGCATGTTCGAGGGCGACCGGTCGCGGAAGACGACGCTCGTGGAGTACGGCTTCCGGCTGCCGAGCGCGCTCGACAACCGCCCGCAGACCTTCGACGAGTTCCTCCAGCACACCCCGCAGATGGTGTTCGTGTCCGCCACGCCGTCCGACTTCGAGCGCAACCACTCGTCGCGCATCGTCGAGCAGATCGTGCGGCCGACGGGCGTGGTGGACCCCGAGGTCGACGTGCGCGAGACGAAGAACCAGATCGACGACCTGATGGAGGAGATCCGCCAGCGCGTCGAGGTCGAGGAGCGCACGCTCGTCACCACTCTCACGAAGAAGATGGCCGAGGACCTCACCGACTACCTGCTCGAGTACGGCTTCAAGGTCCGGTACCTGCACTCCGAGATCGACACGCTCGAGCGCATCCAGATCATCCGCGAGCTCCGCCTCGGCGAGTACGACGTGCTGGTGGGCGTGAACCTGCTGCGCGAGGGCCTCGACCTCCCGGAGGTCTCGCTCGTGGCGATCCTCGACGCCGACAAGGAGGGCTTCCTCCGCGGGGAGACGTCGCTGATCCAGACGATCGGCCGAGCCGCCCGGAACATCCGCGGCAAGGTGATCATGTACGCCGACAAGGAGACCGCGGCGATGCGCACGGCGATCGAGGAGACGAATCGCCGCCGCGCGATCCAGGTGGCCTACAACGAGGAGCACGGGATCACGCCGGAGACGATCCAGAAGGGGATCTCCGACATCTCCGACTTCCTGATGACGGAGTCGAAGGTGCCCACGGGCCGGGGCCGCCGGCGGCGCGACACCGAGGGCATGTCGGCGGAGGACCTTCGCCGGACGATCGTCGAGCTGGAGGAGGAGATGCTCGCCGCCGCCGACGATCTGCGCTTCGAGTACGCCGCGAAGCTGCGCGACGAGATCAAGTCGCTGCGCCACGAGCTCGCCGAGGCCGAGGCGAATGCATAGCTGTTAGGAGGAGGGCGACGCGGGGCACTGGCTCTGCTAGACCTGAGTCCCGTCCCGCGGATAAGGAAGTCCGGACGTGCCGTTCCGAATCGCAGTTCCCGCCCTCGTAGTCCTGGTGCTCGCGCTGTTCCCGGCAGGAGCACAGGCGGCAGCGTGGGCGATCACCTTCCAGCCCGGCGCCCCGGTCGCCGGCGACCAGATCGCGTTCCACGCCGAACGCGTCAACCCGGGCAACGCGAGCGGCGACTCGCTCGTGTGGGACTTCGGCGACGGCGGCACCGGGGCCACCGCGGACGCCACGCACGTGTACGCGGCCGAGGGCGACTACACGGTCACGCTCGGCAGCGCTGAGTCGGGCGGCTCGACGACGATCGAGGACTCCGTGGTCGTCCACGTGACGCCGGCCCCACCTCCTCCTCCGCCCGGGAACAACCCTCCATCCGCGGCCTTCACCTTCTTGCCGACGGGCCCGCTCGTGGGCGAGGACGTCACGTTCACCGGCGGGAGCGACCCGGACGGGGACCCGATCACGCGCACCTGGGACTTCGGGGACCTCACCCCGGCCTCTTCGGATGTGGCACCGGCCCATTCGTACGGCCTCGCGGGGACGTACACGGTTTCGCTCAGCGTCTCCGATGACCGCGGGGGCTTCGCGTCGACGTCACAGGAGCTCACGGTCGCTCCGCAGCCCCCAAGCACCCCGCCTGCGGAGCAGGGCGGAGCGCCGATCGCCGACCAGCCAGGCGGCCCGGCTGTGCCCGAGCAGAAGCCGGCGCCCGTCCGAATGAGGCCCTTCCCGGTCGTGCGAATCGCGGGCATCGTGCTCCCGCACGGCGCACTCGTAAAGATCCTCTCGGTGCGTGCGCCACGCGGGGCGAGCGTGCTCGCGCGGTGCAGCGGTCACGGCTGCCCGGCTCGCGCGGTTGCGCGCTCGAGCGTCTCCTCGCTCGTGCGCCTGCACCGCTTCGAACGGAGGCTGCCGGCCGGGGTCACGCTGGAGCTGTTCGTCCACAAGCGCGCCCGTATCGGGAAGTACACCCGCTTCCGGATCCGCGGCGGCAAGCCGCCCGCGCGCGTGGACAGGTGCCTGATGCCGGGGAGCAACCGGCCGGTGCGGTGCCCATGAGCGGCCGCCTGCGCGTGGCGACGGCGGCGGCGGCCGCCTTCGCGGCGTCCTTCGTCGTGGCCGGCGTTGCGGCCGGGGGCGACTCGGGCTCCGCGCCCGCGCGCTCGAGCGCGACCGTCGCGCTGAGCCCCGTGGCCGCGCTGCCGAAGCTCGCGGAGGATCCCGCGCTGCGCCTCGCGCGCGCGCGCCGCCGGGAGCGGTTGGCCGAGCAACGTCTGGCCCGCCGCCGCGCCGCTCAGCGTCGCGCGACGCGACTCGCCGCGTCGCCTGCGCCGGCACCGGCCGCGCCCGCGGCGCCGGACGAGCCCACCACACCGGAGACACCCGCGGCCGTGCCGCCGCCCGCACCGGCACCCGCCCCGGCGCCACCGGCGCCGGCCCCTGCACCACAGGCACCGCCCCCGACCTTCGACGACTCGGGATGAGGCTGACGGCGCGCAGAGCGGAGCCCTCGTGGCTCCAGCCGGGCACGGTCCTCGGCGGCCACGAGATCCTGGGGCAGACGGTCAGACCCGCCGAACCCGAGCTGCGCTACGAAGCACGCTCCCCCGACGGCACGCCCGCGACCGTGACCGTCGGCCGCCGGATGTTCAGCGACAGGCGCGACCGCTCGCGCTTCCGCCGCCTCGCCGGGGCGCGGATGGCTCTCGATCATCCCGCCGCAATCCGCGTCCGGGGCGTGACCGAGTACGCGCACCATCCGGTCCTCGTGGCCGACCAATATCCGGAGGACACGCTCGCCGACGTCCTCGCTCGTGCGGCCGCGCTGCCTCCCGAGCGCGTTGTGACGCTGCTCGCGCCCGTGGCAGACGCGCTCGACCGCGCGCACGCCGCCGGGCTCGCCCATCGCACGCTGTCGGCCCACAGCCTTCTGCTCGCCGGTCCGGACCAGCTGATGCTCGACACCTTCGGGCTGCTGTCGTCCGAGCACGTCGACGACTGGAGCGTCCTCGGGTCGAGGGACGTGCGCTACATCTCGCCGGAGCAGCTCCGCGGCTTGCCGGCCGGGCCGGCCGGCAACGTCTACTCCCTCACGGCGCTGGCCGTGCACGCGCTCACGGGAGAGCCGCCGTTCACCGGCGACAAACCGACAGTGATGTACGCCCACCTGGTGAATCCGCCGCCCTCGGTGAGCGGCCGGCGGTCCGAGCTCGGCCGGCGGCTCGACGCAGCGGTGAGCGCCGGCTTGGCGAAGGAGCCGGAGGCCAGGCCGCGTTCCGCGACGGAGCTCGTCCGGATGCTCGCCGACGCCCTGGGGGAACGCCCCCGAACGGGCTCGTTGCGCGCGGAGGCGTTACCGCGGCTTCCCACGGAGGAGGAGCAGCCTGCGGCCGGCGCACGTCCGCGGGGGCGGCGGGGAGCCGCCATCCTCGCGGCGACGCTCATCGCCACCGCGGCCGCGGCAGGCGCGGTCGCGGCGATCGCGGTGGCGCCGTTCGGTGGCGAGGACTCGGCTCCGGCCGCGCAGACGCCCGTCTCGGACACCTGGAAGCAGATGGCGGGCACGCGGGGCGAGCTGCGCGACAGGCTCGCCGCGGCGGACACGCCGAAGGCGCAGGCAAAGGCCGCCACCGCGCTCGGCGATCTGTACGGGCGCGCCGCGCGAACCGGGCAGCCGCCGCCGCTCGCCGCCGCGGCCCGCGACGCCAGCGCGGCATATGCGCGGCTCGCGTCCGCGGCCGGTCTGAAAGACGATGCCGGCTACCTGGACGCCGCTCGCGCGGTCGAGCGCGCGGAGGGCCGGCTGTCCTTGGCGGCTTCGCGCCACTGAGGCGACTCGCTCACCAGCTAGGCTTGGTGGCGTGCTGCCTGGGGTCAGACGCGCTGGATGCGCGTTCATCTCGATGTTTGCCGTGCTTGCATTTGCGACGCCGCCTGCCCTGGCGTCGCCGGTGGGCAAGGCGGTCGCTGTGCATTCGCTGGCCGGCGGGGCGAAGCGGCTCACCTACCGGGTGGGCCCGTTCGACGTCATCCCCGGCCAGAACTCGATCGGGCTGAGGCCGATCGAGGACCGGCCGCAGGTCGACGGCTACGTCACGCGCATCAAGCCCAACCTGACCTACCTCGACGGCAGCGTGCCGAGGGTGGATGTGATCCACCTGCACCACGCCGTGTGGGTGAACACCTCCGGCCCCAACAACGCGGGCTTCGGCGCGGAGCTGTTCTTCGCCGCGGGCGAGGAGAAGACCACGCTCCAGCTGCCGAAGGGCTACGGCTACCCGCTGAGGGCCACCGACGGGCTCTTCCTCAACCACATGATCCACAACCTGACGCCGACCCCGACGCAGGTGTACATGACCTACCAGATCGACTTCGCGCCGAAGGGCTCCGCGGCTGCGCGCGGGATCCGGCCGGTGCGGCCGGTGTGGATGGACGTGGAGCGTGGAAAGAACTATCCGGTCTTCAACGTCCGCAAGGGCTCCGGCAAGCATGGCCGCTTCACCTACCCGGACCAGGCGAAGAACCCCTACGGGACGGGGCCGAAGCGGAACGAGTGGGTGGTCGACAGGCCGGGCGTCCTGGTCGCCACCGGCGGCCACCTGCATCCCGGTGGGCTCTACACGGACCTGAAGCTGCGGCGGGGCAACCGGACCACGCGGCTGTTCCGCTCGAGGGCGAAGTACTACGAGCCCGCGGGCGCGGTGTCGTGGGACGTGGCCATGAAGGCCACCCGCAAGGACTGGAAGGTGAAGGTCCGCCCGGGCGATGTGCTCTCCGTGAGCGCCACCTACGACTCGAGCCGCGCCTCGTGGTGGGAGTCCATGGGGATCATGGTCACCTACATGGCCGACGGCGGGCCCGGGAAGAACCCGTTCAAGCAGAAGCTCGACCGCCGCGGACAGGTGACCCACGGCCACCTGCCGGAGAACAACAAGCACGGTGGCAAGACCGATCCGGCGCTTCCCGACCCGCGCACGCTTCCGGACGGCGCCGACAACCCCGGATCCGTCGACCTCGTGAACTTCCAGTACCGGCTGGGCGATCTCCGGCTCGGCGGCTCGGCGGGCGACCCACCGGTGATCCACGCGGGCCAGTCGCTGACGTTCAGGGACGCCGGCGACAACGCGAAGGGGATCTACCACTCGATCACCTCGTGCAAGGCGCCGTGCAACAAGACGACAGGGATCGCGTATCCGATCGCGGACGGGAACGTCCAGTTCGAGTCCGGGACGCTCGGCAGCGAGGTGCCTCCCGCGACCGGCAACCTTCAGTGGCAGACGCCGTCGAACCTCGCGCCCGGCACGTACACGTACTTCTGCCGGATCCATCCGTTCATGCGCGGCGCGTTCCGCGTCAAGCCGTGAGCCCGGCGCGCAAGTCGGCCGCCGCCGCGGCGGCGGACCGCGTGCGCGCCGTCCTGGAGGCTGCCGAGCAGAGCGCGGCCGAGCTGCGCGCCGAGGCCGCGGAGGAGATCGAGACCCAGCTGACCCGCGCGCAGGCGGTGGCCGAACGGCTGTCGGCCCGCGCCGACGACATCGAGAAGGCCCTCCAGGCCCTCGCCGACAGCGTCCGCCAGGAGCTCTCGTCGCTGAAGGCCGACCTGGAGGAGCTGCGGGCGGTGAAGGAGGGGATCGGGGCGATGTCCTCGGAGCCTCCCGCGGAGCCCGAACCGGTCCCGGAGCCCGACCCGGTCCCGGAGCCCGAACCGGTGCCGGAGCCCGACCCGGTGGCAGACGATCCAACGCCCTCACCGCCCAATGGCGAGGGAGTCGAGGGCGCCCGGCTCATCGCGCTCAACATGGCCCTCAACGGCTCCGCTCGCGACGAGACCGCGCACTATCTCTCCGAGAACTTCCAGCTCGACGACCCAGACGCTCTGCTGGACGAGGTCTACGCGCGAGTGTCGTCCTGAAAGATCCGGCGCTCGTCCAGTCCGCCGGCGCGCGCCCCTAGCCGGCGCCGCCGGCGGGCGACGCGATTTCCACGAGGTTGCCGTCGGGGTCCCGGATGTAGGCCACGTCCTGGCCCCACGGCTTCGTCTGGGGCGGCGTGACCTCCTCGGCTCCCTCGCGGATCGCCTGGTCGAAGGCGGCCTGCACGGCGTCCGTCACGAAGCAGACCTCGAAGCTCGGCTGGGCGCCCGTCCGCCGCTCGGGGCGGTAGAGGCCGGGCACGTTTGCGGCGGCAAGCTCGCGGGCGGCCAGCGCCAGCACTGTGGGGCCGGTGTCCAGCTCGGCGTACTGCCCGCTCTCGTGCACGAACCGCCGCCGCTGGCCGAGCGCGCGCTCGTAGAAGTCGAGGCTCGCGGCGACGTCGGACACGTACAGGATCGTGTATCCGAAGCGCAGCGCGGCCACGCCGCCACCCTAGCCCGGAACACCGCAATCTGCGGAAAACGAACATAGGTTCGATCCGAATCCGGCTCTAGACTCGTAACACGAGTGAACTCCAGTGGCGAGATAGTCGTCTCGGGCGCGCGCGAGCACAACCTCAAGGATCTGCACCTGAGGCTGCCTCGCAATGCCCTGATCGTGATCACGGGCCTGTCCGGATCCGGCAAGTCGAGCCTCGCCTTCGACACCATCTACGCCGAGGGGCAGCGCCGCTACGTCGAGTCGCTCTCCGCCTACGCCCGGCAATTCCTGGGCCAGATGGACAAGCCGGACGTCGACTCGATCGAGGGCCTGTCGCCGGCGATCTCGATCGACCAGAAGACCACGTCGCGCAACCCGCGCTCGACCGTCGGCACGGTCACCGAGATCTACGACTACCTCCGGCTGCTGTGGGCGCGGGTGGGCCATCCGCACTGCTTCAACTGCGGCCGCCCGATCGAGGCGCAGTCCGCCGAGCAGATCATCGACCAGGTCATGATGCTGCCCGAGGGCACCAAGTTCATGGTGCTGGCGCCGGTTGTGCGGGGCCGCAAGGGCGAATACGGCAAGCTCTTCGAGGAGCTGAGAAACGACGGCTTCACGCGCGTCAAGGTCGACGGCGAGCTGCGCCGGCTAGAGGAGGACATCGCCCTCGACAAGAAGTACAAGCACGACATCTCGGTCGTGATCGACCGGCTCGTGATGCGGCCGGACCTGCGCAAGCGGCTGGCGGACTCGATCGAGACGGCGGTGGCGCGCGCCGAGGGGATCGTGGACATCGAGGACGCCGACTCGGGGGACGTGACCACCTACTCCGAGCGGTTCATGTGCCTGCACTGCGGCACCTCGATGCCGGAGCTCGAGCCGCGGATGTTCTCGTTCAACTCCCCGCACGGCGCCTGCCCGCGCTGCACAGGGCTCGGCTCGCAGATGGAGATCGACCCGGAGCTGATCGTTCCGGACCCGTCGCTGTCGCTGAACGACGGAGCGATCCTGCCGTGGTCGACGAGCAGCTCGAACTACTACGAGCAGATGACCCAGGCGATCGCGGACAAGTGGGAGGTGGACCGCGACAGGCCGTGGGAGGGCCTCTCCGAGAAGGTCCGCAAGTGCTTCCTGTACGGCACGAACGGCGACCGGATCTACATCTCGTACCGGAACCGCTACGGCCGCCGGCGCTCGTATACCACCACCTTCGAGGGCATCGTCCCGAACCTGGAGCGGCGCTACCGCGAGACCGACTCGGACTGGTCGCGCGAGAAGATCGAGGAGTACATGACCCTGCGGCCGTGCCCTGAGTGCAAGGGCGCGCGGCTCCGGCCGGAGTCGCTGGCGGTGACCGTCGGCGGGCTCGGCATCCACCAGTTCACGAAGATGTCGGCGCGCCGCTCGATCGAGTGGCTCGAGCAGCTGGAGCTGTCCGACACCGAGCGGGCCATCGCGCGGCTGATCCTGCGCGAGATCGACGAGCGGCTGCGATTCCTCGACAACGTCGGAGTGGGGTACCTGTCGCTCGAGCGAGCGGCGGCGACGCTGTCGGGCGGCGAGGCGCAGCGGATCAGGCTTGCCACCCAGATCGGCTCGTCGCTCGTGGGCGTGCTGTACATCCTCGACGAGCCGTCGATCGGCCTGCACCAGCGCGACAACGAGCGCCTGATCGGGACGCTGGAGCGGCTGCGCGACCTCGGCAACACGGTGATCGTGGTGGAGCACGACGAGGGTACGATGCGCGCGGCCGACCATCTGGTGGACCTCGGGCCGGGCGCGGGCGAGCACGGCGGGAAGCTGGTGGCCGAGGGCCCTCCCTCTCACGTCCTCCGCTCCCCGGACTCACTCACGGGCCAATACCTCTCCGGCAAGCTCGAGATCCCGATCCCGAAGAAGCGCCGTAGGCCCTCCGGCTACATCGAGGTCAAGGGCGCGTCCCAACACAACCTCAAGAGCATCGACGTGAGGGTTCCGCTCGGCGTCTTCTGCTCGGTCACGGGTGTGTCCGGGTCGGGCAAGTCGACCTTCGTAAACGAAGTCCTCTACAAGGCCGTCGCCAACCGCCTGCACCGCGCAAAGCAGCGCCCCGGGGCGCACAAGAAGATCGACGGCCTCGACCAGGTCGACAAGATCATCAACATCGACCAGTCGCCGATCGGGCGCACGCCGCGGTCGAACCCGGCCACCTACATCGGACTGTTCGACCACATCCGCGACCTCTACTCGCGCACGCAGGAGGCGCGGGCACGCGGCTACAAGCCGGGCCGCTTCTCGTTCAACGTGAAGGGCGGCCGCTGCGAGGTGTGCCGCGGCGACGGCCAGATCAAGATCGAGATGCACTTCCTTCCGGACGTGTACGTGCCGTGCGAGCAGTGCGAGGGGAAGCGCTACAACCGCGAGACGCTGGAGGTCCGCTTCAAGGGCAGGACGATCGCCGACGTGCTCGACATGACGGTCGAGGAGGCGGTGGACTTCTTCGCCCACATCCCGAAGATCAAGCGCCGCCTCCAGGCGCTCCACGACGTGGGGCTCGACTACATCCGGCTGGGCCAGCCGGCGACAACGCTGTCGGGCGGCGAGGCGCAGCGGGTGAAGCTGGCGAGCGAGCTGTCGAAGATCGCCACCGGCCGCACGCTGTACATCCTGGACGAGCCCACCACCGGACTGCACTTCGCGGACGTCCAGCGGCTGCTCGAGATGCTGAACCGGCTCGTGGACCAGGGGAACACCGTGGTCGTGATCGAGCACAACCTCGACGTGATCAAGACGTCCGACCGGATCATCGACCTCGGCCCCGAGGGCGGCGAGGAGGGCGGCAGCCTGGTGGCGCAGGGAACGCCCGAGCAGGTGGCCGCCACGAAGGACTCCTACACCGGCCACTTCCTCACCGGGACTCGTGAAGCCGGCGCCTGCGCGGAAGAAGCGCGCCGCTCGCGCCAAGGTCCCGGCCGCGGCTTAGGTCGAGCCCGCGCGCGCCCTAGACGGGCTCGCCGCCGCTCTCGCGGGCGCGGCGGAGCTTGCGCATCGTCTGGGTGACCTCCATGCGGCGGTGCGCCTTGGCGGCGGCGTCCATGAGGCTCGGCTCGTTCCGGGTGTCGGCGATGCCGATCGAGCAGGTCACCGGTCCGGCCGCGTGCTCGAAGGAGGTGGCGGCCAGCTCGTCCTCGAAGCGGTCGGCCCAGATGTTGGCGCTGCGCGAGTCGGTGCCGTGGAGCAGGGCCGCGAACTCGTCGGGACCCACCCGGGCGATCTCGTCGACCGCACGCAGGGTGGAGCGGAGCGTCGTGACGCAGAGGCGGAGCACCTCGCTGCCCGCGCCAGCGCCCTGTTCGCGGTTCACGCGCCGCAGGCCGTCGACGTCGATCATCGCAACCGAGAGCAGCTCGCCGGTGCGCCCGCGGCGAAGCTCCTCGCGGGCGAGCAGGGCGTCGAAGTCCTCCGGGCCAGGGAGGTCGGCGAGAGGATCCATCTCCCTAATCATCGGCCATGGCGCCCAGATTCTGAGATTCCCGCGCGGCGATCACACGATCGGCCCATCGCTGCACCGCGGCGGGGATGGGCCGGCCGAACGCGCTTCGGCGATCGGCCACCCAGCGGTAGCCCTTTTCCGCTGCTCGCGGAAAGCGGTCGGTGAGCCGCGCGAACGCCCCGCCGCCCGGCAGCAGCCGGAATAGCGGTGAGAAGGCGGCCCCGGCGGACCGGACGGTTCCGCGGTGGTCGGGATTCGTGGCGTTTTCCGCACCGATTCCTGACCACCGTGGCTCGATTAGCTGCCAGGAGTCGAGGTCCTCCACTGGAACCGGGATCAGCCGCCGCCCGCGGTCCCAGTTCAGGACCAGCGCCACGCAGAGGCGGCAGAAGCCGCAGTCCCGGTCGTACAGCAGCTGGTGCGGGGCGGTCAGGGCTTCGTCGTCAAGACGACGGCGACTGTCTTCTTGAACGCTCCGCCCGCGTCGGGCCTCACCGCGATCCGCAGCATGACCGGCAGGCGGTGGCGGTGCTGGAGCGCTCGCCGCGCGGCGCGGTTGACCCGCAGGGCGAACGAGGTCCTGCCGGTGCCTGTGGAGTGCTTCTTCAGTGCCCCGACCCGCACGAGCCGCGCGCGCGAGGCGAGCGCGGTCTTCGTCACGAGCGCCGTGACCGAGATCGCCGACGGCCCCGCCGGCGTGGTCACGCTCCCGCGGACCACGACGCCGCGCTGCCGGTGGGCCGCCTTCACGGCCGGCGGTGTGAGCTCCCCGCCGGTGGGACCACCGCCGCCGGACGGCTGGCCGCCGGTGTCCGTGGGCGGCGGGTTCGTGCCCGTCGTCGGCGCATTCGGATCGGGCACCTCGACCGTGCCTCTCATGAGACTGCCGTGCAGCCCGCAGTGGAACGCATAGGTGCCGTATGCGTCGAAGGTGCAGCTCCCGCTCCACCCCTGCGGGCTGGCGATCGCGGGCATGTCCGTGCACGAGGTGGGCTGCGCGGTGTCGAAGACGACGTTGTGCGAGGACGCGCCCGACGGATAGCCGAATGCTGACGGACCCGCCCTTCGCGATGGTCACCGCGCTGCTCCCGCTGCCGTTGTCGAAGCTGTACGGATCCTTCGCCGCGATGCTCGCCGACATCGGCGCGTCCGCGCCGGCGGACGCGACCGCGAACGCCAGCCCCGCGCCGGCGGCCAGCGCGGCTAGGCACAGTGCGAGTTGACGACGTCGGCCGGTCAGCGAAAGCGTCCTCCGCGCTCAAGATACGCCGTCTGGGAAGCTGCCGGGATGGAGGATCTCCGGGTCTGGTGGCGGAAATGGCGCTGGTACGAGCGCAATTCCTTGCCGTGGAACAGGATCTCAATCCACCGCGAATTGGCGCGACGGCGCGCATTCGCGCGCTGGCCCATCCACGGAAACGTCCTCGAGGCGCTCCGCGACGGGCGGCTCGAGGTGGGCGAGCACACCCTGTTCGAGCCGGACGTGTGGCTGACGATCTCGGACGAGGGCCGCATCCGCATCGGGGCGGGAACGTTCCTCAACATCGGGGTGATGGTCGCCGCGCAGAACCTCGTCGAGATCGGCGATCACTGCATGTTCGCCAACGGCTGCTTCGTCACCGACGCGAACCACCGCTTCGACGATCCCGACCAGCCGATCACCTGGCAGGGCTTCACCACCAAGGGGCCGACCCGCGTTGGCGACAACGTCTGGTGCGGCGCGAACGTGGTGATCACGACCGGCGTGACCGTGGGCGAGCGCTGCGTCATCGGGGCCAACAGCGTCGTGACGGAGGACATCCCGCCGTTCTCGATCGCGGCGGGAGCACCCGCGAAGGTGCTCCGCCGCGTCGAGTATTCCTCCGGAGGAGGAGGCTCAGCAGAGGACGAGTAGGTGGAACGCTCGGTTTTGGTCGGCGCCCGGGTTGGGGTTATCGCCCGCCAGCGTGCGAACGTCCACTCCGTTCACGTTCGACGCCAGTGAGCTCACCGTGATCTCACCGCTCGTGGGCGGAGCCGCCGCCGTTGGACCGCCGACGGTGGCGTAGTAAGCGCACCCGCGCACGTCCCGGTCGAAGATGACCTGGTAGCGGCCTTCCGCCGTGCGAGCCGCCGAGGTGGTGCCGCGCGCGCGCGCACCTGCTGCCCACCGGCGTTAACGACCGCGAAGTGCGCGCGAGCCCTGGGTGAGGATCGAGGCGTTCACGAGGCCCAGTGTGGACTCCTTGATCGCACGCCCGCCGACGCTGTCGTGGTGGAGGTCCTTGCCGAGCAGGCCTCCGTTGCGCACATCGACGCTTCGGATCGTGTTGTTCTTGATGGACCCGCTCGTGATGACCAGGGCATAAGCCGAGCCGCCCATCGCCATGAACAGGGCGACGAGGGCGACCGCCATCGCGGGGGAGGGAATGAGACGACGAATTCGTGCCATGGCCCCCCAACCCGCCTGGGGGGCCCGGGTTGCGCTACAGCGTCAGGCCGCCTGTGAACGGCTCGCCGGTCTGCTCCCGCAGCAGGTCGTGGAGCCGGGCGATCTCGTCCGGAGCCATCGTGTACCCGTGCTCCTCCTCGGGGTACCGGCGGGCGCGGACCTCGTCCGCGTACGCCGTCATGCCCTTGATCATCGCGTCGCGCACGTCGGCGTACCGCTTCACGAAGCGGGCGGCGTGACCGTCGTAGATGCCGAGGAGGTCGTGGAACACGAGCACCTGGCCGTCCGTGGCGGCGCCGGCGCCGATCCCGATCACCGGGATCTCCATCCGCGGCATGATCGCCTCGGTGAGCGGGGTCGGGATCGCCTCGAAGACGATCGAAAAGCAGCCGGCCTCCTGCAGCGCGAGCGCGTCGTGGAGCACCTTTAGGGCCCGCTCGGCGGTGCGGCCCTGGGAGCGGTAGCCGCCGAGGGCGGTCGCGGTCTGCGGGGTGAGGCCCACGTGGCCCATCACCGGGATCCCGGCGCCCACCAGCGCCGCCGCCCGCTCGACCGACGTGCCGCCGCGCTCGATCTTGACCGCATCGCAGCCGGCCTCCTTGACGAACCGCTGCGCGCTTCGAATGGCGTCCTCGTTCGACGCCTCATATGAGCCGAACGGCATGTCGCCGATCATCAGCGGCGTCTTTAGCCCGCGCCGCACCGCCTGGGCGAGCATGAGCAGCTCGTCGGTCCTGACCGGCACGGTGGACGGGTAGCCGAGCACCGTCATCGCGCCGGAGTCGCCGACGAGGACCACGTCCACGCCGGCCTCCTCGGCCACCTGTGCCGAGGGGTAGTCGTAGGCGGTGACCATCACGATCGGCTCACCGAGCGCCTTCTTCTCGGCGAGCGTGGTGAGGCTGATGGCGGGACGCTGGGTGGGACGGTGACTCATTGATCGCCTCCGAGAATCGCATTGTCGATGAGCCGGGCGCGCCCGACACGGGCGGCCACGGCGAGCAGTGCCGAGCCGTTCACGCGCTCGACGGGTGAAAGGTCAATGGCTGAGCGGAGCTGCAGATAGTCGGGCTCGATGCCGGCGCGGTCGAGCTCCGCGCGCGCCGCGGCGACGACCGCGGCGGCGTCGACCGTGCCCTCGGCCACCGTGGCCTCCGCGGCCTTCAGCGCGCGGTTGAGCGCCAAGGCGCGCTCGCGCTCCTCGGGGCTCAGGTACGCGTTGCGCGAGCTGAGCGCGAGCCCGTCCGGGTCCCGGATCGTGGGGCAGACCTCGATTTCCACCGGTATGTCGAGGTCGCGCACCAGCCTCCGGATCACGAGCGCCTGCTGCGCGTCCTTCTGCCCGAAGTACGCCACGTCCGGCTGGGCGATGTTGAACAGCTTGGTCACGACCGTGGCCACCCCCTCGAAGTGCTCCGATCCGCGCTGGGCCGTGTCCCCCTCGAGCGTCTCCGTGAGGCGCCCGACCATCACCGCGGTATCGAAGCCCTCCGGATACACCTCCTCTACCGGCGGCGCGAACAGCACGTCCACGCCCTCCTCCTCGGCGAGACGCTCGTCCCGCTCGTCGTCGCGCGGGTAGGCCTCGAAGTCCTCGCCCGGCCCGAACTGGGCCGGGTTGACGAACAGCGAGACCACGACCACGTCGTTCTCCTCGCGCGCGCGCCGCATCAGCGACAGGTGGCCGTCGTGGAAGTAGCCCATGGTGGGAACCAGCCCGATCCGGCGGCCGGCGCGCCGCTCCGGCGCGAGCAGATCGCGCAACTCGGCCACAGTGCGCACGACCCTCATGCCGGCGCCCTTCGAGCCGCCGCCAGCGCGCGCGTCCGCTCGACCAGCTCGTCGAAGAGCGCGAGCAGCTCCGGCGCGGTCTCCTCGACCGCCGCGCGCTGCGCCTCCACCGTGGCGTCGTCGCCGCGCGCCACGGGGCCGGTGAGCGCCCGCTCGGGCCCGAGTTCGGCCACGTTCTCGACCGTCTGCCGGACCAGGGGCATGAGGAGCTCGCGCGCGTCGTCCCGCCCGAGACCCGCGCCGGCGGCAATGGCCTCCGCGGCAGCCTCCAGGGTCACGAGGAAGTTCGACGCCACCGAGGCGGCGGCGTGATAGGCGGCGCGCCCGTCGTCGTCGATCTCGAAGGCGCGCATGCCGAGCCGCTCGGCGAGCCCTGTGGCGAAGGCGAGCGCCTCGGGAGTCGTGCCGGCCACGGCCGCGCCGGCGCCCTCGAAGCGGACGCCCGGGTGCGCGAAGGTCTGAAGCGGGTGCAGGCCGAAGCCGGGCACCCCGGCGTGCGCGAGGGCGGAGAGGGGCGTGGCGCCGCTCGTATGCCCCACCAGCGGGGCGGCGGCGGTGACCACCTCGGCGGCGGCGGCGATCTCCGCGTCGGGAACGCACAGCACGATGGCGTCGCACCCGGCGGGCCGCTCGCCGCGCCCGACCGGCCCCTCGACGTCCACGCCGGCATCGCGAAGCGCCCGCGCGAGCGCGGTGCCAACGCGGCCGGGGCCGACTATGCCCACCCGGAGGCGGCCTTCTAGGCGTGTCTGGTCTGGAGTCATTCCCCCGTCGGTCCACTCCGTCGCCGGTAGCGGCCGACGACTCTCAGGATACCCACCGGGCTTACCGTCAACCCCAGGTCCTAGGCTCTCCCCTCATGGACCCACGCAGCGCAGAGGAGCGCCGCGCGGAGCTCGTCGAGCTCTACCGGGAGGCTCAGGCGTGCGCGCGCTGCCCGCTCTCGAAGACCCGCACCAACGTCGTGTTCGGGTCGGGGAACGCCGACGCCGACCTCATGTTCGTGGGCGAGGCGCCCGGCATGCACGAGGATCAGCAGGCGCTGCCGTTCGTGGGCCGGGCCGGCCAGCTGCTCACCAAGCTGCTCGAGGAGATCGGGATGTCGCGCGAGGAGGTCTTCATCGCGAACGTCCTCCAGTCGCGCCCGCCGGGGAACCGCGACCCGCAGCCGGACGAGATCGACGCCTGCAAGCCGTTCCTCCACCGCAAGGTCGAGCTGATCGAGCCGCGGGTCGTCTGCACTCTCGGCAACTTCTCGACGAAGCTGCTCACGCGCTCGCAGCGCGGCATCACGGGCGTCCACGGCCGGCCGCAGGTGCACGAGCTCGGCGGGCGGCTGCTGCGCGTCTACCCGCTCTTCCATCCCGCCGCGGCGCTTCGGAGCACGAAGACGCTCGAGGAGCTGCGTGCCGACTTCGCGCGCCTGCCGGCCCTGCTCGAGGAGCCGCCGCCCGTGCCGGTGGGGGCCGTGGCCCCGGTCACCGCCACGCTTGCGGCGCGCCCTGCCGAGCCGGCGCCGCCCACGCTCTTCGACTGAGAGCGCGGGCGAGCCGGGACGGGGGTGGGGCGCCGGCCACACGGGGGACGGGGGGCCGGCGCCGGGGGGAAACCTGGACCTCGGCAGGGACATCCGGCGCAGCGCGCGTCGCGTGCACGCACGGACGCCTTCCCGACTCCCCTGCCAAGGTTCGTACGGTCACTTAAGGCGTACCGGATGCCTCGTCAGGTCAAACACACCCAGCGCCCGGAGCAAACGGAGGCGGTCGGCGCGGAGCTGGCCGCCCGGCTCGCGCCGGGCGACGTCGTGCTCGTGAGCGGCGAGCTGGGCAGCGGCAAGACCACCTTCGTGCGGGGCGCCTGCCGCGCGCTGGGAGTGGAGGGGCCGGTCACGAGCCCGACGTTCACGATCGGGCAGGTGCTGGGCGAGTCACCCGAGGTGGCCCACCTGGACCTGTACCGGCTGGGCTCGCTGGCGGGCGAGGACCCGGCGCTCCTGGAGGATTACCTCACGCCCGAGCGGGTGGGCTTCGTGGAGTGGCCGGACGTGGCCGAGCCGGCGCTCGAGCGGGTCGTGGCGCGCGTCCTCCTCGAGCACGAGGGCGGCGACCGCCGCAGGATCACGGTCGAATGACCCTGCTCGGGATCGACACATCGACCCCGGCGGCGAGCGCGGCCGTGCTGCGCGACGACGGCGAGGCGTTCGAGGTGCTGCCGCCCCCCGAGCGCCTCGAGCGCCCGCCCGCGCACGCCACCGAGCTGATGCCGGCCGTGGCCGACGCGATGGATCGCGCCGGCGTGGATTGGAGCGACCTCGACGCGATCGCGGTCGGCATCGGCCCCGGCACCTTCACGGGCCTCCGCATCGGGATCGCCACGGCGCGTGCGCTTGCCACCGCGGCCGAGCTGCCGCTGCGCCGCGTCTCCTCGCTCGCCGCGCTCGCCGCGGGGATCGACAGCCTCGTCCGGCTGCCGATGATCGACGCGCGCAGGGGCGAGGTGTTCGCGGCGCTCTACGAGGAGGACCGCGAGTTCTGGCCGCCGCTCGTCATCCCGCCCGAGGAGCTGATCGAGCAGCTCGGAAATGCGGCTGTCATCCCGCTTGCAGCCGGGGACGGGTCGTTACGATTTCGGGGGATGCTCGAGGCGGCAGGCATCCCGGTCGAGCCCGACCACTCCCAGGCCCACGTGGTGAGCGCCCTCCAGATCTGCCGCCTGGGTGAAGGGGCGCTGGACGAGCCGCCGGAGTCGGTGCTCCCCGAGTATCTGAGAGAGCCGGACGCCAGGCCGCAACAGTGAACGCACAGCCCGTAGAAGCCCCGCTCGAGATCCGCCCGCTGGCGTACGCCGACCTGCCTCAGGTGATCGCCATCGAGAGGCGCGCGTTTCCGACGCCGTGGTCGCTCGCGATGTTCGTGCTCGAGCTGTCGAAGCCGTCGGGGATCTGCCTCGCCGCGCTCGATCACGGCGTGATCGTGGGCTACCTGGTGTGCTCGCGCTACGACACGGTCTGGCACCTGATGAACGTGGCCGTCGAGCCGGCGCGCCAGCGCCAGGGCATCGCCAGCATGCTGCTGGAGCGCCTCTTCGAGCAGGCCGACCGCCCGAACGAGCAGTACACGCTCGAGGTGCGCACCTCGAACGACGGCGCCATCCGGCTGTACGAGCGGTTCGGGTTCCGCGCCGCCGGCCGCCGCCGCGCCTACTACCACGACAACCGCGAGGACGCTCTCATCATGTGGCGGACGGTGGAGGAGCGGACGACGGCTTGAACCGCGGCAGCCCGAGCGACGGACTGCCGGCGGCGTGATCCTCGCCCTCGAGACGAGCTGCGACGACACGTGCGCCGCGGTGGTCACCGAGGACGGCCGGATCGAGTCGAACGTGATCGCGTCCCAGGGGCTGCTGCACGCCCGCTACGGCGGGGTGGTGCCGGAGATCGCATCGCGCCACCACCTCGAGCTGGTGGACGCGGTCACGGCCGACGCGCTGGAGCGCGCGGGCGCTCGCCTCGACGACGTGGACACCGTCGCCGTCACGCGCGGGCCGGGGCTGATCGGAGCGCTGCTGGTGGGCGTGTCATCGGCCAAGGCGATCGCGGCCACCAGGCGGCTGCCGCTCGTGCCGGTGGACCACCTGCACGGGCACGTGGTGGCCAGCACGCTCGGCGACGACCCGGTCGAGCCGCCCTACCTGTGCCTCGTGGCGAGCGGCGGCCACACCTTCCTCGCGCGCGTTGACCACCCGTCGGCCTACGAGGTGCTCGGGCAGACGCTCGACGACGCGGCCGGCGAGGCCTTCGACAAGGGCGCCCGCCTGCTGGGGCTCGGCTACCCCGGGGGACCCGCGGTGGACCGGCTGGCGCGCGAGGGCGACCCGGAGGCCTTCGACTTCCCCCGCAGCGCGCCCGGCGAGCTCGACTTCAGCTTCAGCGGCCTGAAGACCGCCCTGCTGTACGCGATCAGGGACCTCGGCGATGCGGCCGCGGAGGCGAGTGCCGATCTGGCCGCCTCCTACCAGCGCGCGATCGTCGACGCGCTCATCACCCGCACCCGGGTCGCGCTCGAGCGGACCGGCATCGAGCGGCTTGCCATCGGCGGCGGCGTGGCCGCGAACTCGGAGCTGCGCGACGCGGTTACCGGCCTGGGAGTGCCCGTCGTGGGTCCCGCCGGTCGAGCTCTGCACCGACAACGCCGCGATGATCGCCGGCGCGGCGCGCTTTCTCGAGCCGCTGGAGTACCCGGACTACCTCAGCCTGGACGCGGCGGCCCGGCTCTAGCGCGGGCGCCGCTAGTGCTCCAGCCGGGACTCCTCGAGGTCGAGGTCGCGCTCGATCTTCCGGCGCACCTCGTCGCTGATCTCGCCGCGGTTGCGCAGAGCCACGAGCTCCTCGCGCTGGGCGTCGTACACGTCGTACATCAGCCGCCGCCAGGCACCGGCGCGCTCCTCGTAGCCGTCGCCGTCCCCGTCCACCAGCGCTCCGAAGCGCCGGCGGCGGTAGTCGAGGAGGTTGCGGGCGCGCTCGACGCTGTCGCTGCCGATCCACTCCGGGTCGCCCAGCTCGTCGATCCGGCCGAGCCCCGCCTCGGCCACGCGCTGCCTGGCGACCTGCTCCTCGTACTCCTCGGCACCGTCGTCCTGGAGGCCGAGAGCCGTGATCAGGGGGCCGAGCGTGAGTCCCTGGCCGATCAGCGTCACGAGGATCACGGCGAAGGTGAGGAACGTGATCAGCTCGCGGTCCGGGAACGGCCCGCCCGCGTCGATCGTGATCGGGATGGCCAGTGCGGCGGCCAGCGACACCGAGCCGCGCATGCCGGCCCAGCCGACGGCCAGCCGCTCCGCGCGCGGAGCGCGTTGCGGGCCCTCCTCGATCGCGCGGCGGTCGGTCATCGCCACCGCGTAGGGGACGAGGAACATCCACAGGAGCCGCACGCCGATCACGACGGCGCTCACGAGCAGCGCCCAACCGGCCAGCTCGCCGCCCGAGTGTCCCGACAGCTGGTCCATCACGCGCGGGGAGTTGCAGGCCCACGAGCAGGAACAGCACCGCGTTCAGGAGGAAGGTCAGGATCTCCCAGACCGCCAGGCTCTGGAGCCGCATCACCGGCGTGGTGAGCTGGGCGTGTGCCAGCCCATGTAGAGGCCCACCGTGACCGCGGCGATCACGCCCGACAGGCCCAGCTCCTCCGCCGGGAGGTACGCCGCGTAGCCCGACAGGATCGAGATGGTGATCTCGGTGGGCGGGTCGTCGAGGCGGGCGCGGATCTCGCGGATGATGCGGCCGGCGATCAGGCCGATGGCCACGCCGCCCACGCCGGTGAGGAGGAACTTCGGGACCGCCTCGACGAGCGAGAACGAGCCCGTGACGACCGCCGCGACGGCGAACCGGTAGAGCACGAGCGCCGTCCAGTCGTTCGTCAGGTTCTCGCCCTCGACGATGCTGATCAGGCGTCGCGGCGCGCCGATGCGCCGCATGATCTCGGCGGGCGCCACGGCGTCGGTCGGCGACACGATGGCGCCGAGCACGAACGCCGGGCCCCAATCCAGCCCGATCGCCCAGTGGGCGACCAGGGCCACCGCTCCCATCGTGACCAGCACGAGCGGGATCGACAGCAGCGCGATCGGCTTCGCGTTGCGGCGAAGGTCGCGCGCGGAGGTGAAGAAGGCGGCGCCGTACAGGAGCGGCGGCAGGAAGATCAGGAGCACGAGGTCCGGGTCGAGCGACACGTCCGGAACGCCCGGCAGGAAGCCGATCACTGCGCCGCCGGCCACAAGCGTGACTGGGTACGGCACGCGGAGGAACCCGGCGAGTACCGCGAGGCCGGCGATCGCCACCAGGAGCCCGAAGATGATCAGCTCGACGTGCTCCACGGCACAAGAGTGGCAGCATCCGCGAGGGTGCCTCAGGCCACGCTCTACGGCAAGCCCGGATGCCATCTGTGCGACGACGCGCGCGCGGTGGTGGAGCGCGTGCGACGGGATCATCCGTTCGAGCTCACCGAGGTGGATGTGACCCTCGATCCGGAGCTCAACCGGGCCTACGGCGAGCGGATCCCGGTACTCGAGCTGGACGGCGAGGAGCTGTTCGAGTTCTTCGTGGACGAGGCTGAACTGAGGCGGCGGGTAGATAGAGTGGGCGGCTCGTGAGATACGACGACATGGGAGCGGGTGGGGTGGGGCTGCAACCGGCTCGGCCAGACGGCGAGCCGGGCGGCGAACGCCTGTCTCTCGGGGTCGCGGCGCGGTTGTCCCGATACCTCCAGGTGCTGACCCAGGCAAAGAAGATGGGACGCGAGACGATCTCGTCCCAGGAGCTGGCGGACTACACGCACGTCAACTCCACCCAGATCCGCCGCGACCTGTCCGGGTTCGGCAAGTTCGGCAAGCGCGGGGTGGGCTACAACGTCGACTCGCTGGTGTCGCAGATCCGGAAGATCCTGCGCACCACGGGGAAGCACAACATCGCTCTGTTCGGCGCCGGGAATCTCGGCCAGGCGATCGCGGGGTCGGACATCTTCGCGGATCACGGCTTCCGCGTCGTGGCCCTGTTCGACAAGGACCCGGGCAAGGTCGGGAGCCAGGTGGGGGACAGCCTGACCGTGCGGCCCTACGACGACCTGGAGCGGGTGATCCGCGAGGAGGACGTCGTGGTGGGCGTGCTGGCGGTCCCGACGGACGCCGCCCAGGAGGTGGCGGACGACCTGGTCGCGGCCGGCGTGAAGATCATCTTCAACTACTCCGAGGCACTGCTGCAGGTACCGCCCGAGGTGACGGTCCACACGTCCAGCCCGGCGGTGGACCTGCTCTACGCGCTTTACTTCTACCTCACCTGAGGTCCCCTTCATGCTCGACATGCCGCGAGTCAGAGAGGTCTTCGAGGCCTCCACGGACTTCACGGTCGGAATCGAGGAGGAGTTCGCGATTCTCGACCCGGAGACGCTCTCGCTCGACCACCGGTTCGAGGAGTTCCGCCAGGCCGCGCAGGACGATCCGGTGCTGGCCGAGTCCGTGGCCGGCGAGCTGATCCGGTCCGAGATCGAAATCCGCTCGGGCCGCGGGGAGACGTTCGCCGCCGCGGTGGCCAAGCAGCAGGAGGCGCGTAGGCGGCTGTTCGCCCTCGCCGCAGGCAGGGACGCGCTGCTCGGCGCGACCGGGACGCATCCCTGGAGCCCGTGGCAGGAGCAGCAGATCATCGACACCGACCACTACCGGCAGGTGCAGGACCGCCTCCAGTACGTCGCGTGGCGCAACAACACCTTCAGCGTGCACGTGCACGTCGGCGTGGGCGGCGCCGAACGGGCGGTGCGGGTATGCGATCGGCTGCGGGTGGTGATGCCGGAGCTGCTCGCGATATCGGCGAACTCGCCGTTCCTCGACGGGCGCCACTCCGGGCTCCACTCGGCCCGCACGCAGATCTTCACCAAGAGCTTCCCGCGCTGCGGCATCCCGGACGCCTTCGGGAGCTGGGCGGCCTACGCGGACTACATCGACTTCCTCGCACGGACGAACTCGGTCGTCGAGTTCACCCAGGTGTGGTGGAGCGTGCGGCCGCACCACTCCTACGGCACGGTCGAGATGCGGATCTGCGACGCGCAGGCGAGCGGGGACGACTCCACGACGCTTGCGGCGCTGATCGTCTCGTGCGTGGCCCAGGCCGCGCTCGACCACGACGAGGGCGAGCCGTTCGAGGATCCGCCGAACCGCGTGCTCGAGGAGAACTTCTGGCGCGCGATCCGGTACGGGCTCGACGGGAAGCTGATCGATCTCGCGCGGCGGGAGGAGTACCCGGCCGCCGCGGCGCGCGATCGCCTGCTCGCGTGGACCACGCCGGCACGGATGGCGCTCGGGATAGACATCTCGCTGCCGGAGGAGAACGGCGCCCAGCGGCAGAAGCGGATGCTCGCCGAGGGCGCGACAATCGAGGACGTATACGCCGCCGAGGTGGCGCTGACACAGCGCACGTACGCGGCCGAGGAGGTCACGACGTGAACGACCCGCAGCAGCCGACCGAGGAGCAGCTTCTCGACGCGTTGCGTCAGATCAAGACCGAGGACGTGGTGGTCCAGACCGTCGCCACGCTCGTAAACCTCGCGGGCCAGAAGCTCTCGGTGGAGGGGGCGAAGGACCCTGAGGAAGCAAAGAGGGCGATCGACGCCGCCCGTCACATGCTTCCGCTGGTCCCCGACGAGGCGAAGACGGCGATCCAGAACGCACTCGACCAGATCCAGATGCTCTATGTGCGGGAATCGTCGCCGAAGGACGAGCCGCCTCCCCCGGAATCGAAGATCTGGACGCCCGGCTCGTGATAGGGATCTTCGGGGGCTCCGGCTTCTACAGGCTCCTCGACGACGTCAGCGAAGTACCCGTCGCCACGCCCTACGGACCTCCGTCCGCGCCGGTGCGGGTGGGGCAGATCGAGGGCGTCGATGTCGCGTTCATGCCTCGCCACGGCGACGAGCACTCGCTTCCCCCTCACCGGATCAACTACCGCGCGAACGTCTGGGCGATGAAGGAGGTGGGGGTCGACCGGATCATCGGCCCGAGCGCGTGCGGCTCGCTCAAGCCGGAGCTCGAGCCGGGCACCTTCGTCCTGTGCGACCAGTTCGTGGACCGCACCGCCGCCCGCGAGAGCACCTTCTACGACGGCCCCCAGACGACGCACGTGTCGGCGGCGGAGCCCTATTGCGCTGATTTGCGGCGGGTGCTGGCGGAATGCGGCACGGGAGGAGGGGATCCCGGTGGTGGAGGGCGGGACGGTCGTCGTGATCGAGGGCCCGCGCTTCTCGACCAGGGCCGAATCGCGCTGGTTCGCCGCCAGCGGCTTCGACGTGGTCAACATGACCCAGTACCCCGAGGCGTGGCTCGCCCGCGAGCTGGCGCTCTGCTACGCGAACGTCTCGCTCGTGACCGACTACGACGTGGGCCTGGAGGGCAGGGAGGACGTGGCGCCGGTGTCCGCGGACACGGCGTTCGGCGTGTTCGCCGACAACCTCGATAGACTGCGCGCCCTTCTGTTCCGGGCGGTGCCGAGAGTCGGCCCGCAGCCGGACGACATCTGCGCATCGGCGCTGGACAGCGCGATTGTCCATCACTGCGAGCGCCGCGCGCTGGCTCTTCTGACTCAAACCGGAGGAAATACCCCTTGGAATTCCTGACTGACTGGGGCGTGGTCATCGCGCTCGTGTGTTCGGGCGCGGCCGTGGTGTACGGCATCGTCACCTCCCGCTGGCTGCTTGCCCTCTCACCCGGCAACGCGGAGATGCAGGAGATCTCCCTCGCCGTGCAGGACGGCGCGAAGGCGTACCTGCGCCGCCAGTACACGATCATCGCCGGTGTTGCCGTGGTGCTCGCGATCGTGCTCGCGGTGGCGCTCGAGGCCCAGGACGCCGAGGGCATCCTGGTCGCGATCGGCTTCCTGATCGGCGGGACGTTCTCGGGCGCGGCCGGGTTCATCGGCATGAACGTGTCCGTGCGGGCGAACGCACGCGTGGCGGAGTCAGCCCGCTCGGGCGTCTCGCGGGCGCTCGAGGTGGCCTTCAAGGGCGGCGCCATGACCGGCATGCTCGTGGCCGGCCTCGCGCTGCTCGGCGTGGCCGGCTACTACGGGATCCTGATCCTGGCCGGCACCGAGGAGCGCGACGCGATCGACGCGCTGGTTGGCCTCGGCTTCGGCGGCTCGCTGATCTCCGTCTTCGCCCGTCTGGGCGGCGGCATCTTCACCAAGGCCGCCGACGTGGGCGCCGACCTCGTCGGCAAGATCGAGGCGGGCATCCCCGAGGACGACCCGCGCAACCCGGCCGTGATCGCCGACAACGTGGGCGACAACGTCGGCGACTGCGCCGGCATGGCGGCGGACCTGTTCGAGACCTACGCGGTCACGGCGGTGGCCGTGATGCTGCTGGGCGTCCTGATCTTCCAGGAGGTCGGGACGGTCGCGACGTACCCGCTCGTGATCGGCGGCGTGTCGATCATCGCGTCGATCATCGGCACCTATGCGGTGCGCTCGCGCGCGGGCAACGTGGAGCGCGCGCTCTACCAGGGCCTGGTCGTGTCGGGAGGCCTCGCCGCGATCGCCTTCCTGCCGATCACGCTGCTGATGATGGACGACCTCCACTACAAGGAGGGCGTCTCGAGCCTGCTGCGGGCAGGCGCCAACGCTCCGTCCGGGCTCGACCTGTGGTTCTGCACGCTGGTGGGCGTGGGCGTGACCGCCGGGCTGTTCGTGATCACGGACTACTACACCTCGACGCGCTTCCGGCCCGTGCGCACGACGGCGCGGGCGTCGCAGACCGGCCATGCCACGAACATCATCCAGGGCCTCGCCCAGGGCTTCCAGTCCACGGCGGCGCCGGCGCTGCTGCTCGTGGGCGGCATCCTGCTCGCGAACGAGCTCGCCGGCATCTACGGCATCGGCGTGGCCGTGATGGCGCAGCTGTCCCTGACCGGGCTGATCGTCGCGCTGGACGCGTTCGGGCCGATCACCGACAACGCGGGCGGTATCGCGGAGATGGCGAACCTGCCTGAGGAGGTCCGGAACGTGACGGATCCGTTGGACGCCGTCGGGAATACGACCAAGGCGGTGACGAAGGGGTACGCCATCGGGTCGGCTGTGCTTGCGGCGCTTGTGCTTGTTCGCCGCCTTCCATCGAGGAGCTGCGGGAGGAGGCGGCCAAGTCGCATGCCGCGGTGGTCTCGTTCGACATCTCGCAGCCCGCGGTGCTGGTCGGCCTGATCGTGGGCGGCATGATGGTCTACCTGTTCGCCGCGCTGGCGATCGAGGCCGTGGGCCGCGCCGGCGGCGGCGTGGTCGAGGAGGTGCGCCGGCAGTTCAAGGAGAAGCCGGGCATCATGGACCGCACCGAGAAGCCGGACTACGCGCGCGCGGTGGCGATCGTGACCGCGTCGGCGCAGAAGGAGATGATCATCCCCGCGCTGATCCCGATCGTGGTGACCACGGTGGTGGGCCTCCTGTCCACCGAGGCGCTCGGCGGGCTCCTGATCGGCGTGATCGTGGTGGGCTTCTTCATGGCGATCTCGATGACCGCCGGCGGCGGCGCCTGGGACAACGCCAAGAAGCTGATCGAGGACGGCGAGTACGGCGGCAAGGGCTCCGAGGCCCACGCGGCCTCCGTCACCGGCGACACGGTCGGCGACCCCTACAAGGACACCGCCGGCCCGGCGATCAACCCGATGATCAAGGTCGCGAACATCGTGGCCCTGCTGCTCATCCCGTTCCTGGTCTAGCCCTCGCGCCCCGCGTAACCGCGCCGTTACACGGAGCACCCACGGGTAACACACCGGCTGCCACCCTCGCACGGTGGTCGGGAATCGTGGCGAAAAACGCAACGAATCCCGACCACCGTCGAGAGGCGAGCGGATCGCGCGGGTCGCGGGCAGGCAGCACGGCGTCATTGCCCGAACGCAGCTAGACAGGCTCGGGCTGGATCGGTATGCCATCGCCCGGCGGGTGGCCGGGGGAACGCTGCACCCATTGCACGGCGGGCGCGTGTACGCGGTCGGAAAGAACCCGCTCTCGGTGCGGGGGAAGTACCTCGCCGGCGTGATGGCCGGTGGCTCCGGCGCAAAGCTGAGTCATCGCGCGGCAGGGGATCTATGGGGAATCCGCCTTGCCCTGTGCCAATCGGAGCTGACCGTGCCCGCGGTTTCCCGAGCCGTCCCCGGCGTCCGAATCCACCGCACCCGCATGCTCGCCGCGCAGGACTTCACCGTCCTCGACGGCATTCCGGTCACGAGCGTTGCCCGCACGATCCTCGACCTCGCCGCGATCCTGCGCCCACCCGACTTCGAAATGGTGATCGACCGAGCAGAGCGCGCAGACCTCTTCGACCTCAATGCGGTAGTCGACGTCCTGGACAGAGCGAACGGCAAGAAGGGCACACAAATCCTGAAACGCGTCCTCGCCGCCTACGAAAAGAGCACCCAAAAGAGCGAGCTCGAGCGGGCGTTCAAGGAACTGCTGAAGCCGGCAACAGACATCACGAGCCCCTCCTTCAATGCCCTAGTACAAGGAGAGACCGGCACCCACGAAGTGGACGCGCTCTGGCAAGAGCAGAGGCTCGCCGTCCAGCTCGACGGCTTCGAGTTCCACCGCACACGCCGCGACCGCGAGAAGGACGCCGCCAGCGACGCCGACCTCGAGCTCGCCGGCTACCGGGTGATGCGCCTCACCTGGGACGACGTCACGATCCACAGGGAGCGGACCCTCCGGCGGCTTCGCATGGCCCTCGGCGTGGCGTAGGCTCGGCGAAAGATGGACAACGCCGACCACGTCTACACCCTCCCCGACGACCTCCCCGTCCCAGAAGACGACGGCGACGGCCGATCACCTCCTCAATGCAGTCGTTCCGTCGTTGAAGCTGAGGTCAACGATGGGGGAGGAGCGTGGAATGGACGAGCTGCCCGGAAGAACCATCCTCTTCTGCTACCCCCGCACCGGCCGCCCCGACGAGCCGCTGCTCCCCGGCTGGGACGCCATTCCCGGCGCGCGCGGCTGCACCCCGGAGACCTGCGGCTTCCGGGACGCGTACTCCCAGTTCGCCGACCTCGGCGCACGCGTCATCGCCCTCAGCACCCAGTCGAGCGACTACCAGCGCGAGATGGCGGAGCGGCTCGGGCTGCCGTTCCCGGTGCTGAGCGACGAGTCGCTCGAGTTCACCCAGGCGCTCGGGCTGCCCACCTTCGAGACGAGCGGCATGACCCTCATCAAGCGGATCACGCTCGTCATCGACGACGGGCGCGTGACGCATGTCTTCTATCCCGTGTTCCCGCCCGATGCCCACGCCGCGGAGGTCCTCAGCTGGCTCCGCGGCTGAGTCGGGCGCTCGCCGACTCGGAGCAGAAGGTCTACTGGCTCGATTCGCCGGCGGCGCCGGAGCCGTTGCCGCGGCTCGAGGGCGAGGTGCGCTGCGACCTGGCGATCGTGGGCGGCGGCTTCACCGGGCTCTGGGCCGCGCTGCACGCGGCACCGGACGAGGAGGTGGTCCTGCTGGAGGGCGACCGCTGCGGCTGGGGCGCGAGCGGCCGGAACGGCGGATTCGCCGAGGCCTCGCTGACCCACGGGCTCGAGAACGGGCTGTCGCGGTGGCCGGACGAGATCGAAGAGCTGGAGCGGATCGGCGCGGAGAACTTCGCCGCGATGCGGGAGACGCTCCGCGAGCGCGGGATCGACGCGGCGTGGGAGGAGCCCGGGGTGATCGACGTGGCCACCCGCCCGCACGAGGTGCCGTGGCTCGCCGAGGGCGCCGAGGCGGCGCGCCGGCACGGGGAGGAGGTCACGCTGCTGGATGGCGACGCGGTGCGAGCTGAGGTCGACTCGCCCACCTACCTCGGCGGGGTCTGGACCCACTCGGGCGGCGCCCTGGTCGACCCCGGCCGCCTCTCGTGGGGCCTCCGCGAGGCCGCGCTGGCAGACGGCGTCCGCCTCCACGAGCACACCCAAGTCACGCGACTGCGACGCGACGGCGACGGCGTGCTGCTGGAGACGGACACCGGACGCGTCCGGGCGCGCAGGGTCCTGCTCGCCACCAACGCGTACCGGCCGCTCATCCGGACCATCCGGCGTTACGTGGTGCCCGTCTACGACTACGTGCTCGTGACCGAGCCGCTGTCACCGGAGCAGCGGCGCGCCATCGGCTGGGAGCGGCGGCAGGGAATCTCGGACTCCGGGAACCGCTTCCACTACTACCGCCTGACACCCGGGCCCGAGCCGCGCATCCTCTGGGGCGGCTACGAGGCCATCTATCACTTCGGGAACGGGATGCGGCCCGAGCTCGAGGACCACGCGCCCACCTTCGAGCTGCTGGCGAGCAACTTCGCCGCGACGTTCCCGCAGCTGGACGGAATCCGCTTCACGCACCGGTGGGCCGGCGCGATCGACACGTGCTCGCGCTTCTGCGTCACGTTCGGCACGGCGCTTGGAGGGCGGGTCGCCTACGCGGTCGGATACACGGGCCTCGGCGTCGTCGCGAGCCGCTTCGGCGCGCGGGCCGCGCTGGACCTCCTGCACCAACGGGATACCGAGCTGACACGTCTGCAAATGGTCCGCTCCCGGCCGATCCCGTTCCCTCCCGAGCCGCTCCGCTACGCGGCGATCCAGCTGACCAGGACACGCCCTCGCGCGCGCCGACGAGCGCGGCGGCAGGCGCGGCCCCTGGCTGCGGGTCCTGGACCGGATCGGCGCCGGCTTCGACAGTTAAGCCGCGCCGCCTCCGCACCCACTAGCGTTTAGGGGTCGATGGCTGAGTATCGCCCCAAGCACCGCGGACTCGAGCGCGTGCTCGGGACGGGCGCGCTGTTCTCGACCGCCTACGGCAACGTGGGCAGCTCGATCTACTACGCGCTCGGACTGGTGGCGATCTACGCCGCCGGGATGACGCCGGTGGTGTTCGTGATCGCCGGGCTGATCTTCGCCGCCACGGCCGCCACCTACGCCGAGGCCACCACGATGTACCCCGAGGCGGGCGGCTCGTCCAGCTTCGCGCGCCGCGCCTTCAACGAGTTCTGGTCCTTCTTCGCGGCCTGGGGCCAGATGCTCACGTACATCATCACGATCTCGATCTCGGCCTTCTTCGTGCCGCACTACCTGGGCGTGTTCTGGAGTCCGCTGGGCGAGTCGCCGGCGGACATCGTCGGCGGGATCGTCGTAGTGATCCTCCTCGGGACGCTGAACATCGTCGGAGTGAAGGAGTCGGCGGGCGTGAACATCGGCTTCGCCGTCGCTGACTTCCTGACGCAGGTCATCCTGGTGACCGTCGGCATCGTCCTGGTCTTCGACCCGGACCTGCTCGTGCGCCAGGTGGACTTCGGCACCGTGCCGACGGTCGGCAACTTCCTCATCGCGATCCCGGTCGCGATGGTCGCCTACACCGGCATCGAGACGATCTCGAACATGGCGGAGGAGGCGCGCGACTACGGCAAGACGATCCCGCGCGGGATCGGGCTGGTGGTCGGCGCCGTGGCCGTGATCTACACGTTCCTGCCGGCCGTGGCGCTGTCGGCGATGCCGGTGGTCAATGGAACGACGCAGCTCGCGCTGCCGAAGGAGCAGGGCGGCTACGCCGACGACCCGGTGCTCGGGGTCGTGAACAACATGGGCCTGGGCTCGCTGCAGCACGCGGCCGAGATCTACGTGGGCATCCTGGCCTCGACGATCCTGTTCATCGCGACGAACGCCGGGATCCTGGGCGTCTCGCGGCTCAGCTACTCGATGGGCCAGCACCGGCAGCTGCCGGAGTTCCTGCGGCTCCTGCACCCGCGCTTCCGCACGCCGTACATCGCGATCTTCGTGTTCTGCGTGATCGCCTGCATCGCGATCATCCCGGGCCAGGCCGACTTCCTCGGCGTGATCTACGCCTTCGGGGCGATGCTCTCGTTCACGATGGCCCACGCGGCAGTCACGACGCTCAGGTTCAAGCAACCCGACCACGACCGCCCGTACAAGGCCCCGCTGAACGTCGTGATCCGCGGTCGCCAGGTCTCTTTGGCCGCGATCCTCGGCGGGACCGGCACGGGCATCGCCCTGATCGTCGCGACGGTGCTGGACAAGCGCGTGCTCATCTCCGGGGTCGGCTGGATGGCCGCCGGCATTGCGCTCTATGTCTGGTATCGGCGCAGCCAGGGCCTGGCGCTCACGGAGACGCACAAGATCGTGTCGCCGAAGCCAGTGGTCGAGCACGAGGTGGAGTACGAGTCGATCCTCGTGGCGTTCGAGGACAACGACTATTCGCCCGAGGCCGTCTCGACCGCGGTGCGTCTGGCCGCGCGGCGGCGGCGCGGCATCCACGTGCTCGTGACCATCACGGTCCCGCCGAACTCGCCGATCGACGCCAGCATGCCGGAGCAGGAGGCGAAGGCGGCGTCGGTGATCGACTCGGCACGCGTGCTCGGCGGACGGCGCGTGACCGGCCACTGGGAGAAGGTGCGGCCCGGGCAGGCCGGGCGGCGGATCGTCGAGGACGCCAGGGAGATCCGCGCCCGCGCCATCGTCATGCCGCTACCCCCGAGACGGACCGGCGCCTCGATCTTCGGGCGTACGCTTGAGACCGTGCTCCAGGAGCGACCCGCGCGGGTGATCATCGACTCGTCCAGGGTGGACGGCGCCTCCCCGAAGGCGGCGGCATGAGACGCGCCTACGGCACCTCCACCCGCGTGATGAGCGGGATCATCATGCTGCTCGGCGTGACGATGGTCATCTCGGCTCTGGCTCGCGGCGGCGGCGCGCTCGCGCTCGGCGTGGTCCTCGGGACGATGCTGGCCCTGCTCGGCGCCGGCCGGCTCTGGCTCGCCCGCGGCGGGGAGCGGTGAGCGGAGGCGGCGGAGCGGGCGGCCGCGCCCGCGAGGCCTTCCGGCACAGCTCGGAGGGCCTGAGACGAAGATCGGAGCGGGCCGGCGCGATGATCTCCCACACGCTGGGGGAGCCGGCGCTGTTCGCGATCACGCTGTCGAGCGTCGTCGCGGCGATCTTCTTCTCGCTCGGCGTGGTGGCGGGCCGCGCGCTCGGGCTCACCCCGCTCGTCTTCCTGCTCGCGGGGATCTTCTTCGCGGTCACGATGGCCACCTATGTGGAGGGCAGCTCCCTCCACATCGAGCGCGGCGGCGCCTCCACGTTCGCGCGCTACGCGTTCGACGAGTTCTGGAGCTTCGTGGCCGGCTGGGCAATCCTGCTCGACTACCTGATCGTGATGGCGATCAGTGCGGTCGTCATCTCGGAGTACCTGACCGTCTTCTGGAACGAGCTGAACGACGGCATCCTGCCGGAGGTCGTGGCGGGCGGGGCCCTGCTGTACGTCGCGATGTCGAACATCCGCGGCCTGTCGGCCAACCGGATCGGAAGCGTGCTGCGGCTGTCGCTGCTCAGCATCGTCGTGTTGCTGGTGGTGTGCGCGATCGGCTTCACCCAGTACTGGGACCCGGGGTCCATCCACGCGTCGATCGATCTCGGGGTGGCGCCGAAATGGAAGGACCTGATCTTCGCGCTCGGCATCGCGAGCGTCGTGGCGATCGGGGTCGAGGCGGCCTCGGGGCTGGCCGGCGAGATCCGCGTGGGCCGGCGCGGGCTGCGGCGCGTGGTGATCGCCTCGGTCCTGGCGGCGATCGGCCTGACCGTGCTGGTGTCCGTCGCCGGCCTGATGGCCACTCCCGTGGTGGGCACCCGCACCGCGCTCGGCGACCGCTTCCTCGAGGCGCCGGTATTGGCCATCCCGTCGTCGTACGAGCCCGGCGTGCTGCTCGACGTGAGCCGCTACGCGGTAGGCGCGACCGCGGCGGCGCTGCTGCTCGTGGCCATGAACGGCCAGATGCTGGGCCTGGCGCGGCTCGCCTACTCGCTCGCCACCAACCGCCAGATCCCCAGCGCGGTGGGCCGACTCCACCGTCGCCGGGGCACGCCCTACGTGACGATCGTCATCGCGGCCCTGATCGCATTCGCGCTCGCGCTGCCGCACGACCTCGACTTCCTGGCCGGCGTGTTCGCCTTCGGCGCGATGATCGCGTTCTCGCTCGCCCACCTGTCCGTGATCGCGCTGCGCTTCCGGGAATCGGACCGGCCGAGCGCGTTCCGCGTGCCCTTCTCGATCCCGGTCGGCGGTGCGAGCGTGCCGCTTCCGGCCGTGTTCGGGGCGGCCTTCTCGATCGCGGTGTGGCTCAGCGTGGTCGTGTACCACGAGGGGGCCCGCTACATCGGCTTTGGCTGGATGGCAGTGGGGATCACGCTGTACGTGGTCTACCGGCGCGGGCAGGGCAAGTCGCTCACACGCCGCTTCACGATTCCGGCGGAGGCGCTCCAGGAGGGCACGGCCGCCGAATACGGGAGCATCCTCGTGCCAGTTTTCGGCGAGGAGTTCGACGACGACATCGTCGGCACCGCCGGGCGGCTCGCTGCCTCGGAGGGCGCGGAGGACGAGGGCGGCGCGGTGCTGGAGGCCCTGTACGTGTTCGAGATCCCGATGTCGCTGCCGATCGACGCGCGCGTGCCCGAGGAGCGCGTGAAGGAGGCGAAACGGGTGCTCGCGCGCGCGAAGGAGGTGGGCGAGGAGTACGTGGGGGTCGAGGTGGCGACCGCCATGGTGCGCGGGCGCTCGGTGGGGCAGGCGATCGTCTCGGAGGCGCGCCGGAGGGGGGTCGAGGCGATCGTGCTCGGGGCCGAGGAGCCGAGCCGCCTGCACGGGGGCGCCATCCTCGGCGGACGCGGGCGCCTGCGCGACCGGTTCGTGGGGGAGACCACCCGCTATGTGATCGAGAAGGCGCCCTGCAAGGTGATTCTCACGGCCCCGCCCGCGGGCGAGGAGGGGACCCGCGAGGGAGTCCTGCCGTAAGAACCGATTCCGCGCTGTCGCGGATGTATTGTGGGTCGCAATGTTCGTTTTGATCGTTGGCTGCGGGCGAGTGGGCTCCGCGATCGCCAACTCCATGATGGAAGAGGGCCACGAGGTGTCGGTGCTGGACGAGGACGCCGAGGCCATCGCCCTGCTGGACCGGGGCCAGGAGCACAGCTGGGAGGAGCGCGGCGGCCAGTTCACGGAGGGGACGGCGCTCGAGATCGATGCGCTGCTCGCGGCGGGGATCGATCGGGCCGATGCCTTCGTGGCGTCCACGGACGGGGACAACACGAATCTTGTGATCGCCCAGGTCGCGAAGCGCCGCTTCGAGGTCGACCGAGTGGTGGTCAGGGTGCTGGATCCGGCCCGGGCGCGCTGGTACGCGGAGCAGGGCCTTCAGACCGTCTGTCCCACGCAGACCGCGATCGAGCTGCTCGAGGCGGCGGTGCGGGGCCAGATCCGCTTCGAGGGAGTGGCCGGCTAGCCATGTACGTGGTGATCGTCGGCGCCGGCAAGGTCGGCTGGAACCTCGCCCGCGAGCTGATCAACAAGCGTCACGAGGTGACGGTGATCGAGGCGGACGCGCATCGCTTCGCCGTGGTCGAGCAGGAGCTCGAGCACAGCGCGATGTACGGCGACGGCTCGGAGCTGTGGGTGCTCGAGCGCTCGGGGATCGAGCGGGCGGACCTCGTGGTCGCCGTCACGGGCGACGACGAGGACAACATCCTCATCTCCCAGGTCGCGCGCGAGAAGTACGGCGTGGCGCGGGTGGTGGCGCGCTGCAACAACCCGCGCAACCTCCAGCACTTCGAGCTGCTGGGCGTGCGGCCCGCGATCTCGGCCACGGACCTGATCCTGCGCCTGATCGAGCACGAGGTGCCGAAGTACGGCCTCGTTCACCTGCTCGACCTGCCCGAGGAGCGGCTCGAGATCATCGAGCTCGAGGTGGGCGACGGGTCCCCGGCGGCCGGGCGCGCGGTCAAGGACCTTGGCCTGCCGGACGGTTCGCTCGTGATCTCGATCCTGCGCGAGGGCGGCGGGTTCGTGCCCACCGGCGACTCGGTCATCGAGCCGGGCGACGAGGTGCTTGTCGTGCTCGATGTGGGTATCGAGTCCCGCGTGACCGAGCTGTTCACCGCACGTACGGCCGCGTAGCCCGTGGCCCCGCGCGACGTCGACTATCTGGTGATCGGCGGCGGGCTCGCCGGCGCCAACTGCGCCCGCTGGCTGCGCGAGGAGGGCGGGATGGAGCACTCGATCCTCCTGGTGGGCCGCGAGCCCGACCGCCCGTACAACCGCCCGCCGCTGTCCAAGGGCTATCTCCAGGGCAAGGAGTCCAAGGAGGAGGTGCTCTTCCGGCCGGACGGATGGTGGGACGAGCAGCGGATCGACGTGCTGTCGCGGACGAGCGTGATGAAGCTCGACGCCGGAGGCGAAGGTGGCGACGCTGTCGAACAAGGAGGAGGTCTCGTTCGGCTCGGCCCTGCTGGCCACGGGCTCGAACGTCAGGCGCCTGCGGGTCGACGGCTGCGACCTCGACGGGATCCACTACCTCCGCGCGTTCGGCAACTCGGATGCGATCAAGGCCGACGCGGAGCAGCACGGGCGCGCGGTGCTGATCGGCGGCAGCTACATCGGGTGCGAGGTGGCGGCGTCGCTGACCGCGGCGCACGGCGTGGACTGCGAGATCGTGATGATGGAGGACGTGACCTTCGAGCCGCTCTTCGGCAAGGAGGTCGGTGGGTTCTTCCAGGGCGTCCTTGAGGAGCACGGGATCAAGGTGCACGGCGGCGAGGAGCTCGACCGCTTCGAGGGGGACGGCGAGCGCGTGACGAAGGTGGTCACGAAGAGCGGGCTCGAGATCGAGTGCGACTTCGTGGTGGTGGGGATCGGCGTGACCCCGGACGTGACGCTCGCGAAGGCCGCCGGGCTGGAGATCGGCGAGCGGGGCGGGGTGAAGTGCAACGCCGGGCTCGAGACCTCGGTTCCCGGGATCTACGCCGCCGGCGACATCTGCGAGTACGACAGCCCCGTGCACGGCCGGCCGATGCGGATCGAGCACTGGGACGTGGCGTTCAACCAGGGGAAGACGGCGGCGTTCAACATGCTGGGCCGGGGGTTCGAGCACAACGTGGTGCCGTACTTCTTCTCGGACCTGGCGGACTGGGCTTCCATGGAGTACGTCGGGCCGGGATCCGGCGATACGGTGATCCGCGGGTCGATAGAGGACGGCGAGTTCGCCGCCTTCTATCTCGACGACGGGCGGGTGACGGCCGCGCTGTCCGTCGGGCGCTCGGACGACGTGGAGGCCGCGCGCCGGTTCATCTCGGAGAAGCCGAAGGTCGACGAGGCCGCGCTCGCCGACACGGGCACGGACCTCTCGTCGCTCGCGTGAGCGGGTTCCTCGAACTCCACCGCGCCGGATCTCCGCTCCTGATGCCGAACCCGTGGGACCGCGGGTCCGCGGTGATGCTCGAGTCGCTGGGCTTCGAGGCGCTGGCGACGACGAGCAGCGGGTTCGCGGCGACGCTGGGGCGGCTGGACGGAGGCGTAAGCCGCGACGAGGCGATCGAGCACGCGCGCACGGTCGCCGAGGCGGTGAGCGTGCCGGTGTCGGCCGACCTCGAGAACTGCTTCGCGGACGATCCCGAGGGAGTGGCCGAGACGGTGCGGCTGGCCGCGGAGGCGGGGCTGGCGGGGTGCTCCGTGGAGGACTACAGCGGACCGGACGGCGACACGATCTACGACGCCGGGGCCGGCCGCCGAGCGCGTTCGGCGCGGCCGCGGAGGCCGCGCACGCCGCGCCGGGCGGCTTCGTGCTCACGGCCCGCGCCGAGAACCACGTGCACGGCCGCGACGACCTGGCCGACACGATCGCGCGACTCCAGAGCTACCAGGAGGCGGGCGCCGACGTGCTGTTCGCGCCGGGTCTGCGCGAGCTCTCCGACATCCGCGAGCTGATCGGCTCGGTGGACCTGCCCGTGAACGTCCTGGTCGCTGCCCGGAATGCCGAGCGTGAGCGAGCTGGCCGACGCCGGCGTGAGCCGGATCTCGGTGGGAGGAGCATTCGCCTTCGCCGCCCTGGGAGCCGCCGCCGAAGCGGGCCGCGAGCTGCGCGAAGACGGGACCTACGGCTACTGGGGGACGGCGGCGAAGGGCGCAAAGGCCGCCCGCGAGGCCTTCGGCCGCTGAGCGTCAAAGAACTGGGGATCAGGGACTCGAACCCCAACTTCGACGTCCAGAGCGTCGCGTGCTGCCGATTACACCAATCCCCAACGGCGGCGTTTCAGTATAGGAGCGGAGTCCGTCCGAGCGTCTTGCGAACGTATGTTCGTGGTGGATGCGCGTCGACAGATCGAAATCAGAGAGCTGGTGTCGATCATGCTGAGGCGCGGGCTCTCGAAGAGCGCCATCGCCAGATCGCTCGGCCTGAGCAAGTCGACGGTGTCCTACCACGCGCGTCGCCTTGGCGAGCGGGTGGACGACCGCGGCGCGCGGCGGTACGACTGGGTAGAGGTTCAGCGCTACTACGACGAGGGCCATACGGTGCGCGCGTGCATCGCGCGGTTCGGCTTCTCAAGCCGAACCTGGCACGCTGCCGTAAAGCGCGGCGCGGCCATTCCACGCGCACATCGGATGCCGATCGAGCTGTACCTCGTAAGCGGGCGAAACACCTGCCGCACCCACCTGAAGCGCCGGCTCCTCGGCGAGGGGCTAAAGGCCAACCGCTGCGAGGTGTGCGGGCTCACCGAGTGGCGGGGTGAGCCGTTGTCGATGGCGCTTCATCACTTGAACGGCAACGGGCTCGACAACCGGATCGAGAACCTGCAGCTGCTCTGTCCCAACTGCCATTCGCAGACGGAGAACTTCGCCGGGCGAGGGAGGAGGCGGCTCGCCGTGGTGGAGAGGGGCTAGGGGGCGCGGCGCTTCGCGCTAGCGGTGCCTCCGGGGCGCCTTTCCGCGCACGCGGACCTTCTGCTTGACGGAGGTCACGTGTGGGCGGCCGTCCGTCATGCGGAGGCGCACCACCGCCGTCTTCCTCAGGCGGCGGCTCGTCTTCAGCCCGCGCCAGACGAGCGTCGCACTGCGGACCTCGCGCGGGAAGGGCATCGTGGCCAGGCGGCGGCCGGTGTGGGGTCTCATCCGCCCTCCGTCGGCGAACACCAGCGGGCGCGCCTTTCCGCGGGCCAGCGTCTTCGGCAGGCGCAGCGCGAACTGGGTGATGCCGGGGCCCACGCGCGCGGCGCGCATCCGCGCCACCAGCGTCGCGCGGCGGCCCTTGCGGCGGATCGTGAACCTGGCGGTCGGGTCGCAGCCCGGCGTCGCGAGCTCCTGGGAGAGGACCGACTCCTTGCCGTTGTACGCGACCAGCCTCGCCTCCATGGTGCGGTCGCTGTTGTCCGCGCAGAGGTTGCTGAAGAGCTTCAGCGCCGCGTCGGGCCCTCCGTCGAGCGAGAGGCTGAAGCTCCTCACCGGCAGGTCCGGATTCGACGCGAACGTATTGGTCACGCCGTTCGGCCCCACGTCCACCAGTCCGTCGAGCCGCACGCCGACCGGCGGCGGCAGCAGCACGAGCAGTCCCGGCAGCGGGCTGTCGCTGTTGAACGCGAGGTAGACAGGACCTTCGACGGGCGCCGGCTGCAGGGGCGAGTCGATCCTCGCGGTGCCGACTCGCGAGGAGGCCGGGCAGCTGCTCGCGTCCGCCTGGGCGCGCGGGCACGCCCGGCTCAGTCCCGCCACGTTCGGTCCGATGATGCTCGGCAGGGTCACCTGCGCGCTCTTCAGCGCCGCCTCCTCCGGGTCGAAGCTGAGCGTCGTGGACACCGGCACCCCGTCCTCCCGGTGCGTTAGCCCCGGCGCGCCCATGGACCCGCTCCCCTTCGGAGCGAAGCCGAGCGAGTCGCAGCCCGTGGGCGTCATCGCGAACGTCTTCTCGGAGAACGCCGACTGCGCCTCCCACGAGTTGGCCCGGCTCAGCGACGTGCCCTGGGCGCACGACGTGGGCATGCGCATGAAGCTGCCCTTGCTCGCCTTCCCGTTGAAGGTCAGCGCCACCTTCGTGATCTGGATCGGAATGCCGCTCGAGTCGCGCGGCTGGTCCGCGAAGGTCGACTCGAGCCCGTACCCGTCCGGCCCCGGGCGGATGAACACCGGCGACTGCAGGAAGATCTTCGACAGCCCGCCCGCGGCTGCCACGACGACGCCCACCCGCGCCGGCTCGGTGCCGGTCGGCCGCAGGTTGTAGACGGTCCCGCTGTTCGTGGTCGGCGCCGGTATGACGAGGATGTGGACCGTGGCGGTCACCTCGACGGTCCCGACCTTCGAGTCCGCCGGGCAGCTGTCCGCCTGGAACTGCTGCTGCGAGCAGAACGCGGCGTTCTGCGGATTGCCCAGCAGCCCGGGCTGCAGCCGGACGAACGCGTCCTTGACGCTGTCCGTCGAGCTGCCCCCGTAGTCGAACGTCTGCGTGATCGTCACGTTCGGGTGGCCGCCGCCCTGCTTCGACGCCGGCTCCACCTTGAAGTCCGTCAAAGTCACGGCGGCGGACGCGGTCGCGGGCAGCAGAGCAGCAGCCGCCGACGAGCCCGAGGACCAGAGGGCCACGCCTCCTCACGACGCGCAGGATACGTCGCGGCGCCGCGGTCACGGCCCGCGGCTTGCGCAACGGCGCGGCGTCAGGCTGCGGACTGCGCAGCCCAGTCGCGGTACAGGCTGCGCGTACGCGCCGTTCGCGTCGAGCAGCTCTTCGTGCGTGCCCGCCTCCGCGATCCGCCCGTGGTCCAGCACCACGATGCGCCCCGCGCCGCGGATCGTCGACAGCCGGTGCGCGATCACGATCGCCGTGCGGCCCGCCAGCAGCCGCCGCAGCCCGTGCTCGATCTGGGACTCGGTGCGCACGTCCACGTTCGAGGTGGCCTCGTCCAGGATCAGGATGCGCGGGTCCGCGGCCGCCGCGCGCGCGAACGCCACCAGCTGTCGCTGCCCCGCGGACAGGTGGCCGCCGCGCTCGCCGACCTCGGTGTCGTATCCGTCCGGCAGCCGCTCGATGAACTCGTGCGCGCCCACCGCCTGTGCGGCCGCCCGCACCTCGTCGTCGGTTGCGTCCGGACGCCCGAACGCGACGTTGTCGCGGATCGTGCCGGAGAACAGGAAGCTCTCCTGCGGCACGATGCCGAGCTGCGACCGCAGCGAACGCTCGGTCACGTCGCGCAGGTCGTACCCGTCGATCAGCACGCGCCCCTCGTCCGGGTCGTAGAACCGGGCGACCAGCTTGGCGAGCGTCGACTTGCCGGCGCCCGTCTCGCCGACGAGCGCGAGCGTCTGGCCAGGCGGCACCACCAGCGACACGTCGTCGAGCGCAATCGCGTCGCCGCCGTAGGAGAAGGTCACGTCCTCGAAGCGGATCTCTCCGCGCACCCGCGGCAGCTCGATCGCGTCCGGCGCGTCCGCGATGTCCGGCTTCTCGTCGAGCAGCTCGAAGATCTTGTCGAGCGCGGCCATGCCGGCCTGGTAGGTCGTGTAGAGCTGCGACAGCGACTGGATCGGGTCGAAGAAGCTCTGCAGGTAGAAGACGAACGAGGCGAGCACGCCGATGCTGAGCGCCGCCGTCGACCACCTGGTTCCCGCCGTACAGCAGGATCGCCGCGGTCGCCACCGCCGACAGGAACTCGACCGCCGGGAAGTAGGCCGCGTTCAGGTAGACGGTCTTCATGTTCGCCTCGCGGTGCTCGTCGTTCAGCTCCGCGAAGCGCACCTTGTGGCGGTTCCTCCTGGCCGAACGCGCGCACCACGCGCACGCCCGAGAGCGTCTCCTGCAGGTACGCCGTGACCTGCGCGATCTTCACGCGCGTGAGCGCGTACGCGCCGGCGGACGCGAGCCGGAACGCGACGCTGCCCACGAGCAGCACCGGGAAGCGTAGGAACGTGACCAGCGCGAGCGAGCGGGTCGAGCAGCACGAGGATCACCGCCGTGCCGAACAGCGTGAGCGTGGCCGAGAACAGCGTGGAGATCCCCTCGGTCACGAGCTGATCGAGCGCCTGCACGTCGTTCGTGATCCGCGAGATCAGCACGCCCGCCTTGTTGCGCGAATAGAAGCCGATCGACAGCTTCTGGAGATGCTGGAACAGCTCGATCCGCAGGTCCTGGAGGGCGCGCTGCCCGACCCAGTTGATGAGGAACGTCTGCGCGTAGGTGGCCGCCCAGTTGATGAGCGCCGCGGCGAGAAAGGCGAGCACGATGATGATGAGCGCCTTCATGTCGCCGTTCTTGATGCCGTCGTCGATCGCGAGCCCGGCGAGGTAGGGCGGCGCGAGCGCGGCGCCGGTCGCGAGCAGCAGCGCCACGAACATCAGCCCCACGCGCACCCGGTACGGGCGCAGCAGGCTCGACCAGGTGCCGGAGGCGGCTCGCGCGGGTCACAGCCCCGCCACCTCGCGATCCGGGTCGCAGCGGTTGAGGAACACCTGGTCCGGCAGGCCCTTCTCCGCGATCTCGCGGTACAGCGGCGAGGAGTCGAGCAGCTCCTCGTGCGTGCCGCGCGCGGCGATCTCGCCGTCCTCGAGCACGACGATCTCGTCGGCGAGCGCGATCGTGGACAGCCGGTGGGCGATCACGAACGTGGTCCGCCCCTCCATCACCTCGGCGAGCGCGTTCTTGATGCGGTTCTCGGTCGTGGCGTCGACGCTCGACGTGGCGTCATCGAGGATCAGGATGCGCGGCTCCGCGAGCAGCGCCCGCGCGATCGCCACCCGCTGGCGCTGTCCGCCGCTGAGCGTGTGCCCGCGCTCGCCGACGAGCGTGTCGAGCCCGTCCGGCAGCTCGTCGAGCAGCTCGCCGAGCCCGGCGCGCAGGGCGGCCTGCCGCACCTCGTCCTCGCTCGCGTCGGGGCGCGCGTAGGCGATGTTCTCGCCGAGCGGCGCCGAGAACAGGAACGCGTCGTCCGACACGACCGCCACCTCGCGCCGCAGCGCGGCGGGGTCGAGGTCGCGCACGTCCACGCCGTCCACGAGCACCGAGCCGTGCTCCACGTCGTACAGGCGCGGGATCAGCATCACGAGCGTGGTCTTGCCGGAGCCGGTGGGCCCACGAGCGCGACCGTCCGGCCGGGCTCCACGTCGAGGTCGATGTCCCGCAGCACGGGGTCACCGCCGTCGTAGCCGAAGGTCACGTCGCGCAGCTCCACGCGCCCGCCGCCCGCGGGGAGCGGCCGCGCATCGGGCGCCGCCGCCAGTCGCGGAGCGCGGTCGAGCAGCTCGAACACGCGCGCCCCGCTGGCCACGGCCCGCTGCGCCATCCCGAGCGCCATGCCGAGGCCGCGCATCGGACCGACCAGCATCAGCACGTAGCCGTAGAAAGCGATGAACTCGCCGATCGTGATCCGCCCGTCGATCACCTGCTGCCCGCCGACGAGCAGCAGGGCCGCCAGGCCGAGCTGGGGGAGGAACCCGATGAACGGCGCGTAGAAGGCGCGCAGCCGCGTGGACACCATCGACTGGTCGAACACCCGCGTGACGGCCGTGCTGAAGCGGCGCAGCTGGCGCGGCTCCTGCGCGAACGCCTTCACCACGCGCACGCCTCCGATGTTCTCCTCGGCCTCCGCGGTGAGCTCCGCGATGCGCTGCTGCACCTCCTGCGACGCCGGCCGGTTGCGCCGCCCGTAGCGGTACGCGATCCACACGACGAACGGGGTCGGCGCCAGCGCGACCAGCGCGAGGCCCGGCTCGAGCGCGACCATCACGGCGGCGGCGATCACGATCGTGATCGCGGACTGCAGGAGGAACACGAGCCCGTACCCGAGGAAGAACCGGACCGACTGGAGGTCGACGGTCGCGCGCGACATCAGCTGGCCGGTCTGCTGCTGGTCGAAGAAGGCGAGCTCGAGCGACTGGAGGTGCTCGTACATCCGGTTGCGAAGGTCGTACTCGACCCCGAGCGACACGCGCCCGGCCACGAGCCGGCGGAGGATGCTGAACACCAGCCGGAGCGCTCCGGCGGCGACCACCGCCAGCGCGAGCGGCCACAGGTTCGTGCTGTGGTCGCGGATCTCGTCGACCGTGCGCCCGACCAGGTACGGGATCAGCACGCTCACGCCCATCGCGACGGCGGCGAGCGACGAAGGAGGCGATGACGCCGCGCCGATACGGGCGCAGGAAACCGAGCAGTCGCCAGAAGAGCTTCACCGCCGATCAACATTAGACGCGGGTCCTCGTTTTGCAGGAGCTAGCAGGGGGAAGAAGAAACCACCTGCTGATGGGAAGGACCCCTGCACCCGCCGTGATTCACCGGCTCAGCCTCGCGGAGCAGCGCGTCCTCACATCCTTCCTGTCGGGCCGGCTACCGGCCGGCCAGGTGCACGACGAGTTGCAGCGGGCGCGGACGGCGCCCGAGCCGGCGATCGAGCCGCAGCCCGTGGCCACGCCGTCACCGCAGCCTGTCGTGGTGCTCGCCTAGCGCCGCGGGCCTGCGGTCCCAGAGGAGCGACAGCTCGCGCCTCGTGAGGAGGCGCCAGTCGTTCGCCTTCGGCTCCCAGACGTAGACGCTCACGTCCACGGCCTGCCGGACGCCTCCCAGCAGCTCGACCGTCTCGGCGAGCCCGGCGTCCTCGGCCATCACCTCGCGGGACAGCGCGTCGATCACCCGGAAGCGGCGCGGCTGAGCGGGCTCGGCGTCCCGCGTGCGTGGCCTGGGCTTCGGCACCGCGCGGGCACGGCGACGCACCGGCTCCGCGGCCGGCTGCTTGAGGGTCTTCTCGAGCGGCACCATCTGCGCGCCCGTGCCCTTCGTCTCGGTGTCGAGGACCCAGACCTTTCCCACACCATCAATTTTCGCAGGCGCCTTCCGGAAGACGGCGGCGCCGATGTGATCGAATGGCCGCGATGCAGACGGCCACGATCGAGCTCACCGGCGACCGCGTCGAGCCGGAGGATGTGGTCGCCGTCGCGCGTCACGGCGCGCCTGCGCGGCTGTCGTCCGAGGCGCGTGCGGCCATGGAGGAGAGCGCGGCCGTGGTCGAGCGGCTGGCGGCGTCGGAGGAGCCGGTGTACGGCGTGTCCACCGGCTTCGGCTCCCTCGCGGGCACGTGGATCCCGGCCGAGCGGCGCGAGGAGCTTCAGCGCTCGCTGATCCGCTCGCACGCGGCCGGCATGGGGCCGCCCGTCGAGCGCGAGGTGGTACGGGCGATGATGTTCCTGCGCGCCCGCTCGCTCGCGATGGGGCGCTCGGGCGCGCGACCGGTCGTGGCGGACACGATGCTCGCGCTCCTGGCCGCCGGGCTCGATCCGGTCGTGCCGGAGCACGGCTCGCTCGGCGCGAGCGGCGACCTTGCCCCGCTCGCGCACTGCGGCCTCGCGCTGCTCGGCGAGGGCGAGGTGTTCACCGGGGCGGGTGAGCGCGTTCCGGCCGCCGCAGCGCTCGAGTCGGCCTCGATCGAGCCGCTCACGCTCACGGCCAAGGAGGGGCTGGCGCTCATCAACGGCACCGACGGGATCCTCGGGATGCTCGTGCTCGCGCTGCACGACCTGGCGGGTCTCCTGAAGGTCGCGGACATCACGGCGGCGATGTCCACCGAGGCGCTGCTCGGCACCGACCGCGCGTTCGCCGGCGACCTGGTGACGATGCGCCCGCAGCCCGGCCAGGCGCTCAGCGCGGCGAACATGACCAAGCTGCTCGCCGGGTCGCCGATCGTGGCGAGCCACCGCCACGACGACCCGCGCGTGCAGGACGCCTACTCGCTCCGCTGCGCGCCCGCAGGTGAACGGCGCCGCGCGCGACACGTGGATCGCATGTCGAGGGCGTGGCGGCCGCCGAGCTGCGCTCCGCGATCGACAACCCCGTCGTGCTGCCCGACGGGCGGGTGGAGTCGTGCGGCAACTTCCACGGCGCGCCCGTGGCGATGGCGTGCGACTTCCTCGCGATCGCCGCCGCCGAGGTGGGCGCGATCGCCGAGCGCCGCACGGACCGGATGCTCGACCCGGCGCGCTCGTACGGGCTGCCTCCGTTCCTGACGGAGGACGCCGGCGTGAACTCGGGGATGATGCTCGCCCAGTACACGCAGGCCGCGATGGTGGCCGAGAACCGCCGGCTGGCCGTGCCGGCCAGCACCGACTCGCTGCCCACGAGCGCCATGCAGGAGGACCACGTGTCCATGGGCTGGGGCGCCGCGCGCAAGCTGCGCACGGTGGTCGCGAACCTGGCGCGCATCCTCGCGGTGGAGCTCACCTGCGCCGCCCGCGCGCTCGACCTCCGCGCGCCGCTCGAGCCCGGCGCCGGCACGGCGGCCGCGCGCGACGCCGTCCGCGGCCGCGGTGCCCGGCGCCGGCCCTGACCGCTTCCTGGCGCCCGAGCTGGCGGAGGTCGAGCGGCTCGTGGCCGCGGGCGCGGTGGTCGAGGCCGTTGAGAGCGCGATAGGGGGACTCGAGTGAAGCGGCGCACGCGAGGTGCACGCGCCGCGCGGCACGGACCTCTCCTGCAGGGGCTGGTCGCAGGAGGCCGCGATGCGGATGCTGATGAACAACCTCGACCCGGACGTGGCCGAGCGGCCCGACGACCTCGTGGTCTACGGCGGCACGGGCAGTGCGGCGCGGTCGTGGGAGGCGTTCGACGCGCTGGTACGCACCCTTCGGAGCCTCGGCGACGACGAGACGATGCTGGTCCAGTCCGGCAAGCCGGTCGGCGTGTTCCGCACGCACGAGTGGGCGCCGCGCGTGCTGATCGCGAACTCGAATCTCGTGCCGGAGTGGGCCACGTGGGACGAGTTCCGCCGGCTCGAGAATCTCGGGCTGACGATGTACGGCCAGATGACCGCCGGCTCCTGGATCTACATCGGGAGCCAGGGGATCGTGCAGGGCACGTACGAGTGCTTCGCCGAGATCGCGCGGCGGCGCTTCGACGGCTCGCTCGCCGGGACGATCACGCTCACCGCGGGGCTCGGCGGGATGGGCGGGGCCCAGCCGCTGGCGGTGACGATGAACGAGGGCGTCGCGCTGTGCGTGGAGGTGGACCGCGAGCGGATCCGCCGCCGGCTCGAGACGCGCTACCTCGACGAGGAGGCAGACGACCTGGCCGACGCGGTGGAGCGCTGCCTGCGGGCGAAGCGCGAGCGCCGGGCGCTGTCCGTGGCGGTACGCGCGAACGCGGCTGAGGTGTTCCCCGAGCTGCTCCGCCAGGGGTTCGAGGCCGACGTGGTGACCGACCAGACGAGCGCCCACGACCCGCTCCAGGGATACATCCCGGCCGGACTCACGCTTGACGAGGCCGACCACCTCCGGCGCGAGGACCCCGAGGAGTACATCTACCGCGCGCGCGTGTCGGCAGCGGCGCACTGCTTCGCCATGGTCGGCTTCATGGACGAGGGCGCCGAGGTGTTCGACTACGGCAACAGCCTCCGCGCGGAGGCGAAGCTCGGCGGCTTCGAGCGCGCCTTCGACTACCCCGGGCTTCGTGCCCGCCTACATCCGCCCGCTGTTCTGCGAGGGCCGCGGGCCGTTCAGGTGGGTGGCGCTGTCGGGCGACCCCGAGGACATCGCCGCCACCGATCGCGCGATCCTCGACGAGTTCCCGGAGGACGAGAGCCTCGCCCGCTGGATCCGCATGGCGGGCGAGCGGATCGCCTTCCAGGGTCTGCCGGCGCGCATCTGCTGGCTCGGCTACGGCGAGCGGCGCCGGCTCGGCGTGCGCTTCAACGAGATGGTGAGGAGCGGGGAGGTGAGGGCGCCGATCGTGATCGGCCGCGACCACCTCGACTCGGGGTCGGTGGCGTCGCCTTACCGCGAGACGGAGTCGATGGAGGACGGCTCCGACGCGATCGCCGACTGGCCGCTCCTCAACGCGCTCGTGAACACGGCGTCGGGCGCATCGTGGGTGAGCATCCACCACGGCGGCGGAGTGGGGATCGGGCGGTCGATCCACGCCGGGATGGTCGTGGTGGCGGACGGCTCGGACCTCGCCGCGGAGAAGCTCGACCGCGTGCTCACCGCCGATCCGGGCATGGGCGTGATCCGCCACGCCGACGCCGGCTACGACAGGGCGAACGAGGTGGCGGAGGAGCGTGGCGTCCGCATCCCGATGCGCGAGCACGACGGGTGAGCACGCGCGAGATCGTGGAGGTCGGGCACCCGGTGCTGCGTGAGCGGGCGCGCGAGGTGAGCGCCGAGGAGCTGGCGTCGCCGGAGGTCCAGGGCCTGATCGACGACATGATCGAGACGATGCGCGCGGCGAACGGGGCCGGGCTCGCCGCGAACCAGGTGGGCGAGACCGTGCGCGTGGCGGTGGTGGAGGTGCGGCCGGGCAACCCGCGCTACCCGTACAAGCCGGAGGTGCCGCTCACCGTGGTCGTGAACCCGGTGATCGAGCCGGTGGACGAGGACGTCGAGCCGATCAACGAGGGCTGCCTGTCGGTGCCGAACCTGCGCGGCGAGGTGCCGCGCCACATGAACGTGCGCGTGCGGTACCTGGACCGCGACGGGGCCGAGCACGACGAGGTGCGCCGCGGCCTGACGGCCGGGACCTTCCAGCACGAGCTGGACCATCTCGACGGCGTGCTGTTCCTGGACCGGGTGAGCGACCCGGCCACGCTCACCACATGGAAGGAGTTCGACCGCTTCCACCGCGAGGACTTCGAGCGCCGCGCCCGCGCGATCGTGGAGCGGACGGGATCGTGACGGCCTACTGGTGTTCGCTGGCGTGGCTCGGCGGCGACGCGAGCGGAGCGCGGCGTGCTCGTGGAGACGGCGAGGACGGCGCGTTCACCGCCGTGACGCCTGGACGCGACTCGCCGCCGCCCGGAGCCACGGTCCTCGACGGCCTCACGCTGCCCGGCCTCGCGAACGCCCACTCGCACGCGTTCCAGCGCGCGCTGCGCGGGCGCACCCAGCGTGGGCGCGGCTCGTTCTGGACCTGGCGGGAGGAGATGTATGCGCTCGCGGGCAGGATCGACCCGGACACCTACCTCACGCTCGCGCGCGCGACCTACGCCGAGATGGCGATGGCGGGTATCACGACCGTGGGCGAGTTCCACTACGTGCACCACACGCCGAGCGGCGTTCCGTACGACGATCCCAACGAGATGGGCCGCGTGCTGCTCGCCGCGGCGGCGCAGGCCGGCGTGCGCATCACGCTGATCGACGCCTGCTATCTCCACGGGGGAATCGACGCGCCGCTGGAGGAGGGGCAGCGACGCTTCTCCGACGGAACCGCGGAGGCATGGGCCGAGCGCGTGGACGAGCTCGCCGAGAGCGAGTCGGCGCGCATGGCCGCGGCGATCCACAGCATGCGCGCGGTCGATCCGGAGTCGGCGGCGACGGTGGCCTCATGGGCGCGCGGGCACGGCCGGCCGCTGCACGCGCACGTGTCGGAGCAGCCGGCGGAGAACGAGGCGTGTCGCGAGGCGTACGGCCGCACGCCCACCGGTCTCCTGGCCGATGCGGGCGCTCTCGATGCGAGCTTCACCGGGGTCCACGGCACCCACCTGGACGCAGCCGACGTCGCGATGTTCGGCGAGGCCGGCGCTCACTGCTGCGTCTGCCCCACGACCGAGCGCGACCTCGCGGACGGCATCGGCCGCATGCGGCCGCTGGTGGACGCGGGCGTCCGGCTGTCATTCGGCAGCGACTCGCACGCCGTGATCGATCCGTTCGAGGAGGCGCGGGCCGTGGAGCTCGACGAGCGGCTGGCCACCGGCGAGCGCGGGAACCACGGCGCCGTCGAGCTGCTGCGCGCGGCCACCGCCGACGGCCACGCCTGTCTCGGCTGGCCCGAGGCCGGCCGGATCGAGCCCGGCGCGCCGGCCGATCTCGTGACCGTCGGCCTCGACAGCGTCCGGCTCGCCGGGACCGATGCGGAGACCGCCCTCGAGTCGGTGGTCTTCGCGGCGAGCGCAACGGACGTCCGGCATGTCGTCGTGGACGGGAAGCGGATCGTCGAGGAAGGCCGTCACGCCGCGGTGGACGCGCCCCGCGAGCTGGACGACGCGATCCGCGCGGTGACCGGATGAGCCTCGTCATCGACAACATCGGCCTGCTCGTCACATGCGACCCCGAGCAGGGGGAGGGGCCACTCGGGATCGTCAGGGATGCCGCGATCGTCGTGGAGGGCGAGCGCGTGGCGGCGATCGAGCGGGCGGGCGCGACCGCGGACGAGCAGCTCGACGTGGAGGGCCGGTGCGTGATCCCGGGATTCGTGGACAGCCACACGCACCTCGTGTTCGCGGGCGACCGGGCGGACGAGTTCGCCGCTCGGATGGCGGGCCGGCCGTACGCCGCGTCGGGCATCACGGTCACCACCGAGGCCACGCGCGCCGCGTCCGAGGGCGAGCTCCGGGAGCTCACCGCCGGCCGCCGAGCCGAGGCCGTGAGCGCGGGCATCACCCACCTCGAGATCAAGTCGGGCTACGGGCTCGACACGGAGTCGGAGCGCCGTCTGTGCGCGGTGGCGGGCGAGTTCACCGACGACGTGACGTTCCTCGGCGCCCACGCGGTGCCGTCCGAGTACGACGGCCGAGCCGACGAGTACGTGGAGCTCGTGTGCGGCGAGATGCTCGACGCCTGCCGGCCGCTTGCGCGCTGGATCGACGTGTTCTGCGAGGAGGGCGCGTTCGATCCGGACCAGTCCCGACGCGTGCTCGTGGCCGGCCGCGGCGCCGGGCTCGGCCTGCGCGTGCACGGCAACCAGCTCGGGTTCGGCGAGGGAGTGCGGCTGGCGGTCGAGCTGGGTGCCGCCTCCGTTGACCACTGCACCTACATGACCGACGAGGACATCGCGGCGCTGGCCGGCAGCGACACCGTCGCCACGTTCCTCCCGGCGACCGACTTCTCGACGCGCCAGCCGTACCCCGACGCGCGCCGCGCGATCGACGCCGGCGTGAACGTCGCGGTCGCCACGAACTGCAATCCGGGGTCGAGCTACACGACCTCGATGGCGTTCTGCATCGCCCTGGCGGTCCGCGACATGAACATGACGCCCGAGGAGGCGCTGCTCGCGGCCACGACCGGCGGCGCCCGGGCGCTCCGCCGCGACGACGTCGGCCGGCTTGCGCCGGGCGCCCGCGCCGACGCCGTGGTGCTCGAGGCGCCGTCCTACACGCACCTGGTCTACCGCCCGGGCGTGCCGCTGGTCGGCGCGGTCGTGATGGCGGGCCAGGTCGTGCTGCTGGAGCTCAGCGACCGGACACCCTGAGCGCTCGAGGAGTAGCCTGCCGGGCGACCTGGGAGGGCGACGCAGGAGGCCGTAATGCGCAGGATCGCAGCACTGGCCGGGGCGCTTGTATTCGTGGCGCTGGGACCGCTTGGAGTGGCGAGGGCAGACACCCTCGTGACCAACGACACCTCCGGGAACTACCAGCTCGCCGCCGGCGGCACGGATGCGACGATGACGTCCTGCAGCACCGGCCGGCGGACTCAGAACGAGCCGAGCGTGGCGGTCGACCCTCGCAACCCGTCGATCATGACCGCGGGCTCGAACGACTACTGCGCGGAGATCCAGAACGGCTCGGGCAACGTCTGGGCGGGGTACTACCGCTCCACGACGGGCGGCGCGAGCTGGTCGCTCAGCCTGGTCCCCGGATACCCGGCGGACACGTCGACGTTCGGCACCGCATCGCCTGCGCACGGCTCTTGCGCGGCCGCCGGCGACCCCACGCAGTCCTTCGACGGAAGCGGGCACCTGTACTACGCCTTCATCTGCTTCAACCGCGCAAAGCCGACGAACGGCTCGATCTACGTCGCTCGCTACGACAACGACGGCGCGTCGTACGTCCGAACCGTGCGGGTGGACCGCGGCACGCCGTCGGTCTGGGGCCTGTTCCAGGACAAGATCAACATCGCGGCCGACCAGAGCCTCGGGACCGCGACGGCCGGCAACCTGTACGTGGCCTGGGCGCGCTATCCGGGTCAGGCGGCCAACAACGTCATCTACTTCGCGCGCTCGACCGACGGCGGCCAGACGTTCTCGGCGCCGATGCGGCTGACTCAGGGACACGGCGAGGAGCAGTTCGCCGACATCGGTGTGGGGCCGAACGGCGCGGTCTACGTGACCTACCGCGAGATCATGCACCAGAAGTCCACGGAGAACCGCATCCGGATCGTGCGCTCGACCGACGGCGGGCAGAGCTTCAGCCTCCCGCAGACGGTGGCCGACATCGTTCCGTTCGAGTCGACCGACTTCGGCCCCGACACGTGCGGCGATGGACCGTTCGCGTGCGACAACGGCCTGACCTACGCTCGTTTCTCGAGCCTTTCCGCTGTCGCGGCCGACGCTTCCGGCGTGCACGTCGTGTGGAACGCCCGCACCGCCGCCGGCCAGTCGAAGGTCTTCGTCCGCAACTCACCGGACGGGCTCACCTGGGCGGCACCGGCGGTCCCTGTGGACACGGCTGCCGTCGGGCATCAGTTCTTCCCCGACATCACGACCGGCGCGGGAGCCCTGTCCGTGGTGTTCCAGGACTCGCGCGGGGACCTCTCCTACTCGCCCGACCTGCCGCCGGGAGACACGGCGGCCGGGTCCAACTCCGGCAATGTCGTGCAGGCGATCGTCGCCCGCTCCACGACTGGCGGCACGAGCTGGACCGAGTCACAGGTGAGCACTCAGGGCACGAACCCCAACTGGGAGGTGCGCAGCGGAATGCGCTCGCCGTTCTTCGGCGACTACAACTACACGTCGGCGGCGGGCGGGGCGACCGCCTCGGTGTGGACGGACACACGTGACCTGCCGGCGGGCGTCGACCCGCGCGAGACGGGAGCGGACGACGATGCCGACGGCTTCGACGGCCGGCAGACGTGTACGTGGGTGCCGAACGACATCAACGCGGCGTCGTACAGCTCGCCCACGATCGCCGATCCGTGCCTCTCGCAGGGAGGACTCGACCAGAACATCTACATAGCGATAGGGCCCTAGCCAGAGCTCAGCGATCGGATCGACGTGACAGACCCGCGTCGTTCCCGACGCCGTACTGCTTGATCCGCTTCGACGGATCCACGACGGCCCTCAGCCGGAAGGGGCCGGACCCGAGCCCCTTCGGCAGGCCCGTGTCGATGTGGAGCACCTTCGACCTGCCCGACGGCAGGCGCGGCACCCTCAGCGTCCCGAGGGGCTTCGGCTTCCCGCGCTTCGGCACCAGGAAGAGGTGCAGCTTGGAGCTCGGCGCCTTGCCGTCGCCCTGGTTCCCGACCACCACGGTCGCCTTGACCTTTCGCACGCTGCCGACGCTGCTCAGGTCGAACTTCGAGACGATCGTGATGAGGTCGGCGAACGGCTTGCCGAACACCTTGCCGACCGCCATCTGGTACCCGCCGGACGAGTTCGAGAAGACGTGCGTGAGCCAGATCGCCTCCTTGCCGATCGGGTCGACCGCCGCTCCGCCCGTGTCCGCGTTCCCGACCGGCGCGTCGGGGTCGTCGGGATCCGCGTTTCCGCCGAGGGGCCGCACGCCCACCTTCAGCAGCGCGCTCGGCCGGATGTCCGGCTCGCCGTTCATGTAGGCGCTGTAGCGCGCCTCCGGCCACGTGTCGACTCCGCCGACGCGCTGGTAGACCACCACCGCGTCCGAGTGCTTGTTCACCTCGACGGCCGGGACCCCGTAGCCGATCACCTCCTGGTCGCCCTCGCCGAGTGTGTGGAAGCCGAACGTGCGGTCGATGATCGGGCCGGTCGGCACGTCGACGGTGAGCGCCAGCCCGGGGTTGACCTTCACGAGCCGGATCGACGCCGAGCACGGCGACTGTCCGTTGAACCACACCGAGCAGTCCTGCCAGGTGGCGTACATCAGCCCATTCCGCGTGGCCGCCTTCGTCACCAGATTGCCGAGGTTGCCGTACGAGATCGGTGACGGGCTCGTGACGGACCCCTTCGGCGGCTGGTCCGGGTTCGTGGGGCCGGCCCACTTCTTCAGCTGGATCGGGGCGCCGTGCAGCGGCGGCGCGAACGCGCCCTCCTGCTTCGTGAAGCCCCACACCCAGAGCGTCTTGTCTCCCTGCGTGCTCGCCATCGTGGCGAAGTCCTTCTGCACGGCGCCGTGCTCGACGGCGGGCTGGACGATGCCCTTGACGACCGTGTTCGTGCCCGGATAGGTGAAGTTCCAGTACGCCCAGCCGCACGGAGAGCTGCACCCACCGTTCGCGAGCTTGTCGGCGTCGAACACGTTGACGAGCGCGTACTTGTCGACGGATACGGGCCAGTTGGGGTCGTGCGGATTCACGTTCACGACCCCGATCGTCTGGGTGAAGAAGTCCTTCGAGATCCCGATCGAGGGGTAGTCGGCGGCGTCGCCGGGCTGGTAGGTCGAATTGGGGCAGGCGGCCGGCGGGCCGGGCGGCGAGCCGAGCGTGGCGCACGCGCCTTCGTCGATCACGGCGTTCCACCAGTAGAGGTAGAAGCCGTCGCGCGGGTCGGCGGTCCTCGACACCGCGAGCGCCACCTTCGAGCGCCGCGCGATGCGCTGCTTCAGGGTCGCGGTCGTCCTTCTTCCAGTTCGGGTTGCGCGCGCTGGCGATGACCCAGAAGCGGTCACGGAAGTCGTCGTAGATGACGCGCATGTCGTACCAGTCGTTGAGGCAGAAGGTCCCGGTCGCGAACGGGTCCTCCACGTTGCACGGCACGCCCGACGGGAGCTTCAGGTACCCGTTGATGCCCTTGGAGTTCGAGCCGGGCGGATCCCACAGCGGCGTGAACAGCTGGGCCGCGGTCATCGGATAGCTGAGCGCGCTCCCGTACTTGTCCTTCGTGACGAGCTTGCCGTCCTTCGTGTAGACCCACAGCTTGTTGTAGGCGGTCACCACGAGGAACGACTTGCCGGCCGCGACCTGTGGATCGCCGCCGCCGCTCACGACGAAGGGCGGGTCGGTCGGCTTCGGGGTCGTGGTGAAGGGGTCGGCCTCGCCGCCGAGCGTCACGAGGCACGTTCCGGCGGGCACGCAGGCGGGCTGCGCGTGGGGCTCGCCCTCCTCGTGCTCCTCGTCGAGGCGATAGAGCCGCGGGGGCTTGCGCAGCGACAGCTTGCGAAGGCGGTTCGCGCCGAGCACGACCTGGCCGCGGAGCTTCACCTTCGCCCGGCCGCCGCCGAGCGGCAGCAGCGGCGAGGGCTTCGGCTCGGGCGGCGGCGGCGGGGTCGTCTGAACCGTCCACCGGCGGCTCGTCGCGGTCGGCGTAGGCGCCGCTCGCGTCCTTCACCTGGACGGTGAAGAGGTGGTCGCCGTCGGCCAGCCCGGAGTACTCCGCGGGCGATGTGCACGACGCGGGCGCCGAGCCGTCGAGCGAACAGCGGAAGGTCGCCCCTCGCTGGTTCGCCGTGAACGTGAACGTGGCTGAGGTCTGATCCGTGGTCCCCGACGGCCCGGAGGTGATGGTGACCTGTATGCCGGGGCTCGCGACGGCCGTTACGGACGGCAACGCCAAGAGTCGCGAACAGGAGGAGGAAGGACCCCGTGGTCCGACCGTAGACCTACGCGGACGGCCCGGTCAAGGGCCGGTTCCGCTTGCGCACGCTGGGTGGGGTCGTCCTGCGGCCAAACGTCAGCCGAGCGCGCGATCGAGGAATCCGATCGTGTTAGCGCAGGTCGCTCACGCGGATCTGCTCAGTGAGCAGGCTGCGGAAGCGCGCCGGGTCGCCGTCCACGTACCCGCGGCACAGCTCGCGCCCGGCCGAGTAGTTGATGATGTACGTGCGCGAGCTCGGCTCGGTCATGAAGCGGACCACGTGGGCGGCGAAGTCCGGCGTCCGGAGGCCCCAGCGCGCGAGATAGGCCTGGACGTCCTCCGCTGCTCGCCGCGTCCTCGTGCAGCATCAGCGACGCGTTCACCTCGGCCCATCCGCACGGCTCCCGCGCGCGCGAGACCGCCAGCGCGTGGGGGAGGTCGAGCTCGATGCCGGCGGCCGTCGCGAGCACCGCGGTGAGCCGCTCGCCGCCCTCGCTCGACAGGAGCAGCTCGGACCCGAGCTCGGCGATTCCCTCGGACACCAGCGACTGGGGCGTGGGCATGAGCACGAGCGTCTCCTCGAGGAGGCCCTTCCCGCGCACGAGCCGGTCGTCCTTGCACACCCGCTCGGTGTGGTGACCGGGATAGGTCTCGTGGCAGGCGATGTGGAGCAGCTCGAAGGCCGAGATCGGCAGGTCCGCGTTGACCGAGATCTGGCTGCGCAGCCCGCCCCGGTACTCGCAGAAGGCGAGCCACGGCCTGTCGTGCACGACCTCGAGGTCCACGCCCTCGCCGTCGGGGAGCTCCACCATCGCGCGGGTCCACGAGCGCGCCTCTTCGATCAGGCCGGCGACCGTCTGCTCGATCCGGTCCGGCGGCACGGTGATCGACTTCCGCCAGCTCTCGTATCGATCGGCCAGCGGGCCATCTCCGGGCAGCAGCCGATCGAGCTCCTCGTGCGCCGCCTCGAACACCGACTCGTCCGTGTGCGCCGGCCGGACGCCGTAACAGCCCTCGACCTCGTCGGCGTACGAGCCGGGGCCGCCGGCCATGAAGGTCGCGCAGGTGTGGAGGCCGTGCACCTGATCGTGCAGCCAGCCGTCGTCCACCTCGCCCAGCAGCCGCTCGGCGTCCGCGGCCAGCTCGCCCGGCTCCCGAAGCGGCTCGGCATCCACCGAATCGGCGATCTCCGCCGGCCCGGCGTACGAGTCGACGATGCCGTCCACATGCCGCCCGAGCCGCAGGCCGAGCTTCAGATAGCGCCGGCGATCGTCTCTGTCACCCGGCGAGCCTATGCGTTCAGGAAAACCGACCCCGGGTAGGGCTCGCTCAAAGCCGTGTTCAGCTTTCTTGGGGAGGAGAGCATCTTGAGTCTCAAGTACCTGTCGGCCATCGCCGTCGCGCTTGCGTTCGTGGCAGGCCCGTCGGCGGCGATCGCAGCCGACCCGGACACCAGTGTCCTGCGCCAGGCGGTGACACCCGACAACGTCTTCAAGCACCAGGCGGACCTCGAAGCGATCGGGGATGCCAACGGAGGCACCCGCGACACGCGGACGCCCGGCTACCAGGCGTCGGTCGACTACGTCGCCGGTCAACTGCGGTCGTACGGATACCGGCCGCAGATCGTCCAGTTCAACCTGCCGGAGTGGGTCGAGAACAGCACGCCGGTGCTGACCCGCACCGACGTCGACCCGGACAAGTCGTACGGGCCGGGACAGCCGCCGACGACGACAGCCCGAACGTCGACTTCATCACGTTCGAGCTCTCGCCCTCGGGCAACCTGACCAACGTCCCGGTCGTGCCGACCAACGACGTGGTCGATCCCAAGCCCTGGCGGCACGACCAGCGGTTGTGAGATGGAGGACTTCCCGGCCGGCGATGACCGGCGCGGTGGCGCTGATCCAGCGCGGCACGTGCCCGTTCGTTCAGAAGCTGTCGAACGCCGAGGCGCCGGCGCGGTCGGAGTGATTCTCTTCAACGAGGGCGACACCGCGGACCGTCAGAACGCGCTGTTCCGCTCGGGCCCGCCCGGACCTCGCGATCCCGGCGGTGCTCTCGAGCTTCGCGGTCGGCAAGGAGCTCTACGACGCCTACCAGGCGGGCGAGAACCCGACGGTGAGCATGACGATCGACGCGCGAGGTCGAAGGACCGCTTCTTCCCGCAGGTGCTCGCGGAGACGCTGGGCGGGAGACCCGAACCACGTCGTGGTCGCCGGCGCGCACCTCGACTCGGTCCTGCGGGCCCGGGGGTGAACGACGACGGCTCGGGCACCTCGGCGCAGCTCGAGATCGCGAAGCAGATCGCCGCGAAGGAGCTCGTGCCGAACCAGAAGATCCGCTTCATGTGGTTCGGCGGCGAGGAGGAGGGCCTGATCGGCTCCCCGTACTACGCCGAGCACCTGTCGCGACCGAGGTGAACAAGATCATGGTGATGATCGACACCGACATGATCTCGTCGCCGAACTTCGCGCGGCTCGTCTACGACGGCAACGGCTCGGTGGCCGGTAACCCGCTGGCCCGCCCGGCTCGGGAGAGGTCGAGCGTGTGTTCGCCGACTGGTGGGCCTCGCAGGGCTACGTGTCCGAGCAGATCCCGTTCGACGGGCGCTCGGACTACGTCGGGTTCACCGATCGCGGCATCCCCGCCGGCGGCGTCTTCGCCGGCGCCGAGGCGCTGAAGACCAAGCAGCAGGTGCGCCTGTACGGCGGCGTGGCGGGCGAGCAGCTCGACCCGTGCTACCACGCGTTCTGCGACCGGCTGTCGAGCATCCTCGGCGCGCCACCGGCCGAAGCGCTCTTCACCGCGTCCAACGCGAAGAAGCTGCAGGGCAACGGCCGGCGCTCGATGGAGCAGTTCCTGCCGGCGCTGACGCACACGCTGTGGTACTTCGCCAAGGCGGACGACCCGCTGCCGCCGCGGACTGCCTCCGCGACGACGACGCAGAAGGTGCAGTTCAAGTTCCACGGCCATCAGCTGGCGCATTCGCGCTGAGCCAAGGCGACATACGTGCGAGCGAGGGGCGGCCCCGGGCCGTCCCTCGTTCCGCGCTGCGGGGCCGGAGCGGGCATAGCTCCGGATGGATTCGAACCATCGACCTCACGATTATGAGTCGTGCGCTCTAACCGCTGAGCTACGGAGCCTGGAGCGGGATCGAGTCTAGACGCGGCAGGTCCGGTAGTGCCGGACCTGCCGGTAGGCCCGGCCGCTCGTCAGATGTCCGCGGATCGTGAGGGTGTGCCTCGTCCGCGTGCTGCGCCGGAGGTCGATCCTCGCGATCCAGCGCCGCTTCCCCTTCACGAGCCGGATGCGGTGGCCGTCGAGGGTCAGGCGCGCGCTCTTCAGGTGCGCCCTGCGCGCGTTGATCCGGACGCGGAACACGCGCTTGGCCACGCAGCTCGAGGCCGGCAGCACGCTGACGGTCACGGGACCGGCGCCCGGCCCGGTGGAGCCGCTCGGGCCGTCGCCCGAACTGCCGCCGTCCGCGGGCGCGTCAGTCGGGCATCCGGTGCCCGGGCCGGGTGCGATCGGGCAGGCGTCGGTGGCATCGTCGATGCCGTCGCCGTCGAAGTCGCCGACTGCGGGCTGGGTCCCGCCCGCGGTCGTGACCTGGGCGGTCTTCTGGGCGACGCCCTGCCAGCCGTTGTGGCCTCCGATACCGAACTGGCCGCCCTGGCCCAGCGTGATCGCGGTGTCCGCCGCGACGGTGGCGCGCGCGTTGATCGTCAGCACGCCGATCGACGCGCCGCCCGCGGCGCCGCCGCCACGGCCGCCCGCGCCGCCCATGCCGCCGTGGCCGCCGGAGGTGCCGGGGTACATGCCCTCGTAGATGTCCACGCCGGGAGGACCGCCGTTGCCGCCCTCGCCGCCCGGTTGGCCGAGGCCCCCGTTGCCGCCCTTGCCGCCGTTCGCGGTGTGGATCGCCGAGCCGTTGATCACGAGCACGCGCGCGCCCGCGCCGGCGAACACGCCGATCGAGCCGCCGCCGCCGTGACCGCCCTGGCCGCCGGCGCCGGGCCGCCCGCCCGCTCCGCCGCCGGAGCCCGGCACGCAGGTGTTGATGCCCATTCCGCCACCGCCGCCGCCCGCGCCGCGGGTGCCTGCCGTGCCCGGGCCGCCGTTCTGCGGGACGTAGAGCGTCGCCGCCCGCGTTCAGATCCGCGTAGCCCGGCATGCCGCCCGGGCCAGGCTTGCCCGGTGAGCCGGGACCGCCCGGCCAGCCCTCGTCGCCGCCGAGGCCGGGGCCCACTCCTGGGTCGCCCTGGCCGGGGTCGCCCGCGAACGGCCATCCGGGCGGGAAGCGCCACCAGCCGCCCTGGCCGCCGGAAAGGAGGCCGGCCGCGGACCCCCCAAGGCCGCCCGGGTTGAAGGTGCCCTTGAGCGCGTTCGGGTCGCAGTTCGGGTTGCCGACGCCCTGATGGCCGTCCGGCGCCGGAGCGGGCTGGGATTGCGGTGCGTCGGCCCCGTTTGCGCCGCCACCGCCGGCGCTCGGCTCGACGATCGTCCGGCTCAGCGCGACCGATCCGCTGTAGAAGGCTCGAACGCCATAGGACGTGGTGGTGCCCGCGGCCACGCCCTGGATCTTGAGAAGCTGGAGCACGATGCCGGGCACCGCGACCCCGACCACCTGGCCGGGAGCGCGGATCGTGGCAATGTTCGCCTCGGAGCGCGCCCACGTCTGCGGGTCGTAGCCGCCGTACACACCGATGTCCCCGGAGCCGAGGAAGGAGACCTTGCCGTCGTAGGTCCCGGCGGCCACGTACACATCGCGGTGCGCCGCGATCCCGGCGGTCACCGCGGCGGCGACCGTCGCCTTGGGATGGCCGAAGCTCCCGTCGGCTGCATCGCTGCCGCCCGGGGCCACGAAGAGTGCGGCGGCCTTGTCGCCGTCGATGCCGTCGCAGTTCGAGTCGTTGAAGGCCAGATCCGGCTTGTCCGCCGCGCCGGGCGAACACGCCGCCATGGCGGGCGTCCCTCCGGAACAGGCCAAGGCGACCGCGACGGCACAGGCGATCAGGAACGGGCTGCGGTGTGAGATCGAGCACATGGGTCGATCATCGATTCGCGCGGGTGGCCGAACCAGGCGGGTGAGCCGACAGATTCCTGGCGGAGAACCGACACCGCCCCGGCCGGGAATAGCCTTCGCGTCCGTGGACGCTCGCCCGCTACTCATGACCGTGCCCAACGTCAGTGAGGGTCGCGATCTCGCGACGCTCGAGGCGATCGGGCGCGCGTTCGCGCCCGCTCACTTCCTCGACCTTCACACGGATCCGGATCACGACCGGGCGGTGTTCACGCTGGCTGCGCGCCAGGGCGACATGGCGCAGGCGCTCATCGGCGGCGCGCGGTCGGCCATCGCGCGGATCGACATCAGCGCACACACCGGCATCCATCCGCACGTCGGCGCGCTCGACGTGATGCCGGTCGTCTATCTCGACGAGGAGCGCCGCGGCGCCGCCGTCGCCGAGGTGCTCACCGCCGCCGCCACCATCGGCGAGGAGCTCGGCGTACCGGTCTTCCTCTATGGCGAGCTCGCCACCCGGCCGGAGCACGTCGAGCGAGCCTGGATCCGGCGCGGCGGGCCGAAGGAGCTGGCGCGCCGCATCGAGGCCGGGGAGCTCGTGCCCGACTACGGCCCCGCCAAGCCGCACGCCACGGCCGGCGCGGTGCTCGCCGCCGCCCGCCCGCCACTCGTGGCGTTCAACGTCGACCTCGTGACCGACGACCTCGCCGTGGCGAAGCAGATCGCCGCCGGCCTCCGCGAGTCGGGCGGCGGCCTGCCCGGGGTGCGCGCGCTCGGCCTGTACCTGCACGACCGCAACCGCGCCCAGGTGTCCACCAACGTGCACGACCACCGCGCCGTGCCGCTCGGCGAGATCGTCGAGTACGTGCGCGAGCGGGCGGAGGTGGCGGAGACGGAGCTGATCGGCCTGGCGCCGCGGGCCGCGTTCGAGGGCTTCCCCGACGACGTGCCCCTGCGCGGCTTCGACCCGGAGCGCCACATCCTGGAGGAAGTGCTCCGGGCGGTGGCATGACGGCCTAAATCTGATAATCTGATTTCATGACCAGAAGGGTCAGCGCCACTGACGCCGCGCGTGGCTTTTCCGAGTTGCTCGACCGCGTCGAGCGACACGGCGAAGCCTTCGTGGTGGAGCGCCGCGGGCCGGCCAGTCGCGAGCATCCAGCCGGCTCCCCTCGCCAACGGTCGTGCTCTCAAGGAGCTCCTTCGGGCTCACGAGCCCGACGAGGCGTGGGCGCGCGAGCTCACTAAGGTGCGCTCGGCCATTCAGCCGGAGGAGCGGCACTGGAGCGGCTGATCCTCGACACGACCGTGCTCATCGCCGCGGAGCGCTCGACCGCCGCGATCGATGAGGTGGTGGGCGACGAGGACGACGTGACCATCGCAGCCATCACCGTTGCCGAGCTACTCGTCGGCGTCGAGCTTGCGGATCGTCGGCGCAAGATCGCCCGACGCCGGTTCGTAGAGGAGCTGCTTGACAGCCTGCCCGTCGAGCCGTACGACCTCGATACGGCGCGCGCGCATGCCGAGCTGCTGGCGGAAACCCGCAGGGCCGGACGCACGCGCGGCGCGCATCATCTGCTGATCGCGGCGACCGCGCTTTCGCGTTCCAGGACCGTCGTGACCGCCGATGCGTCGGGATTCGAGGACCTATCCGGTGTGGACATCCGCGTTCTGGGCGGCTCACACTGAGTTCACGCGGCGTGGCGTCCGGTAACGTCGCCTGAATGGCGCAAACCAAGCGCAAGCGCAGGCGCAAGCACCGCGGCACGCCCGCCGGCACGATCGAGCGTGCCGGCAAGACCGGGCGGCCTCAGACGCGCGAGGACGCCAAGAAGGTCGCGCGCGAGCGCCGGCAGGAGCGGCTCGACAAGCCGCCCACCTGGCGCGGCGCGGTGAACCGGGCGGCGATCGCCGCGGCGGTGTTCGCGGTGCTCGTCGTGCTGCTCTTCAAGCGGAACATGGCCGAGGGCTTCGGGCTCGCGGCGTTCATGTTCCTGCTGTACATCCCGCTCGGCTTCGTCACCGACAAGATGATCTACAGCTACCGGATGAAGAAGAAGGCGGCGCGCTGATGGACGTGCGCATGTTCACCGTCGGGCAGATCCAGGAGAACACGTACATCTTCCGGCGCGACGGCTCCGACCGCGCGCTGATCGTGGACCCTGGCGACGAGGCCGACAAGCTGCTCGGAGCGATCGACGCGCTCGGCGTGAAGCTCGACGGCATCCTCCTCACGCACACGCACTTCGACCACGTGGGCGCCGTGGCACCGGTGGCGAGGGCCACGGGCGCCGAGGTCTGGGTGCCGAAGATCGAGGCCGTCGTGCTCGCGGACATCATGAGCTACGTGCCGTGGCCCGGCTTCGGCCCGTTCGAGTCGTACGACGCGGAGCACACGCTCGAGGGCGGGGAGAAGCTGGAGCTCGCCGGCTTCGAGATCGACGTGCTGTTCACGCCCGGTCACAGCCCCGGCCACGTGACCTTCTCGATCCCGGACGAGCAGGCGATCTTCTCCGGCGACGTGCTCTTCCAGCAGTCGATCGGCCGCACCGACCTCCCGGGCGGCGACTACGGCACCCTGCTCGAGTCGATCCGCACGCTCGTCGACACGCTGCCCGAGGAGACGGCCGTCTACCCCGGTCACATGGGGACCACGACCCTGGGCGCAGAGCGGGCGACTAACCCGTTCCTGGCCGAGCTGGCCAGGTGAAGAAGCTTCAGGCGCCGCGCGGCACGCTCGACGTGCTGTCCCCGGATGGGCGCCGCCGGCTCGCGCTGGCCGGAATCGCCGACCAGGTGCTCGGGCCGCGCCGGCTACGAGCCCTTCGAGACGCCGGTGTTCGAGGACACCGAGGTGTTCGCGCGCGGGGTGGGGGAGTCCACGGACATCGTCCAGAAGGAGATGTTCACCTTCGAGGACAAGGCGGGGCGCTCGCTCACGCTGCGCCCCGAGGCCACGGCCGGCATCTGCCGCGCCTACATCGAGCACGGCATGCACAAGCTCCCGCAGCCGGTGAAGGTCTGGGAGGCCGGCCCGTTCTTCCGCCACGAGGCGCCGCAGGCCGGCCGCTTCCGGCAGTTCACCCAGATCGACGCGGAGGCGATCGGCTCGGACGACCCGAGCCTCGACGCCGAGCTGATCCTCCTGCTCGACGAGATCCTGGAGCGCGCGGGCACGGGGCCGCGGCGGCTGCGCCTGTCGAGCCTCGGCACGCCGGAGACACGCGCCGAGTACATCGAGGAGCTGAAGGGCTTTCTACGCGCGCGCGAGGACGAGCTGTCCGAGGAGGTCCGCGTCGCGCATCGACCAGAACCCGCTCGCGCGCCTTCGACGCCGATCACCCCGGCACCCAGGCGGTGATGAAGGACGCGCCGCTCCTGCTCGACCGGCTGGCGCCGGACGACGCCGAGCACTTCGCCGAGGTGCGCGAGCTGCTCGACGGCGCCGGGCTCGAGTACGAGATCGACCCGACGCTCGTGCGCGGGCTCGACTACTACACGCGCACGGTGTTCGAGGTCGAGTCCGAGCGGCTGGGCGCCCAGGCGGCGCTCGGCGGCGGCGGCCGCTACGACGGGCTGATCGAGGAGCTGGGCGGGCCGCCGACGCCCGGGGTGGGCTGGGCGGCCGGGGTCGAGCGCATCCTGCTGGCGGCGGGCGAGGCCGAACACGGCGACGGCATCGACGTGTTCGTGGCCGGGACCGGTCGTGACGCGTTCGCGCTCGTCCGGCAGCTCCGCGGCGGCGGCCTGCGCGCCCAGATGGAGCAGGCCGGGCGGTCTCTGAAGGGGCAGCTGAAGCAGGCGGACCGTCTCGGCGCGCGCTGGACGTGATTCTCGGAGACGACGATCGAGGTCAAGGACATGGACACCGGGTGCCCAGCAGCGCGCCGGAGTCCGTGGACGACGTCGTGCGAATGGTCGGCGCGCATGAAGCCTCCGCGCCCCAACCGCTACCGGACCCACTGGGCCGGCCAGCTCCGCGCGCGGACGACGTGGGCGAGCAGGTCCGCGTGGCCGGCTGGGTGCACCGCCGCCGCGACCACGGCGGGCTGATCTTCATCGACCTGCGCGACCGCACCGGGCTGCTCCAGCTCGTGTTCCGGCCCGAGGAGGCGCCCGAGGCGCACGCCGCGGCGGGCAAGCTGCGCGGCGAGGACGTGATCAGCGTGAGCGGCGAGCTCGTGCGCCGCGACGAGAGCGCCGATCAACCCGGAGCTGCCGACCGGCGAGGTGGAGCTCGTGGCGGCCGAGCTCGAGCAGCTGGCCGACGCCGAGACGCCGCCCTTCCAGATCGACGAGGACGACCCGGTCGGCGAGGAGCTCCGCCTCCGCTACCGCTACCTCGACCTGCGCAAGGAGCGCATGCGCGACAACATGATCCTGCGCCACGACGGTGGTGAAGGAGATCCGCGACTTCCTCTCGGACGAGGGCTACCTCGAGATCGAGACGCCGATCATGACCCGCTCGACGCCCGAGGGCGCGCGCGACTTCCTGGTGCCGAGCCGCCTCACGCCCGGCTCGTGGTACGCGCTGCCGCAGTCGCCGCAGCTCTTCAAGCAGCTGCTGATGATCGGCGGGTACGAGCGCTACTTCCAGATCGCGCGCTGCTTCCGCGACGAGGACTTCCGCGCCGACCGCCAGCCCGAGTTCACGCAGCTCGACATGGAGCTCGCGTTCGTGGAGGAGGAGGACGTCTACGAGGTCACCGACCGGCTGCTGCAGCGGCGTGCTGGCGCTGGTGGGGATCGAGGTCTCGCTGCCGCTCGAGCGGATCACCTACGACGAGGCGATGCTCCGCTACGGCTCCGACCGCCCCGACCGGCGGATCGGGGTGGAGATCGTGGACGTGACCGACGTCTTCCGGTCGTCCGAGTTCAAGGTCTTCAGCGGCGCGCCGCGTGATCCGTGCCATGAAGGCGACGGGGGAGTTTCCGAGGAGCCGCTTCGACGCGCTCACCGAGAAGGCCCAGTCGCTCGGCGCGAAGGGGCTCGCCTGGGCGGTGGTCGAGGGGGACGGCTCGTGGCGCTCGCCGATCGCGAAGTTCCTGTCGGAGGAGGAGGTCGCCCGGGCGAACGACGCACTGAAGGCGCACGGAGGGCGACGCCGTCCTGATCGTCGCCGACACGCCGCAGGTCGCCGCGCGAGTGCTCGGCGCGCTGCGGCCCGAGGTCGGCGAGGCGAGCCCGAGGGCCACGACATCTTCTGGGTCGTGGACTTCCCGGCGTTCGAGTGGGACGAGGACGAGGGGCGCTGGGACGCGGTGCACCACCCGTTCACCAGCCCGGCCGGCGACCTCGACGGCGACCCGGGCACGTGGCGCAGCCGCGCCTACGACGTGGTCTTCGACGGCTGGGAGCTCGGCGGCGGCTCGATCCGTAACAGCGACCCGGCCGTGCAGCAGAAGGTCTTCGACGTGATCGGCATCGGACCGGAGGAGGCGAGGAGCCGCTTCGGCTTCCTGCTGGAGGCGCTCACCTACGGCGCCCCGCCGCACGGCGGGATCGCGTTCGGCATCGACCGGATCGTGGCCCTGCTGGCCGGCGCCACCTCGATCCGCGACGTGATCGCCTTCCCGAAGGCCGCCAGCGGAGTCGACCCGCTCACCGGCGCGCCCGGCCCCGGTGGACGAGCGCCAGCTGAAGGAGCTCGGCGTCAAGGTCGTGGCCCAGCCACCGGCGCCGCTGGCCGATCCGGGCGACCCGCGCTAGCCTCGACATCGGCCCGAGCCTGTACGCGAGCTGGCCGCATACGTTGAGCCGAATAACACCGGTATGGGAGTCCCCCTCGCGGTAGGACCGTGGTCCGCCCGGAGGACACCCACCTGCTACGTAGCAGGCCCAACTACCGGGACCAGCAAACGGCAGGCTGGGGCCAGCCTACGGCTGCGCAATCATGAACGTGTCGTCCTTTTGCCCGATATGCGGGCATAAGGAAGACACCATTCCCGGAGAGGGCGGCGCTGGCGTTACCTTTGCCCTCAATGCGGTCGTTCGCCGAACATCTGCACGCGCCCACGGGCAAGGGCGCTCTGAAGGACCACCCGCACACCGGCGCCGCCGGTGGCGCCCCGTGTGGCGATCTCGTGCGCATCGCGGTGCGGATCGAGGGCGATCGCGATCGCCGAAGCGGGCTTCGACGCCGACGGCTGCGGCGCGCTCACCGCGGCCGCCAGCGCCATCGTGGAGAGCATCGAGGGAGAGCCGTTCCTCGGTGCCTGTCGTTTGAACGCGGACGACGTCGCGAACGACGCTGGGCGGCCTGGTGCCCGCGAAGCGGCACGCCGCCGAGCTCGCCGCGGACGCGCTCCACCGCGCGCTCGGGGCGGCCGCCAAGGACGGCGCAGTGCGGATGGAGCCGAGCGGCGCGCCGGACCCTCGTCGCCATGAGCGGCGGCGTGGACTCGCGCCGCCGCGGCCCAGCTCGCCCTCGACGCCGGCGACGAGGTCGTGGCGGTCACGCTCGAGCTGTGGGCGGACCCGGGCACCGACGGCGAGAAGAGCTGCTGCTCGCCGCAGGCCGTGCTCGGCGCCCGCGACCTCGCGCACCGCATGGGCATCCCGCACATCACGCTCGACCTGCGCGAGCGCTTCCGCGCCGAGGTCGTGGACACGTTCCTCGACGGCTACGCCGCCGGCCGCACGCCGAACCCGTGCGTGCGCTGCAACGGCGAGGTGCGCTTCGACGCGATGCTCGAGCTCGCCGACGCGCTCGGCGCCGCCCGGCTCGCCACCGGCCACTACGCGCGCATCGCCCGCGACGAGCACGGCCCGCTCGTCCGCGCCGCCGCCGACCCGCGCAAGGACCAGAGCTACATGCTCGCCAAGCTCGACCCGGCGCTGCTCGACCGGCTCAGCTTCCCGCTCGGCGGCCTCACCAAGGACGCCGTGCGCGCGCTCGCGCGCGAGGCCGGCCTGCCCGGTGGCCGACAAGCGCGAGAGCCAGGACCTCTGCTTCGTCGCCGGCCTCGGCGGCCGCGCGTTCCTCCAGCGCCACGGCGGCCCGCGGCTCCGCACAGCCCGGCGAGATCGTGGACCGCGGCGGCAACGTGCTCGGCCGCCACGAGGGCCAGCACAACTACACGGTGGGCCAGCGCCGCGGCCTGGGCCTCTCATCCTCAGAGCCGCTGTACGTCCTGGAGCGCGATGCCGAGCTCGAACCGCGTGGTGGTCGGCCCGAAGGAGGCGCTCGCCACCAGCCGGGTGCCGCTGGACAACGCCACCCTTCACCGCTCTCCCGAGCGAGGTGCGAGACCGTCCGGCTTCGCTATCACGCGGAGCCGATAGCGTGCCGTGTGCACGTCCAGGACGACGGAAGCCTCGAGCTCGAGCTCGACCGACCCGCGAACGGAGTCGCACCGGGGCAGCTGGCCTGCCTGATGCGCGAGGATCGCGTCGTCGGCGAGGGCACCATCGGAGAACCGCGTTGAGCAACCATCACGAGCGCATCGACCTCGAGGCGCCCCTGTCGGGCGATTTCCAGGCCGTGGTGCGGCTGATCATCGGCGGCATCGCCGAGCGGGTGGACTTCGCGTTCGAGGAGATCGACGACCTCCAGCTCGCGGTGGAGCGCCTGCTGGCCGAGGCCGGGCCAGGTGGGCAGCGTGCAGCTCTCGTTCGAGGTGGGCGAGGGCAGCATTCGCACGCGCGTGGGCCCGCTGTCCGAGGCCGCGGTCGCCGACGCGCTCCGCGACGGCGATGCCGCGCCCGGCCAGCTCACGCTGCGGCGCATCCTTCAGACGGTCGTGGACTCCTTCGGCGTCGAGGACGCCGGCGGCGGGGCGATCGTCGTTCGGCTCGAGAAGCTCAAGGGCCTCGCGTGAACGCACCACAGCGGCGCTCCCCGGCTGCGTCGGAGAAGGCGCGCGAGGAGGACCGGGAGCTGCTGCGCCGCTACCACGACGGCGGCGACACCACTGCGCGCGAGGAGCTGATCGAGCGCCACCTGCCCGCTGGTGCGCTCGCTGGCGCGCCGCTACGCCGGCCGCGGCGAGGCGCTCGAGGACATCGAGCAGGTCGGCGCCATCGGCCTGATCAAGGCGATCGACCGCTTCGAGCTCGAGCGCGAGGTCTCGCTCGCCACCTACGCGACGCCCGAACGTCGTCGGCGAGATCAAGCGCCACTTCCGCGACAAGGGCTGGGCGATCCGCGTGCCGCGCGCGCTCCAGGAGCTGAACGCGTCCATGTCCGGCGCCATCGAGCGGCTCACCGGCCAGGCTCGGGCGCTCGCCGAGCATCGCCGAGATCGCCGAGGAGCTGAAGACGACGCCGGAGGAGGTGCTCGAGGCGATGGAGGTCGGCTCCGCCTACTCGACCGTCTCGCTGTCCACCGGCCCCGGGGGCGACGATGAGCTCGACCCGCTCGAGACGATCGGCGGCGAGGACGAGGAGTTCGAGCGCTCCGAGCACCGCGCCGCGCTCGAGCCCGCGCTCGACCGGCTTCCACAGCGCGAGCGCGAGATCCTGCAAGATGCGATTCGAGGAGGGCCTCCCGCAGACGCAGATCGCCGCAGCGGGTCGGGCTTTCGCAGATGCACGTGTCGCGACTGATCCGCAAGTCGCTCTCGATCATGCGTGAGGAGCTGCTCCGCATGCCGCCCGGCGCGGTTTGATCCTGCGTTAAGGGCACATTTTGGTGCTCTGAAGCGTCGAAAAAGACGGCGAATCAGCAGGTATCTTGCCGCGCGGCGCCGCATTGTCTCGCGCGCCGAAACAACAGCTGGAGGGAGTTAATGGGAAAGCTCGGTAGACGTGCGCTCGTGCTGCTCGTCGCCTGCTTCTCGATGCTCGTCATCGCGGCCTGTGGCGGCGACGACGACAGCGGGGGTGGCGGCAGCAGTAGCGGGGGGACGAAGGAAGGCGGATCGGTAACGATCTCGCAGACCTCGCAGCCGGATTATCTGGATCCAGCGCTGTCTTACACGGTGAACGGATGGGAGCCGCTCTCCACCGTCTACTCCGGATTGATCGGCTACAAGCGCGCCGATGGGCAGGCGGGATCCGAGCTGATCCCAGTGCTCGCGCAGGACATGCCGAAGGTCTCGTCTGACGGGACGAAGTATGAGCTGACGCTCCGCAAGGGGCTGAAGTACTCGGACGGCACGCCGGTCAAGGCCTCCGACTTCGAGCGGTCGATTCAGCGGGTGCTGAACCTCGAGTCGGGCGGATCGGCGTTCTTCCTCGGCATCAAGGGTGCTGAGGACTACGTGAAGAACGGCAAGGCCGAGGCCGACATCCCGGGCATCGAGACCGACGACGCGGCGGGCAAGATCACGATCACGCTGAACGGTCCGGACGGCACGTTCTCGAACGTGCTCGCGATGCCGTTCGCCACGTTCGTGCCGGGTAACACGCCGTTCAAGAACCTGACCAAGGATCCGCCTCCGGGCGTGGGTCAGTACAAGATCACGCAGTCCGTGCCGAACCGCCAGTTCGTGTTGGAGAAGAACAAGAACTGGCCGACGGACATCCCGGACGACCCGCCGGCGAAGATCGACAAGATCACGACGCTGATCGTCAAGAACGCGCAGAAGCAGGCGCAGGACGTGATCTCGGGCAAGCTCGACTACATGCAGGACCCGCCGCCGGCTGACATCAAGCCGGAGGTGAAGGCGAAGTACTCGGACCGTTACCGCGAGGTGACCACGGCTTCGACGTACTACTTCTTCATGAACACGCAGGGTCCCGCCGTTCGACGACCCGAAGGTCCGCGAAGCCGTGAACTGGGGCGTCGACAAGCCCGGTCTCGCGCGCATCTTCGCGGGTGAGGTCACGCCTGGCTGCTCGTTCCTGCCGCCCGGCATGCCTGGCTATGACGAGAACCTCGACACGACCGGCTGCCCCTGGGGCGACCCGAGCAAGCCGCCCGACCTCGAGAAGGCCCGGCAGATGATCAAGGACGCCGGCGTGGACGGCATGGATGTGACCGTCTGGGGCAACAACGACGACCCGACCGACAAGGTGACCGAGGCCTACGCGGACATGCTCACGAAGATGGGCTTCAACGCCAAGCCGAAGATCATCGACGGCGGCGTCTACTTCCAGACGATCGGGAACCAGAAGACGAAGGCCCAGACCGGCTTCTCCAACTGGTTCCAGGACTTCCCGCACCCGAAGAACTTCATGTTCCTCGTGGACGGGGCGTCGATCCAGGACACGAACAACCAGAACTTCGGGAACGTGGATGACCCGGAGATCACCAAGGGGATCGCCGAGCTCAACAAGGAGCCGGAGATCACCAGTGAGGTCGCTGACAAGTGGAAGGACCTCAACAACAAGCTCGTCGAGCGCGCGTGGATCGTTCCGTACGGTCACCGCAAGCTCTCGACGTTCTTCTCGGAGCGGATGGACTTCGACAACTGCTCGCGGTTCAGCCCGGTCTGGAACAACGACTACACGAGCTGGTGTCTCAAGTAGTTCGTTAGATCGCTATTCGACCTGGGGGAGGGCGTGCTTCCGCGCCCTCCCCGGTCGGGTAGTGTGTGCCGGGAGGGAGAGCTGAGGGTTGAACTCGAGTGGCCACTGAGCCCGCAACCGAAACGACCCTTCAGGGGCCGGCTGCCTGGGAGACCCAGGCTGAGAAGGAACGCGTCCACGGACTCGGACCGTGGAAGCTTGGCCTTCGGCGTCTGAAGCGCAACAAGGTCGCGCTGTTCTTCGGCGCCCTCTTCATCGTGCTCGTCCTGGCATGCGTGGCGGCCCCGATCTGGGCCGACAAGGTCGCCAAGACCGGCGTCGACACGAACCATCTGTCCGACACGATCACGGTCGACGGCAAGTCGAAGAACGTGGTCGGCCTCGACGGCGTGCCGATCGGGCCGCAGTGGCTCAAGGCGGACGGCAAGTTCTTCCTGGGGGCGGACCGGAACGGGCGCGACATCATGGTGCGGCTGCTCTACGGCGGCCGCAACTCGCTCCTGATCGGCATCACGGCGGCGCTGATGACGACGATCCTCTCGATCATCCTGGGGTTGATATCGGGCTACTTCCGCGGGCGGACCGACACGGTCATCAGAGCCCTGCTGGACGTGCTGTGGTCGTTCCCGGTGATCATCCTGGGCGTCGCGCTGGGCGTCGCGCTGGCGCTGGGCGGGCTCCACCTCGGCCCGATACATCTCGCCGGCGACTCGCTCGTCATACCGATCTTCATCATCGGGATCGTCTACGTGCCGTATATGGCGAGACCCGTGCGCGGACAGGTGCTCTCGCTCCGTGAGAAGGAGTTCGTGGAGGCCGCCCGCGCCCAGGGCGCGGGCCCGATCCGGATCATGTTCACCGAGGTGATGCCGAACCTCGCGGGGACCGTGATCGTGTTCTTCACGCTGCTGATCGCGAACGCGATCCTGCTCGAGGCGTCGCTGTCGTTCCTGGGCGCGGGCGTCCAGCCGCCGAACCCGTCCTGGGGCACGATGATCGACGAGGGCGTGGACCGGATCGCGACGGCGCCGCACCTCACGATCGTGCCCGGCCTCATGCTCGTCCTGACGGTGCTGGCGCTGAACGTGTTCGGCGACGGCGTGCGCGACGCTCTCGACCCGCGGGCGAAGGTCCGCCTGGAGCGCTAGGCCGTGGGCCGCTTCATCGTCCGCCGGCTGCTACAGATGGTGTTCGTGCTGTGGGCCGTCTCGGTGCTCACGTTCTTCATCTTCAACATCATCCCGAACGGCGATCCGGCCGAGCGGATGGCGGGCAGGCAGCCGACGCGAGGCCCAGATCGAGGCGATCCGCAAGGAGTGGGGCTTCGACGACAACATCTTCGTCCAGTACTGGACCATGATGAAAAAGGTCTTCACCGGCGACCTGGTCTCGTACTTCACGCAGCTGCCGGTGGGCGAGGAGATCGTCAAGGGGCTTCCGCGGACGCTGTCGCTGGCGATCGGCGCGGCGATCCTGTGGATGGCCGTCGCGATCTGCTTGGGGCTCTACAGCGCCATGCGCGCCGGCAAGTTCGCGGACCGGTTCCTGACGATCGTCGCGCTGATCGGGATCTCGCTGCCGGTGTTCTGGATCGGCGCGCTGATGAACTACTACCTCGGCTACAAGGCCGGGATCTTCCCGAACGGCGGCTACGTCGAGCTGACGAAGGACCCGGTCGACTGGGCCTACCACCTGATCTTGCCCTGGACGGCCTTGGCGATCCTGTTCATCGGCTTCTACTCGCGCGTGCTCAGATCGAACGTGCTCGACACGATCAACGAGGACTACGTACGAACAGCGCGCGCAAAGGGGCTGTCGGAGCGCCAGATCATGGTGCGGCACGTGCTGCGCAACTCGCTGATCCCCATCATCACCCTGTGGGGGCTCGACTTCGGCGCCGTGGTCGGCGGAGGGGCCATCCTCACCGAGACGGTGTTCGACCTACAGGGGGTGGGCCAGTACGCCGCCGAGGCTGTCGGCCAGCTCGACGTGCCGCCCGTGCTCGCAACGACGCTGTTCGCGGCGTTCTTCATCGTGCTGCTGAACGCGATCGTGGACATCGTGTACGCGTACCTCGACCCCCGGATCAGGCTGCAGTGAACACGGATCCGGCGGCAATGGGCGCGCCCCCGAGCGGCGAGCCCCTCCTCACGGTGGAGGACCTGAAGGTGTCTTTCGCGACGGAGGAGGGCGTGGTGCAGGCGGTGGAGGGGGTGTCGTTCGAGCTGGCGCCCGGCGAGATCCTCGCGGTGGTGGGCGAGTCCGGCTCGGGGAAGTCCGTGACGGCGATGACGCTGATGGGGCTCACGCGCTCCCCGAACGCAGACTTCGAGGGCGCCGCGCACTACAAGGGCACCGAGCTAATCCACGCGTCTGAGGACCAGCTCCGGCGGGTGCGCGGCGCGGAGATCGCGATGATCTTCCAGGACCCGATGACCTCGCTGAATCCGGTCCAGAAGATCGGCCCGCAGATCGTCGAGCAGATCCAGGAGCACGAGGCGCTGCCGGACAAGCAGGCCCGCGAGCGGTCGGTCGAGCTGCTCGACAGGGTCGGGATCCCGCGCGCCCGCGAGCGGATCGACAACTACCCGTTCGAGTTCTCGGGCGGCATGAGGCAGCGCGTGATGATCGCGCTGGCGCTGTCGTGCAACCCGTCCGTGCTGATCGCCGACGAGCCCACCACGGCCCTGGATGTGACGATCCAGGCGCAGATCCTCCAGCGGATGCGCGAGCTGCGCGACGAGACCGGCGCGGCGATCATCCTCGTGACCCACGATCTCGGCGTGGTGGCCGACATCGCCGACCGGATCGCGGTCATGTACTCCGGGCGGATCGTGGAGCAGGGGACGCTCGACGAGATCTTCTACGACCCGCAGCACCCGTACACGTGGGGTCTGCTGGGCTCGATCGCCCGGGTGGACCGGCCGCGGCCCGAGCGGCTGCCGGCGATCCCCGGGCTGCCGCCGTCGCTGGCCGACCGCCCGCAGGGATGCCACTTCAGGCCGCGCTGCCCGCACGAGTTCGGCAAGTGCAGCGAGGTGCCGCCGCTCGAGGCGCGCCTGGACGATGCGCCCGCGCACCTCGACCGCTGCTGGCTCACCACCGAGGAGAAGCGCGAGCGCCGCGAGGTGCGGCCGGGTGAGATCGGGCTCGAGGCGCCGTCGGAGGCGGGAGCGTCGTGAGCGAGCCTGAGACGCA
>CAWEHM010000038.1:0-177505 GCA_963808875.1 uncultured Thermoleophilaceae bacterium
AGCACGGTCGCCCGCGTGGGCGGCCAGGCCACGAACGAAGAGGGCTTCCTGGTGCAGCACCTGATGCGGAGCGGCCTCGGCGCGCAGGAGATCGCGGTGGGTGGAGCCGCGGCGGCGCGCGATCCTCCGCGGCCCCCTCGCGCGCGCGCTCGCGCGCGTGGACCTCTCCGCGCGGGTCTCGGACATCGATCACGCGGACGCCATCCTCGTGCTGGACACAGAGCTCGTGGACGAGGCGCCGATCCTGGACCTCCGCGTGCGCAAGGCCGTCCGGCGCAACGGGGCGCGGCTCGTGGTGGCGTCGAGCCGCCCGTCGACGCTCGACGGCGCCGCCTCCGCCGCCCTCCGCTTCGCGCCCGGCGCCGCCGAGGCCGCCCTCGGCGCGCTCGCGGCCTCGCTCGACTCCCCCGCGCCGGCGGCTCGCTCGACGATCTCGCCCGCAGCGCCCGGGCATCCGAGGGCTTCATCCCCGGCCGCACGAACGGGCGCGGCGCAGGCGGCGCTGACGCGGTGCGCGCCGCTGCGCAGCGTCGTGCGCGAGGCGGGTGACGTCGTGATCATCTGGGGCGAGCGCGTGCTCGCGAGCGACCGCGGCGGCCAGGCCGGCCAGGCATTGCTCGCGGTGGCCGACGCGCTCGGCATCGCCGGGAAGCAGGAGTCGGGACTGATCGGGATTCCCGCCGAGACCAACGGCCGCGGACTTCGCGAGGTGGGCTGCGCGGCCGGGCTGGGCCCCGGCCTGGCGGATGCCGACGGCGCCACGGGTGACGGCGGTGGCGCCCTGCTCCTCTTCGAGGCCGACACCTCCGAGGCGGAGATGGCCGCTGCGAGCGGCGTGATCGCGTTCGCCTCGTTCCTATCCGAGGCGCTCGAGGCGCAGGCCGACGTGGTCTTCCCGGCCCCCGTCTACGCGGAGAAGGAGGGCACGATCACGCATCCCGACGGCCGCGTGCAGCGCGTTCGCCAGGCGCTCGGTCACGCGGGCGAGTCACGCCCCGGCTGGTGGGTGCTCGAGGAGCTGTGCGGGCTGCTGGACGCGGGCACAGGCGTGCTGTCGGCCGCGGAGGTAACCGCCCTGGTGTCCGAGGCGGTGCCCTTCTACGGCGAGATCACGCTCGAGGAGCTCGGCGGCGAGGGCGTCCGCTGGCAGGACCGCGAGGCGGCGCAGGCCGCCCCGAGCGACGACCTGCCGACCGACCGGCTCGAGCAGCCGCCGGCCACGCCGGAGGGAATGGTCCTCGGAGCCGCGCCCTCGCTGTGGACCGGACCCGGAGGTCGAGCACTCGCCGTCGCTTCGTTTCCTCGACACCGGCCCACTCGTGCTCCTGTCCCCCGCCGACGCCGGGCGACTCGGCCTGAGCGACGGCGAGCTCGCCGAGGTGAGCGCTGACGGTGAGACCGTCCAGGCCACGGTCGCGATCCGCACCGGAGTGCCCGAGGGAAGCATGTTCCTGTCGCCGCTCACGCTGGCCGCGGGCCCGGCCGAGCTGGGGTGCGCGAGGCGGTGGCCGGCTGATGGTGATCGGGCTCGAGAGCACCTGGGTGCTGATACTCAAGCCGATCGTGATCTTCGCGTTCGTGCTCGGCATCGTGCCGATCATCCTGTGGGCCGAGCGCAAGCTGCTGGGCCGCTTCCAGTCGCGGATCGGGCCGAACAGGGTCGGCTTCCGCGGCCTCCTCCAGCCCGCCGCCGACGTGCTGAAGCTGCTCTCCAAGGAGGCGTCCACGCCCGAGACCGCCGTGCCGTGGATGATGGCGATCGCGCCGGTGATCTCGATCGTCACGGCGGTCGCGACGCTCGCGATCATCCCCTGGGGCCCGGTGGGCGCGTGGGGAGGCAACCTCGGCCTGTACGGCATCGACGTGTCGATCGGCGTCCTCTACTTCTTCGCCTTCGGCTCGCTCGCGTTCTACGGGCTGATGCTCGGCGGCTGGGCCTCGGGCTCGAAGTACTCGTTCCTCGGCGCGATGCGCTCGGCCGCCCAGCTCATCTCGTACGAGGTGGCGCTCGGCCTGAGCCTGCTCGGCGTGGCGATGACGGCCGGCTCGCTGTCGCTCGTGGACATCGTCGACTCGCAGGACGACATCTGGTACGTGGTCCCGCAGTTCGTGGGCTTCTGCATCTTCCTGGTCGCCGGCTTCGCCGAGACGGCACGCGCCCCCTTCGACCTGCCGGAGGCCGACGCCGAGATCGTGTCCGGCTACAACACGGAGTTCGGCGGCATGCGCTTCGGCTCGTTCTTCATGGCCGAGTACATCGAGGTAGTGATCATCTCCGGCATCGGCGCGGCCTGCTTCCTCGGCGGCTGGCACGGCCCGGGTCCCATCGCGCTCGCGCCGCTGTGGATGCTCATCAAGCTGATGCTGGGCGTGATCTTCTTCATCTGGATCCGCGCCTCGCTGCCGCGCCTGCGCTACGACCAGCTGATGTCGTTCGGCTGGAAGATCCTCCTGCCGCTGGCCACCCTCAACGTCCTTGCAACCGCAACCGCACTGGTGGTGTTCTGATGAGCCCGTTCGCCTGGGAAGACGACGTAGTCCAGGTCCAGCGCGGCCCCGAGCCGGGTGGCCTCGGCGGCGCCTACCGCGCCTTCGGCGAGACCCTGCGCGGCCTGCGCACGACGTTCGGCCGGCTCGCGGAGGGCACGGTCACGATCGAGTACCCGGAGGAGAAGACGCCCGTCTACCCGCGCTTCCGCGGGCGCCACAAGCTGCACCGTTTCGAGGACACCGGCCTCGAGAAGTGCGTGGGCTGCTCGCTGTGCGCCGCCGCCTGCCCGGCGAAGTGCATCCGTGTGGTCGCCGCCGAGAACACCCCCGACAACCAGGTGTCGGCGGGCGAGCGCTACGCCGCGGTCTACGAGATCAACATGACGCGCTGCATCTTCTGCGGCTACTGCGAGATGGCGTGCCCGTTCGACGCGATCACGATGGGCAACGACTACGAGCTGGCCGACTACAGCCGCAGCGACCTGATCTTCACGAAGGAGATGCTGCTCGCCGACCCGCCCGAGCACACGCCGCTCAGGCGCGAGGGGGAGTAGCCGCCCGGCATGTGGTTCGAGGATGTCCTCTTCTTCGTGGCCGCGATCGCCGCGCTGGCCGGCGCCCTGGGCGTCGTCATCCTCCAGAACCCCTTCTACAGCGTGCTGTCGCTGGTCACCCACCTCCTCGGCCTGGCGGTGCTGTTCCTGCTCCTGAACGCGGAGTTCCTCGCCGCCGCGCAGGTCGTGGTGTACGCGGGCGCGGTGATGGTGCTGTACCTGTTCGTGGTCGCCTACATCGGCGGTTCGGACGAGCCGCTCCGGCCAGAGAGCGGGGGGCTCGCCCTCTTCGGGCCCCTGTTCGCGTTCTGCGTGGCGATCGAGCTGTGCATCGCGTTTATCGCGAGCGGCCTCAAGGCGCTCGACACGCAGGGGCCGGACGTGGGCGCGGGGTTCGGCTCGCCCGGTGCGATCGGTGAGCTGCTCCTGACCAACTTCCTGATCCCGTTCGAGGCCGCGTCCTTCCTGCTGCTCATAGCGGCGATCGGCGCGGTGGTGCTCGCCCGGCGGCGGCGGGGGCTGGAGAGCTAGGGCGTGGAGACCACCTGGTACCTGGTCCTGTCGGCGTTCATCTTCGCCATCGGCGTATCCGGCGTGATCTCCCGTCGCAACCCCCTGGTGGTGCTGCTCTGCCTCGAGCTGATGCTGAACGCGGGCAACCTGGCGCTGGTCGCGTTCTCCCGCATGCACGGCGGCGAGGCGGGCCAGGTGTTCGCGCTGATCGTGATGGTGATCGCCGCCTGTGAGGTCGTGATCGGCCTCGGAATCATCGTCGCGATGTACCGCAACCGGCTCCCAATCGACATCGACGAGATGTCGGAGCTCCGCGGGTGAGCGCCACCTCGTATGGCTGGCTGGTGCTCGCGTTCCCGCTCGCGGGCACCGTGATCATCGCCCTCGGCTGGCGCGTCCTGCCCGGGCGCCTGCCGGGGTGGATCGCCAGCTCGGCGATCTTCCTCGCGTTCCTGTCCTCGATCGGCGCGTTGCTCGAGCTCCTCGACCGCCCGGAGGACGAGCGCCAGCTCGTGGACACCGCCTGGACCTACGCCTCCACCGGGAACTTCAAGGTCGGCCTCGAGATCCTGGTCGACCCGCTGTCGGTGTTCATGTGCCTGGTGGTCAGCGGCGTCTCGTTCCTGATCCACGTCTACTCGGTCGCCTACATGGGTGGCGACCGCGGCTACGCGCGCTACTTCGCCTACCTGAACTTCTTCGTCTTCTCGATGCTGCTGCTGGTTCTCGCCGGCAACTTCGTGATCCTGATCGTCGGCTGGGCGTTCGTCGGCGCGGCCTCGTACCTCTTGATCTCGTTCTGGTACCGGCGCGAGACCGCGGTCGCGGCCGGCATCAAGGCGTTCGTGATCAACGTGATCGGCGACGTGGGCCTCGTGATCGCGGCGTTCCTGATCCTCGACAACGTGGGCTCGCTCGACTTCCTGCCGGTCTTCCAGACCGCCCACGACCACTTCGCGACAAATGACAGCACGATCGTCTGGGCCTGCCTTCTGTTGCTTGTGGGCGCGTTCGCGAAGTCCGCCCAGCTCCCGCTCCACACCTGGCTCCCGGACGCGATGGAGGGCCCCACGCCGGTCTCCGCGCTGATCCACGCGGCAACCATGGTCACCGCCGGCGTCTACCTGATCGCCCGCATGCATCCACTGTTCGAGCTGGCGCCGACAGCGGCCGACATCGGCGCGATCCTCGGCTGCGCGACGCTTCTCTTCGCCGGCACGGTCGCGCTCGTGGTGACCGACCTGAAGCGCGTGATCGCCTACTCCACGATCTCGCAGATCGGCTACATGGTCATGGGCGTCTCGATGGCGGCGTACAGCGCGGGGCTCTTCCACCTGATGACGCACGCGTTCTTCAAGGCCCTCCTGTTCATGGGCGCCGGGTCGGTGATCGGGGCGATGGCGGGCATCCAGGACATGGACCGGATGGGCGGGTTCCGGCGCGCGATGCCGTTCACGTTCGTGACGTTCGCCATCGGCGCGCTGGCGCTCGCGGGCTTCCCGGGCACCTCGGGCTGGTTCTCGAAGGACGAGATCCTTGCGTTCGCCTTCAATCGAGGCGGCTGGTACGCGGTGCTCGGCGTACTCGGCTACGTCGGCGCGTTCCTCACGGCCTTCTACGCGTTCCGGATGGTGTTCCGCGTCTTCTACGGCAACGCGGTGCCCGAGGCCGTCGAGCTCCAGGGCGGCCACGTGGCCCACGGCGAGCCGATGAACCCGATGACGGGCGAGCCGGAGGACACCGACGTGGGCTTCCCCGGCCCGGAGCACCACGTGGCCGAGCACGCGTGGCCCATGAAGGCGGCGATGGGCCCGCTCGCGCTGCTCGCCATCGTCGGCGGCTACGTCGCGATCCCGGGGGTGGACAACGTGATCTCGAACTTCCTCGAGCCGGTCTTCGCCGACTCTCCCCTGGCCCAGGACGAGCCCTCAACCGGCGCCGAGTGGCTCGGCCTCGTGATCGGTGGGGCGATCTCCATCGTCGGCATCGGGCTCGCCTGGACGATCTACCTGCGCCGGCCGGGGACCACCGCCCGCCTGGTCGAGCGGTACCCGTGGGCTCACCGCTTCCTCGAGCACAAGTGGTATTTCGACGAGGCCTACGGCGCGCTGTTCGTCCGGCCGTTCGCGACGTTCGGCTCCTTCGGCCGGCGCGTGATCGAGACGGACTTCGTGCAGGGCACGATCGTCGGCGGCGCCACCGGGATCGTTCGGGTGGGCACCTCGTTCGCGCGCGCCATCCAGACCGGCTACCTGCGCGCGTACGCGCTGCTGCTCGTCCTCGGGGTGGCGGGGCTGACCCTCTACTTCCTCATCAACAGCTCGTGACGATCCACCTGTCGATAGTCCTGTTCCTGCCGCTCGCATGCGCCCTGGTGGTCGCCCTGCTTCCGCCACGGCTCGGGCGCTCCGCGGTGCTTGCCGGGCCGCTCCTGGTGCTCGCCTACGTGATCGCGATCCTGATCGACTTCGATCCGTCCGGCGGGCTCCAGTACGTGACAGACGACGAGTGGATCCCGGAGCTTGGCATCCACTACTCGCTCGGGGTGGACGGCATCAACCTGTTCATGATCGCGCTCACGGCGATCGCGTGGGTGCCGTGCACGCTGGTCGCGGCCTTCACCGAGATCGAGCGGCCGCGGCTCTTCTTCTTCCACCTCGGGCTGGCCGAGACGGCGGTGCTCGGCGCGTTCATGGCGCAGGACCTCGCGCTGTTCATCGTCTTCTTCGACCTGATGCTCGTGCCGTTCTACTTCTTGATCGGCGGCTGGGGCACGGGCGACCGCGTGCGAGCCACGACCAAGTTCGTGATCTACACGCTGTCGGGGTCGCTCCTGATGATGGCCGCGGCGATCGCGCTCGGAGTGCTCGCCACGCCGCCCGACGGCAGCATCTCGTTCTCGCTGGCCGACCTCCGCGCGCACCCCGTGGCCCTCGGGTCGCAGGAGTGGATCGTCCTCCTGTTCGCGCTCGCCTTCTTCGTGAAGGCGCCGCTCTTCCCGCTGCATGGGTGGGTGCCGGAGACCTACCGCTCGACCTCGATCCCGGTGCTGGCGCTCCTGTCCGGGGTGCTGTCGAAGGTGGGCGTCTACGCCTTCCTGCGGATCGTCCTGCCGATCATGCCCGGCGGCGCCCAGCACTGGCAGGAGCTGTTCATCATCCTCGCGGTCTTCTCGATCCTGTACGGGTCGGTCCTGGCGTTCTCCCAGGACAACATCCGGCTGGTGCTCGCGTACTCGTCGATAGCGCAGCTCGGCTTCATCGTGCTTGGGATCTTCGCCTTCGCCGGGAACGGCGCCCAGGGCGCGATCCTCCAGATGCTGAACCACGGGCTCGTCGTCGTGCCGCTGTTCCTCATCGTCGGGGTGATCGCGCTGCGCGCGCGGGGGAGCGAGTCGCTCGCCGAGCTCGGAGGCATGGCGTTCAGGGCGCCGGTGCTCGCGGCGCTGTTCTTGATCATCTCGCTCGCCACGCTCGCGATGCCCGGCTCCGGCAACTTCATCGGGGAGATCCTGATCCTGTTCGGCACCTTCGAGAACAAGCTCGTCTACGGGCTGGTGGCCTCGATCGGCGTGGTACTGGCCGCCGTGTACATGATCCGGCTCTACCAGGGGACGATGCACGGCCGGGTCGGCGCGGCGGTGGAGTCGCGTGAGATCGACCGCGTGAACCTGGCGGCGGTGGTGCCCCTGGTGGCGATCGTGATCGCGCTCGGGCTGTACCCGCAGTTCGTGGTGCACCGCACGGAGAAGGACACGACGAGGTCGATCCTGCGGCCGGCCGCCATCGCGGGCGGGGGCGCTCCGGAGGTCTCGGAGGCCCGATGAGCACGCTCCTCGCAGCGGCGCAGGTCAAGGCGCCGGTCATCGACTACAAGGAGCTGTCGCCGCTGTTCGCACTGGCGGGCGGATCGGTGATCGTGCTGATGGTCGGCCTGTTCCGGTCTCCGTTCGTGCGGCGGGTGATCGTGCCTGTGCTCACGGCCGTCGCCCTCCTCACCGCGATCGGCCTCACGATCTGGATCTGGGAGCCGGGCGGACAGGACCCGATCCTGGAGGGCGCGCTCAAGGTCGACGCTCTGTCGCTCGGCATCTCGATGCTCTTCTACGTCGCCGGGCTCGTGACGATCGCGCTGTCGCTGCGGTCGACCGCCACGCTCGAGGCCGGTCACGGCGAGTACTACTCGCTCCTCCTCGGCTCGATCACCGGGATGGTCGTGCTCGCCGAGTCGCACAGCCTGATGACGCTGTTCATCGGGTTCGAGCTGCTGTCGATCCCGCTCTACGTCCTCTGCGCCACTCACCTGCACCGGCGCACCTCGCTCGAGGCCGGGCTCAAGTACCTCGTGGTGGGCTCGGTCGGCTCGGCGACGCTCCTGTACGGCCTCGCGCTGATCTACGGCGCCACCGGCGCGATGCGCTTCGACGGGATCGCCGCCGCGATCGCGGGCGACCAGCTGAACGCGGCCGACCCGCTGCTCCTGACGGGCATCGGCCTCACAGCCACCGGGCTGGCCTTCAAGGCGTCGGTCGCGCCCTTCCACCAGTGGACGCCGGACGTGTACGAGGGCGCCCCCACGCCGATCACCACCTTCATGGCGGTGGCCACGAAGGCGGCCGCGTTCGCCGTCTTCCTGAGGCTGTTCGACCAGGCGCTCGGGCTGTCTCAGCTCGACTGGGGCCCCGCGCTCGCATTCCTCGCGGCGACGACCATCGTGATCGGAAACGTGGGCGCGATCGGACAGCGCTCCCTCAAGCGGATGCTCGCGTGGTCGAGCGTGGCGCAGGCCGGGTACCTGCTCGCCGGCGTCGTGGTCGGGACCCAGCTCGGCATCCGGGCGACGGCCTTCTACCTCGCGGTCTACCTGCTGATGAACGTCGCGGCGTTCGCGGTGGTGGTCGCGCGCGAGCGCGTGTCCGAGTACGGCGACGACCTGCGCTCCTTCGAGAACCTCGGCACGATGGCGCCGCTCCTCGCATGGCCCATGACCATCGCGATGCTCTCTCTCGCCGGCTTCCCGGCCACCGCGGGCTTCATCGGCAAGTTCTATTTGATCGACGCGTCCGTCGCCGGCGACTACACCTGGCTCGGCATCGCCATCGTGATCGGGTCGGTGCTCTCGCTCGCGTACTACCTGCGCGTGATCGCCGTGATGTGGATGGGCCGGTACGAGGTGGAGATGCCGAGCGTGCCGCCGCGGCGCGTGCGGCCGGTGGCCGGCTGGTCGCCCGAGGCCGACCCGCTGGCGCAGCCCGAGGTCGTGGCCGTCGCCGTGATCTGCGCCGCCGCGACGATCTTCTTCGGCCTCGTGCCGAACCCGCTGTTCGACGTCGCCCGCGACGTGAGCAGCGCGTTCCCCGGCCTGCACTGAACCCTCAACCCTCCGTAAGGGGTCTGACCCTTTTCTGAGGGTTGCGGCACTTGACACGAGCGCGAGGGCGGGGTAGTTTGCACGAAACAGCGTTCGACATTATCGAATCCAGGTCGAGCGCGAGAGGAGGAGACGTGGAAGAGCACTCCCTGTCCCAGCGGCTTTTTGCGGAGACCCTCGGCACCGCCATCCTGGTGCTCGTGGGCCCCGGCTCGGTTGTCGCGACGCTCGTTCTCGCCGGCGACAAGACTCCGGCCATCGACGGATCCGACCTGCTCGGCATCTCGTTCGCCTTCGGGCTCGTGATCACCGCGCTCGTCTATGCGATCGGGAAGGTGTCCGGCTGCCACATAAACCCGGCCGTGACCTTCGCGCTGGCCGGGACGAAGCGCTTCCCGTGGAACGAGGTCCCCGGCTACTGGGCCGCGCAGCTCGTCGGCGCCAGCATCGGCGCTCTCGGTATCTGGGCGCTGTTCACGCAGACGGGCATCGACATGGGTCTCGGCGCCGCCTCGTTCAACCAGGACACGTACTCCTGGGGCTCCGCCGTCCTCGCTGAGTTCGTCGGGACCGGGATCCTGATGTTCGCAATCCTCGGCATCGTCGACTCGCGCTCGCCCGGCGACTTCGCCGGCATCGTGATCGGCGGCGTGGTCGTGGCGATCATCATGGTGATCGGACCGATCACCGCCGCGTCGCTGAATCCGGCGCGCGCTTTCGGCCCCGAGCTCGTCCTCGCCATCGGCGGTGGCACGACCCATTGGAACCAGCTCATCCCGGTGTATGTGCTGCCGGGCTTGGCGGGTGCCCTGGCCGCGGCCTTCGCCTACGACTACCTCTCGACGCCGCGCAAGGTGCGGCAGCCGATCGAGAGCGCCGTCACCCACCCCGACCCCGTCGAAGCCCTCGCGGCGAAGTAGAGAGGAGCAGGAATGGCTACTGTCGCGACACCGATGAAGAAGCTCCTGAACGACCCGTCGGAGGTGGTGAGGGAGTCGCTCACCGGCCTGGCCGCCGCGCACGGCGACCTGGTCCGCTACGACGCGGATGCTCAGATCCTCGTGCGGGCGAACCCCGCCGCCGACAAGGTCGGCCTGATCTCCGGCGGCGGCTCGGGACACGAGCCGATGCACGGCGGGTTCGTGGGCGCGGGAATGCTCGACGCGGCCTGTCCGGGAGAGGTGTTCACCTCGCCGGTGCCCGAGCAGATGCTGGCGGCCACGAAGGCGGTCGACACCGGCAAGGGCGTCGTGCACATCGTCAAGAACTACACGGGCGACGTGATGAACTTCAAGCTCGCGGCAGAGGACGCGGAGGACGAGGGGATTCAGGTCGAGTCCGTGCTGATCGACGACGACGTCGCGGTCCAGGACTCGCTCTACACAGCTGGGCGCCGCGGCGTGGGCGCGACCGTGCTGGCGGAGAAGATCGCGGGCGCGGGCGCCGAGCGCGGCGACGACCTCGCGGCGGTGGCCGGGCTCGTCCGGCGGGTGAACGAGCAGGCCCGCTCGTACGGCGTGGCGCTGTCCTCGTGCACCCCGCCCGCTGCCGGGTCGCCGATCTTCGACCTCCCCGACGGGGAGATGGAGGTCGGCATCGGCATCCACGGCGAGCCGGGCCGTGAGCGGCGGCCGCTCGGGAGCGCCGGCGAGATCGCCGAGCTCATGATCGAGGCGGTCGTGAGCGATCTCGCCCCACCGGATGGTGCGGCCGTCCTGCCGTTCGTGAACGGCATGGGCGGCACGCCTCAGCTCGAGCTGTATCTGCTCTACGGCGAGATCGAGCGGCGGCTCCGCGAGCGCGGGCTGCGGCCCGAGCGCAATCTCGTGGGGAGCTACATCACCTCGCTCGAGATGGCGGGCGCGTCACTGACCCTGCTCCAGCTGGATGACGAGCTGACGGCCCTATGGGATGCTCCCGTCCACACCCCCGCGCTGCACTGGGGGGCGTGAGCCGGTGATCGCAGGAGCCGCGGTGCGCACGAGCACGATCCACGCCTGGATGACGCTGGTGGCGGAGTCGGTCAAGGACCGGCGCGACTACCTCACCCAGCTCGACGCCGCAATCGGCGACGGAGACCACGGTGTGAACATGGACCGCGGCTTTGACGCGGTCGGCAAGGCACTCGTCGCCCAGAACGGAGCTGTCCCACCAGGGAAGCTCCTCACCCTGGCCGGTAAGACGCTCGTGTCGACCGTGGGAGGAGCGAGCGGTCCGCTCTGGGGCACGGCGTTCCGCCGCGCGGGCCGTGCGCTGGGCGACGCCGAGGAGTTCGACGGTGCCGACCTGGTCGCCGCGCTGCGCGCGGCATTGGACGGCGTCGTCGAACTGGGCGCCGCCCAGCCGGGCGACAAGACAATGGTCGACGCGCTCGGTCCGGCGATCGATGCGCTGAGCGCCGCATTGGATGCGGGCGAGCCGCTCGAGAGGGCGCTCGCCGCCGCCACGGTGGCCGCCGAGGACGGGGCGAAGGCAACGGTGCCCCTCCAGGCCAGGAAGGGCCGAGCCTCCTACCTCGGCGAGCGGTCGATCGGCCACCAGGACCCGGGCGCCACATCAGCCGCCCTGATCATCGCCGCGCTCCAGCTGGCGGTCAGTCGGACAAGCTGATGAGCGAGCGGGTCCTGCGCGGCGTTCCGGCGTCGCCCGGGCTCGCGGCCGGGCACGCGCGGATGCTCACGCCTCCCTCAGGGGCACCCGCGCGTGAGCCGGCTCCATGGACCGACCTCGAGGACGAGGCCCAGCGCGCCAAGCGGGCGCTCGAGCGGGCTGCGGCCGAGCTCGAGCGGATAGCCGCGGGCCTACGAGAGCGCGGCCGATCCGAAGAGGCGGAGATCGTCGAGACGGGCGCGCTGATGGCGGCCGATCCGGCATTGGAAGCCTCCGTGCGCGCCGGGGTGGTCGACCGTCGTGAGGACGCATCCGCGGCGCTGCTCGCGGCAACCGACGAGCACGCGCGTGCTATCGGCGCACTGCCCGACGCGCTGCTGGCGGCGCGCGCCGACGACGTCCGCTCGCTCGGCCGCCGGGCCGCCCGGATCGCCTCCGGGGCCGCCGAGGAGCCGACTGGGAACGGGTCCACCTTCATCCTCGTGGCCGAGGACCTCGGCCCCGCCGACGTCGCGGAGCACGGCGATCGAGCGGCCGGCATAGCGCTCGCGGGGGGCGCGGTGACCACCCACGCCGCGATCGTCGCGCGATCGCTGGGGATCCCGATGGTGGTGCAGGCGGGGTCGGAGCTACTGGATCTGGCCGAAGGCGCGGCGGTGACGGTGGACGGCGCCGAGGGCCAGGTGGTGCTGGAGGCATCGGACGCGCGCCTGGAGCTCGCGAGTTCGGCCTCGCGCGCACGCGAGCACGCGCGCGCCAAGGAACAGGCCGACAGCGTGCTGCCGGCGGTCACGGTGGACGGGCACGTGGTTCGCGTGCTCGCGAACGCGGCGACGACGGCGGAGATCGCAGCGGGACTCGCGGCGGGAGCCGAGGGAGCGGGCCTCATCCGCACCGAGCTGGCGTTCCTGGATGCGCCGCGCTGGCCGTCCAGGGCGGAGCATCTGAGGATGCTGAGGCCACTGCTCGCTGCCCTGGCGGGCGCACCGGCCACCGTCCGCGTGCTCGACTTCGGCGGCGACAAGGTACCGCCCTTCCTCCACCGCGAGCCGCGCCGCGGGATCGAGCTGCTGCTCGCTCATCCGGGTTCATTCCGCGCGCAGCTGGCGGCGATCGCGGAGTCCGCCGGCGAGGCCGACCTGCGCGTCCTGATCCCGCTCGTGCGCGGCGCGGACGACGTGCGCCTCACCAGAGCCATGCTGCCGGCGGGCGCGCGCCTCAGCGTCGGCGCCATGATCGAGCTCCCGGAGGCCGCGGCGGCAGCGGGCGCGATCGCGGCCGAGTGCGACTTCCTGAGCGTCGGAACCAACGACCTCACGCACGCAACGCTCGGCACCGACCGCTTCGCGCACGGTGAGGCCCCGGCGCACGACCCGCGCGTCCTGCGGAACATCGCGGCCGCCGCGGCCGCCGCGCGCCAGGCAGGGATCCCGCTCGAGGTGTGCGGCGAGGCCGCCTCCGACCCGTTGACGGTCCCGCTGCTGGTGGGGCTGGGGACGGACGAGCTGAGCGTTGGCGCGGCACGCGTCGGCACGGTACGGGCGTGGATCCGCGCACTGGACCACGGCCAGGCGCGGCAGCTCGCGCACCAGGCGCTCGAGGCACCCGATGCCGCGGCCGTGGAGCGCCTGGCCCGGCCCCTCGCGCCGGTCAGCTGAGGGTCGCCACGCGGTCGCGCATGGCGGCAAGGGCTGCGTCGGCGTCGTGTCCCGCCGCGGTCAGGCGTAGCTCCGTTCCCGCCTTCGCTCCCAGGGCGAGCACCGACAACAGGCTCTTCGCATCGGCCTCACGCTCGCCCGTGCCCACCTGGATGGAGGCGCTGAAGCCCATCGCCGCACGGACGAAGTCGGCCGCGGGTCGGGCGTGGAGATCCACATCGTCGGGCAGCCTCACCACGACCGCCTCAGAGCTTGCCTGCGCCACGCGCGTCCTCCGCCGATCTGACGACATCGTCGAGTGGCATGTCCGCGGACGCGGTCACCGCGGCAGCGATCGCACCCTCCACGATCGGCGCGTCCGCGAGCCGCACGTGACCGTTGCCGTGCCGATCGAGCACGTGCCGCACGGTCAGAATCGCGCTCCCGAGGTCGCCCAGGATCACCACGCCCGCGCCCTGGTCCGCCGCCTTGATCGCAGCGCGCACCCGGTCCTCGTCCGTGCCGAGCCCTCCGCCAGGAAGCCCGCCGGCGGGCTCGATGCGCACCTCTGGGCCGGCCATCTGGGAGGCGAGCGCGGCAAGCCCCTCCGCGAGCTCCGAGCTATGCGATACGACTACGATGCCGACCACGGGGGTAATCTACACTATCGAAGTGGATTCGACAATATCGAATCGTAAGAGAACGGCCAAGCGAGGGACGATTCAGTCCGTCGACCGCGCCGCACGTATTCTGAAGGCGCTTGCGGCGGGACCACGCCGGCTCGGAGTCAGCGAGCTCGCCGACCGGCTTCAGCTATCACGTCCCACCGTCCACGGCCTGCTCCAGACCCTCCTCGCCCACGGCTTCGTCGAGCAGGACCGCGACTCCGACAAGTATCAGCTCGGCGCGGGTCTGCTCCAGCTGGGCAATTCCTACCTCGACCTGAATGAGCTCCGCGGCCGCTCGATCGTCCATGCGGAGCGGCTGGCCGAGCGCACCGACGCGGCCGTGCGCGTCGGCGTTATGCACGGCGCCACCGTCGTGGTGGTTCACCACGTCTTCCGCCCGGACACGACGCTCCAGATCCTCGAGGTGGGCGCCGAGCTCCCGGTCTACGCCAGCGCGCTCGGGAAGGCGATCCTCGCCTTCGCGCCAACCGAGCTGCTCGACGATCTGCTCGCCGAGGCGCCGCCCAAGCTCACGAGCCGCACGCTGACGGCGGCCGCGCTCCGCAAGGAGCTCTCGACCGTGCGTGAGAGCGGCATCGCACGCGAGCGTGACGAGGCCGTACTGGGCGAGTCGAGCGTGGCCGGGGCGATCTTCGATCATTCCGGGCACGCGGTCGGCAGCATCGGCGTCGTGGGTGACACCGATCGCATCCTGCCCCGCGGGCCCGCCCGCGGGATCGCGGGCGCCGTGGCCGAGGCGGCGCGCGGAGTGTCGAGAGAATTGGGCACGCGCCGCTGGCCGGCCCCTCCCATCCTCACTGACCAGTAACCAGACCAGGGTGCTCCCGGGCGCGAGGTGGAGGGAGGGCGGCGACCCTTCTGGTGCGCACCACGCTCGCAGTCCCGACCAAGGAGATCTCATGCCCGGACTCACCGACACGCTGGCCGAGGTGGCGGCGAACGGCCGCACCGAGCTTCGCGAGGGCTACGCCGAAGTCGGCGAGGGAATCAGGCTCCACTACGTCGAGGCGGGCGACGGGCCGCTGATCGTCCTGCTGCACGGCTTCCCGGAGTTCTGGTACGGCTGGCGGCTGCAGATCGCGCCGCTCGCGGACGCGGGTTTTCGAGTCGTCGCGCCCGATACGCGCGGCTACAACCTGTCCTCGCGGCCGAAGGGCGTGGGGGCCTACAGCGCCGCCAAGATGGCCGCCGACATCCGCGGCCTGATCCAGGAACGCGGCGCCGAGTCCGCGCTGGTGGTCGGTCACGACTGGGGTGGAACGATCGCCTGGACGCTGGCCATGAACCACCCCGAGGTGGTGGACCGGCTCGCGATCCTCGACGCGGCGCATCCGCGGACGCTCTCGAAGGGGCTCTTCACGCCGCGCCAGCTCAAGCGGTCCTGGTACTTCTTCTTCTTCCAGCTGAACGGGCTGTCAGAGGGGACCGTGCGCGCCGGTAACTGGCGGTTCTTCCGGCGCTTCCTGCGCGACGCGCGTCCCCCCTACACCGATGAGGAGATGGCTCGCTACGTCGAGGCGTGGTCCCAGCCGGGCGCCGCGACGGCGATGATCAACTACTACCGCTTCTCGGTACGCCAGTCGCCGAAGGCGGCCAAGGCGGCAATTCGCAAGATCTCGGCGCCCACCCTGGTGATCTGGGGGCAGCAGGACCGCTACCTCGGCCAGAAGCTCGCCGAGACGAACCGCGACGATGTGCCGAACCTCGACCGTGTCGAGCACCTCTCCAATGCGTCGCACTGGGTCCACCACGACCAGGCCGAGCGCGTCACGAAGCTCCTGATCGACTTCTTCGCGCCCGCGCGGAATCAGGACGAAGGGGGGCAGCCAGGCTGACCGTTCCGGGTACGCTGCGCCTATGAGCGCCAACCTCGCGACGATCCTCACCGATAGCGCCGAGCAGCACGGCGACAGGACCGCCTTCAAGCTCGACGACACCGAGCTGAACTACGCGCTGCTGGACGAGGGCAGCGCGCGGATCGCCGGGCTGCTCAAGTCGAAGGGCCTCGAGCCTGGCGACCGTGTCGGGCTGATGATGCCCAACGTCCCGTACTTCCCGGTCATCTACTACGGGATCCTGCGCGCGGGCGGCGTCGTCGTGCCGATGAACGTGCTGCTGAAGAAGCGCGAGGTGGCCTTCTACCTCGGCGATCCGGAGGCGAAGCTCCTGTTCGCCTGGCACGACTTCGCCGAGGCGGCCGAGGCCGGCGGTGAGGAGACGGGTGCCGAGGTGATCCTCGTCAAGCCGGGCGAGTTCGAGCAGCTGCTCGGGGACCAGGAGCCGGACCGGGACATGTCCGATCGCGGAGACGACGACACCGCCGTGATCCTCTACACGTCGGGCACGACCGGGAAGCCGAAGGGCGCCGAGCTGACGCACGCGAACCTGCTCCGGAACTCGAAGGGAGTCTCGGAGAAGCTCGGCGAGATGAGCGCGGACGACGTGCTCCTCGGCGCGCTGCCGCTGTTCCATTCGTTCGGCCAGACCTGCACGATGAACAGCGCGGTCAGCGTGGGCGCGACCGTGACGATGCTGCCGCGCTTCGATCCCGACAAGGCGCTCGAGATCATCGACCGGGACAGGGCCACCCTCTTCCAGGGCGTTCCGACGATGTACAACGCGATGCTCCACTCGGCGTCGTGCGACAGCGCGGACTGCTCGTCGCTCCGGATCTGCATGTCGGGCGGCGCCGCGATGCCGGCGGAGCTGATGCGCGCCTTCGAGGAGAAGTTCGGCTGCATCATCCTGGAGGGCTACGGACTGTCGGAGACGTCGCCCGTGGCGTCGTTCAACCACCCGGACCGGGAGCGCAAGCCCGGCTCGATCGGAACCCCCATCGAGGGCGTCGAGATGCAGGTGTGGGACGACGAGGGGAACGAGGTGCCGCAGGGCGAGGTCGGCGAGATCGTGATCCGCGGCCACAACATCATGAAGGGCTACTGGAACCGTCCCGACGCCAACAGGGAGGCGATCACCGAGGACGGCTGGTTCCGCACCGGCGACATGGCGAAGATGGACGAGGACGGCTATTTCTTCATCGTCGACCGCAAGAAGGACCTGATCATCCGGGGCGGCTACAACGTGTACCCGCGGGAGATCGAGGAGGTGCTCTACGAGCACCCGGCGGTCCAGGAGGCCGCCGTGATCGGCGTGCCGCACGACGAGCTCGGCGAGGAGGTGGGCGCCGCGGTCGTGCTGAAGGAGGGCGAGTCGGTCGACGAGGACGAGCTGAAGAGCTACGTCAAGGAGCAGGTGGCCGCCTACAAGTACCCGCGGAAGGTCTGGTTCACGGACGAGCTGCCGAAGGGCCCGACCGGCAAGATCCTCAAGCGCGAGATCGAGGTGCCGGAGAAGGTCTCGGCCTCCTCGGGGTCGTAGGCGAGAGCCCTGGCCCACCTGGTCGACTCCGAGCGCTGGATTCGCGCCCGGCGCGCCGGCGAGGCGGTGGCGGACAGCCGCCGGACCAAGCTGCTCTACGAGCCGCCGAAGGTGCTTCCGGTGCACGTGTTCCCCGAGGAGGACGTGCGACTCGACCTGCTGCCCGAGGAGGCGATCACCCGCCACGAGGACGGGCTCGTGGAGATCGCCTGGGATGCCGCGGACGAGTGGCTCGAGGAGGACGAGGAGCTGCTCGGCCACGCGCGCGACCCCTTCCACCGGATCGACGCGCTGCGCACGTCGCGGCACCTGCAGGTCTCCCTCGAGGGCGAACCGCTAGCCGACACGCGAAACGCGGTCGCCCTGTTCGAGACCCGCCTTCCCACGCGCTGGTACATCCCCCGCGAGGACGTGATCGCGGAGCTCACGCGCAACGACGAGCATCGCACCACGTGCGCCTACAAGGGGCACGCAACTCACTGGGATGCGGCGGGCGAGCGCGCGGTCGCGTGGAGCTACGAGCTGCCGCTGAACGACGCGATGCCGGTCAGAAGCATGATCGCGTTCTACAACGAACGAGTCGATATCGCGGTGGACGGAGAGCCGCAGGTCCGCCCGCACACCCAATGGTCGGGCTGATCAAGCGCCCGCGGGCTGGAAGAGCTCGATCGGATTTCCGGCGGGATCGTCGGCCAGGATCTGCCGACCGCCCGGCCCGCTGACGATCTCGTTACGGAACGTGACACCCGCGGCCCGCAGCCGCTCGACCTCGGCCCCGATGTCTTCGACGATGAAGTGGATGCGATTCCAGCCTCCCGGCTCCGGCATGCGGCCGTCAGGCATCGGACGGCCGGCCGAGCTGTCGGGCCCGCTCAGGAGCAGCCGCAGGTTCCCGCGCACGACGTCGGCGAACGCCGGCGCGAAACTCGTGTTCACCGTGAAGCCGAAGTGGGTCGTGTAGAAGGCAACCGCCTCCTCGACGTCGTCGACCATGTAGCGAACGCTGACGAGGTCCTCAGGCACGTTCGACCTGCTGCAGTTTCACGGCTTCGATGTCGTACTCGAGCGGCTGCACTATCCGCCACTCGTTCCCGGACGGATCCCGCACCGCCGCGTCGATGCCGTAGAAGCGCTCGTCGGGCTGCTGACTGAGTTCGACGCCGCGCGCCTCGAGCTCCGCGCACGTCTTACGGCAGTCGTCGGTGCGGATGATGCCCGGGCCCAGGGCGCCACGGGCCACCAGCTCCAGGAGCAGTTCGGCGCTCTCGGCGTCCACGGCCGGCGGCCCCGGGTAGCTGAGGATGATGCGTACGTCGGGTTGGCCGGGCGGGCCCACCGTGAGCCAGCGGTAGTTGTCGAGACCGGGCAGCGTGTTGTCCTCGCGCTCCTCGAAGCCGAGCTTCTCGATGTAGAACTCCTTCGCCACGTCCTGGTCGTGCACCCACACGGCCACGTGCGAGATGGCATCGAGCATCTTGTTGCCTCCTGTCCGAGCGGTCGATCGGTCGGGTCCGCGACGTTAGTCGTCCGGGCGCATGATTTCTTCTCCAAACGCGCCGCTTGACGGCACCCGCGTCCAGGCCTTGATGAAGCACAGCGGGATGCGGTCGGCCTCGGACACGCCTCCGTTCCCGCGCCGGTACTCAGTGGGCGACACGCTCACGTGGCGGCTGAAGGTGGTGGTGAACGAGCCGACGCTCCGAAACCCCACGGCCAGGCACACCTCCGCCACCTGCATGTCCGTGGTCCGCAGCAAGTGGCGCGCCCGTTCGATGCGCCGCGTGAGGAGGTACCGATGCGGCGTCTCGCCGAAGGTCTGCCGGAAGCTGCGGCTGAAGTGCCGCGGTGACACGTGCGCGGCCCGCGCAAGCGCCTGGAGGTCGAGTGGATCGGCGTAGCTGCTGTCCACGAGGTCGCGGGCGCGGAGGAGATGCCTCGCGAGGGGCGTGGAATTCATGCTCCTCATGATTGCGCTTAAGGTAGGTCAGATAGCCTGCCGCCCTCGAATGCCACGGGGGAACGGCTTCACGCGTCGGGGTATCTTCGGCGCCGGCGCGGCCGGCGCTGTCGCTGCCGGTATGAGCGCCTGCGGCGACGATTACTTCGAGCCCGCCACGTCGCACGGCAAGGACGTGCCGAACGTCGTCCTGATCTTCACGGACTCCACGCGCGCGGACTTCATCGGCCACTACAACAAGCACTTCGGCTACGGCAACCGGCTGGCCGACACGCCGAACATCGACGCGCTCGGCAGGGACTCGCTCGCCTTCGAGATGGCCGTGCCGGAGGCGATGCCCACCGGCCCGGCCCGCCGCGGGCTGCTCACCGGGGTCCGCTCGTTCCCGTTCCGCAACTACGTTCCCACGCCCGGTCTGCCGGTCGGGCCCGGCTGGATCTCGATCCAGGACAACCAGCCGATCGTCACCGAGGTGCTGGGCGAGGCCGGCGTCGAGACGGGCTACTGCACTGACAACCCGTTCCTCGTCGGGCCGCGGTTCGCCAACTTCCGCAGCACCGTCGACGAGATCAAGCCGAGCTTCTCCCAGGGGGCGTACCGCTTCCTCAACAAGCCGTTCAAGCGACCCGCGCCGCGCAGCGCCATCGAGCGCTACCTGCTGCCCGAGCTGAGCGACTCGGTGGAGGTCGGCCGGCTGCGCTCGATGGTCGGGTGGAACTCGATCTACCGCGACACCGACAACGACTACCCCACGGCCCGCGTCTTCCGCAGCGCCATCAACATCGTCGACGACCTGAAGAAGAAGCGCCCGTTCTTCCTCGGCGCCGACGGCTTCGATCCTCACGAGCCGCTCGACGCCCCGCGCATCTTCCAGAACAAGTACGGCGGCCCCAAGGGGATCGAGGTCACCAAGGGCATCACGCCGATCCAGCCGTTCGAGACGCCCTACTCGTGGGTGATCGACATGAAGCTCGACCCGGACACGATCGAGCGGGTGCGCGAGCTGTACGCCGCGGAGATCGCCTTCACCGATCAGTGGATCGGGCGGCTGATGAACCGGCTGGCGGACCAGAAGCTGCTCGACGAGACGGTCGTGATCTACTCGTCCGACCACGGGCTCACGCTCGGGGAGCAGGGGGTCGTCGGAAAGCACGGCGCGCGGGCCCAGTGGCATATCTACCACGTGCCGTTCTTCATCCGGCACCCCGAGGGCAAGCTCGCGGGCAAGTGGGACCCGTTCTACGCGTCGAACCACGACATCTCGAAGACGGCGATGTCGTTCATGGGCGTCCGGCCGCCGGGCATGATGACCGGCGAGGACCTGTCGGTCATCTTCGACGGGAAGCGGCCGCCCGCGCGGCCCCACTTCACCTCCTGCTACGACGACTACGTGCTCGCCGGCGACGACGAGTGGTTCTTCCTGACCGACAGCGCGCGCTTCCGCCCGCAGCTGTACGACCAGAAGAAGGACCCGCGCCAGGAGCACAACATCGCGGACCAGCACCCCGACGTGGTCGAGAAGTACTGGCGCATCCTCTCCGACGAGGCCGGCGGCACGCTGCCGCAGTTCAGCCGGCACGGCGCGAAGCCGGTGCTCGGCGGATGAGCTTCACGCGCCGCACCCTGCTACACCGCGGCGGCGCCACCGCGGCCGGCGCGACCGTGCTCGGCTCGCTCACCCGCGCCGCGCCGGCGGCCGCCAAGCTCGGCGACGACCGCGCCCGGGGCGTCGTGATCATCGTGCTGCCGCTCGTGCGCTCGACCCACGTGGGCGCGTTCAAGGACGGCGGGCACGCGAAGACGCCGAACCTGAACGGCCTGACGGGGAAGTCCCTCCGGGCCAACCGCGCTCTCCCCGAGTCCATGCCGGCGGTCTCCGCGCGGCGCGCGCTCGTGACCGGCATGCGAGCGTTCCCGTTCCGCGACTGGCGACGGCTCGAGGGCTTCCCCTCGGTGCCCGGGTTCAACCCGGTGTGGGACTACCAGCCGCTCCTGATCGAGCGCACCCGCGAGGCCGGCGTCCAGACGATCTATGTGACCGACAACCCGCTGTTCCGGGGACCGCGCTTCGAGGGCGTCCGGGCGCCCGGCGGCACCGCCGTCGCGGCGTCGCCCGGGGACACGCTCCCGAGCGGGCTCGACCAGGAGCTGATCAAGTCGTTCTCGCGGCTCACCGAGGCGACCAAGCGCACGTTCCGCGAGGGCGCGAAGGCGCTCGCCGAGACGAAGGACGCGCGCGCCTTCCTCGTCGGGATCGACCCGTTCGACCCGATCGACGCGTACGCGGCGCCGCCCTTCTACGCGCGGCCGGGCCGCGTGGAGGACGACGGCCTCGGGCCGACCGACGGCCGCATGGTCTCGCTCAACTTCTCCGACAAGGACATCGACCGCGTCCGCGAGGCGTACGTGAATCACGTGGAGGCCGTGGACGACGAGCTCGGCCAGGTGCTCGACGCGATCCCGGACGACACGGCCGTGTTCGTGCTCGGCGATCACGGCCTGGCACTCGGCGAGCACGGCTACATGGGCCGCGCCGCCCCCACGTCGCACCGCCTCTCGTACGAGGTGCCGTATCTCATCAAGCACCCGAGCGGGCAGATGGCCGGCGACCACATCGCCTGGTATGCGTCCACTCACGACGTGGCCCCCACGGCGCTGTCGTTCCTGGGCCTGCCGATCCCCGGCAAGATGGACGGCGAGGACCTGACCGCTCTGTTCGACGACGTCGATCAGTGGGACCTGCCGAAGCGCGAGAAGGTGATCACCGCGGTCGGCTCGCAGATCATCATCCGGGACAACCGCTGGCTCGTCGTGGCCGACCGCCAGCGGACCATCCGGCGCATGTACGACGACGACGAGGAAGTGGACGACGACCCGCCCATCAAGCGCTACGACAACATCGCGGGGAAGGACACCGGGAAGCTCAACGAGCTGTCTCAGTACGCCGGCCTGATCGCCGGCGGAACGGTCCCGGAGTTCGGGCCGGACGGAGCGGTGCGGCCGAAGCGCGAGGACGGCGACGACGACACCGACAACGACGGCATCCCGAACGACTTCGACCCGTTCGACAACGAGCACCCGCAGGACGGCGTGACGAAGAAGGACCTGCAGTTCGACGGGCGCTACGTCGAGGGCGGCCCGCTCCACCCGATCACGATTCCGAAGGCGGGCCGGTGACCCCGGAGCGCCAGAACCCGTCGGCCGAGTTCCTCTACGAGCACAAGTGGCGGATCTTCGGCGTGATGATGATCGGCTGGGCGATGTCCCTGCTGGACGTCTCCATCGTGAACATCTCGATCCCGGAGCTCGAGGATCAGATGTCCACGAACGTCGCGACGGTCACGTGGGTCATCAACGCCTACAACATCGTGTTCGCGATCCTGCTCGTCTCCATGGGCCGGCTCGCGGACCAGTTCGGGCGGAAGAAGTTCTTCATCCTCGGGCTCACGGTCTTCACGATCGGCTCCGGCCTGTGCGCGGCGGCTTGGTCGGTCGAGTGGCTGATCGGCTTCCGCGTGATCCAGGGCATAGGGGCGGGCATCCTCGCGCCGCTCGGGTTCGCGATCACCGTGCTCGTCTTCCCCCCGCAGCAGCGCGGCTTCGGCCTCGCGCTGATCGCGGTCGTGGCGCTCGTGTCGTCGGCGGCCGGCCCGGTGCTCGGTGGTGTGCTGATCGAGATCGCGAGCTGGCACTGGATCTTCCTGATCAACATCCCGTTCGGGATCATCGGCGTGATCCTCGCGTGGCGCTGGTGGCCCGAGACGTGGGACCTGAGCTCTATCGGCAAGCAGGTGGACGTGCGCGGCATGCTGCTCCTCGGCGGCGCCGTGCTGTTCCTGACGATGGCTCTGATCGAGGCGAACCCGTTCGGAGGCGACCTCCCGTTGTGGCTCAGCCTCATGCAGGGAGCGATCCTGCTGGGCGTCCTGTTCTTCTGGTGGGAGCGGCGCGCGCCCGACCCGATGATCACTCCCGGCCTCCTGGCGAACCGCCAGTTCCGCAACGCGAACATCGGAATGCTGTTCTTCGCGGCGGGCGCGATCGGCTCGCTGCTGCTGCTCTCGCTGATGTTCGTGAACCTGTGGGGCTACACGCAGCTCGAGGCCGCACTGGCGATCCTGCCGGTGCCGGTGTGCGGACTCCTGGCGTGGCCGTTCGTGGGCAAGGCCGCGGACACCAAGGCGCCCGGCGAGCTGGCAAAACCGGCATTGATAGCGATGGCGGTGGGGATGCTGATCGTCTCGTTCCTGCCGGCGACCGCGGACAACGCGTGGACCTACATCCGCGTGCTGCCCGGCCTGCTGCTGATCGGAGTGGGCATGGGCATCGGGTTCCCGGCGCTCAACGTGGGCGCCATGGGCGCGGTGACGGGCCAGGACCTCGGGCTGGCGTCCGGCGTGCTCAACACGGCCCGCCAGCTGGGCGCCGCGATCGGGATCTCAATCCTGATCGCGACCTTCGGCGGAGCCCTGCACGCCCACATGTCCTGGTTCGCGAACGACAACATCGACGACATCGTCGACGACTACGACATGCCGAAGCCGATGGCCGCCCAGGTGATCGGCGCGACCCTGCACGACTACACGGGCGGAACCGAGAACCGCTTCGTCCCGAAGCCGGGCTTCGACGAGGACATCGTCCGCGAGACGGCGGGCTCGGCCCGCGAGGGCTTCGCCTGGGCGTTCCGCCAGGCCGCCCTGCTGGTGCTGTCGGCGCTGCCGCTGATGGGAGCGATCCGCCGAACGCCGGCGCAGGCGCGGGCGGAGGCGATGGCTGCGGCGTCCGGCCAGGGCCCGCCGCCACCGTCCGACGGCGCCGGCGTGGCCGACGGGTCGGGCACCGAGGGGGACGGGCATGGCAGCCCCACCGGGCAGCCGGCCCCCGGCGCCGAGCCCCACCCGGCGTGAATCGGAACCGGGTCGTCCTTATGCCCGCATTACGGGCCTAACTACTACACCGTGTCTGCGTTGACCCCGTAATGCGGGGTCAACGCCTACACCGTCGCGCTAGGCACGCCCTCGGTGCCCGTCGTTAAACGAGCCTCCACGTACTCCACGAGCCGGCTCGCCGACTCCGCTGCCGACTCCGCCTCGGTATCGAGGGTCAGTTCCGGCGCGAGCGGCTCCTCGTACGGGTCGGACACGCCCGTGAACGCCTGGATCTTTCCGGCGCGGGCGCGCTCGTAGAGGCCCTTCACGTCGCGGCGCTCGCATTCGTCGACCGAGGCCTTCACGTGCACCTCCACGAAGCGCTCGCCCATCCGGGCGCGGGCCTCGTCGCGGGTGCTCCGGTAGGGCGACACCGCGGCCACGAAGGTCACGACGTTGTTGCGCGACAGGAGGTCCGCGACCCACGCGATCCGGCGCACATTCACGTCGCGGTCCTCGCGCGAGAAGCCGAGACCGGCGCAGAGGTTCTGGCGCACGTCGTCGCCGTCCAGCACCTCCACCTGGTGGCCGCGATCGCGGAGCTGGCCGGCGGCGAGCCGGCCCACCGTCGACTTGCCCGAACCGGACAACCCCGTGAGCCAGAAGCACAGGCCGCCGGTGCCGCGGGACGGGGCGGCGAGCGTGCCGTGCGCGATCGGCCCGAGATTCGGCGTGCAGCCCCACAGATCGAACGAGAGGAACGAGGAGAAGAGCCGATGGTCCGGCCCGTGGTAATCGGAAGACCCGGTGCTCAAGAGCCCGAGCTCCTCAGTGCAACGAGCCAGCAGCTCCGTCTGCTCCCGCGTATGAGTCGTATAGAACACCTCAACCCCATCAAGGCCAAAAGCGCGGTAACGGGAAATCGCGCTCAGGACCTCATCGCTGTCCTTCACATCCCAGAACGGGTGGGCCCAGACAGCGACCCCCGCGGCGTCGTGGATCCAGCCGATCGCCTCCTCGACGGTGGGGTGCGACCGGGCGACGTAACCGGGCATGTCCTGAATGAGATACGCGGGGATGAAGGACGAGACATCGGCATGCCCTTCGGAGGCGAGTCGTTCGGCGTTGGCCGGGTGTGCCAGCACCGCAGCCGCCAGGTGGGGCCGGCCCACCGGCTTCCCCGCCGCCTTCCGCGCCTCGATCGGCGCTGGATCGACCTCGAATCCCAGCTCGCGGAGCCGGTCCGCCATCGCGTCGGCGCGGCGCTCACGGTCGGCGCGCGCGTCGAGCAGCCGCTCGCCGAGCAGCGCGCTGCGGTGGTCGATTCCGTAGCCGAGGACATGCAGGTCCTCGTACTGGCCGTCGACCGCCGAGATCTCCGTGGCCGGCACCACGCGTACGCCGTGGACCGCGCCGGCGGCGAGTGCCTCGTCCACCCCATCGACGGTGTCATGGTCCGACAGGGCCAGCAGCTCGACCCCCGCCTGTGCTGCGTTCTCCACCACCTGCGCAGCGGGCAGCTCACCGTCCGAGTGGACGGAGTGCGATTGCAGGTCGAACGCAGGGGTGCTCACGGCGGGCAACACATTAGTGCGTGGCCCGACGCGAACGTGTTTGTTTCGGCGACGGCGTCGCTGCCGCAACTACGGCGTAGTTGCGGTCCTGCGGGGCTCGTCGTCGTGGCCCGCGACGACCCGGTAGATGGCCAGCAGGATCATCGTGCCGATGATCGCGCCGATCAGACCGCCCAGGTCGAACATGTCGTTGTCGCCGATTCCGAGCAGCGACGTGAAGATGAAGAAGCCCACCACGGCGCCCGCCAGACCCAGCAGGATCGTGACGAAGAAGCCGCCCGGGTCGTCGCCCGGCATCAGGGCCTTTGCGATGAAACCGGCCACGAGGCCAAGGATGATTGCTCCGATCATGGCGCTCCCGTACCCATTCAGTCCACGGGTATTCCGTGTCGCATCGTGTTTTCTGTGACGACCCGCGGCTCCACGAACTGCAGCAGGTAGTCCGGCCCACCCGCCTTCGAGCCGATACCCGAGCGCCGGTTCCCGCCGAACGGCTGCCTGCCCACCATCGCGCCGGTGATCCCGCGGTTGACGTACAGGTTGCCCACCGGCAGCCGGGCCGCGACCCGCTCGATGGTTCGCGGGCTCCGCGAGAACAGCCCGCCGGTGAGCGCGAACGGGAGCGCGTCCACGACGTCGCACGCCTCCTCCATGTCGCGCACCCGGCTCACCGCCAGGAGCGGGCCGAAGATCTCGTCGCTCAACACGGGCGAGTCGGCCGGCAGGTCGGCCATGAGCCGCGGCGGGCAGAACCAGCCCTCGGCCGGCAGCCCGGCCTCGGCCTCCGCGAGCACCTCGCCCATCGCGGCGTAGCGCTCCACGCGCTCCTGCGACTCGCGCTCGATCACCGGTGGCACCTCGGTGGCGAAACGGTCGGCCTGACCCACGTCGAGCACGCGGATCGCGCCGGCCAGCCGCTCGAGGAGCGTGTCCGCCGTGGCCTCGTGCACGAGCACCCGGGCGGCGGCGGAGCACTTCTGGCCGGCGTAGCCGAACGCCGAGTACACGACTTCCGGCACCACCTCGTCGAGGTCAGCGTCCGCGTCCACCAGCACGCAGTTCTTTCCGCCCATCTCGGACACGACCCGCTTCACATGGCCCTGGCCCTCGGGCGTGTCCGCGGAGGCGCGGAGGATCTCGAGCCCGACGGCGCTCGAGCCGGTGAACGCGATCACGTGCACGCGCGGGTCGCGCACCAGCGCGGCACCCACCTCGCCGTAGCCGGGGAGCAGGGACAGCGCATCGTGGGGAACACCCGCCGCGTGGAGCGCGTCCACGAGTGCTCCCGCGCTCGCTGGCGACTGCTCCGCCGGCTTCAGCACCGCGGCGTTGCCGGCGGCGAGCGCCGCGGCAGTCATGCCGCACGGGATCGCCAGCGGGAAGTTCCAGGGCGCGATCACGGCGGCCACCCCGCGCGGCGCGTAGCGCATCGTGTTCCGCTCGCCCGGCACCTGGACGAGCGCGCGGCCCTCGTCCAGGGCGACCGCCTCGAGCGCGTAGTACTCCAGAAAGTCGATCGCCTCGCACACGTCGCCGTCCGCCTCGGGCCACGGCTTCGCGCACTCGCGCACCTGCAGGGCGGCCAGCTCGAGCCGCCGCTCCCGCAGGATCTGGGCGGCCCCGCGGAGCACCTCGGCCCGCTCGGCGGCGGAGCGTGCGGACCACTCGCGGAAGCCGCGCCCCGCGGCCTCGACCGCGGCGGCGGCGTCCTGCTCCGTCGCGCGCGTTGCATGGGCCACCACGCGCTCCGGAGTGCCCGGGTCGGTGGAGGTGAAGGATTCGCCGCTCGCGCCGCCTGTCACCTGCAGCGGAAGCTTCACCTCGAGCGCCCGAAGCGCCTCCAACAGGGATTCGCGCGCCGGCGCCCGCCGGAGCTCGAGGACCGGCTCGTTCCGGAAGCTCACGGCGCCGCCAGCAGCTCCTCGAGCGGGGTGCCGCGCTGCTGCTCGCCCAGGAAGGACTCGTTCGCCGTGTTCTCGAGCAGCCGCCGCACGAGGTAAGCCATGCCGGCGACGAGATCGCCGACGGGGCAGTAGATCCGCACGCGATGGCCGAGGTCGGCCAGCGCGGCGGCGAGGTCGTCGCCCAGTCCGCGCAGCACCTGGAACTCGATGTCCCGGTCCTCGCGCCCCAGCTCGCGCGCGACGGCCACCGCGTGCGATACCGAGCGCAGGTTGTGCGAGGCGATCGCGGGACGCACGTGCGGCCAGGCCTCGATCAGGCGGCGCGTGAGCGCCTCGAAGTTCCGGTCCGAGTCGCGCTTCTCCTCGAACACCGGCGGGATCCAGCCGTGCTGGCGCGCGTCCACCACCTCGTGGTCCCAGTACGCGCCCTTCACGAGCCGGACGACGAGCGGCTGCTCGCGGTCCGTGGCCGCCGCCCAGTCGAGCACCTGCTCGAGCTGCTGCGGCGACTCCCTCAGATACGCCTGGATCACGACCCCCGCCGACGGACCGTCGCGCACCTCCGGCTCGTCCAGCAGCTCGAACACGAGCCCCATCGTCGCCTCGACGGTGTCCACGGACTCCATGTCGATGTGCAGGTGGGCGCCCAGCTCCTTCGCCCGTACGAGCAGCGGCCGCATCCGGCGCGCCGCGTCCTCGCGGCCCACCTCCGGAGCCTCGGGTCGCAGCAGCGGCGTGAGCGCCGACACCTTCACGGACAGGTTCACCCGCGGGAGGCGGCCGATCGAGTCCGCCTCGAGCACCGGGCGCTCCGGCCACGACGGCGCGGCGCCGGCGAGTGTCTCGAGCGCGTCCATGCACCGGTCCGCGTAGCGGTCCGCCTCGGCCTGGGTGACGGTGGCCTCGCCGAGCAGGTCGAGCGAGACCGCGGCGCCGTTGTCCCACAGGTGGCGGATCGTCTTCAGCGCCGCCTTCGGGCTCTCTCCGACGATGAAGCGGTGCGCCATGTGGCGGACCCCGGCGGCGGCGGCCGCGCCCAGCGCGGCGCGGCCCGGCTTGGTGCCGGACATCTTCATCGCCGCCTCGATCGGCGGCGGGCGGTCGTCCACCTCCTCGAGGTAGCCGGTGAGGTGGCGCGCGAGATCGTCCAGCGAGCGGCAGGCGGGCGTGACGTCGACGAAGCGGAACAGCGCGGCGCGCAGCTCGGCGTCCTGCGAGGCCAGCTCCATCGCGCGCTGGTCGATCATGCGGAGTGGGTGGCGCGAGCGCCCGGGGAGAGCCGCATGGATCGTGCGCCCGACCTCCTGAAGCTGGGACTCCACGATTCCGAAACCTACTCGGCCGCCGCCGCCCAAGCGTGGCTTGGGGGGCGGCGGTTTACGGGTACCGTCCCATCATGCCCTCGCTCGTACTAGGACCCGTGCTCAGATACGTCGGCGAGACCGACGCCGTCCTGTGGGTCGAGACCGACTCCGCGTGCGAGGTGGAGATCCTCGGCACGAAGGAGCGCACCTTCTGCGTGTGCGGGCATCACTACGCGCTCGTCTGCTGCGGCGACCTCGAGCGGGGCGCCTGGCACGAGTACGAGGTCCTCCTCGACGGCGAACGCGTCTGGCCGCGCGCCGACGGCTGGCCGCCGAGCGCGTTCCACACCTATCCGAAGGAGAGCCCGCTGCGGGTGATGTTCGGATCGTGCCGCGTCGCGGCGCCGCACCAGCCGCCGTTCTCGCTCCGCAAGGACGAGGACGAGCGCGGCCGCGAGGTGGACGCGCTGCACACGCTCGCTTACCAGATGCGCCACGAGCCACGCGAGGAATGGCCCGACGTACTGCTGATGCTCGGCGACCAGGTGTACGCCGACGAGGTCTCACCCGCCACGCGCGCGTTCATCGAGACGCGCCGCGACACGTCCGAGCCGCCCGGCGACGTGGTGCTCGACTTCGAGGAATACACGCGCCTCTACTACGAGAGCTGGAGCGATCCGGCGATCCGCTGGCTCCTCTCCACCACGTCGACGATGATGATCTTCGACGACCACGACGTCCACGACGACTGGAACATCTCGGAGGCGTGGCTCGAGGAGGCCCGCTCGCACCACTGGTGGAACGAGCACATCAAGGGCGCGCTCTCCTCGTACTGGGTCTACCAGCACCTCGGCAACCTCTCCCCCGACGCGCACCGGGACGACAAGCTCCTGGCCGAGGTGAAGGCGGCCGACGACGCCGAGCAGCTGCTCGAGGAGTTCGCCTTCCGCGCGGACCGCACGACCGACGGCGCGCGCTGGAGCTACTGCCGCGACCTCGGGAACACCCGCATCATCGTGATCGACTCCCGCGCCGGCCGGGTGCTGGACGAGGACCACCGGTCGATGCTGGACAGCGGCGAGTGGGATTGGGTCCACGAGCACGCCACCGGCGACTTCGACCACCTCCTGATCGGCACCTCGCTCCCGTGGCTGCTCGGACCCGGCATGCACTACGCGGAGGCCTGGAGCGAGGCCGTGGCGGGCGGCGCCTGGGGACCGGTGGCGGCGAACGCCGCCGAGAAGATGAGGCAGGCGGCCGACATGGAGCACTGGCCGGCGTTCCAGGAGTCGTTCGCCCGCCTGGTGGACCTGTTCAGGGAGATCGGCACCGGCGAGCGTGGCGCGCCGCCGGCCTCGATCGTCGCGCTGTCCGGCGACGTGCACCACGCCTACCTGGCCGAGGTGGGCTACCCGCGCGGGACCGGGATGAGGACGAACGTCTGGCAGGCGGTGTGCTCGCCCTACCGCAACCCGCTGGAGAAGAAGGAGCGCGACCAGATCCGGATCGGATGGTCGCGCGGCTTCGAGCTCTTCGCCCGCACGCTCGCCCGGCTGGCCGGCGTGGGCGACCCCGGCATCGGCTGGCGGATGGTGGGCGGCGGGCCCTGGTTCGACAACCAGGTGGCCACGCTGATCGTCGACGGGCGCGAGCTGCACATGCGAATCGACAAGGCCGTGCCGGTGGACGACGAGAGCGCGCGGCTCGACTGCGTGCTGGAGCACCGTCTCGCCTAGGCCGGCGGCGCGACCGAGGTCGCGCGCCGCGCGCAGCAGCTCGCCGGCCGGCTCGAAGAGGCCCTCCGTGACGCTCGCGCGCTCCGCCCGGGCAGCGGGGTCGACGATCACGAGCCCGAGCCCACCCCAGAGTTGCCCCGCGTAGGCGCCGGTGCCACTCAGGTGGCCGGCGACGAAGTCGAGATCGAGGTACGCGACCGAGGGGTGCCCGTCAAGCGAAGCGGCCAGGAGCCCCTCGCGCACGTCCTCGTTGGTGGTGTCGTGCATGACGATGACCGACGGCCCGAGTGCCGGCGAGGCGAGCAGGTCCTCCACGTCGCGGAGGACGCCACCGGCAGTGTGGTCGCCGTCGACGAGCACGAAGTCGACGGTCCGCCCCTCGGCCGCGAGCCGCTCGAGGAAGGCCGGCAGGAGCGCGTGGCTGTCGCCGGTGTGGGTCGTGACCATCGGCAGCTCGCCCGTGAGGCCGTCCGGATGCACGAGGTCGAAGGAGTGGATCTCCGCGCAGTGGCGGGCGAGGCAGCGCGTGCTCCCGCCCTCCGCGGTGCCGATCTCGATCGCGAGGGCGGGCTTCAGCCGGGCCAGCAGGCCTTCCAGGGCCGCGCGCTCGCCGAGCGTCATCTGCCAGGGGTCGTGGGCGAGCAGGCCGGCCGGGGCGAGCGCGGGCCGCCGAGCCGGGTCGGGGCGACGCCGCTTCCACCGCAGGGCGGGCCGCTCCACGAACCGCCAGGACAGCTCGGCCACCGCCGCCGAGGCGAGGAGCGTGAGAGGCAGAAGGACCGCGAGCGCGACCCTGTAGCCCTCGAGGCCGCGCACGACCGGGTAGAGCTCCGCCATCACGACCACGTGCCACAGGTAGATCGCGTACGAGCGCTCTCCGATCCAGGCGAGCACCGGGTTGTCGAGCCAGCGCCACGTGCGGCCGGTGCGCGTCTCGAGCATCACCGGGCCCCAGAGCAGGCCGGTCACCGCCAGCGCGGACAGCAGATTCGCGCCCCACGCGGTGGTGTTGCCCCACCGGCCCGTGGCGAGCGCCAGCGCGAGGCCGCCCACGAACGCACCCGCGGCGAGCGCCCTCGCGCGGCGGGTTGCCGGTCGCCGCTCACAGCCGGCGAGGACCGCCGCGAGCGCGAGCCCGGACATGAAGGCGATCAGCGTCCAGGGGAGCGTCCGCTGCGCCGAGAACGAGAACCCCACCGCGGCGGACAGGCCGACGCTCACGCATGCCCCGACGGCGGCCACGAAATAGAGAGCCGGCCTGCGGCGCGTCCGACGCGATGCGGCCGCGGAGCCGCCACAGCGCCACGAACAGGACCGGGACGAGCAGGTAGAAGGACAGCTCGACCTTCAGCGACCACAGCTGCCCCACCAGCGACTCGAGCGGGTGCGCGCGTGTACGTCTCGGTGAGCGTGAGCGGCGGACGAGCAGCTCGCCGGGGCTCGACCCGCGGTCGCCGTACGTGGATCAGCACGAAGGCGAGAAGAGCCCAGGCCGCGGGGAAGATGCGGAGCGCGCGGTTGCGCGCGTAGGAGCGAAGCGACGGGCAGCGGGCCGCCGGCCACGAACGCCTCGACGAACGGGCGAGTGATCAGGAAGCCCGACAGGGCGAAGAAGAGGTAGACCGAGGCGGGCAGCGCGTCGAGGACGAGCTCTCCGATGACGAGCCGAACGCCGCCTCCGGGCGGCAGCGTGCCGCCTGCGCCCGGCGAGGTAGCCGGTCGCGACACAGCGCGCCCGCCGGCGATGTGGAAGGCCATGATGGCGAGGACGGCGAGGCCGCGGAGCGGATGGCCCGTGGCCGAGTCGGCGGGCGCCGGCCGTTGCGGCGACAGGCGCGGAGCCGCGGCGGGCCGCGCACTGCCGCCAGGCTCGGCCGGTGGGCGCCGCGGGCGGGGCCGCGTCGGCGGCCGCGACGGTCAGCTCGCCCGACCGGCTCTCGCAGCCGCATCGCGGGCCGCTCCACGAAGCGGTAGGACAGCTCCGGCCACCACGATGGTCGCGAGCAGCACGAGCGGCAGCAGCGTCACGTACGTCCGCCCCGGGTGCGCGGTTGTGGCTGAACAGCACGTACGAGCTCGCCCATCACCGCCAGGTGCCAGAGGTACACGCCGTACGTCCGCCGCCCGATCCATTTGACCGGCCGGGCTCTGCATCCAGCGCCACGGCCGCCCGATCCGCCGCTCGAGGAGGATCAGCCCGCCGATGCGCCATCGCGGCTCCGACGCCCGACGATGCACGAGCTTGATACGGCAGGCTGAGCTGGTCGCGCGGGTACAGGCGATCAGGATCAGCATGCCCGCGAGCGAGACGCGCCGTGGCGAGCGCCCCCAGCCGGCGCGTGCCGCGTGCCGGCGGACCTGGCCGCGCGAGCGCGGCGGCAAGGGCGACGCCCGGCATGAAGAGGAACAGGAGCATCGCGGGCGAGCGCGTCGTGGCGGTCGTCTCCGTGACGAGCGCGCGCGACCGTGAGCGGCACGGCGGCCGACGCGGCCGCTCGCGGCCCACGACCGCCGGCGCCTGCCCGTCACGCCCAGCCGCGTCCCGAAGAGCCGCACCGCCGAGCGCCGCCGCCAGCGGCACAAGCACGTAGAAGGTCATGTCCACCCGCAGCGTCCAGGTCTGGCCCACGAGCGTCGTGAGCGGGATGGTCGACCTGGTCGTCCGTGAACGTGAACATCGAGAGCGAGCTCGCCCGGGCTGGCCCCCTGCGCGCCGTGGCGCAGGAGGACGAAGGCGAACAGGAGCCAGGCCGCCGGAACCAGGCGGACGCGCGCGGTTGCGGAGGAAGGGCACCAGCCGCGGCCGCGGCCGGCCCTCCACGAACGCGGCCACGAAGGGCGCCGAGACGAGGAAGCCCGACAGGACGAAGAACATGTAGAAGCCGCGTCGACGACGCTGCGGAGCGCGGACCTGTGCCCGACCTCGCCGTAGCCCGTCATCCAGGTGAAGTGGCCGCCGGAGCCCTCGAGGTTGCCGGTCGCGTACAGCGCCCCGGTGCCCACGTGGAAGCAGACGATTCCGAGGCAGGCGATCGCACGCACCGCGTCGCCTCCCGTCGAGGTACCAGAACGGTCGCTTCGCGGTCTCTTCACGTGGGCACCCGGGCAACCTAATCCGAGCCCCGGACCGACCGAGCGGCTCTGGCAGGATCGCCGCCGTGCGTCGAGATCGTCTTCGTCCTGCGACCGGCGCCAGAACGCCTTCTTCGGCGAGCTCGTGGAGGTGCGTGCGCGACGAGCTCGTCCGCGCTCGGGGTGCGCTCGACGCGTGTCCCTGGAGCGGCTTCCCGGAGCCGCGTCGCCGGGCGCGTGTACGCGCTCGTCCCGCCGCACGAGTGGGTGGCTCTCTGAGCGGCGGCGTGGCGCCGCCGCCGGACCTGCTGTCGCGGACGGTCGCGATCTGCGCCGAGCAGCCCGGAACGAGCTTCTTCGACGGGAACGAGCCGCTGGCGCGGGGCGGCCGGCGCGGTGTTCGACATCAGCCCGGCGAGCGTCGCGAGGAGTGGGGCTGGCGCGGAATCGCCGCGGAGCGGCTCACGCTCGGGTACACGGCGCGGTGGGCCGCGCCCAGCCTCGACCTCGAGCCGCGGGACGTGGACGTGGCCTTTCTCGGGACTGCGCGAGCGAGCGCCGCAACCGGCTGCTGGCCTCGTACGCGCCGCTGCTGGCGCGGCGGCGCGTGCCGGCTTCGTCCTCGGTCGACAACGGGCCGCCCGCAGACCCGCCGACATCGCCCGGCTTCCTGACTGGGCCGGACAAGCGCGAGCCCTGCTGGAGCGGACGCGCGTGCTGCTCAACCTGCACGTGAGCGAGCGGCCGTACTTCGAGCACCTGCGCGTCGTGGAGGCGATCCTGTCGGGCGCGGTGGTCGTGTCGGAGCCCGGGCCGCGGGATCGACCCGCTCGTACCGCGGGGATCGACTTCGCTGTGCGGCAGGCCGGAGTCGCTCGGCCATGCTGGCGGCGGAGCTGGCGGACGAACGACGAGCGCCGCCGCCTCAGATGCAGGCAGGCAGGCCTGGGCCAAGCTCGCCGGCGCACCCGCTCAGCGCGGCGGCCGAGCGGCTTCGCCACGGCCGCGGCGGAGCTCGCCCGCGCGGAGCGTGCCGAGCCCCCGCCGCGCGCCGTGGCGGCCCGCCGCCGCGCGATCTGCCGCGCCCCGCCAGCCCGTCGGCCTGCCGGAGGATCCCGGACGTGGCCGAGTCGCCGCACGGCGCGCGCTCGAAGCAGCTGCGCCTCGAGGGCATCGAGACGCCGGCGGCGGCCTGGCGCGGCTCGAGACCGCGCTGGCCGGCGAGGGCCGCGGCGCGCGGTCGAGGTCGTGGACCGCACGCCCGTCGCACGCGGTCCGCGCGCCCGGAGCGTGCTCGGTGATCGTGGCCCTGTTCAACCACGAGGCGCCACATCGCCGGAGGCGCTCGACTCGGTCGCCGCGCAGCACCCTCCGCGAGGCGGAGGTCGTCGTGGTCGACGACGGCTCTGGAGGACGGGTCGGCGGCTGCGCGGAGCGAGTTGGATGGCTGCGGCATCCGTCGGTGCCCGCCCTGCTCGTCCGCCACCGCTGGAACCGGGGGCTACCGCACGCGCGCAACACGGCGCTCGACTTCGCCCGCGGCCCGCTCACGTTCGTGCTCGACGCGGACAACGTGCTGTACCCGCACGGCCTGACCCGGCTCGCGGCGGCGCTGGCGTCCGAGCCGGACGCCAGCTTCGCCTACGGAATCCTCCAGTGCTTCGACAGCTCGGGGCCGGCCGACCTCGTGAGCTACGCGCCCTGGGAGTCCCGAGCGCCTGCGCTCCATGAACTTCGTCGACGCGATGGCGCTGGTGCGCACCCGCGCGCTGCGCGCGCTCGGCGGGTACGCCACCGACCCGCGGCTGCACGGCTGGGAGGACTACGACCTCTGGTGCGGCATGGCGAGCCGCGGGTGGCACGGCGTGTCGGTGTCGGAGATCGTGGGCCGCTACCGGGTCGCGGCGCACTCCATGCTGCGGAGCACGACGCAGATCTCGAACGTCGACGCCCGCTCGGTGCTCGAGGAGCGCCACCCCGAGCTCATGGCCCGCGCGCCGGCCGCCTGAGCGCGCTCAGCCGTCGGTGTTACGCCGGCGCGCAGAGCGCCTTCGCGTCACGCAGCGGCCGCGTGCACCGCCAGCTGACGGAGTCCAGCACCCGTGCGAGCGTCGTCGCGGATTGCCGGTGCTGCTCGCGCGCCTCGGCGAGCTCCGCCCTCGTGACCTCGAGCTCCGCCCGGACACCCGCGAGCTCGGCCTCGGCGCTGCCGAGCAGACGGCCCACCTCGAGCCGCTCGACGTCGCGCTGCCCGAGGTCGGCGAGGTAGTCGGCCTGATCGGCCAGCATCCGCTGCTGGCCGTCGAAGTGCTCGAGCCAGCGGCGCACCTCGACGGTCCCGGTGAGCGCCGCCGCGGCCGGCGGCTCCGGCAGCGAGCCCGAGCCCGCGAGCGCGACCGTGTAGGTCTCCGAGCCGAGCCGGCGCCGCGTCCGCCTTGACCGTGCGCACCGACAGCGCCCCCGGCTCGAGGTCGCGCTCCTCGAGCACGGCCGACGAGATCCACTGGTGCTGCGCGAGGAGCCGCACCGCCGGAAGGCCTCGGCCAGCAGGGCGCCGGAACTCGCTCGTGGTGAACTCGCGGACGTGGTGCGGGTTGCCGGGCGGATAGCGGTCCGCGTTCGGCGAGGAGATCGCGAGGACGCCGCCCGGCGCGAGCACGCGCGCGAGCTCGCCCGAGCACGGCGCCGGGATCGGGCACGTGCTCGATCACCTCGAAGCAGGTGACGAGGTCGAACGAGCCGTCGTCGTACGGGAGCCGGGCGATGTCCGCCCGCTCGAACGCGAGCCGCCCGCCGGCGCGCGCCCCGCGCCGCCTCGACCACGGCGCCCGCCGAGTCGACGCCGACGACGCGCGCGGCACCGGCGGCCGCGAGCATGTCAGCGCCGTACCCCGTGCCGCATCCCGCGTCGAGCACCCGCCGGCCGGGCGCCAGCCCGCCGGCCCACTCGTAGCGCGCAAGGTGCTCGGCCGCGAGCAGCTCCTCGCGCATCGACTCGGGGACGAACCGCTCGGGAACGTTCGTGGCTAGCTGCTGCACCTCCATGCGCCGGCCGCAATCTACGTCCAGACCCGGAGGGAACCGCGCCGCCGCCCGCGCCGCTAAGGTGGCCCACCCGCCGCATGGACTACCCGGTCGAGACCTTCACCGACGAGGAGCGCGCCCTCCTCGCCCCTCACTTCACCAACCTCGACCGGCCCGTCTTCGCGCTCGTGAACCTGCCGGAGACGGTGAAGGGGGCGCTGTTCGCCCGCTACTCGCGCTACCAGGGCACGCTGCGGCGGCTGTACCTGGAGGAATTCGCGGAGAACGCCGCACCCGGTGCGGCGTTCGACGGCGAGGAGGGCGAGCGCGCCCGGAAGCTCTACGAGCGCATCTTCATCGGCTACGGGGACGACTCGGTGGCCCAGCTCGGCGGCGCTCACATCGCCTGCGAGTGGGTCTCGAACGTGATGACGAAGCTGCTCCAGCGCGGCCGGCTGGCCGCCTACCTCGAGCAGTCCACGCGCTACATGCCGTACGACGTGCCGATCGGGCGACGGGCTCGGCTACCGGTACTGGCGCCACCCCGAGCTCGGGCCGGAGTACGAGGCGGCGATGGACTTCCTGTTCGAGTCGTACTCCGAGGCGCTGCCGCGCGTGGAGGCGTGGGCGGCCGAGCGCTTCCCGCGCGGGGACGACGAGCCCGAGGCGGCGCACGCCCGCTCCATCCGCGCGAAGGCGCTCGACCTGCTGCGCGGCCTCCTGCCCGCCTCCTCGCTGTCGCACGTCGGGATCTTCGCCTCGGGCCAGGCGTACGAGCAGCTGCTGCTCCGCCTGTTCGCGTCGCCGCTGCCCGAGGCGCGCGACTACGCGTCCATGATCCTGGACGAGCTGAAGGCGGTGGTGCCGAGCTTCGTCGCGCGCGTGGAGCGGCCCGAGCGCGGCGGCGAGTGGATCTCGTACCTCGAGGATCGCGCGCAGGCCGGCGAGCGATGGGCCGCGCGGCTCGGCCTCGACCGGGCCACTCGCGACGAGGAGACGGGCCCCGCCGTGCGCCTCCTGTCCGTGCAGGGGAGCGAGGAGGAGCTGCTCGCCGCGCTCCTGTTCGAGGCCGCCGCGGTGTCGGAGGACGAGACGCGCGCCGCGCTTCGCAACCTCCCGCCCGACGAGCGCGCGGCGATGCTGGCCGAGCTGGTCGGCGAGCGCGCGAACCGCCGCCACCGTCCCGGTCGCGGCTTCGAAGCGCTCAGCTACCGGTTCGAGGTCGTGTCCGACTACGGCGCGTTCCGCGACCTGCAGCGCCACCGGCTCCTCACCGTCCAGTGGCAGACACTCGGCCCGGAGCTGGGCGCGGGCGTGCCGCACGAGCTCGACGAGGCGGACGTGGGCGACCTGTACCGCGCCGGCCTGGAGCGCTCACGCGAGGAGCACGCGCGGATCGCGGATGCGGGGCATCCGGAGCTCGCTCATTACGCGCTCGCGCTCGGGTACCGGATCCGCTACGTGCTCGACATGAACGCGCGCGAGGCGATGCACCTGATCGAGCTGCGCTCCGGCCGCGAGGGCCACCCGGCCTACCGCGCGGTCGCGCACGCCCTGCACGCCGAGATCGCGCGCGTGCACCCCGCCGTCGCCGCCACGATGACGTTCGTGGACCGCGACACCGAGCCGCGGCTCGAGCGCATCCTCTCCGAGATCCGCGCGCACGCGAAGCAGGCCGCGCGGGCTTAACGCAGTTCGCCAAGCACCGGGCCGTGACCGGTGCGCGGCTTACCTTCCACCGCAACTCGCCTCGCCCAGAACGGTTAGAGGGGCACCCACCGACCAAGGAGGATGCCCCAGTGGCGCAGCGTAGCAACAGGTTTCTGACCGCCCTAATCGCCGCATCGGCCGTCGTGCTCGTGGCCGCAAGCGGCGCCACGGCGGCCGTGGTGATCGGCAACTCCAGCTCGAACGTGCTGACCGGAACGCCCCAGCACGATGTGATCCTCGGCCGAGCCGGCGACGACACGATCAACGCGCTCGCGGGCCCCGACCTGGTTCGCGCCGGTCGCGGGGCCGACATGGTGAACGCGGGCCGGGGCGCAGATCGCGTTCGCGGCGGCGAGGGCGACGACACGATCAACGGCGACCGTGGATGGGACTTCATCCGCGGCGGCCTCGGCGCTGACACGATCAATGGCGAGGGCGGCCACGATTTCATCTCGGGCGGCAAGGACGACGACACGCTCAGCGGCGGCGAGCGCGGCGACGTGATCTTCGCCAACCGCGGCCGCGACCACGAGGACGGGGGTGACGGTCCCGACCGCCTGTGGGCGCTGTCGCGCTTCGACGTTGAGTTCATCGGCGATCCGAACGGCGACGAGCTGAGCGGTGGGAACGGCAACGACCGCTTCCGGGTCCGCGACGGCGAGGTCGACCTCGTGCACTGCGGCGAGGGCACCGACCACGTGAAGGCCGATCAGTTCGATCAGGTCGACAACGACTGCGAGCACGTCGACCGGCGTGACGTGACGTCGCTCGACCAGGTGGACGACGGGGACGAGAACCGGGTCGAGCCCGGGAACTGACGACGGTCAGGGCTGGTACGGTCGCCCGGCCGTGCCAGCCCACGACCTCCTAGCGGACGTCCGCGTCGCGCCCTCGATCCTGGCGTCCGACTTCGCGCGCCTGGGTGAGCAGGTCGAGTCCGTCATGGACGCCGGCGCGCGCGTCATCCACGTGGACGTGATGGACGGCCATTTCGTGCCGCCCATCTCGATCGGCGCGCTGATCGTCGACGCGCTCCGCGACCTCGTGCACGGACGCGGCGGCATGCTGGACGTGCACCTCATGGTGGAGCGCCCGGAGCGCCGGATCGCGGACTTCGCCGAGGCCGGCGCCGACTCGATCGCCGTCCATTGGGAGGCCACGCCGCACGTGAACTACGCGCTGCAGGCGGTGCGCGACGCCGGGCTGAACGTGGGCCTCGCGCTCAACCCGGCCACGCCGGCCGATGTCGTGGAGGGCGTGGCGGCCGACCTAGACCACGTGCTCTGCATGACCGTCAACCCCGGCTGGGGCGGCCAGGCGTACATCGAGAGCTCGACGGCGAAGGTCGCGCGCCTGCGCGAGCTGCTCGGCCCGGACGTGCCGATCGAGGTGGACGGCGGCATCGACGCGGAATCCGCCCGCGTCACCCGCGAGGCCGGCGCGACGCTGTTCGTCGCGGGCTCGTCGATCTTCGGGTCGGGCGACCCCGTGGCCGCCTACGCGGAGATCGCGGCAGCGGCCGGCGCGGTCTAGGATCGGCCCGTGACCGAGCAGACCAAGTTCGTCCTCACCGAGGACGACATCCCCACGCACTGGGTCAACCTGCTGCCGGACCTCCCGGGCGACCCGCTCCCCCCGCTCAACCCGGGCACGATGGAGCCCGCCGGACCGGACGACCTCACGCCGATCTTCCCGATGGAGATCATCGGCCAGGAGGTGTCCTCGGACACCGAGGTGGAGATCCCGGGGCCCGTGCGCGACGTCTACCGGCTGTGGCGGCCGACCCCGCTCTTCCGCGCCCACCGGCTCGAGCGTGAGCTCGATACGCCGGCGCACATCTACTACAAGTACGAGGGCGTCTCACCGGCCGGCTCGCACAAGCCGAACAGCGCGGTCGCTCAGGCATACGCCAACAAGGAGGCCGGCGTGCGGCGGCTGTCCACCGAGACCGGCGCCGGCCAGTGGGGCTCGGCGCTCGCCCTCGCGTGCAGCCTGTTCGGGCTCGAGTGCGTCGTGTACATGGTCGGCGCGAGCTACGACCAGAAGCCGTACCGGCGCGCGATGATGGAGAGCTGGGGCGCCACGGTGATCCGGTCCCCGAGCGACACCACGGAGGCCGGCAGGAGCCAGGCCGAGCACCCCACGGGCTCGCTCGGCATAGCGATCTCCGAGGCGGTGGAGGTGGCCGCCGGAGACGAGGGCACGAACTACGCGCTCGGCTCGGTGCTGAATCACGTGTGCCTCCATCAGACCGTGATCGGCCAGGAGGCGATCGCGCAGATGGAGATGGCGGGCGAGGAGCCCGACGTGATCGTGGGCTGCGTGGGAGGTGGCTCGAACTTCGCGGGCCTCACGTTCCCGTTCGTCCGGCGCTTGCTGCGCGGCGAGGCGAAGACGCGCTTCCTGGCCGCCGAGCCCGCCGCCTGCCCCACGCTCACCCGCGGCGCCTACCGGTACGACTTCGGCGACACCGTCGGCCTCACGCCGCTGATGCCGATGTACACGCTCGGGCACGACTTCGTGCCGCCACCCGTGCACGCCGGCGGCCTCCGCTACCACGGGGACTCGCCGATGCTGTGCGGCCTCGTCAAGAACGGGCTGATCGAGGCGCGCGCCTACAAGCAGAACGAGACCTTCGCGGCCGCGCTCCGGTTCGCGCGGACCGAGGGGATCATCCCCGGGCCGGAGCCGGCCCACGCGATCCGCGCGGTGCTGGACGAGGCCGAGGCGGCCAAGCAGGCGGGCGATGAGCGCGTGATCCTGCTGGGCCTCTCAGGCCACGGCCACTTCGACATGTCCGCCTACGAGAGCTATCTCGCCGGGCAGCTCGAGGACCCGGAGTTCTCGCAGGCGGACATGGAAGCGGCGCTCGACCGCCTTCCGGACGCGCCGGCCATCGCCTAAAGCGCCTAGCGCCTCTTCTTGCGCCGCTTTCGGGACGGGGGACGATCCGGCACCGGTTCGGGGTCGGCGGTGCCCGGCGCGCCGTCGGTGCTCGGGTCGGCCGGCGGGGGGTCGCCCCGCGGCGGGTCGCCACGAAGCTGAGCCTGGCGCTGGCGCGCGGACGGCCACGGCTCCGCCTCGCCCGACTCCCAGGCCGGCCCGCGCCCGCCCGGCCAGCGGCCGAGGAAGATCAGGCCGAGCGCGGCAAGCCAGAAGCCCTGGACGATCGCGGAGACGCCCGCGAGCTGGAACACGACGAGGGCGCCGGCGATCGCCCCGAGGATGCCCATGAAGGGCGTGAGCAGCCCGACCCGCCGGGCGCGCAGCGGGAGCATCACGAACAGGAACGCCACGCCCACCGTCCCGGCCGTCTGGGCTGCGATCAGCGCCGGGCTGATGTCGCTGAGGTCCTTTGCACGGTCCTCGCCCGCCTGGCCGCGGATGGGCGTGCCCGAGGCGAACTCGTCGGCGATGTCGGTCGCCTGGAACGCATAGACGACGCTGCCGATCGCGAACAGGATCGGTGCGGCGTACACGAGGTACACGAACCACTGAGGCACGCCGCCGCCGCGCGCGACCACGGCGCGGAACAGGTAGTAGAAGACGGCCAGGAGCAGCAGCGCCGCGAGCGCCGTGAGCACCGCCGACGTGAGGTACGCGCCGGACTGGTCGTGAATCGACAGCAGGAGGTCCGGCGCCCGGCCGATGCCCTTGCGGTCCTTCGGGAAGAAGGTGGTCGCGCTGACCACGAGCAGGAGTGCCGCGCCGAACGACGCGATCGCCGCGGGGACGGCCCAGCGGGCCTCCCACTGAAGCTGGTCGTCGCGCGTCACGTCCGCTTGAGTGGCGGAGGCGATTCGCTCGTCACGCGCGGCGGGTAGTACTCCACGTCCTCGGGCTCGACCACCTTCGACACCCGCTCGCCCACGGCAAGCACGAGATCGAGAGCGGGAGCCGCCAGCTTGATCAGGCCCTCGATCCGCTGCCGGGTGCGGAGCTGGCCGGGTGTGAGCGGCGCCATCCTTCAGCCTCCGCGCTGGTGGAAGTAGAACTCGGGCAGCGCCGCCTTGGCCACCTCAGCGGTGATCTGCTGCGCCTGGTGGAGGTCGCCCGCCCGGACCGCCAGATCGTCGATCGTGACGATGCCGACGAGGCCGTCGCCATCGGTGACCGGCAGCCGCCGCACGCGGTGCTGGATCATCAGCGCCACCGCTTCCTCGATATGCATCTCCACCTCGCCGGTCACGATGGGACGTGACGCGTGCTCGCCGGCGCGCGTGTCCGGATCGACCCGGTCCGCGACCACGGCGAGCGCGAGGTCGCGGTCGGTGATCACCCCGACCGGCCGGCCGCCCTCGCAGATCACGACCGAGCCCACGTTTCGGTCGCGCATCAGCTCGCCGACGTGGCGCAGCGTGTCGCCCGTGTCGGCGGTCACGACGCCCTGGGTCATGATCTCCGAGATCCGCATTGGTCGAGCGACAATATCGGGTCCTCCCCTACCCTTGACCCATGTCCTCAGAAGACCCATTTGGCGGACTCTTCGGCGATCCGGACGAGCTTCGCAGGCGCATGGAGGAGTTCGCTCAGCAGATGCAGGGAGCACAGAAGGTGGCCTGGGCCGACAACGCCATCAAGCTGGCCGTCGACATGACCGTCGCCGGCATCAACCGCCTGAACCTGCAGGGCAACGCCGAGCAGCAGGTGCAGGACCTCCGCGCGGCGATGCAGTCGCTGTTCCCGGAGGCCGTCATCCTGGTACGGGAGGCTCGCGAGGGCTTCGGGACGTAGCGCGCTCCTCCTGCCCGCGCTGGATCACCTCCCGGAAGCTCCGGTAGCGGAAGATGAAGACGATCGCCGCGAACCCGATGCCGAAGGTGAGCAGTCCGATCGCGATCTGCTGGCCCACCGAGTAGGACGCCACGGTGGCGCCCGGGGCGGTATGGGCGAACACCTTCGTGAGCAGCGCCTGCTGCACGCCCGCGCCCTGAGGGGTGAAAGGCACCGCGGCCGAGACCGCGTTCACGCCCAGCACCAGCAGGACGTTCTTGACGGAGCCGCCCACGTTGAACGCCTCGAGCAGCATCCAGAACGCCGCGAACCGGAAGCACCAGCCACCCAGCTGCACGAGGAAGACCTCGCGGATGTAGCGCTCGCGGTCCTGCAGGATCGTGAAGCCCTGGCGGACCCGCTCCCAGAACGCCTTCACGCGGATGCTGAGGACGGCGAACCCGGCCAGGCCCAGCACCCCGGCCAGGGTCAGGACGAAGAGCATGAGCTCGGGGTGCTGCGCGAAGTACGACAGGTCGAACGCATTCAGCTTCGCGAAGTCCGGCGGCTTCGGGAACACGCCCTGGGTGAAGGCGAACAGCAGCATCAGCGAGCCCATCACCACGTCGAAGAGCAGCTCGACCACGAACGTCGCCGCCACGGCCGGGTAGCTCGAATTCGGCACCGAGTTCTTCGTGAGGAAGAGCCGGACGACGTCGCCGCCGCGGGCCGGGATCACGGCGTTGAAGCCGTAGCCGGCGAAGTACGCGCCCCAGATCCGGAGGAACTGGATCCGCTCGGTCGGGTAGGCCGCCCGTAGCACGTTGAAGCTCGCCCGCGCGCGCAGCGTCAGGTAACAGGTGAACAGGACCAGCGCGAGCAGCAGCGGCAGGAGCCGGACCGATGCGAGGTTCGAGAAGAACTCGTCGACCGCGTTGAAGAACGACTCGAACGAACCGCCGAGGCTTGCCAGGGGGGCGGGGGCCACGCTCGGAAAGGTACGGTGCGCGGCGTGGACCGCGCAGAGGCCTCGCGCATAGCTCACGGAGAGCTGGTGCTCTACAACCCGCTCGCCGAGCATGCGCTCGACGAGGCCATCGAGCTCCTCGCCCTCCCGCAGGGAGCCCGGGTGCTCGACGTGGCGTGCGGCCGCGCGGAGGTGCTGCGGAGGGTGGCGGCCCGCTACGAGGTCGAGCCGGCCGGCTATGACGCCGACCCGGCGCTCGTCGAGGCGGCACCTGCCGAGCTGAACGTGACGGTCGCCGAGCGCCCGCCGGACCGGACGTTCGACCTCGTCATCTGTATCGCGTCGAGCCACGCGCTGGGCGGGTTCCCGGGCGCCTTCGGCGCGCTGCACGACCTCGTCGAGCCCGGCGGGCAGGTCCTCATCGGCGAGGGCTACTGGCGCCGCCCGCCAACCGAGGAGTACCTCGACGCGCTCGGCGGCGCCACTGCCGACGAGCTACCCGACTACCCCGGGCTGATGCGTGCCGCGGAGGACGCCGGCCTCACGCCGCTCTACGCCTCCGTAGCGAGCGAGGCCGACTGGGATCGCTACGAGTGGAGACTGATCCTGAACAGCGAGCGGCACGACCACCCGGTCCTCCGTGAGCGCGCGCAGCAGGCGAGGCGGCGGCTGACGATGCCGGGCGGGCGTGACACACTCGGCTTCGCGCTGGTGTTGCTGACGCGCCATTCCTAGCCGCGATACGAACCGTGCCGCGCCGGATCGCGTATAGGTAAGGGCATGGCGTCGAGCGACGCGACCCTCGTTCAGAGGCTGCGGGGGGACCGCAGCGGAGATGAGCTGCGCGAGCTCTACCGTCGCTATGCCCCCGAGCTGTTCGGATTCGCGACGAGCGCGCTCGGGGACCGAGAGCTCGCGGAGGAGGTGGTGCAGGACGTATTCGCGCAGCTGTGGCGGCACGCGAACGACTACGACAAGCGGCGCGCGAGCGTCCGCACGTGGCTGTACGCGATCGCCCGTAACCGGATCATCGACGCCCACAGGCGCGCCGCGGTGCGGCCGCAGCGGAGCGATGACGAGAACGCGCTCGATGGTGTGGCTGAGGTGGACGCCGCCCTCGACCAGGCCGTGCTGCGCTGGCAGGTCACGGCCGCTCTGTCACGTCTGTCACCCCAGCATCGAGAGGTGATCCGGCTGGCGCACTACGGGGGACTGACGATGCGCGAGATCGCGGACAAGACCGGCGTGCCGATCGGCACCGTGAAGAGCCGCACCTCGTACGGGCTGCGCCACCTGCGGCTGATCTTCGACGAGATGGAGATCGACCCATGAGCGGCTGCCGCAGCCATGCGGAGCAGGTGGGCCCGTACGTGCTCGGCGCGCTCGAGCCGGACGAGATGGATGAGATGCGTATCCACCTCGCCGAGTGCCCGCGATGCGCCGCCGAGATCCGGTCGCTCTCCGAGCTGCCGGCGCTTTTGGACCTGGTCCAGGCCGACGCCGAGGTCGCCGTGCCGTCACCGGGCCTCGAGGACGAGGTGCTCGACCGCTTCGTGCGCGAGCGCGCGCGCTCGGCCCCGCGCCGGCGCCGCTGGCCGCGCTTGGCGATCCCGGCGGTAGCCGTGGCGGCGCTCCTCGCGGCGCTCCTGGTCGTGGCCCTGCCCGGCGACACGAACACCGCGTACGCACACGCGGACCTGTGGAGCCTGCCCGCCGGCGGCGGCGCGGAGGGCTCGGCGGACGTGGCAGCGGTCCCGGCGGGCACTCGCGTGAAGCTGCGTGCCGACCACCTTCCGGTCAGGATGGGGCGCACGTACGAGCTGTGGTGCGTGCGCAATGACGGTCGCTGGATCAACGGCGGGCGCTTCTACGCCCAGGCCGACGGCACCGCGGCCGCGGAGCTGACCGCGCGAGTCAAGCCGGGCGAGTACCACGTGGTGGTGATCACACGCCGCTCCGACCGCGGGATGCGCGGCGCGGAGGTCATGCGCGGGAAGCTCAACTACTGAACCCCACCCGACAGGGGTGCGTAGTCCTCTCCATGCGCGCCTTTTCCCTCATAGCAGTCCTCTGTGCCTTCGCGATCCCGATCGCGGGGTGCGGCGGCGATGACGACAGCTCCTCGTCGAGCAGCAGCGGCAACAGCTCAGGCGGCGCGAGCTCCAACACCACGAGCAGCGGCGGCGGTGCCACCGCCGGCGGCGGCACCGTCCTGAAGATCGCGGCCGACCCGAACGGGGCGCTCAAGTTCGACAAGACCTCGCTGTCGGCCAAGGCCGGCAACGTCACGATCGTCATGACCAACACCTCGAGCGTCCCGCACGCGGTCGAGATGGAGGGCGGCGGCATCGAGAAGAAGGGCGCCGTCGTGACGAGCGGAGGCAGCGTCTCGCGCGTCACCGCCAAGCTGAAGCCCGGCAAGTACGAGTTCTACTGCCCGGTCGACGGCCACAAGGCGGCCGGCATGAAGGGCACGCTGACCGTCAGCTGAGGTCGATCGGCCGGCCCGGAACCGGCGACGACTGCATGATGGAGGTGGTGGTCTGGCCGAGCACGGTAAAGCGGTCGATCACCTCCTCCAGATGCATCACGTCACGCAGGTGGGCGCGCATGACGTAGCAGTCGTCGCCGGTCACCCGGTGGCACTCGACGACCTCGGGCGTCTCGCGCGCACGCTCCGCCACGTTCTCGATCTGGCCCGGTGACGGCCGCACGCGGATGATCGCGCTGAGCGACAGCCCGACCGCGCGCGGGTCCACCTCGGCGCGGTAGCCGCGGATCGTGCCGCTCTGCTCCAGCCGCTGAAGCCGCTCGGCCACGGCCGGTGACGACAGGCCCACTCGGCGCCCCAGCTCGGCGAGCGACAACCGCGCATCGCGCTGAAGCTCTGTGATCAGAAGGCAATTAGTCTCGTCGAGCGCGCCATTCGAAGCCATCTCGCCCAGAATACCGTCGATTTGCCATGTACGCCGTGCTGAGCGCGCGGGACGCTGTCCATCGTGCCGGTTGCAGAGCGAATCCCGCCGCATCTGTGGTTCGTCGTGAGTGCCGTATTCCACTATCTGGGACCGGCGTTCGCCGTCCTCCTCTTCGCGCGCGTGGACGTGCTGGGGGTGGCGTGGCTCCGGATCGCGTCCGCGGCATTCGTGCTCGCCGTCTGGCGACGGCCGTGGCGCTCGGTGGGCTCGCTCGAGCGCGACGGCCGGTGGCTACTCGTCCAGTGGGGCGCGGTCCTCGCAGTGATGAACGCGTGCTTCTACCTGGCGATCGACAGGCTCCCGCTGGCCACCGTGGCGGCGATCGAGTTCCTGCCGGTGATCGCGCTCGCGGCACTGGGCGCGCGTTCGCAGCGGAACGTCGTGGCGCTGTCCACGGCGGTCGCGGGGGTCTATGCGCTCACCGGCGTGCACCTGGCGGGTGAGCCGCTCGGCATCGCGTTCGCCTTCGCCAACGCGGTCCTGTTCGCCGCTTACATCGTGCTGGCCCACCGGGTGTCGCGGTACCCGGCGCTGACGGGCATCGACGGACTCGCGGCTTCGATGCTGGTGGCGGCGGTGGTGGTCACACCGATCGGCGGATGGCAGGTCCTGCCCGCCGTGAGCGACCCGGTGGCGCTGCTCGCCGGGATCGGGGTGGGCATCTGCTCCTCGGTGGTGCCGTACGTCTCCGACCAGCTCGCCATGCAGCGGCTGGCGCGTGCCACCTACGCGCTGATGGTGTCGCTCCTGCCGGCCACCGCGACCGTGATCGGGATCGTCGTGCTCACCCAGATCCCGTCCGCGCGTGAGCTGACGGGTGTGGTGCTCGTCATCGCCGGCGTTGCCATCCACCGCGAGCCACCGGAGCCACGCCAGCGAACCGCTCCAGCGGAACGAGCATCGCTGTCGGGCCCGGCCAGTGCTCGCGCATGAGCCGCGGTCCTGCGCTGCGGAGGAGGCCCCTGAGCACGAGCGCGACGAGGATCGCGTCGTCGAGCTGGCCGGCAACCGGGATGAAGTCGGGCACGAGGTCGAACGGAAAGGCGAGGTAGACGAGCGTCAGCGCGGACGCGATCTTCCAGCCCGTCGACACGCGCGGGTCGGAGAGGAGCCGCTTGAACAGCACCGCACAATGCGGCACGAGCTTCGCGATCAGGCGCAGGTCCCACTGCCGCGAGCCGATCGCGATCGCGACGATCAGCCCGGCGTAGACCACCACGACCACGAACACGAGGAGGGCGAGCCAGGTCACGATCGGGCGGCCTCGCGGAGCCGCGCGAGCGCGGCGAGCGCCTCGTCGTCGTGCGTCTTCGGCGAGACCTTCGGGATCACGTGTGCGACCTTGCCCTCGGGATCGATGATGAAGGTGGCGCGCAGAGCGCCCCAGAACTTCTTCCCGTACATCGACTTCTCGGCCCAGACGCCATAGGTGTCCCCCACGGCGTGGTCCGCGTCGGCGAGCAGCGTGAAGTTGAGGCCCTGCTTGTCGTGAAAGCGCTTGACCGCGTCCACGGGGTCGGGCGAGGCGCCGAGGACCACCGCGTCGGCGTCCTCATAGGCCGGCAGGTGATCGCGCACGCCGCACGCCTGGGTCGTGCACCCCGGCGTATCGGCCCTCGGATAGAAGTAGAGGACCACCGGCCGCCCGCGGAAGTCGGACAGCCGGACCGGCCGCCCATCCTGGTCCGGCAGCTCGAAGTCGGGTGCGGTGTCGCCGGGCTCGATCATTTGAGCAGCCTCGACAGCCTACGGTCCTTCAGCACCCGGCCACCCGTCTGCTCCTCCGGGCAGTAACACATGACGTAGTCCTTGAAGTGGATCGCCTCGATGCGGGCACCGCAGCGGGGGCAGTCCTCGCCCGCCCTCCGGTGCACCTGGAGCGGCATCGGCATCTTGTCGGGGATCGTGTCGCCCACCACCTCCTCGTAGTGGGCGATCGCGCCGCCGAGGACCTCGTCCATCGCCGCATGGAGCGCCTCGATCTCCTCGTCATCCAGATCCGAGCCCTTCTGGAACGGCGACAGCCGCGCGGTCCACAGGAGCTCGTCCACCCATGAGCGGCCGATGCCGGCGATCGTCCGCTGGTCGCGGAGCAGCGGGTGGAGGTGACGGGGCTGGTCGAGCAGCTTTGCGACCTCGTCCACCGGAGGCGGCGGGTAAGCGTCGGGGCCCAGGGTCGCGACCGCCTCGTCGTCCGCCACCGCGTCCGCGCGCAGGAGCTTCGCCCAGGCGCGCTGCTGCGTGCCGAACTCGCGCAGCCGCAGCTCGCGGCCGTCCTCGAGCCGGACCAGGATCCGCGAGGCGCGGTCGCGCAGCGACGCGCGCTCGTCGAAGAGCTGGAGCCGCCCGGCCGACATCAGATGGACGAGCAGCGTGAGGTCGCCTGACTCGACCGCGAGCATCTTCCCGATCCGGCGGACGCCATCCAGCTCACGGCCGGCGAGCGCCTCGAGCGGCGGGTCGAACGTCTTGAGCGCGACGAGGCCCGGTGCCAGCGCTGACTCCACGCGCGCGCCGGCGACGCCGGCCGACAGGCGGCGTGTGGTGATTTCGACCTCGGGCAACTCGGGCACGCCTCAAGACTAGGCTGGACCGATGCGAATCTCGGTGGCCGCAGACGAGCGCACCGGCGTGGCGGACGCGGTCGTACGCGAGCTCCGGCGACGCGGCCACGAGCCAGTCGTGCACGGCGCCCTGAGCGACGAGGAGCGCGACGACTGGGCATGGGCCAGCGAGGCCGCGGCCCGCGACGTCGCCGACGGCCGCGCCGGGCAGGGAATCGTGTGCTGCTGGACGGGCACGGGCGCCTCGATCGCGGCGAACAAGGTGCCCGGAATCCGCGCCGCGCTGTGCGCCGACGCCGAGACCGCCCGCGGCGCGCGGAAGTGGAACGACGCGAACGTGCTGGCGCTCTCGCTGCGCACCACGAGCGAGGCCATGCTCACCGAGATCCTGGACGGCTGGTTCGAGGCGGCGGCGAGCGATGAGGCGGACGACGTGGCCAATGTGCGCCACGTGGATGAGATCGCCTAGACGCGCCGGTTCCCGAACGCGCCCGCTCCCCGAACGCGCCCGCTCCCCGAACTACGAGCACTGAGGGGAACCGGGTTGGGCGTTTTATGTACTCACCTCAGTACATAAGTCGACCAACCCCCGATGGGGCCGCCCTTTAATGCTGTAGTTCGCCCCGCTTACCGGGCGGCGCGGGCAATCGAGCCCGCCGCCGCGATCGCCGGCCCGTAGTGCGCAAACGCCGAGCGCCCGCGCAGCGCCGGGCGCCCCTTGCTCGCCAGCGCCGCGAAGGTCCCCGGCACGCCCAGCTTCGGCCGGACGGTCGCCCTGCCGCGGCGGTTCGTCGTGGCCAGGAATCCGGCCACGCTCACCCTGGCGCCCGCGACGGGGCGGCCGTGCCGCTTCACGGTCACGTTCACAGTCGGTGTGAGGCTGGTGGCATTGGAAGAGCGCGTCGAGACCCGCAGCCCTCGCCCGGCCCAGCGCCCGGTTGTGAAGTGCAGCATCCCGACGCCCGGGGCGAAGGTCGGCTGCGCCGCGAGCGGCGCGACGAGGTAGTGGAGCCGGCCGCCTAGAAGCGGCACCTGCGCCAGCCCCTCCGACTCGCCCTGCACATTCGGCAGCTCGAGCTCGAGCCGCCGCTTGCCGGTCGAGGTGTTCACCGACCACACCTGGTAGGTCGTGCCCTGCGAGCCGGCGAGCAGCAGGCGGCCGCGGTGGAAGGCGGCGCCGGTCACGCCGCTCGGCGGTACGGCTCCTGCCAGGCGCCGCACGGAGTGGATCGGGGCCGCGCCCGGGGCGGCGTTCGCCGCCGTCACGTCCGCCGCGCGGTACGCCAGCAGATCGTTGCCGCTCGAGGTCCAGAGGCGCTTCCCGTCGGGCGAGCTCTCCACCCACATCGCCTTAGGAATCTCAGCCGGATCGAGCTTCACGTAGTACTTGAAGGCGAGCGTCCCCGGGTCGGCCACGCCGAACGACCCGGTGCCGCAGGTGTTCCCGCCGTTCGGGCCGCCGGGCGTGTAGCACTCGAGCGGGAGCAGCACGCGGCCGCCCTGGAACCCGATGTCGCCGACGTGGTTGTAGCCCTCCGTGGCCAGCACGAGCGGCGGGATGACCGGGTCGGCCGAGCCGGTCTGCTTGAGGTTGCGCGCGGTCCGGTGCAGCCCGGTGGAGAAGCCCGAGAAGAAGAGCGGCTTCCCCGGCCCCGAGGTGGTCGCGCCCTGCCAGTAGGTGGTGGGCAGCGAGCTCCAGCCCGTCAGCGTCCAGCGGCCGGGGTCCTTCGCCACGGCCGGCGCGCACAGCGTCAGGGCCAGCGCCAGCGTGACCGCCGCGATACGTGGTGCTCTCACCGGATCACGAAGAAGTTCTTCGGGGTGATCTTCTTGTCGAAGTCGTCCACCACGGTGAGCTTGCCGCGGTAGGTCCCCTTCTTCAGCCGCTTGAGCGTGAAGCTCTGCCGGCCCGCGTCGAGCCGTCCCTTCTTCACGGTGCGGCGCGAGGGCCCGCTGAGCTTGTAGGTGATCTTCGCCGGCTCGTTCAGGAGGAAGCTGATCTTCACCGTGTGGCCGGTGCGCTTCGTCTTGAACCTCGAGACCGAGTTGATGACCGCGTCGGTGCCCACCTCGATCGTGCCCGTCATGAAGTCGCGGTGCTGGAGGCAGACGTACTGGTACTTGCCGGGGGTGTTGAACTGATGCGGGAAGCTCGTGCCCGCCGCGTTCGTGCCGGTGTCGGCGGACTTCCACGAGTCGGGCTGCCCGCCTAGGCTGGCGGTCGTGTGGCCGTCGTCCACGAAGTTCCAGGTCACCGTGTCGCCAACGCTGATCTTGCGCTCGGTGGGCTGGAACTCGAAGTTCACCACCTGCGTCGTCCAGTCGAACGCTGCCCCGGCGGGCGCGGCGAGCAGGAGGGAAAGCAGGATCGCGAGCGGGAATGCAAGTCGGGTCGGTCTCACGCGGCCGAAGCTTAGACAGGCGAAACGCCGCCACCTGAGCGAAACTGCGCCAGAACCATGCGACTCGGACTCCGCGGACGCATCGCCCTGCTCGTCTTCGTGGCGCTTGCGCCACTCACAATTGCCGCGGTCATCACCGAGCTGGCCGAGCGGCGGGACGGGCGCGAGCGGGCCAAGCAGGAGGTGCTCGACAGCGCGAAGGTGGTGCGCGCGGACGTGAAGCGGGTGATCGAAGGCACGGCCGGCTTCCTGGCGCCTCTCGCCCGGGATCTTGCTCGTCACCCGGGCCGGCAGAGCTGCGAGCGGCTCCTCGGTCTCGTGCCGCGCTCGACCAGCCGATACAGCTCGATCGGCATAGCCGGCCGCGACGGCACCGTCACCTGCGGCGCGACGCAGGCGGGAGTGATCCGGCCCCGAGAGGTGGCGAAGGTGGGACACACCCAATGGTTCACGGCGGCGATTGGGGCTGGCAGGTTCGTGCTCGGCGACTACGCCATCGACCCGCTGGCGGGCACCAGCGCCCTCGTCGCCGCGCAACCGCTCCCGACGGGACCACGGCGGTCGAAGATGGTGATATTCGCCGGGATCGACACCCGCACGCTCGGCGAGGCCGCGACTTTCCACGAGCCTGCCCGCAATACCACGGTCGTCCTGTTCGACAGGCACGGCACGATCCTGGCCCGCGTGCCGCCGCTGGCGGGCGCCGTCGGGCGGAAGCTGCCCAATCAGCCGCTCGTCAGTACCGTGCTTGATCGCCGCCAGGGGACAGCGGAGCTGACGGGCCTTGACGGCGTGGCGCGCATTCAGGGCTTCGCACCCGTGACCGGAGTGGGCGGTGCGGAGATGTACGTGGCCGCGGGCCGGCCCTCCTCGGTCGTGTACGCGGATCCGAACGAGGGCCTGAAGCGATTCATCTCGCTCGGAGTCATCGGACTCGCGTTTGCCCTGCTCCTGAGCTACCTCGCCACCAAGCTCCTGCTCGAGCGCTGGACCTCCGGGGTCGTGGAGTCCGCGCGCCGGTTCGGCGCGGGCGACCTCAGCGCCCGGGCTCCGGTGCCGCGCGGCTTCGCCGAGCTCACCGACGTCGCCAACGCCCTCAACATCGCCGCCGAGGAGATCGAGCACCGCCAGAGCGAGCAGACGAGGCTGATCGCAGAGCTCGTCGCGGTCGAGGAGGAGACGCGCCGGCGCATCGCCGCGGACATCCACGACGACACGGCGCAGGCCGTGTCGGCTGCGGGTCTCCGCCTGGACGCGCTGATCGCCGAGCTCACGGACCCGGCCGAGCGCGAGGTGGCCCTGAAGGCCCGCCAGGCGCTCGGCGAGGCGAACCTGCGGCTGCGCCGGCTTCTGTTCGAGCTGCGGCCGCCGGCCCTCGACGAGGCCGGCCTCGCCCCCGCCCTCGAGCTGTTCCTGGCGGACTCGTTCCACCACAACGGCTTCGATTGGCGCGTGGACAACCGGCTCGAGTCCGAGCCGTCACCCGAGTCGCGGGCCGTGCTCTACCGCGTCGCGCTCGAGGCACTCACGAACGTCCGCAAGCACGCGCACGCCAGCTCGGTGGACGTCCTGCTGGAACGGCGCGGCGCCGGTGTCGCCGTGAGGGTGCGCGACGACGGCGAGGGCTTCGAGGTGTCGGGCCACCGCGCTGCGCCCGACGCCGGGCACATTGGCCTTGTGTCGATGAGGGAGCGCGCCGAGGCGGCGGGCGGACGCTTCGCGCTCACGAGCACGCCGGGCGACGGCACCACCGTCGACTTCTGGATGCCCGACGGGAACGGGCGCGGCTAGTCCAGAATGCCCCGCCGCATGGCCTCGGCCACGGCGGCAGCCCGGTCCGAGACGCCGAGTTTCTCGTACACGCGCTGCAGATGGGTCTTCACGGTCGTGGCTCCGAGGTGGAGCTTGCGCGCGATTTCGGGCGCGGACAGGCCGTCGGCGGTCATCCTGAGGATCTCGTCCTCTCGCGGCGTGAGGAGCCGTTCCTGGTCGCCGCTCCGCCGCCGGATCTCCTTGGCCACGGCCGCCTGGACGTCCGTGCCCAGAGTCGTGCGCCCCTGAGCGGCCGCGACGAGCGCGTCGCAGATCTCGTCCCCGGTGGAGTCCTTCGACAGGTAGCCGGAGGCGCCGCTCCCGAGCGCCCCGTAGACGACGTCGCTGTCGTAGTACGCGGACACGAACACCACGCGCACCGGCAGGCCCTCGCGCTCGAGCGTCTTCAGCACGTCGACGCCGCCGAGGCCCGGCATCTTCACGTCGAGCACGCAGACGTCCGGGGACAGGCTGCGGATCTCGTCGAGCGCGGACTCGCCGTCCTCCGCCTGCCCGACCAGCTCGAGGTCGGGCCTGCGCTTGACCGTGTCGACCAGGCCCGTGCGGTAGAGCGGATGATCGTCCGCTACCACCACTCGGATTCGCTCGTTCGGCACGACCACTCTTTGTAACACCGATTGGTGGGTTCCCGCGACCGTAGGAGGCCGATTGGAGGATGCCCGGGTGCGGAGATCAGGCCGCTCGGCTGATGGGAGAACCATCCGCCTGGGTCGAATCTAGGGCCGTGGACTCGCCGCTCGAGCGGAACGGGGCTCGCGCCGTGATCGGCACCGATGGTGCCGTCTGGACCGCGAACCAGGCGTTCTGCAGCCTGGTCCGGCTCGACGAGCCCGCCCTGCGCCACCTCGGCTGGAGGCAGCTCGTGCACACGGCGGACCGCCGGTACGTGGCCGCCCACCTGGTCGAGGTGCTCGCCGGCGACGTGAGCCTGCGCGAGTTCGACGTGCGGCTCGTGCCGCCGGATGGCAACGACGACGTGCCGACACGGCTCCGTGTGGAGCTGGTGCGCGATACGGACGGCCGCCAGGGCTGGTTCCTCGTGGAGGCCTGGGCCGCGACATAGGATTCCCGGCCACGATGGACGTGGTCGACACAGCCGGGGACGCCGCCGGCCTCGAGCTGCCGCCGCTCGTGGTGCGCGAGCCGCTCGAGGAGTTCCTCGACGCGCACGGGATCGGCGACGGTCGCGTCGAGGTGGAGCGCATCGGCGAGGGCCACTCGAACATCACGTTCCTGGTCCGCCGGGGCGACACGCGGGTCGTGCTGCGGCGGCCGCCGCGCCCGCCGCTGCCGCCGTCCGCTCACGACGTGCTCCGCGAGGCGCGCCTCCTGCGGGCGCTGGAGCGCACGCCCGTGCGCGTGCCGAAGGTGCTTGCCGTGGGCGACGACGAGGGGGTGCTCGGCGTCCCGTTCTACGTGATGGAGGAGGTGCACGGGAACGTGCTGGCGAGTCAGGTCCCCGACGCGCTCGACACGCCGGACGAGCGGGCGCACACCTCCGAGGAGCTCGTGGACGCGCTGGTGGAGGTGCACGCGGTGGACTGGAGTGCCTGCGGCCTCGAGGGCTACGGCAAGCCGACCGGCTACCTGGAGCGCCAGGTGCGGCGCTTCAGCGGGCTGTGGGAGCACAACAAGACGCGCGAGCTGCCGGTGGTGGAGGAGCTCGGCGAGTGGCTGCGAGACAACATGCCCGACTCGCAGGCGGCCACGATCGTCCACGGCGACTACCGGCTCGGCAACGTGATGATGGCCGACTCCGCGCCGGCCGAGCTCGTGGCGATCTTCGACTGGGAGCTGTCGACGATCGGCGACCCGCTGGCCGACCTGGGCTACATGACCGTCACGTGGGTCGAGCAGGACGACCCGCAGGACACGATGTTCGCGAACCTGAGCGCCGTCACCCGTCGCGACGGCTTCCTAACGCGCGAGGAGCTGATCGCGCGCTACGAGGAGCGGAGCGGCCGCTCGATGTCCGCGCTCAACTGGTACCAGGCGCTCGCTCTGTGGAAGGCGGCCGTGTTCATGGAGGGGAACTACAAGCGGTTCCAGGCGGGCAACTCCGACGACGAGTACCTCGGCCTGTTCGACAAGGGCGTCCCGATGCTCGCCGAGAAGGCGCGCGAGATCGCCCACTCGTGAGGGGCCTGCTGGTCGACTTCGGCGGCGTGCTCACGACAAACGTGTTCGACTCGTTCCGAGCGTTCTGCGAGGACGAGGGCCTCGATCCGCAGGCGATCAAGCGCCTGTTTCGCGAGGATCCGCGCGCGCTCGAGTGCGTGCGCGGCCTGGAGCGCGGCGAGCTGACCGAGGAACGGTTCGCCGAGCGCTTCGGCGAGCTGCTCGAGCTGGAGCCGGAGCGGCGCGGCGGGCTCGTGGACCGCATGTTCGGCCACATCCAGGAGGATCAGGAAATGGTCGAGGCACTCCGCCGGGCGCGCGTCCAGGGCGTGAGGACGGGGCTGATCTCGAACTCGATGGGCGCCGGCCGGTACGACCGCTCGACCTTCCCGGCGCTCTTCGACGGCGTGGTGATCTCGGGCGACGAGGGCATCCACAAGCCGGAGCCCGCCATTTACGAGCTGGGCGCCGAGCGCGTGGGCCTCCCGCCCGCCGACTGCGTCTTCGTGGACGACCTGCGCGAGAACTGCGAGGGCGCCGAGGCGGTGGGCATGACGGCCGTGCTCCACCGCGGCGCCGACACGACGCTCCCGCGGCTCGAGGAGCTACTGGGCGTCGAGCTTCGCTAGCTCGCCCGCGAGCAGCTTGGGGTGGGTGATCATCGGGAAGTGGCCGGTCGGGATCTCGATGGGCTCGACCGCAAGCCGCTCGCGCGCGACCCGGCGCGACCAGTCCGGGCTAACCATCCTGTCCTCCGTGCCGAGGATCGATTCCACCCGCAGGCCCGCGGGCGGCTCCGGCGAGGGCTCCCCCTGCGACCTCTGCGCCTGCGGCCTCAGCCGCTCGAAGGCCCAGGTCGCGTCCTCCTTCGCGAGGTCCGGGTACATGATCCGCGCCGTGGCGTCGGGGTCCGGCCAGTGGGAGCGGCCCTGCTCGTCCGTCTCACGTCCGCCGGCGATCGTCAGGATCGGCTCATCGGCCGCGGACACCTGCTCGCCGAAGCTCAGGCCCGGCTGCGGCACGAGGCCGCACAGGTAGACCAGCGCCGTCAGCGGGCGGCGCCGTGCCACCACCGGCCCAACCAGGCCGCCCAATGAGTGCGGGACCATGATCACGTCGTCGGCATCGCCAAGTGCACGCTCGATCGTGTCCGCGTAGTCCTCGAGCCCGAGGTCGGTGTCCTCCGACGGCAGATCGGGCACGACCACCTCGTGGCCGCGCTCGCGAAGGAGCGGCGCCACCCGGTCCCAGCACCAGGCGCCATGCCAGCCACCGTGGACAAGCGCGAAGATGCTCACGTGCTCCTCGTGCTCTGGGACATCGACGGCACGCTAGTCGACTCCGCCGGCCATGGCAGACATGCCTTCGAGGAGGCGTTCGAGGAGGTGGTCGGGGGCGTGCCCGAGTGGGTCGAATACGCCGGGCGCACGGACCATCAGATCGCGCTGTCCATGTTGAACGGCTCGTTCGACCAGTTGCCGGCGGTGCTCGAGCAGCTCGAGGTCAGGCTCGCCGCGCGGAAGGACGCGATCGCCGCGGACGGCCGCGTCTACCCCGGCGTGCCCGAGACGCTCGAAGCGCTCCACGAGCACGACGGCGTCGTGAACTCGCTGCTCACAGGCAACATCGAGGCCAACGCCGCGGTCAAGGTGGGCGCATTCGGGCTCGACCGGTGGCTCGACTTCGAGGCCGGCGCGTACGGCTCGGACCCGCACGAGCGGCGCTCGGACCTCGTGGCCGTCGCGCGTGAGCGTGCCGTCGCGCGCTACGGAGAGACCACCGGCGCGGTGCTGGTGGGCGACACGCCGCTCGACGTGCTCGCGGCGCGTGAGGCGGGCGCCCGCGCCGTGGCGGTGGCCACCGGCTTCGCCGACCTCGGCGCGCTGCGCGAATCCGAGCCGGACGCCCTGCTTCAGGACCTGAGCGACACGGACGCCGCCATCCGCGCCATCACTCGGCGCCACTTGACGCTGCAGCCGACCGGGTCGGTCTCGGGCCGCGCGATCTCCTCGCCGGCCAGCATCGCGTCGAGCGCCTCGCGCAGCCAGCTCGCGTTCTGGGCCTCGTCCTGGTAGTCGGCGTCGGGCGCGCCCCGGTAGCGGAGCGCGCCGCCGGAGTCCACGACGAACACGTCCGGCGTCGTCTTCGCCCCGTACCCCCGCGCCACTTCCTGCGTGAGGTCGTGCATGTACGGCATCGGCCAGCCCTCGTCGCGCCGCACGCGCTCCCTCATCGCCTCGAATGAGTCGCGCGGGTAGCGCTCGGCGTCGTTCGGGTTGATCGCGTAGAAGTGGACGTCCACGTAGTCGCGCGCCACCTGCATCAGCCGGTCGTGCCACGCGAGCGCGTACGGGCAGTGGTTGCACGTGAAGATCACGACCGCGGGCGTCTCCCACGCCTGCGGCTCGCCGTCCGTGTCCGGCAGCTCGAACTCGGGTGCCTGGTCGCCGATGCCGATCACGCCGCCCTCCTCACCGCATCGCGCAGGTCCTCCGGATCGGGCACCGGAGAGACCCGCCCGTCCCTCGTCCGGTAGACGCGACACGTGAGCGAATACGGCTCGCCCTCCCCGGGCGGAACGATGTCCCGGCCGTCGATCCGGATGGTCGGCGAGCCGGGGAAGCGCTCCCGGCGCGCCTGCTCGTCGTCCTCGATCTCCACCCGCGTCACGTCCGCGGGCACGCCCTCCTCGCGGAGGACCCGCTCGAGGTCGGCCAGCGCCTCAGGGTGCGACGGACAGCCGTCCCACCAGAGGAGCTCAACCGTCATGGACCTCCACCCGCTCGATCTTGGCGTCCTCGACCGGGCGGTCGCCCGGGCCGGTCTCGACGCCCTCGATCGCGTCCACCGCGTCCATGCCCGAGGCCACGCGGCCGAAGACCGTGTGCTTGCCGTCCAGCCACGGCGCAGCCTCGGTCGTGACGATGAAGAACTGGCTCCCGTTCGTGTCGGGGCCGCGGTTCGCCATGGCGAGGGCGCCGCGCGCGATCTTGTGCTCGTTGATCTCATCCTCGAACTCATAGCCCGGGCCGCCCGTCCCCGTGCCCTCCGGGCAGCCGCCCTGGATCATGAAGTCGGGGATCACGCGGTGGAAGATCAGCCCGTCGTAGTAGCCGTCGCGGGACAGCTTCAGGAAGTTGTCGACCGTCTTCGGGGCCTCGGCCTCGTACAGCTCGAGCTCGATCGGCCCGTGGTTCGTGTGCATCGTCGCCGTGCTCATGCTCTCTGTGTCACCTCCGCCCGGAGCTTCGCGCCCCGGACCTCATTCCCGGAGATCGCGTCGGCCACCTGGCCAGCGCGCTCGGCGGGCACCTCGACGAAGGCGAACCGCTCCAGGACCTTGACATTGCGGACGTCGTCGTTCTCGAGATGCGTGTTGTCCACCACGACGCTCACCACGTCCGCCGGCTCGATCCCCTCGCGCCGGCCTGCCGAGAGGATCAGCTTCGCGTAGGGCACGCCGTCCCGCGGATTCGGCTTGGTGTGCCGCGGGCGGCGGGTCTCGAGCTCGGGGTCGCGGCCGTGCTCGCGCGGCTTGCGGTCCGGCTTGCCGTTCGCGCTCCACTCCTCGATCTCGGTCTTCGCGTGGCGCTCGATCGCCTGCAGCTCGCGGCGCTGCTTCGGGGTGATGATCGTCACCGCGCGGCCGCTCTCGCCGGCGCGGCCCGTGCGGCCGATCCGGTGCACGTACACGTCGGGCGAGTTCGGCACGTCGTAGTTCACGACGTGGCTCACGCCGGTGATGTCGAGCCCGCGCGCCGCGACGTCGGTGGCCACCAGCAGCCGCTCCCGGCCTCCCTTGAAGGCGATCATCACGCCGTCGCGCGCGCCCTGCGACATGTCGCCGTGGAGGGTCTTCACGCGCACGCCCGCGTCGCCCAGCCGGCGGGCGAGCCGGTCCACGCCGATCTTCGTGCGCACGAACACGATCGCCTGCTCGGGCCGCTCCTCCTTCAGCACCCGCACGAGCGCGTCCGGCTTCTCGCCGTCCGGCACCTCGACGTAGAACTGCTCGACCGTGTCGATGGTGAGCGTGGCCGCCCGCACCTTGATCTCGACCGGGTCGTGCATGAAGGTGTCGGCCAGGCGGCGAATCTCGGGCGGGACCGTGGCGCTGAAGAGCCCCGTCTGGCGCCCCATCGGCGCTCGCCGGAGAATCGACTCGACGTCCTCGAGGAACCCGAGATCGAGCATCTCGTCGGCCTCGTCGAGGATCACGTAGCGCACGTTGTCGAGGAACAGGTGGTGGCGGCCGATCATGTCCATCACGCGGCCGACGGTGCCCACCACGATCTGCGCGTCCTTCAGCCGCGCCGCCTGGTCGCGGATCGGGGCGCCGCCGAAGATGGCCACCACGCTCAGGCCCTTGCTCGCGCCGTACGCGCGCAGCGCCTGGGTCACCTGGATGCACAGCTCGCGCGTCGGCGTCAGGACGAGCGCCTGGACGCTCGGGTCGCTCGGATCCGCGTACTCGACCATGGGGAGGCCGAACGCGGCGGTCTTGCCGGTTCCGGTCTGAGCCTGGCCGATCACGTCCCGCCCCTCCAGGAGCGGCGGGATGGCCTGATCCTGGATCGGGGTCGGACTCTTGTAGCCCAGGTGGGTGAGGGCCTCGAGTGTGGACTCGGAGAGCCCGAGTTCTGCGAACGTCGTCACGCGGCGTTTGAGACTACTGAGGCGCGCGCCGACAAATAGCCACATGCTGGTTCCGTTCCGCCATCCCGTGGGAATCGCGGTGAGCGCCCTGGCCCTGCTGTCCTTCCTCGGCTTCGTGCTCGCGAGCGTGTACGGCGAGCCCGGTGGGGTGCGCGGCCGCGACCTGAAGGTGGAGCGGATCCGCGCGAGCAGCGCGCCGCTCGTGACCGCCGACCTCGCCGGCTTCCAGGAGCGACGGCGCCGGGAGGGGCGCGGCTACGCCCCCGACACGGAGGCGCTCGTGAGCGACTGGCTCACCCAGTTCGACCGGGAGCACCGGCGCCAGATGCGCGACTGGACCGGGTACCACGGCGTGCAGGCGAGTGCTACGGACACCCGCTTCGTCATCGAGACGAGGAGCGCGCCGGCCGCGGACGGCTGGTACCGGCTGGTGGTGGACCGCCGCGCACAGCGCGTGAGCGCAGCCTGCGGCGGCGACCCGGCACCCGGCTGCGTGAACGGCCGGTGGCGGATCGTGGACCACGGGCTGGTCCGCCGCTACGTGCTCGGACGCTGAGTCAGCGCGACGGGTCGAGCAGCAGCTTGCCGGACGTGCGGCGGCCCTGCAGGTCCTCGTGCGCCTGCCGGACCTCGGACAGGCCGTATGTGTTGCCGACCTGCGGCACGAGCTCGCCGCGCGCGGCGCGGTCGAACAGGTCGGCGAGCGGCTCCTCCATCATCTCGCGGCGGCCGAGGCAGTGCATGAGCCAGAACCCGATCACCGCGCGGCTCTTCCGCATGAGGCGGCCGGTGTCCACCGTGTTCGGCTCTCGGCTCGCGATGCCGTAGGCCACGATCCGCCCGAACGGCGCCAGCGCATCGGCCGACTGCTCGAACACCCGCCCGCCCGACATCTCGAGCACCACGTCCACCGGCCGGCCCTCGTTGGCCTCGATGAGCGCCCCCTTCAGGTCCTCCTCGGCGGGATCGACCGCGGCGTCGGCCCCCAGTTCCAGCGTCTTCGCGCGCTTCTCCTCGGTGCTCGCCGTGGCGATCACGCGGCCGGCCCCGAACGGCTTCGCGAGCTGCAGGGCGAGGTTGCCCACGCCGCCGGCACCCGAGATCACGACCACGGACTCGCCCTCGGCGAGCTTCGCGCTCGTCTTGAAGAGGTGCCAGGCGGTCAGGCCCTGGACGATCAGCGCGAGCGCCACGGCGTCGTCCACGCCCTCGGGGATCGGGAAGACCGCGGCCTCGTTCGCCACGGCGTACTCGGCGTAACCGCCGGAGCCGACCAGCGCCACGACGCGCCGGCCGTCCGGCGTGGTCCCGGCCACCTCCCCGCCGAGCACCAGCGGCACCTCGTAGCGCGCCAGATAGCTGTTCTCGCGCTGGTGGGTGTCGGCGAAGTTGATCCCGGCGCGGGACACCTCGATCAGCACCTCGCCCTCGCCGGGCTCCGGCTTCGGCAGGTCCGCGACCTCCAGCACCTCGGGGCCGCCGAACTCCTCGATCTGGACACATCGCATGGCCCCAGATCCTATGCCTTGCATTAGCCTCCCCGCCGGCATGTCGCTAACGGTCGTGGGATCGATCGCGTTCGACGCGATCAAGACGCCGTTCGGCGAGCGCGAGCGCGCGCTCGGCGGCTCGGCGACCCATTTCTCGCTCGCCGCGAGCTACTTCACGGAGGTGCGCCCGGTCGGCCCGGTCGGCGACGACTTCGGCGACGCGGAGTACGAGGTGCTCCACCGCCACGGCGTGATCACCGACGACATCGAGCACATCGAGGGCGGCAAGACGTTCTTCTGGGCCGGCGAGTACGAGTGGGACATGGGCATGGCGAAGACGCTCGACACGCAGCTGAACGTGTTCGGCGACTTCGCCCCGAAGCTGTCCGAGCGCTCACGCGACTGCGACCTGCTCTTCCTGGCGAACATCCAGCCCGACCTCCAGCGCGACGTGCGCGAGCAGTGCGGCAGCGTCCAGGTCGCTGCGCTCGACTCCATGAACTTCTGGATCGAGAAGACGCGCGACTCGCTGGTCCAGACGATCGGCGTCGTGGACATGGTGCTGATGAACGACGCCGAGCTGCGCATGCTGACCGAGGAGCCGAACCTCGTGCGTGCGGCCGCCGCGGTGCGCGCGATGGGCCCGCGTGTGGTGATCGCGAAGCAGGGCGAGTACGGCGCCGCGCTCTTCACCGAGGACGGCTTCTTCGCGATTCCCGCCTATCCGCTCGAGACCGTCCGCGACCCCACGGGCGCGGGCGACTCGTTCGCCGGGGGCCTGATGGGCTACCTCGACTCGCAGGGCGGCGCCACGGACGACGCGACACTGCGGCGCGCGATGACCTACGGCTCGACGCTCGCCTCGTTCTGGGTCGAGGAGTTCGGCTGCGAGCGCGCGGAGCACCTCACGCGTGACGACATCGACGAGCGCTACGAGCAGTTCAAGCGCATCACGGCGATCGAATCCGTCCCGGCGACCTAGCGCCGCGGCAAGAGGACCGAGCGGCTCTCGGACAGCGGCGTGGCCCAATCGGGGCCGACGAGCACCACTCGGGCGCGGACTCGGCCATGGCGCCGCACGAGGAACCGCGCGTGCGAGTGGCTGTCGAGACGCGCGCGGTCGACCGGGTACCAGCCGAAGCGCTCCCTCAGGTTCAGCTGCAGGACCACGCGAGCACCCGGTGCCGCCGGAGTCGTCCGAACGTTGACGACGGTGGCGCGCTTCCCGCGCTTCACGGCGGCGGTGACGTCGGGCGCGTCCGTGACCTCCACGCGCACCTCGTTGCTCGCGCCGCCGGAGTAGACGGCGCGATAGGTGGCGCTCTCCGAGGCCACCACGTCGGCGTGCAGCTCGCCCGGGGCGTCGTGCCCCTCGTGACCCGGCCCGGGCACGACCGGCGTCGTCCCGGCCACCGGAACGAAGCCGGCGCCGTAATCGGCCTCGATCGTCACGTCGCCGGCGCCATCCGGCGCGCGGACGCCGAACGCGATCGACCGGCCGCGGCGAACCCGGCCCGCCGGTCCCTGGAGCACCAGCGGATACACGCCGACCTGCCCGATCATGCCGGTGTGGATGGTGCAGTGGTAGTCGTAGACGCCCGCCGTGGGGAATGGGTGATTCCTCACCTCACCCGGGCCGAACCGGCCGGAGTTGTAGCCCTCGGTCTCGAACTTGACGTTGTGGGTCTTCGAGCTCGTGTTGCGCCAGATCACCGTGTCGCCCGGCAGGACGTTCTCGTGCGCCGGCGAGAAGGCCTGCGTCTGGGCGAAGACGAACACCGAGGTCGCATCCGCGGCGGCCGGCGCCGCGAGCGTCGCTGCAAGGACCGCCACGCCGGCGAGCGCGCGCCTCATCGGGACACCCGGTAGATGCCGATCATGCCCTTCTCCATGTGCTGCTCCACGTGGCAGTGGTACAGCCACGTGCCGGGCGCGTCCTCACGCCAGGACACCCGGAAGCTCTCCGCGGGGCCGAGCGTGCGCGTGTCCTCCGGCACGCCTGCCGCGGTGCGCCAGCGGTGGCCGTGGACGTGGAAGGTGTGGTGCTCCGACCCGATCGCCATCACGTCCCACTGGATCCGATCGCCGACCATCGCGCGCACCACGGGCGTGTTGCCGACGAAGGCGCGGCCGTCGATCGTCTGGAAGTCGCCCATCGGCGCGAACACGGTCACGAACTCGCGGTCCGGGCGGCGCTCGTGGCGGCCGAAGATGGAGAGCATCCCCCACATCCCGCCCTCGAGCGAGTGGTGCATTGAGGGCGAGTGGTCGTGATAAGGCCACACCCCGGCCGAGTCGGGGCCCGCCTTAAGACGGTACGTCCAGTGCTGGCCGGGCTTGACGTCGGCGTCCTTGCCGGAGAATCCGGGCACGTAGGCGCCATCCGAGCTCGGCCTGTAGGACACGCCGTGGAAGTGCATGGAATGCGGGTTGCGCATCGTCGTGTCCATGTTCTTGAAATGCACGAGCAGCCGGTCGCCCACGCGCAGGTGGATGATCGGCCCGGGGATCAGGTCGTGGTCGACCATCGACCGCGGCGCGTTCCGGAGCGGGCGCTTCCAGCCCTTCGTGAAGCGTCGGTAGACCACCGTCGGGAACACGGTGTCCGCCGGGGCGAACGTGTCGCCCGTGATCCCGTCACGCTGGTTCGGAATCATGTTCCAGGTCGTTGGCACCGCCGCGACCCAGACGTGCCGAGTCGCGGCCTCCGCCGGGGTGGCGGAGACCGCGATCAGCACGACGACCGCGAGAGCGGCTAGCGCGCTACCTGGACCTTGCCCTGCATCCACGGATGGATGGCGCAGATGAAGTAGAGCGTCTTGCCCGCAGGCGCGGTGATCTTGACGTTCGTCTTGCTCGCGTGAGCCTTCGCAGCCGCCCCGCCGCCGGCCGGCGCGAGGATGACCGAGTCGCCCGGCTGGTTGAAGCCGGCCTTGCCGACGTTCACCAGCGGAGTGGTCGGATCCTGCTCCTCACCGGTGTCTGGGTTGACGGCACCGTGGGCAATAGCGATCTCGTCGCACGGGCCCGGTCCGAAGCAGTTGTCGACCTGCTTGGCGGTCCGGGGCACCTGCCCCTTCTTGACGATCGAGAAGGTGTGGGCGTCCTTCGTCTTGTCCACGAAGGTGATCGTCCCGCCCGACTTGATCCGGACCGTGCCGAGCTTGAAGTGCATGGTGTCCGCGATCAGCCTGTTGGGGACGAACTTCTCCCCACCGACCGTCGTCTCAGTTACGTGCCTCGGTGCTGCGGTAGCCGCAAGAGCCGGCACCGCGACTGCCAGTGCGAGGATCGCCACTACTGCAGCGAGCCCGACACGAGCATGCTTGCTTCGTGACATACGTTCCTTTCTGGCCGCCTTCGTGGCGGCAATGGAGGGCCGGGACCAAGCTAAGTGCACTCGACCGTATGCGCCAGCAATCTTTAAGTCGTCACTCTCGGGACCGAATCAGCGTCATCCGCAAGGAGGATTCGTGCCGTTTCGCATCAGTCGGGTGCACCCGGGTACGATGTGGGCGTGAGCGGAGGCGGATGGATGATCCTGTGGCTCGCGCTGGCGCTGAAGGTGCCGATCGTGGCCCTGCTCTACCTCGTCTGGTGGGCGATCAAGGACCCGCCCGTCTCGATGGCTGACGAGGGCGACGGCGGCTCGCCCGACCGCGACTCACGGCCGCACCCGCGCGACCGTCCGCCGCAGCCGCCGCGCCGCGGCCCGCACGGGCCGCCGGAGCCGGTCTCGCCCGCTCGCGTTCGCGTGGCGAAGGGGCGCACGCGGCGCCGAGTCCTTCGGTAGCTTTCGCCACGTGGAGGGCTACTACATCGCGGCCGGCTCGGCGGCCGCATGGGCGGTGATCCTGACCGCCATCGGCGTGCGGAACGAGGACTTCCCCGCCACGCCCCGCGCGACCCGTCTGGTCGCCGCGATCTCGATCCTCCTCGTGGCGGCGACGATCAGCCTCGCCATCTACCTCTCGGCGACCGAGGAGCACGACAAGGGCGGCGCGGAGCACGCCGCCCTCGGCCGGATCTGACCCGTGGCGTCGGACGACGGCTACGCGGTCCACTACACCGAGCTGAAGCGGGGCACGCCGGTGCGCAGCTCGGACGGCCAGGAGGTCGGGACGGTCGCCGAGGTGCTCGACAACTACCGCGAGGCCATCTTCGACGGGCTCGTGATCGAGACGCCGTCGGGCGAGCGCAAGTTCGTGGACGCGCCGGAGGTGGAGCGGACCGCCGAGCGGGCGGTGACGCTCAACATCACCGCGGCAGCCGTGGCCGAGCTCGGCCCGCCATCCGGAGGCGGAGGCGGAGGCGGAGGCGGCGTCCGGCGCCTGTTCCCGCGCCGCCGGTGAGTCTTCGCCACAATTGGGGAAAAGAGGGAGAGAGCGATGGCCGAGGAGCAGACAGAGCGTGACGAGGGCGGCGGTGTAGCCACGGCCGCCGAGACCCTGACGGTCACGGACAACCGCACGGGCGAGTCCTACGACGTCGAGATCGAGGACGGCACCGTCAAGGCGATGGACTTCCGCCAGATCAAGGTCGCGGAAGACGACTTCGGCCTGATGAGCTACGACCCGGCGTTCACGAACACGGCGTCCGTGCGCAGCTCGGTCTGCTACATCGACGGCGAGGCCGGCGTGCTCGAGTACCGCGGCTACCCGATCGAGGAGCTGTGCGAGAAGTCCTCGTACCTCGAGGTTGCCTATCTCCTGATCTACGGCGAGCTGCCGACCCAGGAGCAGCTGGACGAGTGGATCTTCGAGGTCACCCACCACACCTTCGTCCACGAGAACATCAAGAAGTTCGTCGAGGGCTTCCGCTACGACGCCCACCCGATGGGGATGCTGCTCGCGACGGTGGGCGCGCTCTCCACCTTCTATCCGGACGCGAAGAAGATCGATGACGAGATCGAGCGCCACATGGCCGCGGTGAGGCTGATCGCGAAGGTGCCCACGCTCGCCGCGTTCGCGTACCGCCACAACCTCGGGCTGCCGTACGTCTATCCGGACAACGACCTGTCCTACCCCGGCAACTTCCTCTCGATGATGTTCAAGATGACCGAGGTGAAGTACGAGCCCGATCCTCGGCTCGAGCGCGCCCTCGACGTACTCTGGATCCTGCACGCGGACCACGAGCAGAACTGCTCGACGAACGCGGTGCGCGGGGTGGGCTCGTCCCAGGTGGATCCCTACTCGGCGGTCGCGGCCGGCGTGGCGGCGCTCTACGGCCCGCTACACGGCGGCGCCAACGAGGCCGTGCTGAAGATGCTCGACCAGATCGAGACGACCGAGAACATCCCTGACTTCCTCGAGCGGGTGAAGAACAAGGACGAGAAGCTGATGGGCTTCGGCCACCGGGTCTACAAGAACTTCGACCCGCGCGCCGAGATCATCAAGAAGCATGTGGACGAGGTGTTCGAGGTCACCGGGAAGAACCCGAAGCTCGACATCGCCGTGGAGCTCGAGAAGCGCGCCCTGGACGACGACTACTTCATCGAGCGCAAGCTCTACCCGAACGTCGACTTCTACTCCGGGCTGATCTACGAGGCGCTCAACCTGCCGCCCGACATGTTCACGGTGATGTTCGCCATCCCGCGGACGTCCGGCTGGGTCGCCCAGTGGCTCGAGATGGTGCAGGACCCCGAGACGAAGATCGCCCGGCCGCGGCAGATCTACACCGGCTCGCGCGAGCAGAGCTACGTGCCGATCGAGAACCGCGAGAAGAAGTCAGAGAAGCCGCGCGCCGAGACGAACCTGATCGACCCCGCCCGCCACCGATAGCAAGGCTGCGCACCGGGCACCGCCCGGTGCTTGCCGCACGTCAGATACGGAAGACGGGCACGAGCCGCTTCTCGTGCTCTGCCTCGATCTCCGCGACGACCTCCACGTGCTCCTCGATCCCTGATCCGCGCAGCTTCGTCGCGAGCAGCTCGTCGATCTGGAACAGGCCGGCGGAGTTGTTCATGGCGATCCTCACCTCGACCGCCTTCTCCTCGCCGGGCTCGATCGTGACCGTGTCGATGGCCGCGGCCGAGACGGAGTGGATGTTCGGGCGGCGCGTCTCGAACGGGATGCGCGAGCGGCCGCTGGCCATGTCCAGCGCGTCGGCCACGCGCACGATGCCCCCCTCGATCGTCATCGGGTCACCGGCCCGGCGGTGGGCGATCACGGCGTGGAGCGCCTCCGAGAGGACCACGGTCAGCTCCGGGTCCTCGTAGATCTTCTCGAGCAGCATCGGCATCCGGTCAGCGGCGAAGAAGAGGCTGTACTGCTCGTGGTCGGTGCGGTGGATCGACATGCCGGTGTCGTGGAAGAGGCACGCGGCCGCGATCACCACCTCGGCGTCTCGGACGCCCATGCCGTGCTGGGACACCATCGCCGGCTCCACGCCGCCCCGGTTCAGCAGCCGGAACAGCCGGAGCGCGATGTTGACCACGATCTGGATGTGCACCCACGAGTGATCCGACATGTCCCGCCGGTCCGCGTTGACCTGCTGCATGTACCACCAGGCGTGGAGGCGCCGGTCCGCGTTCGCGCGCCTGGAACAGGGCCTCCAGCTTGCGGTTGCCGCGCGTGGGGGCGCGAATATCGGTCATCGGCACGTCCACGCGAGATACCCTTCCACAAGGTGACCACCGAACCACTTGTCGACGGCCACGGCCGCGTGATCTCGGACCTGCGGGTGTCCGTGACGGACCGCTGCAACTTCCGGTGCCAGTACTGCATGCCCGCCGACGGCCTGCCGTGGCTCGACCGCGCCGAGGTGCTGCGCTTCGAGGAGATCGAGCGGCTGGTCTCGCTGATGGCTCGGATGGGCGTGACCGACGTGCGGCTCACGGGCGGCGAGCCGCTGGTGCGGCGGGAGTTCCCGCGGCTGGTGTCGATGCTCGCCCGCGTGGACGGGATCAAGGACCTCTCGCTCACCACGAACGCCTACCTGCTCGAGCGCGACGCCGCGGCGCTGGTCGACGCCGGCATCACGCGCGTGAACGTGTCGATCGACTCGCTCCAGCGCGACCGCTTCTTCCAGCTCACCCGGCGCGACTCCCTGCCGCAGGTGCTGCGCGGCCTGGAGGCGATCGGCGCGTTCCCGGAGGTGAGTCCGATCAAGGTGAACGCCGTCGCGCTGCGCGACTTCACCGAGGAGGAGGCGATCCCGTTCGCTGAGTTCGCCCGCTCGACCTCCTACCAGGTGCGCTTCATCGAGTTCATGCCGCTGGACGGCGACCACGCGTGGTCGAAGGACCAGGTGCTGAGCGGCGAGGAGATCCGCGCGATCATCGACCGCGTGCACCCGCTCGAGGAGGTGCCGCGCGAGCCGCACGCCACCGCGCGCGTGTTCCGCTTCCGCGACGGCGCCGGCGAGATCGGCTTCATCAACCCGGTCTCGGAGCCGTTCTGCGCGGACTGCAACCGGATCCGCCTGACGGCCGACGGCAAGCTCCGCACCTGCCTCTTCTCGATCCACGAGACCGACCTGCGCGCGCCGCTCCGCTCGGGCGCCTCGGACGCCGAGGTCGAGCAGATCATCCGCGACGCCGTGTGGCGCAAGGAGCTGAAGCACCGCGTGGGCGAGCCCGGCTTCCGCCAGCCCCCGCGGACGATGTCCGCGATCGGTGGCTAGGGCCTACACCGTCACCGTCCGGGCGGAAGGGACGCCGCACAAGCACCGCTTCGAGGCGCTCGACGACGCGCTGGCGGGCCTCGAGCGCGAGGGGCGCGAGCTCGCGGCCGGCTCGGACCACCGCTCATACGGGGGCACCCTCATCCGCCGCCTCGATCCGGCGCGGATCGTGGTGGCGAGGCTGGAGCTGACTGGGCCGCGGCGCCTTCGGGCTGGAGTCGACGTCCGAGGCGACGGCTCGAGCGAGGCCTTCACGGGGCGGGTGCGCCGCCGGGTGGTGGAGCAACGCGACGGCGAGAGCGCGTACGACGCGCTCCGGCGGGAGCTCGGCGTCCGGGAGCCGGCACTGTGAGCTGGCGCGTCCCCCTGCCCGAGGGTGCCGAGCCACCGATCCAGGTTTTCGTCAACGGAGTCCCCCAGCGCCCGGGCACCGACTATCACCGCGTCGGCAACGAGCTCGTCTTCGACCGTCCTTTGGAGAAGGAGCGGCTCAGCAAGGGCAAGTGGGCGGCGATCTTCTTCGGCCTGTGGGGCTACTACGGCAAGAACGACCAGGTCGACGTGCACTTCAAGCAGCGGCGGCCGCGACGTGGTGGCCACCGGGCTCGAGATCCTGTCGCCCGACAACCTTCAACCACCCTCCTAAAAGGGTCAGACCCCAACCTTGACACGATCGTGTTAAGGTCTGTTCCATGCGGATCGCGGACCTCCTCGAGCGCCAGCGGCCTGTGTTCTCGTTCGAGTTCTTCCCCCCGAAGACCGACGAGGGCCAGCAGACGCTCAGGAACACCCTCGAGGTTCTGAAGGACGACGAGCCGGACTACGTCTCCGTCACCTACGGCGCCGGCGGCACCACCCGCAACCGGACCGTCGAGATCACGAAGACGATCAAGCGCGACCACGGCATCGAGGCGATGGCGCATCTCTCGTGCGTCGGCGAGCCGCGCGAACGGCTGGTCGAGCTCCTCGAGGAGATCCAGGCGGCCGGGATCCAGAACGTGCTCGCCCTGCGCGGCGACCCGCCGCGCGGCGAGGCCAGCTGGCGGCCGCACCCTGGCGGGCTCTCGTACTCGGTCGAGCTGATCCGGCTGATCAAGGAGCGCTTCGACTTCTGCGTCGGTGCCGCCGGCTTCCCGGAGGTGCACCTCGACGCGCCCGACCGGCCCAGCGACCTCCGCTACGCCAGGGAGAAGGCCGACGCCGGCGCCGAGTTCCTGATCACCCAGCTCTTCTTCGACAACGAGGTGTACTTCGACTACGTGGAGGCCGCGCGCGAGGCCGGCATCGAGGTGCCGATCATCCCGGGGATCATGCCGATCACCAACTACGGGCAGATCCACCGGTTCACCGACATGTGCGGCGCCACGATTCCGGAAGACCTCGAGCGGCAGCTGACCGGGCGCGCCGACGACCCGGAAGCGGTTGCAGAGCTCGGGGTCGCTTACGCGACCCTCCAGTGCTCCGATCTCCTGGCGCGGGGCGCGCCCGGAGTCCACTTCTACACGCTGAACCGCTCGCCGGCAACGCGGGCGATCCTCGCGGCGCTGCGCGCCGCGCACCCCTGGACGCGCGCGAAGGCCGCCGTCTAGAGAACCTTCGGCGCGACCGCGCTCAGCGCGCCAGCTGCCAGCGCTCCGGCTCCTCGCCGTCGAGCCGCTCGACCTCCCCGGCCAGCTCCATGTGCCTCAGGTAGCAGAGCGCCTCGGTCAGGCCCCAGCCGATCATGAGCGGCGTCGGGAGGTTCACGTCGACCCACATGTCGGGCACGAGGTCGAACGCCGTGCGCGGCCCGTCCGCCAGCGCCGCGCGCAGGCGGTGCATGCGCTCGTGGATCGTGCGGCGATTCGCCTCGGTGAGCCGGCGCGCCTCGCGGACCGGGCGGCCGTGGCCGGCGAGGACGAGCTGAACATCGAGCTGGTCCACCACGTCGAGGCTGTTCAGGAACTCGCCCGCCGGGTCGGGCGTGTAACCGAGGTCGTAGTAGAGGGACACGCGGCCGAGCAGGTGGTCGCCGGACAGGAGGAGGCCGCGCTCGGGCTGGTGGAGGACGATGTGCGACGGCGCGTGGCCCGGCGTCTCGTGGACCTGCCAGGTGCCGAGGTCGGTGTCGACCTCCACCCCGGGCACGAGCTCCCTGTCCGGCATGACGATCTCGGCGATGCCGAACTTCTCGCCGCCGCGAGCCTCGCGGTAGGCGGCGAGCGTCTCGGCGGGCACGCCCGACTGGCGGGCGATCTCGAAGCGGCGCTCGAACGTGCGCTCCGGGTCCTCGGCCGCCTTCGTCATGTGCTCGTGGTTCGGGTGCATCCAGAGCGGCGCGCCGCTCCGCTCCATGATCGGCGCCGCCTGGCCGTAGTGGTCCGAGTGCGCGTGCGTGCACACGACCAGCCGCACGAGGTCGAGGTTCAGGTTCGCCTGGTCGAGCGCGAGCTCGAGCTGGCGCAGCGAGCCGGGCTCGTGAAGGCCCGTGTCGACGAGCACGATGCCGTCACCCGCGGCGATCGCGTACGCGTTGCCGTGCGGGACCCCGGGCCACGGCAGCGGAAGCCGGAGCCGCCACAGTCCCGGCAGCACCCGGTCGGCGCGGGCCAGTTCGCGGCGGCGGGCGGGCATCCGGAGATCCTCTCAGGCGGGCGGCCCGCGAACGACGGCACTGAGGAGGGTTGGGCGCTTTATGGCTTCCACAGAGCACATAACTCGACCAACCCCCATCCCGACCCCTTCCCCGCTGCGTTCTGGGCCGGATCGGCGCTTCAGAGATCGACGAGCACGCCCGGGTTGAGGATCCCGGCGGGATCAACGGCCGCCTTCGCCGCCCGGAGCGCCGCGGCGAACGGCTCGGGTCGCTGGCGGTCGTACCAGGGCCGATGGTCGCGGCCTACGGCGTGGTGGTGGGTGATCGTGCCGCCGCCGGCGAGGATCACCTCCGAGATCGCCGTCTTCACCTCGTCCCACTGGGCGAGCTCCTCGCCGCGGCGGGCGGGAGCGAGCGCGGTGAAGTAGGGCGCCGCGCCGTCGGGATAGACGTGCGTGAGCCTGCACGTCACCGTCCCGTCACCGTCCAGTGCCTCACGCGCGCGTTCCTTCACGGTCGCGACGAGGTCGGGAAGCCGGTCCCAGGTGACCGCGGTCTCGAATGTCTCGGCGAAGATGCCCGCGGCGACCAGCGTGTCCCGGAGGTACGGCGCCTGAAGAAAGGCATCGCGCCAGGCGCCCTCGGCGGAGCCGCGCGAGCCGCCGCCGGACGCGCCGCCGCCGCCTCCCCCGCTGCCCGAGCCGCTGGTTCGGCGGGCGCGGCCGCCGAGGTCCTCGCAGAGCTCCAGGGCCCGGCTCATCCAGGGCGCCAGTTCGTGGTCGGCGGATTCGAAGCCCAGGACCAGCAGGGCGGGCCGGTCCTCGCCCTCCTGTGGCAGCGCTCCGGTCAGGGCGGCCTCGTCGCCGTCCAGCAGGCGGCAGTTCGACGGGTGGAGTCCGGACTGTGACAACGCGCGCACGGCTTCGGCGCCGGAGTCGAACGAGTCGAAGGTCACGCCGGCCGACTCGCGGAAGGTCGGCGCCGCCTGGACCCGCATCCATGCCTCGGTGATCACCCCGAGGATGCCCTCCGAGCCGATCAGCATCCGGTCGGGGCTCGGGCCGGCGCCCGAGCCGGGCAGTCGGCGGCTCTCCCAGACACCGCGCGGCGTCACCGCGCGCACCGACTCCACGAGGTCGTCGATATGGGTGTAGAGCGTCGCGAAGTGCCCGCCCGCGCGGGTGGCGATCCATCCGCCGAGCGTCGAGTACTCGAACGACTGCGGGAAATGGCGGAGCGTGTGGCCGCGCTCGCGGAGCTGGTCCTCGAGCGCCGGCCCGAGCACGCCGGCCTGGATCCGCGCCGCGCGCGAGACCTCGTCCACCTCGAGCACCCTGTCGAGCGCGCCCAGGTCGATCGACACCGCCGGCCGGTCCGGCGGCGGCTCGACGCCGCCGACCACGCTCGTGCCACCGCCGAACGGGATCGCCGCCGCGCCCGCCTCCTCGCACCATGCGAGAATCCGCTCGACGTCCGCCTCGTCGGCCGGCCGCGCGACCACGTCCGGCGGGTTGTCGAACCGGCCCCGGAAACCGCGGACGATGTCGCGGTACGCCTTTCCGTACGAGTGCGTTACGCGCTCGTAGCGGTCGGCGGCGCAGATGTGCGCGAGCGAGCCGGGCGGCTCGATCCGCGGAGGCCGGAGCTCGATGTCCTCGAGGCGCGCGGGACGCTCGACCTCGGCGGGCGCGAAGCCGAGATGTCCGCGCGCGCCGGCCGCTGCGGCCGCGACCTCGTCCTCGGGCGGCTGCTGGTCCTCGAAGCCCCAGCCCCAGAACTTCCGCCGCCGGTCCATGGGGCGAAGCCTCCCATGTGGGGCACAGCGCGGGCGGGGCCGCCCCGATCCCGGGGGCCGGGCGCGCCGCGCGGGTGGGGGTGGTGGCGGCGCGCCCGGCGGGGGAAGGTCGTCAGGTCACGGGCGCGCCGTCAGCGGGCCGAAGCCGCGCACGTGGATCCGGTGGGCGCCCGCGACGAGGACGGGCAGGGTCGTGATCGCGAGCATCGCCAAGAGCCAGGCGGCTCCCGCGTCGGTTCCCGACCCGAGCGTGTGGACGATGCCGAGCGCCCAGACCGCGAGCGTCCACCGGTGGAGCCGGCGCCACGCCCTCACGCCGATCCAGCCGCGCACGTAGAAGCTCAGCGTGATCACCGCGGCCATCCAGCCCGCGGTCACGCCGAGCGCCGTCCAGAACGGCCGGTGGGAGGCGACGAACGGGATCGTGATTCCGGCGAGGCCGGGGTGCAGGTAGGTGTCCGGCAGGAGCAGGAGACCGTGGAGCACGATCGCGAGGAGGCCGCTCAGGGCGAGCGCCTCGTGCGTGGCCCGCATCCGCGACGCCACGCCCGGTCCGCGCACGAGCTTGCCGGACATCGCAAGCCCGAAGGCGACCGACAGCGACACGAGCGCCATCGCCACGACGCCCATCGACCGGCTCGCCAGCCACCACATGTGCTGGCCAGGATCGATCGTGTTCGTCACACGAACTCCACGGCCCGCGCACGCAGCGGCCCGGCGATCAGCACCCCGCCGTCGTCCAGCACGAGCGCGCCTCCGCAGGGTTCGAGCACGCGCAGCCCGCGCTGCGGTCCGAGGAGCAGGGCGGTCTTCGCCAGCGTCTCCGCCTCGAGGCCGGTCGAGCCGACGGCGGTGGCCTGAATCACTCCGGTCCACGCCGGCCGTCCGGTCGACGGGTCGAGCAGGTGGTGCGCGAAGCCCGCGCCGGTCCGCCAGATCCTCGTGCCGAGGCCGCTGGTGGCGACGGCACCGGCTGCCAGGTCGAACTCGAGCGCCGGGCGGTCGTCGAGCGGATGCGCGACGGTGACCTTCCGCGGGGTCAGGTTCACTCCGCCGAGGACGATGTCGCCGCCGGCGTCCACCGCGAACGCGCCCTGGCCGGTCAGCGAGGCCGCCGCGCGGTCGGCGGCAAATCCCTTGGCGGTCCCGCCGAGGTCCAGCCGCACGCCGGGCGGCCGCCGGATCTCGCGCCCGGCTGCGAACACCGTGCGCCACAGCGCACCGTGCGACGGAGCTGCCGCGCGTCGGGGCGGCGCCGCGCGCAGGGCATCCGCCAGCGAGGCCGGCGTGGCGTTCCGGAGCGACTCGGCGTAGCCCGCGGCCTCGAGCGCCCCGATCAGGGTGGGATCCACGAGCCCGCCGCTGCGTTCGGCCGCGTGGATCGCGGCGGCCACCGCGCCGGCCGTGAGCCGCGAGCTGAGCCGCGACGGCTCCGGGTCCGCGTTCAGGTGACTCAGCTCGCTGTCCGGATCGAAGCGGCTCAGCTCAAGCTGGCAGGCCCGCAGCACCGCCTCGGCGGCCGCGGCCGCCAGCTCGGGCGGGGGCGCCCCGTCAGCGGGCTCGCCGCCGGCGAGGATGCCGACCGATGTCCCGAACAGCTCGAAGGTGCGCTGGTGCTCTCGCGTGACCAGCTGCTGCTCGCGGATCACGAGGCCCTCGTCACGACGCCGGAGGCCGAGCCGCCGGACTGGTCCTGCTGGGAGGAGAATCCGCCGGACTGATCCTGAGAAGTGGATCCCCCGGTCTGCGTGTCGCCGGAATCCTGCCCCGTGGTCTGCGCGCTGCTCGTGCCCGCCCCGAGCGCCGGATCGTGCCCGTTCGCCATCTGAACCGCGAGCCCGCCGAAGATCGCTCCTGCCGCCGCGAGGGACGCCGCGATCATTCGCACGCTGAGGGTTCGCGTCGAGAGCCTGGGTCTGCGCTTGGTGCTCGGGGCGGTCGTCATGCGGGAGACCCTCGCGGCCGTCCCTCAAGCCAGCCTTAGAGCAGCGTTAGCTCTGTATAAGAATCACTCGCCGATCCGGAAGCGCTCCGCCCGCGCGGATCCGCCGTGTGCGTCGATCTCCACGAGATCGGCGGCCGCCGGCTGGAAGCCGTCCTCGCGCGTATAGGAGAGCAGCGCGAGGCCGAACGGCTGGTTCTTCTCGAAGTTGCCCGTGCCGCCGCCGCCCACCGTGCCGCCATTGATCTCGGTGAAGTTCGTGGACGTGTGGAACGCCGCCACGTGCGTGTGACCCGTGAGCAGCACGAGCGGCCGGCTCGGCGGGATCCGACGCAGCTCGTCGGCGGCGTCCCCCGCGAGCTGCGGCTCGTGCACCATCACCACGTCCACGTGCCCGAGCAGCGGCCGCAGCCAGTCGCGGAAGGCCTCGCGCTGAGCGGCGTCGGGGGTCGGCTCGTTCGTGCCCTTGAAGCGCTCGCTCGCCTTCCGCTCGAACGGGTCGGCGTATCCGGCCACCCGCAGGCCGCGGACGCGCACCACCACCGGCCCGTAGCCGCCGTCGGCGCGCAGCCGCCCTCGCTGCGTGAGCACGATGCCGCCCGCCAGCACCATCCGGCGCACGAGCGCGTCCGAGTCGTGGTTGCCGGAGACGAACACGAACGGATGGCCGATCCGCACTACCCGCCTCACCAGGTTGAACTCGAACGGCGAGCCGCTCGAGGTGAGATCGCCGACGAAGAAGAGCGGCCGCGACCCCACCGCGCGGTCCAGCGCCGGCAGCGCGAGGAGGTTGTTGTGGAGGTCGGAGGCGATCACCGCGCTCCGCAGCTCGCCCCGCGGCTGCCGCGTCGACGAGGCCGAGATCAGCTGCGCGAGCCCCACCAGCTGCTGGTTCAGCTCCTCCGAGATGGCCTTGGCCGAGCCCTGCGCACGCTCGATCGTGCGGAGCGCGACGGGGATGTCGGGCCCGTTCGCGTAGTACTCGGGGTCGGCGATCTCGCCGCGTGGAGGGAGCAGAAGGAACAGCGCCAGCACCCCCGCGAGCGCCGTGCCGGCCGCCGCGGCGAACAGCCAGCGCAGCCGCGGAGCGCCGCGGCCGCGCACGGCCAGCGCCACGACCAGGCCCGCCGCCAGCGCGCAGAGAAACACCACCAGCAGCAGCACTCGGATGTACGCCGCCACCGCGTCGCGGGCCTCGTGGCGCACCGCCCGCACGTCCGGCAGCTCGCCGTTCGCCACCCGCTCGGCGGCATGGCGGTCCACCGTCCGGACGTCGATCTTCAGGCGGGCGGGCAGACGCACCGCCGAGAAGCGCGCACCCCAGTCCACGAGCGGGACGTACAGATCGAGCGCGCCGGGGTGGAACGGCTCGACGGACAGCTCGATGCGGCCCACGCTGAGGTCGTGCTCGGTGCTGTAGGTGGCGAGCGCCAGCAGCCCCCCGCCGAGTACCGCGATCACGACAAGGGCCACCGCAAGCGCCCTGCGGACGGTCCTCACCGCCCACAAGCTAGCGGTGAAACGCGGTCAGGCTACAGTTGAGCATTGGGATGGCAACCCGCGCCACGAGCGTCCAGATCACCATGCCCCAGATGGGGGAGTCGGTCACCGAGGGCACGGTGCTGGGATGGCTGAAGCAGGTGGGCGACCGGGTCGAGGCCGACGAGCCGCTGGTCGAGATATCCACCGACAAGGTGGACGCGGAAGTTCCCGCCCCAACGGCCGGAACACTTGTAAAGATCCTCGCTGAGGCCGATGAGACAGTTCAGGTGGGATCTGTGCTCGGCGAGATAGAGCCTGACGACGGAAACGGTGCGCCGGCGGCGGCAGCGCCGGAGGCTCCTGACGCGCCGGAGGCTCCTGACGCGCCGGAGGCTCCCGACGCCCCGGAGGCGGAGCCGGTCGACGTCACGTTCCCGGAGATGGGCGATTCCGTCGCCGAGGGAACGGTGCTCGAGTGGCGTGTGAAGGTGGGCGACTCGGTCGCCGTCGACGACCCGCTCGTTGAGATCTCCACCGACAAGGTGGATGCGGAGGTGCCCAGCCCCGTGGCCGGGACCATCGCCGAGATCCTGGTCGAGGCCGACCAGACGATCCCGGTGGGCTCGGTGCTCTGCCGGATCGCACCTGGAACGGGTGGATCGAACGGTTCCGTCCAGCCGAAGGCGGAGGTCACGGAGGCCAAGCCTGCGGCCGAAGCGTCCGCGAGCAATGGCGGGAATGTCACGCCGGTTGCGGCGCGCATAGCCAGCGCTCACGGACTCGATGTGGACGAGATCACGGGCTCCGGGCCGCGCGGCCGGGTGACCAAGGAAGACGTGCTTGCCGCCGTCGAGGGCAATGGTGCGCCGGCGGACGACGTCGAGCCCATCCGCGGCCCCGCGGCCACGCTCGTCAGGTTCATGAACGAGAGCCGGTCGATCCCGACCGCCACGAGCTTCCGCACCGTCCCGGTGGACGCCCTCGACACCCGTCGCAAGGCGCTGAAGGCCGCCGGCAAGAAGCTGTCGTTCACGCATCTGATCGCCTGGGCGATCGTCCAGGCGGCGCGCGACATGCCGGTCATGGGCCACGCCTACGCCGAGCAGGACGGCAAGCCGCAGCGCGTGACCCCCGGCACCGTCAGCCTCGGCCTCGCCGTCGACGTCGAGCGCAAGGACGGCACCCGCTCGCTGGTCGTGCCCGTGCTGCGCGACGCCAGCGAGCTCGGCTTCACGGACTTCGTCGCCCGCTACGACGAGCTGGTCGTGGGCGCTCGCGACAACACGCTGCAGCCCGACGCCTACCAGGGCGCGAACATCACGCTCACGAATCCGGGCGGCATCGGCACCGTGGCGAGCGTGCCGCGGCTCATGCCCGGACAGGGCACGATCGTGGCCACCGGCGCCATCGGCTACCCGCCCGGCCTGACGGCGGCCGACCCCGCGAAGCTCGCCGAGCTGGGCGTGCAGAAGGTCATGACCATGACCTCGACGTACGACCATCGCGTGATCCAGGGCGCCGAGTCGGGCGCGTTCCTGCGCCGGATCGATCAGCTGCTCCAGGGCGAGGACGGCTTCTACGACTCCGTGTTCGGGGCGATGGGCGTGGAGGCGCCGGCGGAGGCGCCGAGCGTGACAGCCGCCGAGCCGGTCCCGGCCGCGACGGCCGCCACGGCGCCCGCGACAGGTGCCCCGGTCGCCGACTCCGCGCTGCTCCAGGCGGTCCAGGCGGCCACCTCGCTCGTCAAGGCGCACCGGATGCACGGCCACCTGGCCGCGCGGCTCGACCCGCTCGGCACGGAGCCGGTGGGCGACCCGGCGCTCGAGCCGGCGACCGTCGGCCTGAACGACGACCTGATGCGGCGCATCCCGGCCTCGGTGCTGCGCGTGGCCGTGCCGGGCGAGACCTTCGCCGAGGCGCTGCCGGAGCTCCGCAAGACCTACACCGGAACGATCGCCTACGAGATCGAGCACATCTCCGACCACGAACAGCGCGTGTGGCTGCGGCAGGCGGTCGAGTCGAACACCTACCGGCAGCCGCTCGGCTCGGAGGAGCGCTGCAAGCTGCTCGAGCGGCTCGCCGAGGTCGAGGCGCTCGAGAACTACCTCCACAAGGCCTTCCTGGGTAAGAAGCAGTTCTCGATCGAGGGCCTCGACGCCGTCGTGCCGATGCTCGACGAGACCATCGAGCTGGGGGCGGCGGCCGGAGCGCGCGAGATCGTGCTCGGCATGGCCCACCGCGGGCGGCTCAACGTGCTCGCCCATACGGTCGGGCGCCCCTATGCGGCGATCCTGGCGGAGTTCGAGGGCGAGCAGACGATCGCGGTCGAGACGGCGGCCCCCGAGGGCGGCACCGGCGACGTGAAGTACCACTACGGCGCCAGCGGCACCTATTCGACCAAGGCCGGCCGCAGCGTGACGGTCACGCTGTCGCCGAACCCCAGCCACCTCGAGTACGTGAACCCGGTGATCGAGGGCCGCGCCCGCGCCGACCAGACAACGCGCAAGGCGCGCGAGATCGCGCACGATCCTGCAGCGGTCGTGCCCGTCCTGATCCACGGCGACGCCGCCTTCCCCGGTCAGGGGATCGTCTCCGAGACGCTCAACCTCCAGGCGATCCCCGGCTACTCCACCGGCGGCACGATCCACCTGATCGCCAACAACCAGCTCGGCTTCACGACAGACCCGTTCGAGGCGCGCTCGACCCGGTATGCGTCGGACCCCGCCAAGGGCTTCGACATGCCGATCATCCACGTGAACGCCGACGACGTGGAGGCGTGCATCTCCGCGGTCCGGCTGGCCAACGCCTATCGCGAGACCTTCGCCCGCGACGCGCTCATCGACGTGATCGGCTACCGCCGCTTCGGCCACAACGAGACGGACGAGCCGGCCTACACGCAGCCGCAGATGTACGCGAGGATCAAGTCGCACCCGCCGGTGCGCAAGCTGTACGCGGAGCGGCTGATCGCCGACGGCGTCGTCACGCAGGAGGAGGCCGAGCGCATGGCCGCCGACGCCTACGAGCGCGTTGCGCAGGCGCACGCCGAGCTGAGGGAGTCGATCGGCGCGCCGCCGGACACCGGCGCGCACGAGCTCGACCGCACCATGAGCCGCGAGCCGCGCACGACCGTGCCCGCGGACACGCTGCACTCGCTCGGCGAGCAGCTCCTGCACCTCCCCGACGGCTTCAACCTGCACCGCAAGCTCAACCCGCTGCTCGAGCGTCGCCGCGAGGCGCTCGACGAGGGCGGCCCGATCGACTGGTCGCACGCGGAATCGCTCGCGATCGGTTCGCTGCTCGCGCTCGGCGTGCCCGTGCGGCTCACCGGCCAGGACTCCGAGCGCGGCACCTTCAGCCAGCGCCACGCGGTGCTCCACGACGCGAAGAACGGCGACCGCTACAGCCCGCTCCAGCACCTGCGCGACGCGAACGCGCCGTTCGAACTGCACAACAGCCCGCTCTCCGAGCAGGCGTGCATGGGATTCGAGTACGGCTACAGCGTCCAGGCGCCCGACGCGCTCGTCCTGTGGGAGGCGCAGTTCGGCGACTTCGTGAACAGCGCCCAGGTGATCATCGACCAGTTCCTCGTCTCAGGCCTGGCCAAGTGGGGGCAGACCTCGCGCCTGACGCTGCTGCTCCCGCACGGCTACGAGGGCTCGGGCCCCGAGCACTCCAGCGGACGCGTCGAGCGTTTCCTCCAGGCGGCCGCGGAGGGCAACATCCGCGTCGCGAACTGCACCACGCCGGCCCAGTACTTCCACCTGCTGAGGCGCCAGGCGCTCGTGTCGAAGCCGCGCCCGCTGATCGTGATGACGCCGAAGAGCCTGCTGAGGCTCCCCGAGGCCTCGTCGCGGCTCGAGGAGCTCTCCGACGGCCACTTCCAGCGCGTGATCGACGACCCGCGCTTCGCCGACAGCGGCCGCGAGCAGGTCACGAAGCTCGTGCTCTGCTCGGGCAAGATCTACTACGACATCGCGGGCCACGAGGAGCGCGACGCGGCCTCCCACATCGCGATCGCGCGCGTGGAGCTGCTCTATCCGTTCCCCGAAGAGGACCTCGTGAAGCTGATCGAGGGCTACCCGAACCTCGAGCGCGTGGTGTGGGTGCAGGAGGAGCCGCGCAACATGGGCCCGCGCGCGTTCATGCGGCGCCGGATGGCGAAGATCCTCCCGCAGCACATGTCCTACGACTACGTCGGCAGGCAGCTCCGCGCGGCCACGGGCGAGGGCTACTCGGCCGCGCACAAGCGCGAGCAGGCGCGCATCGTGCGGGTGGCGCTGGATCTCGAGGAGGACCGCCTCGAGCCGGACAGCTCAGCTCAGCGCCCGCTGATGTAGCGGCGCGCCGAGCGCGCGCACCGTCGCCAGCACCGCGATGACGAGCGTGAGGATCGCGCTCGCGACGCACCACTGGCAGATCGCGTCGATCTTGAAGAGCTCAGCCCACGTCAGGTAGGCGCTGAACGCCACGGCGAGGTAGGAAAGCAGTGCCGTCACGTCCGCGCGCATGCGGAGCGACACGAGGATCGTCGCGTAGCCCACGATGCCGACCACCGCGACCGGGATGCGGGCGAGGTCCGCGTACTCGGAGGTCTGCACGCGCTCGCAGTTGGAGATGCTGCTGCACACGGGCTCTATGCCCGCGTAGTGCACATACGTCAGGTAGATGCTGATGGCGAGGCCGAGCAGTGCGAGCCCGGCTATCGCCTTGGTCACTGCCCCAGCTCGCTGTCGATCTTCGGGATGAAGGCGCCCGGCGTGAGGTCGGACGGCTGGAAGGGCCTGAGCGTGCCGCCCGTCTTGCCGATCAGGAACGCCGGCGTCGAGTTGACACCGGCGGTCTTCGCCAGGCTCTCGTTGGCCTGCACCTGCCGCTCGGCGGCGGCGCCGGCGTCGAGCCGCTTCAGTCCGGCGTCGCGCGCGAGCTTGTTGATGAAGCCGTTCGTCGCGTAGCCGGAGTTCTCCTGGCCCTGGTTGTCGAACGCGAGGCCCGCGAACTGCCACATGCGGTTCTGGGCCGCCGCGGCCGCCGCCACCCTCGCGAGCCGGTCGGAGTCCGGTCCGAGGAAGCGCAGGAGCCGAAGCTCGAGCCGGACCTTCCCGGTGCGCACGTACCGGTCGAGGATCGACGGGAAGACGTTCCGGTGGTACTCCGCGCAGAACGGGCACTGGAGATCGGCGAACTCCACGATCGTGACCGGCGCCTTGGCCGAGCCGAGCGCAAGGCCGGACTGTGGGATGCCCTTCAGGGCTGACGTATCGCTGGTCGTCTTGGTGCCGCCGTTACTCCCCGGACCTCCCGCGAGCACCACGGCGGCCAGCACCGCCACGACGGCGACGGCACCGAGCACCGCGAGCCGGATGACCATCGGGTTGCGCTTCGTCATCGTCCCCATGGTCCCAACATCGGTATAAGGGAACCTCAAGCTTTAGCGCTTGTCGCGCTGGGCCTCCGCGAGGTCGTCGGCGATCCGCTCCGAGCCGAGCCGCCGCTGCACGCGCGCCGCGGTCACGGGCGCCAGCTCCGAGATCCGCGTGCCCAGCCGCAGGCTGAGGGGAGCCACGTCCACCTCCGCGCGCTCGCGCTCGATTCCGCGCACCACCGCGTCGGCCACCTGCTCGGGAGTGCGCGTGCCCACCCACCGCGGGAGCTTCACGCCGCTCTCGGCGAAGAAGCCCGCCTCGCTGACGAAGCCGGGAAACACCACGGTCACCCCGATTCCGAGCGGCTCCACGTCCTCGCGGATGCCGGCGGCAAACCCGCGCAGGCCGAACTTCGTGGCCGAGTAGAGGCCCGAGCGCGGCGACGCCACCTTCCCCGACAGGGAAGACACCAGCACGACGTGGCCGCGCCCGCGCTCGAGCATGCCCGGAAGGAGGGCGCGGGCGAGCTGAATCGGAGCACGCAGGTTCACGTCGATCGACCGGTCGATCTCGTCCGGATCGAAGTCCTCGAGCCTCCCGCTCGCCGGGAGCGCGGCGTTCGCCACGAGCACGTCCACGGCGCCGGCGGCCTCCGCCAGCCGCGCCGGGCCATCGCGCTCGGCGAGGTCGCCAACGACCGTCTCTGCCCGGTCGCCGACGGTCTGCCGGACCGCCTCGAGGGCGTCCGCCCGCCGGCCGCTCAGGACCACGGTGGCGCCGCGAGCATCCAGCGCCCGCGCGATCGCCCCGCCGATCCCACCCGTCGCCCCCGTGACGAGCGCTCTGGCGCCATTCAGCCGCACGCGCGGCAGCGTATCCTCGAAGCATGCTTCGCGCACCGATCGGCCTGGGCTTGCAGATCCCCAACTTCAACTTTCCGGGGGTGAGCGAGGACCAGCTGTTCGAGAAGCTCGCGGGCATCGCGACGACCGCGGAGTCGTCCGGGTTCGACACCGTGCTCGTCATGGACCACCTGCACCAGATCCGGGGTGTCGGGCCGCCCGAGAACTGGATGCTCGAGGGGAACGGGATCCTGTGCGGGCTCGCCGCGCGCACCGAGCGGGTGAATCTCAGCCTGCTGGTGGGCGCCACGACCTACCGCAACCCGGCGCTGCACGCCAAGCTCACGACGACGCTCGACATCGTGTCGGGCGGCCGCGCCATCCACGGGATCGGCGCCGGATGGAACGTGGACGAGGCCACCGCCTACGGCTACGACTTCCCGTCGCTGAAGGTGCGCTTCGAGCGGCTCGAGGACCACCTCAACATCGCGCGCGCGATGTTCGCAGGGTCGCCCGCGACCCATGTGGGCACGCACCACAGCATCACGGACGCGTTCAACAACCCGCAGCCGATCCGGGGCGACATCCCGATCATGATCGGCGGCAGCGGCGAGAAGAAGACGCTGCGGATGGTCGCCCAGTACGCCGACGCGTCGAACTTCTTCGGCGACGCCGAGCGGGTCCGGCACCTCGTCGGCGTCCTCGAGGGGCACTGCGAGCGGCTCGGGCGCGACATCGGCGAGATCACAAAGACGCGCCTCGGCACCATCCTCGTCAAGCCGACGCAGGACGAGGCGGAAACGCTGTTCAACTACATCGCGGAGAGCAGCGGCATGCCCGCGGACCGGCTCGCCAGCTGGATCGTCGGCGATCCCGACACCGTGGGCGAGCGCTGCCAGGAGCTGCTCGACGCCGGGCTCGACGGCCTCATCTTCAACAGCCCGGAGGCCCACGACCTCGAGACCGTTGAGCTGATTGGGCAGACGCTCGGGCCGCTATGCTCGGACGTCCCTAGCGGGCGTAGCTCAGTTGGTTAGAGCGCCGGCCTGTCACGCCGGAGGTCGCCGGTTCGAGTCCGGTCGCTCGCGCTGATCCGGGCTGCAAACCTGCGCCTGGCTGTGTCATCGGGGCAGGGCCGTGCGAAGCACTGTCCCTGCCCCTCTTCCTTGCCAGGCTTGGTTTTCGCACTCAGCGCGAGCGACTGAAGTCGCTCGCGCGTTGGGCTCGGGCCGGTTCGTCTACGCCCCGGCCGGCAGCTGAACGACCCAGCCGTTCCCGTCCGGATCTGAGAAGAAGACGAACTGGCCGCCGGGCAGCTCGCTGACCTCGCTGACCTCGACCCCGCGCTCCACCAACTCGGCACGGGCGGCCTCTATGTCCGATACGACGAGCTGGATGTTCTGCAGCGAGCCGGGAGCCATCTCGGTCAGGCCCCTGCCGATCGCGATCGAGCAGGCCGAGCCAGGCGGCGTCAGCTGAACGAACCGGAGCTCGTCGCTGACCGTGTGGTCGTGGTCAGCGTTGAACCCGACCCGGTCCGTGTAGAACGCCTTTGCCCGATCGACGTCGCTGACCGGCACGGTGATGAGCTCCAGCTTCCAATCCATGAGCGCATCATCTCGGAATCGCCTGCCTCGCCGCGTCTGCCGCTAGCCATACTCGACGCCATGCGCATCGTCACCCGCCTCGCCATGAGCGCCGACGGCTACGTCACGACCCCCGACGGATGGCCTGCCCACACCGCGGACCCCGCGTTCCGCTCGGGAGACAGCCACGGCTTCCAGGAGTTCCAGCAGACGCTCGACGCCGTGCTCATGGGACGCACGACCTTCGAGCCGGCGATCGGGGCGGACCGGTGGCCATGGCCGGACCTCGACGTGTTCGTGCTCGGCTCACACCGCCCCGAGGGCACGCCCGACGACGTGGTCATCGACAGCGACCCGCAGGCGCTCTTGGAACAGATCCGCGAGGCGAACCGGGGCGGCGACGTGCACCTCGTGGGCGGGCCGACGACGATCGAGACGTACCGCGCTCTAGGCGCGCTCGACCGGCTCGGCCTGCTGTTGGTGCCGATCTTCCTCGGCGGCGGGATGCGCCTGACTGACGCGGTCGATCCGGCCGCCGAGCTCACGCTCGAGAGCTCGCGTGAGCTGCCCGCCGGATCGGTCGAGCTCGTCTACCGGCCGACCTAGTTCTTCCGGCGACGCTCCCTCAGCTGGGTGATCCCCAGCCACACCAGGAAGCAGATGACCGGCAGGAAGTAGGCGATGCCGGTCAGCAAGTGGCCGGCGTGGGCGATCGGCAGGATCACGTGTTCGATTCCGACACCAGCCAGATGGCGAGCATGGTGAAGCCAAGCATGATGCCCAGCATCCAGTACTGCGAGCGCACGGCCTGGCGCGCGTCTCTGTAGATGGCCACGGCGCGGTCGTGGGCCAGGATCAGGCCGGCGACGTGGCCGGAGACGATCATCGCCACCTTCACGTACCACTCCACGTTCGACCCAATCAGGCCGTAATGCACGGTCCAGCCGGAGGTGCCGAAGATGTTCGACCCGTCCCCGAGTGGATCGGAGGCCAGGTAGGCGAGCGATTGCCCCTGATAGAGCAGCAGCGTGAAGTAGTGGGCGCCCACGTACGCCGCCGCGATCGGCACTAGCGAGTGCACGAACTGGCCGGCGAGCTCTCTGGCGGTGAAGCCGCCGCCCACGCTCCGCGCGCCCAGGATCCCCAGCCAGTAGAAGCCCGAGATGAACAGGACCATCGCGAGCATGCCGAGCAGGAACGTCAGCTCGAGCGAGTGCTCGGGCGACAGGCTGACGTGGTCCTGGAAGAACTGGGCGATGTCGGGTGAGCGGCTGTTCCAGGTGCGCTTGTTCGTGAAGCCGTCGAACGAGACGGTCCCGATCATCACCATGAGCAGCGGCACGGTCCCGGGGATCGGCTTGAGGCGGGGCAGCCCCGACAGCGGCTTGCGAAGTCCAACGGTCCCGTCCCGCGTCTCGAACACCGAGATGCGGGAGAACATGTTGAAGTAGACCGAGAACGCCTCCCCGCGGTTCGTCCAGCGCTCGACCCCGTACAGGGCCATCCCGATGAAGGTGATGGCCGAGTAGACGAGCACCGCGATCGCGAGGTTGTCCGGCTGGTTCCGCCCGGCGTAGACCAGCTCGAGCGCCGCGAAGCCGAAGAGACCGACGGCGGCGGGCCAGCGCCCCAGCCATGCGGGATACGCGAGCGGCTCCGGCAGCTCGGTCCGCGAGATCATGCGCACCGTCCAGGCCACCCCCCGGCCGATCGCCCGCCACGGGTTGAAGGCGCGGAAGACGTCGCCGAACAGAATCGAGAGCGGCACCGGAGCCAGCCAGAAGATCACGAAGATGAAGATCGGCGTCCAGTTGGCGGTGGTGCTCTGCGTGCCCTCGAACCCCGCGTAGATCGTCAGCGCGAACAGGAACACGCCGATGGCGCCGCAGACGATCTCGACCGGCCGGCTCGCCAGCACGCGGCCGAGGGCGCCCAGGGCCGGCCGCCAGCCGGGATCCTGCAGGCGCGGCTTCGGCCACAGCGTGGCGAGCGCGACGAAGGAGACCACGAGGACGATCGACGCGGCCCACCAGAAGATGACCTCCGGCACCGGCAGGTCCGTGCGGACCGAGATGCCGTGGGCGATCAGGAACACGCGGGCGTCAGTCGGGCTCTACCGTCAGCTTGGCCATCAGTGGCTCGAGACCCTTGTCCTCGGCCACATGGCTCTCAATCTCGAAGATGCCCTCGATGTCGGCGGTGAACTTGAAGGTCGCGGGCTTGCCCGGCTCGACGGCCTTCTCGATGTCGTAGCCGTGCAGGTGGATCAGGTCGTGAGCATCGGCGCTCACCACGATCGTGACGTTGTCGCCCTTCTTCACCTTGAAGTTCTGCGCCCCGCCGACCGGCTTCTCGTCCTTGATCTGGACCTTGAACGAGTCGGGCGCGGGTTGCTCCGCTTGCTGTGTCGAGGTGGTGTTCGTCGAGGTGGTGTTCGTCTTGGTGACCTGATCCCCGTCGTCACCGCCACCGGACACCGCTATCACAACCGCCACCACAATCACGACGGCCGCCGCAGCCAGCAGCCCTATCCGCTGGTTCCTCGACATGCGGCCGCAGTATGGCTAACGCCTACGGCTGTCGACTGAGGATGCTGTCGGCGGCTGCGGGAGCGGGGGCCGGAGCGGCCTTCAGCTCCTCCTCGAACGCCGCGGCCTCGTCCGGGCCGCCCGGGCGCTCGGGCTGGAAGCGGTAGCCCACGCCGAAGTGCGTGTGGATGTAGCTCCAGTCAGGCGAGGCGGTCTCGAGCTTCAAGCGCACCTTGCGGACGAAGACGTCCACGGAGCGGTCGCCGTGCGCCATCGCGTAGCCCCAGACCGCCTGGTAGATCTCCTCGCGCTGGAGCACCTTGCCCTGCGCCTGGGCGAGCAGCTGAAGCAGCTCGAACTCGCGCCGCGTCAGGTCCACGCTGCGGCCGCGTACGAACGCCTGGAACTGGTCCGCGCGGATCTCGACCTCGCCGGCCACGAGCGGGCCCGTCTCGACCCGCTGGGACGCGCGCTTGCGGCGCCGCACCACGGCCTCGACGCGCGCGAGCACCTCCTCGGGATGACACGGCTTCGTGACCCAGTCGTCCGCGCCGGCGCGCAGCCCGCGCACCCGCTGCGAGACGCTCGTGCGACCCGTGCAGACCAGGACGCCCATGCCGGGCAGGGCGGCGGTCACGCGCTCGAGGAACTCCCACGCGCGCGGGCCCATGAGGCTCAGGTCGACCACGAGCGCGTTCACGCGCATGGCCACGAACTCCTCGACCGGAGGGGCCGCCTCGAGGCAGCGGTACTGCCAGCCGAGATCCGCGGCCCGCTTCACCAGTACTCGCACGAACCCCGAATCAGAGTCGAGGATCGCGATTCGCAGATCCGCCATCTGCCGGCAGTCTAAAGAGGTGCCCGGAGGGGCGTGAAGCGTTCACAGGGTTTTCACAAGGCGGCAACGCTGAAATAACGGTTTTTGCGGGCATGGATGGGACAGTCGGCAAATCCAAATGGTCGTCGGTGAGCTCGAGATCCGCCCTACCGAGTACCTCGCTCTCGCGAATGGCCGGCCGCTGCGGCTGACCGTGCGCGAGCTCGACCTGCTCACCGCCCTCGCCGAGCGGCGCGACCGGATCGTGTCGCGCGAGGAGCTCTACCAGGTGGTCTGGGACGAGTGCTATCGGAAGACCGACCGTTCGGTCGACGTGTACATCGCGAGGCTGCGCCAGAAGCTGGACGAGGCACTCCCCGGCCGGGCCTACATCCACACCCATTTTGGGTTCGGCTACCGGCTTTCCTCCGAGTAGCGGCGCCAGGCCAGCCGTCTTCACATCCTTTTTACAAGACGGCCACACCTGAATAACAGACTCCGTCCCGAGCGGTGCGAGCGTGCGGGACATGAAGAAGATCCTCATTTCGATAGCCGCATGCGGCGCCCTCGCACTGGGCGCGACGGCGTGCGGGGGCGACGACGACAGCGGCGGCGGCAGCGCGAGCGCGAACACTGGAGGCGATCTCTCCGGCACGATCAAGATCGACGGGTCGAGCACCGTGGCCCCGTTCGCCCAGGCGGCCCAGGAGGCATTCCAGGGCGAGAACCCGAACGTGAAGATCACGGTCGGCACCTCGGGCACGGGCGGCGGCTTCGAGAAGTTCTGCGCCGGCGAGACCGACATCTCCGACGCGTCGCGGCCGATCAAGCCTGACGAGGAGGCCCCGGTCTGCAAGAAGGCAGGCATCTCCTACAAGGAGATCCAGGTGGCCAACGACGGGATCGCCGTCGTGACCAACCCCGACCTGAAGGTCGACTGCCTCACCACGGCCGAGCTCAAGAAGCTGTGGAACAAGGGCTCAAAGGTCACAAAGCTCAGCGAGGTCAACCCGAAGCTCCCGGACACCGAGCTGAAGCTGTTCGGGCCGGGCACCGACTCGGGCACGTTCGACTTCTTCACCGGCGAGATCAACGGTGAGGAGGGCGTCTCGCGCGAGGACTACTCGCCCTCCGAGGACGACAACGTCCTGGTCCAGGGCGTGGCCGGCGAGCCCGGCGGCCTCGGCTACTTCGGCCACTCCTACTACGAGCAGAACAAGGACAAGCTGAACCTGGTGAAGGTCGACGGCGGCGGCGGTTGCGTCGAGCCCACGACCAAGACGATCCAGTCCGGCGAGTACAAGCCGCTGTCGCGCCCGCTGTTCATGTACCCGAGCACCAAGGCGCTGAAGCGGCCGGAGGTCGACGCGTTCCTCCAGTACGTCAACGACAACTACCAGGCCATCGCCGACGCCTCGCAGATCGTCGCGATGGACGCCGACCAGGCCAGCAAGGCCAAGTCCGAGCTCAAGGCCGATATCGGCGGGTAGTTGGAGGCAGCAACCACAGCCGTTGGTCGTAGCGGCCGCCCGGAGGCACCGAGCCTCCGGGCGGCTCGTCGCCGTTGGGGGGAGTCCGTCATCAAGGGCCTGCTCGGCCTGGCGGCGGCGATCTCGCTGCTCACGACAGTCGGCATCGTCTACGCGCTCGTTCAGGAGACGATCACCTTCCTGGGCGCGGTGCCGATCCACGACTTCCTGTTCGGCACCAAGTGGACGCCGCTGTTCAAGCCGGCGAGCTTCGGCGTGCTCCCGCTCGTGGCGGGCACCTTCTTCACGACGCTGATCGCGCTGGTCGTCGCGATTCCGCTGGGCCTCGGCTCCGCGATCTACCTGAGCGAGTACGCGCGCCCGCGCGTGCGGAAGTCGGTCAAGCCGCTGCTCGAGCTGCTCGCCGGCGTGCCGACGATCGTGTTCGGCTACTTCGCGCTCACGTTCTTCACGCCGACGATCCTGCGCGACTTCCTCAACCTGCACGTGGGGATCTTCAACGCGCTCGCCGCCGGCATCATCATCGGCTTCCTCATCATCCCGATCGTCGCCTCGATCTCCGAGGACTCGATGCGGTCGGTCCCGCAGTCGCTCCGCGAGGGGGCCTTCGGGCTCGGCGCGTCCAAGTTCCAGACGTCGGTGCGAGTTGTGTTCCCGGCGGCGCTGTCGGGCATCGTCGCGTCCGTCGTCCTCGCGATGTCGCGCGCCGTGGGCGAGACCATGGTCGTGCTGATCGCCGGCGGCCAGCAGCCCCAGTGGGGCGCGAACATCGGCCAGTCGATGGAGACCCTCACGGCGTTCATAGGCGCGACGGCCAAGGGCGACGCCGCCACCGGCTCGATCGCCTACAAGACGATCTTCGCGGTCGGCATGACGCTGTTCCTGATCACGCTCGTGCTGAACATCGTCTCGATCCGCTTCGTCCGTAAGTACAGGCAGGTGTACGAGTGAGCACCATGGAACAGGCCGTCGGTCAGCCCTCGCGCTCGCAGCGCGGCAAGGACCTCGTGTTCCGGCTCGCGCTGCTGGCGTGCCTCACGCTCGCTGTGGGACTGCTCGTCGTGCTGCTCATCGACGTGGCACTCGACGGGGCGGGCACGCTCGACTGGCACTTCATTAACAACTTCACCTCCATCTCCGCCGGCAAGGCGGGCATCCAGGCTGCACTCTGGGGCACGATCTGGCTGATGGGCGTGTGCGCGATCTTCATCGTGCCCGTGGGCATCGCCACCGCCATCTACCTCGAGGAGTACGCCGACACCGACCGCTGGTGGAACCGGCTCATCGAGCTCAACATCCAGAACCTCGCCGCGGTCCCCTCGATCGTCTACGGCATCCTCGGGTTGGCGTTCCTGGTGCGCGGACCGCTGCACCTCGGGAACGTCATCCTGGCCGGGGGTCTCACGCTCGGCCTGCTCGTCCTGCCGATGGTGATCATCGCCGGGCGCGAGGCGCTGCGGGCCGTGCCCCCCTCGATCCGCGAGGGCTCCATGGCGCTCGGTGCCACCCAGTGGCAGACGATCTGGCGCCAGGTTCTGCCCGCGGCGATTCCGGGGATGGCGACAGGAGTCATCCTCGCGTTGTCGCGCGCGATCGGCGAGACCGCGCCCCTGATCGTGGTGGGAGCCGCCACAGTGATCGCCTTCAACCCGACCGGGCTCGACTCGTCCTTCACGGCGATGCCGATCCAGATCTTCGACTGGATCTCGCGCGCCTCCAACGACATCAATGACTACAGGCCGCTCGCGGCGGCGGGGATCCTGCTCCTGATGATCCTGCTGCTCGCCATGAACAGCATCGCGATCTGGCTACGAAACCGTTACGAGCAGAAGTGGTAGGTGATCTAGAGTTGGCCGATCCAGTGACCGAGCACCCGGAGATCCACTTGGACCTGACGCGACCAGCCGGCGATGAGGAGCGTCCGAGTGTCGACGGCAGGCCGGCTCGCGACGCGATCTTCCACCTTGAGAACGTCGGCGTGGCCTACGGGGAGAAGCCGGCTGTTCGCGATGTCAGCTTCGACATCGGCCAAAACGAGATCACCGCGCTGATCGGTCCGTCCGGCTGTGGCAAGTCGACCCTGATCCGCTGCCTCAACCGGATGAACGATCTCATCCTGAGCGCATCGGTCACCGGGCAGGTGCTCTACCACGGGCAGGACCTGTACGGCCCGGAGGTCGACGCCGTCGAGGTGAGGAAGCGCATCGGCATGGTGTTCCAGAAGCCGAATCCTTTCCCGAAGTCGATCTACGACAACATCGCCTTCGGCCCGCGCGTGCTGGGCATGAAGGGCGACATGGACGAGACGGTGGAGCGAGCGCTGCAGCAGGCGGTGCTGTGGGACGAGGTCAAGGACCGGCTCAAGACGAATGCGTTCGGGATGTCCGGCGGCCAGCAGCAGCGGCTGTGCATCGCACGTGCCCTGGCCGTCTCGCCCGATGTGATCCTGATGGACGAGCCGTGCTCCGCTCTGGACCCGATCTCCACCGGGAAGATCGAGGATCTGATGATGCAGCTGAAGCTCGACTACTCGATCGTGATCGTGACGCACAACATGCAGCAGGCCGCGCGCGTCTCGGACAAGACCGCGTTCTTCACCGTGGAGCTCGACGAGGCCGGCACGCAGCGCACCGGACGTGTCGTCGAGTTCGACGACACGGAGAAGATCTTCACCAATCCCGCCGACTCCCGCACCGAGGCGTACGTGACGGGCAAGGTCGGGTAGGGCTCCCGTGTCGGAGACGACCAGAGCGCACTTCCAGGAGGAGCTCGAGGGACTCGAGCGTTCCGCGCTTGGCGGACTCGACCTGGTGGTGCAGGCTCTCGAGCGCTCGCTGGAGACCGTATGCAACCAGGACGTCGAGCTGGCCGGCATGGTGATCGCCGACGACGATCGGATCGACGGCCGCTACCTGGAGGTCCACCAGGGGATCCTGTCGCTGCTCGCGCTCCAGGCGCCGGTGGCAGGCGACCTCCGCTTGGTGGCCGCACTGCTCCACGTGATCAAGCACGTCGAGCGGATGGGCGACCAGTGCGTGAACATGGCGAAGCTCGTGCCCCTCGACGGCCACGAGCCGCCCGCGGAGCAGACGATGCTCGACCTGATTCAGCGAATGGGCGATCAGGCGCGCCAGCAGGTGATCCAGTGCGGGCAGGCGTTCGCCCGGCGCGACGTGGACATGGCGCAGGACCTTGTGCGCCAGGACGACGTGATCGACCAGCTCAACCGCGACGTGTTCCGCCGCGCGCTCGACCTCGGAGACGACCCGGACCGGCGCGAATGGGCGATGCACATGATGCTGGTGGGCCGCTGCATCGAGCGAATCGGGGACAATGCCGTCGACATCGGAGAGCAGACGGCGTTCGTCGTGACCGGACTCTTCCGGGAGTTCGAGGACGCCTCGCATCCGCTCGCGGCACCCCCGGCCGTTTGATCTGCGCCTGCATCGACATCGGCAGCAACACGACACGCCTGCTGGTGGCGGATGCCGGTGGGGGAAGGCTGCGCGAGCTGGTCACCCAGCGCGCGTTCACGCGGATCGGGAAGAGCCTCGGAAACGGCGGGGTGATCCCGGCCGAGAAGATCGCCGAGACCGCCGACGTGGTGCGCACCCAGGCGGCCGTGGCGACCGAGGTGGGCGCCGAGCAGATCGTGGCGGTGGCCACGGCGGCCATACGCACCGCCGGGAACCGAGCCGAGCTGGTGGACGCCGTGCATGAGGCCGGCGGGATGGAGTTGAGCATCCTGTCCGGCGAGGAGGAGGCACGGCTGTCGTTCGTGGGCGCCACGCGCACGCTGGTGGACGCGCCGGCGGGGACGGTCGCCGTCATCGACGTGGGAGGCGGCTCAAGCGAGATCGCCATCGGCGAGGCCAACGGCATGATGACCTGGTCCGAATCGTTCCGGATCGGGTCCGGCTTCCTCGCCGACGCGTACCTCCGCTCCGACCCGCCGTCGGCAGCCGAGCTCGGAAAGGTGCGCGAGGCATGTCGAGGGCACGTTCGAGGGCCTCGAGCCGCCTCCGGCCGACGGCGCCGTGGCGGTGGGCGGCACGGCCACCTCGCTGCGGCGGCTGGTGGGCGCCGAGCTGGAGCACGAGACGCTCGAGCGCGGCATCCGCGTGCTCTCCAGCACATCCATCGGCCAGGTTGCGGAGCGGTTCGAGCTGGACCCCGAGCGTGTGCGCCTGCTACCGGCCGGGATCCTGATCCTCGAGGCGATCTCGGATCTGCTCGGACTACCACTTCGGATCGCGCGCGGCGGCCTGCGCGAGGGGCTGCTGCTCGAGCTCGTGGAGGGCCGGCGCCTTGGCTAGCTCTCGGCGATCGCCGACAGCTCGGCCGGGCGCAGCAGCACGATGAGCTCGCCCTTCTCGATGCCGGCGAGCCCGCCCTTCTTCATGCGCACCTGCGCACCGGTGAGGGCGTGCACAGCCATCGAGAAGTCGGGGTCGTGCCCGACCAGCAGCACGTCGTCGCCGAGGCCGGCGGCGAGCGCCTCCCCGTCGAACGGGCCACCCGCAAGCTTCGGCTCATGCTTCGGCTCGACGCCGAGCGGCTCGCAGGCGAGCTTCGCGGTGTCCGCCGCCCGCACCTTCGGGCTCGTCAGACACGCGTCGATCTCGATTCCGAGCCGCTTCAGAGCACGCCCCGCGGCGCTTGATTGCCTCTCACCCTTCTTGGTGAGTGGCCGCTCCGCGTCCGGCGATCCGTCGGCGGCATCCCCATGGCGCAACAGCCACAGCACGACGCGTCACCATATAGGTCCATGGAAGCCGTAACAGCCCCCAGAGAGGTCCCGGCACTCGACTCGCCCGACCTCTACGCCAACCGCGAGCTCTCGTGGCTGCAGTTCAACGAGCGCGTGCTGGAGCTCGCCGAGGATGAGCGCACGCCGCTGCTCGAGCGCGTCAAGTTCCTGTCGATCTACGCGTCCAATCTGGACGAGTTCTTCATGGTGCGCGTCGCCGGCCTGCACGACCAGGTGGACGCCGGCATCGACGCCCGCGGGCCCGACGGTCTGTCGGCCCGCGAGACGCTCGAGCGCATAACAGACCGCCACGATGAGCTGTGCGACCGCCACTGCGCCGCCTGGGAGCACGACGTGCGCCCCGCGCTATCCCGCGAGGGCATCCGGGTGGTCGACATGAGCGACTGCTCCGACGCCGAGCTCGAGAGCACCGACAGGCTGTTCGCCGAGCAGATCTTCCCGGTGCTCACGCCGCTGGCCGTCGGTCCGGGGCGGCCGTTCCCGTACATCTCGAACCTGTCGCTGTCGCTCGGCGTGTTCGTGCGCGACCCCGTGTCGGCGGTGGAGACGTTCGCCCGCGTGAAGGTGCCGAAGGAGGTGCTGCCGCGGTTCGTGCCGATCGGCGACCAGACCTTCGTGCCGCTCGAGTCCGTGATCGCGCGCCACCTCGGCCACCTCTTCCCCGGGATGGAGATCCTGCGCCACGACTTCTTCCGGGTCACGCGCGACGCGGACTTCACCGTGTCCGACGAGGCCGACGACCTGCTGCGCGCGGTGGAGGACGAGCTGCGGCGGCGGCGGTTCGGAGAGGTCGTGCGGCTCGAGGTGGCCTCGACGATGGACCCGCACATGCGCGGCTACCTGGTCGAGCAGCTCGCCATCGAGGAGTCGCAGGTCACGGACATCGACGGCCTGCTCGACCTCGACGACCTGATGGCGCTGTATGAGGTCGACGGCCACCGGGAGCTCCGCTACCACCCCTGGACGCCGGAGGTGCCGCCGGCGTTCGCCGACACGGACGACGGCGACCTCGACGTGCTCGCGGTGATGCGCTCGGGCGACCAGCTCGTGCACCACCCGTACGACTCGTTCGCCGCCAGCGTCGAGCGCTTCATCAAGCAGGCCTCGCGGGACCCGAACGTGCTCGCGATCAAGATCACCGTGTACAGGACGTCGGACGACTCGGCGCTCATACCGGCCCTGATCGACGCGGCCGAGAGTGGCAAGCAGGCGGTGTGCCTCGTGGAGCTGAAGGCAAGGTTCGACGAGCGCCGCAACATCGGCTGGGCGCGCTCTCTCGAGGAGGCCGGCGCGCACGTGGTGCACGGGCTGCCCGGGCTGAAGACGCACGCGAAGGCGGTCCTGGTGGTGCGCCGCGAGGGGCCGGGCGTGCGGCACTACGTGCACATCGGCACCGGCAACTATCACGCGAAGACGGCTCGCCTGTACGAGGACTTCGGACTGTTCACCTGCAACCGCCAGATCGCGGCCGACGTGGCGGAGCTGTTCAACTCGCTGACCGGCGCGGCGCGGACGCCCGAGTACATGCGCGTGATCGTCGCCCCGGACCACATGCGTAGGTGGTTCCTCGGCGAGGTGGAGCGGACCATCGAGGCGAAGCGCTCGGGCAGCCACGCGCGGATCGTGCTGAAGATGAACTCGCTCGTGGACGCACGCTGCATCCGTGCGCTGTACGAGGCGTCGCAGGCCGGTGTGCAGGTGGACCTCGCGGTGCGCGGCATCTGCTGCCTGCGGCCGGGCGTGCCGGACATCTCGGACAACATCACCGTCGTGTCGGTCGTGGGCCGCTTCCTGGAGCACTCGCGGATCTACGGATTCGAGCGAGGCGACGAGCGCGAGTTCTGGATCGGGTCGCCGGACCTGATGCCGCGCAACCTCGACACGAGGGTCGAGCTGCTCGCGCCGGTGGAGGAGGAGTCGCTCCGGGCTGAGCTGCAGGACACCGTGGAGCGCTACCTCGCCGACGACACCTACGGCTGGGAGCTCTCCGAGGACGGCGACTGGACCCGCCGCACGGGCGGAACCCGCGTGGTCCACGAAGAGCTGATGGAACGCGCCCTCGAGCGCGCCCGCGCGGCGGACTAGCGAGCCAGCTGCCGCTTGAGCGCGAGCACGCGGGCGGCCGCGTCGCGGATGCGCTCACGGAACGCGCTGTCGCGGCGGGCGGCGCTCAGCAGGCGCGGGTAGACCACGTTCCAGCTCGCCGAGCCGGTCATGAGGATCAGGTCGGCGCCGGCCCTGAGCGAACGCTCGGCGGCCGTTGCGATCCCCGACTGGGCGAGCACCGCGGCTGCCTCCATGCTGTCCGTGACGACCACGCCCTGGAACCCGAGCTGCCGGCGGAGCAGTCCTGTGACGATCGCGCGCGACTGCGAGGCGATCCGGTGCGCGTCGAGAGCCGGGTACGAGGCGTGCGAGAGCATCACGAGCGGCACGCCCTCGGCGATGGCCGCGCGGAACGGAACGAGGTCCCGCGGCACCGGTGCCCGGATCGTGGCCGGCCCGTCGTCGGTGTTCACGGTCGCGGCCCCCAGCCCCGGGAAATGCTTGGCCGTGGGCGCCACGCCGCCGTCGAGCATCCCGCGCACGGCGGCCCGCGTCCGCGCGGCGATGCCGCGCTCGTCACCCGCGAACGAGCGGGTGGCCATGACCGAGCCGGGGCGCGGAACGTCAGCCACCGGCGCGAGGTTCACGTTCACGCCGGCGTCCCGAAGCCCGCGGCCGGTGGAGCGCGCCACGCGGCGCACGTCGGCCGGCGCGCCCTGGAACGGCTGACCGGCCCGCGGCCCCACGTGCTCGACCGTGCGGATGTCGCCGCCCTCCTGGTCGACCATGACGAGCGTCCGGCCGTGTCCCGCCTCGCGCAGCGAGCGGGTGAGCCGGCGCCAGTGCGCGGCGTCCCCCCCGTTGGTGGCGCCGAACAGGATCACGCCCGCCGTCTCGCGCGCGCGCAACCGGCGACGGATGTACTCGGGCCGCGTGGTGCCCGGGAAGCTCGAGATCGTGACCTGACCCACCTGCTGCCGGAGCGTGAGCCGGTCCACCTCCTCGCGCGCCGCCTCGAAATCGCGCTGCTGTTGCGTTGTGGCCACGGCCGCGTCACCTTCGGAGCCGCTGCCGTCACCCGAGCCGACGGCAGCACCGAGGATCAACGCGCCGAGCGCGGCACCCGCCAGCGCGGCAAGCCGCCGCCGCCCGATCTCGCGCGACTCGGTCAGCGAGCGCCGGCGCTGACGTGACCGGTGGACTGAGCGCCGCCAGACGCCGCGCCGGTCGAGCCCGGGCCGCCCTCCTCGGCGATCCCGGCCTCCGCCGCGCCCGCCGTGAGCTCCTGCAGCCCGAACCCGTCCACCGGGCCGAGCGCGCCCGTTGCCTTCAGCCCGCCGGACGCCGCGCGCTCGGCCGCCCAGGCGAGCATGCGGCCGGTGAACGTGTAGCCGTCGACGCCCCGCAGCTGCACCTTGGTCAGCTCACGGCCGGAGGCGTCGTAGGCGATCGCGACGATCAGCGATCCCGACTTCGCCCGCGTCTCCGCGTCGGGGCCGCCGGTGGAGCCCTGCACGAACCGCTCCGTCGCGGTGGTCCACAGCTTCTCCGCCCCCGGCACCTTCATGCCCACGGACGTGCACGCGGAGAACACCTGCATCGCTCGCGACGCAGGTCCGAACCAGCCGAGGTAGGCGTTCACCTCGCGCAGTCGGGACGCGATCCGCGGGAGGGTGAAGTGCTCGGAGCTCCCGACCGAGATCCCCGACAGGTCCTTCGAGCCGACCCGGAAGCTCCGTACGCGCTTCGCGCCGCGCTCCGTCTGGACCCTGCCGTCGCGGAAGCTGTACGCGGGCGCCACGATCGCCCCGACGAGCGAGGCCTGCGTCCCACCGCTCGGGCGAGCGCCGCCGCCGGAGATGAAGTAGCCCACGTCGACGCGCGTGGCCAGCTCCCCGGCACGGTCGAGCGCGAGCGCGCCCGCAAGGTTGCCCGGCACCCAGTCGTAGCCCATCGCGGTGAGCATCCCGATGCCCGCCTCCTGGGCGGGCGGCCCGTAGCGCTCGAACACCTCCCGGATGAACTGCGGCTCACCGGTCGAGTCAATGTAGTGCGCGCGCTTGGTCGTCGCGGCGGCCGCGGCCGGCTGACCCCATTTCGCGAACGGCCCAACGGTCGTGACGAGCACGTCGCCGTGCTCGACCAGCGCCGCCACGCTCGGCGGGTCGGACACGTCGGCGGTCCGCGTCTCGAGGCCGCCGCCCAGATCCGCGGCCAGCTCGTCCAACTTCGACTGGGTGCGGGCCGCGAGCACGGGCTGGAGCCCGCGCTCCACCATCGCCTCGGCCGCCAGCCGGCCGGTGTAGCCGGTGGCGCCGAACAGGACGATTCGCGCCGTCACAGCCGCCTCAGTCCTGGGGCCGGCGCTCTTCGAGCGTCGCGCGGACCCGCTCGATCGCCTCGGGGATGTGCCGCTCCATGCGCTTCAGGTCCCAGCCCGTCAGCGTGACGAGCCTCATCGGCGTCTTGGCCGTGACCGTCGCGTTGCGAAGCGTCTTCTCGAGCAGACCCATCTCCCCGAAGAAGTCGCCCGGGCCGAGATCGGCCACGTGACCGCCGTCACGGGTCACCTCCGCCTGGCCGTCCTCGATGGCCATGAACTCGTATGAGAAGTCGCCCTCGCGGACAAGCTCGCGTCCCTGGTCGACCGTGACCTCCTGGGCGAACGTGGCGATCTGCCCGAGCTCCTCCTCGGGCACGTCCTCGAAGAGGGGGATCGACTTGAGCCGGCTTGCGTCCAACGGGTCCTCCTGGTCAGCGCGAATTCGGTCGCGGCGACTCTACCCACTGATCGGAATCCACGCGCCGCGCGTAGGAGCGGGAAATGGCACGGGTGGCGATAGTCGGAGCGGGTGTGTCGGGGCTTGTGTGCGCCCACCTGCTGAGCGACCGCCACGACATCACCGTGTTCGAGGCGAACGACTACGCCGGCGGGCACACCAACACGGTGCGCGTCGACACCGCCGACGAGACGCACCGCGTGGACACGGGCTTCATCGTCCTGAACGACCGCACCTATCCGAACTTCGAGCGGCTGCTCAGCCGGCTCGGCGTGGCCACGCAGCGATCGGACATGAGCTTCTCGGTCTCAGACGGCGGCGACTTCGAGTACAACGGCTCCGGGCCGAATGGCCTGTTCGCGCGGCGCTCCCATCTGGTGCGCCCCTCCTTCCACCGGATGATCCGCGACCTGATGCGCTTCAACCGCGACGCGCCGGCGCTCGTCGGGCTGAACGGAAGCGGCCCGTCGCTCGGCGAGTTCCTGGACGACGGCGGCTATTCCCCGGAGTTCGTCAGGCGGCTGATCGTGCCGCAGGCGTCGGCGGTCTGGTCCGCGGACCCGAAGAGCATCTGGGAGTTCCCCGCGAGCATGCTCGCCGAGTTCTTCGCCAATCACGGGATGTTCGGCCTCAGCGGGCGGCCCAACTGGCTGACGGTCACGGGCGGCTCGGACCGGTACGTGGAGGCGATCACCCGGCCGCTCGGAGACCGGCTGCGGCTGTCGACGCCGGTGCGCCGCGTGGAGCGCCACGAGGACCGCGTGGAGATCACGCCGTCCGGGGGCGAGCCGGAGCGCTTCGACGAGGTGGTCTTCGCGGCCCACTCCAGACCAGGTACTCCGGATGCTCGGCGATCCCACCCGGCCGGAGGCCGAGGTGCTCGGCGCGATCCCCTACCAGCGCAACGAGGCGGTCCTGCACACGGACCGCTCCATGCTGCCGCGGCGCCGGCGCGCGTGGGCGAGCTGGAACTTCCACCTGCGCGACGAACCGGTCGGCCGGACGACCGTGACGTACCACATGAACCGCCTGCAGTCGCTGCGAGCCGGGCAGGAGCTGTGCGTGACGCTCAACCAGACCAAGGCGATCGACCCGGAGTCGGTGATCCGCGTGATCGCCTACGACCACCCGGTCTACACCCCGGCCGGCCTTGCGGCCCAGCGACGCTTCGACGAGGTGAGCGGCGTGCGCCGCACGCACTACTGCGGCGCCTATTGGGGCTACGGCTTCCACGAGGACGGCGTGGTGTCCGCGCTCCGCGTGTGCGCCCGCCTCGGGTGCTCGCTCGCGTGAGCGCCAGCGCGCTGTACGAGGGCTGGGTCCGGCACCGGCGGCACGAGCCGGTCCGGCACGAGTTCCGCTACCGCCTGTACATGGCCTACCTGGACCTCACAGAGCTGCCGGAGGTGCTCGACCGCGTGCCGTTGTGGTCGGCGCGGCGGCCGGCGCCCGCGTGGTTCCGCCGCTCGGACTACCTCGAGGTGGACCACGAGGGGCCCGTGCGCCTCCTCACGCACGTGCGCGCGTTCGGGCACCTGTTCAACCCGGTGAGCCTCTACTACTGCTTCGATCCGGACGGCGAGCGGGTCGAGAGGGTGTACGCCGAGGTCACGAACACGCCCTGGGGCGAGCGCCACACGTACACGCTGGATGCAATGGACTCCACGATCGGCAAGGCTCTTCACGTGTCGCCGTTCCTGGGAATGGACTCCGAGTACCGGATCCGCATGACGACTCCCGGCGAACAGCTCCGCGTGCACATGGAGAGCCGCCGCGGCGACCGCGTGGACTTCGACGCGACGCTCGCCCTCCGGCGGCGCGAGCTGTCGGCCTGGCCGGTCCTCCGTCAGCCGCTCATGACGGCTCGCGTGATGGCGGGCATCTACGCGCAGGCCGCGCGGCTGCGATTGAAAGGAGCCCCCTACCACCCCCACCCGGCCCGGTGATCGCCCGCGCTCTCGTCCACGGCGCGCTCGGACGCCTGCGCGCCGGGAGGATCGACCTGGTGGAGGCGGGGTCGCGTCGTTCCTTCGGCCCGGCGGGCGCGGAGCTCGCGGCGACCGTCACGGTGAACGACCCGTCGCTCTGGCGCGCGGTCGCGCGACGCGGCAGCCGCGGGCTGGGCGAGTCGTACGCCGACGGCGCGTGGGACTGCGACGACCTCGTGGCCCTCGTCCGGATCGCGGCGCGCGAGGTGTCTCGCCTCGACAGGTGGCAGGCTCCGGTCGCACCGCTGCGGAACGCCATCGCCCGCCGCACGCGGCTCAACACGCGCGCCCGCGCGCGCGAGCAGGTTGCGGCCCACTACGACCTCGGGAACGAGCTGTTCGCGCTGTTCCTCGACGAGACGATGACCTACTCGTGCGCGGTCTTCGAGACGCCGGAGACGTCGCTCCGCGAGGCGCAGCTCGCGAAGCTCGACATGGTGTGCCAGAAGCTCGAGCTCGAGCCGAACGATCACCTCGTCGAGATCGGGACCGGCTGGGGGTCGCTTGCCCTGCACGCCGCGGGCGAGTACGGCTGCCGCGTGACCACCACAACCCTGTCGCGCGAGCAGCACGCCGTGGCCACCGAGCGCGTGCGCGAGGCCCGGCTGGACGGCCGCGTGCACGTGTTGCTCGAGGACTACCGCGACCTGCGCGGGCGGTACTCCAAGCTCGCGTCGATCGAGATGATCGAGGCGGTCGGCTGGCAGCACTTCGACACGTTCTTCGCCTGTTGCTCGCGGCTGCTCGAGAGGGACGGGCTCATGCTGCTCCAGGCGATCACGATCGACGACCGCGCGTACGACATCGAGAAGAGCGCGCGCAGCTTCTCGAACGACGTGATCTTCCCGGGCGGATGTCTGCCGTCGGCGGCGGAGATCCGGCGCGCCTCGCGAGGGGCGACCGACATGCGCATCCTCGACATGGACGACATCACCGCCGGCTACCCGGCCACGCTGCGCCATTGGCGCGAGAACTGGCTGGAGGCGGCCGGCGAAGCGGAGCGGCTCGGCGCCGACCGGCGCTTCATCCGGCTGTTCGAGTTCTACTTCGCGTGGTGCGAGGGCGGGTTCACCGAGCACCGCATCGGCGACGTCCAGGCACTGCTCGCGAAGCCGGCCTACCGCGGGTCGCGCGAGAACATCCGGCGCGAGACCGTGTCGAGCAGCGCGGCCGGACCGCGCGAGGCGAGCTTTGCGAGCGCCAGCCTGCCGCCCGGTCCCAGCACGTGATCGCCGCGCTCGACGGCGCGTACGACCTTCGCCGCCCACTCCTCGGGGCTCGTGTCGCTCCAGGAGTCGGCGTCCATGTGGCGCCCGTAGACCTCGCGCGTCGCGTCGAGCATGTCCGTGTCCACGCCCGGAGTCACGAGGTGGAGCACGTTCACCCCGGTGCCGTCGAGCTCGCGTCGGAGCGACTCGCTGAACGCCACCACTCCGGTCTTCGCCGCCGCGTAGGTGGTCGTGGCCGGGAACCAGGCATAGCCGCTGATGCTCGCGTTGTTCACGATCGTGCCGCGCCCGCGCTCGACCATGCCGGGGAGCAGGAGCTTGGTGAGGTGGACGAGGCCCACGAGGTTCACCTGGAACATCGCGTAGACGTCGTCCGTCTCCTGGTCCTCGAGGAGGCCACCGGTCATCAGGCCGGCGTTGTTGACCAGCAGGTCGACAGGCGGGAGCCCGTTCGCGCCGCGCTCGATCGACTCGCGCGCGGAGAGGTCCAGCTCGATCCTGCGCACCGTGCGGGCGCCGCCGGGTGGCGCGGCGGGCGGCTCGGATCCCTCGCCGCGCATGCCGCACAGGAGAAGGTCGAGCGGGCGAGTGGCGAGCTCCTCCGCGATGGCCCTGCCTATGCCGCGACTCGAGCCGGTCACGAGGGCGGTTTGTCCCTTTAGGTCCATGTCGTCAGGCGGCCTCCTCAACCATGTACGCGCGGGAGCGGGTGAACCGATCATCCTGCTGCATCCGCTCGGCGCCGAGCTGGTGGTGTGGGAGCCGGTGATGGAGCGGCTCGCCGCCGAGCGGGAGGTGATCGCGCTCGACATGCCCGGCTTCGGCCGCTCGCCGGCGCTTCCGGAGGGCACGCCTCCCACCCCTGAGGCGCTCGCGGCGGCGGTGGCCGGCTTCCTCGACGCGATCGGCCTCGGCCGGGTGCACCTGGCGGGCAACTCACTGGGCGGCTGGGTGGCGCTCGAGCTCGCCAAGGAGGGACGAGCGCTGTCGGTGTCGGCGCTGTCGGCCGCCGGGTTCTGGCGGCAGCCGCTGGGTCCGCGCGACGGGCCGGATCTCCGCCGGGCCGGTCGGCTGCTGCTGCCGGCGCTGAGCGCGCTCGTGCGGACTCGCCGCGGCCGCCGCGCCCTCCTGCGCGGCTCGGTCGGGCACCCCGAGCGGGTGCCGCCGCGCGCGGCCGCCCGCCTGGTGCGGTCGTACGTGACCGCGCCCGCCTACGAGGCCGCGAACCTCGCGATGCGGTCGGCGGTGTTCTCGGGCGCCGAGCGCATCGAGGTGCCGGTAACGCTCGCGTGGGGCTCACTCGACCGGCTGGTCTCGCCGCCGCGAAAGGCCCCGGACGGCTGGGCCACGCGCGTCCTGCGCGACTGCGGGCACATCCCGACCTGGGACGACCCGGAGCAGGTGAGCCGGCTGCTACTCGAGGCGAGCGTGAGCGCCGGTAGCGTGACGCCGAAATGGAGCGGGCTCTGATCACACCCGCCGTCGCCTCCGACGCGGCGGCCGTGACCGAGGTGGTCTCCGCGCTCGAGGCGTCGCTGTACGGGGCGAGCGCGTACTCGCAGGCCGACCTCGAGGCCGAGTGGGGGAGCTCGACATCGAGCGGGACACCCTTGTCGTCCGCGACGCCGATCGCATCGTCGGCTACGCCGCGGTGCGCGACCGGGGCGAGCTCTGGTGGGTGGAGGGGTACGTCCACCCCGATCACCTAGGGAAGGGGATCGGAGGGCTGATCGTCACGGCGCTCGAGGAGGAGGCGGCTCGCGGCGGCGCCCACAGGATCCACAACGCGGTCATCGAGGCCGACGCGGCCGCCGCGAGGCTCCTCGAGTCGCTCGGCTACACGGACGTGCGCGTCTTCCGCGAGCTGCGTGTCGACCTCGGCGCGCCGCCGCCGGCGCCCGACTGGCCGGACGGGCTGCGCGTCGTCCCGTTCGAGCCGGACCGTGAGGCACACGAGTTCCACGCGGCGCACCAGGAGGCCTTCTCCGACCACTGGGGCTACACGCCGCGTGACTTCGAGACGTGGTCGAAGGTCCACCTCCGGAGCGAGCGGTTCGACCCGTCGCTGTGGTGCGTCGTCCGGGCGGGTGACGAGATCGCCGCCGGCACGATCTCCACGGCAGACACGTACGGCGGCGGCTGGGTCCACACGCTGTTCACGCGCCGCCCATGGCGCCGGCAGGGCGCGGGAACGGCACTCCTCCGCGACGTTTTCGGACGTTTCTGGGAGCGCGGCGAGCGCAGCATCGGCCTCGGCGTGGACGCAGCGAACGAGACCGGCGCCTTTCGGCTCTACGAGCGGGCCGGCATGGAACCCGTGCTCGGGTGGGTGGTCTACGAGAAGGGCCTCCGCGAAAGATCAGGGTCGCCTTAGGGGGTTTCACCGACGCGAGGGAGGGGTCCTTCGAGGGAGTCTGTGCCTCGATGAGCGCCCACGACCTCACCATCGAGCCCGTCGAGCTCCCCTCGGCCCGCCAGATCGCGCAGAAGCTGGCCACCGTCGCCCTGCTGGTGGGCGTCGGCGTCGTGGTTGCCACGCAGCTCCCCGGCGTGCGGGACATCGGCCATCAGCTCGCGGGTGCCGACACCGGCTGGATCACCGTGGCGCTCATCCTCGAGCTGGCCTCGACCGCCTCCTTCGCGCTCGCCTTCCACGGCGTCTACGACCGGCGTCCCGGCGCCCGCGCGAGCACCAGCATGTCGCTGGCCGTGCAGGGCATGAACATCGTGCTGCCGTCCGGCGGCGCCGGCGGCCTCGCGGTCGGCGCGGTGCTGCTCGACCGCGCCGGGGTGCCCCGCTCCTTCGCCGCCAGCCGGACCGTGGCCCTGTTCCTCGTCACGAGCCTCGTCAGCTTCGCCGCCGTCGTGATCGCCGGCTTCGGCGTCGCGTCCGGCCTCCTGGCCGGCGAGGCAAAGCTCGCTCTCACCCTCCTGCCCGGCGCCCTGGCTCTCCTGGTGATCGCCGCGGTCTTCCTGCTCTCGCGCTCGCGCGGTTCGGTGACGCGCACGCCGGCCGGGCGGCTCGGCAAAGCCATCGCGAGCGCCCGCACGTATCTGCGCGACGGGGTGCGGGCGAGCGTCGAGCTGCTCCGCTCGGGCGACCGCCTGGTGATCGCGGGCGCGATCGGATACTTCGCCTTCGACGTCGCCGCTCTGGCGGCGGCCTTCCACGCGGTCGGCTCGGCCGGCCTGCCGATCGGCCTGCTCGTGCTCGCGTACACGCTCGGGCACGGCGGTGCGATGGTGCCGATCCCCGGCAGCGCCGAGGGCGGCCTGATCGGCATGTTCGTGCTGTACGGCATGTCACTCCCGACCGCCACGGCAGCGGTGCTCGCCTACCGCGCGCTGCACGCCGGCGTGCCGATGCTGCTCGGCGTGATCGGCCTGGCCGACGTCCGCCGCCTGCTGCGCGACCCCGCTCGCCCCAAGCTCGTCCCGCGCACGGCCTAGTCCTCCAGGGGCCTCCCGATCAGGTCTGCGCGATCACGAGCACGACGGTGAGCACGGCCAGCGCGACCCCGCCGACGGTGAAGACGCCGACCGTGCGAAACGTGAGCGGCACGTGCGCGCCGGTGCTGTGCGCGTGCTCCAGCTCCCGCTGCCGCTGCGCCCCGACGATCAACAGTCCCACCGCCAGCGTCGCGTAGCCGCAGCCCAGTACCACGTATGGCCAGGCGCTTACGGCGAGCAGCTCCGGGGCCAGCCGCCCCACGCCGAGGGCGCCGACGGTGGCGGCCAGCGCGGTGCGCCACCACGCCAGCCAGGTGCGCTCCGCGGCCATCGACGTGCGCCTCGCCTGATCGAGGTCGAGCGGCGGTGGCTCCTCGGGCGGTGGGTCTTCCATGCCCTCATCTAACCCAGATATGGAGGTATTCGCAACGGACGGTTGGCGAAGAACCGACGCATCGTCGTCGGCTGACCCCTCTGGCCCGCCTCGCGCGCTCAGCCGAGTCTTGGGTGTATGAACTGTCTCGCTCGCATCCTGCTGCCGGTCGCCGCCACTGGGGCGATCGCCCTGTCCATCCCGGCCGTGGCGAGCGCCACCGACTACTGCGTCAAGACGAGCTGCGGTGGGACGAACGTCAACACCCTCGAGGAGGCGCTCACCGAGGCGAAGCAGTCGACGGACGCCGATCGCGTGTTCCTGGGTGTCGGTGAGTACTCCGCTCAGTCGAACTTCGGCTTCATCTACGACGGCGCCGGTCCGGTGGAGATCATCGGCGCCGGCGAGGACAAGACCGAGCTGACGGCACCGCTCGGAGCCACGGCCGTGTTGAACCTCAAGGGCGGCCCCGGGTCGTCCGTCCAAGACCTGTGGATCCACGTGCCGCGGTATTCGAACGGCCACGGCCTGTACACCTCGAACACGGCGCGGCGGATAGCCGTCGCCGAGCCGCCCGAGCAGTCGCAGGGCCGTAGCGGCGTGACCCTGTTTGCCGGCGGGACCCTCGAGGACTCCACGGTGCTGCTGACGCGAGACTCGAACACCGCCGCGGTGACCCTTGGATCCGGTGGGGGCACCGTTCGCCGCTCCGTACTGAGCGGAGGGACGGGCATCCTGAGTCGTTACGGACACGGCTTGGTCGAGGGCTCTGAGATCACCGGTTCCGACTTCGGGGTGCGAGCGCTCGCCAACGTCACGACCGTGCGGAGCAGCGTGATCTACGTGAAGGGCGCCAACGGAACCGGCATCAGCGCGGATACGCAGAGCGCGAGCACGACTCTGAACGCCGACGGCGTCACCGTCTGGGCCCTGTATCTCCCGGACGTGGTGGGGGTCAGCGCGACGACCGCCCTCGCGCCCGCCCAGAGCGCCAGGGTGAAGCTCACCAACTCGATCCTGCGGGGCGGCGGCAAGGCGTTGTACGCCAAGAGCGCCGGCGGCGGCGACGCGCAGGTGGCCGCCTCGTACTCGGACTACGAGCCCGGCTTCAACACCGCTGACGGTGGCCATGCGCAGATCAGCGAGGCCAACGTCTCGAACGTCGGAGACGCGGGCTTCGTCGCCTCTTCGAGCGGCGACTTCAGCCTGCTCCCGACCTCCAAGCTCGTGGACGCCGGCGACCCGGCGACGGCGCAGGGCGTCGACCGCGCCGGCAGGACCCTCGTCGCCGACGGCAACGGCGACGGAATCGCGCGCCGCGACATGGGAGCGTTCGAGGTCCAGGCCGCGCCGAACGGCGGCGCGCCCGGCGGCACGGGCACGGCGGACACCGTCGCGCCGGTCATCCGACGCTTCCGCGCAACGAGGACGCGACTGCGCTATGTCCTGAGCGAGCGGGCACGCGTGACGGTCGCCATCAAGCGGGTGGTCAAGCGGGGCGGCCACGTCCGTCTTCGGACCGTCGGGGCTCTCAAGCGGCGCGGCGCCAAGGGTGCGAACAGCATCCGGTACAGCGGCCGGATCGGCAAGCGAGCGCTCCGACCGGGACGCTACGTGGCCGTGATCCGCGCGACCGACGCCGCGGGCAACCGGTCCAAGCCGCGGACGGCCGGCCTCAGCATTAAGCGATCCTGAGCGGACGGCGTTCGCGAAACTGATCCTTACGGGTTAGGTTCGCCCGATGAAAATTGCCTGGGCGGTGATGGCGCTGGTGTGCCTGGCCATGGTTGGCTGCGGCGGCGATGACGACGATGACGCGGGGGCGCCGGCGACGACGCAGACCGCCGAGGCGACTACGACGACCGATTCGGGGGGCGGATCGAGCGCGGGCGGTGGCCGCACGGCGCCGGGCACGGCGCTGGCGGTCGGCGATACCGCGCATGTGACCTACAAGCCGCTGACCGCCCTGGACGACAAGAACCTGTTCCAGGTCGACGCGACCGCGGAGAAGATCGAGAAGGGCTCGATCGACGACTTCAAGAACATCGACCTGGACGAGTCCCAGAAGGCGTCGACGCCCTACTACGTGACGGTCAAGATCGAGAACACGGGCAAGGAGATCCCGCTCGGCAACCAGGCGGGCGACCCCGACCTGAAGTTCGGAGCCATCGACGATCGCGGGCAGGAGCAGCCGAGCATCACCTTCATCGGCGACTTCGACCGCTGCACGGACGCCGACGCGCCGAAGCCGTTCGCAAAGGGCAAGAGCTATGAGAGCTGCCTGACGTACCTGGTCGGCGGCGACGGGTCGATCCAGAAGGTCCAATGGAAGGGCTCGGACAAGTACATCCTCGACCCGGTCGAGTGGAAGTAAGACGCGCCTCGCAGGATCGGAATCGGCGTTAGCCATACTCAGCCGCTATGCATGGCGAACGGACTCGCCGCTTGCTGCCCGCGCTGGCCGCAGTCGGCCTATTGGTACTCGGCCTCGTGGGGCCCGGCGTCGCGTCGGCCGCGACGCCGCCGAAGCAGCTGTACGTCTCCCTGGGCGATTCCTACGCCTCGGGCTACCAACCCGGCGTCGTGCGCAGCGAGTCCGGCAACACCCGTAACGGGTTCGCCTACCAGGTCCCCAGATTTGCGGCGCCGCGCGGCTACCGGCTGAAGCTCGTGAACTTCGGCTGCGGGGGCGCGACGACCACGTCGCTCATCTCCGCGACGGGGTGCGCGCCGCTGGCGCTCGGCCCGGGCGGCCGCGCGTACCCGGACCGGACCCAGCTCTCGGCCGCGGCCCGCTTCCTGCGAGCCCACCGCGGCGAGGTGGCGCTCGTCACGGTGTCGATCGGCGGCAATGACGTCACGAGGTGCGCCGCCCAGGTCGACCCGGTGGGGTGTGTGACGGCTGCGATCCCGGTGATACGGACGAACGTCGCGACCATCGCGAAGACGCTGCGCCGCGCGGCCGGCCCGCGGGTCAGGATCGTCGGCACCACCTATCCCGACGTGATCCTCGGCGCGTGGGTGAACGGCGACTCGACATCCCGAGACCTCGCCTCGTTGTCCACCGTCGCCTTCAGGACGCTCATCAACCCGGCGCTCAAGGAGTCGTACGCGACGGCGAAGGCACGCTTCGCCGATGTGACGGCCGCGTCGGGCGCGTACACACCGCTGGACGTCGTCACGACGCTCAGGCCCTACGGGATGGTGCCGGTCGCCGTGGCGCGGGTCTGCGAGCTCACGTACTACTGCGCGCTGGGCGACATCCACGCACGCACGGACGGCTACGCGCTCATCGCGCGCCTCGTCGCCCAGCAGCTGCCCCGCGTCAAGCACCCCTGACCCGGGCGCTGTGAAAGGCTGCTCAGGATGGCTCTGAGCTTCGGCGTCACCGTCCTGCCCGACCCGCCCTATCAGCGCCTGGTGGAGCTGATCCAGCTGGCCGAGAAGCAGGGGTTCGAATACGGCTGGACCTATGACTCGCACGTGCTGTGGCAGGAGTCGACGCCCACGCTCGCCCTAGCCGCGGCCGCCACCAGCTCGATCAAGCTCGGCCACATGGTCACGAACCCGGGCACGCGCGAGCCGACCGTGGTGGCGAGCATGTACGCGACGCTCCACGACATCTCGAACGGCCGCATGGTGATGGGCATCGGGCGCGGCGACTCCGCCCGCCGCTACATCAACCAGCAGCCCGTGCGGGTCGCCCGCTTCGAGGACGCGGTCCGGATGATCAAGCCGTTCATGAACGGCGAGAAGGTTCCGTGGAACGACACCGAGCTCGAGCTCACGTGGGTGCGGCCGGAGCTGCCGCCCATCGAGATGCACGTGGCCGGCTACGGGCCGAAGGTCCTGGCCGTCGCCGGCCGGCACGGCGACGGAGTGATCATCCAGCTCGCCGACCCGGACATCATCCAGTGGACCATGGACACGGCTCGGAGGGCCGCCGAGGAGGCCGGCCGCGACCCGGCGGCCCTGAAGTGCATCGTGTGCGCGCCGAGCCACATCTCCGACGACATCGCCGCCGCGCGCGAGCAGGTGCGCTGGTTCCCCGCGATGGTGTCGAACCACGTCAGGGACCTGATCAGGCGCTATGGCGCGGACGGCTCGGTGGTGCCAAAGGCGCTGACCGACTACGTGCCCGACGAGACCCACTACGACTACGACGAGCACTCGCGCGTGGGCGCGAAGCACGGGGCGTTCGTGAGCGACGAGATCTGCGACCGCTTCTGCGTGCTCGGCACCCCCGAGCAGGCGGCCGAGAAGCTCGCGGGAGCTCGAGTCGATCGGCGTGGACCAGTTCAACATCTATCTCATGACGGAGGGCCAGGAGGAGACGCTCGAGACCTACGGGCGCGAGATCATCCCGCTCTTCACAGGCGTGACTGGAGGTGCAGCATGAGAAAGCTCATTCAGGGCGGCACGGTCGTGAACGCCAGCGAGGCGTCCGTGGCGGACGTGCTCGTCGACGGCGAGGAGATCCTCGCCGTGGGCTCGTTCGGCGACGTCGACGCGGAGGTGATCGACGCAAGCGGCTGCTACGTGCTGCCCGGGCTGATCGACAACCACACGCACATGGCCATGCCGTTCGGCGGCACGCGCTCGATCGACGACTACGACACCGGCACGCGCGCCGCCGCGGCGGGCGGCACGACCTGCATCGTCGACTTCGTCATCCAGCAGGAGCCGGGCGGGCTGCGCTCGTCGCTCGAGGAATGGCAGGGCCGCGCCGACGGCGCCGCGCACGTGGACTACGGCTTCCACATGGCGATCACGAACGCCGACGACGGCACCTTCGCGGACATGGAGCCGATGGTCGAGGAGGGCCTCTGCTCGTTCAAGGTCTTCCTCGCCTACAAGGGCGTGCTGATGGTCACCGACGACCTGTTCTTCCGCGTGCTCGAGACCACGCGCGACCTCGGCGCGCTCACGATGGTGCACTGCGAGAACGGCTGGGCGATCGACGTGCTCGTCGAGCGCGCGCTCGCGGCCGGCCAGACGGACCCGATCTATCACGCGTACACGCGGCCGGAGATCCTCGAGGCGGAGGCCACCTACCGCTCCGTGCGACTCGCGGAGCTCGCCGGCGCGAGCGTCTTCATCGTGCACGTGACGTGCGGGATGGCCGCGGACGAGATCATGAGGGGCCAGGAACGCGGCGTGGCCGTGTCCGGCGAGACCTGCCTCCAGTACCTCACGAACACCATCGAGGACCTGGAGCGGCCGGACTTCGAGGGCGCCCGGTACGTGTGCTCGCCGCCGCTGCGCGAGGAGTGGAACCAGGAGCTGCTCTGGGCGGCGCTGAAGCGCGGGACGCTCGAGAGCGTGTCCACCGACCACTGCCCGTTCAACACCGAGCAGAAGGCGTTGGGGCGCGACGACTTCTCGAAGATCCCGAACGGCCTCGCAATGATCCAGCACCGCCTGGTAAAGCTCTGGGACCTCGGGGTGGAGGGCGGCCGAATGACCCCGAGCGAGCTCGTGGACATGACCTCGACCACGATCGCGCGCCGCTTCGGACTCGCACGCAAGGGATCGATCGCGCCGGGCTTCGACGCCGACCTCGTGGTGTTCGACCCGAGCACGCCGTTCGAGTTCTCGACGAGCACCTCGCAGATGAACGTGGACTACGACCTGTTCGAGGGCGAGAGCTCGACCGGCAGCGTGCGCCACACGCTATGTCGCGGAGCGATGGTGTACGACCGCGGCGAGATCGTCACCCGGCCCGGTCACGGGCGGTTCGTCCGCAGGTCGCTCGGCGCGCGCACGCCGGTGGCCACGTGAACGCCGACCGCGTTCTCGAAGACCTCCGCGAGCTCGCCCGCCTGACCGGCGGGCCCGACGGAGCGCGACGGGTCTGCTGGACGGACGAGTGGACGAGGGCGCGCGACTTCCTGCGCTCCCGGCTGGACGAGCTGCCGGTGGACATCACGGTCGACGCCGCCGGGAACCTCTGGGCGCTGATGGCCGGGGAGGGCGACGGCTTCGTGGTCGTCGGCTCGCACTCGGACTCGGTCCCGGCCGGCGGCTGGCTCGACGGCGCGCTCGGCATCTACTGCGCCGTCGAGGCGCTCCGGAGCCAGGCGGAGAAGGGCACGCCGCCCGTCGGGCTGCGGCTCGTCGACTGGGCCGACGAGGAGGGCGCTCGCTTCGGGCGCAGCCTGTTCGGTTCCTCCTGCTGCGCCGGAACGCTCGATCCCGACGAGGTACGCGACCTCCGGGACCGCGACGGCGAGCGGCTGGAGGACGTGGTGGCGCGCTACGACGTGGAGCTCGACCGCGCCCGCGAGTCGGGCTCCGAGCTGCGCGGCGCACGCGCCTACATCGAGGGCCACATCGAGCAGGGCCCGGTGCTCGAGTCGAAGGGCGAGCCCGCGGCCACGGTGCTCGGCACGTTCGGCGTCGAGCGCCACCTCGCGGTGTTCACGGGCGAGACCGCCCATGCCGGCGCCACGCCGATGCCGATGCGACGCGACACCTTCATGGCCACCGCGCAGGCAGCGCTGGCGATCCGCGAGGTCGGACTGCGGCACGAGGGAGGGGTGTGCACGATCGGCGGCGCCACCAGCGAGCCCGGCGTCGTGACGGCCGTGCCCGGCCGCACGGAGATGCTCCTGGATCAGCGGCACCTCGACCCGGACACCCTGGCGGCGATGCTCGCGGAGGCCCGGGACGCCTGCGAGCAGGCGGCGGCGGACCATGGCTGCGAGGTGGAGCTGCAGCACCTCTGGTCCATCGAGCCGATCCCGTTCGACGAGCGGCTGATCGGCTTCGCGCGGCAGGCGGTGCAGGACGCGGGCGGCAGGGACACGGCGATCCCGAGCGGGCCGCTCCACGACGCCGCCGAGATGGCGCGCCTGATCCCGACGGTGATGCTGTTCTCCTCCTCGTCACCACCGGTCTCGCACACCAAGGCGGAGGACACCCCAGAGGCCGACCTCCGGGTGCTGATCGACGCCTACGGCCGGACGGTCGAGGCGACCCTCGCGGCCGCGGCTGCGGGCGACCTGCCGCCGCGCGAGTGAGCGCACTCCAGGAGCAGCTCGCCTACCTCGAGGCGTCCAGCCCGTTCTACGCGGAGCGGCTGCGGGCCGTGCGCGAGCGGGTGCGAGGCGCGGCGGAGCTGCCGCTGCTCCCGTTCACCACCAAGGAGGAGCTCCGCGACGGCCAGCGTGCGGAGCCGCCATTCGGACCGCACCTGTGCGCACCGCGCGAGCGCCTCGTGCGGATGCACGTCACGTCCGGGACCACCGGAGAGCCCGTGGCGGTCGGCTTCACGCGCGCCGACCACGAGGCCAACAGCGAGGTGGGCGGCGAGGCGTTCCGGATCACGGGCCTGCGTCCGGACGACGTGATCGCGCACTGCCTGAACTACGCCCTCTACGCGGGCGGCATCGCCGACCACATGGCGCTCGAGCGAAGCGGGGCCACCGTGGTGCCAGTGGGAACCGGCCAGTCGCGCAGACTGCTCGAGCTGATCCCGCGGCTCGGAATCACCGCGATATTCGGCACGCTTTCCTACCCGGCCTATCTCGCCGCGCGGGCGCGCGAGCTCGGCGTGGAGCCGCGCTCGCTCGGCATCCGGCGGATCGTCACGGCGGGCGAGCCGGGCGCCGGGCTCGCGGCCGTGCGAAGCGAGATCGAGGAGGCGTGGGGCGCGACCGTCGTGGACAGCTTCGGGATGAGCGACGTGTGGTCGACGATGGGCGGCGCGTGCGTGGAGAGCGAGGGCGTGCACCTGACGGTGGACGACCACGCCGTGCTCGAGGTGGTGGATCCGGACAGCGGGGAGCCGGTGGCGCTCGCGGACGGCGTGAGCGGCGAGTTCGTGTGGACGCACCTGAAGCGCGAGGCCTCGCCCCTGCTGCGCTACCGGTCCGCCGACCTCGGGCGTGTGTGGACGTCGCCGTGCCCGTGCGGCCGAGCGACGCCGCGGATCCGCATCGACGGCCGGCGCGACGACATGCTGCGCGTGCAGGCGGTGAACGTGTACCCACAGGCGATCGGGACGATCCTGGCCGGCGATCCGACGCTGGGCCGCTACTGCGTGGTCGCCGAGGGCGATCCGATCGTCCCGCCGCTGCGGGTCTATGTGGAGGCACCGGCTGACGCGGACCTCGCCGATGTGAGCGCGGAGCTCGAGGACACGCTGCGTGCGCGCTTTGCGGTGACCCGTCTCGACCCCGGGTCGCTGCCGGTGGCCGAGCACAAGACACGACATCGTCCACCGGACCGCGCGCGGGGACGCTCTGCCCGAGGCCGTGGAGGCGCTCAGAAGGGAGATCGCAAGATGACCGTGACCACCGCCGACCGGGGGGCGGCCCGCGTCGTGAGCTGGGACCGCCAGGAGCGCCGGAACGCCTGGGACCTCGAGACCATGACCGCGATCGCCGACGCGGTCGAGGAGGCGGCGGGCGACGAAGCGGTGCGCTGCGTCGTGCTGAGAGGCGCCGGCGAGCACTTCTCGGCGGGCGACGACCTCCAGTCCGCAATCGAGGCCGACTCCGCGGCATGGTCGGCGACGATCGAGGGCTTCCAGCGAATGACGCGCGTGGTCCTCGCCTCCCCGGTGCCCGCCGTCGCGGCGGTGGACGGCGTGTGCGTGGGCGGCGCGCTCGAGTTCGCGGCGAGCTGCGACCTCCGCCTGTGCACCGATCGCATCCGCCTCCTCACACCGGAGATCCGCATCGGGCTCGTCATGAGCAACGCCGGGACACTGTTCCTGCCAGAGGTGCTCGGGGAGACGGCGGCGCGGGAGCTGCTCCTGAGCGGCGAGGAGCGCGACGCCGCCTGGGCCAGGGAGCACGGCTTCGCGACCGAGATGGTCGCGCCCGATCAGCTCGATGCCCGGATCGACCACTGGGCCGAGGTCTTCTCACACAGCTCGCGCGACGCCCTGGCAGCGACGAAGGCGATGCTGAACGAGCGCTTCGGCGACCTCCTGCCCGCCGCGATGGACCGCGAGACTCACCACTGCGTGCGCCTATTCGAAGAGCCCGATGCGCGCGAGGCGCTGGCGAGCTTCGGCGACCGGAAGAATGCGGGGCGCGATGGCCAGTAGAGCGGTGCCGAACAGTACGACCGAGCGGCCCAAGCTAAACCGGGTCGGCCGCTTCCGCCAGTTGCGCCTCCACGGCCAGGTGGACGTTCCCGTGGATGTGGTCGGCGCCGATGCGGTCGACGATGCCGTCGGCCTCGAGGACCGCGAGCACCTGCGGCTTGACGCGCGCCAAACGCAGCGCGACGCCATCCGCTCCGGTGAGCTCGTGCAGCTCGGTCAGCTTCGCTGCGCCCTGGGAGTCGATGAAGTTGACCCCCTCCAGGTCGAGCACGAGCGCTCGGTTCGGGTGCCCGTCCTCGGCAAGCTCCAGAACCCGTTCCTCGAGCGCCTCGGCTGTTGCGAAGAAGAGCCCGCCATCCATGCGAAGGACGGCGATGGCGGGAAACGTCTCGTCGCCGGGGTGCTCGTCGAGCTCGCGAAAGACCTGGGTCCCGGCCTGGCGGCCGAGCAGCGGCATCCGCGGCGTCGTCGCGACGTAGACGAGCCACACGAGCGAGAGCGCGACTCCGATCACTACGCCCGCCAGCACGCCCGCCGAGAGCACTCCGATGATCGCCGCCACGGAGACCCAGAAGTCGAATCGCGCCACCCGGTGGAGGCGGCGGAGCTCGGGCACGTCGATCATGCCGAACACGACGGCGTCGATGATCACCGCTCCGAGCACCGCCTTTGGCAGGTCCGAGAACAGGGGAGCGAGCACCACGAGGGTCGCGAGCACGAGGCCCCCGGTCACGAGCGAGGCGAGCTGGGTCCGCGCTCCGGCGGACTCGTTCAGGGAGCTCGCGGACAGGCTGGTCGTGACCGGCATGCCCTGGAAGACGCCGGCGCCGACGTTCGCCAGCCCTTGGGCAACGGACTCCTGGTCGAGGTCGATCCGGTAGTGGTGTCGCGACGCGAACGCCCTGGCATCGCCCGCGGTCTGTGAAAACCCGATCAGGAGCAGCGCAACTGCCGCGATCGCGATGGTCGCGTAGTGGTCGCGAACCAGCGAAAGGTCGGGCAGCTCCGGAGCCGGAAGCCCGCGTGGCACGTCGCCGACCAACGCCACCCCGTGTGAGCCGAGGTCGAACACGGACGACGCCAGCAAGCCACCCACCACGAGCACGAGCGCACCCGGTACCACGGGCGCCAGGCGCCGCAGGCCAAGGATCACTCCCAGCGCCACGACGCCGACGAGCAGCGTCGTCCAGTGAATGTCACCGAGCGACCCGATCCAGGACCCCAGCTCTCGCCACGCGCTGTCCCCCTCCGAGGACGTTCCGGTGAGCTTGGGCAGCTCCCCGATCACGACGTCGACAGCCGCTCCTGCCAGAAATCCCGTGACCACCGCCTTCGACAGGAAGCTCGCGATCCACCCGAGCCGCAGCACCGCGAGCAACAGGAAGAGCAGACCGGTGACCAGCGCGATGGCGGCCACCAGCTGTGCTGCGTCCGGCCCGCCCAGCCCGGTGACCACCACCGCGCCACCCGCCACGGCCGCGAGCGAAGAGCTCGGCCCGGTCGAGATGTGCCGGGACGTGCTGAAGAGGGCGTAGATGATCGCCCCGGCGGCAGCCGCGTACAGGCCGTTCTCCACCGGCACCCCGGCGATCTCCGCGTAGCCGAGGTTCTTCGGCACGACCAGCGCGGTGACCGCAATCCCAGCCGCCAGGTCGCCGCGAAGGTTGCGCCGGTCGTAGCCGCGCAGCCTCATGCGAGTGGTCAGGACGCCGGCAGGTAGGTCAGGAGGACCACTCCGGAGTCGAACCGCTTGACGTCGTCGAGCTTCATCCGGACGGTCCCCCTGTCGCCGAGGACGTGGACGTTGCCGTGGCCCCAGACGAGCGGGTTCAGGTAGACCTCGTACAGGTCGATTAGGCCCCTCTCCGCGAGGGCGTATGCGAACTCGCCGCTCCCGTGCACGAACAGGTCACCGTCGACCCCTTCCTTCACCTTCGGGACCGAGTCCTCGAGGTCCCCCTCGAGCAGGGTCGCGTTCCACTCGAGCTCTCCGGACAGGGTGGCGGACCCGACGTACTTCGGCAGCGCGTTGACCATGTCCGCCCATTCGCCCGACTGGCTCGGCCAGTACCCCGCCAGCCCCTCATAGGTCTTGCGGCCCAGCACCAGCCCGCCGGACCTCGCCTGACGCTCGAACGAGTACTCGCCGTGGTCTCCGTCCGGCTGCACCCACTCGCCGACCGGGTCTATGACGCCATCGACGGTGGCCTGCGTGGTCGCGATCAGCTTTCCCATGTCGTTCTCCTCGCATCCTCCCCGGGCCTGACCCTTAGGGTTTCGCAGCGTGGCACACGGTACCCACGACTTCGAGGACGATCCGCGCAACGAGCGCATCCTGATCTGGGTGAACGGTGAGCTCGTGCCCCGTGAGCGGGCCGTCGTGTCGGTGTTCGACGCCGGCTTCGTTCTCGGCGATGGCGTCTGGGAGGGTCTGCGTGTGCGGGCGGGACACCCCGTCTTCCTCGAGCGCCATCTCGACCGTCTGTTCGAGGGCGCGAAGGCCATCATGCTCGACGTCGGTCACAGCCGCCGCGAGCTCACGGAGGCGATCTACTCGACGCTGCGGGCCAACGACATGACCGAGGGCGTCCACGTGCGGCTGATGGTCACCCGCGGCGTTAAGCGCACGCCCTACCAGGATCCGCGCGTGACGATCGGGCCGGCGACCGTCGTCATCATCGCGGAGCACAAGGAGCCGCTGCCGGCGACGGTGACCGACGGCATCACGCTCTTCACGACGCACGTCCGCCGCGCCGCGCCGGACACGCTCGACCCCAAGCTCAACGCGCACTCCAAGCTCAACGACATCACCGCCTGCATCCAGGCGTATACCGCGGGCGCCGACGAGGCGCTGATGCTCGACCCCGACGGGTTCGTGGCGACGTGCAACTCCACCCACTTCTTCGTCGTCGTCGGCCCTGACGATGCGACGGAGGTGCTCACCTCCGACGGGCGCTACTGCCTCGCGGGAATCACCCGCGCCGCCGTGCTGGAGGCCTGCCGCGCGAACGGAATCCCGGCGCGCGAGACGACCTTCAGCCTGACCGACGTCTACGCCGCTCGCGAAGCGTTCGTCACCGGCACCTTTGCCGGGGTGGTGCCCGTACGCTCGGTGGACGGGCGCACGATCGGCGACGGCCGCCGCGGCCCGGTGGTCGAGCGCCTTCAGACGCTGTACGGCGAGCTCGTCGACGCCGACGCGGCCTCACGCGTCGCGCCATGACGGAGGTCGTTCGCGTGGCCATGTGGTCCGGGCCGCGGAACATCTCCACGGCGATGATGCGCGCGTTCGAGAACCGCCCCGACACGGTGGTCGTCGACGAGCCGCTGTACGCGGCCTATCTGGCCCGGACCGGCATCGACCACCCGGTGCGCGACGAGGTCATCGCCTCCCAGCCCACCGACCTCGCCGCGGCCGTCGCCGGTCTGTCCGTGGGACTGCCACCCGGCCGTTCCGTCCACTACGCCAAGCACATGGCGCACCACGTCTCCCGCGACATGGACCTGCGCTGGACGCTGCGCTTTCGCAACGTGTTGCTGATCCGCGACCCCGTCGAAGTGGTGGCCTCATACGTGCGTGCTCGGGAGACCTGCGAGCCGGACGACATCGGACTCCCCCAGCAGGGGTGGCTGATGGAGCTGTGGGACGAGCAGGGCCACGAGGTGCCGGTCATCGACGCGGGCGAGTTTCTGCGGGCACCCGAGCCGCACCTGCGCTGGCTGTGTGAGTGGCTGGGCATTCCGTTCTCGACCCGAATGCTGTCCTGGCCGCCGGGCCCGCGCGCGTCCGATGGAGTGTGGGCGCCGCACTGGTACGCCGCCGTGTGGGCTTCCACCGGGTTCAAGCCGTGGCGCCCGCGGGAGACGAACCTCTCCGACCACGACGCCGCGGTCGCGGAGGCGTGCAGCCCGATCTACACGGCGCTGCACGCCCGGCGGATGCGGTTCTGAGCCGGCTAGCCGTTGATCGGTGCCGGTGAATCTCGGGTCAGGAGGGCCAGCAGGTCGCCGATCTTCTGATCGCGAGCGAGCGGATCGGGGACCGGCAGGTGGGACTTGATCGTGTAGTGGTTGCGGCGACCGTTGCGCCGGCGCGAGATGTAGCCCGCGGCAGCCAGCTCGCCCACGATGCGGTGCACGGCGCGTTCGGTGATCCCGACCGCATCGCCGATCTCGCGAAGACGGACGCCTGGGTCCTGTGCAATGCACAGCAGCACCTGTGCGTGGTTCGTTAGAAACGACCAGCTGGGCGATCCGGCCTGCGCCATCGATCATAGATTAACGTTTCTAGATATCATTGTCTTGTATGCTGGTCTGCGACACCGAAAGAAAGGGGCCCTGATGCCCCACTTCAAATGCGTAGGCTGCAAGACGCGCGTGTACAGCGCGGCGGCCCGGACCGACCTCCTCGAGGATTCTTCTGTCCTCGCTGCGGCGCACCGCTCGAGCCAGTCGGCGAGCTCGCCGAGATCGTGGGCTTCCAATCGATGTCGGTCGACGCAGAGTTCCAATTCATGTCGGTCGAGGCAGAGCGGTGGCTCGACGACACCGGAAGCGTCAGTCATGAGACGGTGGCTGCGGCGATCGCCCTGACCGCGCCGGACCAGACTCAGTGAACACCTCCCTGGACCGCGTCGGCGCTGCCCGGGACGCCCGGAATGAGCGAGAGCGGCTGCGTGACGAAGCGCGTTACCGCCGCGAGCGTCTCGAGCTCTATCGCGCCCGGCTCTACAGCGGCCGCGCGGTCGGCCAGAGCAAACTCAGGGAACTCGAGCGCGCCTCGGAGGGCGCGGCCGCCCGCCTCGAGCGGGCCGTGCGCGACCGATGACGATCTTGGAGGTCCTCCGCAAGCGCCGCACTCGTGCATCCAACGGCGAGGTCTCGTCCCCAGTGAGGTCGCCGGACGAGTCCTCTCTCCCCATCCCGAGCTACGACCAGCTGAGCGACAAGGAGGTCATCGACCGGCTGTCGCAGCTCTCTCAGGTCAAGCTCGCCTCGGTGGAGACCTATGAGCGGGCTCATGGGAACCGGCCGGCGGTGCTCGACAAGTTGCGTTACATGCATGACACCGAGCCCCTCCCGGGCTACGACGCGCTGACCACCGAGCAGGTCGCCGAAGCGCTGGCCGACGTCGACGCGGAAACGGTCAGGGCCGTACGCGACTACGAGCGCAAGTTTCAACATCGGCACTCAGTGCTCGAGGAAGCCGCGCGCGCGTTGCCCGGCTCGCGACCCAGTGCTCGAGAGGAGCGTGCACGCGATAGAAGGCGGCGCTCCTTCGCGAGGGCTACGCGGACCGAGCCCAAAGCGCGCCCAATCCGCCGAAGTAGGGCGCCCGCGGTCCCAGTACCCAAAACAGGCATAACGCCATCCCCGGAACGTGGTACACTAGGCGAAGCGGCCAGAGTCCTTTGCCGGCATCGTCGAGCCACCCAGGCTCCCTTCGATTGTCTCCTCGGGACTGAGCTGCACAGGAGGACTCAACCGAGTCCTCCGCCCCAGAGAAGAGAGTTGGACCCCATATGTTTGCCACCATTCGACGCTACGACGCGATCGATCAGGAGCGCACCGCCGAGGTCGTCAAGAAGGTCGACGAGACCCTCGTGCCGAGCCTCAAGGAGCTCCCCGGCTTCAACGGCTATTGCGTCATCGAGGCCGGCGACGGCATCCTCAGCTCGATCGGCTTCTTCGACACGGCCGAGCACGCCGACGAGTCGACCCGAGTAGCCACCAACTGGGTGCGCGAGCAGCAGCTGGAGAAGGCACTCCCGAACGCGCCGAAGGTCACCTCCGGCGAGGTCGTGGTGCAGAAGATGGGCGAGCTCGTTAACGCGTAAGCCGCGCTCGAAGCACCTCTGTGTTGGAGAGAAGGCCCGCGCGAGCGGGCCTTCTTTTCTTTGTGCAAGGCCTAGCGAGAGACCTGCTCGCCGGCGATCGGATCTCCGAGGACGATCCCGTCCTGGGTGATCTCGAATAGGCGGATCTCCGGCTCGTGGGCGCTGCCGCGCGACTTGAGGATCGTCACCGTGCGCAGCAGTCGTGATTCGGCGCGCAGGTACTGCAGCAGGATGACGTTGTCGGAGAGGTGCGAGATGCCGTACTCGGCCAGGCGGCCGACGTGGAAGAGGTCGGGGATCTCGCTGGTCATGATCGGGCTTATGCCCTGGCGCGAGAGGCGTTGCATGAGCGAGTAGACGAACTCGCGGAAGCGGACTGCATCCGGCGCCGCGTACTGAAGGTCGCTGATGCTGTCGATCAGCACGCGCTTGGCCCCGGTGCCCTCGATCAGGTCGAGCAGCTCGTACACCCATTCGTCGATGTAGACGTCGTTGGGAGATCGGTACATGACCGACACCCGTTCGTCGTCGAGCGACCAGCCGAAGCCGTCGGCGACCTTCTGCAGCTGACTCGGGTTCTCCTGCAGGCTCGCGATCACGCCGGGCTCACCGCTCGCGGCGCCGCTGAAGATGAAGTGGAGGCCCATCAACGTCTTGCCCGCACCCGACGGTCCGGCCACGAGCGTGGAGCTTCCCGGCGTGTAGCCCTCTTCGAGCATCGTGTCGAGCGGCGCGATGCCGGACGAGATCCGCCCGGGGCTGAGCCGGTAGTCATCCTTCCTACGGGGATCGGCGAGGCGGGGGAAGACCGTGATGCCGTCCTCGGAGAGGCGATATGTGTGACGTCCCGAGCGGAAGTCGCTGCCGCGCAGCTTGGCCACCTGGATCAGACGCAAGGTGCGCTCGTTCACGCGCTCGGTCGCAAGCGAGATGATGCCGTCCGCGACCGCGAACTCCGGCGCCGTGCGCATCTCCTCCTCGCTGTATTCCCCAATCCAGAAGCACGTTGCGGGGAAGGCCGTGAGCAGTGCGGCGAGATCGTGCAGGAAGCGCCGGAAGCCACGCGCGTCATCCGCGAATGCCGCCAGGGCCTTGAAGCTGTCGATCGCGATGATTCCCGGGCGCCGCTCCTTGATCAGCGCGGCTATGCGCTCGACGATGGCGGCGAGCCCACCGTCAGCCCCGACCGTGCGGCCGAGGTCCTCGTAAAAGACGGACTGCCCAATCGCGTCGCGATCGAAGAAGCTGAGCGTCTGGGCGTAGCGGAGAATCTTCTCGAACGGCTCGGAGACCGTGGAGAGGTAGATCGCAGGGCGCTCCCGGGTCGCGCCGGCGAAGACGAACTGTTGGGAGAGGATCGTCTTTCCAGAGCCCGGCAGTCCCATGATCAGGTTGATCCCGCTCGTGGGCAGGCCGCCGCCGAGGATCAGATTCAGCCCCTCGTCGCCGCTGGAGAGACGCTCGTCCACTAGCGAACCTCCTGCGCGGGGCGGGCGACCAGAGCGCTTGCGCCGAGCAGATCCTTGACGGTTGAGACGAGCTCAAGCGGGTCGAACGGCTTCTGCAGAAAGGCGTCCGCGCCCGCGGCCAGCGCCTCGTCTCGAGCCTCCAGGACGGAGATGGCGAGCACGGCCTCAGCGTCGTGCTCCTTCAGGCGACGGCACAGCTCCGCGCCCCGACCCCGGAGATCATCAGCTCCACGATCGCGAGCTGCGGCCGGCTCTCGAGCCAGTGCTCCTCGGCTTCGCCCACCGCGAACGCCGAGCTCACTTCGTACCCCTCGGTACGCAAGAAGAACTCCTGCAATTCCGCAGACACAGGATCGCGCTCGGCGAGCAACACGAGCAGGCGGGTGCCACCACTCTTGCCGTCGCTCATCGCAGGCTGTCCACCCTCGCGCCGCTCTTCGAGCAGCCGGTGAGCGTCGGCCGCGGAGAGCCCGGCCGAAACCTCTGTCGCGAGGAACCGAAGGTCGTCCACCTGGTCGCGCGAGTACAGGCGATGTCCCCCCTCGCTCCGCTCCGGGACCACCGTCGCGTAGCGCTCCTCCCAGTTGCGGATCGTCGCGGCGGGAACACCGAACATTCTCGCCACGGCACCGATGCTGTACACGCCGCGGTTCCCGCCAGACTCACCAGACACGTTCGCCATGGTAACCGATCCCAGGCGGAACTGGTGAACCTATGATGAGCGGTTGATGAGATTCGCCCCACCCAACTGATTCATAATCTCATCAATAACTGATATGGTGGCTCCAATGCCGTCCCTGAAGCCGAGGAGTAAGTTCTGATGAGCTTTGTCAACCGTGAGGCTCCGGTCCTCGCTCGCGACGGACTCATCGCCGCGGAACCGCAGGCCATGGGCGCCGGCGCGGTTCGCAACGACCTATCGACCGCCCTGGTCAGGCTCTACCGTGAGCTCTTCGGCCGTGGTCCAGTAACCACCGCGACGTACGCATTCGACGCGGGGTACGTCACCTTCCTCCGTGACATCCTCGTCCCGCACGAGCGGGTCCTCCTCATCGGCGGTCGAACCGATCTCGTCTCTGAGGCGCGAGCGGCTATCCGCGAAGCTGCGCGCGAGCGGATGATCGGTGAGGTACAGCGCGTGACGGGTCGACCCGTGCTCCACGACTCCTTCCAGTTTCAGCCGGAGCGGAACCTGGCCATCGAGCTGTTCTGGACCCCGCCCGGATCCGACGAAGGCGCCGGCACGACCCCTGCGAGTTACGCGATCGCGCCGGCTCCGCACCCCGAGCGAAAGCTGACGTCTCGATGATCACGAGCTGAAGGTATCTGTGAGTCCCGTTCCGCTTTTCAGAGTCACGGTGGAGCCGCTCGAGGAGACCTGCCTGATACGAGCTGCCGGCGAGCTCGACCGGAGCACCGCGGACCGCCTGGGCTCGGCGCTCGACGCGGCACGGGCGGACGGAGTGACAACGTTGCTCGACCTGTCCGCCGTCAGCTTCATCGACTCGGCCGGACTGCGAGTCCTGGTCCGCACGGCACACGACGCCGGCGCGGACGACTGGGCGTGGTACATCGTCCGGGCGTCCAGCGTGGTGTGGCGGGTCATCGAGTTGACCGGCACCGGATCGGAGCTGCCGCTGGTGGCGGCACGAGAGGCTGCTCCTCAGCTCCTGGCCGGCTAAGTTCCGAGACGCCCAACACCACGCCTAACTTGTAGCCGCCGCGAAGCCGTTGACAAGCGACCCCAGGGCGTTGCGCCACGCGCGTTCCTCGTCGCCCTCGGGAAGGTTCCTGAAGACCCCGCCACGCAGCTCGGCATTGCCGAGACCCTCCATCATGGCGTTGAACTCGACGGCTGCTTCCCGGACAGGCTTGGCGCCGAGCCTGCCGGTGTCGCCCAGGCGCTCTACCTTCCCGAGCAGCGCGCGAAACGCTCGTTCCCGCGCGGCGGTGAGCTCCGGCCCAGGGCGGAGGTTGCGGACGATCCGCTGGAACGCGATTCGGTACAGGGCGGGATGCTCCGCGACCAGGCGGCGGAAGACGAGCACGCCGACATCGACCAGGTCCTCGGCGGGATCATCGGTCTCCACCAGCTTGTCGATCTCGTCGGCAAGGAACTCGAAGGCCGCCTGCGCGAGGGCATCGACAAGCAGGCCGTCGCCCGAGCCGAACAGCGTGTAGACCGCGCGTGTGGTGGTGCCCGCTTCCTCCGCGACGCGACGTACCGAGAACGCGGCAGGGCCCCCCCTCGCCACAAGTCGCTCGGCCGCAAGCCGCAGGGCGACTCTCGTCTCGTCATCGTGCTCCCGCGGACGCCCCACCGTTGACAGAGTAACGTAACGTGTTACGGTACATGTGACGAAACGCTAGGAGGGCCGCATGAACGAGCAGGTTGCCACGCCGTCCTTCCACACCTACGGGGGAACCGCGCCAGAGAACTACGAGCGATACTTCGTTCCCGCGATCGGGCTCCCTCTCGCGACCGAGCTTCTCGACACGGCCCACCTACGCCCCGGGGAGCGGGTGCTCGATATGGCGTGCGGCACCGGTGTCGTCGCCAGGCTGGCGGCTGAGCAGATCGGCGCCGCGGGCCACGTAACCGCACTCGATGTCAATCCGGGCATGCTGGCGGTCGCGCGATCCGTCTCGAGGAGGGCCGGGATCGAGTGGCGGGAGGGCATCGCAGAGGACACGCAGCTTCCCGACAGGACGTATGACGCCGCGCTGTGTCAGATGGGCCTGCAGTTCTTCGCCGACAGGGGCGCGGCTGTGGGCGAGCTCTTCCGGGTGCTCGCACCCGGCGGCCGGCTGGTCGCCAACGTCCCCGGGCCAATGCCGCCCGTTTTTCGGGTACTTCAGCGCGGCATCCGCGATCACGTTTCGCCGGAGGTCGCGGAGTTCATGTCGGTCGTCTTCTCGCTCGACGAGGCTCGGGCGCTCGAGGAGCTCCTCGGCGGGTCGGGCTTCCGCGAGATCTCGGTCCGCCGCCACCCAACAAGCCTCCGCCTGCCCGCACCGGAGGACTTCCTGTGGCAGTACGTCTGGAGCACGCCGCTCGCAGACGCGGTTGGCAGGCTCAGCGAGGACGAACGCGAGGCTCTGATGCGCGACGTTCTTGCCGGGTGGGATGGGGTGACCGAGGACGGCGCGCTGATCCTTCGGCTCGACGTGCTCACGACCACGGCGAAGCGCCCTACCTAGACCATCGGATTGCTCGCCACGGGGGCATGATCTGCGAGGTCTTCGTGCTTGCACACAACGATCTGGTGCGCTGACCTCTTGTACGGATTGCCCCAAACTTTTAGACCGATCCTCGTTTGGGGTATAGGAAGCAGTAGGCACGAGCCTTCACTAGCAACGGCGCGCTCTGCCTCCTAAGCACACGACTTACCCCTAAGGAGTTCTCATGGCAGTATCAGACGCAACCCGCGGCACGCCGCGGAAGAACGGGATGCGCGCGCGCATCGCGGAGCGCAATCACGAGACGAAGGCGTCGTTCAAGACGTCGGAGTTCTGGGCGATGATCGTCCTCGTCGTGACCATTCTCATCAGCGCCGCACTCATCAACGGTGGCGACAATGGCACGGACGAGTTCGTCGCCAAGCAGGCGTGGCTGTACGTCGCGATCCTGGGCGCGGGCTACTTCATCTCCCGAGGCCTTGCCAAGTCGGGCAGCTACGAGCCGGACGCCGACTACAACATGGTCGATCTGAGCGAGCGCAAGGGCAACGGCGACGCCCGTGACTAAGCGGCAAGAGCAGAAGATCGTGCAGTACCTGGACGAGGCCCATGGCTCGGAGCTGGCGCTTGTGCGTCAGCTCCAGGCCCAGATCGCGATGACCCCGAAGGGTCACTACCGCGACGGACTGGAGACCCATCTTCAGGAGACTCGGCGGCACGCCGATCGGCTCGAGGGCCGGCTGGCCGAGCTTGGGCAGGGCGACAACCTGCTTCAGGTCGGGCTCGGTGCCGTCGAGACCCTCGTCGGGCAGGCCTTGGCGTTGACCAAGACCCCGCTCGACCTGGTTCGCGGCACCGGTGGCGAGGAGAAGGTGTTGAAGAACGCCAAGGACTCGTGCGCGGCGGAGTCGCTGGAGATCGCCACCTATACGGCGATCGCCCAGCTCGCACGTATCGCCGGAGACGCCAAGACCGAGCGCCTGGCCGACTCGATCCTCAGGGACGAGCAACGGATGCTCGACCGGCTGTTGAAGGAGCTCCCGCATCTGACCAACGCCGTGGCCCGTGCGGAGTTCGACGGGAACGGCTCCTACGACGTGACCGAGACAGGCGCCGCCGAGACACTGCGCGAGGTGGGCGGCACGGCCAAGCGGACCACTCGCCGAGCCCGTAAGGTGCCCGGAGTCGCGCGCGCCGAGGGCACGGTCAAGGGCGCCGTGGCGTCTGAGTCCGACCTGGCGATCTCGAAGTACGACTCGCTGAGCGTGGATGAGGTCCAGGAGAAGCTTTCCGAGCTCTCCCAGATCGATCTGGCCAAGGTCAACGCCTATGAGCGGAAGAACCAGAACCGCTCCACCGTCACGAGCCGCATCGATGCGCTGCAGGCGTCTGAGCCCTGGCCCGGCTACGACGAGCTCGCCGTGGATGAGATCCGCGCGGTGCTCTCCGAGGGCGACGACACCCAGATCAAGTCGGTCCGCACCTACGAGCGCAAGCACAAGAACCGTGCCGGCGTGCTCCAGGCCACCGAGCGCGAGCTCAGCAACGCCTAGGAACCATTCCAGAAAGCGGAGGGGGCCGTTCGCGGCCCCCTCCTCCGTAGGTTACGACCGGTGAGGCGAGCCGGAACGATCATCAAACGAACGCTGGTGTCGTTCTACGACGACCAGATGACGCAGCACGCGGCGGCGCTCACGTACTACGCGCTCATGTCCCTGTTCCCGGCCGTGCTGCTCGCCCTCTCGCTGCTCGGCCTGCTGGGGCAGTATCCCGAGACCTACAACGCGATCATCGGGTATTTGCGCGAGGTCGCGCCGGCGTCGGTGGTCGACCCGCTCGACCATTCCCTTCGCGGCGCGCTGCAGAGCAAAGGAACCGCGGCGACCGCGCTGGCCATCAGCGTCGTGGTCGCGCTCTATGGGACGACCGGCGCGCTCGAGGCGGCCCGCCGAGCTCTCAACGTGGTCTTCGAGGTGGACAGCGGGCGCAGCTTCCTGCGGCGCAAGGCGATCGACGTGATCTCCACCTTCGTCCTGATGACCCTGGTGCTGGTGAGTCTTATTCTGGCCTTCGTGGGGGGCCGCTTCGCGGAGGACCTGCTGGGCTTCATCGGACTCGGTTCGACGGCCGCCCACATATGGAACATCGTCCGATGGCCCGCCGCGGTGGCCACGGCCATGTTGGTGTTCGCCTTCATCTACTACATCACGCCCGACGTGCAGCAACGGTCGTTCCGCTGGGTGACGCCCGGCGCGGTGGTCGGGGTGCTGCTCTGGCTCGCCGCGTCCTTCGGCCTGTCCACCTACGTCAAGAGGGTCGCCGACGTGGGCGCGATCTACGGCACCTTCGCGGGCGCCATAGTGCTCGTCGCCTGGCTGTGGCTCACCAACGTCGCGCTGCTGCTAGGCGCTGAGCTGAACGCGGAGATCGAGCGCGAGCGCGAGCGGGAGCCGGGTGACGGCGGGCGGTTGCCGAGGGAGAGAGCCGCGCACGGCGCCACGCCCGGCTCGAGTGGTCCCTGACTTCGTCCACGCTCAGATCGTCGTAGCGCTGAGCGCGCCCGTCTCCGTCACGTCATAACTCGGACGAGACTGCGGATTTCTCGTCGTGCGACAACTCGGATTGCGCTCGAATCAGACCTTCCGATAGCGGGCGTCCACGATGGAGTATGCGGCGAACCCGATCAGACCGGCCGCGACTATTCCGAGCAGGACCGGCCCGTAGGACGACTGGCCGAGTGCGGCGAGCGCGCCATCGAGGCTGACCGCCTTATCCGGGTTGTAGTCGATTGCAGCCCGGATGAAGAAGTACCCGATGAGCACAAAGACGACCATCCGTGCCAGATGACCGACGATGCCGAGTGCGGTGAAAGCCCGCTCGACGTTCTCGCTCATCTGCTCGGTCTTGGACTTCTCCAGGAACTTCCTCGTGATTCCGTGGTAGCCCTGCTCGAGGCCGGTGCCGATGATGATCACGCCGGCGATCACCACGAGCACTTGGCCCAACGGCCAGTCGAGGACGCCCCCGGTGGCCTTGTCAGGGCTTCCCGAGCCGCCCCCCGAGCCAACGAGGATCGATACAGCGGTGATGCACAGCGCCCCGTAGCCGAGTCCGCTGGCGAAGCCGGCGATTCGATCCTTGGTGTCGTCGGTGGACTCAGGGCCGTGGCCGATCGCGGCACGCAAGAGCCGCCAGATCGCGTACCCGGCGAGACCAATCGTCATCAGGACGAGGAGCACCTTCCCGAAAGGCTGCTTGGCGATCGTATCCAGCGCACCGTTCTGGTTCGCGGTCTTGCCGCCATCTCCGAGGGCCAGCTTAATGGCGAGGATGCCGATGACCGCGTAGATGACCCCACGCGCGACAAGCCCAGAACGAGCCAGCGCTTCGAACGTCCGGCTGTGCGCGAAGTCCCTGCCCTTCGCCTCGGCGTGGTCGACGGGGCCCGCTGAGCGGCTCGTACTCGGAACCATCTCGGGCACGTTCGGCGCCATTTAAATCGTCTCCTCATTCCGTTTTGGGACGCACACGTTCAGTGCGCGTTCTTCGACCTTGACCTTGAAAGACCTCACCTTGCTGCGGTCGCCGCCGTCCAGCTCGTAGCGGACCTTGCGATCGAGGGCGACCTCCACCGAGCTCGCCTTCGTGGTCCGGACGAACGGGGATCGGTTGGGGTCGCCGAGAGCCGTCCGGGTCAGCGTTCGGGTCCACTGAAGCAGGCCCTCCGCGGTGACGATGCCGAGCTCGAGCATGCCGTCGTCAGGGCGAGCGTCCGGAAACACCTCGACACCCCCGAAGATGTCACCGAGGTTTCCGACCAGGATGCACGTGGCCTTGCCCTCGTACCAGTCGCAGCCATCGACCACGATCTCGGCGCCGAAAGCGTCGCCGCGGAGGTTGCGCGATCCGCTCCAGAGATACGCCGCCCGACCGATTCGCTGCTTCAGGTGGTCCGCCCCGCGGATCATCGTGGCGTCGAAGCCGGCTCCGGCCATTACGGCGAAGCGCTCCTTGCCAAAGCGCCCCACGTCGAGCCTGCGACGATCGCCGCGAAGGCCGATGGCGACCGCTTCCTCGATGTCAGCGGGTATCCCGAGGTTTGTTGCGAACAGGTTCGCCGTGCCGGCCGGAAGGACCGCCAGGGCCGCCTCCGTCCCGGAAAGCACCTCCACACATCGTCGGACGGTGCCATCGCCGCCCCAGGCGAAGACGAGCTGCGCTCCCTCGTCGAGTGCGCGCTCGACCTGCTCGGAGGCCTTCTTCGCCTTCGGCACCTCGTACCAGAGCAGGTTCTCGACATCCTCCGCATCGAGGACGCGACGGAGCTCGGGCAGTCCCCCGTCCAGCATCTTCGCCGCGTGCGCGACGACCGCGATCTTCATGCGACCGCCTGGCGCTCCCTGGTCCGCGCGCCCTTCCCCGCCTTCGAACCGCGCGTCTCTTGTGCCACGCCCGCCGCACGCGTGGCGAACAGCAGCACGAGCAGCGCCCCGATCCCGATGATCAGCCCTCCGGCGACGTCGAGCGGATGGTGCATCCCGCGGTACATCCGCGCAAGCGCCACGAAGACGGGAATCACGATTGCTATGGCCCACGCGGAGATGCGCAGCCCCCGGGTCGGGAAGCGGGAGGTCAACAGCAGGACGAGACCGACGTAGACGGCGACGGCGGCGGCGGTGTGACCGGACGGATAGCTGGCGTTTGCGGGGAGGTCTTCAAGCCGGTGGACGTGCGGACGGTCACGCGGTACCGCGAGCGACGTGACCCGGTAGGTGGCGGATTCGACAACCAACACAAAGACTGCGAAGCCGGCAATCAGCCACTTGCGAAGGAAGGCGCACACGATCGCGATTGCTCCCACGAGGATTGGGAGCAGCGGCGCCCCGCCGATCGTCGAGCCCACCTCAGACGCATCGGTGAGGGACGGTGTGCGCTCGGCGACGAGCGACCTGACGGTGCTGTTGTCCGCGTGGCGCAGGCCGCCACTGTCGAGGAGCACGTCGGTTACCAGGACCCCGAGTGCGATTGAGATCAGAGCAAGAACGATGAAGCCGGCCACGAGCGCCGCAAAGAACACCGCGGCGGGATGCCTTCCGCGCAGCCTGCCAGCGAAGCGCTCGGCTGGACCGCCACGACGGGCCGCAAGCAGCGGCACTGCCCAACGATCCTCGTCCCGGCCGCGTCCGTTCGTCTCCGAGTACGTCCGCGCTTCCATGCGCTCCCCCTCGACCGGCTGCGTAACACAACCCCAAGTTGACCTCTGCCGGTGGCCTCATACCCATGGAGCTGACCGTTTTACTCCTACTGCGGGCGATTGCACCGCTTAGGCGCGGCGGTCTTCGGGTACCTGCGACGAGCCATGGATGGCACGGACGTCCTGTTGTTCAGCTTCGCCGCCGCAGCCTTGCTCGCAATCGCCGGCTGGGCGTACGGGCGGCGTGCGGCCTCCGGTCTCGCCGGATTGGAACGAGCCCTGTCGGACTCCGACGCCAAACGCCATGAGCTGGAGAGGAGGCTCCGCGTGCGAGAAGACGCCCTCCGCCACGAGCAACATAGGCGCGTCAGGGTGGAGCGGGCGCGGCAGGCGGAACGGGAGTGGGCTCGCGAGTTGCGTGAGCAGGTGCTGGCGCTGCACCGCCGGCACGGAGCCGTCGGTGATACGGACGACATCCGGGAGCTCGTCCTACGGCTCGCGATCGAGCTCGTCGGAGCCGAGAAGGGGTTGCTGATCAGTCGCAAGGATGGGGATCACGACGGCAGGCTGGACCTGATCAGGCATCGCGGCTTCGAGAACGATCCCGTGGACAGCGACGTTGCCCAGCGCTTCGCCGAGCGCGTGCTGGAGCGAGACGAGATCGTGCGCGAGGACGAGCCGGGAACCGGGAGGTCACTCGCCGATGATGAGATCCAGTGCCTGGTCGCCCTTCCGGTCTACATCAACGATGGCTTCGAGGGCGCCGTCGTCTGCGCAAACCGCCCTGGAGGCTTCGAAGATCTCGACGACGATGTGCTGCTCGCACTCGGCGACCACGCCGGTGCCGTGCTCGAGAACACCAGGCTTCACGGTCAAGTACGCAGCATGCACCTCGCGGTGATAGGCATGCTGTCCGATTCGATCGCGACAAAGGACCCGTTCGGTGCGGCGTATTCGAGCCAAATCTCGGCCTATGTCGACGCCGTAGGGAAGCGGCTCGGCCTGGAGCCCCGAGAGCGGGAGCAGCTGACGTTCGCCGCCCTGCTTCGCGACATCGGCAAGCTCGGCATCAGTGAGCGGGTCCTCCTGAAGCCGGGTCCGCTGCGCCCCGAGGAGTGGGACGTACTGCGGCTACATCCGCAGATCGGCTGCCGCATCGTTGAGCGAGTCCCTGGCATGGCCGGCCTGGCACCGGCAATTCGCCACCACCAGGAGCGCTGGGACGGCGCCGGCTATCCGTCCCGACTGGCCGGCGCGGAAATTCCGCTCTCTGCGCGCATCGTGTCGGTAGCTGCCGCCTTCGGCGCGATGGTCGAGGGACGTCCGTATCGCGCGGCCCTCTCAGTGGAGGCCGCCTGCCGGGAAATCATCCGTTGTGCCGGTACGCAGTTCGACGCCGAAATAGCTGAGATCTTTGTCGAGGAAATCCGCCGCCGGCCACTGCGCGATTCGGAGCAGCAACCGATCGCCGAGGCGCTCGACGAACCCACCGTTCACGCCCAACGGCATCAGGATGAGCCTCTACTCGGCCACGGGCCGGTCGGCGCCACAGACAACGTCACGCTGCTCCACTCCCACCGTTACGTTCTCGAGCAAGCCGAGTACGAGGCCGAGCGAGCTCGACGGCATGCGCGGCCGTTCGCCGTCGTCATGGTCGAGGTTTGCGATCTCGCTGAGATCAACCGCCGGGACGGCTACGCAGCCGGCGACGCCGTGCTCTACGACGTCGCGCGGACGCTCGAGGAGGCGATCGCATCCACGACCGCGATAGCGGGCAGGTATAGCGGCCGACGACTGGCGGCAATCCTGCCAAAAGGTGGCCAGACTGCGGCGATGGGCTTGGTCGACCGGCTACACGCGATACTCGACGGCGACGGCCCGGTCGTGCGCGCCGCCGTGGCCGTGTGGCAGCACGGGGACCGGGGCGACTCGGTCCTCTCCAGAGCCCGTTTAGAGCTCGCAAGCGGTACGGCCATCGCGTTGCACCGCTGAGATCGCGTCGCGCGCGTGTGAGTCAGCCCGTGGCGCCCGCGCGACACAAACCTCTCCGAACACGACGCCGCGATCGTGTTCTACACGGAGCAGATGAGCTTTCACCTCGATCACGACGTGCGCCCGAATGAGCGCATATGAAGGTCGTGCAGATGACTGCGGGGCTCGGCCTGCTCGGTCGTGATCGGAGAGGGCCGTCCCCTCGGCGAGCCCGGGTCAGTCAAGGGGGTCCAGCTGAGTGTGGAGGACGTCGACGCCGTGCGCGAGACGCTCGCGGGGCCAGTGCAAGAGCCGAAGCGCTCGGACCGCTAGACGGCTCAAGCCGCCAGCGGCAGGACCCAGAACGCGATGACCGCGTAATGGAGCGCTGCGCCGCCGATGGTGAAGGCGTGGAAGACCTCGTGATATCCGAAGACGGCGGGGAGCGGGTCTGGCCGACGACGTGCGTAGATCACGGCGCCGACGGTGTAGAGCACGCCCCCTAGGCCGATCAGCGCGGTCGCGACCCAGCCGAGCTCGCCAACGACGGCCGGCAGCGCGGGCAGAGCGAGCCATCCGAGGGCGATCGAGAGCACGACGAGCAGTCCGCGCGACACAGGTGTCGGCCGCAGCTCGAGTACCACCGCGGTCAGGGCGCCGGCCCACACCAGGGCCAACAACGCTGGGCCGAGAATGCCGCCGAGGACGTACACGCAGATCGGCGTATAGGTCCCGGCGATCAGGACGAAGATCATGGCGTGATCGGCGCGTTGGAGCCGCGCTCGCACGGCCCGCTGCCAGCGTCCGCGGTGATACAGGGCGCTGACGCCGAACAGTCCCGCGACCGCGAGCCCGTAGATGGCGAACGCCGGCGCGTCCTGTTGGCCGGCAACGATCACAAGCGCGACGCCGAGAGCCACGGCGACCACGAAAGCGCCGAGATGAAGCAGGCCCCTCAGGAGTGGCCGGGGCAGACCCTCCGGGAGCAGGTACGGATCGGCCGCCGGGCTGAAGCGGCGCTCGCGCAGGGGAGTCAGGCGCGCACTCCCGCGCGCACCGGCGCGGACTGACGCTCCCGCTGATGCTGACGCTCGGGAGCGATCCTGACGACGTTCCGGGCGAGGCCGACCTTTTCGAGCGCCGTGATGACGAGCGCCGAGGGGTCGAGCATCCGCTCCCATCGGCGCAGCCCGTGCGAAGCCGAGCGGGGGAACGCATGGTGGTTGTGGTGCCACGCCTCTCCGAAGGAGGGGAGCGCCAGCCATGCGACGTTGGTCGAGTGGTCGTCGGTCTGGAACCGGCGGGTGCCGAGGAAGTGGCAGACCGAGTTCACGCTCCAGGTGATGTGGTGCACGAGGAAGATGCGGACGAGCCCGCCCCAGAGCAGGCCGCCGGCGGCTCCCGCGAGCGTTCCGGTGAGGGCCCAGCCGGCCAGCGCGGGCACGGCCAGACTGAGCAGCACCAGCACTGGGAAGCGGCGGTTGATGAGCCGCATGCCCGGATCCTCGTAGAGGTCCTTCGCGTAGCGGCGGGCGCTGGCCTGTCCCTGAGTCGAGAACAGCCAGCCCGTGTGCGCGTGCCAGAGGCCGCGGAACACACCGGTCGCGCCGTCACCGTGGCCGACGTGCGGGCTGTGCGGATCGCCCTCCTCGTCGGCGTGCGCGTGGTGCTTGCGGTGGTCGGCGACCCAGCTCATCACCGGCCCCTGCACGGCCATCGAGCCGAGGACCGCGAACACGTACTCGAGCGGCTTGGAGACCTGGAACGAGCGATGGGTGAGAAGGCGGTGGAAGCCGACGGTCACGCCGACCGCGGTCAGCACGTACATCGCAGCCAGGATCGCGAGGGAGGTTGCCGACACGGCGCTGTTCCACAGCAGCACGATCGCGGCGAGGAAGGCCACGAAGGGCAGAAAGACGGCGGCGATGTTGACGCGCTTCTCCAACTTGGTCATGACATCAAGTGTTCCCGCCTACGGCGTATATATGTACGCTTCCAGAGGTGGACTTCGACTCACGTATTACTCATCTGAGTGATAAGAACGTCAGCAGAGAGCCCTGGCGCTCGCTGCCCGCCGAGGTCGCGGACGTGATCGAGCCCGAGCTCGAGGCGACAACCGACGAGATCCTCGCGACGATCGCCCGCGAGGTGCCGGGTTACGCCCGCCCGCTCGAGGGATCGTTCGGACGTGGCGTCCGGACCGGCGTGACCGAGGCGCTTCGGCAGTTCGTCGACCTGATCCGGAGCCCGTCCGGGGCGCGCGGCCCAGGACGCGAGGTGTACGTCGCCCTCGGCAGCGGCGAGCTGCGCGAGGGTCGCACGCTGGACGCCCTTCAGTCCGCCTACCGCGTGGGCGCGCGGGTCGCCTGGCGGCGGCTGGCGGCCGCCGCCACACGCGCGGGCGTCGAGCCCGACGTCCTCAGCCTGCTCGCCGAGTCGATCTTCGCCTACATCGAGACGCTCTCCGCCGACTCGGTCGAGGGCTATGCCGAAGCCCGCGCGCGCCTCGAGGGCGAGCGTCGTCGCCGGCGCCACGAATTGGTGGCCGCCCTGGTGCGTGAGCCACCGGCGGACGAAGCCGACCTGCGAGCCGCCGCAGAGGCGGTGGCGTGGCGGCTGCCGCGCACCGCCGCGGCGCTCGCGTGCAACGAGGAGCAGCTCGATCGTCTCGCCACGCGGCTCCCGGCCGATGCGCTCGCCGCCGGGCTGGACGGCCTGGGCTGCGCAATCGTGCCCGACCCCGACGGGCCGGGGCGGCGGAGGCAGGTCGAACAGGCCGTGGGCGGTGCCGGGGTCGGCGCGCACGCCGTCCTGGGCCCGACCGGCGCCGCTGGCTCACTCGCAGCCTCCTGGTCCCTGGCTCGCGCAACCCTGCGGGCCGTCGGGGCCGGCGCGATAGAGGCCGCCGGCCTCCTGCGCGCCGACGACGCGCTGACCAAGCTCCTGCTCTTCGAAAACACCGACGTAGCGGAGCGGATCGCCACGCGATGGCTCACGCCGCTCGCCTCCCTTACGCCCAAGGCCCGCCTGCGCATGGAGCAGACCGCCCTCGCATATGTGCAGCAACGAGGGAACGCCGCAGCCATGGCGCGTGCGCTCGGCGTGCATCCGCAGACGGCGCGCTACCGCCTCCGCGGGCTCCGCGAGCTGCTCGGAGACGCACTGGAAGACCCGGACGCGCGCTTCGAGATCGAGCTCGCGCTGCGGGCGCGGCGACAGGCCCCGCTCGGGTCAGGCCTCGTATCACCCGTCCCGGGTGATACGGCGATTGGCTCGCGGTCGTAGGGTCGGCCAATGGGTTTCCTGAGAAATCGCGGCGACGAGCCCGACGGCGAGCGCTTCCAGATGCGCGAGAAGCTCCTGTCGATCGGCGACGACTACTGGATCGAGAACGATCAGGGCGAGCGCGCCTTCAAGGTCAACGGCAAGGCGCTTCGCATGCGAGAGACCTTCGTCATCGAGGGTCCGTCCGGCCAGGAGCTGGTCCGGATTCAGGAGCGCAAGCTCAGCATTCGCGACAAGGTCGCGATCGAGCGCGGCGGCGACAAGGTGGCGACGGTCCACAAGGCTCTCGTCGGTATCCGCGATCGGTTCGCCATCGACGTGGAGAAGGGTCCGGACATGAAGGCGAAGGGCAACATCGTCGACCACGAATACGAGATCGAGCGCGACGGCGACACGGTCGCGACGATCTCCAAGAAGTGGTTCCGCGTGCGGGACACCTACGGTGTCTCCGTTGCCGCGGGCGAGGATATCCCTCTGATCCTCGCGATCACCGTCGCGATCGATTCGCTGACCACCCGCGACTGACCCGTGAAGATGCGCGGTGCCCGGCTCGAACGGGCACCTCCTGCTTGTAAGGCGCGAGCAGCTGCTGCGGTCTACTGCCGCCTGTCGCGAATCCGCCTGGCGAGGCGCCCGCGCGATCCTGATTTACATACGTCGCCGCTAGGGCTTGGCGATGGGATCCGCGGGCTCTTTCAGCCGTGTGCGCTCGGCGGCCACTCCGTCGTTCCGCTTGCCTGAGCGCGCTCCGGACTGATGCATTTCGACCGTGGACGCAAGCTCGCCTTGGAGGCGCTGCACCTCCTCGAGCGCGCCATCGCGGCGCGCCTCCAGTTCCCCGATGACCGCCTCGATCTGCGCCCGGCGGCGCTCCCCTTCCTCGACGACCCGCTTCGCCTTCGCGCTGGCCGCCTCGCCCGTACGACGTGCGTCCTCGTCGGCCTTCTCGCGCAGCTTCGCCGAATGCTCGTCCGCCGCTCGCCGCACCTCCCGAGACGCGACCTCAGCCTGGCTACGCAGATCCGCACATTCCTCCTCCGTTTGGCGGAGCATCTGCTCGGACTCGTGCTCCGTCGTCAGCAGAATCTGCGCGGTCGACTTGCCGGCGAGTTCAAACTTGCGCTTGACCGCCATCCCCCCGAGGTCTCTCGGCGCGTCCGTCTCGAGCCAGTCCAACAAGGCGCCGAGGAACTTGTCGACCTCGCGCCTGTCGTAGCCGCGCCGAGCGACGGTAAAGCCGTCGATACGCAGGCGCTCGATCTCATTCCAGTCCATGATCTATTGATCCTCCCTACCCGCGTCGGCGCCGCGCCCGCAGGGCGACAGCCTATACCCCGCCACGCCTTCGATCTGGCCTCTGCCAGCGGCGAATGCGGGACATTTCTGCGTAGCGGCGAGCGGAAGGAATAGCTGACGCACCTCGCTAACTCAGTCTCCGCGCGCGTGTCGTATTGCGGCAGAGATGGTCTTGGCCACATACATCACCGACAAGAAGAAGAAGCTAGCCCCGATAATCGCCCGGACCTGTTCTTCCTCCAACGGAGCGCGGTGTGCGACTGGCTGGGAGATTCGGTCTGCCACCTTCTCCCGCCAGCCCTGCAGTGCCGTCTGTCCGAGCTCGGTCGCCGTAGCCATGTCCATCTCCTATGTCGCCGACATTGCTTTCTGGTGCCCGGCAGCCGTCACCTACACACTCACGACGGTCTTGCGGGTGGGTGCTTAGGCTCGTCTGGGGCCGTGGCACCGGCCGGACCCGGAATCGGTCCACGTCTTTCCAGCTATCGGGACGAAGCGCCAGCCGTAGCGCCTGGGATGAAGTGTGAGTTTCAAGACTCCAAACGTGTGGTTCTGAGCGACCTGGCTTCCCCCGAGTCTCGATGACCCAAGCCCGGTCATGAACGCCCCGCCCGTGCCGACCACGAACTGGCGGATGCCGATCTTGCTGGTCTTGCCGCCGCCGTTGCGCGGAGCGAAGCGCTCGTAGTCATGGCTGTGGCCGGACAGGACTACCTCGGCACCCGCCCTGTACAGGTCTCTCCAGAACGCGTGCAGCGTGATGTGGCTGCCGTCGTGGCCCGAGCTGTAGCGCGGGTGGTGCCAGTAGGCGAGCGTGCACGCTGATGGATGTCGCCTGAGGTCGGCACGCAGCCAGCGCTCTTGGATCGACCCCGCGCCGCATGACACTCGCGTGCAGTTCGAATTCAGCGCGACGATGTGCCAGGCGCCGACGTCATAGCTGTAGTAGCCCCGCCCACGCCGGCCGGCACGCCCGTTCGCCGCACCCGCCCCATTGAAGTAGTCGAAGTAGGAGTTTCCCGCTCCGTCGTGGTTGCCGAGCACCGGATGGCTGATGGACCTGACGCGCCCCCAGGTTCGGTTGTAGACCGCCTTGAGGTTCGACGCCGACGGGCTGTCGTACTGGATGTCGCCGAGCGGGAGCACCGCTGCAAGACCGGCCCCGACGAGAAGGTCCGAGGTGGCACGCTGGCGACAGCGGTGCGCAGTCCCCCGGCCGCCGTTATAGCCGGGGTCGCTTGGGTCGCAGGCGATGTCGCCAGCCGCCGCGATCACGGGGTCGGCCGCGGCGTCTGCCGTCCATGGGCCGATCACGGCGAGCATGGTCACCGCGGTCGTCGCAAGCCGCCGCGCAGCCGGGGTCATAGGGCCGCCGTCAGTTCGGGCCCGTTCGGAGACGAGCGACATGCTGGTGTCGATGACAGGGCGCGTCGAGCCTAGGTCGGCGAGAGCGGCGCCACAAGCCGCTGATTTAGGACTTCTCTACCCACTACGGGTAGACAAGGCCGGAGCAGCAGACGCTGGGGGGTGTCGGAGTAGGCGATGTCGCATGGTCACAGCCAGCGCCGGTCTCCGAGTACGTAGGTAACAGGCGCACGACCTCACGGCCCGAGGCCGCGCAGAACCTCCACAGAAGGAGCGCCCAAATGAGGCGCAGACTGCTTGCTGGCATGATCGCCCTCACCGGTGTGCTCTTCGCTGTCGCCGCGGGATGCGGAGGTGACGATGACGAGACCACCAAACAAGACCGGGATGCGCAGACGAAAGTCGGTGTCGAGGCGCCAGGGATCATTGCGTTCCGCCGCTACGCCGACGCCGCCGAGACGCACGGTGTGATCTTCACGATCCGGCCCAACGGGACGGACGAGCGGCAGGTCACGCGACCGCCCGCTGGGGCCAGCGACGAGTTCCCGGCGGTTTCGCCGGACGGCCGGCGTATTGCGTGGGAGCGCTGTCGCGAGACCGAGCCGTGCTGGGTCTACACGGCGAAGATCGACGGCAGCGGCGCCAAGGCCATCGAGCTGACCTGCACGCTCAAGCCGGTCTGCGACGCCGCGAACGTCGCGTGGCATCCGGACGGCGACCGCGTCGTGGTGACCCGCGCGTCCGGACGGGTGCGCCAAGTCGGCGACGGCGACCAGATCCAGCGCTCGGAGCTGGTTGAGGTGAACCTCACGGATGGAAGGCAGCGGACAATCGCCCGCATCGACGACTGGCAGGGCGACCTTACGAGCGCGGCGTGGTCGCCCGATGGGCGCCGTCTGGCCGCTGACCGCTGGTTCTCGGCGTTCTCTCCGAGGCCGGGTCGGCGAATCGACGTCATGCCCGCGGACGCCGGGACGCCGAAGGGAGTCACGCCGCTCGACGTCAAAGCCGGCGACGGACCGGAGTGGTCGCCCGACGGGGACACGCTGCTGTTCCGCACCAACGCCGACAGCGAGGACGGGACCGGCTCGCAAATCGCGACCGTCCGAGCCGACGGCGGCGCCGTGCGGCGTCTCGACCCGTTTGGCGACAAGCGCCCTGTCCGCTCGTCCGCGTGGTCGCCCGACGGGAAGTGGATCGTCTTCGCCGCACAGGGCAAGTCCGGCGCGTTCGACCTCTTCGTGATGACGGCCAACGGCACGCGGCCGAGGCCGCTGACGCGCACACCGGTCACCGACTCGGCACCGGACTGGGACGGAGCCTGAGCCCGACGATCACGCAGAGAGCCGGCCCGGAGGTGTATGGGCGGTGCCCGGCTCGAACGGGCGACCTCCACGGTGTAAACGTGGCGCTCTACCAACTGAGCTAACCGCCCAGACGGGCGAGTCTAGTATCCGCCCCCTTGAACGCCCGGCTGTTCTGGAAGGCGCTGATCGTGCAACTGATCGTGGTAGCGATCCCCTTCGCGATCCTCGACCTGACCCTCGATCACGACTTCTTCGAGGACTGGGGCTGGCTCGTCGGCCCGATCGTCTGGCTGGCCTGCTCGGCGGTGACCGGCCGAATCCTCAACCTGCCCCTGGCCTACGTCCTCTTCTCAGCGGTGGCCGGCGGAGTGGCCGGCCTCCTGGTGATGCTGGCGACGAGCCACCTGCCCGGCCTGATCGCGTCCCTGTTGGTCTTCGCGGCTTCGTGCGGCAGCTACGACCCGCACCACTTGGAAACCGAACCCGGCTCGTGAAGTAGGGGCGGCGGGATTCGAACCCGCGAATTTCCGGCGTGAAAGGCCGGCGTCTTAACCGCTAGACCACGCCCCCTTGTTGCTCGATTCTAGGGCCGCACGCGCTTTGTGCCCGCGGGAGGCGACTCGATCAGGCCGCTCTCGATCTCGCCATGGCAGTTGGCGCACACGAGCACGCACTTCTTTGCCTCCGCTCGGAGCTTCGCCAGGCCCTTGCCTGAGGCGACACTCATCGTGAATGACTTCGTCGTGGGGTCGACGTGATGGAAGTGCAGGTTGACCATGCAGTGGTCGTAGCCGCAAACGGCGCAGCACCCGCCCGCCTCCTCGACAAGGATCCGCTTCACCTTCTGGAGGCGTCGAGTGACGGCCTCGCCGGCGCACCGCTTGCAGCGCCAGCGGTACCCGCGCTTGCCCTGGCTCAACAGATGGAACTCGATGAGGCCGTGACGCCGGCACACCCGAAGCTCGGCGGTGCTCTCCTCGGCCGGAGGACGACCGCGCTGCTTCAGAAGGGGTATGGGCGGTTCCAGGTCCACGAACGTATGTTCGCAATCGCCGCGGATGGCTCACCCGGCATAATTGCCCCAGGGCCGTTAGCTCAATGGCAGAGCGCGGGACTTCAACACAAAAGGAGCGCTAGTCGGGAAACCGCTAGTTGGTCGGCAGCTGTTTGCTGGGACGCCCTTAGAGCCCCGGGTACCGAAGCGTGACAATCCCGTGGATTGGGTTATCAGCAGGCAACCCCGTCAGGGAGAGCCCTCAGAGGCCATACGCTGCCCGCCCTAACGTCGAGTCGAGGGCGAAGAGATGGTCCAGCCCGCAACGCGATGAGCGTCGCGGCCGGTGAGAGCCGGTGCGGGACTGTTAATCCTTGAGATCCGAGTTCGACCCTCGGGCGGCCCATGTAGAGCTTGGTGTTACAGAAGCGCTCTTACGCTGCTGTCGTCCTTCGCGGACAACAGCACCGCTACGAGGAGGCCTGGGAAGCGGTCGTTCAGGTCGTCCTCGCGGAGGGAGAGCATTCGCTTGCGGCCGTCGGGCCGGGTTCGGACCACGCCGCATTCGCGCAATACACGGAAGTGGTGGGAGAGGGTCGCCTTCGACAGTCCGAGCTCGAAGGTGCCGCATGTGCACTCGTCGCCCTCGGCCAGCTTTCGGACGATCTGGAGGCGCGCCGGGTCGCTCAGCGCGTGCAGTACAGCTGGGAGCTCCAGCTCCTCGCATGTGGGGTGATGTGGCTCTCTCATGCCGCCGCCGCTGCTCCCATGACTTTAGTGGAAAGTTCGATAAGCGTCTAAATCAATGACGGAAGTGGCGGCGGGCGGTGAAGACCATCGCCACGCCCGCCGCGTCGCACGCGTCGACGACCTCCGGATCGCGCTGCGACCCGCCCGGCTGGATGATCGCCCGCACCCCGGCGTCGATCGCCAGCTGGGGGCCGTCGGCGAAGGGGAAGAACGCGTCGGAGGCCAGCACCGCGCCGTCGAGTGACAGGCCGGCCGCGGCCGCCTTGTCGATCGCGATCCGCACCGAATCGACGCGGCTCATCTGGCCCGCTCCGATCCCGGCCGTCCCCAGCCCGCGCGACAGCACGATCGCGTTCGAGCGCACGTGCTTGCACACCCGCATCGCGAAAACCAGCTCGCCCCATTCCTCCTCGCTGGGCTTGCGCTCCGTCGCGACGCTCATCAGCTCTCGCTCCTCCATCCCGGTGTCGCGGTCCTGCACCAGGATCCCTCCGCGCACGCGCTTGATGTCGTGCTCGTGCACGGGAATCGACCGCCGCTCCTGGTTCTCGAGCAGCCGCACGTTCGGCTTCTGCTCCAGGACGGGCAGCGCGTCCTCGTCGTAGCCCGGCGCGAACACCGCCTCCACGAACATCGCGTTCAGCTTCTCCGCCAGCGAGACGTTCACCGGCCGGTTGAAGCAGAACACGCCGCCGAACGCGCTCTGCGGATCGGTCGCGAGCGCCCTGTCGAACGCCTCCTCGATCGTCGCTCCCACCGCCGCGCCGCACGGGTTGTTGTGCTTGATGATCGCCGCGGCCGGGAGCTCGAACTCGTCGACGACCCGCCGCCCCGAGTCCAGGTCGAGCAGGTTGTTGAACGAGAGCTCCTTGCCGTGCAGCTTCGACACCATCGACATCAGGTGCGTCCGCGCCGCCGTCTCGGCGTAGTAGGCCGCCCGCTGGTGCGGGTTCTCGCCGTAGGTGAGGTCGAGCACCTTCTCGAACGACCGCGTGTACTGCGACGGGAAGTCGTCCTCGCGCTCGGCGAACCAGCGCGCGATCGCCGCGTCGTATCGAGCCGTGTATGCGAACGCCTCCATCGCGAGGCTGCGGCGCGTCTGCAGCGACAGCCTCCCCTCCGACTCCTCCAGCTCCCCCAGCACCGCGTCGTAGCTCTCCGGCGTGACGACCACGGCCGAGAAGTCGTGGTTCTTCGCCGCCGCGCGGATCAGCGTGGGCCCGCCGATGTCGATGTTCTCGATCACCTCGTGATCCTCGACGCCGCGCGTGGCCGACACCCGCTCGAACGGATAGAGGTTCACGCACACGAGATCGATCGGGTCGACCGAGTGCTCGCCGAGCGTCTCCATGTGGTCGTCGTCCGAGCGCACCGCGAGCAGCCCCGCGTAGATCCGCGGGTTCAGCGTCTTCACCCGGCCGCCGAGGATCTCCGGGAAGCCGGTGTAGTCCTCCACCGACCGCGTCTCGATTCCCTGCTCGGCGAGCTCTCGCGCCGTGCCGCCGGTGGACACGATCTCCACGCCGAGCTGAACGAGCCCGCGCGCGAACTCCACGAGGCCGCGCTTGTCCGACACGCTGAGGAGCGCACGCTTGATGCGCACCTCGCCGGGCGCGACAGTCTCGGCAGCCGGCGGCCGTGTCTCAGCCATCCGACTCCACTCGCACGAGCCTCGGGTTGTCCCGGTCGAGCGACACGCGACCCGACGCGATCAGCCGCACCGCGCGCGGCAGCAGCCGATGCTCGACGTCATGGAAGTGCTGGCGGATAGCCGAGATGTCGCGATGGTAGGGAAGCTCGAACGGTTCCTGCAAAAGAATCGGCCCGCTGTCCACGCCCTCGTCGACGAAGTGGACCGTCACGCCGGCGACCTTGACCCCGTGCTCCATCGCCTGTTCGATGGCGCCGAGCCCGGGGAACGCGGGCAGGAGCGCCGGGTGGACGTTGACGATGCGACCCGCAAAGCGGCGGATGAAGCCGGGCGTGAGCAGCTCCATGAAGCCCGCGAGCACGACCAGCTCGACGGCCCGCTCTTCGAGCCAGGCGGCGAGCGCGTCGTCGCGCCTGGCACGGTCCGGTTCGTCGGCGAGCGAGAAGACGCCGGTCTCGATGCCGGCCGTCTCAGCCCTCGCGAGGCCCCGCGCGTCCGCCCGGCTCGATGCCACGCCCACGATCTCGACGTCGGATCCGGCGAGGTCGTCGATCAGCGCCTGCAGGTTCGACCCCTCACCCGAGACAAGAACTGCAATCCGGAAAGGCATCGCGACGCACCGTGCACCGCCCGGTGCTTGCGGACCAGCACTCACGCGGCGACGCGCAGCACCGGATACGGGCCGTCGGTCGTCGCGAGCTTGCCCTCCTCGATCAGCTCGTCCACGCGCGCGAGGATGTCGGCACGCCGCATGTGCGCGGAGACACCGTACGCCGGCAGCCCGTCATACGAGTTGCGCTGGATCTTCTTGCTCCGCGAGCCGTGCAGAATCTCGGCGCAGGTCGTGCGGCCCACGGCCGGCCGGGCACCGCCGGCCACCGCGATGATGGCGTCGTCGAGGCCCTGGATCTCGACCGGATCAGGCGGCGGCGCCTCGATGCTCAGCGACGGCGTACAGACGTCGCAGCATTGAAGAATGGCGTTCGGTGGCGATGAGTCACCGAAGTGACGCAGGATTGCGCCGCGGCGGCACGCCGTCTCCTCGACGTAGGCCCAGATTTCCCGGTACTGGCGCCACCGGGCCCGCGCGGCGTCCTCGATGGAGGTTCTGCACAGTGCCGCTGCGCGGCCGTCGAAACGCCCCGTGATGTGGCCCGAGACCAGGTCGGGCGACGAAGGGGATGGCGAGATGACTCCGGCGCGAGTCAGATGCCCGAGGAGAGCTCGCAGCCGCTCTCCGTCGCCGCCGAGACCCGCCACGAGGTCCGAGGCCGCGACCGAGTATCGGCCGTGGCCGTCGGCCAGCGCCGCGAGCCTGTCGGCCAGCCATCCCGGCAGCCCGGGGTCGATCTCCTCGCGCTTGATGAAGTGCACGTGGAGGGCCTTGTCGCGGTTCTCGGCGAGCAGCAGCGCCCGCGCCGGCGCCCCGTCGCGGCCGGCTCGCCCGGCCTCCTGGTAGTACGCCTCGAGCGACGCCGGAACGCTCGCGTGCACGACGGTCCGCACGTTCGGCTTGTCGACCCCCATCCCGAACGCGTTCGTCGCGCAGATCACCCGAACGTCGTCGGACAGGAACCGCCGCTGAACGTCGGCGCGCGTGTCGCGGGCCAGTCCCGCGTGGTACGCCACGGCCTCCTCCCCGAGCGCAGCGGTGAGCTCTGCCGCGATCTCCTCCGACCCCGCGCGGGTGCCCGCGTAGACGATCGCCGGCAGCGCGTCGTCGCCCCGCAGCGCCTCGGCCAGCAGCGCGCGCTTCTGGTGGCCGCCCGGCCGCGCCACCGTGAAGCTGATGTTCGGCCGGTCGAACCCGGTCGACACCCGCAGCGCATCGCGCAGCGCAAGCCGCTGGATCACATCCGCGGCGACCCGCGGCGTCGCCGTGGCCGTGGAGGCGATCAGCGCGGACGCGTCCAGCTTTCGCGCCGCGTCCGCCAGACGGAAGTAGTCGGGGCGGAAGTCGTGACCCCACTGGGATACGCAATGCGCCTCATCGACGACGAACAGCCCGACATCGGCCTCCCGCATCTCGTCGAGAAACCGCGCCGCGGCGAAGCGCTCGGGCGCGACGTAGAGAAGCTTGAGCCGGCCGGAGACGGCGCCCTGGATGGCGGACTCGTTGGCATCGCGGTCCTGCTGCGCGTTCACGAGCGCCACCCGATCGCCCAGCCCGCGTGCACCCAGCGCGTCGACCTGATCCTGCATCAGCGCCACGAGCGGCGACACCACCACCGTCAGGTCGTCGCGCATGAGCGCCGGCAGCTGGTAGCAGAGCGACTTGCCCGAGCCCGTCGGCATCACGACCATCACGTCGCGGTCGGCCAGCGCCGCCTCGCACGCCTCCCGCTGCCCCGGCCGGAAGCCGGCGAAGCCGAAGTACTGGTGGAGAGCGGCGGAGAGGTCCATCGGGAAGGCCACAGTAACGGCGCATCCGGCGGTTAGGACAGGCCCCGAACCAACTCGTTACGCAGGTACCGAGCTCTTTACGACGGACAGCGCCCCCGGCTCATTGGGAGCCGGGGGCGCGCCCCTCTGGTAGCGGACCGGCCGCTAGCCGCGGGGGAACCTGAGTGTCAGGTTGCGAGCGGTCTCGGTGAGCGAGCCGCCGTCCTCGGAGGAGGCCACCGCGTGCACGCGGAGCTTCCCGTGCTTCGCGAGCGAGCTTGCCTTGGCGGGCAGCTTCACCCGGACCTCGTCCGTCTCACCCGGAGCGACGTCGAACCTGCGGCTGCCCAGGTCCACGCGGATCTTCACGCCGGCGATCCTGATCGCCTTGGCGCTGCTCAGCCGAAGCTCGCCCTTGGAGTCGGACTCCGCGCCGGCCGGCGAGCTCACATGGAAGACCGCGACGAACCGGTGGCCCCGGTGCACGATCCGGGCCTCGCCACCGATGCTCGCGATCGAGCGTGGGGGCCGGTCGACCGCCTCGACATCGGCGACGGCGTCGGCCAGGTCGACGACGGCGCTGTCCGCGCCGCTGCCACCCTCAACGGAATCGGCGGCGCCGTTGCGCACCTCGATCCGGTCGTTGCCGGAGCCGCCGTCCGCGAGGACGCCCAGCCGCCCGGCCAGACCCGGCTTCGCCGCGATCGTGTCGTCGCCGCCCAGGCCGTTCATCTCGATCCGCTCGGTGTCGAGGTCGATCGTGAACGGGACGAGGTTCGTGCGCTGGAAGCGGATACCCTGGCCGTTCGGGGCGACCTCCATGGCATCGCCTTGGGTGACCGAGCCGTTCACCCGCACGAGGTCGGCGCCATCGCCGCCGATCGCGGTGTCGGAGCCGTCTCCATTGTTCCATTCGAGCTCGTCGTCACCGGACCCGCCGAGCATCTGGTCGTTCCCGCGATCGCCCGTGATGCGATCGTCGCCCGCGCCGCCGTCCAGGACGTCGTTGGCCTCGCCGCCGCTGATGCGGTCCGGGCCGTCGCCGCCAGTGAGTGTGTCCACGCCGGCGTTCCCGTTCAACGTGAGCAGGGTGCGACCCGCGAGCCCGGCCGCGCCGGTCGCCTTGTCGTCACCACCGAGCCCATTGACGGTCATGCGCTCGGCGAGCGTGTCGAGGGTGAAGGGAACGAGGTTCACGCGGTTGAACGTGGTGCGCCCGCCTGCACCGGGCACGATCGTGAACTCGTCGCCCGCGGTCGCCGATCCGTTGACCTCGATCTCGTCGTTGCCGCCGTCCCCGTCCATCGTGTCGGAGCCGTCGCCGTTGTTCCAGACGAGCACGTCGTTGCCGGCGCCACCCGACATCGCGTCGTTGCCCTGCGCACCGACGACGCGGTCGTCGCCGTCGCCGCCGCCGAGCGTGTCCGCCTTGCCGCCGCCGGTCACGAGATCGTCACCGGCCTCGCCCTGAATCTCGAGCGAGTTGTAGGTGTTGCCCAGCGCCGACGCGTTGAGGTTGTCGTTACCGCCGCCGCCGCGGACGACGATGTTCGCGCCCGCGACGTTGGCGTCCTGAGTACCCGGGGTCACGGGGTCCAGGTCGGTCGCGGACGCGAAGCCCTGCGCCGCCGGCAGGTTGTGCGCGATCTTGCCGCCGGACACGCTGAGCACCAGGTTGTCGTCGGCGGCGTCGCCCTGGAAGACGATCGGGCTGCCGCTTGCATCGACGCTCACGGTCGCCGAGGCGGCGGCCGGGACGGCCAGCGCGGCGACCGACGCCGCGATGACGCCGGCGGCCAGGAATGGCTTGCGAGAGGGTGCGTTCATGGCTGTGCTCCTTCGGTCGGTTTGACGCATGCGACCTGAGAACGCACCCCTTCTGGTTCTATTCCCCGCAGGCTCTGTGAGCTTGGTCACCCTTTTCCGGCAAGCTGCTGCTCGTGACTCCGGAGCTGCGCGCGGCCGTCCTGGGCGATCACCTCGACCGGCTGTACCGCGCCGCCTGGGCGATCACCGGGGCACGGGAGGACGCCGAGGATCTGGTCCAGGAGACGTACGAACGTGTCCTGCGCCGCCCGCGCCAGATCGAACGTGAGGAGGACGCCCTCCCGTACCTGCTCGGCGTGCTGCGGAACACCTGGGTCGACATCGTCCGCTCCCGAGCGCGCCGCCCCACCGTTCCGCTCGACCTGGAGGCCGCGAGCCGCGTCGAGGCGCCGGCCGCTACATCGTCACCCGTCGAGCGCGTCGCGGCGCGCGAGGTGTTCGCGGTTGTCGCGCAGCTCGACGAGGACTTTCGCGACGTCCTCGCGGCGGTCGACGTGGCCGGGCTCTCCTACGCCGAGGCGGCCCGGGCGCTCGACCTTCCTCTGGGCACGGTGATGAGCCGGCTCTCCCGGGGCCGCCAGCGGGTCGCCGACGCCCTCGGCCCCTAGAACCGGATGTCGCCCTTGGCCTTCCAGCCCGCGAGCTCGGCGATGGTGTGCAGGCTGACACCCGGCGTGGCGAACATCACGCAGGTGTGCCCACCCCGGCGCCACGTGACGGCCCGCGCGTCGCCGATCCGGCGCAGCCGCGTCCCCTCCGCCTCCAGGTCCTGACCGTCCGGCTCCTCGATCGCGTCACCGGCGACGATCGAGTACCTCACGGTCTCGCCGCCCTTGCGGTAGTCGACCGTCCTGACGAGCCGCCCATCCACCTCGTCCTGGTGCTGCCCCACCGCCCGCCAGCCGAACTTCTTCTCGTAATCCGGAAAACGAGTTCCCTCCACCTGGACGGCGAGCAGAGGGCCTCCCGTCGGCGTGACGACCGCGGCCGGCGACCGGCCCGCCGCGTCGAGCACGTCGCCCACCGACGGCCCGGCTCCGGCCACGAGCAGCGCGACGACCACGGCGGCCGCGGCCGCCGCGCCGGCGAGTGCGGCCATCGGTCGCCACCGCCGGCGCGCTTGTCGCGGCGGTTCGACGAGGGCATCGATTCGGCCGCGAAGCTCGAACGGCGCCTCCGTCTCGCCGGCCGCCTGGCGCAACCGGTCGCGCCCCGCACGGATGAGGGCGGCCGTGTGGGCGAGGTCCGGGTGCTCGGCCGTCAGCTCCTCGATCGCGGCGCGGCGGTCTGCGTCGAGGCCGCCGTCCACGAACAGCAGGAGCTCTGCCGCCAATCGGTCGTCGTCTTCGGGATGGGGTGGTCGCGGTTCGGGCATGGCGCGTCACCCCCTAGAACGTCAGGAGGACGCGTGCTATTCCCGTAGTGCCGGCTCAGGGCGGACGACCGGCAGCTCCTCGAGGGCGTACTTGCCGTTCGCGGAGTCGGTGCGCTCGAGCGGATACTCGCCCGAGAAGCAGGCGTCGCAGTGGGTCTCGCGCGTGGAGCGAATCGCCTCGTACACGCTCTCCAAAGAGAGGTAGCGGAGCGAATCGCAGCCCAGCTCGGCCGCCACCTCCTCCTCGGTCCGGCCGTGGGCGACCATCTCCTGCGTCGTCGACATGTCGATTCCGTAGTGGCACGGGTGCCGGATCGGAGGCGCCGAGATCCGCATGTGGATCTCGGCCGCGCCCGCGTCGCGCAGCATCTGCACGATCTGGCGCGTGGTGTTCCCGCGCACGATCGAGTCGTCCACCACCACGAGCCGCTTGCCCGCCACGACCTCGCGCAGCGGGTTGAACTTCATCCGCAGGCCGTGCTTGCGCAGGTCCTGGCCCGGTTGGATGAAGGTCCGCTGCACGTAGCGGTTCTTGATCAGCCCGTCGTCTCGCGGGATGCCGGACGCCTTCGAGTACCCGGTGGCCGCCGCGTTGCCCGAGTCGGGCACGGCGATCACCACGTCCGCCTCGACCGGCGCCTCGCGCCACAGGATCTCGCCCATCTTGCGCCGCGACACCTGCGTGCGGTTGCCCTCCAGGATCGAGTCCGGCCGCGCGAAGTAGATGTGCTCGAACACGCAGAAGGCGCGCCGCGGCGAGTCCACCACCTGGCGAGTCTCGATCCCGCCCGCGCCGAGCGACACCATCTCGCCCGGCTGCACCTCGCGCAGCAGGTCCGCCGCGATGATGTCGAACGCGCAGCTCTCGGACGCCACGCAGTAGTCCTCGCCCACCATCCCGAGCGCCAGCGGCCGCAGTCCGACCGGGTCGCGGAACGCCACGACCGAGTCCTTCGTCATCACAACGGTCGAGAACGCGCCCTCGAGGCGCGGCATCACGTCGGCCACCGCGTCCTCGATGCGGTCCGCCTCGTGGGTGGAGAGGAGCGCCGCGATGATCTCCGAGTCCGAGGTGCCGCGGAACTGCACGCCCCGCTCCTGCAGCTCGGCGTGGAGCTCGACTGCGTTGATGAGGTTGCCGTTGTGGGCGAGCGCCACCTGGCGGCGGTCCGAGCGCCACACCGGCTGCGCGTTCTCCCACGCCGACGAGCCCGTCGTCGAGTAGCGCACGTGCCCGATCGCCATCTGGCCCTGGAGCGCGCGCAGCTTCTCCTCGTCGAACACCTGCGAGACGAGCCCGAGGTCGCGCACGGTCATGATCTGGCCCGACTGGGTTGCCGCGATCCCCGCCGACTCCTGGCCCCGGTGCTGAAGGGCGTAGAGGGCGAAGTACGCGAGCCTGGCGACGTCGCGCTCCGGCGCGTACACGCCGAAGACACCACACTCGTCGCGAGGCCCGTCCCGGTCGTCGAGATCTTCGGTCATCGGGCTCAGAGGGTCGAGGGTAACAGTGGCCGGTGTCGGCTCACGTCGATGGACGCGGCCTCCTGATCCGGGGATCGAGCCACGCGATCGCCACGTCCACGATGGCACTCGTGACCACCACGACGATCGCGAGGTAGACAGCGAGCGCCACGATCGGCGGGAGGTCGAAGGTGCCGATCGTGTCCGCCGTGAGCGCACCGACCCCCGGCAGCCCGAAGATCACCTCGACGTACAGCGCGAAGCCGCCGAACGCGTGCGAGAAGTCGAGTCCCCAGATGTTCACCGGCGGGATCAGGCCGTTCCGGAGCACGTGCCGGCGCACCACTCGCTTCTCCGGCAGCCCCTTCGCCCGCGCTGTCCGCACCCAGTCCTCGTCGACGGACCCGAGCAGCGACGCCCGCACGATCTGGACGTACGCGCCCGCGAACGGCAGCCCGGCCGCGATCCAGGGCAGGATCAGATGGCTCGCCCACTTGAACGGATTGTCCGTGAGCTTCACGTAACCGCCGTCTGGAAACCAGCCCCACCTGTGCGCCACGAACGTCCACAGGAGCGCGGCGAGCACGATCGACGGTACGGAGTACGCCGCCGTGGCGGCGGCCATGATCGCCCGGTCCGGCCAGCGCCCCCGGTGGCGAACGCACACGAGCGCGAGCCAGACGCCCAGCCCGATCGAGAGCATGGCCGCACCGAGGACCAGCGAGGCCGTCACGGGGAGCGCCTCGACGAAGGCGGTCCTCAGGCTCCCGCATCCGTAGAAGCAGTCGACGTCGCCGTTCAGGATGCTCCGCATGAGGTGCACGTACTGCGCCGGCAGCGGGTCGTCGAGTCCCCACTTCTCCTCGGCCTGCTGGCGGGTGAAGTCGTTGCCGTGCTCGGCCCCGCCGAGGAAGTACGACGGGTCCACGTTCGGCACCGTCCAGAACAGGACGAAGGCGATCACCGACGCCACCCAGGCCGTGACCACCGCGGCGGCCAGCCTCCGTGCCGTGAACCCGATCACTGCGCTCGCACCAGCCCTATCGCGAGCGCGCCGTGCGGGTCGAGCGCCCGCCGCAGGCCCTCGGCCAGCCCGCTGAGCGACAGCACGATCAATACCAGCGCGAGGCTCGGCGCCAGCAGGAGGTGCGGCGACGCTCCCGCCTTGTCCAACCCGTCCGCGATCAGCGTGCCGAGCGAGGGCGCGGGCGGATCGATGCCGGCGCCGAGAAACGAGAGCGCGACCTCGAGTGCCACGGCGTTCACGAGCAGGAGCGTCGAGAGCACGAGTAGCGTGCCCCAGACGTGTGGCAGGAGCTCGGAGGCCATCACCGCCGAGGAGCGCATGCCGGACGCCCGCGCCGCCTCGACGAACTGCTGCTCGCGCAGGGCGAGCACCTGGCCGCGGAGCGGCCGGGCCACGTACGGCACGTACACGAGCCCGATCACGACGATCGGGATCAGCTTCGAGCCCGAGCCGATCTCGAGCGGCCCGACGTCCACCCCATGGAGCGTCAGAGCGGTGCTGAGGAGAGCGCCGAAGAGCAGCGCGGGGAACGACCAGAGCAGGTCGAACAGCCGGCTGATGACCGCGTCGGTGCGTCCGCGCCGGTAGCCGGCCGCGAGGCCGAGCGGGACCGCCAAGAGCAGGGTGAGCAACATGGCGCCGAGTCCAACCGTCAGGGAGGCGCGCGCCCCGTAGAGCAGCCGCACCATGACGTCGCGGCCGTTCGCGTCCGCCCCGAGGAAGTACTCGGCGTTCCAGGTGGGGCCGATCGGGATACCGCCGAGCGAGACCACGTCGGTCGGCTTGCCGTCGATCGTCGTCGTGTCGGTGAGGTGGTTCTCGGCGGGAGTGGTGTGCGCCACCTCGCTCGCGTACAGAGGTGCCGCGAGCAACGCCAGCACGATCACCGCGAAGAGCGCCCCGAACGTGAGCGCCGCCCGGTCGCGCCGGAGCCGTCGCAGGGCGAGCGCCCAGGGACCCGCCGACCTTGGGCTGTCGCCGGCGCTACCCGGCGAGCGTCGCCGGGATCGCGTCGTCATAGGCCGTCCGTAGCTCGCTCACCGGCACGCTGAGCACGCCGTCGATCTCGAGATCGTCGCCACCCACCTCGCCGATCAGGATCGCGCCCTCGAGCGACTCGATGGCCTCCCGCGGGCCCGCCACGATCACCCCGCCGGGCGCCTCCCCGAAGACGGCGGCCTCGTCCCCCTCGATGCTCACACGAGCGCCGATCTCTCCCGCGATGCAGCACTCCGCGAGCGCGCACGCCAGGCCGCCCTCGGAGACGTCGTGGGCACTCGGGAGCTCGCCGCCTCGGACGGCAGCCCGCACGCGCACGAGCGCGTCCGCATGCGCCGCCAGGTCGAGCGGCGGAAGCGAGCTCGCCAGGTGTCCGCGCAGCTTCTCGAGCTCCGATCCGTCGAGCGCCGGCTCGAACATCCCCACGAGGGCGATCGCGTGCCCCTCCTCCGCGAACGCCGTGCGCGGCACGGTCCGCGGCTCCGGGAGCTTTCCGACCATCCCGATGATCGGCGTCGGATAGATCGGCCCTCCGCCGCCCTCGTTGTAGAGCGACACGTTGCCGCCCACCACCGGAACGCCGAGCGCGAGACAGGCGTCGCGGATGCCCTCCACCGCGCGGGTGAGCTGCCACGCGATGGGCGCCTTCTCCGGATTGCCGAAGTTGAGGCAGTTGGTGAGCCCGAGCGGCTCGGCACCCACGGCCGCGAGGTTGCGCGCGCACTCGAGCACCGCCTCGACCGCGCCCGTGTACGGGTCGCACGCCACGCGCCGGCCGTTGCCGTCGATCGACACCGCGAGCGCGCCGCTGCCGCCGTCCGGCTCGAGCACGAGCACCGCCGCATCGGCCGACTCGGGCCGGCGTACCGTGCGCGACCCGACGATCGAGTCGTACTGCTCGAACACGAACCGCTTCGACGCGATGTTCGGGGAGGCCAGCAGGGCGAGCAGAGTCGCCGCCGGTGACGCTCCCGCATCGAGCCGTGCGCGCGGGTGCGGATACAGCGGCTCGGCCGGCTCCTCGGGCTCGAGGTCGTACAGCGGCACGTCGTCCACGAGCGCGCCAACCGGCATGTCGCCGACCAGCTCGTCGCCGTCGAACACGCGCAGGTGCTCCGTATCTGTGACCTCGCCGATGACCGTCGCGCGCACCTCCCAGCGCTCGCACAGCCCGAGCACATCGTCGAGCCGCGCCGGCTCCACCACGCACAGCATCCGCTCCTGGGACTCGGAGATCATGATCTCGAAGGGCTCCATGTCGGCCTCGCGGAGGGGCACGCGCGACACGTCGATGTCGAGCCCGACCTCGCCCTTCGAGGCCATCTCGGACGAGCTGGACGAGAGCCCCGCGGCGCCGAGATCCTGGAGCGAGGCGAGGAGGTCGCGGTCCAGCAGCTCGAGACAGCACTCCACGAGCTTCGACTCCTCGAAGGGGTCGCCGATCTGGACGGTCGGCCGCTTCGACTCGTCCTCGTCCGACAGCTCCGCGCTGGCCAGGACGGACGCGCCGCCGATGCCGTCGCGGCCCGTGCGCGCCCCGAGCAGCACGAGCTGGTTCCCCACGCCGGCCGCCGCGCTCCGGATCAGCCGCTCGCGCGGCGCCAGGCCCACGCACATGGCGTTCACCAGACAGTTCTGGTCGTAGGCGGGCTCGAAGTACACCTCGCCGCCGACTGTCGGCACGCCGATCGAGTTGCCGTAGTGGCCGATCCCCTTGACCGCGCCCTCGAACAGGTAGCGCGAGCGGGGCGAGTCGAGCTCACCGAAGCGGAGCGAGTCCAGCACGGCGATCGGCCGTGCGCCCACGGCGAAGATGTCGCGCAGGATGCCGCCGACGCCGGTGGCCGCGCCCTGGAACGGCTCAACCGCGCTCGGATGGTTGTGCGACTCGACCTTGAATGCAGCGGCCAGGCCGTCGCCCACGTCCACGACGCCGGCGTTCTCGCCCGGGCCCATCAGGATGTGCGGGCCCTCGGTCGGGAGCATGCGCAACAGCTTCTTCGAGTGCTTGTAGGCGCAGTGCTCCGACCACATCAGCGAGAACACGGCAAGCTCGAGCGCGTTGGGCACGCGGCCCAGGCGCTCGCAGATGCCGTCGTACTCCGGGTCGGTGAGCCCCAGCTCCCGGTGAGGAGCAGAGGCCAACGTCACGCCGGGACCATGGCGAGCGACTCGAACAGCCGACCGCCGTCGGCCGACCCGGTGAGGGGGTCGACCGCGTGCTCGGGGTGCGGCATGAGCCCCATCACGTTTCCGTCCTCGTTGCACACGCCGGCGACGTCGTCCATGGACCCGTTCGGGTTGTGGCCGGGCGCGTAGCGGAGCACCACCTGGTCATCCGGCAGCGTGCCGGGCGGCGCGTAGTAGCGGCCGGTGGTGTGCTTGACCGGGATCGAGAGCGTGTCGCCCTCCTCGCACGCCCGCGTGAACGGGGTGCCCGGGTTCTCGACCATTACCTCGACCTGGCGGCAGACGAACCGGAGCGAGTCGTTCGGCAGGAGCGCGCCGGGCAGGAGACCCGCCTCGCAGAGGACCTGGAAGCCGTTGCAGATGCCGAGCACGGGGCCGCCGCCGCGTGCGAACTCGATCACCGACTCCATCAGCGGCGAGAAGCGCGCTATCGCCCCCACACGCAGGTAGTCGCCGTACGAGAAGCCGCCGGGCACGACCACGGCGTCGACGCCCGACAGGTCGCGGTCGCCGTGCCAGAGGAGGTCGGCGTCGGCAAAGCGGCGGCAGGCCATCAGAGCGTCGACCTCGTCGCATGAACCGGGGAAGCGAACAACTCCGAACTTCACTGCGCGTGGCCTCCGTTCAGCTCGACCACCTCGTAGTCCTCGATCAGCGGGTTCGCCAGGAGGCGCTCGCACATCTGCGGCACCTTGCTCGCGTCGTCGACATCCAGCTCGATCAGCCTCCCGACGTGCACATTCGCCACGCCGTCGAACCCGAGCGCCGGCAGCGCCCGCTCGACGGCCTGTCCCTGAGGGTCGAGGATGCCCGCCTTCGGGCGAATCAGAACACGCGCCCTCAAGCGGAGCGCTCCAGCCACGCCTCGAACGGCTCGCCCGTGATGCGCTCGTACGCGTCCACGTACAGCTCGCGTGTGCGCGCGATCACGTCGTCCGGCAGCGCCGGCGCGGGCGGCGTCTTGTCCCAGCCGGAGCCGGACGCCCAGTCGCGCACGTACTGCTTGTCGAAGCTTGGCTGGCCATGGCCGGGCTCATAGCCGTCGGTGGGCCAGAAGCGCGATGAGTCCGGGGTGAGCACCTCGTCGCCCAGCACGATCGTGCCGTCGGCGCGGCGCCCGAACTCGAACTTCGTGTCGGCCAGAATGATCCCGCGCTCGCGCGCGTGCGCGGCGCCGAGCTCGTAGACCGCGATCGACAGCCGGCGGAGCTCCTCGAGCAGCGCGCGGTCGCCGATGATCTCGGCCGCGCGATCGAAGTCCACGTTCTCGTCGTGGTCGCCCAGCTCGGCCTTCGTCGAGGGCGTGAAGATCGGCTCGGGAAGCTGCTGCGACTCCTCGAGGCCCTCGGGCAGCTCGATCCCGCAGATCTCGCCGGAGGCCTGGTAGTCCTTCCAACCCGAGCCGGTGATGTAGCCGCGCACGACGCACTCGACCGGCACCATCTCGAGCCGCTCGACCAGCATCGCGCGGCCGCGGAACTCCTCGGGCACCTCGGTGAACGAGATCAGGTGGTTCGGGCACACGTCGCCCGTGCGCTCGAGCCAGAAGTTGGTGAGACCGGTGAGCACCTTGCCCTTGTCGGGGATCGGCGTGGGGTGAACCACGTCGTAGGTGGAGATGCGGTCGGAGGCGACGAGCAGCAGCCGGTCCTCACCGACCGCATAGATATCCCGCACCTTCCCGCTGGAGATGTGCTCTAGAGCGGGCGCTTCGCTCACTGGCCCGACGTTACCAAGGGAGGCCGACTGCTCCGCGTCACCCTGGTTCGCTGGGTGGCCACAACGCTCGCAAGTACCGCGAAGGATGCGGCGATCGTGGCCGCTCCGATGTGCTCGTCGAGGAGAAGGGCGGACCACGCGAGCGTGAGGAGCGGCTGGAGCAGCTGAACCTGGCCGATCTTGGCGACGCCACCGCGGGCGAGCCCGGCGTACCAGGGGAAGAAGCCGATCAGGGCGCTGATCACGGTGACGTACGCGAACCCGAGCCACGCGTCGCCGCTCGCGTGGAGATCCGAACCAATGGCGGCTATCGCACCGATCGGGACGGTCAGCGGCGCGGACAGGAACACCGCCCAGCAGATCACCCGCCAGCCGCCCATCTCGCGCGCGAGCGCGCCGCCCTCGGCGTAGCCGATCGCGCCCAGTGCGACCGCCACGAGGATCTGGACATCGCCCCAGCTCACGCCGGCGCCCTGGGTGGCCGCGAACACGAGCACGCTGGCGAGTCCGGCGAGGCTCGCCACCCAGAACCCGCGCGTGGGGTGCTCCCCGGCGCGGAGCACCGCGGCGACCGCTGTCGCCGCCGGGAGGATCCCGATGACCACGGCGCTATGCGCGGAGGTGAGGCCCTGGAGAGCGAGCGCGCTGAACAGGGGCCACCCGAACACGACCCCGGATGCCACGATTGCGAGGCTCTTGAGCTGAGGCCGCGTGGGGAGCGGCGCGCGAGCGGCCATGAGAATCGCGCCGGCCAAGACGGCGGCGATCGCCTCGCGCCCGATGCCCACGAACACCGGATCGAACTCCTCGACGGCCACGCGCGTGGCCGGGAGCGTGAAGCTGAAGGCGAGGACGCCGAGGAAGCCGAGGAACACCGGCACGCCGGGTGAAGCTACTCGACGCGCAGCGTGACGCTCATGCCCTTCGCCTCGTGGCCCTCGAGCGAGCACCAGAGCTGGTAGCGGCCGGGGTCGAGCGTCACGCTCCGGCGCTCGTAGGTGCCCGGGCCGACCGTGGAGAAGGAGGCGAGCGGCGTGTGGGTGCCCTCGGGGCTCACCACGAGGTTGTGCGGATCCTCGCCGTTGTTGCGCAGCTCGACCCTGACGCTCCCCTTCCCGACCAGAGGCCGCGACAGCGTGAGCGAGAACTCCTTGGCGGCAACCGACACGAAGCTGGCCGCCGGAGGATCTGACGAAGGTGGAAGTGGGGCAGGAGGCCCGCCCGCTTGAGTCAGGTCGACCAACCTCTCCTGCGAAGCCCGGGCCAGCTTGCGGTGCACCTTCGCCCGCTTCCCATGCTTGCGGGGAGCCGCGGAGGCGGACAGGCCCATGACGGCGAACGCGACCAGGGCGGCCAGAACGAGCGCGACCGCGCGCATCAGGCCACCAGCGTCGGGCGCGCGAACGAGGAGGCGTTCGGGATGATCGGGCCGGCGTCCACACCCAGCCACTGCTCCAGCAGCGCGCAGTACACGCCGCGGAAGTCGGAGGTGTTCCGCAGGTTGTCGTCCTCGTCGAGCACCGCCAGGCCGGGGAACTCGCCCACCATCTGGCCCTTCGCCTTCGACCCGATCAGGAGGCCGGTGCCGGCCGCGCCGTGGTCCGTGCCGGAGCCGTTCTCCTCGGGCCGCCGCCCGAATTCGCTCCACACGTGCATGAGCACACGGTCCTGAAGGCCGCGGGCCTCGAGGTCGCGCTGGAACGCGCGGAGGCTGTTCCCGATCTCGAGCAGGTCGCCCGGCAGGCTGTTGAGCTGGTTCGAGTGGGTGTCGTAGCCGCCCGCCTCGATCGCCACCACCTTCAGCGGCAACCCGCCGTCGAGCATCGCGGCCAGCGCGCGCAGCCGTCCCGCGAAGTCGCCGTTCGGGTACGTCACGCCGGCCGGCGTCGTGAAGCCGTCCTGGAACGGCGCGAGCTGGTCGCGCAGCCTGCCCGTGGCAGCCACGGCACCCCGCGCCTGCGCGAGGCCGACGTCGGTCGTGGGCGAGTCGCCGAGATCCCCGAACGCGTCGAGCATCTTGTCCTGCACCTCGCCCCACACGCCGGGCGTCCAGAAGTCGTAGTCGTCCGGCTGCCCTACGGTCGCGACCGGCACGTCGTGCGCGGCCAGCGCCGGCTGGAGGTCGTAGCCGAGCGTGAGCCCCTGCAGCGGGTTGTCGGCGACGCCGTGGTGGTCGAGGTAGCGGCCCAACCAGCCCCACCGGCCCCATGGGTTCACCTCGCCCACCTCCCAGTAGTGGCGCGAGGTGAAGTGCGACTGGTTGGCGTCGTCGTAGCCGATCGCAGGCATGACCGTGACCTTGCCCTCGCCGTACAGCTCGGCGACACCGGCCAGCGACGGGTGGAAGCGGAGCGACGGGTCCTCGGCGAGCGGGGTGCCCTGGCCCGCGGGCAGCGCGAGCGTGGGCCGCCACTGCGCGTACTGCGGGTGCGCGCTGGTGGGCGCGAGGAGCGTCAGTGCGTCCGCCCCGCCAGACAGGAAGATCGACACCAGGATCGGGTCGTTCGTGGGCGCCTGCGCGGCGGCCGCGGCGATCCCGTGCTCGAACGCCTTCGGGCCAAGGCTGGCCGCGCCGTACACCGCCAGCGCGAGCCCGGTCGCGCGCGAGACGAACGAGCGCCTCGTCAGGCCTGTGCCCGCCGGCAGCGGCATTCCCGGCTCGATCGCGGGCAGGCCCTGGCCGGCCTCCGCGGCCGCCCGCCGGAGTAGTTGGGTACGCGAGTAGTCGTTGCAGCCGCAGTTCGCCATGGTCAGCTCGTCTGGTAGTCGGGGGAGGCCAGGATCAGCTGGCGGAGCGCGTTCTGGCGGAGGCCGCGATAGGTGCTCAGCTGCCATCCGCCGGCGCCGGCGAGAGCGTTGGCCGCGAAGGCCGTGAGCACGCCGACGGTCTCGTTCGTCAGGTTCGGGTCACCGGCCCACCCCCGCGCCGCGGCCACCGCCGCCTCGGGCGTCTCGGTCTCGTCGTAGTCGTCGACCGCGTCGCCGTCGAGGTAACGGTCGGACATGATCTCCGAGACGACGTCGAAGCGTCCGCGCACGGTGCCCGTGTCGAGCCAGCGCGAGTCATCCCAGCCCGACACGTCCGGCGGATAGAAGAGCTGCTGTCCCGCGCCCTGGCAGTGCCAGACCCACTGCTCGCCGTCGACGCTCCGCTGCACCATCCGCAGAAGGCCCGCCACGAACACGACGGGCGGCTTCACCATCCGCGCACCCGCGTGGAAGTCGGGATGGAGCAGGATCGCCTCCAGGACCGGCCGCACCTGGTACCCGCCCGACGCGTACAGCGACTCGAGTGCCTGCCGGTCCGAGTCCGACGGCGGCGTGGCGATGAAGTAGCTCCACAGCTTGTTCACGAAGAAGCCGGGGTGCATCGGGTGGCGGACGCACATCCCCACGCCCTGCTCCCACGTGAACGCGCCGGTCTGGCCGAAGACGGTCTTGTTGCCCACGTCGTGCCGCTGCGGCACGTAGCGGAAGTCGTACATCCCGAGCTCGTCGCTCCACTCGAAATCGAACCCGGTGAGCGCGCGGGCCAGGTTGCGCACGTCCTGCTCGGTGTAGGCGCCGCGGTCGGCGCCGAGCGTGAACAGCTCCATCAGCTCGCGCGCGTAGTTCTCGTTCGGGTTCCAGCGCGAGTTCTCGTTCAGGTTGAGCCAGACGATCATCGCCGGGTCCTGCGTCACGTCGTGGGCGAGCTGGTCGAACGAGCCGAACGCGCTCCGGCGGAACAGGTCGTTCTGGGCCAGCATCAGGTTCTGCTGGCTCACGCTGTCGTTCGAGGTCGAGAACCAGTCGTGCCACACGAGCGTCATGCGCTCCACCAGCGGCTGATTCGTGCGCACCATCCGATCGAGCCACCAGAGGTGGTCGTGGCCGTACGCGTCCTCCGGCGCGAGCGGGTTGCCGTCGCCGTCCGTGGGTTCGGCTCCCGTGAGCGTTGCCGGGCCCTCCGGGCGGGTGAGCGACGCGACGGCGCGGTGGAGGCCCATCGCGGCCAGCGCCTGCGCGTGACCGGGCGACGGCCCGAAGCCGGCTCGCCACAGGAGCCGCTCGGCCTGCCGGACGCCGAACGGCCCGGAGTAGACCGCGATCGGGCTGCTCAGATGGAAGTCGTTCGGCGGCGCGGGCGGCGGCGGAACCGGCTGAAGCTCCGGCGTCCGCGAGCGGCGCGGCCTGACGCGGCGCAGGCACGCCTGCCTACGGAGTCTCCTCCTTCTCTTCCTCGGTGGCGCACAACGACGCTTCTTGCGACGCGCGGCGGCCTTGGTCCGTGGGTCCACCCTGTTCCCATCGGCGGGTACAGCGGTATCGGTTTAGACCTGGAAGCGCTGTCTGGACGCTAGGAAATGCGGTCCAGGCGGCCCACGATCGCGTCCGCGTGGCGTACGAACGCCTGGGGGTCGAATACGGCGTCGAGATCGAGGTCCGGGGCGGCCTCCGCCATCAGGTCGCGGAACGGGGTTCCCTCGTCCCAGGCACGCTGGGCGGCCTCCTGCACGATGCGGTACGCGTCGTCGCGCGAGCGGCCCGCCTCGACGAGCGCGAGCAGCGCCCGTTGCGAGTAGAGCGCGCCGTGCGTGATGTTCAGGTTCTCGCGCATCCGGTCCTCGTGGACGGTCATCCCCTCCACCACCCGGATCGCCAGATGCTGGGCGTAGTCGAGCAGGATCGTGGCGTCGGGGAAGGTCACCCGCTCAACCGACGAGTGGCTGATGTCGCGCTCGTGCCACAGCGCCACGTTCTCGAGCCCGGTCTGCGCGTAGCCGCGCAGGAGCCGGGCGATGCCGGTGATCCGCTCGGTGGTGATCGGGTTCCTCTTGTGCGGCATCGCCGAGGAGCCCTTCTGCGCGCCGGCCCGGAACGGCTCCTCCACCTCGCGCACCTCGGTGCGCTGGAGGTGCCTGATCTCGGTGGCGAACCGCTCGAGGCCCGCGCCCGCCAGCGCGATCGCGGACAGGAGCTCGGCGTGCCGGTCACGCGGCACCACCTGTGTCGAGACGCTCTCGCGCGCGAGGCCGAGCCGCTTCAGCACCGCCTCCTCGACCTCCGGGCCGTTCGCGGCGTAGGTGCCCACGGCGCCTGACAGCGCGCCCACCGATACGCCCTCGACCGCGCGCTCCAGCCGCAGCAGGTTGCGGTGCGCCTCGAACGCGAAGCCGGCGAGCTTCACGCCGAAGGTGGTGGGCTCCGCGTGCACTCCGTGGGTCCGGCCCACGCACAGCGTGTCCACGTGCTCGCGGGCGCGCTTCACGAGCGCGGCGCGGTAGTCGGCGGCTCCTCCAACGAGGATCATGCCGGCCTGCGAGAGCTGCAGGCCGAGGGCCGTGTCCAGCACGTCCGAGGAGGTGAGCCCGTGGTGGACCCACCGCCCGGCCTCGCCCACCGAGCGCGCCACGACGTCGACGAAGGCCGCCACGTCGTGGTCGGTGACCTGCTCGCGCTCCTTCACCTCCTCGACCGTGAAGCTCGCGCGATCGCGGATCTCGGCCGCGTCGTCGTCGGGCACGATCCCCTGCTCGGCCAGCACGTCCACGACGGCGAGCTCCACCTGGAGCCAGGTCTCGAGCTTGCGCCGCTCGGACCACACCGCACCCATCTCAGGGCGGGTGTAGCGCTCGATCACGCCGAGAGGATGCGCGCCGCCAGCACGGCCGCGTTCTTGGGGTTGTCGACCCCCACGCACGCCACGGGCACGCCGGGCGGCATCTGCGCGATGGACAGAAGGGCGTCGAGGCCGCCCGCCACCGACATCCTCGAGGTGAGCGGCACGCCGATGACCGGCAGGTCGGTGTGCGCGGCAACCACCCCCGGCAGGGCGGCCGACAGGCCCGCGCCGGCGATGATCACCCGAAGGCCGCGCATGCGCGCGTTCTTCGCGTAGTCCGCGACTGTGTCGGGGTCGCGATGGGCGCTCATCACCCGGATCTCGTGCCGGATGCCGAGCTCCTCGAGCTGCTCGCCCGCCTTCTCCATCAGCGGCATGTCGCTCTTCGAGCCCATGACGATGCCCACCTGTGGCGCGTCGTCCACGTCGAGCTCGTCGAACTCGTGCTCGACCACCGTCTCCGGGGTGGCCTCGGCCGACACGGCCGTGAACTCCTCGGTTCCGCTCACGCCCCGACCCTATCCACAGCACGAGACGCGATGTCGGTCCTCATCTGCCTCCCGTCGAACCGGATCCCCTCGGCCGCCGCGTAGGCGCGGTCGCGCGCCTCGCCCGGCGTCGCGCCGAGCGCCGTCACGTTCAGCACGCGGCCGCCCGCCGTGACGATCTCGCCGCTCAGGTCGGCCGTCCCCGCGTGGAACACCTCCGCGCCCTCGACCTCGCCGAGCCCGGTGATCACATCCCCGCTCGAGGAGGACTCGGGGTAGCCGCGCGAGGCGAGCACGACCGTCACGGCCCAGTCGTCGCTCCACTCGGGCTCCGCGCCGGCGAGGCCGCCCGGCGTGGCCGACGCCTCGAGCAGCTCGAGCAGGTCGGAGCGGAGCCGCGGCAGGACCGCCTGGGTCTCGGGGTCGCCGAAGCGGGCGTTGTACTCGAGCACCTTCGGCTCCCCGTCCGCGCCCATCATGAGGCCGGCGTACAGCACCCCGTGGAACGGCGTCCCGCGCCGGCGGAGCTCGTCCACGATCGGCTGGTGCGCAGCGACCGATATCTCGCGCACGCGGTCTGCATCGATTCCCGGCACGGGCGAGTAGCTCCCCATGCCGCCGGTGTTCGGCCCCTCGTCGCCCGTGAAGATGCGCTTGTAGTCCTGCGCCGGCGCGAGCGGCACCGCGCGCTCGCCGTCGCACAGCGCGAGGAGCGAGAGCTCCTCGCCCTCCAGGAACTCCTCGAGCACGACCTCGGTCTCGCCGAAGCGCTTCTCGGCGAAGAACACGTCCACCGCCTCGCGTGCCTCGCGCTCGTCCTGGGCGATGATCACGCCCTTGCCGGCGGCGAGCACGTCCGCCTTCAGCACCGCCGGGTACGACGCGCACGCGAGGTGGGCGATCGCCTCCTCGCGGTCCCGGAACATCACGTGCGATGCCGTGGGCACGCCGCAGTCGCGCATCAGCTCCTTGGCGTATGCCTTCGAGCCCTCGATCCGGGCGGCGGCGCGGGTCGGGCCGAACGCCGCGATGCCGGCCGCGTTCAGGTCGTCCACGAGGCCTGCCACGAGCGGCGCCTCGGGCCCGACCACCACCAGGTCCACCTCCCGCTCGCGGGCGGCCTCCACCACGTCGCCGGGCGGCAGGCACTCCACGCCGTCGCGCGCGATTCCGGCGTTCCCGGGGGTGGCGAGCACCTCCGGCGCGGTGGCGCCGCGCCGGAGCGTCGCGACGAGCGCGTGCTCGCGGCCGCCCGAGCCGACGACCAGGACGCGTCTAGCGCTCAAAGCGCGGAAATGAAGTCATCGACCGGGATTGCCGAAAGAGTCTCAAGATGGGCAGTCCCGCGCGAACCCAGCTCCATCGATACCCGGGCGATCGTCTTCTCGTCGGGCGCCTCGACGATGTTCACGAAGTCGTACCGCCCGAGCACGGCCCACTGCGCGGTGACGGTCGCGCCGAGCTGCTCGATCTCCTTGTTCACCTCTCGAATCCGCTGCGGGTTGCTCTTGAGGGTCTGCACGCCCTCGGGCGTCAGGGTGCTCAGCATCACGAACGTCGGCACGGGGATCCTTTCGGCGTGGAGTACGTCGGCGCGGAATGTACCCTCTCGGCATGACTCGCTCTCTGGCCGTCGCCGCGGGTCTCGTCGCACTCGCGGCTCCGGCGTCGGCCTCGGCGGCCTCGCTGACCGTGACGCCGCAGAAGCGGTGCTACAGCTCGGGTGAGTCGGTGAACCTGCTCGGCACCGGTTTCTCCCCGCTGGGTACCGCCAGCGTGACGCGCGACGGCAGTCCGCTGGGCGCACTCACGACAGACTCGAGCGGCGCGTTCAACGGCATCCTCACGGTGGCCCAGACGAGCGGCAAGAAGACGAAGACCTACACCGCGAGGGACGACGCCGTCTCGTCGCTCACCGCCTCGACGCAGATCACCGTGAGCGCGGTGCGGGTGGACCTGTCGCCGCCGAACGGCGCACCGGGACGGCGGATGTCGATCAAGGCGAGCGGCTTCACGACCGGCAAGACGCTGTGGGCGCACGTCAGGAAGGGCAAGTCGAGGCGCACCCTCAAGATCGGCGCGCTGTCGGGCGCCTGCGGCGGCCTGAAGACCCGCAAACGGCTGCTGCCGCGGAACGCCGGGCTGGGTCTCCACACGGTCCAGTTCGACACGTTCCGGCGCTACAACCCGAAGCAGCCGGTCCGCTACCGCTACACGGTCGACGTAACGCGCGGCTAGCGCCGCTCGGGCGCTACTGGGCCTCCGGCGGGTGGCCCGTGAGCACGGCCTCGGGCGTCTGCCCCGGGATCGGCTCCACACCGTGGTCGAACTCGTTCGCCAGCTGGGCGCCGGCCGCTGTCGACGTTGCCCCCACCGCGATCGCGGGCCAGCGGATCGCCGGGTGGATCGAGTCACCGGCGAGGAGGCTCGCGCAAGTGTCGATCACGTCCGACAGCGCGCCCGCCTCGATCCACCCGCGCACGGGCGTCCCGCGGTCGAGCGCGATCACGGTGCCGAGGCCGATGGCGAGATCGCGCACGCCGAACGCCCGCGCGAGCACCTTGACCGGCCGGCGCGCGGCATCCGGGCCGATCCACATGCGCCCGGCAAGGCCCGGGAACAGCACGAACGCGGCACCGACTCCGATCCGAAGGCGCGCGTGAAGCAGCGCGCGGTCACGAGGCTCCATGGCCCCGGATGCTATGCCGCGGCGACTTCGGCTGCAGCGGGCGTGGCGGCCTTCGCGAAGGTCAGCTCGCCTTCGCTCGCGTCCACGCGGACGGTGTCACCCGGCTGGAACTCGCCCTCGAGCAGCTTCAGCGCGAGCTTGTCGACCAGCCGCTTCTGGATCACGCGCTTCAGCGGGCGGGCGCCGTAGGTCGGGTCGTAGCCCAGGTTGCCGATGAGGGTCCGGGCGTCATCCGAGAGCTCGACCTCCACTCCGCGCTCGCGCACACGGGACACCAGCTTCGCCACCTGCAGGTCCACGATCTCGCCGATCTCCTCGCGGCTGAGCTGGTGGAACTCCACGATCTCGTCGAGCCGGTTCACGAACTCCGGCTTGAAGCCCGCCTCCACGCCCGCGATGCCGCCGGGCACGTTCGAGGTCATGATCACGACGGTGTTCTTGAAGTCCACGGTGCGGCCCTGGCCGTCGGTCAGGCGGCCGTCGTCCATCACCTGGAGCAGGACGTTGAACACGTCGGTGTGCGCCTTCTCGAGCTCGTCGAGGAGCACGACCGAGTACGGCCGGCGGCGCACCGCCTCGGTGAGCTGTCCGCCCTCGTCGTAGCCGACGTAGCCGGGCGGCGCGCCCACGAGCCGCGACACCGAGTGCTTCTCCATGTACTCCGACATGTCGAGGCGGACGATCGCGTCCTCCGAGTCGAACATGAACTCGGCGAGCGCGCGCGCCAGCTCGGTCTTGCCGACGCCGGTCGGGCCGATGAACAGGAAGGCTCCGATCGGGCGGTTGGGATCCTGGAGCCCGGCGCGCGAGCGGCGCAGCGCGTTCGAGACCGCCTCGACAGCCTCGTCCTGGCCGATCACGCGCTCGTGCAGCCGCTCCTCCATGTGGATCAGCTTCTGCGTCTCGCCCTCCAGCAGCTTCGACACCGGGATGCCGGTCCACTTGGCCACGACCTCGGCTATGTCCTGGTCGTCGACCTCCTCCTTGAAGAAGCCGGCGTTCCCGTCGGTCCGCTCCTCGGCGGCGCCGACCTCGCGCTCGAGCTCCGGGATCTCGCCGTAGCGCAGCTCGGCGGCCCGCTGGAGGTCCGCCTCGCGCTCCGCGCGCTCGATCTCGCGGTGAGCCTGCTCGAGGCGCTCCTTCAGCGCCTGCACGCGGTCGATCGACTCCTTCTCGGACTGCCACTGCGCGGTCATCGCGCCGGACTGCTCGCGGAGGTCCGCGAGCTCCCGGTCAAGCGCCTCGCGGCGCGCCCGGCTCGCGTCGTCCTTCTCCTCCTTGAGCGCCTGGAGCTCGATCTGGAGCTGCATGATGCGGCGGTCGATCTCGTCGATCTCGGTCGGCTTCGAGTCGATCTCGATGCGCAGCCGCGACGCGGCCTCGTCGATCAGGTCGATGGCCTTGTCGGGCAGGAAGCGGTCGGCGATGTAGCGCTGCGACATCGTCGCCGCCGCGATGATCGCCGTGTCCTGGATGCGGACGCCGTGGTGCGCCTCGTAGCGCTCCTTGAGCCCGCGCAGAATCGCGATCGCGTCCTCCACGCTCGGCTCCTCCACGAAGACCGGCTGGAAGCGGCGCTCGAGCGCGGCGTCCTTCTCGATGTGCTTGCGGTACTCGTCGAGCGTGGTGGCGCCGACGGCGCGCAGCTCGCCGCGGGCGAGCATCGGCTTCAGCAGGTTGGCGGCGTCGACCGCGCCCTCGGCGGCGCCGGCGCCCACGATCGTGTGCAGCTCGTCGAGGAACAGGATGATGCGGCCCTCGGCCTCGGCCACCTCCTTGAGGACGGCCTTCAGCCGGTCCTCGAACTCGCCGCGGTACTTGGCGCCCGCGACGAGCGCGCCGATGTCGAGCGCGATCACGCGCCGGTCTCGCAGCGAGTCGGGCACGTCGCCGTCCACGATCCGCTGGGCGAGGCCCTCGACGATGGCCGTCTTGCCCACGCCCGGCTCGCCGATCAGCACCGGGTTGTTCTTGGTGCGGCGGGAGAGCACCTGGATGACGCGGCGCACCTCGTCGTCCCGGCCGATGACCGGGTCGAGCTTGCCGTTCTCGGCCTGCTCGGTGAGGTCGCGGCCGAAGCGCTCGAGCGCCTGGTAGCGGTCCTCGGGGTTCTGGTCCGTGACACGGTGGGGGCCGCGCACCTGCTCGGCCGCCTCGGCGAGCTGGTCACGGGACGCGCCGGCGTCGATGGCCGGCTCGCCCGCGAGCGCGAGCAGCAGATGCTCGGTCGAGACGAACTCGTCGCCGAGCCCGCGCGCCTCCTCGTCGGCGGCCTGAAGCAGACGGATCAGGTCCTGGCCGAGCGCGGGGGTGGCGCCGGCCTCGCCGGTCACCTTGGGCTGGGCGTCGAGCGTCTCGTTGACGCGCCGGCGAACCCGCTCCGGATCGGCACCCGCGCGCCGGAGCACCGGCACGACGATGCCGCCGTCCTGCTCGAGCAGCGACACGAGCAGATGCTGAGGGGTGACCTCGGGGTTGCGGCGCGCGCCGGCCAGCCGCTGGGCAGCGGCAAGCGCCTCCTGGGACTTGATGGTGAATCGATCCGCCTGCATAAAATCTAAGTCTGAGTATGGCAGATTCGCGCCGAGACGCCCACTTTCGGCGCCACGCACGCTCGGCGCGAACGGCGGCATTAAAGGGGGTCAGGACGGGGGTGGGTCGAGTTATGTACTGAGGAGAGCACATAAAGCGCCCAACCCTTCCCCCCTCGGTGCCCGTCGTTCGCCAGACAAGCCCGGCACGTCGCGGGAGACCGGGCGGCCGAGCCCGAAGCGCTACCGCGCCGCCGCCGCCGCCGCTCCGCCCGCCGGCGCCTGCCCGCCTCCGACGCCGATGGGGTCCTGCGACAGCCTGTTCGCCAGGTAGACGGGGATGATCGACAGCAGGATCACCGTCAGGCCGACCACGTTCACGATCGGCAGCTGGTTCGGGCGGGCGTAGTTGGCGAAGATCCAGATCGGCAGGGTCTGCTCCTGGCCGATCGTGAACGTCGTGACGATGATCTCGTCGAACGACAGCGCGAACGCGAGGAGCGCGCCCGCGACGAGGGCGGTCCGCAGTGACGGGAAGGTCACGAACCGGAACGTTCGCCAGCTGTTCGCGCCGAGGTCCATCGAGGCCTCCTCGAGGGAGGTTCCGCTTCTTCGCAGTCGCGCCACCGCGTTGTTGAAGACGACCACGATGCAGAACGTCGCGTGTCCCACGATCACGGTGAACAGCGAGAGGTCCACTCCGAGCACCTGCGTGAACGTCGCGTTCAGCGCCATCCCGGTCACGATGCCGGGCAGCGCGAGCGGCAGGATGATCAGGAACGAGACGGTGTCCTTGCCGAAGAAGCGGTATCGCGAGAGGGCCAGCGCGGCGAGCGTGCCCAGCGTGAGCGCGATGAGGGTGGCGCCCACCCCCGCCTTCACCGACGTCCACAGCGCGTCGCGCACGCCCGGGTTGTGGAACGCCTTGTCGAACCAGTCGAGCGTGAGGCCGTCGATCGGCCACGCCTGCGAGCGCGAGTCGTTGAACGCGTAGATCGCGATCACGATCAGCGGGACATAGATGAAGGCGAGCGTGATCGCCGTCCCGAGCCGCAGCACCCAGCGCATGCCGTCCGAGATGTGCATCAGAGCGACTCGAACGCGCCGAGACGGCGCGCGATCAGGAGGTACACGAGCATGATCGCCACCGGCACCGTGGCGAAGGCGGCGGCCAGCGGCAGGTTGTTCGCGATGCCCACGTTCGAATAGACGACGTTGCCGATGAACTGCGTGCTCGACACGAGCGTCGGCGCGATGTAGTCGCCGAGCGTCAGCGAGAACGTGAAGATGGAGCCGGCGGCCACCGCCGGCATGGCGAGCGGGAGCACCACGCGCCGGAACGTCGTCCACGGATGCCCGCCGAGGTCACCGGACGCGTCCAGCATCGAGTTCGGTATTCGCTCGAGCCCGGCGTAGATCGGCAGCACCATGAACGGCAGCCACAGGTACGAGAAGACGAGCCAGGTGGCCACGTTGCCGAAGCCCGGCCCGCTGAGGCCGAACGGGTCGAGCGCCCAGTTCACGATCCCGTCGTTCTGGAGCATGATCCGCCACGTGTAGACCTTGACCAGGTAGCTGGACCACAGCGGCATCAGCACGGCCACCACGAGCAGCGCGCGAACGCGTGGCGAGGCGACCTTCGCCATGAAGAATGCGATCGGGAACGCCAGGATGATGTCGGTGACCGTCACGAGCGCAGCGATCGTGACCGTGCGGAGCACGATCTTCCGGTACACCGGCGTCTGGATCAGCTCCTGGAAGTTCTGGAAGCCGACCTTGTGGACGATCTCGCCGCTGAAGTCGTCGAGCTGCCACAGCGACGCGATGAACAGGACCGCGAGCGATCCGAGGTATGCGATCAGGAGCCAGCCAACCGGCCCCGCCAGCAGCAACGACAGCTGAAGGCGGGGCCGGCGCCAGAGATATCTGGCTACGGCGGCCAGCTCGAACCCAGGGCGCTTAGCCCTTGATCTCCGTCCAGGCCTTGACCCACTCGGAGTAGTCCTTGCAGACGTCTCCGCGGTCGTCGCCGCACTGCTTCCGCGGGGTGTTCCAGTAGGCCACCTTGCTGAAGTAGTCCTCGTCGTCGGCGTGGTAGATCTTGCAGTGATCCTTGACCTCGGTCAGGGCGCAGGACTTCGAGTTCGCCGGAGCCTCACCGAACCACTCGGCCACCTGGGCGTTCGCCTGGGGGCTGATGATGTGGTTCATCCACTTGTACATGCAGTTCGGATGCTTGGCCTCGGACGAGATCATCCAGGTGTCGGACCACCCCGTCGCGCCCTCCTTCGGCAGGATCGCCTCGACCGGCGGCGACTTCTTGTCCGCCTGGACGAGGTTCGCGATCACCTGCCACGTCGTCCCGAGCACGCTGTCGCCGGACGTGAAGGCGGACTGCTCCTTCGTGTAGTCCGACCAGTACTCGCCGATGAGCCCGCGCTGCTGCTTCAGCAGGTCGGTCGCGGCGCTGAACTGCTTGTCGTCGAGCTCGTACACGTTGTCGATGCCGAGATCCGGCTTCGTCGCCTTCAGGTAAAGCGCGGCGTCCGCGATGTAGATGGGGCTGTCGTACGCGGTGACCTTGCCCTTGTACGGCGAGTTCTTGTCGAACACCACGCCCCAGGAATCGGGCGCCGGCTTCACGACGTCCTTGTTGAACATCAGGAGGTTCGCACCGCGGCCGTGCGGGATGCCGTAGTTCACCCCGTCCACCGTGTTGTGCGGCTGGTCCTTCAGTCCCTGGAACACGTCCTTGTAGTTCGGGACGAGGTCCGTGTTGACCGGATCCACGTCGCCGCCCGCGATCAGCCGCAGCGTGGCGTCACCCGATGCCGACACGCCGTCGTACTTGCCGGTGCGCATCAGCGTGACCATCTCGTCGGAGGTGTTGCCGATCTTCACGTTGACCTTGCAGCCGGTCTGCTTCTCGAACTCGGTCACCCAGTCCACGTTCGGATCGGTCGACCCGTCCTCCACGTAGCCGGCCCAGGCGATCAGGTTCACCTGACCCTCACCCTTGCCGACCTTCTGCAGGGCGTCACTCTTCGAGGCGCTTCCGCCTCCGCTGTCGTCGTCACCGCCACATCCGGCCGCCGTCAACCCGGCCATGGCGAGCACAAGGGCGGCGAACACCAGCCAGCGCCGTCTCAGAGATCCAGTCAACTTCTTCCCTCCTCCGGGATTGTCACTTCCTGCGAGTCCGGGATCGAGTAGGCGTGCTCGTCGTGCCAACCGACCCGCACCCTTCGACCCCTCTGCTCGAGCGCCTCCTGCGAGGACATCTCGAGGTTCTGGCGGACGACCTGAAGCTCGCCGCCCCGATCCAGCTCGACCACGTAGCGGGTGACCATGCCGACGTACGACACGTCGTCGACGCGGCCCTCCTCCACGTGCAGTCCGTTCGCGCTCTCGGCGTCCTCCAGGATCCGGACCTTCTCGGGCCGGATCGTGAAGCGCTGCCCGTCGCGTTCGACGATGTTCGAGACGCCCACGAACCCCGCGACGAACTCGCTCACCGGGTGCTCGTACACGTCCGCCGGCGGGCCCACCTGCTCGATCCGCCCGTCGGCGAAGACGGCCATGCGGTCGCTCATGGTGAGCGCCTCCTCCTGGTCGTGCGTCACGTACACGAACGTGATGCCGACCTCGCCGCGGATGGTGCGGAGCTCGTTCTGCATCTGCTGGCGCAGCTTGAGGTCGAGCGCGCCGAGCGGCTCGTCGAGGAGCAGCACCTTCGGCCGGTTCACGAGCGCCCGCGCGAGCGCGACCCGCTGGCGCTGGCCGCCCGAGAGCTGGCCGGTGCGGCGCTTCTCGTAGCCGCCGAGCCTCACCATCTCGAGGGCCTCGCTCGCACGCCGGCGGCGATCCTCCTTGCCGACACCCGCGATCCGCAGCCCGTATTCCACGTTCTCGCCCACGCTCATGTGGGGAAACAGCGCGTAGTCCTGAAAGACGGTGTTCACGTCGCGCTCGTAGGGAGGGAGGTCGGTCACGTCGCGTCCCGCCAGCTCTACCCTTCCTTCGTCAGGCCGCTCGAAGCCGGCGATCATCCGCAGGCACGTGGTCTTCCCCGAGCCAGACGGACCAAGCAGCGTGAAGAACTCGTCCTCCCGGATGTCCAGGTCCACCCGGTCGACCGCAACGACATCCCCGTACGTCTTCCGGGCTCCGTCGAGACGCACGGCAACGTCCCCGTTCTGGGTCACGCGGCCTCTTGTACACCGTGTAGCACCCTTTGTGCGAGTAGTTCGCGTTAATTTGCTCCTGGGCGTCGCGCTGGCCCTCCTCGCTATGTCCACCCCGGCGCACGCGAGCGCGCCCGTCTCCGCCCACGCGATGGTGCACACCTGCTGCACCCCGAAGGCCGAGCAGGAACGGGTCTTCAGCGAGGCGGCGGCCCTCGGCGCCGCCTACGTCCGCGTGGACGTGGAGCTGAGCGGGATCTTCACGGCGCCCGAGGCGGAGCCCGACTGGTCCGGGCTCGACGAGATCATGGACCTGTCGAAGCAGCATCACGTGCGGGTGCTCGGGATCCTGCTCGGCTCACCCGACTGGGCGGACGAGAAGGACTACGGCCGGCTGAGCGGGGAAGTGGCGCAGCACGCCGCCGGCGTGATCGATCACTGGGAGATCTGGAACGAGCCGGACGGCGACTGGGCGTTCGACGGGACCGCCGAGGAGTACGCCCGGATGCTGAGCGCGGCCTTCGACGCGATCCGGGACAAGGCGCCCGGCGCGAAGGTCCTGCTCGGCGGCCTGATGAAGCCCCACGAGCCGGGGTGGCTCCAGCGCGTGTTCGACACGCCGGGCGCCGACGCCATCCACAAGTTCGACATCGCGAACGTGCACCTGCGCGGCCCGGTCGACGCGGTGGTGCGGCGATACGGCGAGTTCAGGGCGTGGCTCGCCGCGCGCGGCTTCACCGGTCCGCTGTGGGTGACCGAGCACGGATACGCGGCCGACCCCGCCTTCCAGAGCGACCCCGCCTACCGCGACGGCGAAGCCGCGCAGGGCGCGTACCTGACCCAGACGCTCCTCGGCCTCGGCGAGGCGGGCGCGCCGCAGGTGTTCGTGACGCTGCACGACGGCGGCCTCGACGGCGAGTACGCGACCGAGGGGCTCGAGCACATCGACGAGACGCCGGGCGGCGACTACCCGGTCACGCGCCGCCCCGCATTCGCCGCGGTGCGGCGAGTCGTGGACGACTGGGATCAGCTGATCGCGTGGCGCGCGCAGCAGCGCGACCAGGAACAGGAGCAGCGCGTGGAGCAGGGGAAGGCCGCGATTGCCGCGGACGAAGCGCGCGCGGTGCGCGACAAGGTGCGCTTTGCGATCGCCAGCGTGCACGCGAGCGCAGGGCGACCTCGCCGACGCGAGCCGCGGCAACCGAACGCGCCGGGCGCTGGACCGCTTGGGCCGCCGGCTCGACCGCGCGCGCGCGCTCCTCGCGGGCGCGCGCACCGCCTTCCTCTGGAAGAGCGCGGTCGCGCGCTGGCACTCACACCGCGCCGACGACCACGCCGCGGCGGCCCTGCTGCTGAAGACGGCGATCGCCGGCTAGGCAGCCGGCGGACGGCGCACCGGGATGCGCACGCCGCGCTCGCCCTCGCGGGGCATCAGCGCCTGCGAGGGCGGCTCGTAGGGCACGAGCTCGAACTTGAAGGAGCGGCGCACGCGCTCGAGCTCCTTCTCGAGCTCCGCCTGAACTCGCTGTGCGTGGCGCTCGAGGTTGCGCATCCGGCGGCGCATCCTGTCCATCTCCTCCTCGAGCTCGAAGACGCGCTCCACGCCGGCGAGGTTCATGCCGAGCTCGCCGGTGAGCTCCTGGATCCGGCGAAGCCGGTCCACGTCCTGCTGCGAGTACAGGCGAGTGTTCTTGGGCGAGCGCTTCGGTGTGATCAGCCCACGCGTCTCGTAGATCCGGAGCGTCTGCGGATGCATGCCGGCCAGCTCGGCGGCCACCGAGATCATGTAGACGCCGCGGGCCACGGTCGGGGCTGTCGGCCATCCGCCGGCTCACCTCCTGTGCGAGAGCAGAGCCTCGCGCGGGTTGCCGTTGATGACCGTCGCGAGCTCCTCGACGACCTCCGCCTGCTCCTTCGAGAGCGAGCTGGGCACGTCGATCTGGAGCCGGTAGCGCATGTCGCCGCGGCCGCGGCCGCCGAGCTTCGGCGGGCCCTCGCCGCGGAGCCGCTGCACCGTCCCGTGCTGCGTGCCCGGGGGGACGCGGATGCGCTTCGAGCCGGTGAGCGTCGGCACCTCGATTGTCGCGCCGCGGATCGCCTCGGGGATCGTGATCGGCACGTCCACCTCGAGGTTGTCGCCCTTCCGCTTGAAGATCGGGGACTCGGCCACGCGCGTGACCACGTAGATGTCTCCCGGCGGCCCGCCGCGCGGACCCGCCTCGCCCTTGCCCTTCAGCCTCACCCGCGAGCCGTCCTTGACTCCCGCGGGGATGTTCACGGCGTACTTCTTCACCTGGCGGGTCTGGCCGGATCCCTGGCAGGTGGGGCACGGGTCCTTGATCTCCGTGCCGGTGCCGCCGCACTGGCGGCAGGGCTGCGAGATCGAGAAGAGACCCTGGGATTCCGCCTCGACGCCTCTTCCGTGGCATCGGGTGCAGACCGTCGGGTGTGTGCCGGGCTTTGCGCCCGTGCCGTGACAGGTCGGGCACGGAGCCGCGAGCGGCACGGTCACGGAGACCTGGCCACCCTCCATCGCCTGATCGAAGGACACGTGCACATCGGTTTCGAGATCCCGGCCACGCTCGGGCGCGCGGGGCGCGGCCAGCCGCCGCCCGCTCCTCCGAAGAGGTCGGACAGGATGTCGCCGAAGCCGCCGAAGCCGCCGCCCGGGGCGCCACCCGCGCCGCCGCCGAAGCCGCCGCCCGGGAAGCCGCCGAAGATGCCGCCGCCGGAGTCGTACTGCTTGCGCTTCTCGGGGTCGGAGAGGACCGCGTACGCGCCCTGGACCTCCTTGAACCGCTCCTCGGCGTCCGTGTCGCCGGGGTTCTTGTCCGGGTGGTACTTGCGGGCGAGCTTGCGGTAGGCCTTCTTGATCTCGTCATCCGAGGCCTTCTTGTCGACGCCCAGCGTCCTGTAGGGGTCCGCTACCGCAGCCATCGTCAGCCTGAGACCACCACGCGCGCCGGACGAAGGACGGTGCCGTTGGAGCGGTAGCCCTTCTCGACGACGTCCACCACCAGACCCGACTCGCCCTCATCCCTCATCGAGAGTGCCTCGTGCTCGGCGGGATCGAACTTCTCGCCGGAGGGGTCGAACTGCTGAACGCCGTTGCGCTCCAGCACAGCGATGAGCTCGGAGTGCACCAACCGCACTCCCTCGGCGAGATGCTGCTCTCCCTCCTCTGCCGAGGCGAGCGCCCTCTCGAGATTGTCCACGATCGGCAGCAGCTCGCGGACGAGGCCACTCCTCGCCCGCTCACCCGCCGCCGCCGTCTCCCGGGCAACGCGCTTCCGGTAGTTCTCGAAATCGGCCTGGACGCGCTGAGCGAGCGCGAGGTAGTCCTCGGGCTGCTCATCGCGCTGCTCCTCGGGATCGTCCTCGACGATCCGCTCTTCCTCGTTCGCGGGGTCCTCCTCCCCGGAGGGCTCGCCTCCCTCGTCGCGTGACGTGAGGGGCTCCTCCTCCGGAGTGAGGTCCTTCTCGGTCTCGAACGTCATCGGCTACGAACGCTCCTCGCCGTCCACGACCTCGGCGTCGACGACCTCCTCCTCGTCGGAGTCGGCCGCCGCACCCTCGCCGTCGGCGGAGGCGCCGTTTCCGGCCGCGGCCTGCTGCTGGGCGGCCGCGTACATCTGCTCGGACACCTTGTGGAAGGCACCCTGCAGCGCGTCCGTCTTCTGCTTCAGCAGCTCGACGTCCTCGGACTCGAGGTTGTCGCGCACGTCCTTGATGGCCGCCTCGATCTCCTCCTTGGAGGACGGGTCGAGCGAGTCGCCCATCTCGGTCACCTGGCGCTCGGCCTGGTACGCGGCGTTCTCCGCCGCGTTCCGGGTCTCGACGATCTCGCGCTGGCGGCGGTCGTCCTCGGCATGCGCCTCGGCGTCCTTGACCATGCGCTCGACCTCTTCGTCCGCGAGCCCCGAGCCGGCCTTGATCTCGATCTTCTGCTCCTTGCCCGTGCCGAGGTCCTTGGCCCCCACCGCGAGGATGCCGTTCGCGTCGATGTCGAACGTCACCTCGATCTGCGGGATGCCGCGCGGCGCCGGCGGGATGCCGGTGAGCTGGAACTTGCCGAGCGACTTGTTGTAGGCGGCCATCTCGCGCTCGCCCTGGAGCACGTGGACCTCCACGCTCGGCTGGTTGTCCTCAGCCGTCGAGAAGATCTCCGACTTGCGCGTCGGGATCGTGGTGTTGCGCTCGATTAGCTTCGTCATCACGCCGCCCTTGGTCTCGATGCCGAGGGTCAGCGGGGTCACGTCGAGCAGGAGCACGTCCTTGACGTCGCCGGCCAGCACGCCCGCCTGGATGGCGGCGCCCACGGCCACGACCTCGTCCGGGTTCACGCCGCGGTGCGGATCCTTCCCGGTGAGCTCCTTGACCTTCTCCTGCACGGCGGGCATGCGGGTCATGCCGCCCACGAGGACGACGTGGTCGATGCCGGCGCCACCCTCGACTCCCGCGTCCTTCAGCGCCTGCTTCGTCGGGCCGACGACGCGGTCGAGCAGGTCGGCGGTCAGCTCGTTCAGCTTCGAGCGGGTGAGCCGCTGGTTCAGGTGCTTCGGAACCGAGTCGACCGCCGTGATGAACGGCAGGTTGATCTGGGTCTCCTGGGCCGAGCTCAGCTCGGTCTTGGCCTTTCGGCTTCCTGTAGAGGCGCTGGAGGGCGATCTTGTCGGCCGACAGGTCAGCGCCCTCGGCCTTCTTGAACTCGGCGACGAGCCAGTCGACGATCGCCTTGTCGAAGTTGTCGCCGCCCAGGCGGTTGTCACCCGCGGTCGCCTTCACCTCGAACACGCCGTCGCCGATCTCGAGCACCGACACGTCGAACGTGCCGCCGCCGAGGTCGAAGACCAGGATCGTCTTGTTCTTCCTTGTCG
>CAWEHM010000039.1:0-7524 GCA_963808875.1 uncultured Thermoleophilaceae bacterium
CAGGAAGACGATCGATCCCTACGTCGCCGCCGGCAACGCGCTGATCGACGACATCATCGACCCGCGCGAGACGCGCCCCACGGTGATCCGCGCGCTCGAGATGGCGGAGACGAAGCGGGTGCAGCGGCCGTGGAGAAAGCACGGTGTGATGCCGGTATGACCGAGCCGAAGCCGATCTTCTTCGAGTCGCCCCAGAAGTTCTACGACTGGCTCGAGGAGAACCACGAGACCGCAGCCGAGGTCTACGTGGGCTTCCACAAGCAGCACACCGGAAGGCGTGCGATGAGCTGGTCGGAGGCGGTGGACCAGGCCCTCTGCTTCGGCTGGATCGATGGCCGCTCGAACAAGCTCGACGAAGACCGCTACATGCAGCGGTTCACCCCGCGAAGGCCGGGGAGCAACTGGAGCAAGGTGAACGTGGAGAAGGTGTCGAAGCTGAAGGAGGCGGGACTCATGCGCCCCGCCGGGCTCGCGGCGTTCGAACGTCGAACGGACGCGAGAACCGGCGTCTACTCGTTCGAGCGCGAGTCTGAGCTGTCGCCCGAGTTCGAGGCAAGGCTGCGGGCCAACGCGGCGGCCGTCGACTACTTCGACTCCCGGCCTCCGTGGTACCGCCGCACCGCCGTCCATCTGGTCATGAGCGCGAAGCGGCAGGAGACGCGTGAGCGCCGGCTCGAGCAGCTGATCGAGGATTCGGCGGCTGGCCGCGACATCAAGCAACTCCGGCGATGACGGACGCGCCCTGCATCGTCACGTGCTCGATCTCCGGCGCCGTGGCGAACCGAGAGCAATGCCCGGCGATTCCGTACACGCCGGAGGAGTACGCGGCGGAGGCGAAGCGGGCGGTCGACGAGGGCGCGTCGATGATCCACATCCATGCGCGCACGCCGGACGGCGTGCCGAGCTACGAGGTCGCCGACTTCCGCGCGATCACGGAGGCGATCCGGGGCGCGGTGGAGGACGTGATCGTCAACTACTCGACGGGCGCCATCGGCATCCCGATCCAGAAGCGGATCGAGTACCTGCGCGAGCTGCGGCCGGACGTGGCCGCGCTCAACATGGGTTCGATGAACTACGCGAAGTACTCCTCCAAGCGGAAGGACTTCGTGTTCAAGACGGTCTTCGAGAACTCGTTCGACACGATCATCGAGTTCGTGACCGCGATGAACGAGCTCGAGATCCGGCCCGAGCACGAGTGCTTCGACTCCGGCCACGTGGCCAACCTCGATCCGCTGATCGACATGGGCCTCCTGTCCGAGCCGCTGCAGGTGTCGTGTGTCATGGGCGTGACCGGCGGCATTCGTCCGACGGCGAAGAATGTCGCGCACATGTCCGAGCAGCTGCCCGACGGGGTTCGCAGCAACTGGGGAGTGATCGGGATCAGCCGCGGCCAGTGGTCGCTGATCTCCGCCGCGGCGGCGCTGGGCGGGAATGTGCGCGCTGGCCTCGAGGACAACTTCTATCTGCCGGACGGCGAGATGGCGCGCTCGAACGGCGACCTGATCGCCAAGGCTCGCGAGATCGTGGAGAACGCGGGCCGGCGGGTGGCGACCGTGGAGGAGGCACGCGAGCTGCTGGGCACACCGGGCCGTGAGGTCACGCGCCGCGAGCTGCTCACATGAGCGCCCTGGGCGGCGTCAGGGTGCTCGACCTCTCGCGGCTGCTTCCCGGCGGCTTCTGCTCGCTCCTGCTCGCAGACTTCGGTGCGGAGGTCCTGAAGGTCGAGGACACGGGGATGGGGGATTACATCCGTTGGTCTCACCCCTCGTACGAAGGGGCGGACCAGTCGGCGAAGTCCGCCCTGTTCCTTGCTCTCAATCGCGGCAAGCGGTCAATTCGGCTCGATCTGAAAAGTGGTGGAGGAAAGGAAGCCCTGCTGCGGCTCGTGCGCGAGCACGACGTGCTCCTCGAGTCGTTCCGGCCGGGCGTCATGGAGCGGCTCGGCGTCGGCTACGACCGCCTGCGCGAGGAGAACCCGCGGCTCGTGTACTGCGCGATCACGGGCTACGGCCAGGACGGGCCCCACACCGCCCGGTCCGGGCACGACATGAACTACCTCGGCCTGAACGGGCTGCTCGGCTTGTCGGGCGACGCCGGCGGCCCGCCGGTGCAGAGCGCGGGCCAGATCGCGGACGTCGGGGGCGGAGCCCTGATGGCTGCGTTCGGGATCCTGGCCGCGCTGCGCGAGCGCGACAGCTCCGGCGAGGGCCAGCTCGTGGACGTGTCGATGTTCGACGGGTCGCTGTCGTGGCTCGCGCTCGTGGCGGCCAGGTACCTCGCCGACGGCACGCCGCCGGGACGTGGCGACCTCGAGCTGGCCGGGAGCCTCGTCTGCTACCGCCCGTACGCCTGCCGGGACGGCTGGGTCACGCTCGGCGCGCTCGAGCCGAAGTTCTGGCAGGCGTGGTGCCGGGGGGTCGGTCGCGAGGACCTCGTGGAGAAGCAGTTCGAGCGGCCAGGGTCGGACGCGCACGCAGAGGTCGAGCGCATCTTCCTCGAGCGAACGCGCGACGAGTGGCAGGCGTTCGCGTCCGAGCACGACTGCTGCCTCGAGCCCGTGCTCGGCCTCGACGAGGCGCTCGACTCCGAGCTGGTGCGCGCGCGCGAGATGGTGGTGGCGGTGGACCAGCCGGGCGCCGAATCGGAGGTCAGACTGCTCGGCGTGCCGGTGAAGCTGTCGCGCACCCCGGGCGAGCCGGCGGGGCCTGGGCCGGCGCTCGGCCAGCACACCGAGGAGGTGCTCTCCTCACTCGGCTATTCCGCTGAGGAGATCGCCGCGCTGCTCGAGTCGGGTGAGGCGGCGGGGCCGGCAAAGGGCTCGCAGGGCTCGTTTCTGAGGTAGTTCGCGGGCGTGCGAACGCGCCGCTAGTACGTGATGACGGTCCGGATGCCGACCTGCCGTTCCATCGCCTCGAAGGCGTCGTTCACCTCGTCGAGGGAGATGCGGCGGGTCACGAGCGAGTCGAGGTCGAGGTCGCCCGACATGTACGTGTCCACTAGCTCGGGCACGCGGTCGCGGCCCTTGGCGCCGCCGAACGACGCGCCGGCGATCCGGCGGCCGGTGATGAGGTAGCGGGGCACCACCTCGAGCACCTCGCCCTTGCCCGCCACGCCGGCGATCGTGCAGAGGCCCCAGCCCATACGCGCGGACTCCACCGCCTGGCGCATCACGCCGACGTTCCCGGTGGCCTCGAAGGTGTAGTCGGCGCCGAATCCGTCCGTCATCTCGAGGATCTTGTCCACGGTGTCCGGGCCGCCGACAAACGTGTGGGTGGCGCCCTGCCGGCGGGCGTGCTCGAGCCGCTCCTCGGACAGGTCCACCGCCACGATCCGCTCGGCGCCGGCGAGCCGGGCGCCCGCCACGGCGCCGAGGCCCACCAGGCCGGCCCCGAACACCACGCACGTCGAGCCCGGCTCGACCTTCGCGATGTAGAGCGCCGCGCCGATGCCGGTGGTGGCGCCGCAGGCGAGCGTGCAGATCACGTCGAGCGGCGCTTCGGGGTTCACCTTCGCGAGCGCGATCTCCGGCATGACGGTGGCCTCCGCGAACGTGCTCGTGCCCATGAAATGGCGCAGCTCGTCGCCCTTCCGGTGAAGGCGCGTGGTGCCGTCGGGCAGGTAGCCCTTGTTCTGCTGGTCGCGAATCGCGAGGCACAGATTGGTGCGGTCCGATCGGCAGTGGATGCACTCACGGCACTGGGGGGAGAACAGCGTGACCACGTGGTCGCCGGGCGCGACGCTCGTCACGCCCTCGCCGACCTCCTCGACGACGCCCGAGCCCTCGTGGCCGAGCACGGTGGGCGCGTAGCCGGAGGGATCGGCGCCGCTGGCCGTGTAGAGGTCGGTGTGACAGACGCCGCACGCGGCCAGGCGCACCAGCACCTCGCCTGGCCCGGGTCCCTGAAGCTCCACGTCCTGGACGACGAGCGGGTTGGCGAACTCCTCGAGAACGGCCGCGCGGATCTGCATGGCCGGACCCTAACGGGGCGGCTGTGGGCGGATCGTCCCGCGCCGTCCGGCTGCGCTCACCGTTCGGTTCCAGGAGGCAGAGCCGGGGCTGGCGCGCATCACGGTGTAGTCGGGGTGGCGCACCCAGGTGGGGACGTAGCGGATCCGGCGGGCGTGGGCGTGTTGACCCGGCCTCACCACGAAGTCGATCAGCGCGATCAGGCCGTCCTGGGACGCGGCCGGGCAGCAGGCCGCCGTCTGGTTCGAGATCAGGTTGCCCTCGCCGAACACCACCGGCTTTCCGTGCACGCGGCGGATCGGCTGCACGACGTGCACGTGCTGGCCCACGATCGCGTCGATCGCGGGCGAACGGGTGAGCCTGTCTGCGAGCGCGCGCTGCTGCGTGCTCACCGCCGCCACGAACTCGGTGCCCCAGTGGAAGTTCACGATCACAATGCGCGCGCCGTGGCGCCGGGCCCGGCGCGCGTCGCGCAGGACCGGCCCCGGCGACGCGAAGTTCACGCTCCACGGGTGCGGCACGGACTGGCCGTTCGTGACGGCCGTGTACGACAGGAACGCGACCCGCACGCCCTTAGCGCGGAGCAGCGTGATCCGCCCTCGCGCCCGGGCCGAGCGCGAGGTTCCGGTTGCCTTCACGCCCGCCCGGCGCAGCGCGTGGAGGGTGGAGTCGATTCCGTACTGACCCGCGTCGAGGGAGTGGTTCGAGGCCGTGCTGCACGCGTCCCAGCCCACCCGCCTCACGGAGCGGGCGAGGTCCGGCGGGGTGTGGAACACCGGGTAGCCCTGCACCGGCCCGGGCACGAGCGGCGTCTCCATGTGGCACAGGGCGAGGTCCGCGCCCGCGATCACGGGCCGCACCGGCGCGAACAGCGGCGCGAAGTCGTAGCGACGCCCACCGCCGAGGGAGCGCGCGCGCTGTGCCACCGGCGTGTGGATCAGGAGGTCGCCGGATGCAGCGACCGTCAGCCGGACCGGCCGCTCACGCGTCCTCGCCGGCGCGCCGGCCGGGGCGAGCCCCATGAGGGCGGCGACGAGCAGGAGCAGGTGCCTCACCAGAGCACATCATGCTCCTCCATCACCCCGTAGCCCTCCGCCAGAGCGAGACCGCCTGGGAGCGTGCCGCTGAACTCGCCAAAGGGCTGCCGGTACCGGTTGCGCATGACGAGGAGGTTGCGGTTCGACTCGCGGGCCGACCATTCGCGGAACTCGAGGTCGCCGACCCGGGAGAGGTCGTCGGCGAACTCCTGCGGCGGAACCTCCTGCGCGGAGCCGTCGATCCACACGGTGCGCTCGCTGTTCTCGAGCGTGTCGTGCATGCCGTCCACGAGGTTCCAGGCGACCGCGCGGCCGTCGACGGCGCGGCCAATCCCCGCGGACCACATCCACGCGGTGTGCCGCTCGTGGTAGCCCGCGGAGTGATCGATGAAGCCGTCGTCGCCGTCCAGCTCGAAGGTCTTCCCGGCGGCCGCAACGGTGCCGCGCACGTGCACGGGCGCGAGCTTGTGCGTCCACACGTACGAGCGGCCGTGCGGTGAGACCACCTCGACGCCGGCCGGCGGCGTCAGCGCGAAATCGAGCACGCCGCGGACGCGTACGCGACCCGCCTCCACCGTGACGCCCCTCCCGCCCTCGAACAGCGAGCCGTCGGGCAGCGCGACGGCCCACCAGCGCTGCCGGATGCCGGCCACGCGCGCGTCGCCCACGCAGAGCATCACGTCGGGCCGGTAGACGCCGACGTAGGTCCACCGCTTCAGCGGGCGCCCGGCGCGCATCGGCGCCATGCGCTCCGGAGGCAGGCGCAGAGCGAGCTGGGAGACGGCCGGCCCACGCACCGGCAGTTCGCGCATGACGTGCCAGTACACTCCAGATTGACTGGTCAGTCAATCGTTCTGGGAGGGGCGATGAGGGCCGCCGCGGTCCAACTGCAAGCGACGACGGAGACGGATCGGAACCTCGCCTCGGCCGAGCGGCTCACCCGCGCGGCCGCCGCCGAGGGCGCCGAGCTCGTCGTTCTGCCGGAGCGGCTCGACATCCGCGGCGCCTCCTCCGACTACCTCTCCGGCGCCGAGCCGCTCGACGGGCGCCCCGTCACGTGGGCGCGCGAGCTGGCGCGCGACCTCGGCATCGACCTGGTCGCAGGCTCGGTGGCCGAGCGCCGCGACGGCCACGAGCGCGTCTCGAACACGTCGGTCCACATCGGCCCCGACGGCGAGATCCGGGCGGTCTACCGCAAGATCCACATGTTCGACGTCGAGGTCGGCGGGGTGGAGTACCGCGAGTCCGAGAGCTCGGAGCCGGCGGACGAGATCGTGCTGTCCGAGACCGCGAACGGGGTTCCCCTCGGACTGACCATCTGTTACGACCTCCGCTTCCCCGAGCTGTACCGGATCCTCGCGCTCCGCGGCGCCCGCATCGTGACGGTGCCGGCCAACTTCACGCGGATCACGGGCGAGGCGCACTGGGAGGTGCTCCTGCGCGCCCGCGCCATCGAGAACCAGGTGTTCGTGGTCGCGCCCGGCCAGGGCCACCGCGACGGCCCCGAGGGAGACAGCTACGGCAACTCGATGATCGTCGACCCGTGGGGCGAGGTGCTCGCCCGCGCGCCCGCCGACGGCGAGCACTTCATAGCCGCCGACCTCGACCTCGCCCGCCAGGACGAGATCCGCGAGAAGCTGCCGAGCCTCGCCAACCGCGTGGAGCCGGCGTACCGCTGGCCGGAGCGGGTGACCGCCTGATGGCCGCGGCAGCGAAGACCGCGCCCGACAAGCGCCGCATGATCCTGGACGCGGCGGTGCGCGTGTTCGCGCGCCAGGGCTTCCACCACTGCCGCGTGTCCGACGTGGCCGACGAGGCCGGCGTGGCCTACGGGCTCGTCTACCACTACTTCGATTCGAAGGAGGAGATCCTCAACACGCTCTTCCTGGAGCGGTGGGGCATCATGCTCGACGCGATCGGCGAGATCGACGCCCGCGAGCTTCCGTCGCGCGACAAGCTCCGCTCGGTCGCCGGCTTCATCATCGACTCCTACCGACACGACCCCGACCTGATGAAGGTGATCATCGTCGAGGTCACCCGCGCCGCGAACTCGTTCGGGGCCGTGCACCTCGAGGAGATCCGCAAGGCCTACGACGGCATCGCGGCCATCGTCGAGGCCGCGCGCGAGGAGGGCTCGTTCAAGTCCGGCATCCCCTCCGAGTTCGCCGCCATGTGCTTCTACGGGGCCATCGAGCAGCTGCTAACCGGCTGGATCTTCGAGCTGCTCCCGCGAACCGACGAGGACTACGAGCGAGCCAAAGACCTCGTGGTCGAGGCCATCTGCGGCGGCCTCGAGAATGGGGCGCAGGTTCGCCCGGCCGCGTCTGGTTGAATCAGGCGCCTATGGACAACGACATCGTCAAGCGCCTCATGTGGGGTGGCCTCCTGGCCGGCGTGGGCGCGCTGGCCACGATCGTCTCGACACGCGTCGCCACCGCGATCTGGATACGGGTCTTCGGGGAGGATCCGCCCACCGACTGATGGCCGACGAGCAGCCCACCACCGAGTTCGAGCCCGCCG
>CAWEHM010000040.1:0-132470 GCA_963808875.1 uncultured Thermoleophilaceae bacterium
GAACGGCGGCCTCGTCGACGTCGAGCACCTGAAGGTCTTCTTCCCGATCAAGGAGGGGTTCATCGTCGACCGCGAGGTCGCGCGCGTGCACGCGGTGAACGACGTGACCTTCAAGATCGACGAGGGGGAGACGGTCGGGCTCGTGGGCGAGTCGGGCTGCGGCAAGACCACGATGTCGCGGGCGATCATGCGCCTGATCGACGCCACCGACGGGACGCTCCGGTTCCGCGGCGAGGACATCACGAAGGCCGGCCGCAGGCAGCTGCAGCCGCTGCGGCGGCAGATGCAGATGGTCTTCCAGGACCCGTTCGCGTCGCTCAACCCGCGCAAGCGCGTGGTGCAGATCATCGGCCAGCCGCTGCAGCTCCACGGGACGCCGCGCGACAAGGTCGAGGGCCGCGTGCGGGAGCTGCTCGACCAGGTCGGGCTCGCGCCCGAGCACCTGAACCGCTACCCGCACGAGTTCTCCGGCGGCCAGCGCCAGCGGATCGGCGTGGCGCGCGCGCTGGCGCTCGAGCCGAAGCTGATCGTGCTGGACGAGCCGGTGTCCGCGCTGGACGTCTCCGTGCAGGCCCAGATCATCAACCTGCTCGACGACCTCCAGGACGAGTTCAAGCTCACCTACCTGTTCGTGGCCCACGACCTGTCCGTCGTGCGGCACGTGTCCGACCGGATCGCGGTGATGTACCTCGGGAAGCTGATGGAGGTCTCGCCCTCCGAGGAGCTCTACACGAAGCCGATCCACCCGTACACGTTCGCGCTCCTGTCGGCGATCCCGATCCCGGACCCGAAGGAGAACCGCGAGCGCGAGCGGATCGTGGTGGGCGGCGAGCCGCCGAACCCGATCGACCCGCCGAGCGGCTGCGTCTTCCACCCGCGCTGCCCGCGCGCCACCGACATCTGCCGCGAGGTCGAGCCACCGCTCGCCCGCTACCCCAACGGCCACCTGGCCGCCTGCCACCACCCGATGAACGTCACCGCCGAGGAGATCAAGGCGGCCGTCAAGGACGAAACAAGCCCCTTCAGCTGCGGCGACGAACTACCCGCAGCGAGCGAAGGCAACGGCGCCGGCCCGGGCACGACAAGCCCGGCGTCAACACCGCCGAGCTAGCCCCGGCGACTGCCGAACCCTCCGAACGAGTTAGTCCAACCCGCGCGCCCATGGCGGTTCGCACGCCTCATTGCGGCGAAAAACCGCTCCGCAACGGGCTAAACGAATCGTTTAGATCAAGTCCTGCACAAGTTCCTGCAGAAACCTGCAGAAAACTCGTGACAAACCCGCCAAACGTGAGATAGTGGCCGCGGATTCGTTAGTTCGCCCTTGAAACTGCTGCAAAAGGTGCGAGGACCGGGAGGCCCGGATGGTATTCCGCCACTAAGCGTCGTTAGCTATCAGAAGCTTTGAATGGATGTGGGTCGCGTCTAGACGCGGCCCTTTCCATTTCCTGATCTAGTCCCCCTGAGTGGGTCGCACCCTCGATCTCCTCCGACACGAGCGCGTGGCCCGCGTCTATTACGCGGTCCTCGCACAGTCGGCCCTCGGGAACGGCGCCGGCGTACATCGCGCTTCTCGTGGTCGCCTACGAGCGGTTCCATTCGGCGTGGGCGATCAGCTGATCCTGGTCGCCGATCTGGTGCCGGCGGGCCTGTTCGGACCGATCCTCGGCGCGGCGGCGGATCGCTGGTCGAGACGCAAGTGCCTGATCGTCTCGGACATGTTGCGCGGGCGGCGTTCCTCGGCATAGGGCTGGTGGATGGCTTCCCCGCGACGGTCGCTCTCGCGCTGCTGGCCGGAATGGGACCGGGCTGTTCAACCCAGCGTCACTCGCAGCCATACCAAGCCTGGTGAGCGGGAGCGACTGCCCGCAGCCACAGCGTTGTACGGGGCGATCACCGATATTGGGTTCATCCTTGGGCCTGCCCTCGCCGCCTTGCTGCTTCTGCTCGGCGGGCCCGAGACCATCCTTTTCGCCAATGCGGCAACCTTCGCCGTCTCAGCGATCGTGCTGAGCCGCTCTCGTTCGGCGCCGCCCCGCGCGCGGAAGACGAGTCCAGGCCTCGACCTGGCCTTCTGCATGAGGCGCGAGATGGGTTGGCCGCGCTGGCCGGCATGGCCGCCGTTCGGACGGTCGTGATCGCTTCGGGCGCGATGTTGCTCGCCGCCGGCCTCTTCAACGTCGCGGAGTTGCCGTTTGCCAAGGATGAGCTCGACGCCGGAAGCGCCGGGTTCGGCGCGTTGACCGCGATCTACGGACTCGGCTTCGTCGCGGGTTCGCTCTCGGGTTCGCGCGGGGGGGAGCCGCCGTACTGAAGAGGCGTTTTCTGGGCGGACTGGCCCTTGTGGGCGCGGGCTTCCTCGCATGCTCGATCGCGCCGGGGCTCGGGACCGCTCTGCCGGCATTCGCTGTCGCCGGAGTAGGGAACGGCCTACTCCTCGTGTACGAGCGGCTCCTCATCCAGACAACCGTCGATGACGCCCTCATGGCGCGCGTTTTCGGGGTCCGGGACGGCTTGAGCGCCTGGGCGTTCGCGGCGGCCTTTCTCGCCGCGGGAGCCCTGATCGAAGCCTTCGGTGTGCGAACAGTTCTCGCTATCGCGGGCGCAGGCGCGCTGCTGGTGTGGGCCGTCTCGAGATTCGCCCTCCGCGATGCCTGGGAGGCGCCGAGCACCACCCAGCCGGCGAGCGGCTAGCTAGGTGGCGTCGCGCTCTGGCGACGGGCGCGGCGGCCAGCACGGCCCGCACTCCGTCGCTGGCAGTGACGGTCATGGGGACGCCCTGCTCCACGACCTCGATGAGGGCCGAGACGACCTTCGGGTCGAACTGCGTGCCGGTGTTGGCGTGGAGCTCTCCGACGGCCGCGTCGCGTGACATGGCTGCGCGGTACGGGCGATCGGTAGTCATGGCGTTGTAGGCGTCGCATGCGAAGACGATCCGCGCGGCGATCGGGATCTGCTCTCCGGCAAGACCGTCCGGATAGCCGCGGCCGTCCCAACGCTCGTGGCACGAGCGCACGACTTCGCCGACGCGGGCAAGGAGGCCGCCTACGCGATCGAGCATGAACTGGCCCTCGATCGTGTGGTGCTTGATCACCTCGAACTCGCGCGTCGGTAAGCGCGGAAGGCTTGTGCAGGATCTCCTTGGGAATCGAGATCTTCCCGACGTCGTGGAGCATCGCTGCGAACTCCAGCTCCTGGCGCTCGTCCGGCGCGATGCCCAGCTCGTCGGCCACCGCATTGACCAGGTCGACGACCGACCGCGAGTGCTGCGCGGTGTACTCGTCCTCGAACTCGAGGACGTCGGAGAGCAGCATGACCGTGCCGCGGTAGGCCCGGTTGAGCTCGAGAGCGGCGGCATAGCGGGCCGCGCGGTCCTTGGAGAAGTTGTCGAGGAGCCACACGAGCGGCACGATCACGGCGACCAGCACGAGCGGCTCCTCGTACGCCGCCAGCGTGGCGACGAGCGCACGGGCGTAGAGGACCAGCTCGACGCGCGTCGCCCCCCAGAAGGCGCGCGCGAGCTCCAAGAATGGCGCGCGGTCGAGGAGCAGGTTGCGGATGACCGTCTGGGCGAAGTCCGTGCCGACGCAGGGCGGCGATCGCGAGGGCATAGACGGGTGCAGAGGAGAGCTCGGGCGGACCGGGGGCGAGCGCCGCGAGAACCAATACGGGGGCGACGTAGGGACCCGAGTCCGCGATGGGCTTGAGCCAGCGGTCCTTGGCCCAGCTGCCCTTGATGAAGTCAGGGATGAGGCCGATCGCGCCGGCGGCTGCGATGAGCCACGGCACGTAGGGAAGCGGGAGGAGGAGCAGCATCGGCACGATCACGAGCTGCTCCGGCACGACGAAGCCCATGCCGAACTCGAACCGCACCTGCGACACCGCGGCGTGGCCGATCAACAGGCCGACGATGAGCAGTGGGGTGACCTCGCGCTCCGACGGGAATGAACACCGCAACGAGGACGAAGGCGACGCAGTAGACGAGCGAAAATGCAGCGACAACAGTGCGCTCGCGCGCGTCCATCGACCGCGCGCGACGCTCGCGTGCTTCTCCGACGAGCTGATCGGCAAGCAGCATTACTGGGCATCGTCGGCTTAATCCGCGCCGCCTCGCGTGCGTGCATGGGCAATGCACATGTTTGCGGGTGGAAAGCTCCATCAGGCCCGGCAAGGTCTGCACGGAACTGGACGGAAATTGCAGGCGATGGGGGTCTGCAACAGGGTTTGCACCGGCGAGTCTGTCGGCGCGGATCGGTCGCGTCGTCAGGCCGCCTCGTGTGCGACCTCGCCGTCGCGCGAGTGCTCCGGGCTCCTCGACGGCCTTCGGCCTCCTAGACTCCAGCGTCCATGCAGTCGGGCGAGATTCGGGAGCGGTTTCTGTCGTTCTTTGAGCGGAACGGGCATTTGCGCGTTCCGTCGGCGTCGCTTGTTCCGAGTGTCTATGACCCCACGGTTCTCCTCACCACGGCGGGCATGCAGCCGTTCAAGCCGTACTTCCGGGGAGAGGAGGAGCCGCCCAGTCGCCGGCTGACCTCCTGCCAGAAGTCGTTCCGCACCACGGACATCGAGAACGTCGGGCTCACGCTTCGGCACCTCACCTTCTTCGAGATGCTCGGCAACTTCTCGGTGGGCGACTACTTCAAGGAGGAGGCGGTGCGAGTTCGCGCTCGACCTCTCCACGAACGAGGAGCACGGCTTCGGGCTCCGCTTCGAGGACATCTGGATCACCGTCTTCGGCGGCGACGAGGAGCTCGGCCTCGGCCCCGACCAGGAGGCGATCGACCACTGGAGGGCGGTCGGCGTCCCGGACGAGCGGATCGTGCTCCTCGGCCGCGAGGACAACTTCTGGCAGTCCGGCCCCACCGGCCCGTGCGGTCCCTGCTCGGAGCTCTACCTCGACCGCGGCCCCGACTTCGGCCCGGACACCGATCGCCCCGGCGACGACACCGAGCGCTTCCTCGAGTTCTGGAACCTCGTCTTCATGCAGTACGAGCTCCAGGCGGACGGGTCGCTTCCCGAGCTGCCCACGAAGAACATCGACACCGGCATGGGGCTCGAGCGGATGGCGAGCATCATGCAGGACGTCCCGTCCGTCTACGAGACCGACCTGTTCGCCCCGCTGATCGAGCTCGGCGAGGAGCTGTCCGGCAAGAAGTACGGCGACGACTTCGCGACCACCCGCGCGCTCCGCGTGATCTCGGACCACGGCCGCGCAGCGGCCGTCCTGCTCGCCGACGGCGTCGTTCCGTCGAACGAGGACCGCGGCTACATCCTCCGCCGCATCATGCGCCGCGCGATCCAGCAGGGACACGTGCTCGGCATCGACGAGCCCTTCCTCGTGAAGGTGTGCGCGCGCGTGCGCGACATCCTGGGCGACGTCTACACCAACATCGAGACCGAGTGGCCCACCATCGAGCGCTGGGCGCGCGCCGAGGAGGAGGGCTTCAGCCGCACGCTCGAGCAGGGCGAGCGCCTCCTCGCCGAGGTGGTCGAGCGGGCGAAGGCCGACCAGACCTCCTGGGTCTCCGCGGAGGACGCCTTCAAGCTCCACGACACCTTCGGCTTCCCCTACGAGATGACGAAGGAGCTCCTCGCCGACGAGGGTCTCTCCGTGGACGACCAGGGCTTCGAGGAGCTGATGGAGCGCGCGCGCGAGGTGTCGCGGCGCGGCAAGTCGAGCACGCGCGCCACCGCCGATGCCGGCGGCGGCGCCGAGGTCCATGTGGACCACGACGAGGTGCTCCGCTTCGCGCGCGACGCCGGCTTCCGCACCCGCTTCGTGGGCTACGAGACGACGGAGGCGGACACCGTCCTCCGCGTGGCCGAGCGCGCCAACGGCTGGCTGCTCGCGAAGCTCGAGGAGAGCCCCTTCTATCCCGAGGGCGGCGGCCAGATCTCGGACAGCGGTCTGGTCGAGACGCCGTCCGGCCGCGCGCGGGTCGTCGACGTCTACCGCGTGGGAGACGACCAGGCACTGGCGCTCGAGCCGGTCGAGGGCGAGATCGGCGCGGGGGAGACGGCGCACGCGGTGGTCGAGCGCGACCGCCGGCTCGCGACCATGCGCAACCACACCGCCACGCACCTGCTGCACGCGGCGCTCCGCGAGCGGCTCGGCTCGCACGTACGCCAGGCCGGCTCCTACGTGGGCCCGGACAAGCTGCGCTTCGACTTCACCCACGGCGAGCGGCTCTCGCCCGAGGACCTCGCCGAGGTGGAGCGACTCGTGGGCGGGTGGCTCGCCTCGAACCACCCCGTGCGTGCCATCGAGACCACCCGCGACGAGGCCGAGCGCCTCGGCGCGATGGCGCTGTTCGGCGAGAAGTACGGCGAGCGGGTGCGGATGGTGGAGATCGAGGGCGTGTCGCGCGAGCTGTGCGGCGGGACGCACGTGCGCTCGACGTCCGAGATCGGCCTGTTCCACGTGACGACGGAGACCTCGAGCGCGTCGAACGTGCGCCGGATCGAGGCGGTGACCGGCCCGGAGGCCGCGCGCCTGTTCCAGGAGCGCACGCGGATGCTCGACGGAGATCGCGTCGCTGCTTGAAGGTGCCGGAGCAGGAGGTGGTGAAGGCGGTCGACCGGCTGAGCGCGCGCGTGAAGGAGCTCGAGCGGAAGCCGAAGGGCGGCGCCCCGAAGGCGGACGCCGACGCGCTCGCGGGACGCGGCCGAGGACGCGAACGGCGTCCGCGTGCTGGTGAAGGCGATTCCGGACACCGACCCGAGCTCGCTGCGTGACATCTCCGACACGGTTCGGCAAAAGCTCGGCGACGCGGTGGTCATGCTCGGCTCGGCGTCCGACGGCCGTGTGCACCTGGTGGCGAACGTTGCGCCGTCGGTGGTGGAGCGAGGCGTGAAGGCGGCCGACCTCGTGAAGGTGGCGGCGCCTGTGGTGGGCGGCGGCGGAGGCGGCCGCGACACGCTGGCGCAGGCCGGCGGCAAGGACCCGGAGAAGCTGGACGAGGCGCTCGCGACGGCGAGGGCGGAGATCGAAAAGGCGCTCGGATGAGGCGGCGGGGCGGCTCCTCGATCGAGAAGGCGCTCGCGTGATGCGCGTGCTCGCGCTCGATCACGGCTCCGCTCGATGCGGCGCGGCGATCTCGGATCCGACCGGCACGCTTGCCACTCCGCTCGCGGTCGTGGAGCGGCCGGACACGAAGAGGGGGCTCGCGGAGGTCGCGCGGCTGGTGGAGGAGAAGGGCGCTGAGCGGGTCGTCGTCGGGCTTCCGCTGACGCTTCTGGGGCGAGGAGGGGCAGCAGGCCGAGCGGGCGCGGACGTTTGCCGAGCGTCTGGAGCGGAGAGTCTCGGTACCGGTGGAGCTTCACGACGAGCGCCTAACGACGCGACTCGCGGAGCGGACCGGGGGAGAGGGCGACGCCGACTCGCGCGCCGCGGCCCATCTGCTCGAGAGCTACCTCGCTCGCACACGGGCGGGCACCCCCGAGTGAGCTCCGGACCGCCGCCCGTCCCGGGCGGTCGTAGCCCCGAGGAACGGGAGGCGGCCCGCCGCGAGCGGGAGGCCCGCCGCGCCGCGCGCGAGGGGGGTACGTCCCCTCAGGCGCCTCCTCCACCCGACAACACGCCTGTGCGAGAGCCCGCCCCAGCGGTGGAGGCCGCCACCGACGGTCGTCGTGATTGGCTCGCCGACGCGCGGCGCCTCGCACGCAGCGAGGCCGGTGGGGGAACGGTCGCCGCCGGCGGACGGCGTGGTGGCCGGAGCCGTGCCTCCGGCGGGCGCCGCCGCGGACCGGGCAGGCTAATCGCGATCGTCGTTCTCCTCGCGATCATCCTCGGCATCGCCTGGTTCGCGAACGCGCTCTTCCAGCCGTTCAAGGGCGACGGCGGCGAGACCGTCAGGGTCACGATCCCGCAGGGCTCGAGCCTGTCGCAGATCGCGGATCGCCTGGAGAAGGCGGGCGTGGTCGAGGACGCCGGCTTCTTCCAGCTCCGCGCCCGGCTCGCCGGCCACAGCGGCGACCTCCGGCCGGGCTCGTACGAGCTCCGCAAGGACATGAGCTTCACGGCCGCGCTCGACGCGCTGCAGGAGGGCGTGCCGCCCAACGTCGTGCAGGTGGCGATCCCCGAGGGCCTCTCGCGCACCGAGATCAGGCCGCTCACCAAGGGCCTCCGCGGGAACTACGTCCGGGCCAGCCGCCGCTCGCGCAAGCTCGACCCGTCCGATTACAAGGCACCGCGCGGCGCGAGCCTCGAGGGGTTCCTCTTCCCGGCCACCTACGAGCTGAAGAAGGGCCGGCCGGTCAGGGACCTCGTGAACGAGCAGCTCGCCCACTTCAAGCAGAACTTCGGCAGCGTGGACATGCGCTACGCGCGCCGCAAGAACCTGACGCCGTACGACGTGCTGATCATCGCGTCGCTGATCGAGCGCGAGGCGATGGTGGCGAAGGAGCGCCCGCTGATCGCGTCCGTGATCTACAACCGGCTGCACGACGGCATCCCGCTCGGCATCGACGCGACGGTCCGCTTCGTCACGGGCAACTGGAAGCGCCCGCTGAGGCAATCCGAGCTCGCCAACCCGAGCCCCTACAACACGCGCGTGCACGCGGGGCTGCCGCCGGGGCCGATCGGCAACCCCGGCCTCTCCTCGATCAGGGCGGCCGCGCACCCGGCCAACACGAAGTACCTCTTCTACGTGGTGAAGGTGAACAGCTGCGGCGAGCACCGGTTCGCCAAGACGGACGCCGAGTTCCAGGCCTACGTGAACGCCTACAACCGGGCGCGCGAGGCGCGCGGGGGCAAGTCGCCCACGAAGTGTTGACCACCCTCGCGGGCGTCCTCGGCTTCCCCGTCAGGCACAGCCGTTCGCCCGCGATGATGAACGCCGCGTTCGGCGAGCTCGGGCTCGACTGGCGCTACCTCGCGCTGGCCGTGCCGCCTGCGCGGTTCGCGGAGACGGTCCACGCCCTCCATGGCTCCGGCTACCGCGCGGCCAACGTGACGATCCCGCACAAGGTCGCGGCGCGCGAGCTCGCCGACGAGCTGTCGCCCGAGGCCGAGGCCATCGGCGCCGTGAACACGCTCACGCTCGAGCCGGACGGCCGCATCCGCGGCGACAACACCGACGGCGCGGGGCTGCTCGACGCGCTCGGCGAGCCGGTGCCGGCCACCGCGCTCGTCCTGGGCGCCGGGGGCGCGGCGCGCGCGGCCGCGTGGGCGCTCCGCCAAGCGGGGACCGAGGTGGCCATCTGGAACCGCACGGCCTCCCGCGCCAAGCGGCTCGCGGCCGAGCTCGAGGTCCAGGCCGTCACGAGGCCGGGCGACGCCGAGCTGCTCGTGAACGCGACCTCCGTCGGCCTTCGCCGCGAGGACTCGCTCGAGGGGCTCCCGCTCGTCGACGCGCGCGTGGTGGCGGACCTCGTCTACGGCGACAATCCCACGCCCTTCGCGGGCTGGGCCGAGGAGCGCGGCGCCCGTTTGGTCGACGGGCTCGAGGTGCTCGTACGCCAGGGCGCGCGCAGCCTCGCGATCTGGACCGGCCTCGAATCGCCCGTCGATCTCATGAGGCGAGCGGTCGTCCAAGCCGCGTCTAGTACATCTGCCCAGGTCTAAACACTCGGCGGACGCCTGCCGATATGCGAGGCAATGGCGATCTCCCGCCCCTTCCTCCTCGCCCTCCTCGGAGTCGTGCTCCTCGGAGCGACGGTCTTCGCGGTTTCGAACGCCCGCAACCAGAGCGACGGCTCGCCCGCGGCCTCCCAGTCCGCGCAGCCGACGCAGGCTCAGCCGGCCCAGTCGGCCCAGCCGACGACCACCCAGGGCCCGAGCCAGGTGCTGAGCGCGGCGTTCAGCCCGAACGCGCTCAACAGCGCCAGCTTCGACGGGAAGCTCTCGTTCTCGATGGGCGCCAGGAAGAACAGCATCCGCGCGACCGGCGCCTACGAGTCGACCGGCCCGAAGAGCATGCCGAAGGCCGAGGTCCAGGTGACCGTCGACGTGCCGGGCTTCGACGGACGCGGCGGTTTCGTCACCACCGGTGACCGCGCCTGGTTCACGCGCGGGAACGTGGGCTACGCGGTCCCGCAGGCCGCCTGGTCCAAGATCGTCAACGCTCGCGCCAAGGGCACCCCGCCCACGAAGAAGGCGCCGAAGCTGAACGTGAACCCGAGCTCCTGGCTCCAGAACGTCAAGTCCGAGGGCACCGAGCAGATGGACGGCGTCCAGGTGACGCACGTCTCCGCCGACGTGAACTCGGCCGCCGCGATCGCCGACGTCGTCAAGGCGATGGACACCGCGACGCGCATCCCGGCCGGCGCCGAGCAGCGCCTCGCCAAGGTCGTCGAGAACGGCCACATCGAGGCATGGGTCGGCGACGACAAGATCCTCCGTCGCGCCACGCTCGAGATGTCCGGCAAGGGCAACGGCAACCGGCGCGTTGACGTGAACCTCGACGTCCGCCTCTCGCAGGTGAACAAGCCGCAGGACATCGCGGCGCCCGCGAAGGTGAAGAAGGGCCTCCCGGACGGAGTCTTCGGCCAGTTCGCCGGCGGCGTCGTGGGCGGCCTCGGCAGCACGGTCGGAGTGACCCCGAGCGACCTCAAGCTCGGCGTGCCCCAGACCAACGCCCACAAGAAGGCGGAGCGTGCTGTCGCCGATCACAAGAAGGTCGTGATCTTCTTCCAGAACCCCCGCGCCCTCGACGACAAGGCCGTTGCTGACTCGGTCCGGTCGCTCGACCGCAGGACGAAGAACGTCGTTGTCCTCTCCGATGACCTGCGGAACGTGGACAACTACGGCAAGCTGCTCGAAGACCTCGGCGTAACTCAGGCCCCCGCGATCGTGATAATCGGACGTAGCGGCAAGGCCCAGCTCGTCGAGGGCTACATCGACGGCCCCTCGCTCGTCCAGGTAGTCGCGGACGCGCGATGAGCACTACGGAGGGGGCGGCGGCGCCGTTGCGCGCCGTGCCCGAGGGCAGCGCGGAACCCGTTCCGAGCAACGGCCTCACTCCTCCCCACAAGAAGAAGGCCGGCTCCCGCTTCATCTCCGACGTGATCGTCGAGATGGGCTTCCTCGCGCGCGAGCGTGTGGAGGCTGCCGTCGAGGAGGGGAAGGCCTCGGGCCGCTCGCCGGAGCAGGTGCTACTCGAGTCCGGCGCGATCACCGGCGACCAGCTCGCGCGCGCCGTGGCGCAGCGCTTCGGGCTCGACCACGTCGACCTGACGATCTTCAAGACGGACGTGACCGCGCTGAACTCGATCACGCCGCAGGCGGCGCGCCGGCTCGGCGCCGTGCCGATCGGGCGGGACGACGCGGGGATCCTCGTGATCGCCATGTCGGACCCGTCGAACGTGCTGGCGCTCGACGACCTGAAGCTGATGACCGGCAGCGAGGTGCGGCCGGTCGTCGCGTCGCCCGACGACATCCAGGGTCTGATCGGCCGCATGAGCCGACTCGACGAAGCGGTGGCCGCGGCGATCGAGATCGGCGAGGAGGAGCTCGCCGAGGTATCGGAGATCCGCGAGTCCGCCGAGGACGCGCCGGTCATCAAGCTCGTCAACTCGATCATCGCCCAGGCGGTCGAGGAGGGCGCCTCCGACATCCACTTCGAGCCCGAGGGTCGCGAGATGCGCGTGCGCTTCCGCGTGGACGGCGTGCTGCGCGAGACCACGCAGATCCCGCGCCGGATGGTCGCGGGCACCGTCTCGCGCGTGAAGATCATGGCCGACCTCGACATCGCCGAGAGGCGAGTGCCGCAGGACGGCCGCGTGTCGCTGACCGTCGAGGGCCACTCGATCGACACCCGCATCGTGACGATGCCGCGCGTGGACGGCGAGGGGATCGTCATGCGAATCCTCGACAAGACGCAGGCCCTCATCAGCCTGGAGGCACTCGGCATGGGCGAGGCGAGCCGCGAGCTGTTCGAGGATGGCTTCCGCCGTTCCTACGGCGCCGTGCTCGTGACCGGCCCTACCGGTTCCGGTAAGTCCACGACGCTGTACGCGGCCTTGAACGAGATCAACGAGCCGCACCGCAACATCATCACGATCGAGGACCCGGTCGAGTACCAGCTCCCGGGCGTGAACCAGGTGCAGGTGAACCTGAAGGCCGGCCTCACATTCGCGGGTGGCCTGCGCGCGATGCTGCGCGCGGACCCCGACGTGATCATGGTCGGCGAGATCCGGGACGGCGAGACGGCCAAGATCGCGGTCGAGTCCGCGCTCACCGGCCACCTGGTGCTCTCGACGCTCCATACGAACGACGCTCCGTCGGCCATCACGCGCCTGACGGAGATGAACATCGAGCCCTTCCTGACCGCCTCGGCGGTCGTGGCCATCGTGGCGCAGCGGCTCGTCCGCCAGCTCTGCACCTACTGCAAGAGCCGGACCATGCTGAGCGTGTCGTCACTCGAGAAGGCCGGCTTCAACGTGGCCTTCGACCTCGAGGCCTACGAGCCGGTCGGCTGCGGCCGCTGCGGCGGCTCCGGCTACAAGGGCCGGGTCGGCCTCTACGAGGTGATGACCATCTCGGACGAGATTCGCGACCTCACGGTCGAGCGCGCGTCCGCCGATGAAATTCGCAAGATCGCCGTCTCGCAGGGCATGCGCCCGCTGCGTGCGGACGGCTTCGAGAAGGTCAAGAACGGAATCACGTCCATTGCCGAGGTGGCAAGGGTCACGTAAACCCACCCTCCAGCCGATAGGAGACCTGATGGACTTCGACTTCGCAGAAGTCCTGCTGCAGGTGATGGAGCGGAACGCCTCCGACCTCCATCTGACAGCAGGCTCACCGCCCATGATCCGGCACCACGGCCGGCTGCACCCGTTGGACTACCCGCATCTGACGCCGCAGCTCACCCGTGAGGTCATTTACTCGATCCTCACGAACGAGCAGCGTCAGCGGCTTGAGACCGACTGGCAGATCGACCTCGCCTACTCGATTCCCGGCAAGGCGCGCTTCCGCGTGAACGCGTACATGCAGCGCGCCGCGCTGTCTGCCGCGTTCCGCCTGATCCCGCACGAGATGCCGGCGCTGAGCTCGCTCGGCCTGCCTCCCGTGCTCGAGGACTTCACCAAGAAGCCGCGCGGGTTCGTGCTCGTGACCGGGCCGACCGGTTCAGGCAAGTCCACGACGCTCGCCGCGATGCTCGACCTCATCAACAACACGCGGCAGGAGCACATCCTCACGATCGAGGACCCGATCGAGTTCCTGCACAGGCACAAGAAGTGCATCGTCAACCAGCGCGAGCTGGGCGCCGACGCGCAGAGCTTCGAGCTCGGCCTGAAGGCCGCGCTCCGCCAGGACCCCGACGTGATCCTCGTCGGCGAGATGAGAGACCTCGAGACGATCTCGACCGCTCTGACCGCGGCCGAGACCGGCCACCTCGTGTTCGCCACGCTCCACACGCAGGACACCGCGCAGACGGTGGACCGCATCGTGGACGTGTTCCCGCCGACGCAGCAGCAGCAGGTCCGCGTGCAGCTCTCGGTGGCGCTCCAGGGCATCGTGACCCAGCAGCTCCTGCCGACCGCCGACGGCCAGGGCCGTACGGTGGGCGCCGAGATCCTGGTTCCGACCCCCGCGGTCCGCAACCTGATCCGCGAGGGCAAGACGCATCAGATCTACTCGGCCCTGCAGACCGGCGGTTCACACGGGATGCAGACGATGGACGCCTCGCTCGTACAGCTGGTGCGCGAGCACAAGATCACCCGCGAGCTCGCCGAGGCGCGCTCGTCCGCCCCGGACGAGCTCCGTCGCCTCATGGGCACCGTGAGGGCGGCGTAGGTCATGGCCAACTACGCATTCAAGGCACTCGACCTCTCCGGCGCCTCCACAAATGGGGAGATGGATGCCGGCGACAAGCAGGCCGTCGCGGCGCAGCTGCGCTCGAAGGGCCTCATCGTCGTCGACATCGAGGAGCTGGTTCCGAAGAGCGCCGGCGACCTGCTGGCGCGCTGGAAGAAGGTCAAGGCGGACGACCTCGTCATCGCCACCCGGCAGCTCTCCACGATGGTGAACTCGGGCATGTCGCTGCTCCGGTCGCTCTACATCATCGAGGAGCAGACCGAGGAGGACAAGCTTCGCGAGATCTTCGTCGCGGTCCGCAAGGACGTGGAGGCCGGCCTCGCGCTGTCCGACGCGCTCAAGAAGCATCCGGACGTCTTCAACGACCTCTACGTCGCAATGGTCGAGGCCGGTGAGACGGGCGGAATACTGGACAGCACGCTGATCCGGGTCGCCGAGCAGCTCGAGAAGGACGCGGCGCTGCGCCGTCAGATCAAGGCGGCCATGATCTACCCGTCGCTGATCGGCGGATTCGCGTTCGTCGTCCTCTTCGCGCTGGTCGCGTTCCTCGTGCCGGTGTTCGAGAAGATCTTCAACGACTTCGGCGGCGAGCTGCCTGCCATCACGAAGTTCACGGTCGTCCTGTCACATCTGTTCACGCGGCGCTTCTACGTGCTGTTCGGCGGCATCTTCCTGATCGTCTGGATCTTCCGGAAGTGGAAGAACTCCGAGCGCGGGCGCATGCAGTGGGACCGGCTGAAGCTGAAGTTCCCGATGAAGATCGGGGACATCGTGCAGAAGGTCGCCCTGGCGCGCTTCTCGCGCACGTTCTCGGGCCTCATCGCGGCCGGCGTGCCGATGCTCGAGGCGATCGACATCACCGGCAAGACGTCCGGCAACAAGGTCATCGAGAAGGCGATGTTCGAGGTCCGCGAGTCCGTGAAGAAGGGCGGCTCCCTGACCGCGCCGATGACCGAGGTGCCCGAGGCCTTCCCGGTCATGGTCACCCAGATGATCGGCGTGGGCGAGGAGACCGGCGCCCTCGAGACGATGATGAGCAAGATCGCCGACTTCTACGAGGAGCAGGTCGAGGCCGCCGTGAAGGCCCTCACCTCGATCCTCGAGCCGATCATGATCCTGATCGTCGGCGGCATCGTCGGGTTCATCGTGATCGCGATGTACCTGCCGATGTTCAAGGTCTACGACCAGATCAAGTAGCGCCTAGCGAAGGCTGGGCAGCGGGGCGGGTTGCCATGCTCCGCGCTGCTCGGCCTTCGGCATGCTCCTCGCGCTCTTCAAGATCCCTGCACACGTCGGCTACGTCGCCCTGGCCGCGCTCATCGGCGCGGAGTCGGCCGGTGTGCCGCTTCCGGGTGAGACGGCGCTCATCACGGCGGGGGTGCTCGCGCAGCGCGGGGACTTCAGCATCGAGCTTGTGATCGTGGTCGCGGCCGTGGGCGCGATCGTCGGGGACAACATCGGCTACCTGATCGGCAGGACGGGCGGACGGGCGCTGCTCGAGCGGCCGGGCCCCTTCGAGCGGCAGCGGCGCGAGGTGATCGCGAGGGGCGAGCCGTTCTTCAAGCAGCACGGGCCGAAGGCGGTCTTCCTCGGGCGGTGGGTAGCGTGGCTGCGGATTACGGCCGCGTGGCTGGCGGGCATCAATCACATGCGGTGGCCCGTGTTCCTGTTCTGGAACGCGCTCGGCGGAATCGCGTGGGCGCTGTCGGTGGGCCTGCTGGCCTATGTGCTCGGCCACGCGGCGGAGCGGATCTTCAAGATCGGCGGCATCGCGGCCGTCGGGGTCATCCTGGTGTCGCTTCTGGGCTACGCGATCTGGCGCCGGCGGGTCAGGTAGTCAGGCCGCGCACGGCGTCGTCGAGCGTCTCGTGGAGCGCGAGCGCGTCGGTTGCTCCGCTCAGCGAGAGGATCTCGGCGACGTGGGCCTCCGCCGGCACCACGACGGCGAAGCGCTGCTGCCGCCTGGCCACACGACGGGCGAGGTTGAAGAGCAGCGTCACGCCCGAGCTGTCGAGGTAGTCCACGCGCGCCAGATCCAGTGCAAGGCCGACCGCCTCGTTCCCCACGGCGTGCGAGATAGCCATCTCGAGCTCGGTCGCGTTCGACAGGTCGATCTCGCCCTCAACGGTTGCAACGGTGATGCCGCGCGTCTCGTCGAGGTGCAGCTGAGCGAGCTGGGTCACCGTCCGCTCAGCCTTCCTCCACGCGGCGGCGGAGCTGCACCATCGTGCCCTCCGAGGAGGGGTCCACACGGACGGAGTCCATCAGTGCCTTCATCAGCGGCAGGCCGCGACCGCGGTCGGTCCCGCGCGGCTCCCGCCAACCGCCGAAGTCACGCACGGTGATTAAGACCTCGGCGTCGCGGCGGCTCGCCTCGATGCGGAACGCGGCGTCCCCTGGGCGGTACGCATGCTCGATCGCGTTCGCACATGCCTCTCCGCTCGCCACCTTGATCGCGTGGGCATCGCGGCGGCTCATGCCTGCCTCCATCAGCCACCGGTCGAGCGCCTTGCGCGCCGACGAGAGCGCCTCGGGCTCTGCCGGCAGCTCGAGGCTGAAGCCCTCGGGCGGCAGCGGTGCCACGGACAGGGCGAGCAGGGCCACGTCGTCGCGCGTCTCCTCCTGCCCGAGCATGGCGATGAGCAGCGCATCGCACAGCGCCGCCGGGTCCGCCGGGCCGAGCTCGACCGCACGCCGCAGCTCCTCCAAGCGGACCTCGATGCTCGTGCCGCGCACCTCGACAAGACCGTCGGTGAAGAGGATCAGCGTGGACCCCGGCTCGATCTCGACCCGCGACTCGTCAAAGCGGACGAACGGGAGCGCCCCGAGCGGGGGAGAGGGCTCGCGGCCCGCCAGCCGCGCGGTGCCGTCGGGCGCGCGGATCAGCAGCGGCATGTGCCCGGCGGACGCGAGCTCCGCACTCGCACGGTCGGGTGCGATCGCGACATAGAGCATCGTGGCCATCTCCGCCCGGTACTGGCGCTCCATCAACGCGTGCAGCCTGTCGGCGACCTCCGCGGGCGAGCGTCCGTCGAAGGCGTATGCCTCGAGGGAGGTGCGCAGCTTCCCCATCAGCGCCGCCGCACGCACTCCCCGGCCGACGACGTCGCCGATCGCGAGCACGACGCTGCCGTCGCCGAGCTCGAACATGTCGAACCAGTCGCCGCCCACCTCCATGCCCGCGCCCGCGGGCTGGTAACGGACGGCGACCTGCATGCCCGGGATGCGTGGCAGCTGATCCGGGAGCAGACTGCGCTGGAGCGTTTCGGCGATGTGCTGCTCCTGCTCGACCCGTCGGGCCCGGTCGACCGCGAGCGCCACGCGGTCGCCCACCAGCTGGAGCAACGCGGCGTCGTCGTCCGAGAAGCGGCGAGGGGAGCGCGTGCCGATGTAGAGCACCCCGATGAGCTCGCGACCCAGCGTGAGCGGGAGGCCCAGGAGGGATTCGAGGCCGGATGCCTCGAGTAGCGTCCTCACCAACCCACTCGCATCGTCTCGGGTGAGCGTGAGCGGACGGCGCGAGAAGGCGAGCCGCCCCGCGAGCCGGTTCGCGATGGAGCGGTGGAACTCCGCGTCAGTGTCCTGCTGGATGCCGTGCGTCGCCCGCAGTTCGAACCGTGATTCCCCCTCTGCGCGCAGCAGGATCGCGCCGTGGTCGGCGTCGAACACGGTCGCGATGCGGCTCAGCAGCTGTTCGAGCAGCTCCTGCAGACCGGCGTGCGGCAGGGCGGCGTCGGTGATCCACTGGAGGTCGCGGACTCGCTTGGTGGCCGCCATCGCGTGGGCGCGGGCATCGCGCTCCTGACCCTGCAACGTAAGCCGCTGGGCGCGGACGTAGCCCACGTAGGCGATCAAAACCAGGCCGATCGCGGCGAGCAGCAGCGCCAGACCCACGACATCCCCCGTCTGGACGTCCGCGCCGACGACGAGCGGGGCGAGCGTGGCGGCGACGATCGCGGCGAGCAGGACGAGCGCGCGCCGAGCTGGCTGCACCGCGCTTGCGCCCACCCAGATCAGGAACAGGGCCTGGTAGGGCAGGACCGTTTGGGCGAGGAGCTGCAGCATCACGAGCTCCGCGATGCCGCTGTACGCGACCGCGAGCATGACGCCGAACCGAACCTCGGGCATGCCGAATAGCCACGCGGCCGACGCCAGGTTCACTGCCACGCCGCCGAGCGCGAGGGTCCAGCCGATCGCCTCGCCGGCGCCTTCGGTCGGCGGGAAGAGCGGGAGCAGGATCAGGACGAGGAGGCCGTGGAGCGCGACGAGCACGGCTGTCGCATTCCGCGAGCTCGTCAGGTCCGCGCCGGCGTACGGGTCGTCGCCGCCCACGAACAGCTGGCGAGCCACCTGCCAGCGGGATCGTGGGCCAGCGTTCCCCATCTAGTGCATAGTTCACCACACGGGTCCGCGAACCTATAGGGCCATGACCGGATTGGCGTAGGCTCTTCGGGTGGCCGGCGAGGACTTGGTCGCCGAGCGGCTTCGGGTCGCCATGAATGCTCGGGATATCGAGGCGTTCGTGGACTGTTTCGCCGAGCAGTACGACAGCAAGCAGCCGGCGCATCCCGACAGGGCGTTCGTGGGACGGGGTCAGGTGCGCGAGAACTGGTCCGCGATCTTCGACGGCGTTCCCGACTTCTCGGCTGAGCTCGTGTCGGCGACGGCCGACGGGGACACCGAGTGGAGCGAGTGGCGCTGGCGCGGAACCCAGGCGGACGGCACGAAGCTCGACATGGCCGGCGTGATCGTCGCCGGCGTCCGCGACGGGCTCCTTCAGTGGGCGCGCCTCTACGTCGAGCCGGTGGAGCAGGAGGGCGCCGGCATCGAGGCCGTCGTGCGCGAGATGTCCGGCGAGGACCGCTAGGCGGCGTTGCCGGGGCGCGTCGCGCGGCTCAGCCGGCCCGCGATCTCCGAGAGGTGCTCGATCAGCTCCGGCGGCTCGTGCACCTCGAAGTCGACCGGCAGCATCGTCACGCGTAGGGCGAGCCAGTTCAGGTCGTCGTCACCGGTCCGGTATTCGCAGGTGCGGGCGTCGATCGGCTCGACGGTGCCCCAGTGGCTCGGCAGGCGCCCCTTGAGCTCGCCGGCTCCGGCGTGCAGGGTCACGCGGGCCTCGAAGCGGTGCGGGGATCCCATGATGCTCTCGTTCACGAACGCGGCCGCGTCCTCGGCGGGTAGCTCGCGCGACGTGAAGCGAGTGCCCATCGACGCCGGCCGGCTGAGACGATCGACGCGGAAGGAGCGCCAGTCCTCGCGCCCGCGGTCCCAGGCGGCGAGGTACCAGCGCCTGCCGAAGTTCACGAGCGCGTGCGGCTCGACCTCGCGGCGTGTCTCGACACCGTCGCGGCGCCTGTAGGCGAACCGAAGGCACTCCGAGTCGCGGCACGCGGCGGCGATCACGGTCAGGTGGTGAGGGTCCACCGTGGGGCCGCCCGCCGGCGGGCTCACCACCGCCGAGCCGATCGCCCTAACCCGGCGGCTCAGGTGGGCGGGGAGCACCTGCTCGAGCTTGACGAGCGCCCGCACGGCGGTCTCCTCGATGCCGCTCACCGACGACCGGGCCGCGGTGCCGAGCCCGACGGCGATGGCGATCGCCTCGTCGTCGTCGAGCAGGAGGGGCGGGATGTCCGTGCCGGGCTTCAGCCGGTATCCGCCGGCGGGGCCCGGGAGCGACTCCACGGGATACCCGAGCGCGCGCAGGCGCTCGATGTCACGCCGAATCGTCCGGCCCGACACCTCAAGGCGATCGGCCAGGTCGCGGCCGCCCCATTCGCGGCGCGCCTGGAGCAGCGCGAGAAGCCTGAGCAGCCGCCCGGAGGTCTCCGTCATGGCGATTCCATGCTCTTGCACATTGCGGACAGAACCTGACCTAAATCGGCCATAAGCGTCCCACACGAACGCAGTCGACCGAAGGAGCAGCAGTGCCGGAGCGAGACGGATACATCCCTGGAGTGCCGTGCTGGATCGACACGAGCCAGCCCGACCCCAAGGCCGCGGTGGACTTCTACGGCGCCCTGTTCGGCTGGGAGTTCGAGGACGTCATGCCGCCGGATGCCCCGGGCGAGTACTTCATGGCGCGGATCCGCGGGCTCGACGTTGCCGCAGTGGGCTCGATACCCGAGGGCGCGCCGCAGATGGCCAGCTGGAACACCTACGTCTGGGTGGACAGCGCCGACGACACCGCCGCCAAGGTCAAGGAGGCGGGCGGCGGCGTGATGATGGAGCCGTTCGACATCCCGGGCGCGGGCCGGATGGCGGTCTTCACCGACCCCGAGGGCGCCGTGTTCTTGGTATGGGAGGCGAGGGAGCACAGGGGCTCGCAGGTCGTGAACGAGCACGGCAGCAACAACTTCAACGTGCTGAACACCCGGGACCTGGAAGGCGCGAAGCGCTTCTACGGAGCGGTCTTCGGCTGGGAGACGCTCGATCTCGGCGGTGACGGCCGGATGTGGACGCTCCCGGGCTACGGCGCCCACCTCGAGGAGAAGAGCCCGGGCCTCCGCGCGGGCATGAAGGAGATGGGCGCGCCGGAGGACTTCGCCGACGTCGTGGCCAGCGTGACCCCGATCCCCGCCGATCAGCCGGACACGCCGCCCCACTGGAGCCTGACGTTCGCGGTCGACGAGGCGGATGAGATCGCCTCGAAGGCCGAGGAGCTGGGCGGCAAGGTGGTGGTGCCCCCGTTCGACGCCCCGTGGGTGCGGATGGCGGTGATCGCCGACCCGCAGGGAGCGACGTTCGTGGCCAGCAAGTTCGTGCCGGAGAACCGCGACCTCGAGCCGGCGGCGGGCGGAGCGAGCGCCGCCTAGGCGGCGGGGCGAAGGTGCTCGACGCTTAGACCGTGCTCGGTGGCCAGCCGGCCGGCCACCAGGGACCGATGGCAGGCCTCTGGGTCGCGCTCCACGCAGAAGAGGGCTGACGCGCCCTCGGCGGGGAGTGCGGCCACGAGGTCGCCGAGGTCCGCTCTGTCGAGGATCTCGGCCGTGTAGCGCTCCACGTACGCGGGCGCCAGCTCGGTGCGCGAGCGCTTTCCCACACCCTGGCGGTCGTCCTCGGCGTACTGGAGCCGGCGCAGCTCGGTGGTGGGCGCGAGCTCGGGGTGGTGCTCGTAGGCGATGCCGGCCTCCTCGAGCGCCGCCTGCAGGCGCTTCGCGTTCGCCCACGCGTATTCGGATCCGCGCACGCCGCGGCGCTGGCGGATGTCCAGGACGAGGCGACGCCGGCCTCGCGCAGCGCGCGCAGGAACTCGTCCGCGGAGAAGCCGTAGACGCCGATCGTCGTCAGCCGCGCGATTCGACCACCAGGCTTCCGGCCGGCTCGGGCTGCTCGCCGGCGGCGGGTGTGAAGAGCAGCGGGTAGCGCCCCGGGCGGGTGGCGAGAACGTCGAAGCGCGCGGGGGTGACGGGGTCCGCCGGGGCGGTCAGCCCGAGGTCCGGGATGTCCACCGTCCCCGCCTCGCTCACCTCCACCTCGACCGTCACGGCGGCGCCCGCCTGAATCCGGTTCGACTCCTTCTCGGACGCCTGGAAGGTGACCGTTGCCGGCGCGCCGCTGCTGGGCTCGGCGGGGGTCGTCCCCGGGGTCGCCACCGGCGGCCCCGGCTCGGGCGTCGTCTCCTGCGTCGTCCGATCCCGCTGGTCGGCCATCGGTCGCGACAGCGAAGCCACCAGCGCGGCCAATCCGAGGACGATCGCGAACAGGAGCAGGGCGCGGCGCAGATGCACCACCCGGATGGTATTTGCGGCCAGGAAACGGCGATTTTGCACAAGCTCACGGCCGGGGCAGCCGATCCATGCGCGAAGGCCAGATCCACTCTGCCCGGGACTCCTTTGGCCCCCGTTGGAGATGCGGAGCTGGCAACCAGACCAAAAGTCACCTCACGAAGGAGGAGACACATGCTGCGGAAGCTCCGCGAGCGTATTCACAATGGGCAGGAGGGGTTCACCCTCATCGAGCTGCTCGTCGTCATTCTGATCATCGGAATCCTGGCCGCGATCGCGCTGCCGGCGTTCCTTGGTCAGCGTCAGAAGGGTCAGGACGCTGAGGCCAAGTCCAACGTGCGCAACCTGGTTTCGCACATGGAGTCTTGCTTCACGACTGCCGAGACCTACGTGGGCTGCAACGCGACTCAGACGGACATCGCGAACAGCGGTCTGCCCGTCAGCGGTGCCGGCGCGACTCTCGTGATCTCCGGCCAGACGGCCACCGACTACAAGCTCGTCGGTACGTCGAAGTCGGGCAACACGTTCACGTACGACAAGGCTGGCGCCACCGTCACCAAGTCGTGCACCGGCAACGCGGGCTGCAACGCCGGCAAGTGGTAGCACCCACTAAGTAACGCGGTTTCGCGAAGGGCGGGCCAGGTGGCCCGCCCCTCGTCGTTTTGGACGCATGTGGGAGTAAAGGTTCCGTCCCAAGGGGCCGATCTAGGGGCAGAGGCCAGAGCCACGGTGTAAAGGCAAACTCGTCGCGAGGCGGGGACGCAAAGCTCCGGGGCTCCTGAAAGGGAGCCGGCCGAGCTGCCACCACGGTTCAAGTAGGCGGCTATCCGCGGCAACTGGCAACCAGACCAAAAGTCACCTCACAAGGAGGAGACACATGCTGCGGAAGCTCCGCGAGCGCATTCACAATGGGCAGGAGGGGTTCACCCTCATCGAGCTGCTCGTCGTCATTCTGATCATCGGAATCCTGGCCGCGATCGCGCTGCCGGCGTTCCTTGGTCAGCGTCAGAAGGGTCAGGACGCTGAGGCCAAGTCCAACGTGCGCAACCTGGTTTCGCACATGGAGTCTTGCTTCACGACTGCCGAGACCTACGTGGGCTGCAACGCGACTCAGTCGGACATCGCGAACAGCGGTCTGCCCGTCAGCGGTGCCGGCGCGACGCTCGTGATCTCCGGCCAGACGGCCACCGACTACAAGCTCGTCGGTACGTCGAAGTCGGGCAACACGTTCACCTACGACAAGGCTGGCGCCACCGTCACCAAGTCGTGCACCGGCAACGCGCGGCTGCAACGCCGGCACCTGGTAACACCGGTACCGGAAGCAGTTTCTTGGCGATGAGGCGGGCCCCCGGGCCCGCCTCATTGTCGTTCTGGGGCGGATCTGGCCATCGGAGATATGGCCATGGCCGAATAGGCACCTTTAGACGCGCACGCGCGGAGCCGACACCTAGTCGAAGTGTTCTCTCGCGCCCGTGCCTGCTCTGACGCCGGCTTCACACTGGTCGAAGTCCTCGTCGCGATGTTCATCCTGCTCGTCGGGGTGCTCGGCGTCGTGTCGATGGTGAACGGCGCGAACGCGGTGACGTCGAAGACCAAGGCACGCGAGGGCGGCACCTCGATCGCCCGGTCGGTCATCGAGGTCTCCCGCTCGATCCGGTACCGCGACCTGAACGTGACCTCGCTCGAGGACGCGCTCGAGACCCGCCCGGGCCTCGCCGACGCGAAGCCGGCCGTGACCGGCTACCAGATCCAGCAGCGCGGGATCTACTACACGATGACGCTGACCGTCTGCTCACTGGACGACGACAAGGACGACCTCGGCGCCCGGCCGACCGGCGTGACCTTCTGTGCCGACAGCCTCGGGCCGCCCGTGATTCCGAAGGACCGCAACCCGGACGACTACAAGCGCGTGCGCGTCCATCTCGACTGGGCGACGCGCGCCACCGCGCACAGCGTCACGCAGACCTCCTCGATCATCAACCCGGTCGGTGGTCTCGGCCCCTCGGTCACCGGACTGACGATGACCTCGCCGGCGTCCAGCTCCACGGACGAGGTGCGGATCGAGAGCAGCTCGGCGAGCCCGGTCAACTCCGCCAGCTTCCTGGCGACCTCGTCGGGCTTCGCCGCGGACCTCAACTGGTCGATCAACGGCGACTCGCAGGGCAAGGCCAACGGCGGGCCGACGAACTGGACGTTCACCTGGGACTTCACGAAGCCCGGGACGGACCCCAACAACATCGTCTACTACGACTGCAAGTACTTCGTCCAGGCCGACGCCTTCGACGCCGAGGGCCGCGCGGGCACCCCGCGAGTCCTGACGGTCATCCTGAACCGGCGCGAGCCGGTTGCGGTGGCCAACGTGGCGGCCGGCCGAAACGGCGCCGGAGACCGCGTGGACATCCACTGGACCGGCAACCCGGAGTGCGACGTGATCGGCTACCGGGTGTACCGCAGCACGACGTCCGGGACGCTCGGCACCCAGGTGAGCTGTCCGGATCCGAGCGCGCCGAGCCCGACGGTCACGACACAGGAGTGGTGCGTGGACCAGACCGCGCCCGCGAGCGGCCCGCTCTACTACACCGTCGTGGCCGTCGACACGATGGCTAGCGGCGCTCTTCGCGAGGGAACGCGCGGCGCGCAGAGCGTGGTCCCGGCCAGCGGCGGCAACGCCCTGCCGACGGCGCCCACCAATCTCTCCGTCTGCATCGGAGGCCAGCCCTCCTGCGACGGGCCGAACAATTCGCCTGCTCCGGGGGGTCAGATCGTCGTGCGCTGGGATCCGTCCACGGATTCCGACGGCACGATCTCCTTCTACCGCATCTACCGTGACGGAACCTCGTACGCGGATCGCTGGGACGACTTCTTCCCCTCACCCACGGGGAGCCTCGCCTGGCTCGAGTACGCGCCGGGCACGGGCTCGCACACATATCGGGTGACGGCGGTGGACAACCTGTTCGGCGAATCCGCGCTGAGCGATCCGGTGAGCTCGCCATGACCCGGCGAGAGGACGGCATGACCCTCATCGAGGTCCTGCTGACGATGACGCTGATGCTGATCATCCTGGGCGCGACCCTGACGACGTTCAACACCTTCGAGCGAAAGACGCGCGACAACCAGAACCTGAACGAGGCTCAGGACAGCGCCCGGCGCGGGCTCGACCTGATGGCGCGGGACCTCCGGAACCTCGCGAGCCCGACTCCGCTGATGCCGCTCGCGATCGACCGCTTCGAGCCCCAGGACATGATCTTCCAGTCCGAGGGCAAGGTGAAGCCGGCGGGCAGCCTCAACGCGCAGAACACGACGCGCGTTCGCTACTGCCTGAACACGACGACGAAGTTCCTGTACCGGCAGATCCAGACGTGGGTGACGGCGGCCCCGCCCGCCGTTCCGGATACCGAGTGCGGTACCACGGGCGGCTGGGCCTCGACGATGGTCGTGGCGACCGACGTGACGAACGCCGCGCGTCCGATCTTCACCTACAACGCGACCGCCTTCGACAGGATCACCGAGGTCAGCTCGCAGCTGTTCGTCGACACGACGCCCACCAGGCTGCCCGCCGAGGTGGATCTGCAGAGCACCGTCTTCCTGCGCAACCAGAACCGCGCGCCGACCGCTGTCTTCAGCGCGACCTCGATGCCGTCCGGTGGCGTCTTCCTGAACGCATCCGAGTCCGAGGACCCCGAGGAGAAGTCGCTCACCTTCGAGTGGTGGGACGCCAGTATCACGCCGGTGAAGAAGGTGGGAGAGGGAATCGTCTTCACCTATTCCCCGCCCGCCGCCGGCATGCGCCAGATGTACCTCGTCGTGAAGGACGCGACGCTCGACACGAAATCGGACACGAAGACCGTGTGCTCGACCGGACCTGGAGTGACCTGCCCATGATTGACAAGCTTCGCCACGACGAGCGCGGGAACGTCCTCGTGACCGCAATCCTGCTGATGTCCGTGATGCTGAGCGTGGGAATCGCGGTCGCCTCAACGGTCGACACCCAGACGGAACAGTCGCGCAAGGAACGCGAGCGCGAGTCGACGTTCAACCTCGCCGAGGCCGCGCTGTCGGCTCAGACGTTCATCCTGGGTCGCCGCGGAACGGGTACGGCGCAGAATCAATATCCCAGCACCGGATGCTCCACGGCCGCGAGCAGCAACACCTTCTGCCCGGACAACACCAGCCTGATGCGGAGCTACACGGGCGACGCCACCCAGGTCGACTTCAGCTCCGCGTCGAGCAGCTGGCAGACGGACGTGCTCGACGACGCCGACGCGGCCGGGAACCCCGTCCGGTTCTGGGACGACTCCTACCTGAGCCAGGCGAACTGGCCGCGCTACGACGCAGACAACAACCGCCACGTCTGGGTCCGCTCGCAGGCCGTCGTGCGCGGCCACAAGCGCGCGATCGTGGCCTGGGTGAAGATCGAGGACCGCATCGTCTCGTTTCCCCGCTACGCGGTGCTCTCGGGCTACCTGCGCGGTGACAACAGCGGTGGCCACGGCGGCCGCCCGCTCGTGAACTCCACCGGCTCGCTCGGGATCGCGGTGCGGTGCAACCAGCCGCCGCAGTCGAACTGCATCGACCTGGACCCGACGAAGGGGCCGCAGCTTCAGCCGCCGGCGAACTACCAGCTGAGCTACGCGAACTCGACCGCCATCGGCGGCGACGACCTCTCCGCCCTCGAGGACATGGCGAAGGCGAACGGGACCTGGTACGCCACGTGCCCGGCCAACCCGAACGGCGACGTCGTATACGTCAAGAACGCCGGATCCTCGTGCGCCTACAACAACAGCGCGCCCGCGGCGACCGGCCAGGCCAAGTGCTGCAACTCCTCGGCGAACCCCGGGCTGTACGTGGTCGAGCGCGGCAACGTCAACTTCGGCGGCAACATCGAATACTGGGGCGTCGTCTACAACGCGAATCTGGACAACTCGAGCGCCCAGAACATGGTCGAGACGTCCGGCACGTCCGCCATCCGCGGCGGCGTTCTGGTCGACGGCAACGGCGGCGTGTACGCCGGATCGAGCGGCGACAACATCATCTACAACGCCTTCGCGTTCGACGACATCAAGGCCGTCGGAACCGCCGGAGTGGTGCAGAACACCTGGCGCGAGATCGTGCCGGCCGCCAGCAACTAGCCGACCGGCGACGCCGCTAGCTTCCACGCGCGATGGAGGCCTCCGCAGTCGAGGTGGTCGTCACCGGCCTGTTCGGGGCGGTGATCGGGAGCTTCCTGAACGTGGTCGCGCACCGGGTGCCGGCCGGCGAGTCGATCGTCAGCCCGGGCTCGCGCTGCCCTGAGTGCAGGACGCCGCTCAAGCCGTACGACAACGTCCCCGTCGTCTCCTGGCTCGTCCTGCGCGGCCGCTGCCGGAACTGCGGAGCACCGATCTCGCCGCGCTACCCGCTCGTGGAGCTCGCGACGGCGCTCGTGTTCGCGGCCGTGGTCGCAGCACGCGGGTTCGACGACGACCTGGTGCTCGAGCTGCCGTTCGTGGCACTCCTGATCGCGCTCGCGGCGATCGACTTCGACCATCGCCTGCTGCCCAACAAGATCGTCTACCCGATGGCCGTGTACGGGGTGATAGCGACGGTGCTGGTGAACCGCAGCGATCTCGCCGAGAACCTGATCGCCGGGGCGGGGGCCTTCCTGTTCCTGCTGCTCGCGGTGCTCGCCTACCCGCGCGGCATGGGGATGGGCGACGTGAAGCTCGCCGGCGCGATGGGCCTCTACCTGGGGCTGTCGATCGTCCCCGCGCTGCTCGCGGCGTTCCTGTCCGGGAGCGTCGTGGGCCTCTTCATAATCGCGCGCGAGGGCGCGGCGGGGCGCAAGGTGGCCGTTCCATTCGGCGTGTTCCTCGCGGTTGGCGGCATCGTCGGCGTGCTCGCGGGACCCGAGCTGATCGACGTCTACAGAGACAATTTCCTCGAATAGCCGCTGACGCCTCCGCGCGGTGTCCAGCAAGTCTGGACATTTCGGGGCTAGGCGTTAAGTGTGTCCAGCGTGCGGCCGATACCCCTTGGCGTACGCCCATGTTGTCCCTCCGCAAGAACTCCTCTGGTGGCGCCGTCGGTCTCGACATCGATGGTCGCTACCTTGCCGCCGCCCAGGTCGAGAACGGCCGCGTCATCCGTGGCGCGAGCACCGACCTGCCGGCCGGACTCGTCGCCGACGGCGAGGTGGTCAACCGCGACGGACTCGCCGAGGCCCTCAAGAGCTTCGTCGCCGAGGCCGGCCTGCCGAAGAGCGTCCGGCTTGGCGTGTCGAACCAGCAGATCGTCGTCCGCGTCGTGGAGCTCCCGCGCATCGAGGACGAGAAGCAGCGCGACGCCGCCGTCCGCTTCCAGGCGGCCGAGGCAATCGCGATGCCGCTGGACGAGGCGGTGCTGGATCACCAGCTCGCCGGCTACACCGATGCGCCCGACGGCTCCCCGCGCATGCAGGTCGTGCTCGTGGCCGCGCGCCGCTCGATGATCGAGGCGGTGCTCGAGGCGGCCAAGCATGCAGGCCTCAAGCCGGAGGGCATCGACCTTGACGCGTTCGCGCTCGTGCGCACGCTGGCGGCCGCCGCCGGCGACCAGCCCGTGGACACCGCGCGCGTGTACTGCCACCTCGGCGGCGTCAGCAACCTTGCGATCGCCGTCGGCTCGTCCTGCTTCTTCACGCGCCCGCTCTCGGCCGTGTGGGACGACGAGGACGCCGCCGCGACGCTGGCGGACGAGGTCCGCCTGTCGATCGACTACTACATGACCCAGGCGCAGGCCAAGCCGGTCGGCGAGGTCGTCGTGTCCGGCCCGGGCTCCGCCCAGGCCGAGCTCGTCGAGAGCCTGGGCGTGCATCTTGGGCTGCCGACCATCGTCGCGGCGCCGCTCGGCGTCCTCGACCGGTCCGCCCTTCCCGCCGGCCAGGACCCGCACCGCCTGACGGTGGCCGCGGGACTCGCGATTGGGGCGGCGGCGTGAAGGCCGTAAACCTCATCCCGTCCGACCAGCGCCGCGCGAAGGCGACCGGCGCGCAGGCCGGAGGCGGCTACGTCGTCCTCGGCGTGCTCGGCGTCCTGCTTCTGCTGGCGGTTGCCTATGTCATCACGGCCAACAGCGTGAACGACAACACCACGAAGGCCGCCAAGGCGAAGCGCCAGGCGGACGCCCTCGAGGCGCAGGCCGCGCAGATGGACTCGTTCACCGACTTCGCCACGATCAAGCAGCAGCGGCTCGCCGCCGTCAAGACGGCCGCCGAGACGCGCTTCGACTGGGAGCGCCTGATGCGCGAGCTCTCGCGTGTCATGCCCGCGGGCAGCTGGCTCCAGACGACCGACGCGTCGACCAAGGAGGACACCGGCGGCTCGTCCGGAGGGCCGGCCTCCCCGACCGCCGCACCGGTCGACCCGAACGCCGCCGTTCCCCCGAACGCCACGTTCGTCGGCTGCACGCCGAAGCAGACCGAGGTCGCGAAGATCCTCGTCCGGCTGCGCCAGATGCACCGCGTCACGGACGTGGAGCTGAACGAGTCGCTGCGCGAAGAGGGCGTGAATGAAGTGACCGTCGACAGCTGCGGCCCGCTCTACAAGTTCAACGTCACGGTGACGTTCGCGCCCACCGACACGGATGAGGCGCCGACCGGAACCGACAACGTGCCCGCGTCGCTCGGAGGTGGATCGTGACCAACATCTCTGACCGCGACCGCAAGATCATGCTTGCGCTGGTGCCGCTGGTGGTCATCCTGGCCTACTGGTTCCTCCTGCTCTCGCCGAAGCGCGAGGAGGCGTCGACCGCCAAGCAGGAGGCGGCAAAGCAGCAGCAGCGGCTCGACCAGGCTCAGGCCGTGGCCGACCAGGCCAAGGGCGCTAAGACGAACTTCGCCGCCGACTACGGCGAGATCGTCCGCCTCGGCAAGGCCATTCCCGCGCGCGTCGACATGCCGAGCCTGCATCGTGCAGCTCGACCAGGCGGCCTCCGGCACCGGCATCCGCTTCACGAAGATCTCCCAGGGCGAGCGCACCGCTGCGCCTGTCCCCGCGACGACGACCCCGCCCGCGGGCACGACCCCGCCTGCTGGGGGCACCACGCCGGCGGCCGGCACCACCACGCCTCCTGTCGCAGCCGGCGGAGCGCCCGCTCAGAGCGCGCCCGGCACGGCGACCGAGTCGGCGAACAACGCCGCCGCGACGTCGAACCAGGCCAACGCCGCAGCGTCGCAGTCGGGCGTCGACGCCACGACCTCGACCTCAACCGGCGGCGGACTGCCGGTCGGCGGCGGCGCGGCAACGCCCAGCGCAGCCGGCGGCGGCACCCAGCTGGTGTCGGGCGGTCTCGAGACCGTGCCGCTCGAGCTGGAGTTCGTCGGGAACTTCTTCAACCTGGCCGACTTCTTCCACGACGTGAAGCGCTTCGTCCACGTGGCCAACAGCAGCGTGGTCGTCAACGGGCGCCTCGTCACGATCGACGGTGTCGAAGTTCGCGAGCGAGGAGCAGATCTTCCCGAAGATCAAGGCCTCTCTCACGGCCACCGTCTATCTGTCGCCGCTCAGCCAGGGCGCCACCGCAGGCGCGACGCCCGCGGGCCCCTCGACGACCCCCGCCGCCGCACCGGCGACCGGAACGACCCCGCCGGCTCCGGCCTCCACGCCCGCGCCTGCGACTCCGACCCCCCCGACCGCTGCCGCGACCCCCTAAGGACAGAGCGATGCAAGTCTTCCTACTCGATCTCTGGCAGGACCTGCGCGAGAAGCGTCTCGCCCCGGTCGCCGTCGTCCTGTTGCTCGGGCTCGTGGCGGTGCCCGTCCTGCTCGCGAAGCCCGCCGAGGACCCGGGCCCCGCGCCGGTCGCGGCCGCGCCGCAAGAAGGCCGACAACGAGGCTCTCGCCGCGCTCGACGAAGGTCAAGCTGGGCAACCAGGAGCTCGGCAGCGGCAGGGGCTCGACGCTCGGCGTGTTCGACCCGGACAACCCCTTCCACCCGCCCAAGGGCGCGATGAAGAAGGACGACGTGAGCGCGACCGGCGCGGGTCCCTCGACCGGCAGCCAGGGCTCGCCCGGCGCCGGCAGCACCGGCGCACCGGGTGCGACCGGCGGGCTGGGCGGAGGCGTGAGCACCCCGGGCGGCGGCACCACCGGCGGTACCGGTGGCGGCGACGGCACGACCACGACCACCACGACCATCGTCTACAAGTACGTGGTCGACCTGACCTTCACGGCGAACGGCCACACGCGCCACATCAAGGGCCTGGAGAAGCTCGACATGCTGCCGAGCGAGTCCACGCCGCTCCTGATCTTCATGGGCGTGACCCCGAAGGGTGGCGACGCGGTGTTCCTCGTGGACTCGACGCTCGAGGCCGCGGGCGAGGGCCGCTGCAAGCCCAGCGAGGCCGAGTGCGCGTTCGCGTACATCGGCGCCGGCTCCCGGTACATGTTCACTGACCAGGACGGCAACACCTACGAGATCAGGATCGACGAGATCCGCAAGGTCAAGGTGGGTGCCTCCGGCGCGAGCGCGAAGGGCGCGAAGGGCGCCACCGCCCGCGCGTCCGTCGGGCCGTCTCGACGCTTCATCCCCCCGATCCTGGCCGACGTCGTAGTCGTGGCCAAGGATCAGCTCCACGACTCCAGCGACAACACCGAAAGCCGATAGGGAGAGGGCATGCGACGCATAGTCACCACCTGCCTCACGCTGGTCGCGGCTGCTCTCCTGCTGCTGCTTCCGGCTGCCGCCGATGCCGCCACGGCCAAGGCGCCTCAGATCACCCGCGTCCAGCCGATGCGCATCAGCGTCGGCGGCGTGCTGACGATCACGGGCCGCGACTTCAAGGCCGTGCGCAGCAAGAACACCGTCATCTTCCGTTCGAGCGACGGCCGCACCGCATTCGTCAAGCCGCGCCGCGCGACCTCGCGGAAGCTCGTGCTGAGGGTGCCGGCCTCGGTCGCGCGCCTCCTCAAGGTCTCGAACAGCCGCCAGGTCCCCACCCGCCTCAAGCTGCGCGTCCTGGCCGGCAAGTTCTCCAAGTTCACCCCGAAGCGCCTCTCGCCCGTGGTGACCAGCGCCGGCTCCGGCGACGGTCCCGGCGGTGGAGGCGGCGGCGGTGGCACGCCCGACGTGTGCAACTCCGACTCGGATCACGACAACGACCTGCTCTCGAACAGCCTCGAGCTGCAGATCGGCACCGACCCGTGCCTGGCCGACACCGACAGGGACGGCATGTCGGACGGGTGGGAGTACTGGTCGGCGAAGGACCTGAACGTGAAGGCCGTGCCCTACCCGGGCAAGCGTCCCTTCCCGAACGCGCTCGATCCGAGCGACGGCAACAGCTCGGGTGGCACGTTCAGCCAGTACGACTTCGACGGCGACGGCCTGACCACGCTCGAGGAGTACCGCGCGTGGCGCTACACCGGCAGCAGCCTCGACATGAGCCGCGAGGGCGTGGGTCTCGAGTCGGTGCTCGGCTACAGCGACGGCACGAAGTACAGCCGCGCGAGCGCCGTGCCGGGCGTGCCGGCGTGGCAGTCCTCGAACTACGGGCTCAGCAACCCGAGCCAGCCGTTCCCCGGCACGTACGACCTGCACGGCAACCCCGGCGTCTACACCGACGACGAGCGTGACGCGGACGCAGACGGCCTCTCGAACTTCCTCGAGGGCGCCCGCGGCCCCGGCCGCGCGAGCTGGTGGGCCGGCTTCTGGAAGCAGGAGACCGTCCAGGTCGAGGGGTGGAAGAACAAGTCCTACTGCGAGCCGGTCACGTCCCAGCGTCCGGGCGAGTACGACCAGCGTCCCTTCCAGGACCTCGATCTCGCCGACCCGGATGTCGACGGCGACAACCTGCTCGACGGCGAGGACGACCAGGACAACGACGACTACAGCAACATCAGCGAGCTGTACGAGGCGATCTACGACCTCGACGGCAACGGCGCCGGCGGCGACAACCCCGCCTGGTGCGGTAAGGCGGCGGGCCTGATCCCGTCGGTCGACCGCGGCGGCGAGGCCTGGGCGGTCAACGCGTTCAACCCGTGCGCGCCCGACCCGGCCTCCCGCACCTGCCCGCCGTTCATCCCCTTCGGCTAGCAGTTCCTCCAAGGCAGTTCCTCCTCCAACTGGCGCCCGCACCCTCGTTTGTAGGGTGTGGGCGCTATGTCTTTGCGGTTCGTAACCGCCGGGGAGTCCCACGGTCCGGGGCTCACGGCCATCGTCGAGGGGCTTCCCGCCGGCCTCGAGCTCGCCCCTGAGGACATCGACGCGGACCTCGCGCGCCGCCAGCTCGGCCACGGCCGGGGCGGCCGGATGAAGATCGAGAAGGACCGCGCGCAGGTCACCGCCGGGGTCAGGCACGGCCGGACACTCGGCAGTCCGGTCTGCATGTGGATCGAGAACCGCGACTACCAGAACTGGGAGGAGCGGATGAACCCGTGGCCGGTGGACGCGGAGGTGGACGAGGTCCATCTGCCCCGGCCCGGGCACGCCGACCTCGCCGGAATCCAGAAGTTCGGCCACACCGACATCCGGAACGTGCTGGAGCGAGCGTCCGCGCGCGAGACGGCCGCGCAGGGTGGCGGCGGGCGCGCTCGCGAAGGCGTTCCTGCGGAGGCTTGGGGTGGAGGTGCGCTCGCACGTCACCCGCATTGGCGCGGTTGCCGCGCCCGGCGGTACCGCGCTCGCGGTGGGCGATTTCGAGGAGGTGGATCAGTCGCCGGTCCGCTCGCTCGACTCCGACGCCAGCCAGGCCATGGTCGCCGAGATCGACACCGCCCGTAAGGCGAACGAGTCCCTCGGCGGCGAGTTCGAGGTGATCGCGTTCGGGCTCGTGCCCGGCATCGGCTCGCACGTGTCCTGGGAGCAGCGCCTCGACGGGCGGCTCGCGCAGGCGATCATGTCGATCCAGGCGCTCAAGGGCGTGGGCATCGGCGACGGCTTCGCGCTCGCCGAGCGCGTGGGCTCGAAGGCCCACGACGAGATCTTCTGGTCGGACGACCGGGGCTACAACCGCGAGACGAACCGCGCCGGCGGCATCGAGGGCGGCATGACGACCGGCGACCCGCTCGTCGTGACCGGGGCGATGAAGCCGCTGCCCACGCTCACCAAGCCGCTCCGGAGCGTGGACACCGAGACGAAGGAGCCCGCCCAGGCGCTCCGCGAGCGCACCGACTCCTGCACCGTGCCGGCGGCCGGCGTGGTGGGCGAGGCGATGGTGGCGCTGGTGCTCGCGGCGGCGCTACCGTGAGAAGTTCGGCGGCGACCATATGGACGACGTGCGCGCGGCGCTCGCCGCGTACCGGGACCGGATCGGCTGGAGGCGCGCATAGCCCTCGTCCTGGTGGGCTTCATGGGCGCCGGGAAGTCCACGGGCGCCCGCTCGCTCGGCGCCGAGCTCGGCGCGGAGCCGCTCGACTCCGATCGCGAGCTGGAGCGGCGGCTCGGCGAGCCGGTGGAGGCCTTCTTCGACAGGGAGGGCGAGCACGCGTTTCGCGCGCGCGAGGAGGAGCTCGTGCTCGAGCTGCTCGCGCGCGAGGATGCAGCGGGTGGTCGCGCTCGGCGGCGGCGCCGTGGGATCCGAGCGCGTGCGCGAGGCGCTCGTGCGCCACACCGTGGTCCACCTCGAGGTGGAGTCCGAGGAGGCATGGCGGCGCGCGTCGGGCAAGGGGCGCCCGCTCGCCCGCGACCGCGGCCGCTTCGACCAGCTGCACGGCGACCGCGTGGCGCTGTACGACTCGGTGGCTGACGCGCTGGTGCCGCCGGCCGACCGCGATGTGGTGCGGCGCGCGCTCCCGGCGCTCCGCGCGCTCGAGGCAGCGCCCGTGGGCACCCGGCTCGTCTGGGCGTCCGCCTCCTCGGGCGACTACCCGGTGTTCCTGGGTCGCGGGCTGATCGAGGCCGGCTTCTTCCACCCGACCGACGGGCGCCGGTTCGTCGTGACCGACGAGACGGTGTCGCGCGCGCAGCCGTTCGAGGGCGACGAGCGAGTGGTCGTGATGCCGGGCGAGGAGCACAAGTCGATCCACGCCGCCGAGTTCGTGCTGCGCGCCCTGGCCGAGGCGGGCGCCGAGCGGGGCGACATCGTGGCCGCCGTGGGCGGTGGGGTGGTGGGCGACCTCGCCGGCTTCTGCGCGGCGATCTACCAGCGCGGCATGCGGCACGTCCAGGTGCCCACCTCGCTCGTGGCGCAGGTGGACTCGGCGTACGGAGGGAAGACCGGGGTGGACCTGCCGGAGGGCAAGAACTACGCGGGCGTGTTCCACCAGCCGTCAGCCGTGATCTGCGACCCGGCGGCGCTCGAGACGCTCCCGGGCGAGGAGCTGGCGGCTGGGTATGCCGAGGTCGTGAAGACGGCGCTGATCGCCGGCGGGCCGCTGTGGGCGAGGGTCAGGCAGGGCGGCGAGCCCGACGCCGGCACGATCCTCGGCTGCGTGCGCACCAAGCTGGCCGTCGTGGCCGAGGACGAGCGGGACGCGGGCCGGCGGCAGGTGCTGAACCTGGGCCACACCGTGGGTCACGCGATCGAGGCCGCCACCTCCTACACGCGCTACCGGCACGGCGAGGCGGTGGCGATCGGCCTGCTGGTGGCGCTCCGGCTGTCCGGGCGCGACCAGCTCCGCGACGAGGTGGCGGAGCTGCTCGGAGCCCGCGGACTGCCTCGGAGCTTCACAGGCGCCTCCGTCGACGACGTGCTCACGCTCGTCGAGCGCGACAAGAAGCGCGCCGGAGGACGGGTACCGTTCGTGCTCGTGGAAGCGCCAGGCGAGGTGAGCCCCGGTCACGACGTGGATGCCGCGGCGCTGCGCTCGGCGGTGGAGGAGGTCCACTCCGGATGAGGCACCGCATCGAGGTGATGCACGGCGTGAACTTCGACGTCCTCGGGGCGCGCAGGCCCGAGCACTACGGCGGCATCACGCTCACCGAGCTCGAGGTGAAGATCAAGCAGTTCGCCCGCGGGCTCGAGATGGAGCCGAGCTTCTCGCAGACGAACCACGAGGGTGAGTTCGTCGAGCGCCTGCACCGGGCCGGTGAGAGCGCGGACGGGCTGATCCTCAACCCCGGCGCATGGACCCACTACTCGTGGGCCATTCGCGATGCGCTCGAGGTCGCGGACCTGCCCGCGGTGGAGGTGCACCTGTCCGCCGTGGACGAGCGGGAGGAGTGGCGGCGCGTGTCCGTGATCGGCGATCTGTGCATCGCGACGATCCAGGGGAAGGGCCCGGACGGCTACATCGAGGCGCTCGAGCTCCTCAAAGCCCAGCTCCAGTGAGCGCCGCGCGCGCGGACCGGCTCGTGGAGGTGCTCGCAGAGCGCGGGCTCGACGCGCTGGTCGTGACGAACCTGACCAACGTCCGCTACCTGACCGGCTTCACCGGCACGAACGGCGCCTGCGTCGTGGGGCGCGACGAGCGGGTCTTCTTCACCGACTTCCGCTACGTCGAGCAGTCGCAGGAGCAGGTGCGGGACTTCGAGCTGGGCGACGCGACCCGCGACCTGCTCGTGGACGTCGCGAAGCGGCTGCGCGGCACGGTCGGCTTCGAGGAGGACCACGTGACGGTGGCGGCGTACCGCAGGCTCGCCGAGCGTCTGCCCGACGGCGTGGAGCTCGTGCCGGCCCCCGGCCTGGTCGAGCAGCTGCGCGCCGTGAAGGATGAGACCGAGATCGCGGCGATGGCGGCGGCGGCCGACATCGGCACGGCCGCGTACGAGTCGCTCCACGAGCGCGGGCTGGCCGGGCGGGCCGAGCGCGACGTGTCGCTGGAGCTGGTGCGGTTCATGGAGGACCAGGGGTCCGAGCCGCCGTGCTTTTCCCCGATCGTCGCGAGCGGCGGATACGCCGCCCGCCCGCACGCCGTGCCGCGCGACGTGGAGATACCGCGCAACACGCTCGTGGTGATCGACCTCGGCGCGCGCGTGGACGGCTACTGCTCGGACTGCACGCGCACGATCGCCACCGGCGAGGTCACCGACGAGATGCGGGAGGTGTACGAGCTGGTGCAGCGCGCGCAGGTCGAGGCGCTGGCCGCGACGACGGCCGGAGCGGAGTGCAGGGCGGTCGACTCGGTGGCGCGCGAGATCATCGACGCCGCCGGGCACGGTGAGCACTTCGGCCACGGGCTCGGGCACGGCGTGGGCCTGGAGCTGCACGAGGGGCCTCGGCTGGGCAAGACCGCGGAGGGGACGCTCGCGGCCGGCAACGCCGTTACCGTCGAGCCCGGCGTGTATCTCCCCGGCGAGCTCGGCGTCCGGATCGAGGATCTCGTGATCGTGACGGACGCGGAGCCGCGCGTCCTTACCGCGTTCCCGAAGGACCTCGTCACGATCGGCTGATGCTGCTCGCGGTCCTGGCGGCGTTCGCGGGAGCGTTCGTCCAGTCCGCCACCGGGATGGGGTTCGCGCTGGTGCTGTCGCCGGCGCTGTTCGCGGTGATGGATCCCGAGGAGGCGGTCACCGCCGTGCTCATCCTCGGCGCGGCCCTGTGCGTGCTCGTGCTCGCGGAGAGCCGGCACGTCCAGCCGCACGGCCTCCGCCGCCTGATGCTCGCGGCGATCCCCGGCCTCCCGCTGGGTGTGGTGCTGCTGGTGGCGCTCTCGAAGGAGGCGCTGCAGGTGGGGGTGGGCGTCGTCGTGATCGTGGCGGCGCTGTGGCAGCTTCGCCACGGCGCGGGTGCGCTGCGACTGAACGCGCTGGTGGCGGGCTTCTTCTCCGGCCTGCTCACCACGTCGATCAGCGTGAACGGCCCGCCGCTCGCGCTGTGGCTCGACTCGGAGCGCGTTCCGCCGCCCGTCTTCCGCACGACGCTGGCCGCCTCGTTCCTGATCCTGGACGTCGCGGGCATCGCGCTGATCGTGTCCAGGGAGGGGGCCGACGTGGTCGATCCAGGGCGCACCGGCCCGCTTCTGGCGTGCGTTCTCGTGGGCTACGGGCTCGGCGCGGCGGGCTTCCGGCGCCTGGACGCCGACCGTTTCTCGGCCGTCGTGTCCATGCTGGTCATCTGCACGGGTCTGGCGAGCGTGGCTGCCGGAATCCTCTAGAGCGGTTGCGCAAATCCCCGAGTTCGACGTAGTGTCGGCCTTCTATGAGGATCTCGTTCCGCGCCGCTCTCGGCGGCGCCGTGCTCGCATCGGCGATCGTGCTTGTCCCGTCCGCCGCCGCGACACGGACGGTCACGGCAAGGAGCGCCGTGGCGCGCTCCTGCTTCCACGATGTCTCGTCGTCCGCGACGGGCCGGAAGCTGATCCGGGCGAAGGCGCCCGCGCGCGGGCTGGTCAGCGTGCGGCTGAGCTCCGCCGGCGACTGGGACCTCGGCGTGTTCGGCCGGCGCGGGCGGCTCGTGGCCGGGTCGGCGTCCTTCGGCGGGAACGAGCTCGCCTCGGGGTTCGTCCGGCGGGGCGAGCGGCTCGTGGTGCAGGTGTGCCGCTTCCGCGGCAACGCCGCCAGCGCGCACGTATCGATCCACTTCACCCGCATCGCGAAGACGAAGGCGCGCCGCTTCTCGCTCGTGGACGTGGCCACGCCGAGGCGCGCGGACCGCCAGCGGCTCCAGGCGCTAGACCTCGACGTGACCGAGCACGCCGACGCCGACTCGGTCACGGTGCTGCTCCACGGCCGCGCCGACGCTCGCACGCTGCACGCGGCCGGCTTCCGGTACCGCGTGCGGGTCGCCGACCTCGCGGCCCAGGCGCGCCGCAACGCCCGCCGCGACGCCGCGGCCGCGCGCACGGCCCAGTCCTCCGGGCTGCCCAGCGGCCGCACGACCTACCGGCGCCTGCCCGACTACGACCTCGAGATGAAGAATCTCGCGCTGCAGTATCCGACGCTGGTCAGGCCGATCACGCTCAACCACCGCAGCGTCCTCGGCCGCGACGTGAACGGGATCGAGATCTCGACGGGCGCGCAGAACACCGCTGACGGCAAGCCGATCTTCCTGATCATGGGCGTGCACCACGCGCGCGAGTGGCCGTCGGCGGAGCACACGATCGAGTTCGCCTACGACCTGCTGCGCAACTACGGGCGGAACGCGCGGACGACGCAGCTCGTCCAGAGCACGCGGACGATCGTGATCCCGGTCGTGAACCCGGACGGCTTCAACATCTCGCGCGAGGCCGCCACGCTCGGCGACTTCTCGCTGTTCGACTACGAGATGAAGCGCAAGAACTGCCGCGTGTCGGTCAACACCCCGAACAAGTACGCGAAGGGCGCCTGCGACGACAACAAGGCCGGCCGCCTGCGCGGCACCGACCCGAACCGCAACTACGGCGGCCTGTGGGGCGGCAGCGGCGCGAGCACGATCTGGTCGGACGACACCTACCGCGGCGACGGGCCGTTCTCCGAGCCCGAGGTGCAGAACGTCCGCGAGCTGATCTCGTCGCGGCAGGTGACCAACCTGATCACGAACCACACGTTCTCGAACCTGGTGCTGCGCGTGCCGGGAGTGGCGAGCTTCGGCTTCCCGCTGGAGGAGCCGATCTACAAGGCGCTGGGCGCGTCGCTCGCCGCCCACAACGGCTACTCGAACATCCCGGGCTTCGGGCTCTACGACACCACGGGCGCGACGGAGGACTGGTCCTTCTGGTCGACCGGCGGGCTGGCGTTCACGTTCGAGATCGGCGGGGTCGACTTCCATCCGGCCTTCCACGACGCCGTGGAGGCGGAGTACCTCGGCGAGGCGCCCGCGACCGGTGCCGGCAAGGGCGGCAACCGCGAGGCGTACTACACGATGCTGCAGGCGACGGCCGACAGCTCGCTCCACTCGCAGATCGAGGGCGCCGCGCCCGCCGGATCGACGCTGAAGATCTCGAAGACGTTCCAGACCTCGACCTCGCCGGTCTGGCAGGACGATCTCGGGAGTCGATCGGGGACCCGCGGATGTTCACCGACACGCTGACGTCCGAGTTCAAGCCGGCCGGCGGGTCGTTCACCTGGAACGTGAACCCGTCGACGCGGCCGGTGGTGGCCGGCCGCCACGGGCGCGACGCGACCGGCCCGCCGCAGGGTCCGATCACGCTGCCGAACCCGCCCGGGGTGCCGGCCGAGAACACGATCTACCCGCCCGGCGGCCCCACCGAGGAGATCCCGTTCACCGTGAAGGGGCCGGCCGACGGCGTGGACAACGGCTGGATGACGGTCCACATCGAGTGGGGGAGCCCGGACACCGACTGGGACGTCTACGTGATCGGCCCGAACGGCGAGATCGCGACGCAGTCGGCCTCGTTCGGCGACACCACCGAGGACGCGGTCCTGTTCGACCCGCCGCCGGGGCAGTACAAGGCGGTCGTGGTCAACTACGACCAGGTGATGAACACGCCCGACGACTGGTTCGGCGGCGAGGTGACGCTTCCGCTCGCCCGACCCGCGGATCGAGACGGGCGTGAAGGAGGCGTGGACGCTGACCTGCACCGACTCGCGCGGCCGGGTCCAGGCGAGCCGCCAGGTGGTCGTGGACCGCGGCGCGGTGGCGCACGTGGGCAACGCCTGCCAGTCCGCTCCGAAGTAGGGAACTTTCTTGCAACCCGCCGGAGGGGATGCGAACATGTGTTCGATACATGATCGTATGCGTCCTCTACCCCCGGTTCGAGCTGCTGGCCGCTTGCGGCGACCGGCGCGTCCTGCTCTCAGAGCCGGCCGCGCTGGCACCGGAAGCGGGCCGTGAGCAGGTGGTGGGGGAGGTCTCGGCGCCCGCGGAGGCGTACGGGATCGTGCGGGGGATGCGGCTGGGGGAGGCGATGTCACGCTGCCCGGGGCTGCGGCTTGTGGCGCCCGATCCCGAGGGCGTCCGCTCGCTCTGGGGCGCGGTGCTCGACAGGCTCGAGGGGATCGGCGCGCAGGTGGAGTCGGACCACGCCGGGGCGGCCTTCTTCGGCGCCGAGGGCCTCCACGGCCTCCACGGCGGCGGCCTCTCCGGCGTCCTCGCCGCGGCCCGCCGGGCGCTCGGGCCGGGAGCGCGCTTCGGCGCGGCCCCGAGCCGCTTCGCGTCGCACGCGGCGGCGCTGGAGGTTCGGCCACGGAGGGGGCGCAACTCTCACGTCGTCATCGATCCAACGGTCAGAGAATTCCTCGCCCCACTGTCTGTATCTCTCCTCCGCACAAGACCAGAGCTGCAGGCCCTGCCCGACGTGCTCGAGCGGCTCGGCATCCGCACGCTGGGCGAGTTCGCCTCGCTCCCGTCGCGGGCGGTGGCCGAGCGGTTCGGGCACCCCGGGCTGCTCGCGCTCGACCTCAGTCGCGGCCGGGACACGCCGCTCGAGCCGAGGCGGCCGTTCGAGCCGGTGGTCGAGCGGCTCGACCTGCCCGAGGCGGCGTCGGGCCAGCAGCTCGAGCGGGCGCTCGAGCTCCTGATCGCACGGGTGCTCGCGCGGCGCGAGCGCCGCGGCCGCTCGCTGCGCGGGCTCGCGGTGTCGGCGCGCTTCGTGGCCGGCGGCACCTGGCGAACGTCCGTGACGCTGCGGCACGCGAGCGCCGACCCCGCCCGCCTCCGGATCGTGCTCGCCCAGCGGGTGGCGGAGCTGCCGGCCCCGTCCGAGTCGCTCGCGCTCGAGGTGGAGGCGTTCGGGCCGCCGGCCCAGGATCAGGGCCGCCTGCTGGACGAGGCGGCCGCGGTGAGGCGAACGCGGCTCGGCGAGGCCGTTCGCCAGGCGCGCCAGGCGGCCGGGGCGGACGCGGCGCTGCGCGTCCTGGACGTGGATCCCGACTCGCGCATCCCCGAGCGCCGCGCGGTGCTCGCGCCGTTCCCGGACGCGTCGTGACCCCTGACGGCCGCCGCGCGCGGCGGCTCGGCACTCCCAAGCCCACCTCGGTGATCCAGGCGGACGGCGGGACGCCGCGGAGCGTGGCCGGGAGAGAGGTGGACTCGGTCCGGGAGGAATGGGTCGTCGAGGACCGCTGGTGGACCGGAAAACCGCTTCGGAGGCGGTACTTCGAGGTGGTGCTCCTGGACGGGCGGAACGTGGTGGTGTTCAGGGATCTGGTCGGGGGTGGCTGGTTCCTGCAGCGTTCCTAGGTGGACACCGTGCAATTTGCGGCATTTGGAAGCTTCAGGTATCTGAAAGTCCGCCGATACAAAACTCAGGTGCACCGCCCCCGCACATCTGGGCAAGTGAGTCTCCTGCCGATGATCTCCCGGCTGGGGAAGATGTTCGAGCGCACGGCCCAGGTTCGCGACGCCGCCGACCTGCACGAGGTCCTCGAGGACGTCTGCCGGACCATCAGCGAGTTGCTCGGCTATCGCGCGGTCGTGATCAACGTCTACCGGCCTGCCTTCGACGACATGCACACCTCCGCGGCGGTGGGCTCGGAGGAGTCGGTCCGCGAGCTGGTGGGGAAGAGCTCGCCGCGCGAGACCTGGGTGCCGCTCCTCGACGAGCGGTTCGCCCGCCGCGGCGCCTACTTCGTTCCCGCCGACGAATTCGACTGGGACGCGCTCGGGGTGCACAGCTACGTGCCGCGGATCGCGCCCAGCGACGAACCCGACGCCTGGAGGGCGGAGGACGCGCTGTTCGTGCCGCTCCGCGATCCGAAGGGCCTCCTCATCGGGGTGATCTCGGTGGACGAGCCGGAGAGCGGCCGGCGGCCGAACGACGACGAGGTCGACGCTCTCGTGGCGATCGCCAGTCACGCCGCGCTCGCCCTGCGCATGGCGCAGGACACGGCCCACGACGTCGAGCACCAGCGCATGCTCGAGGGGATCCTGGAGGTGTCCGCACGGGTGGCCGAGGCGGACGACCCGGAGGAGATCCTCCAGGCCGTGTCCGACGGCATCCGCGACGCGCTCGGCTTCGAGACCGTCGTCATCGAACTGGCCGCGCGGCCCGACCTGCCGCTCGTGCCGCGCGCCTCGAGCGGCTGGTACGGCGAGACGCGCCCCAGCCAGGCGATGACGCTCGACTCGCTGGAGCCGCTGCTCACCGACGAGTTCGAGATCGCCGGCTGCTATCTGGTGCCCACCGAGGTGGCGGACGAGCGCCTCGGAGGCCAGCCGGCGGACAGGCTTTCTGAGCTGTACGGGCTCGGTCCCAACGCGTGGTCTCATCACTGGCTGATCGTGCCGCTCGACGAGCCGCAGGGCCGCCGGCGGGGGCTGATCTGGGTGGACGAGCCGCGCGACCGGCTGCTGCCCACGCGCGCGCGGCTCCAGGCGCTGCGGCTGTTCGCGAATCAGGCGGTGGCCGCGCTGCAGTCCGCGGACCAGGCGCTGAAGCTGCGCCACGAGGCGACCCACGATCCGCTCACCGGGCTCCTCAACCGGCGCGCCTTCCGGGCGCGGCTGGCGCGCGAGATGGCCCGGCCGGACGCGGAGTTCGCGGTGGTCCTGTGCGACATGGACAACCTCAAGCGCGTGAACGACACGCTCGGCCACGAGGCCGGCGATCTCGCGCTGAAGCTGCTTGCGGAGGCGCTCAGGACCGGGCTGCGCCGCGACGACGCCTACCGGCTCGGCGGCGACGAGTTCGCGATCGTGCTTCCGGGCGCGAGCGAGCTCGACGCCGAGCGGGTCGTGCAACGGCTGGAGCAGGCCGTCGCGGTCGCGGCCCGGGACCCGATCGACCTGATCGCCGCGAGCTTCGGCGTGGCCGCGTACGAGGAGGGCGAGAGCCCGGACCGCATGGTCGCCCGCGCGGACGCTGTGCTGTACGCGGCAAAGCGCCGCAGCCGCCACGAAGCGCTTGCCTAGTATGCGAACATACGTTCGTGACGTATGTAGAGCTGCATTGTCACTCCGCGTATTCGTTTCTTGACGGAGCCTCACATCCGGCCGAGCTGGCCGGCACGGCAGCCGAGCAGGGCCACAGCGCCCTCGCGCTGACCGACCACGACGGCCTCCACGGCGCCATGGAGATGGCGCATGCCCTCAAGCCGCTCGGGATCCGCCCGATCACGGGCGCCGAGCTGACGCTCGACGACGGCAGCCACATCACGCTCCTGTGCGAGACCCGAGAGGGCTACACGAACCTCTGCCGGATCCTCACCGCCTCGCACTGGCCCACCCGCCGCTGGGCGCGCGAGGGCTGGGCCGAGGGCGGCGGCCGCCAGGACCCGCTCGACGGCGAGCCGAGCATCTCGCTGGAGGCGCTCGAGCCGCACGCCGCCGGGCTCGTGTGCCTGTCGGGCTGTGCGCGGAGCGGCGCGGTGGCCTCGCGCGTGGAGGCGGGGCGCTACCCGGAGGCCGCGGCGGCGGCCCGCCGGCTGCTCGGCATCTTCGGCCCCGACCGCTTCCGGATCGAGCTCCAGCGCCCGTTCTGGCGCCACGACCGGCGCCGCAACCGCCTGCTGGCCGAGCTGGCCGAGCGGCTGGGGGTGCCCACGGTCGCCACGGGCAACGTCCACGTGCACGCGCGCGAGCGGATCTCGCTCCAGGACGCGATGGTCGCGGTCGGGCTGGGGAAGACGCTCGACGAGACCGAGCCCCAGCGGCGCGGCAACTCCTCGCACGTGCTCGCCCCGCCCGAGAGGATGGCCGAGCGCTTCCGCGAGCACCCGGACGCGGTCGAGGAGAGCGGGCGGCTCGCCGAGCGGCTCTCCTTCGACCTCACCGAGGACCTCGGCTACCGCTATCCCGGCTCCGAGGACCCGGACGCGGACTCGAAGCTCGCCGCGCTGTGCGCCGATCGCTTCGGGGAGCGCTACGGCGCGAGCCGTGCGCGAGGCCGGCGCGAAGCCGCCGGCGGAGCGATGCTCTCTTCCGACGCGGCGGCGCGGCTCGACGAGGAGCTGCGGGTGATCCGCCACCTCGGCCTGTCCGGCTTCTTCCTGCTCCACCGCGACATGCTCGAGCTGGCGCGCGAGGTGGCGGCGGAGGTGCGCGGGCCGGAGTCGTCGCGCCGCCTGCTGCCTCCCGGCCGCGGCCGCGGGTCGAGCGTGTCGTCGATCGTCTGCTACCTCACCGGGCTCTCGCACGTCGACCCGATCGCCAACGAGCTGCTCCTCGGCCGCTTCCTGAACGAGGAGCTGACCGCGCTGCCGGACATCGACCTCGACTTCCCGCGCGACATCCGCGACGTGCTGATCCCGCGCGTGCACGACCGCTACGGCCGCGACCGCTGCGCGCTGGTGGCGGCCTTCTCGACCTTCCAGGTGCGCTCGGCGGTGCGCGACTTCGCGAAGGCGCTCGGGCTGCCGCCGGGCGAGATCGAGCGGCTCGCCCGCCAGGTGGACCCGTGGAAGGACCGGAATGACATCGAGGGCGAGGTGCCGGCCGGCGGATCGCCACGATGGAACTCGCTGGTGAAGCTGGCGCGCGACGCGTGGGGCCTGCCGCGGCACATGTCGCAGCACCCGGGCGGGATGGTGATCTCGACCCAGCCGCTGATCGACCTCTGCCCGGTGCAGCCGGCGTCGATGGAGGGGCGCCAGATGGTGCAGTGGGACAAGGACTCCTGCGGAGACGCCGGCTTCCTCAAGATCGACCTGCTCGGGCTGGGGATGCTGTCCGCGGTCGAGCGCTGCATCGACGAGATCGCGCGCGTGCGGGGAGAGCGGATCGACCTGTCGCGGATCCCGTACGACGACAAGGAGGTCTACGCGCGGATCCAGGATGCGGAGACGACGGGCGTGTTCCAGATCGAGTCGCGCGCCCAGATGCAGATGCTGAAGCGCACGCGGCCGGAGACGCTCGACGACCTGACCGTCCAGGTGGCGCTGGTGCGGCCCGGGCCGATCATCGGCGGGGCGGTGCATCCGTACATCGAGCACCGCAAGGCGCTGCGCGCCGACCCTGACTTCCAGGTGCCGTACGAGCATCCGTCCCTGGAGCCGGTGCTGCGTGACACGCTCGGCACGATCGTCTTCCAGGACCAGGTGCTGGAGGTGGCGATGGCGTTCGCCGGCTTCACCGCGGGCGAGGCCGAGGGGCTGCGGCGGGCGATGAGCCGGCGCGCGCTCGGAGGCGGCGATCCGCGCGTACGAGGAGAAGTTCATCGAGGGTGCGGTGGAGCGGGGCGCCGCGCGGGAGGTGGCGGAGAAGGTCTGGACGCAGATCGTGGGCTTCTCCGGCTTCGGCTTCCCGAAGGCGCACTCGGCGGCGTTCGGGCTGCTGGCCTACCAATCCACCTGGCTGCGGGTGCATTACCACCCGGAGTTCCTGTGCGCGCTCCTGAACGAGCAGCCGATGGGCTTCTACCCACCGGACGCGCTGGTGCACGAGGCGCAGCGGCGCGGGGTGGAGATCCTGCCGCCGTGCGTGGCCGGAGCCACGCGGAATGTCGTGTTGAAAGGGGTTCGGTCCGAATGGGCCTCGGCTACGTGACCGGCGTGAAGGAGGCCGAGGTGCGGGCGATGGTCGCGGAACGCGACGGCGCGGGGGCCGGTGGCGCGCAGGGGGCGGCGCCCGGCTGGCGCTCGCTCGGCGACCTCGCCGGGCGGTCGGGCGCCTCCGCGGAGACGCTCGGCCGGCTCGCCTGGGCGGGCGCGTGCGACGCGCTCGTCGACGGCGAGCCGTCCGCCCGCAGGCGGCGCGCGCTGTGGACGCTCGGGGTCGCCGTGCCCGGCATCCAGGTCGCGGCCGGCACCCAGCTGGCGCTCCCGCTCGACCCCCACGACGGCCCCGAGCTGCGCGCGCTGAGCGCCTGGGAGCGGATGCTGGCCGACTACGGCTCCACGGGCGTCACCCTCCGCGAGCACCCGCTCGAGCTGATGCGACCCGGTCTGCCCGTCAGACCTGAGCACGAGCAGGGACCTCGAGACCCACCCGCACGCCCGGCGGGTGCGCGTGGCCGGCCTCGTGATCGCCCGCCAGCGGCCCGCGACCGCCAAGGGGGTGACGTTCATGCTGCTCGAGGACGAGCACGGGACGATCAACCTGATCATCTCGCCGCCGGTGCACGACCGCTTCCGCCTGGCGGTGCGCTCGGAGCCCTTGGTGCTCGCCTCCGGCCGGCTCGAGGCCCGCGACGGAACGATCAACATCGTCGTCGACCGGATCGAGCGCCTGGACCGCCCCGACCTCCCACCGGCAAAGGTCACCCACATCGAGCCCCGCCGCGTGTGGTCGAGCGACGCCGGCGAGCTGGCCGCAGTGCTGCCGACGGCGCACAGCTTCGGCCGCCGCGGCTAGGCATCATCAGGACCCATGGCAGGTCGGATTCTCGTCGGCACCTCGAGTTGGGCGGATCCGGGCTTCGTCAAGGAGTGGTATCCGCCGAAGCTGCCCGGCCAAGCGAGCGGCTGCCCTGGTACGCGCAGCGGTTCGAGCTCGTCGAGCTGAACTCGAGCTTCTACGCGGTCCCCGACCGCAACACCGTCCACGGGTGGGTCGAGGTCACCCGCCGGAGTTCACCTTCGACGTGAAGGCCCACCGGGCTCTCTCGCGGCACTCCGCGCCGGTGGATTCGCTGCCGCCCGACCTGCGCGAGCTGCACGGCACGGCCGAGCTCGAGCGGCCGCTGGCCGAGCGGCTCGTTGAGGAGACCGCCCCGCTGCGGGACGCCGGGAAGTTCGGCACCTATCTGCTTCAGCTCACGCCGGCGTTCTCACCGCGCAAGCATCGGCTCGAGGAGCTGGACACGGTCGTGGAGGTGCTCGGGCCGCACCGCCTGGCCGATCGAGCTGCGCAACCGCAACTGGGTGCTCGACGAGCAGCGCGAGGCCGACGCTCGACTGGTTCGCGGACCGCGACGTGGCCTTCGTGGGCGTGGACGCTCCGCCCGGCGACAACTTTCAGATCATGCCGCCGATCGACGCGGTCACGAACCCGCAGATCGCCTATCTGCGCGCCCACGGCCGCAACACCGAGGGCTATCTGACCGGCCGCTCGGTGGCGGAGCGATTCGCCTGGCAGTACACGGACGACGAGCTGGCCGAGATCGCGCAGCGCGCCCGCACGCTCGCGGAGAGCGCCGGCCAGGTGCACGTGGCGTTCAACAACAACCGGGGCGACGACGCGCCCACAGCGGCGCAGCGCTTCCGGGCCCTGCTCGGTCAGGAGATTCCTGAGCCGGGGGACTCGCCCCCTGGGCCGAATACCCAGCTGACGCTCTAGGCGCGGCCGAGCTCGAACCAGACCCGCTTGGAGCGCTTGTCCTCCTTGACGCCCCAGTCGCGGGCGAGCCGCTGGACGAGGAAGAGGCCCCAGCCGGTGTCTGTCGGCGCGGGTGTCCAGCTGCTCGGCCTCGAGGGCGGCGTCCGCGTCGAAGTTCGGCCCGTCGTCGGCCACCTCGGTGAGCACCGCGGCCTTGCCGATCGCCACCCGGAGGGTGAGCGAGTCGCACTGCGGTATGCCTGACGCTGTTGGTTACGAGCTCCGTGACGAGGAGACGAAGCGTCTCCATCAGGGGCGGATCGAGGTCCGCCCTCAAGGCTGCGATTGCGCGGCGGGCTTCAGCGGCGGCATCCGGTCCGCTCCCAAGCCGCATCCGGAGGCCATCCGGGCCCTGGGCTTCAATTCCGCCCGTGCGGGATCCTCCAGAGGTGGTGGGCATACCTCTGGTGTACCCGGACGAGGCTTCCACCTCAACCCATCGCAGGCAAATTTGTGACACCGACTCGACGTTTATTCGGTCACACGCAGCACCAGAACGGCGATGTCGTCCCTCGGACGGCCGTTCTGGGACATCACGGCGGCGTCTTCGATCCGGGCCGCGATCGCGTCCGGGCTTTCGCCCGCGCAGGTGGCCACCAGCTCGCCGAGCCGGCGCTCGTCCAGCACCCCATTCGAGTCCGGCCGGCTCTCGATCACCCCGTCCGTGTAGAAGACGAGCGAGTCGCCCGGCTCCAGGGTCACGAGGTGGTCCTCCAGATCGGGGTCGGGAACGATCCCGAGCAGGGTGCCGGGCGCGCCCACCGGCTCGACGCTCCCGTCGGCGCGCAGCACGAGCGGCAGCGGGTGCCCGCCGGTGGAGATACCCGCGCGGGCGCCGCGATCGAGCTTCTCGAGGTAGGCGTAGGCGACCGTGCAGAAGCGCCGGTCGTCGCGCTGGCGCAGCAGCGCCTCGTTCAGCAGCTGGAGGCTCCGGCTCGGGAGCTTCTCGCGCATGGCGGCGGCGCGCAGGGTGTAGCGGGCGAGCGCCGTCACGGCCGCCGCGTCCGGGCCCTTGCCGCACACGTCGCCCATCACGACCGTCCAGCCGCGGTTGCCGGTCTCGAACACGTCGTAGAAGTCGCCGCCCACCTCGTTGCCCTCGCCCGTCGGGCGGAAGCGCGCGGCGGTCTCGATGCCCGGGATGTCGGGCAGCTCGACCGGAAGCAGGCTCTGCTGGAGCGTGCGCGCGATGTAGGAGCGGTCGCTGTAGAGCCGGGCGTTGTCGATCGCGGTGGCGCACCGGCGCGCGAGCTCGTGGGCCAGCTCCACGTCCTGCTCGTCGAACCGTCGTCCCGAGCGGCCGTTCACCCAGGTCAGCGCGCCCAGCGTGCGCCCGCGGGTGGTCATCGGCACGACGATGGCCGAGCGCATCCCGATCGCGACGATCTCGTCGTAGTGCTCCTCGTCGACGGCCGCCGCGCGGATCATCTCGTCCGGGATGTCCGGGTAGAGCTCGGGCTGGCCGGTCCTCACGACCTCGTAGACGCCCTGCGGCGCGTCCGGGTCCGGCGGGTAGCGGCGGGCGATGTCGATGGCGCGCTGGCGGACGTCCGGGTTCACGTGCGCGAGCGCCTTGCGCTCCAGCAGGCCACCGTCGGTCTGCACCTCGACGGAGCACCAGTCCGCCAGCTCGGGCACCGCGAGGTTGGCGATCTCCACGAGGAGCTGGTCGGGGTCGAGCGATGAGGCGAGCACGTCGGCGCTCTGTGCCAGGAAGCGTTGCGCGAGCTCCGCGCGCTTGTGGGTCGTGATGTCCTCGATGACGTTGATCGCCATGACGACGTTGCCGTCGTGGTCGCGGATTGGGGCGGCCTTGACGGCGGACCAGCGCTCCTCGCCGGTCTCGCGGAGGCGGAAGCGGACGACCGTCTCGGGGTTCTCCTCGCCGCCCAGCGCGCGCCGTCCGGGGAGTGCCTCGAGCGGGACGGGATCACCGCGGTCGTCGATGATCTCGTAGCGGTCCAAGATGGAGGAGATGGGCGCATCCATCAGTTCCTGCGGGGTCTCGAAACCCATGGATCGCGCGGCGGCCTCGTTCGCGAACAGCAGCCGGCCGTTGGGCGCCTGGGCGGTCACGGCGTCGGCAACGCCCCGGAGGATCGCCTCGAGCTGTTCGCGGGCCTGCGTGCGCTCGTCCTGGAGCTGCAGCGCCTCGATGAAGTCGCCGAGCTGGAGCCCGAGGGCCTCGGTCAGCGCGTACACGCCGGGGTCGCGCTCGCGCACCTCGCGCGAGAACAGCTCGATCACCCCGACGCATTCGTCGGCGGACGTGACGGGGAACGCCATGCCGCCGTGGAGCCCTGCGGCCGCCGCCTCCTCGGCACGCATGAAGGTGCCCGCCTCGAGGGCGTCGCCGAGCCAGCATGGCCGCCCGGACGCCCACGCCTCGCCGGGCAGACCCTCACCCCGCTCGAGGACGAGCTCACGAGTGGCGCGCTCGAACGCGTCGGCGTGCACGCCCTGCTCGCGCCACTGTGCGACGCATCTGAGCCGGTCGTCGTCACCGATCGACCAGAAGTGCGCGACCTGCCTGCCGAGCGGGCGGGCGATCGACTCGAGCAGCTCCTGAGCCGCCTGGTCGAAGCTGCTTGCATGGGCGATCGCGCGCGCGACGCCGTACTGCGCCGTGAGGCGCGCGGCGTCCCGCTCCTGGAGCTCGCGCAGGCGGGCGATCAACACCGCCATGGCCCCGCCGATGACGAAGCACCCCGGTCGCCACGACGTGTCGGCCACTGAGAAGGAGGTCGTTGTGCGTGATCGCGACGATCGGCACCGAGACCACGAGGGCGGCCACCGCGATGATCAGCGTCTGGCGAGCCGTCGCGCCGGTCGCCGCGATCAGCGGTCCGACCAGGAGGAGCTGAATGAGCAGCGCATTGGTATCGACCCAGAGGTCGACGATGACGACCGCCGCCATGGCGGCCAGCGCCAGGGGGAGCGCTCGCCTGCTCCAGGCAGAGTCCCCCGTAACTGGATGCGAGCCCAACTTGGGCGAGAATACTCGGCCGTGGAGCTGCCTGATGCAGTTGTTCGCGTGCGGGCACCGAACCCGTCGGCGCTGACGCTGGATGGGACGAATTCGTACGTGGTTTCCGCGCTGGGTGGTGGATCCCGGGCCCGCGATCCCTTCGCACGTCGCGGCTCTTCGGGATGCCGCTGACGGCGGCATTGAGGGGGTGGTTCTTACGCACTCTCATGCCGATCATGCGGAGGCGGCCGATGAGTTTGGGGTGCCGGTCGTTCTGCCTGCCGATGGCGGAAGTTGTTGGGCCCGTTCACCGCGGTTGCCACGCCGGGTCACTCGGCGGACAGCGTGTGCCTCCTGTTCGGCCGGGTGTGCTTCACCGGGGACACGGTGCTCGGGGAGGGGAGCGTCTTCATCGCCCCGGGCGAGGGCTCGCTGTCCGCTTACCTGGACTCGCTGCGCCGCCTGCGCGCACTGGACCTCGAGGCCCTGTGCCCGGGCCACGGCCCGGTGGTCTGGGACCCCGCGGCAAAGCTCGACGAGTACATCGCGCACCGCCTGGACCGCGAACGCCGGCTGCTCGAGGCGCTGGAGGCGGGCCTTCGCACCGAGGACGAGCTGCTGTACGCGGCGTGGCCGGAGGTCCCGGCGGCGCTGCGACCCGCGGCGGCGCTGACGCTGGCGGCGCACATGGAGAAGCTTATCCGAGGGAGGTTGCTGCCGTCCGACGAACTACAGCACTGAGGGGGCGAGCTCCGGACGGTGTCGTCTTTATGCCCGTAATGCGGGCACAAGGACGACACGATCCAGCGGATCGGGCGATCGACGCGCTTGCGGAGGGGCAGCACGGCGTGGTCAGCCGTGCCCAGCTCTCAGAGCTTGGCCTTGGGCGTCGGGCGATCGGTCACCGAATCGAGGTCGGAAGGTTGTATCCCGTGCACCGAGGCGTCTACGCGGTCGTGGGTCGCCGGCTCCTGACGAGGTACGGGCGTTGGATGGCCGCCGTTCTTGCCTATGGACAGGGCGCCTTCTTGAGCCACCGGGCCGGTGCGGCTCTGTGGGGCATCCGGGGTGGGTCCTGGCTCGAGGTAACGGTGCCGCGCGGGTAGGAAGCCGCGCGAGGGGATCCGCGTCCATTGGGCCGACCTCCCCGCCGACGAGGTCACCGTCCACCACGGCATTCCGCTCACGACCGTGCCTCGCACGCTGCTCGACCTCAGTGCCGTCGTTCAGCGCGACGAGCTGCGCAGCGCGTTCCGGCAGGCCGAGCAGCTGCGGCTCACCGACCGGCTGGGCCTCGGCCCGCTGATCGACCGCTACCCACGCAAGCCAGGCATCCCCATCCTCAAAGCCGTCTTTGAAGAAGCACAGCGCGGCCTATCATCGTCCGCAGCGAATTCGAGGAGCGCTTCCAAGCCTTCCTCCTCGATGCCGGCCTTTCCGCTCCCGCTCACCAACGTCCGCATCGAAGGCATCGAGGTCGACTGCGTCTGGCCGGAGCAGCGCGTCATCGTCGAGCTGGACGGTCGCTCGACGCACGACACGCGCGAAGCCTTCGAGGAGGACCGCGCCCGCGACCGCCGCCTCGAGGCCGCGGGATGGCGCGTCATCCGCGTCACCTGGAGGCAGCTGCACGACACCCCCGACGAGCTCGAGGCCGATCTGCGCCGGCTGCTCGGGCTCAGCCCGCGTCGAACACGGAGAAGTCGCCGGACTCGAGCGGCGTCCACGCCGGGTTGAGCCGCGGATCGGTGCAGACGGTCGCGGCGGCGTCGAAGGCGCCGCCGTCGTTGCGCGGCGCCGGCTCGGCCAGCGGCGCGACGCAGCAGCTCCGTTGCCGGGAGCGGTACCGGACACTTCGGAGAGACGAACGGCCCGTTCTTCCTCAGCGTCAGCGGCCGCGGTGAGGGACCGCTGGCTCAGGGGAGGGTCCGCGGTTCGGGCGTGTACCTGGACGCCTTCGCGGTCGAGGGGCCGATCACGTGCATGCGGGTCGAGGGCGATGAAGACGGCCGCACAGGTGGCGGCGACGAATGAGGCCCTGCCCCTCGTCGCAGGTCGTTTACCCGTGGAAGACCAGCGTCTCGCGTCCAATTTCCCCAACCGAGCGGCAGCCCGCCAGTCCCATCGTCAGGTCGAAGTCCGCCATGAAGTTCGTCACGACCTCGCGCACGCCCGCCTCGCCGGCAAGCGCCAGGCCGTAGACGTGCGGCCGGCCGAGCAGCACCGCCCGGGCGCCCAGCGCCAGCGCCTTGAAGATGTCCGCGCCGCTCCGGATGCCGCTGTCGAGCAGCACCGGGATGCGGCCATCCACCGCCTCGACGATCGGCGGGAGCGCGTCCAGCGTCGCGATCGCTCCGTCCACCTGGCGCCCGCCGTGGTTCGAGACGACGATCCCGTCGATGCCCTCGTCGACCGCGCGCCGCGCGTCGTCCGGGTGCAGCATGCCCTTCAGCAGGATCGGCACCGAGGTGCGCTCGCGCAGGAACGGCAGGTCGGCCCATGTGAGCGACGGCCGCGAATAGATCCGTACGAACTGCTGAACGGCGGCGCGAGCGCGGCCTGAACGAAGAGCACCGAGGAACGGGCCCGGATAGTTCCGCGTCAACTGGATGAGCACCCTCAGTGCAGCGAGGCTCGGCTTCGGCTCGGGCTGCCCGGAGTCAGATGGCTCCGACAGCAGCCGCGTGAACACCGGGTCGCTCGTGTACTGGGCGATCCCCATCCCGCGCAGGAACGGCAGCCAGCCGAGGTCGAGGTCGCGCGTTCGCCAGCCGAGCATCGTGGTGTCGAGCGTGACGACGATCGCCTCGCACCCGCACGCCTCGGCGCGCCCCGCGAAGCTCTCGACCAGCTCCTCGCGCGTGCTCCAGTAGAGCTGGAACCAGCGCGGCGCGTCGCCGAGGATCTCGGTGACCTCCTCCATCGGCACCGACGCCTGGTTCGAGTAGATCATCGGCAGGCCGAGGTCTCGCACCGCCCGCGCCACCGCCCGCTCGGCCTCCCGGTGCGCCATCTCGAGCACGCCGATCGGCGCGATCAGGAACGGCGATGGCAGCGTGCGCCCGAACAGCTCCACGCTCGTGTCGCGCTCGGCCACGTCGCGCAGCATCCGCGGCACGATCCGCCACCGGTCGAATGCCGCCCGGTTCGCGCGCATCGTCGCGCCCGTGCCGGCCCCGCCGGCCACGTACGCGAACGCCTCGGCCGACATGGCCCCGCGCGCCCGCTCCTCGAGCATCGTCGCGTCGGTCGGGACCCGCGGCCGCCGGCCGCTGACGCCCGCGGCGTAGATCGAGGTCTGCTGCTGAAGGCCGCGCATCGCACGGGGTTCTAGCGCAGGCTCTAGCCTTCCCGTCGCAGATGATCGGTACGAACCAGTTCAAGAACGGGACCCATATCGAGGTGGACGGCACGGTCTTCAAGATCGTCGAGTTCCAGCACGTGAAGCCCGGCAAGGGCGGGGCGTTCGTTCGCACCAAGCTCAAGCGGGCCGATGACGGCGCCGTGATCGACAGGACGTTCCGGGCGGGGGAGAAGTTCCGGCCGATTCGCACCGAGTCGCGCAAGATGACCTTCCTGTACTCGGACGGCACGGACGCGCACTTCATGGACACGCAGACCTACGAGCAGATGGCGGTCCCCGAGGAGTCGGTCGCCGAGTCGCTCAAGTGGGTCGTGCCGAACGAGGAGGTCGACATGCTCTACGTGGACGACCAGCCGAGCGACGTCCAGGTGCCCAGCGCCGTCGAGCTGGGCGTCACGGAGACCGAGCCCGGCCTCCGCGGCGACACCGCCAGTGGCGGCGGCGACAAGCCGGCCACGCTCGAATCCGGCGTCGTGGTCCGCGTCCCGCTGTTCGTGAACGTCGGTGACCGCGTCCGCGTGGACACCCGCTCCGGCGATTACGTCTCGCGCGCGTGAGCGGACGTGGCGAGGCGCACTGAGCAGCGACGGGCCGCGGTGGTTGCCCTCTACCAATCCGACGTGACCGGCCGCCCGGCGGGCGACCTGGTCGAGCGCGACGCGAGCGCGTTCACGCGCGAGCTCGTGGAGGGTGTCGAGGCGGCGCGCGAATCGCTCGACGACTCGATCTCACGGTACGCCAGCGGCTGGACGCTCGACCGGATCGCGCCCCTTGAGAGGAACATCCTGCGCGTGGCCGTCCACGAAATGCGAGATCGGACGCGACATTCCAGACGAGGTGGCGATAGATGAGGCGGTGGAGGCGGCGAAGGAGCTGTGCTCGGCGGATGCGCCAGGCTTCGTGAACGGGGTGCTCGGGGCGATCCAGCGCGAAGGAGGAGCGCCCGCGGGGAACGGGGACGGACCGCCGACCGCCGCGGACGCGAAGCACGCGGAGGACGCCGAATGAACTCGCCCGACTCCCTCACCGCCCTCTCCGAGGAGCTCGAGTCGGTGGCCGACAAGCTCCGCTCGGACGCCATCGACTCGGACGAGGCGGCCGATCTCGTCGAGCGCTGCGCGGAGATCGCGGCGCGGCTCGGCGCCGAGATCGACGCGCGCGCCCGCGGGGCCGCCGAGTCGGAGGGCCAGGAGCGCCTGCTTTGAGCGCACCCGTTGAGGCGGCCGCCTACCCGACCGAGCTCCAGGACAAGGTCGACGCATATCTCGAGGGCCTTCGCTTCGCGGCGGAGCCCGGCACCGCCCGGCTCGAGGAGGCGATGCGCTACTCGCTCCTCGCCGGCGGCAAGCGCATCCGCCCGGTGCTCGCGCTCGCCACCGCCGAGGCGCTCGGCCGCCCGACCTCCGAGGTGCTGCCGCTCGCGGCGGCCATCGAGATGATCCACACCTACTCGCTGATCCACGACGACCTCCCGGCCATGGACGACGACGAGCTCCGCCGCGGGAAGCCCACCTGCCACGTGGCGTTCGGCGAGGACGTGGCGATCCTGGCGGGCGACGGCCTCTTCGCCGAGGCGCTCCGCCTGGCGCTGACGGTGCAGCGGGGCGAGCCCGCGAACGTGCTCGCCGCGGTCCGCGAGATCGTGACCGCCGCCGGCACGAGCGGAATGGTCGGCGGGCAGTTCCTCGACGTGGCCGCCGAGGAGTCGCTCGCGACGACACACACCGAGGGAGAGCTCCGCCATCTCCACGAGCTGAAGACCGGCGCGCTGATCGCGGCGTCGGTGGGGTCGGTGCTGGCCCTCGAGGGGCTCGACGGACCGCCTACAATGCCGTTCCGGCGTTTCGCGGCAGAGTTGGGCGTCGTTTTCCAGATCGTCGACGACATCCTCGACGTGACGGGTGACGAGGCAGAGCTTGGAAAGCCGCGGGGCTCCGACGAGCGTCATGGCAAGGCGACCTACGTGAGTGTGTTCGGCCTCGACCGGGCACGAGAGCTTGCAAGAGAGAGCCACGCCGCGGCGCGCGCCGCGCTCGCAGAGGCCGACGGAGACACCGGCAGGCTCGGGCAGATAGCCGACTACATCCTGACGCGCACCACATGACCCAGAACCTCATCGACCAGATCGACGGCCCGCCCGACCTGAAGGGTCTGGACGACGATCAGCTGGTCCAGGTGGCGCAGGAGGTACGCGAGCTGATCATCGACACGATCGGCGAGATCGGCGGCCACTTCGGCGCCAACCTCGGCGCGTGCGAGATCGCCGTGGCTATCCACTCGCTCCTCGACTCACCGCGCGACAAGGTGCTGTGGGACGTCGGCCACCAGGCCTACCCGCACAAGGTGCTCACCGGTCGCCGCGACGAGCTCCACACCATCCGCAAGTACGGAGGCCTCGCGCCCTTCTGCTCGATGCACGAGTCGGAGCACGACATCATGGGCGCCGGTCACGCCTCGACCAGCGTTTCGTACGCGGTCGGCATCAAGGAGGCGATGCGGAAGGGCGTCGCGCCGGACGGCAAGGTCGTCGCGGTGATCGGCGACGGCGCGCTCACGGGCGGCGTGTCCTTCGAGGCGCTCCTGAACGCCGGTGGCATGGACGTGCCGATCGTGATCGTGGTGAACGACAACGGCATGTCGATCGCCCCGAACGTCGGCGCGCTGTCGCGGCTGTTCACGCGCATGCGCCTCAACCCGAAGCTGTACCACGCGCGCGAGGGCGTGGAGGAGACGCTCACCAAGCTGCCCGGCGGCATCGGAAGCAAGATGGAGCGGCTCGGGCCGATCCTGAAGGAGTCGCTGAAGGCGTACTGGGCACCGGGCCTCTTCTTCGAGGAGCTCGACCTCGCCTACGTCGGCGTGATCGACGGCCACGACGTGAAGGCGCTCCGCAAGGCGATCGGCGAGGCGCTCGAGGCAGATCGCCCGGTCGTCGTGCACTGCAAGACCGTCAAGGGCAAGGGCTTCGCGCCGGCCGAGGAGGGCGGGCTCGAGGGCATGGAGAAGTGGCATGCCGCGAAGCCCGGCTCGATCGTGAACGGCACGGCGGCGGCACCGAAGAAGGCCTCGCCGCTGAAGTCGGCGAAGGCCGCGCCCGCCGCGCCGCCGCAGTACACGACGGTGTTCGGCGAGGCGCTCGTGGAGGAGGCCCGCCGCGACGAGCGCGTGGTGGGCATTACGGCCGCGATGAACTCCGGAACCGGCCTCAACCTCCTGCAGAAGGCGCTGCCCGACCGCTACTACGACGTGGGCATCGCCGAGCAGCACGCGGTGCTGTTCGCCGCCGGGCTCGCGCTCGAGGGGGCGAAGCCGGTCGCGGCGATCTACTCCACCTTCCTGCAGCGCGGCTACGACCAGATCGTCCACGACGTCTGCCTGCAGAACCTCAACGTGGTGTTCGCCATGGACCGCGCCGGCCTGGTGGGCGACGACGGCCCCACCCACCACGGCGCCTTCGACATCTCCTACCTGCGCTGCCTGCCGAACATGGTCCAGATGGCGCCCCGCGACGAGGCCGCGCTCGTGAACATGCTCCACACCGCGCTCCGCTACGACGACGGCCCGGTGGCGCTCCGCTACCCGCGCGGCGAGGCCGAGGGCGTGCCGCTTCCGGTGCGGCCGGAGCCGATCGAGATCGGCCGCGGCGAGCTCTTGCGCGAGGGCGAGACCGTGGCCCTCCTGGGCTACGGCTACGGGGTGAGCGTCGCGCTCGGCGCCGCGGAGCGGCTCGCCGAGGAGCACGGTCTCGACGCGACCGTGGCCGACTCGCGCTTCGCCAAGCCCCTCGACGCCCAGCTGGTCGAGCGGCTGGCCGCGGAGCACGACGTGCTCGTCACGGTCGAGGAGAACGTCCTGGCCGGGGGCTTCGGCTCAGGAGTGCTCGAGCACCTCGCCGACCGCGACCTCCTGCGCGACACGCGCGTGCTGCGGTTCGGGCTGCCCGACCGGTACGTGACGCACGGCAAGCCCGCGCTGCTGCGCGAGGAGGTCGGCCTCACGCCCGAGGCGGTCGCCGAGCGCGTGGCGCAGGCAGTGCTCGAGCCCTCGCTGGCCTAGCGGGAACCGCGCTCAGCTACCAGCGGGCGAGGCTCGTGTCCGACTCGAGCCGCAGCGCGAGCGCGGTGAGCAGGCGGATCACGGCCTCCACGTCGGCGAGGTCGACGATCTCCACCGGCGAGTGCATGTAGCGCAGCGGGATCGACACAACCGCCGTGGGCACGCCGCCGCGGCTGAAATGCACCGCGTCGGCGTCCGTCCCGGTGGCGCGGCCGGCCGCCTCCGTCGTGCACTCGATGCCCTCGGCCCGCGAGGCCTCGTCCAGCAGGTCGTTCACGGCCCGGCTCACGATCGCGCCGCGGGTGATCACCGGCCCGCTGCCGAGGCCGTGGTCGCCGAGCTCGCCGGGATCCACACCGGGCGCGTCGGTCGCGTGGGTCACGTCGACCACCACCGCCAGGTCCGGCTCGAGCCCGTACGCCATCACGCGCGCGCCGTGGGCGCCGATCTCCTCCTGCACGGCCGCGACGCCGCACACCGGCCCGGCGTTGCCGCCCGCCTCCTTCACGCGCCGCGCCACCTCGATCGCCACGAACACCCCGAGCCGGTTGTCGAGCGCGCGCGAGGCCACGCGGCCGTTCGGCAGCTCGAGCGGCTCGGCCGCAATCACAGCCTGGTCGCCGGGCGAGACCATCGAGCGCGCCTCGTCGCCGTCCTTCGCCCCGATGTCGATGTGGAGGTTCTTCAGCTGGACGGCCTTCTTGCGCTCCTCGGCATCCGTGAGGTGGGGAGGCTTGCGCCCGACCACGCCCGGCACCACGCCGTCACGGGTCAGGATCTCCACACGCTGGCCCACGAGCACCTGAGCGTCCCAGCCGCCCGACTGCACGATGTGCAGGAAGCCCTTGTCGCTGATGTGGCTAACGAGCACGGCGATCTCGTCGATGTGCCCCACCACGGCCATCAGCGGGTGGTCGCCCGCGCCGTTCACGCGCGCGACGGTGGTGCCGAGCGTGTCGGTGGTCACCTCGTCGGCGAACCCCTCGGCGGCCTCGCGCCATACGCGGGCGGGGATGCGCTCGTGGCCGGGCGGCCCGGGCGCGGTGAGCAGCTTCTGGAGCAAGTCGGGTGCGGACATGGCGCGAGAGGCTACCTGCGATCCACGGTCGGCTCGATGCGCATCGCGCAGTTGAGCGAGTTCGCGATGAAGCAGTAGCCGTGCGCCTGGTCGACCAGCTTGCGCACGCGCTCCTCGGCGGCGTCGCCGCTCACGGTGATCCGCGGGCGCAGCGTGACCTCGGTGATCCGCACCGGCTCCTCGTCCTCCGGCATGAGCGCCTCGGCGTCGTCGTCGTAGGCCACGACGTCGACGCGCGCCTTGGCCGCCAGGTGGAGGAACCACAGCATCTGGCAGGAGGAGGCGGCCATCAGCAAGAGCTGCTCGGGGTTGAGCACGGCCGGATCGCCCTTCGACTCGCCCGTCGTGACGCGCACCTCCTGCTCGGCCGGCGGCGCGGTCACGGAGTGCTCTCGGACGTAGTGGTCCCAGCCGAGGCCGGTGGACCCGGTCCAGTGAAGCCGCGTTTCGTACCGGTGGGTGGCGATCCGTGGAGAATAGGCGCGTGTCGAGCGCGAACGTCGATCTGGTCAGGTCGAGCTTCGAGGCCTTCGGACGAGGGGACTTCGAGCGGGCGTTCGCGGCCTACGACCCCGCGGTCGAGTGGTGCACGGCGACCGACGAGCCCGATCAGAACACGTACATCGGGGTGCCGGCGCTGCGCCGGTTCGTCGCCTACCTGGCGGACCCGTGGTCCGACCGGTTCGGCCCGGCGGTCGAGTGGGAGGACTTCATCGACTGCGGCGACTGGGTCGTGGCGCCGTGGAGCGCCACCCTGCACGGGCACGGCAGCGGCATCGAGATCGACGTCTTCGAAACATACGCCGTGCTCGTCAGGGACGGCCTGATCAGGCGCATCGACGAATACCGGACCGTCGAGCAGGCCCTCGCGGCCGTCGGGAAATAGAAACGGCCCCGGCGGGAGGGCCGGGGCCGTTTCAGAGGGAGGAGTACTGCGTATGTGTGTCTGTGGGAGGAAGTCTCAGGCGGTGCCCGCGCTGTAGCGCGTCACCGACGTGGTGATCAGAGCGGCGAGGCCTGCCAGGGCGAACAGCGCCAGCGCCTCGAGCTCGCCGAACAGGCCGAACAGGCCCGCGGACACGAGGAGGCCGAGCGCGAGGCCGCGGTCGTAGGCCGCCTGGCTCGACAGCGACAGGCTGCCGCGTGCGCCGGGCTCGGTGCCCGCGATGCCGAGGGCGATCGTGAGCGCGCCGACGATCACTCCGGCCACGAGCGGGGCGGCGTCGAGACCGAGCGCGAACGGCACGCCGATCAGCGCGCTGCCCGCCGTGACCAGGAGGCCGGCACGGAGGGCGTGGTGAGTTACTGCGGAGCGGGTCATCTCGGTTCCGAAGTTACCCCTGCCCCAAGCGGTGTGTGTGACGTGCCTCACAGAGACACGGCTCATGCCAGTTTGCGGCCCAGCGCGTAGCCGGCCGTGGCGGCCATCACGCCGCCCACGACGGACGCGAACAGGTACAGCGCCGCGCGCCCCGGCTCGCCGGAGTCCACCTCGAGCACGATCTGCACCGAGAACGTCGAGAAGGTCGTGAAGCCGCCCAGGAACCCGACCCCGATGGCCTCGCGGATATCACGGTCGAACCAGTGCTCGGCCACCAGCAGGCCGAGCAGGAAGCTCCCGACGATGTTGATGCCGACCGTGGACCACAGGAGCGCGTCCGTGTGGAGCGTCAGCCGCGATATGCCGTAGCGGGACAGCACTCCGAGCGTGCCTGCCACGCCCACCAAAAGCGTCGTCATGCAGGGTGATTCGGCGCCTGCGGGTACTCTCCCGCGCGTGGGCAAGCGGCGGCTCGACACTCTGCTGGCCGAGCGCGGCCTGTACGAATCCCGCTCCCGGGCGGCCGCCGCCGTGATCGCCGGCGACGTGCGCGTGGCCGGCCGGCCCGCGACCAAGCCGGGCGAGCTCGTGGCCGACGGCGCCGAGGTGGCGGTTGCCGAGGCGCCGCCGTACGTGTCGCGCGGGGGGATCAAGCTCGCGAACGCGCTCGACGCATTCGCCATCGACCCCGCCGGCCGGCGCGCGCTCGACGTGGGCGCCTCGACCGGCGGCTTCACGGACGTGCTCCTGCAGCGCGGGGCGGAATCGGTGATCGCGCTCGACGTGGCCTACGGCGAGCTCCACTGGAGGCTGCGGAACGACGAGCGCGTGATCGTCGTGGAGCGGCGCAACGCCCGTCAGATCGAGCCTGGCGAGCTGCCGTACGAGCCCGACCTGATCGTGGCCGACCTCTCCTTCATCTCGCTCACCAAGGTGCTGCCGGCGGTGGCGCGCGCCGCCGCGCCGCGCTTCGACCTGCTTGCGATGGTGAAGCCCCAGTTCGAGGTGGGCCGAGAGCGGGTGGGGAAGGGAGGCGTGGTGCGCTCGCCGGAGCACCGGCGCGCGGCGCTGGTGGCGGTGGCCGGCTTTGCGCGCAGCGAACTGGGAGTGTCCGTGCTCGGCTTCGCCCCTTCGGGGCTGCCGGGGCCGGCGGGGAACCGCGAGACGTTCGTCTGGCTCGCCGAGCCCGGCCGCGCGGGCGCGGTGGAGGACCTCGAGGCGGCCGCGCTGAGGGCCGAGCCGTCGTGAAGACGGTCACGGTCTTCACCCACAAGCGCCCCGAGATGACCGGCGGGGCGCTGCGACGGGTGATCGAGCTGGCGCGCGAGGCGGGCGTCGAGGTGCACCTCCCGCAGGACGAGGTGGAGAAGCACGGCATCGAGCCGCAGGACGGGGTCGTCCTGGACGGCGACGGGTCGCCCGACCCGAACCTCTCGATCGTCCTCGGCGGCGACGGCACGATCCTGGCCGCGCTCCGCCGCTACGCCCGCCGCGACGTGCCGGTGTTCGCGGTGAACTTCGGCACGATCGGCTTTCTGGCGACCATCGAGCCCGAGGAGCTCGACCTGGGCATCGGCCTGGCTCTCACAGGCGAGTTCGACACGATGCATATCCCCGGCCTGGTGGCGAGCACGACCGAGGGGGAGGAGATCGGGATCAACGACATCTCCTTCCACCGGCAGCACACGGGCCGGGTGGCCGAGCTGGCCTACTCCGTCGAGGGCGAGCAGCTCGGCGAGGTGCGCTGCGACGGGCTCGTGGTGGCCACGCCCGCAGGGTCGACGGGCTACAACCTCGCCAACGGCGGCCCGGTGCTGGCGTGGGGGGTGGCCGGGTACGTGGTCTCGTTCATCGCGCCGCACACGCTCACGGCGCGCGCGCTCGTGGTGGCTCCTGGCGACAGGCTGGCGGTGCGGAACCGGTCGCGCGAGGAGGACGTGGAGATGACCACCGACGGCCGGAGCGTCTGCGTCCTGCCGCGCGAGGGGACTATCGAGATCCGGTTCGAGCCGGAGTCAGCGCTGCTGGCGCAGCTGCCGGGCGCCAGCTTCTATCACCGGCTGCGGGAGAAGTTCGGCCGGCTGGCGTACTGAGCGGGACCTCCTCCGCGGGCATCGCGGGCGAGTAGAGGTAGCCCTGTGTGTACCGTCCTTATCGGCTTTTTTGTGACAGTTCTGCATGCGCGAGCGTGCTCCGTCGGGGCTCGCTGGTACACCTGCGGGGTGCTGCTCGAGCTGCGGATAGAGAACCTGCTCCTGATCGAGCGGGCGGAGCTGCGGCCGGGCGACGGTCTCACGGCCATCACGGGCGAGACCGGTGCCGGGAAGACCGTGCTGGCGCACGCGCTGGATCTGCTCCTGGGCGGGAAGGCGCGCCCGGGAATCGTGCGGCCGGGAGCGGCCGACGCGTACGTGGAGGGCGTGTTCGAGCTGCCCGCGGGGCTGCTGGACGAGCCCCAGTTCGCCGACCTGCGCGAGCGCGTGGGGGAGGACCTCGACGAGATCGTCCTCGCCCGCCGGGTCAGCGAGAAGAGGACGACCGCATTCGTCCAGGGGCGCTCCGCCACGGCGGCCGACCTCCAGGCGCTCGGCGGCCGGCTGGTCGCGTTCTTCGGCCAGCACGAGCACCGGCGGCTCACGCTCGCGTCGGCGCAGCTCGAGCTGCTCGACGGCTTCTGCGGGCGCGAGCACCTCGACATGCGCGACGGCGCTCGCGGCCGCCCACGCGCGCGTCCGCGAGATCGAGCGCGGGCTGGCCGAGCTGCGTGAGCGCGCCGGCACGCGCGACCGCGACCTGGACCTGCTGGCGTTCGAGATCGAGGAGATCGAGTCGCTCGGCCCGAACGAGGAGGAGAAGGCCACGCTCGCGGCCGAGCGGGCGCGGCTGCGCGAGCTGGACGGCCTGCTGGCGGCCGCCGGCGCGGGCGCGGAGGCGATCGCGCCGAGCGGCGACTCGCTCGGCGTCAGCGCGCTCCTCGCAAGCGCGGAGCAGCTGGCGGAGTCAGTCCAGGGAGCGGATCCTGAGATGGATGCTCTGGGCACCCGGCTCACGAGCCTGCGGCTGGAGGCCGAGGACCTCGGCGCGGAGCTGCGCCGCTACGCCGACTCGCTCGAGGCGGAGCCCGGCCGGCTCGACGTCGTCGAGGAGCGGCTCGACCTCTACGACCGGCTCGAGCGCAAGCACGGCGGGAGCGTCGCCGCGGTGCTCGCGCACGCCGAGCGCTGCCGCGAGGAGCACGCCCGGCTGGCGCACGCGGAGATCGAGACCGAGCGTGCGGAGGCGGCGCTCGCGGAGGCGCTCGCCGAGCGCGACAGGTTGGCGAAGAAGGTCACGGCCGCGCGAAAGAAGGCCGCGCCGAAGCTCGCCGAGCGGGTCCGCGAGGAGCTGGCGGCGCTCGCGATGGAGGGGGCGGCGTTCGAGGTGATCCTCGAACCAAGGGAGGAGGTGGCTCCGACCGGCGCCGAGCGCGTCGAGTTCCTGCTCGCTCCCAACCCGGGCGTTCCCGCGGCGCCCATCCGCGATGCCGCTTCGGGCGGCGAGCTCTCGCGGGTCATGCTCGCGCTGATGACCGTCGCGGGCGCGGGCGAGTCGCGCACGCTCGTGTTCGACGAGGTCGACGCCGGCGTGGGCGGCCAGACCGCCCGGGCGGTCGGCGAGCGGCTGCGTGCGCTCGCCGAGGGCCGCCAGGTCCTCTGCATCACGCACCTCCCGCAGATCGCCGCGCTCGCCACGAGCCACTTCCGCATCGAGAAGTCGGCCGAGACCGACACCGCGCTCACCACGGTCGAGGCGCTCGAGGGCGACGGCGTCGTCGCGGAGCTGTGCCGCATGCTCGGCGCCGAGGCGTCGGACACGGCCGCCCGCCGTCACGCCGAGGAGCTGCTCGCGGCCGGCGTGAGTCGTCCGCCGGGCCTTTGAGTACACTCGACTTCCCAGAGACTTGATGCCACAGAGCCGCCCGGAAACCCGCTTCGTATTCGTCACCGGCGGCGTCGTCTCCGCACTTGGGAAGGGCATCGCCGCGGCCTCTCTCGGCCGGCTCCTGGTCGCTCGCGGTCTGTCCGTGACGATCCAGAAGTTCGACCCGTACATCAACGTCGACCCGGGCACGATGAGCCCGTTCCAGCACGGCGAGGTGTTCGTCACCGAGGACGGCGCGGAGACCGACCTCGACCTCGGCCACTACGAGCGCTTCACGGACACGAACACGAGCCGCGCCTCCAACGCCACCGCGGGCGCGATCTACAACTCGGTGATCCGGCGCGAGCGCCGCGGCGACTACCTCGGCGGCACCGTCCAGGTGATCCCGCACATCACCGACGAGATCAAGAACCGGATCAAGCTCGTCGCCGAGTCGAGCGACGTGGACATCGTCATCACCGAGATCGGCGGCACGGTGGGCGACATCGAGTCGCTGCCGTTCCTCGAGGCGCTGCGCCAGTTCCACTCGGAGGTCGGGCGCGACCGCTGCATGTTCGTCCACCTCACGCTCGTGCCGTTCCTCGGCAACGCCGGCGAGCTGAAGACGAAGCCCACGCAGCACTCGGTCCAGGAGCTGCGCCGCATCGGCATCCAGCCGGACATGGTCATGTGCCGCTCCGAGGAGCACCTCGGCACGGACATCCGCGAGAAGATCGCGCTGTTCGCGAACCTGCCGGTGAGCTCGGTGGTGTCGGCGCGCGACGTGGACTCGATCTACAAGGTCCCGCTCGAGTTCGCGCGCGAGGGCGTGGACGAGGTGGTCCTGAAGCACTTCGGCATCGAGCTGCCCGCTGCCGGACCTGACCGACTGGGAGGGGCTCGTCGAGCGGGTCGAGTCGGCCACCGACCCCGTGCGGATCGCGCTCGTCGGCAAGTACAACCAGCTGGCCGACGCCTACATGTCGGTGATCGAGGCGCTGAACCACGCCGGCTCGCACCACGGCGGCCGCGTCGAGGTCGTGTGGGTGGACAGCGAGCGGCTCACCGACGGCGAGGTGGCCGAGGAGCTCGCCACCTGCGACGGCATCCTCGTGCCCGGCGGCTTCGGCGTGCGCGGCATCGAGGGCAAGATCCAGGCCGCCCGGTACGCGCGCGAGAACGAGGTGCCGTACCTCGGCATCTGCCTCGGGATGCAGATCGCCGTCGCGGAGTTCGCCCGCCACGTGGCCGGCATGGAGGGCGCGAACTCGACCGAGTTCGACCCCGAGACGCCCTTCCCGGTGATCGACCTCCTGCCGGAGCAGAAGGAGGTGCGCGACATGGGCGGCACGATGCGGCTCGGCGCGGACCCCGTGAAGCTGCACGACGACACGCGCGCCCGCGAGATCTACGGCGACGCGGTGATCTACGAGCGCCACCGCCACCGCTACGAGGTGAACAACCACCTGCGCAAGCGGCTCGAGTCGGCCGGGCTCGTGTTCAGCGGCACCTCACCGGACGACCGCCTGGTCGAGGTGATCGAGCTGCCGGACCACCCGTTCTTCGTGGCGTCCCAGTACCACCCCGAGTTCAAGTCGCGCCCGCTGCGCCCGCAGCCGCTGTTCCGCGACTTCGTGGGCGCGGCGCTCGCGCTCGCGCGCAAGCGCGGCACGGCCGGCGCCGCCGCACCAGAGGTCGAGCCCGAAATCCGGGCAGAGTCGCGCGCGTAGTTTTAGAGTTGGCGGGTGATCTTCCGCCAGCTCGTCCATGAAGACCTCGGGTGCGCCAGCTATCTGATCGGCGACGAGGACGCGGGTGTCGCGGCCGTCGTTGATCCTCGGCTCGACATCGACGAGTACCTCCGGCTCGCCCGCTTCCTCGGAGTGCGGGTCGAGCACATCCTCGAGACGCACAACCACGCCGACCACGTCTCAGGGCACGGCCGGCTCGCCGCGGCCACGGGCGCCACGATCCACGTGCACCGCGAGGCGGCGCCCGACTACGACCACGAGCCGTTCGACGACGGGTGGGAGCTCGAGCTCGGCGCGCATCACGGTGCGCGCGCTGCACACGCCGGGCCACCGGCCCGAGCACACGGCATTCGCGCTGATCGACCCCGAGCGGAGTGAGCATCCGTGGGCGGTGCTGAGCGGCGACAGCCTGTTCGTGGGGGACATCGCCCGTCCCGACCTGGCGGTCGACAGGGCGGAGGGCGCCCGCGGCATCTTCCACTCGCTGCACGACAAGCTGCTGTCGCTGCCCGACACGACCGAGGTCTGGCCGGGCCACCTGGGCGGCTCGATGTGCGGCGGGCCCGGCATGGACCTGAAGGTGTCGTCGACGATCGGGTACGAGCGCGCCAGCCAGCCGCTGCTTCAGGTGCGGGACGAGGACGACTTCGTGCGGCAAACCACCGCCGGGCTCGGCCCCCAGCCGCCCAACTTCAAGAACATCGTCGCCCTGAACCGCGGTCCGCTCGCGGTCGAGGCGGTGGACGTGCATCCGCTCACCCCACGGCAGGTGGAGCAGACCGAGGCCGACGGCGCGATGGTCGTGGACGTGCGCACCGAGCTCCAGTTCGACGAGGCGCACATTCCGTCGGCGGTGTGCATCACGGCGCTACGCGGCGGCTTCGGCACCCGCCTCGCGTGGCTGGCGGAGCCGGGGCAGCCGCTCGTGCTGGTGGGCCGCGACGACGAGGACGCCCGCGAGGCCGCCGAGCTGGCCGGCGCCGTGGGGCTCACCAACATCGCCGGCTATCTCGCCGGCGGCATGACCTCCTGGCGAGAGGAGAAGCGGCCGGTCGAGCGCGTACCAGCGCCTGAGCGTGGAGGAGCTCCACGAGCGCTGGGACGGCGACGGCGGGCCGAACGGACTCCAGCTGCTGGACGTCCGCGAGCGATCGGAGTGGGACGCCGGCCACATCCCCGGCTCCACCCACACCGCCTACCACGACATCCACGAGCTGCCGGACGGGCTCGACGCCGGACAGCCGGTCGCGGTGATCTGCGCGTCCGGGCAGCGGGCCGCGATCGCCGCCAGCCTGCTCAAGCGGCTGGGCGTGGGCGAGGTGATCCACGTGGTCGACGGCGGCGTCCCCCGCTGGAAGCGGGAGGGCTGGCCGGTCGAGCGGTAGCGTTCGCGGCGTGATTCACGCCGTGTCGAGTGAGGAGCGCGAGCGGCTCCTCGCCGAGTTCATCCGCATCTGCGAGATCGAGAGCCCCTCGGGCCGCGAGCGCGCGGTCGCGCACGCGCTGACGGAGGAGCTCCGCGGGCTGGGCATCGAGGTGGAGGAGGACGACACCGCATCCGCGACCGGCTCCGACTCGGGCAACCTGCTCGCGCGCGTGCCGGGACCGGAGGGCTCGCCCACCGTGCTGCTGTGCGCGCACATGGACACCGTCCCGCTCGACGGGCCGGTCGAGGTGGTGAGCCAGGACGGCCTCCTCACGAACCGCCACGACGCGATCCTCGGCGCCGACAACAAGGCCGCGGTCGTCACGATCCTCGGGGCCGTGCGGCGGCTGGTGCGGGACGGCACCCCGCCGGCCGGGATCGAGATCCTGTTCACGACCGGCGAGGAGCAGGCGCTGAAGGGCGCCAAGTCAGTCGACATGTCCAGGCTGAGCGCCGACTACGGATACGTGTTCGACCACGCCTCGCCGATCGGCGAGATCGTGATCGCGTCGCCCACGTACTACTCGGTCGAGGCGCGCTTCCGCGGCCAGGCCGCGCACGCCGGGATCCGCCCGGAGGCGGGTCACAACGCGATCGTGGCGGCGGCGCGGGCGATCGCGGCGCTGCGGATCGGCCGGATCGATCCCGAGACGACGGCGAACGTGGGCCGCATCCACGGCGGCACCTCCGCGAACGTGGTGGCGGAGCGCTGCTACGTCGAGCTCGAGACACGCAGCCTCGACGCGGAGAAGGCCGCCGAGATGGTGAGCGAGATGGTCGACGCCCTCGGCGAGGCCGCGAGCGACTCCGAGTGCGACGTGGAGACCTCCGTCGAGCGCCTCTTCCAGGGCTACCGGCTGCCGCGCACGGCGCCCGCCGTGGAGGTGGCGGCGGCGGCCCTGCGCGACAACGAGATCGAGCCGTCCTACATCACGACGGGCGGCGGCAGCGACGCGAACGTCTTCGTCCACGCCGGGCTGCCCGTCGTGAACCTGGCGAACGGCACCGAGCGAAACCACCAGCCCGACGAGTCGGTGACTGTCGAGGCGCTCCAGACGATGCTCGAGGTGACGGTGTCGCTCGTGCGGCAGGCGGCGCTGGTGGCGGCCCAGACCTCGCTCGAGGACTGATGGAGCGAGTCGGGGGAGAGGTGGTCTGGGAGGGCCGGCTGAACCGCGTCCGCGTAGACCGGTTCCGCTACGACGACGGCGAGGAGGCCGAGCGCGAGATCGTCGAGCACCCGGGCGCGGTGGGGATCGTGGCGCACGACGACGAGATCGTCTACCTGGTTCGCCAGCCGCGGGAGGCCGTGGGAGACGACGCCCTGCTCGAGCTCCCGGCCGGCAAGCTGGACGAGGAGGGCGAGAAGCCGCTCGACACCGCGCAGCGCGAGCTGGCCGAGGAGATCGGCAAGGGCGCGCGCAGCTGGCAGCACCTGACGAGCTTCTACACCTCGCCCGGCTTCACCGACGAGGAGTGCCACCTCTTCAAGGCCACCGAGCTCTACGACGAGACGGCCGAGACCGACGAGGACGAGCGGATCGAGATCGTGGAGTGGCCGCTCGCCAAGCTGGACAACGCGATTCGCGACAGCCGCGACGCGAAGACGCTCGTGGGCCTGCTCTGGCTGCGGGCGTTCCTGCGCAGATCACCAAGGGATGAGGCGGGGACGCCCGAACTCCCGGGCGTGGCCACAATCGAAAAGCCGGTCGTCGAGAGGCGGTTCGAGCACCTCGTCCTGGATTTCCTCGCGTATCTCGAGTTCGAGCGGGGGCTCTCGCGCAACACCCTCGACGCGTACCGCACCGACCTGTTGCAGTACGGCCGCTTTCTCGAGGAACGGGAGGAATCCGCGCTGGAGGCGACCCCCGGCGACGTGGCCGACTTTCTCGAGCGCCTCGCGAAGGGCGGCGAGGACCGCCCGCCCGCGTCGCCGGCGACCATCCACCGGAAGAGCGCGTGCCTGCGCTCGTTCTACCGCCACCTCCGCCGGGACGGCCTGCTCGACACCGATCCCACCGCCTCGCTGAGCACACCGCGGCGCGCCCGGAAGCTGCCCCAGGTGCTCACCCGCGGGGAGGTCGAGAAGCTGCTGGCCCAGCCGCACGGAACCGAGCCCGCCGCCCTGCGCGACCGCGCCCTGCTCGAGGTGATGTACGCCTGCGGCCTGCGCGCCTCCGAGGCGATCGGCCTCGAGCTGATGGACGTGGACCTCGAGGAGGGCGTGCTGCGGGCGCGCGGGAAGGGATCGAAGGAGCGCGTCGTGCCGATCGGCCAGGCGGCGCTGAGGGCGCTTCGCATCTACGTGGAGCGCGGCCGGCCGGGGCTCGTAAAGGGCGCGCCCGAGGCGCACCTGTTCGTGAACTTCCGCGGCGGCCACCTCACCCGCCAGGGGCTCTACAAGATAGTCCGCCGGCACGCGCAGACAGCGGGCCTTGCGGACCGGATGAGCCCGCACACGCTGCGCCACACGTTCGCGACCCACCTGCTCTCGGGCGGGTGCGACCTTCGCTCGGTCCAGGAGATGCTCGGCCACGCCGACGTCTCGACCACCCAGCTCTACACCCACCTGTCGAGCGAACGGCTCAAGGACGTCTACTTCAGGGCGCACCCGCGTGCTAGAACCGACGTGAGTGCCGGAGCTCCCTGAGGTAGAGACAATCCGCCGTCAGCTGGCGCCCGCCGTCGAGGGGCGCCGGCTCGAGCGCATCCGTGTGCTCGACCCGCGCTGGTCCGATCCGGCGCCGCCCGAGGCGATCGCCGATGCGCTCGACGGCCGCAGGATCGAACGGCTGTGGCGGCGCGGCAAGTACCTGGTGATGTCGTTCGAGGACGACGTCCACCTGGTGATGCACCTCCGGATGACCGGGAACATCCTGCTGACCGACGAGGAGCCGAAGCACACTCGCGTCCGGATGCAGCTCGACGACGGCCAGACGGTCCTGTTCGTGGACCAGCGCCGCTTCGGCACCGGCGACGTCCTCCTCGGCAGCGACGCGCTCGCCGAGTACTTCGCGTCGCGCCTCGGAGTCGAGCCGCTGAGCCCCGACTTCACGGCCGAGGCGCTCCGGGACCAGGCACGCGGTCGAAAGCAGCCGGTGAAGGCGTTCCTCCTGAACCAGGAGCGGATCGCCGGCGTGGGGAACATCTACGCGGACGAGGCGCTGTTCCGGGCTCGAATCCACCCGCTCCGATCGGTGGGAAGCCTGCGGCGCCCCCAGATCGAGGCGCTGCGCGACGCGGTGGTGGAATCGCTGAACGCGGGAATCGACGCCAAGGGCGCCTCGATAGACGACTACAGGCACATCGACGGCGCCCAGGGCAGCTTCCAGGACCGCTTCCTCGTCCACCTGCGCAAGGGAAAGCCCTGCGTCCGCTGCGGAACGCCGATCCAGAAGATGCGAGCGGCCGGCCGCGGCACCTACATCTGCCCGCGCTGCCAGCGCCGCCCGCGCTAGCTAGCCCGGCGCGCGACCGCCGAGCGGGCGAACGGCAGCACTGAGGGGGTGGTCCAAAGCGGGGTTGGGCGCTTTATGTACTGAGGTGAGTACATAAGTCGACCAACCCACACCGGAGGCCGCCCTTTAATGCTGTCTTTCTGAGCCCTACGCCGTCGAGCCCTACGCCGCCAGCAGGTTCTCGAGCGTGCCGGCGCGGTCCGCTTCGAGCAGCTCGCGGAAGCCGCCGATCGAGCGCTGTCCCACGACGATCTGGGGGAAGGTCATCTGGCCGGTCAGGGCCACCAGCTCGGCGCGGCCCACGGGGTCCTTCGCGAGGTTGACCTCGCGGTAATCCACGCCGCGTGCCTGCAGCAGCGTCTTCGCCTGCCTGCAGAAGCCGCACGGCTCCGTTGTGTACAGGTACACGACCCCGTTCTCGTCCGCCATCCCGATCAGAGTGTATTTACCGCATGCCCGGCTCTTTTAAGACAGAGGCGATCGTTTTGCGCTCGATTCGCTACGGCGAGGCCGACCGCGTGCTGCACCTCTACACGGTCGATCGCGGGCGCCTGGGCGCCGTGGCGAAGGGCGTCAGGAAGGTGAAGTCGCGCCTCGGCGGCCGGCTCGAGCCGCTCAGCCGGGTCCGGCTCGTGATGCATCAGGGCCGTGGCGAGCTGTGCACGATCAGCCAGGTGGACACCGTGCACGCCCACGCCGCGCTCCGCGAGCGCCGCGCCACGCTCGAGCGCGGCGCGCAGGCCTGCGAGGCGGTGCTGCGGCTGCTCGACTCGGCCGAGCCCAACCGGCCGGCCTACAACCTCCTGTGCAACGAGCTCGCTCTCCTCGACGCGCACCCGAACCACGCGGGCCGGGCCCAGGCGCTCGCGTTCCGCCTGAAGCTCCTGCTCGCCGCCGGTTTCGCGCCCGAGCTGGCCTCGTGCGCCGCCTGCGGCGAGGCCGAGCACCTCGGCGCGTTCTCGCCGAGCGCGGGCGGCGTCGTCTGCGCCGGCTGCGAGGCCGGCTCGTTCCCGCTGGGCGGGGAGGCGCACCGGTTCCTGGTGGATGCCCTGGCCCGCCCGCTCGCCGAGGCACCCGAAGCACCCGACCGCGCGCTCCAGCAGGCCGACCGCGCCCTCGCGGAGACGATGGAGTACCACGCGCACGTGCGCCTGCGCCGCGGTGGCGTAGGGCCAATAGGCTCCTCGCCGTGGGGGACAAGCTCGTCTACGACTTCGAGGAGGGGTCGCGCGACATGCGCGACCTGCTCGGGGGGAAGGGCGCGAACGTCGCCGAGATGACCCGGGTGCTCGGGCGGGAGCGCGTGCCCGCCGGCTTCACCCTCACCACCGAGGCGTGCATCGCGTACATGCGCGGCGATGGCCTCCCCGACTACGCCGATGCGCTCGCCCGTCTGGAGGAGAAGGCGGGCCGCTCCCTCGGGCAGCCCGACGATCCACTGCTCGTGTCCGTGCGGAGCGGTGCGCGCGAGTCGATGCCCGGGATGCTCGACACGGTCCTCAATCTCGGCCTCAACGACGAGTCCGTGGAGGGCCTTGCCACCACCACCGGCAACGAGCGGTTCGCCTGGGACTCCTACAGGCGGTTCTGCCAGATGTTCGGAAACGTCTGCCGCGGCATCGCCGGCGAGCGCTACGAGGATCTGATCAAGGAGGAGAAGGAAAGCGCGGGTGTGACGGAGGACGTGGACCTCGATACCGAGCGGCTGAGGAGCCTGACCGGCCGGTTCAAGGAGCTCTTCGAGGAGGAGACCGGCGAGGACTTCCCGCAGGACCCGCAGGAGCAGCTCCGCCAGGCGATCGTCGCCGTGTTCGACTCGTGGACCGGGAAGCGGGCGGTGGAGTACCGCCGCATCAACCACATCCCGGACGACTGGGGCACGGCCGTGAACGTGCAGCAGATGGTGTTCGGCAACAAGGGCGACAGCTCGTGCTCGGGCGTGGCCTTCAGCCGCGACGAGATCACGGGCGAGCCCACGCCGTCGGGCGACTTCCTCCCGAACGCCCAGGGCGAGGACGTGGTCTCGGGTGTGCGCACGCCGCGCGACATCCACGAGATGAAGGAGTCGATGCCCGAGGCCTACGGCGACCTCATGGACATCCTGCGCACGCTCGAGCGCCACTACGGGGACATGCAGGACACGGAGTTCACGGTGGAGGAGGGCAGCCTCTACATGCTCCAGACCCGGAACGCGAAGCGGCCCGCCCAGGCGGCGGTGCGCTTCGCGGTCGACGCGGTCGAGGAAGGGCTCCTCGACAAGCGCCAGGCGATCGCCACGATCGACGCCGCGAAGCTCGACGCGCTGCTCCATCCCGGATTCAGGCGGGACGCAGACTTCCACGTGCTCGCCGAGGGCGTGGCCGCCTCACCCGGCGCCGCGAAGGGCGCCATCGTCTTCACTGCCGACGACGCCGTCCGCGCCGCTGAGGAGGGCCGCGACGTGATCCTCGTCCGCCCGTTCACCGAGGCCGACGACGTGGCCGGCTTCCACGCCGCGAAGGGCATACTCACCGCCGAGGGCGGGAAGGCGAGCCACGCCGCGCTCGTTGCGCGGGGGATGGGGAAGCCGTGCGTTTCCGGCGCCTCGTCACTCGACATCGACCTCCACGCGAAGACGCTCAGCGTGAACGGCACGCGGCTCGGCGAGGGCGACCTGATCGCGATCGACGGCTCGGCGGGCGTGGTCACGGCCGACGACGTGCCGCTCGAGGCGCCCGAGGTGTCGGACCACTTCGAGACGGTCCTCACCTGGGCGGACGAGCTCCGTACGCTCGGCGTTCGGTCCAACGCCGACACGCCGGAGGACGCCCGCAAAGCGCGGGAGTTCGGGGCCGAGGGCATCGGCCTCTGCCGCACCGAGCACATGTTCATGGCCGAGGACCGCCAGCCGAAGATGCGGGCGATGATCATGGCCGAGACCGAGGAGGAGCGGCGCGCGGCGCTCGGCGAGCTGCTCCCGCTCCAGCAGCGGGACTTCGAGGGCCTCTTCGGAGAGATGCAGGGCCTGCCCGTCACGATCCGCCTGCTCGACCCGCCGCTCCACGAGTTCATGCCGCAGGCGGAGGAGACCGCGCAGCAGCTGGAGCGCGCTCGCATCGAGCAGACGGACAACCTCGAGGAGCTCGAGCACACGCTGGAGCGGATCCACTCGCTGTCGGAGACGAACCCGATGCTCGGCACCCGCGGCGTGCGGCTCGGGGTGCTGCACCCCGAGGTCTACGAGATGCAGATCCGCGCGATCTTCCGCGCGGCGCTCGCCATGGCCGAGCCGCCGCACCTCGAGATCATGATTCCGCTGGTGGCGTACGAGCGGGAGATCGAGCTGATGCGCGGGCTGGTCAAGCGGGTGGCCGGCGAGGAGGGCGCGAGCGACCTCCCGTTGTCCGTGGGCACGATGATCGAGCTGCCGCGCGCGTGCTTCGTGGCGAATCGGATCGCCGAGCACGCCGACTTCTTCTCGTTCGGCACGAACGACCTGACGCAGACCGCGCTCGGCTTCTCGCGCGACGACGTGGAGGGCAGCTTTCTCAACCGCTACATCCAGACCAAGATCCTCGACCGCAGCCCGTTCGAGACGATCGACAAGCCCGGCGTCGGCTGGCTCGTGCGGCTGGCCGCGTGGACCGGGCGCGAGGCGAAGGCGGACCTGCAGCTCGGCATCTGCGGCGAGCACGGAGGCGACCCGGACTCGATCGCCTTCTTCCAGATGGCGGGGCTCGACTACGTGAGCTGCTCGCCCTACCGCGTGCCGATCGCCCGCGTCGCCGCGGCCCAGAGCGCCAGCAGCGCGTCCTCGAGCCCCTGATCGTCACAGCCGGCGATCCGGTGGAGCCCGTAGCCGTCGAATAGAGCGACGAAGGCGCGCGGATCGATGGCGGGCTCGTCGAGGCCGGCCGCCCGCAGCGCCGTCTCGGCCACCCGCGCGTACATCTCGATGCTCTGCCGGGCGACCTCGCGGAGGCTCGGCCTCCGGGCGGCCTCGACGTAGAGCTCGAACTGCGCGGCGTCGGGCTCGAGCTCGGCCTGGAACAGCCGCGCGATCTCCACCGGTGGCAGGTCCTGCCCCTCGAGCCGCTCCGCGAGCGCGGTGAGACGCGTCGCCTCCTCGTCGACGAACAGGTGCAGCGCGCCGTCGAGCAGCTCGTCGAGCGAGTCGAAGTAGTAGGTCGTCGAGGCGAGCGGCACGTCGGCCTCCTCGGCCACGGCGCGGTGGGTCAGGGCACCGACGCCGTGCTTCGAGATCAGCCGCAGGGCGGCCTCGAGGATCGCCTGGCGGCGGCGCTCGCCGCGTACCTGGCGTGTCGGTTCGGCTCTGGTCATCGCGAGGATCCTATTCGGGAAAGTGGTACGTCTGTACAACTTCAGCTACTCTACTCCGCCGCATGAAGACTCCCACTCGCCTGCTCACAGTCCTGGCCGCCCTAACACTCGTGTCCGCCATCAGCGCCGCTGCCGCGTTCGGTCACGCCGAGCGGCTTTCCTACTACCCGAATCACAAGCTCGGCTCCGTGCCGAAGTACAAGCGCTCGGGTCCTTCGCTCGTCGTCTGCAAGTCGGACTCGGGGGCGCGGATCCGAAAGCACCTGTCCGGGAAGGCGAAGCGGCGGAACCTCGCTCTGCTGAAGCGGTGCGGGTTCGAGGACATCCAGGCTGCCGTGGACGCCGCGCACAACGGCACGCGCATCCTCGTGCTGCCCGGGGTCTACCGCGAGGAGCCGAGCCGCCAGGTGGCCGAGCCCGCCGAGGCGTGCTCCGGCGACTACGAGGAGTACCAGGACCCGCACTACGAGGCGGTCGGGACGATGCGCGTTCCGAACTACGAGTATCAGCGCAAGTGCCCCAACGCCCAGAACCTGATCGCGATCATCGGCGACGGGCCTGACGCGGACCGTCGCTGTGACCACAAGTGCAACATCCAGATCGAGGGCACCGGCACCAAGCCGAGTCAGGTCCTGATCGACGGCTCGCGCAAGAAGCTCAATGTGATCCGGGCGGACCGCGCCGACGGCATCCACCTGCGGAACTTCACCGTTCAGTTCTCGGACTTCAACAACATCTACGTCCTCGAGACGAACGGATTCCGTATGGAGAACATCGTCTCGCGCTGGAGCCGCGAGTACGGCTTCCTGTCGTTCACATCGGACAACGGCCTGTACCGCAAGCTGACCGCCTACGGCTCCGGCGACTCCGGCATCTATCCGGGCTCGGGCCCCGAGGGCCACTGCAAGCGCTACGGGATCGAGGTGGATCGCGTGGACTCGTACGGCAACAACATCGGATGGTCGGGCACCGCCGGCAACGGCATCTACACGCACGACTCGAAGTTCCACGGCAACTCGGCCGGCATCACGACCGACTCCTTCGCCGGCGGCCACCCCGGCATGCCGCAGGACTGCTCGAAGTGGGAGCGCAACCAGATCTACTCGAACAACCTCGACCTCTTCACCGAGGAGCGCGACCAGTACTGCTTCGAGAACAACCGCCCGATCGCCGAGCGCGATCCCAAGGTGGTGTGCCCGGCGTTCCCCGTCCCGGTCGGCACCGGTCTCCTGATCGCCGGCGGGAACCGCAACATGATCCGGAACAACCGCATCTATGACAACTGGCGCGCCGGGGTCATGCAGTTCTGGGTGCCGTCGTCCTACCGCGGGACGGATCCCACCGGCCAGTCCCACAACTACGGTCCGGCGTACGAGGCGCAGACGGACACCTCGAACGGGAACCGCATGCTCTCCAACGTCATGGGCATGACGCCGAGCGGGCGGCGGATGCCGAACGGCGTGGATTTCTGGTGGGACGAGGAGGGCCACCGGAACTGCTGGCAGAAGAACCGTGCCGCGGCCGGCGGGGCGATCACGAGCGATCCGCTCAAGCTGCCCGGATGTCCCGGCTCGGCAACGCACCTGGATATCAACCCCGCCAAGCTGGCCGAGCTCGCTCCCTGCGGGAGCTGGGACCCGCAGGACGACGTGCTGCAGGACCCACCGGGCTGTGACTGGTTCATGACCCCCCGGAAGCCGCGCTAGCCGTGCTGCGCATCGGCGGAGCCTTCGGGCTCGCATTCGCCCTCGTCATCGTCGTGTTCGCCGCGCTCGCGGTCGGCCACGGCGATGAGAGGCAGCTCGGCAACGGCGACCTCGTCTGGCAGGACCAGCCGCACGTGTACCGGAATCCGCGGCTGCCGCACGACCGTGTGCTGCGCGGGGTGATCCGCAACGACTCGGTCCGGATCATCATGCTCAGCGCGCGCGACCTCGGCGTGAGCACGGCCGGCGGAGCGAAGATGGAGAGCGCCACGGTCTTCGCGCCCACGTTCATCCGGGGGGTCGTCCCTCAGAACCGCAGCGACGCCCCTCCGGAGAGCGAGCAACTCCGCGTGGGGCTGCGCGCGCGCCTCGAGCCGGGCAAGGCCGTCCCGATCACGGTGTCCTGGCGGGAGCAGGGCGAGCGCGCGGCGATCGTGGACTACGGGTCGGGCTCGCTGCCGGTTCCGTACCGCGGCTGAAGCGGCGCATGAGCCGGCTGGGTCGTTGTAGCTTGCCCGGCCGTGAACGGGAGACGCCTGCTTTCAACGCTGGCTGCGCTGACGATCGCGATGGGGGTGCTCACCGCCACGGCCTACGGCCACATCGAGCGCAGCTCGTACTGGCCGGACCCGGCGCCTGACACGAGCGTCAAGCCGGCGGCCGGCGGGAAGGTGCCGAAGGCGCGCTCGCTCGGGTCGGCGCTCAAGGCGAAGGCGCGCGGCGATACGCGGGTGGTGTGCCAGCGCGGCTCGCTGAAGCGCGCGATCAGGTCCATCAACGGCGCGCGCCGGAACGGCTGGGTGCTGCGGCCCTCGCAGGGCAAGCGCAAGCTCTCCGCACGCAACGCGCGCAGGCTGAAGCGCCAGAACCGGGCGTTCTACACGCGCTGCAAGTTCCGCAGCATCCAGACGGCCATCAAGCGCTCCCACAACAACGACCGCGTGATCGTGATGCCCGGAAAGTACGTCGAGCCGAAGTCGCGCGCCAAGCCGACGAACGACCCGAAGTGCGCCCAATACAAGGAGCAGTCGGAAAAGGGCGCGGGCGCCGCGAGCTTCAGGTACCAGGTCAAGTGCCCGAACGATCAGCAGCTGATCTACATCCAGGGCCGAGCGCTCGTGAAGACGCCGCCGCCGAACCCGCCACGCGAGGACCGCCACGGGATTCCGGACAACGGCAGGTGCATCCGCTGCAACCTCCAGATCGACGGCACGGGCGCGAAGCCGGAGGACGTGCTCATCGACATGGCGAAGGACACCCACGCGAAGCTGCGCGGCGGGTCGGAGGCGATCAAGGACGTGGGCATCCGGGCCGACCGCGCCGATGGCCTCGTGATCCGGAACATCAGCGCCGCGCACGCCGCCGAGCACGGGATCTACATCCACGAGACCGACGGCTATCTCATGCAGCGCGTGAAGTTCTTCTGGAACCAGGAGTACGGCGGGCTGATGTTCACCTCGGACCACGGGCTCACCACGGACTGCGAGGGCATGGGGAGCGGCGACTCCGCCATCTACCCGGGTGGGGCGCCCGACACGGGCGAGCAGACGAACGAGCCGCGCCAGCGGGTGAACCAGACGATCACCCGCTGCGACATCCACCACAACACGCTCGGCTACTCGGGCACCATGGGGAACGGCACGCGCGTCGTGGGCAACCACTTCTACGACAACGGCACCGGCATCACGACCGACTCGTTCTACGCCGGTGGCCATCCGGGATACCCACAGGACAGCGCCAGGTTCGAGAAGAACCAGATCTACTCGAACAACTTCAACACCTTCCTGCCGGGGTCCGACGTCGATCCGCGGGTGCCGGTGCCGGTGGGCGTGGGCATCCTGATCGCCGGCGGCAACAACAACAACATCTCCGGCAACCGGATCTACGACAACTGGCGTCGCGGGACGATGCTGATCGAGGTGCCCGACTCCTTCTCGAAGGAGACGAGCACAACCGTGAAGTCGACCTCCCACCGGAACCGCTTCCACAACAACGTGATGGGGATCGCCCCGGACGGCACGAAGATGCCGAACGGCGTCGACTTCTGGTGGGACGAGCCGCCGTACCAGAAGGACGACTGCTGGTACGACAACGGCGAGGTCACGACCGACCCGCCCGGGCCGCTCATGCCTACGAGCTGCAGCAACACGAGCGCCGGCGTCACCTATCCCGGCAAGGTCGCCACCGAGATCGGACCGTGCGCCGCCGCGATCGAAGGGGACTCCTACGACGCCACGGCCTGCCCCTGGTTCAAGACGCCCGACAAGCCGTCGCCGGACGGGAACAGCGGCGGGCCGCTCGGCCTCCCGGCGCAGGCGTCGGGAGCGCCGAAGCTGACGCTCCTGACCGGGAACTGCAGGCTCGTGGGCACAACCCTCTCGTGCGACGGCTTCATCGACCGGCCGTAGTCGCCGGGATCGCACTGCTGCTCGCCGGCTGCGGCGGGCAGCCCGCGCCTGCCGAGCCGTTCGGTGTCGCGCTCCAGGTGGCGGACTGCGACGACTGGCGCGCGTCCTCCCCGCAGGAGCGCCAGTCCGCCATCGAGCAGCTAAAGGAGACGGTGGCGGGCCCGCGCAAGGAGGGCACCACGCTCTCCGACGACGTGGCCTACTCGACGCTCGACGCCCGCTGCAAGCCCGAGTTCGCCCACGGCTTCCTCCTGTACCAGCTGTACATCCGCGCCGCCGCCTTCACGCCGTCCACCGAGTGAGGTGCCAGAATCGGACGCCGGATGGCGCAGCTGGCCCGGACATCGTTCAGGGAGCGGATCGAGACGCTCGAAGACGAGTGGCTCTCGCCACTCGCAATGCGCTCGTACCCGGCCGTGCGCGAACGGCATGAGCCCGACTCGGACCACCGCACGCCGTTCCAGCGCGACCGGGACCGAATCGTGCACTCGAAGCCGTTCCGGCGGCTGAAGCACAAGACGCAGGTGTTCATCTCGCCCGAGGGCGACCACTACCGCACCCGGCTCACGCACACGCTCGAGGCCTGCGGCATCGCCCGCGGGGTGGCGAGAGCGCTCGGGCTGAACGAGGACCTGACCGAGGCGATCTCGCTCGGCCACGACCTCGGCCACCCGCCGTTCGGCCACACCGGTGAGGAGGTGCTCGACGCCTGCGTGCGCGAGCGCGGGGGGAGCGGTTTCCGCCACAACGAGCATTCACTCCGTGTGGTGGACGTGCTCGAGCGGCTGAACCTGACGGCGCCGGTGCGGGAAGGCATCCTGCGCCACACGGGCGACGAGCCGCCGGACACCCTCGAGGGACGGATCGTCCGGCTGGTGGACCGGGTTGCGTACATAAACCACGACATCGACGACGCCATCCGCGCCGGCGTGCTCGCGTTCGAGGACCTGCCGCTCGCCGAGATCGAGCTGCTCGGCTCGACAGGGTCGGAGCGGATCGAGACGCTGGTGGTGGACCTCCTGCGTCATTCCGAGCAGGCGGCGGACATCGTCCAGGGCGAGGAGGTGGGCAGCGCGATGCTGCGCCTGCGCTCGTTCATGTTCGAGCGCGTCTACCTCGGAGAGCGCGCCCAGGCCGAGCGGCCGCGCATCGAGCGGATGCTGCGCGCGCTGTTCGACCACCACATGGCAGAGCTCGGCGACGAGCAGGCCGTGATTGACTGGCTCGCGGGCATGACCGACCGGTACGCGATCCGCGAGTTCGAGCACCTGTCGGTGCCACAGGGGTTCTGAGCGTGGCGCTGTTCACGAAGGACACGATCGACCGCGTGCGAGATGCGGTCGACATGGTGCACCTCGTCTCCGAGAAGACCGATCTCCGCCGGGTCGGGACGCGGTGGACCGGGCTGTGCCCGTTCCACGACGAGCGCACGCCCTCGTTCTCCGTGAACGCCGAGGAGAAGCTCTACTACTGCTTCGGCTGCGGCGAGGGCGGCGACGCCTTCAAGTTCGTGCAGCAGACGGAGGGGCTCGACTTCCAGGAGGCCGTGGAGCAGCTCGCCGAGCGCTCGGGCGTGCAGGTGGAGCGCGAGGAGGACGATCCGAGAGCCGAGCAGCGGCGGCGCCGGCGCGAGCGGCTGCACGCGCTGCTGGACCGGGCGGCGCGGTTCTACACGACCTACCTCCACGACGCCGCCGAGGCCGCGGCCGCGCGCGAATATCTCGCATCACGCGGACTTTCCGACGAGGTGCTCGCCGAGTTCCGGGTGGGCTACTCGCCGAGCGCCTGGGACCGGATGCTGCTCGGGGCGCGGCAGGGCGGTTTCAGCGAGGAGGAGCTGGTGGCCGCGGGCCTCGCCCAGCGCGGCCGCGGAGGCGGTCTCTACGACCGATTCCGGGGCCGGATCATGTTCCCGCTTGCCGACGCCCGTGGACGAGTCCTGGGCTTCGGAGCGAGGCAGATGGGGGAGGGGCGCGGCCCGAAGTACCTGAACACCTCCGAGAACGACCTCTACCACAAGGGTCGCCAGCTCTTCGGCATCGACGTGGCCCGGAAGGAGGCGATGAAAACCGGTCGGTTCGTCGTCGTCGAGGGTTACACGGATGTGCTTGCGCTACACCAGGCCGGGATAGGCGAGGCCGTGGCGATCATGGGCACGGCGATGACGCAGGAGCAGCTCGCGGAGCTCGCCAAGGTGGGCGACTCGAATCGCCGTGGCATGGTCTTCCTCGCTCTCGACGCCGATCGCGCGGGCCGGGAGGCGATGCTGAGGGCGGCCCGGCTGGCGGAGGACCGCGGCGTGGACCTCCGCGTGATCGACATGCCGGAGGGCACCGATCCCGCCGATCTCGTGAACCAGGACGGCGCTGCTGCGTTCAAGGAGCGAATGGATCGTGCCGCTCCCATGATCGAGTTTCAGGTCCGCCGGGTACTTGCCGATGCAGACCTGGACACGCCTTCAGGCAGGGACAAAGCACTTGGGGAGGCGCGCAAGCTGATCTCAGCTGTGCCCGAACGCACCGCAACCAGGGACGCGCTCGTCCGCGAGGCCGCGGACCGGCTGGACGTGCCTATGGACTACGTGATGGAACAGATCGTCCGGACACGTCCGGAATCCACGCCTATCCTCTCCTCGCACGGGAGACGCGCTTCGCGCCGAGCGCGAGCTCCTCACGCTCTGCCTTTCCAGCGGCGACCTCGGCCGGGACTACCTCGCTCGCCCTCAAGATGACCACTTCGCTTTGGAACTTCACCGCCGCGCCCGGGACCACCTGGTCCAGCACTTCGACGATCCGCTCACGGCATTGCCGGAGGACGATCCCGCGCTCGGAGCACTCGTCCACGACGTGGCGTTCGCCGCGCTGGAGCGCCCGCCGACGGACGAGCGGGTGCTGAGGATGAGCCTCCTCGAGCTGGAGCGCCGGCGGATCGAGCGCGAGATCAAGCGCGCCACCCAGGACGGCGAGCACGCCCGGAAGAGCGAGCTCGCCGCCGCCGAGCAGAGGGTGCTTCAGGAATTGGGCGCCGTGATGGGGCAGACGGCATGAGCGAGCGGCGTCTACGAAGTCGAAGACGACGGCGACGACGCTCGCGAGCTCGAGCAGCCCCAGTCCGCCGTGCAGGTCGACGAGCCGGACGACGACGAGCCCACGGCGGCCGACCTCTACGACGAGGGCGGTGTCGTCACAGCCGGCCTGGTCGTCGCTCCGCCCGAGCAGGGCGCGGAGGACGCGGTACGGCTGTACCTGCGCTCGATCGGCCGCGTGCCGCTCCTGACGCGCGAGGACGAGGTCCGGCTGGCGAAGCGGATCGAGATGAACGACATGGCCGCGAAGAACTCGCTGATCGAGGCGAACCTGCGGCTCGTGGTGTCGATCGCCAAGCGCTACACCGGCCGCGGCCTGACGCTGCTCGACCTGATCCAGGAGGGCAACCTCGGGCTGATCCGCGCGGTGGAGAAGTTCGACTGGCGGCGCGGCTTCAAGTTCTCCACGTACGCGACCTGGTGGATCCGCCAGGCCATCACGCGCGCGCTGGCGGACCAGTCGCGGACGATCCGTATCCCGGTCCACATGGTGGAGCGGATGAACCGCGTGGCGCGGGCCAAGCGATCCCTCATGCAGAAGCACAACCGCGAGCCCACGCCGGAGGAGATCGGCGAGCTGGTGGAGATGCCGGCGAAGAAGGTCGAGGAGATCCTGAAGCTGGGCCAGGAGCCGGTGTCGCTCGAGGCGCCCGTGGGCGGCGAGGAGGGCGACGCGTCGCTGGGCGACTTCATCGAGGACGCCGCCACCGACCGCCCGCTCGAGATCGTGGCCAACCGGATCCGCGACGCGGACCTCGCCAAGGTGCTCGACTCACTGGGGTGGCGCGAGCGCCGCGTGATCGAGCTGCGCTACGGCCTGGGCGACAAGGGCCCGATGACGCTCGAGGACATCGGCCACGAGGTCGGGGTCACCCGCGAGCGAGTGCGCCAGATCGAGTCGAAGACGCTGGCGATGCTGAAGAGCTCCGGCGGCGCCGACCGCCTCGCCGGCACGGCCGACGAGGCCTAGCTTCCGCGGATCCAGTCCACGGCCAGCTCGGGCACGTGCTCCCCGTGCTCGCCGGCCGGGTCCTTCTCGGGGAAGTCGAACACGGCGATCATCATCTGCATCGGGTAGGCGGGCGCCTGCTCCACACGCCGGACCGTCTCACCGTCGACGTCGAACTCGACCTGCCCCGGCCGCCAGTCCGCCCCGTAGACGTGCGGCTCGCTGATGTCGATGTCGAGTCGCGGCGCATCGAACTCGTCCGTGAGCGCCGGATCCCGAAACGGATGGACGCCGCTCCCCACCGCGTTCGGCGCATCACCGAACACCTCGAACACGCAGATCTCACCCGACTGCTGCGGCTCCCGCTCGAGCCCGACCATCCACACGGAGGCCATCGACCGCGGGGAAAGCTCCATCCGCGCCCGGACCTCGATCCGCCCGTACCCCGGGTCCAGCCCCACATGGCCGGCTGCTCCTCGAGAACGACCTGGCCGTCGCGAAACGGCTGCTGCCCGACGGTTGAGCCCACGCGACCGGAGAACACGCCCGATTGCACTCCCGACACCCGCAGCGGCGGCTCGTGATCTCCCTCGCACCAAACGCCCTGCGCAGGCGGAATGCTTAGCCGGAGCTCCGACCCGGCGACCTCGTAGGTGGCGGCACTGAGCGCCCTGGACGACCACTGCGGCAGGTAATGCGGAACCCATACCTCAAGGTCGAGTCCGGTACCGTCGAAGTCGTCCGAGAAAGCTATGCTCGGCAACGCCGTTCCCCGGTGATGTAACGGCAACATGACTGACTGTTAATCAGTTCTTGGTGGTTCGAATCCACCCCGGGGAGCCTCACGAATCCGGCCGGCGCGGTGCATGAAACCGGCCCAGAACGTAAGCGAGACGCAAACTTCGCGCTTTGAGGTCCGTTCCAGTGGACCGAAGTCCACCTTCATATCCCGGGGCGAGCCTCACAACCTCTGGCTTCGCTCTTCGCGCTCCGTCTGCGTCTCGAGGATCAGTAAACAGTCGGCCCGCTCGGGCGTCAAGCAATTTGTTGCGGATTCTTTACATCAACCCGCTCTTTGCGGGTTTTTGTGGTCGGGGGAGGGGGGCGAAGGCGGCCTTTGCGCGCGGCGGGAGCCTCGGCGAGCTCCTCGAGGGCGTCCGCGGCGCGGCTGCGGCCGTCGTTCTCGGCCGCCCAGTCGCGCAGCTCCTCCGCGCGGCGGCGGTAGCTCGGCTCCGCGAGCACGCGGTGGACGGCCAGGCGCACGCCTGCCGGCGTCTGGAAGCGGCGGGGGAGGGACACGCCCGACCCCGCCCAGCGGATCCGGGCGGCGTTCTCCGCCTGGTCGCCCGCGTGGCCGCACGCGACCACCGGCACGCCGCTCGCCAGCGATCGCGCCACCGTCCCGTGGCCGGCGTGGCAGACCACGGCGTCGCACAGCGGCATCGTCCGCGCGTACGAGACCCAGTCGACGAGCCGCGCGTTGGCGGGAGCGATGACCGGGGAGGGGAGTGGGCGATTGTTGAGCGTGGCCAGCACCCGCACCGGCGAGTCCGCCAGCCCCTCGAGCGCCGCTCGCACGCAGCCTCTGCTCCGGGTCCTGGGACGTGCTCGGCGCCACCAGCACGAGCGGCGCGTCGCCGGGCGGCAGCTCCACGTCGCCGAACGGCTGCTCCCACAGCAGCGGCCCGGTCACCGTCATCCCCGGCCACGGCTCGTTCCGCGGGTACTCGAGCTGCGGGAAGGTCGCCACGATCGCGAGCTCGCGCGAGATGCCGCCGTGCGTGTACGGCAGCGGCGGCAGCCCGATCCGCTCGCGCGCCCCGTTCAGCTCCCGCCGCCCCTGCTCCTCGCCCCTCATGACGAGCGGTCGCGCCCGCGACCAGAAGCGCCGCGCCGAGCCGCGTGCGCGGGTACACCGCGCCGATCGAGTAGATCGGGAAGCCGGGCGCGCCCGTGGGCATCACGTGCGGGATCAGCGTGGCCCAGCGGCGCCCCTCCGCCTGCGCGGCCAGCGACGCCGCCGACGGTGATGATGTCCGCCACCACCACCTCGGGGTCGCACTCGCGGATCACCTCGCGCGTGGAGCCGGACGCCCGCACCGCCGCCACGTACGGCTTCAGCGACCATGTCCTGCGACGGGAAACACCTGCGTACTCCGGCGCGGCGGCGAACCGCATCCCCTCGCGCTCCACGGCCTCCCGCCAGCGCGACCACGTCTCGAGCGTGACCTCGTGCCCGCGCCGCGCCAGCTCCGCGCCGAGCGCGATCGCCGGGAACGCGTGCCCCGGATCGCCGAACGCCGCGACGAGGAAGCGGCGGCTCAGAGCATCTCCGCCAGCTCGCGGACCATCCGCCGCCTGCTCCGCCGGGTCCACGGCGATCGGCGCGGCGATCAGCGTGCCCACGCCCGCGTCGCGGTACACCGCCAGCCGCTCGCGCACCCGGTCGCGCGGTCCCACCAGCGCCACCGTGTCGATCAGCTCCGGCGGGATCGCCGCGGCGGCCTCGTCCTTCTTGCCGTCGAGATACAGCTCCTGGATCTCGCGCGCGGCGTCCTCGAACCCGTAGCGCTGCACGAGCTGGTTGTAGAAGTTCTTGCTCGCGCGAGCCCATGCCGCCCACGTACAGCGCGATGAAGTGGCGCATCAGGTCGCGCGCGCGGTCCACGTCGTCGTCGATCGCCACGTTCACCGTCGGCGCGATGTCGAAGTCCGGCGCCAGCTCGCGGCCCGCCGCGCGCCGCGCCCTCCGACAGCAGCGCGCGCGACTCGTCCACGTGCTCGGGCGAGAAGAACACCGGCAGCCAGCCGTCGGCGATCTCGCCGGTGAGCTTCATGTTGTTCGGCCCGATCGCCGCGATGTAGATCGGCATCCGCTCCTGCACCGGCGCGATCATGAGCTTCAGCGCCTTGCCCGGACCGTCGGGCAGCGGCAGCTGGTACGCCTCGCCCGAGTACACCAGCCGCTCTCGCGCCAGCGCCATCCGCAGGATCTCCACGTACTCGCGCGTGCGCGCGAGCTGCTTGGCGAACCGCTCCCCGTGCCAGCCCTCGGCCACCTGCGGACCGGACGTGCCGATCCCGAGCAGCATCCGGCCGCCGGACAGCTGGTCGAGCGTGGCCGCCGTCATCGCGGTCATCGCCGGCGAGCGGCCCGGCATCTGGAAGATCGCCGAGCCGATCCGGATCTGCTTCGTCTGGGCCGCCAGCCAGGCCAGCACCGTCGCCGCGTCGGAGCCGTACGCCTCCGCGGCCCACACCGAGTGGAACCCGGCGGCGTCGGCCTCCTGGACCAGCTCGAGCTGGTCCGAGGCGTTCATGCCGAGGCCCCAGTAGCCCACGTTCAGGCCGAGCCGCACTGAAAGTCTCCTTTCGCCACTTGCATCGTCCGGGGGGTGGACGATCCTATGTAACGACCCATGCGCCGCAGCCGCCCCGCACGCGACCTACGCACCGCGATCGACTGCCTTCCGCTGAAGACGCGCAAGGCGATGCTCGGCGGCGTCGAGTCGAATCGCATCATCGTCGGCGCCTACACGGACCGCTCGGGCGGCGTGTGCCCGATGCTCGCCGCGCACCGCAACGGCGGCCGCACGAGCCTCGCGAGCTTCGCGCGCGCATGGGACAGCTACACCGGCGTGCGCGGTCGCCGGCCACGCCCGGCCACCGATCGCGAGCTCACCACCCTCAGGACGATGCTCGAGGCGAGCATCGCGCTCGACGAGCTGCCCACGGTGTCCGAGGTCGTGCGCGAGGCGCAGGCGATGAGGGCCAAGCGGCTCCGCGTGTTCCGGCGCTTCGACGAGTACGAGCGCGCCGTCGCGGAGCTCGCGACGATCAGAGCTCTGAATCCGCCGGCCGAACGAACTGAAGCTCGGGAACCACGCAGTTACGTGAAGTCCTGAGGAGGAAGCGGATCGCCTCCGCGATGTCCTCCGGCTGGATCATCTCGTCCTTCGGCACCTGACCCTCGACCCAGTCGGTCATCGCCGTGGCCACGAAGCCGGGGCAGATCGCGGTGACCTGGATCCCGTCCTGCGACAGCTCCTTGTGGAGCGCCTGGCTCAGGCCGACCACGCCGAACTTCGTCGCCGAGTAGGCCGCCAGCCAGCCCTGGCCGTGCTTCCCGGCGATCGACGCGGTGTTCGCCATCAGCGCCTTGCCGTGCTCGGCGCCGGCCTCCTTCAGCAGCGGGATCGTCTCGCGCGCGAGCAGGTAGACCGCGCGCAGGTTCACATCGAGCTGGAGATCGAGCTTCTTCGTCTCGGCGTCCGCCACCGCGCCGCCGATGCCGATGCCGGCGTTGTTGATCACAACGTCGAGGCGGCCGGCGCGGTCGCGGTGCGCCGCCACCAGCTTCTTGATCTCCTCCTCGTCCGCCATGTTGGCGGGCACGGCCTCGACGTCGAAGCCCTCGCCGCGCAGCTCCTCGGCGGCTGCCTCGAGCTTGTCGGGACGCCGCGCCGAGATGGTCAGGCCGTAGCCGTCCTCGCCCAGCGCCCTCGCGATGGCGAGGCCGATTCCGCTGGATCCTCCGGTTATGAGTGCCGCTCGCTCCATATGGCGCGAGCACTCTATTGGCATTCTCTAGCCTCCCGCCGCGTGAGATTGCGGATCTCGACCCTGGCGCTCGCCCTGCTCGCGGCCCTGATGGTCGCCGCCGGGTGCGGCGGCGACGACTCGAGCGACCAGCCGGCGCCCCCGCCCGCGCGGGCGGCGGACTTCCCGAACGCGAACGGGAAGTCGCTCGGGCAGCTCTTCCAGAGCCTCGGCAAGGGACCGGTGCTCGCGCCGTCGGGCCAGGAGTTCCGCACGGGCAAGCAGCGCTTCGGCTTTGCCCTCTTCAAGCCCGACCGCTCACAGATCACGAACGCCAGCGTCGCGCTGTACGTGGCACCGATGGGCGGGGCCGCCACCGGGCCGTATCTCGCTCGCTACGAGGACCTGTCGGTCAAGCCGCAGTTCCAGAGCCGCCAGACGGCAACGGACCCGAACGCGGCCAAGTCGATCTATTCCGCGCAGATCCCGTTCGACAAGCCGGGCCGCTACCAGGTGCTCGGCATCGCGAAGCAGGGCAAGAAGCTCGTGGCCGCGACGCTTCCGCAGGCTGGCATCGTGGTGAAGAAGGCAGCCGACGACCCAATCCCCGCGGTAGGCACGGCGCCCCCGCGCATTCACACTCCGACGCTCACAGACGTGGGCGGCAACGCCGCAGCGATCGATACGCGGCTGCCCCCGTCCTCCATGCACGACGTGGACTTCGCCGACGTGCTCGGCAAGAAGCCCGTGATGCTCATCTTCGCCACCCCGCAGCTGTGTCAGAGCCGAGTGTGCGGACCCGTGGTCGACCTCGCCGAGCAGGTGAAGGCGAAGTCGTCGAACTCCGACGTGGCCTTCATCCACATGGAGGTCTACAACGACAACCGCATCGACAAGGGGATCAGGCCCCAGATGGCGGCGTTCCACCTGCAGACCGAGCCGTGGCTGTTCACCTTCAACAAGCAGGGCAAGGTGGCGGCGCGGATCGAGGGCGCGTTCTCGGAGCGCGAGCTCGACGAGGCGATCGCGAAGGCGAAGGCCGGCTAGCGCCGAGCGGGCCGGCGCTTGGCCGCCTTGACGGTGGTCTTCTTGGTGTAGGGGGTGGCGGTTCCGCCGGTGGCGGGGCTCACGTTCAGCCGCACCTTCACGACGGCGCGCCGCTTCTTCTTCAGGACCTGCTTGAGCCCCCGCTGCGCGTTCTTCGAGATCTTCAGCCGGATGCGGGCGGGGCGGTTCGGGGTGGTGAGCGTGGCGGTGCGGACGCGGCTCTTCGGAGCCTTCTTGCCGCGCTTCGCCTTGGGCAGCTGGGCCTGGGCCGAGATGCGGCAGGCGATGTTGCAGGTCGCCGTCACGTCGAGGATGCCCCGCTTGAGGAGCTTCTTCGAGTTGAGCTTGAACGTCGCCACCGGCTGCTCACTCGGGCCGGGGCCGCCGCCGGACGCGGTGGCGTTCCAGGCGTAGCGAACGGTGAGCCCGGACCCGGCGAAGGCGTTGTCCATGTCGGGGAGCGAGGCGGTGAACCGGAAGGTGCGCGTCTCGCCGGGGCCGATGGCGCCGAGCGGGCGGCTGCCGAGCGCGCCGAGCTGGCCGGAGAAGACCGGGATGGAGCTGCCGCCGGTCACGTCGGCGATGTCGAGGGTCACGACGTTCGAGAGCCGGCCGCCGCCCGGACCGGGGTTGTCGCTCACGTCGAGCTGCTGGAGCGAGAGGTCGCCCGGGAGGGTGCCGCTGTTCGTGAGCTGCACGGTCCCGGTGACCGATCCGCCCGGGGCGAGCCCGCTCGCCTGGAAGATGGCCTGACCATCGGCCGAGTTCGACAACCGAAGGTCACCGGTGGCCTGCATGAGGACCGCCTGAGGCGGCCGCTCCGGCTTCGCCGCGCCCGCACCGGCCCACGCGGCAGCCACCGCGAGAATCGCCGCAAGCGAAAGCAGCCGGGATACGGAAAAGGCCTTCATCACCCGTGTGGGGGATGTATCGGCCTGCTAGAGCCAAAATGAAGCCGATTTGACTCACCGAGCGCATAAGGAGCCCGGCCGTACGGCCTTAGGCCAAAACCGGGGACGGATCGAAGCTGCCGGCGAGCGGCTCTCGCGGGGTTCGGGACAGCGCGTATAGCTGCCAGGGCTCAGGCACGCCCTTGAGCGAGTGCTCGCCGCGGTCTTCGAAGGACAGTCCTGAGCCGATCACGAGGTCCTTGACCGTGGAGGAGACCAGAACCTCGCCAGGTCCGGCCAGGGCGCCGACACGAGCGCCGATCGCAACCGCGATCCCGGCAACGTCGTCGCCATCCGGTTCGATCTCGCCCGTATGCAAGCCCGCGCGAAGATCCACGCCCAGCCGACTCATCGACTGACAAATGGCTCGAGCGCAGCGCACGCCTCGAGCAGGTCCGTCGAAGACGGCCAGGAAGCCGTCGCCGAGCGACTTCACTTCACGCCCGCGGAAGCGGGCGAGCTGGCCACGTGTGATGCGGTCGTGCTGCTCGCGCAGATCGCGCCAGCGGCGGTCGCCCATGGCCGCCGCCTGGGCGGTCGAGTCCACGATGTCGGTAAAGAGAACGGTGGCGAGCACGCGCTCGAAGGCGTCCCCGTCCTCGTTGCGAACCCTGCTCAGGAAGCGCTCGACCGCGTTGACCAGGGGATCCTGCTCCCCGGCCCAGGGGAAGTGGTCGCCGCCGGGCAGCTCGACGTACTCGGCGTCGGCGATCTCCCCGGCGAGGTAGCGGCCGGCGCCCACGGGCTCGATCGCGTCCTCCAATCGGTGCAGGACAAGAGTCGGCACACCTATCGCGGCGAGCAGGCTTCGGATGTCCATGTCGCGGAAGACCTGCTCCTGCGCGTACATCGAGTTCGGGCTTGCCGACAGGCGCGTGAAACGCTCCCACCAGGCGAGCATCCGCTCATCGCGCGCCAATGACGGATTGAAGAAGGGAAGCGACTTCCGCGCGTATTCGCTGGTCCCCCAGCCCGCCCTCACCTCGTCGAGGTAGTCCTGCCATTCCTGCTCTGACCACTGCCAGGGATAGTCGGGCGCCTGTTGCCCCATGGCCGCGGTCGCGTAGAGGATCAGGCCAGAGACCCTCTCTGGGCGGGTTGCCGCGAACATGGCGCACAGCGCTCCCGCGTCAGAGAAGCCGAACAGGGCCGCGCGCTCGGACCCCTGCGCAGTAAGCACCGCGTCGAGATCGTCGACGAGGTCCTCCAGCGCGGGAAGATCGTCGGGCGAGTAGCGGTCGGACACGCCGGTCCCGCGACGATCCACAACGATCACGCGAGCGAACGACGAGAGCCGGCGCAGGAACCCGATGTAGAGCGGGTTTTCCCAGGCGATGTCCAGGTTGTTGAACGGGGGCAGATAGACGAGGTCGTCGGGACCCTCGCCGACCACGGCGTACCCGATGGCGACATCTTCGTTCCTCGCGTAGCGAACCTCGGGTCCCACCGGTCCATCCTAAGCGGAGCGCGGCAGCCGAGAGCGGCCCGGTGTAGTACAGAAGGTCTCAGTCTGGGGAGGCTCGTGTCCCGCTTCGACTCGGAGCTCCAGTGGACGAGGAGCACCTCTTTGCGCCGCCGGTCGAGGTAGCTTCCTCTTTCGCGTGAACTCGACGCTCTGGCCGGAGACCCGTGGGAGCAAGGCCCTCGCGTCCGGCCGCCCTAGGATGGGGCCGTTATGGAAGCTCGTCGACCATCCCTCGACCATCGGGTGGGGCCGAAGGGGCGAGATTCCGCTCAACGGGCCGGTAGCTCAGCTGGTTAGAGCAGCGGACTCATAATCCGTCGGTCCCTGGTTCGAATCCAGGCCGGCCCATCGTAGAAGCCGCACCACGAGTGGGATGGCGGTCGATAGTGGCGTCTGCCACGACCCCCGTTGTGCACCGAGTGTGCACCGAGTTCGCCGCCAACACGACGTTGGACTCGTAGTGCCGACACGGCTCTGTTTGGAGGCGCGGTGCGGCAACCCGGCCACGGAACGCGGACGGTGTGACGAACACCGCAAAGCCCGGGAGGCCGACCGCTCACGCGCACGCCGCGCCGACGCCAAGGAGCGGAACCGCATGTACGCCCGTAAGCGCTGGGGCATGTTCCGCCGGCAGAAGCTGTACCTCAACCCGCTTTGCGAGCTCGAGCACGACGGCTGCCGCGGGATCGCCAACGAGGTCCACCACAAGGTCGCGATGGAGGACGGCGGCGCCCCGTACGCCCTCGACAACGTCGTCTCCACCTGCAGGCCCTGCCACAGCCGCGAAACCAGACGCGAGATGGTCGCAAGGGAAGGCGCGAGATGACGGCCCTCTCCCGCCTACCGGCAGTCGCGGAGTTCGAATGCTGAGCCGGCCAACTCCCGCAGCCCCCGGCAAGTCCGGAACAGCTGGCGTGCGAATCAGCGGCCGACGCCGGGCCACTCAACCAAGGCGGAAACGTTTTCTCCTCCTGCGACATCGCCTACTCGCGCAGCCCAAGGGCTTCGAGGGCTTCCTGCTCGGCGCGATGCCACGACCACCACGTCACCTTGCCGTCGTGCAGCGTCGCCGCGAGCCACATTGTCAGGTTGACTGGAACCTCGCCGAGCGTGCCGTCCATGCGAACGTGCGCGAGCGCCCGATCCCCAGGGCCGCGAACGTCCAGGACCTCCCAGCGTACGTCGCCGAACGCCGAGACAACCGTTTCCCACCACATACGGATGCCGTCATGGCCACGAAAGGTCGTTCCCTCCATCTCCGCGACCATTGACGTGAACTCGACGTCCTCGGCGGCCACCGCGATGAAACCGTCCAGGTCGCGTGCGTTGAGCGCTCCGAAGGCAGCCTCAGCCAAGCCCCTCAGTTCGGAGTTCTCCTGCGACATCGCCTACTCCCGCAGCTCCACGGCTTCGAGGGCGTCCTCGACACGCAGATACTCCCGCGCCCGCACAACCTTTCCGTCGCGGACGGTGCTGACCATGGCGTAACGCAGGTCGGTCTCGGTGGCGCTGAGCTTCGCCCGCCCCTTCAGGCGCTGAATCGTAAGGACGCGGTCATCCCCGACGTCCCGCAGTTCCTGCACCACGACGCTGAAGTCGTCGAAGGTGTCGATCCAGTCTTGAATGTGCCGACGCACGGCGACCCGGCCGTGCATCTCGCCGACGTCATCGATCGCGCCCTCGGCCGCCCGCCAATCGATGTCGGGGTCCCAGAACTCGGCCATCGCATCCAGTCCCCCGTCAGCAAACGCTTGGAGCATCCTGCGCACTACCTCCACGTTCTCCTGCGACATCGCCCGCCCAGTATCCCGCTATCGCTTGTCGTCCAAAGCAGCAGCCCTCCCGTCGCGGTCGGGGGAACTGGCGGGTGTTGCCTTGCTTGGGCTTAGTCTGGCTTGGGCCGCAGGGCCGGTGCGACCTCGCGCGCTAGGAGCTCGAGGCTGCGCCAGTCATAGGGCGAGTAGGCGGCCAGCAGGAAATCGCCCGCGCCGAGCTCGACGAACGGCAGCATTCTCTCCACGCACTGCTCCGGGGTGAGGAAGAGGTAGTCCGACTGGTCTAGCGGCTGCGTGGGTGCGAGCTCGCGGCGGCGCGCCCTCAGGGCAGCCTCGTCCTCGGCGAGGATGGCGCGGAGGGTGAGCGACTTGCGGATCTCGGCTGGGTCTCGGTCCACGTCCTGGCAGTGGCGCGAGAGCACGTCGAGCTTGTGGCGGAAGGTTTCAATCTCGTCGAGGCCGGTGTTCCACACGTCGGCGTGCTCGGCGACGATCCGCAGCGTGCGCTTCTCTCCGGCGCCCCCGATCATCAGCGGCAACCGCGACTGGAGCGGCTTCGGTTCCAGCTGCGCGTCTTCGAGCCGGTAGTGCTCGCCGTTGAAGGTGAAGCGCTCCTCGGTCCAGAGCCCGCGCATCACCCGACATGCCTCATCGAGCATGTCCATCCGCACGCCGACCCGGGGGAACGGGATTCCGTACTGCCGGTGCTCTTTCTCGAACCACGCGGCGCCGATGCCGTACTCGGCCCTTCCGCCCGAGATGTGGTCGATCGTGGCCGCAATGTTGGCGGCCACGGCCGGGTGTCGGTAGGTGACGCCGGTCACGAGGATCGCGACGCGCACGCGCGTGGTGTGCGCCGCCATCGCCGCCATCATCGTGGGCCCCTCGAAGCACGGCCCATCGGGGTCGCCGACGATCGGCATGAAGTGATCGAACACCGAGAGCCAGTCGTAGCCGAGCTCCTCGCACCGCCGCCAGAGCTCCAGGCAGCCCTCGAAAGTTGCGTGTTGGGGGCCCGAGTAGACGCCGAAGCGGATCTGATCGCCTAACAACGCTGCTCAAGAATACGGGTGCGGTGTGCGCCGCGGCTGCGCGGTCCCTCGACGTAGACCATTTCTCTCCCCTCGCTTGGGAGAGAGTCAGTGGAGACGCTGATGGGGCCCTCCGCCCCGCAATTGACCCTCGGGCCCCAAGAGCGCCTGGCCCTTTGCGGGCCACATGCTGAAACGGGCGGAGGGGCGAAAGCTTGCGGGTTGCGATGAGTGGTCAGGACCCCACCGACAGCACATGTGAGATCTCGGCGACGTCGATGAGGACGGGTCCGCCCGGGCTCGAGTGCCGGCTAGTGCTTCGGCCCCGGGAAGCAGGCGATGTCGTACTGCGAGACCGCGTGGCCGTTCCCGTTCGCCAACGAGGGGGTGCCGTCACTTCCGGCATAGTGCGCTTCAGCGGTCGCGAAGCCACCGGTGCCGAAGCCGGGCGGCGGAGTGGCCCCGGCGTTCTCGCACGAAGCGTTCGGCTGCCCCGCGAGCGCCGGCCCAGCGAAGCTCAGACAGACTGCCGCGATTGGGATTACGAGGAGCCTCCGCATGTGATCTCCGATCCGGTCTGGGACGTCTACAAGGGAGGTACGCGGAGTGCTCCCCGACGGTTCGGGATACGCGCGCCAAAGAGCACTTGGCTACTCCCGCAGCCCCACGGCTTCCAGAGCTCAGAAGGAGCCAGACACGGCGGTCGTTGAACGCGGATCGCGCACGCGTCGCTAGACCGATACGCCTGAGCGGCGGATACTGGGCGGGCGATGTCGCGGGAGAACGTCGAGGTGGTCTTGGGCGCAAACGCCGCCGCGAATGGTGGGGACTACGCGGTAGCGGCAGCGGCCTGGCATCCGGACGCCGAGTTGCGAGACCAGGCCAACGCCGTGGACAGCGACGAGACGGTCAAGGGGAGGGACGCCATCCTGGCGTTGTGGTCGCAGTGGCGTGAGACCTTTGACGAGTTCCGCGCCGAGATCGAAGAAACAGTGGACTGTGGCGCCCACATCGTCTGCGCTACCAGGTGGGTCGGCAGGGGTAGCGCAAGTGGCGTCGAGGTGGACGTGTCTCAGGTCGACGTGTACGAGATCGGGGACGGGAAGATTGTGCGGGTGACGCTCGCCTATCCCGACCAGGCCACAGCACTCGAAGCCGTACGGCTGTCGGAGGCGTGAACTTACTCGCGTAGCCCGCGTCGCCCGCACCGGAGTATCTCCCGTGCCCGGCGGCTTATTTGCCAAATGCAGCACCCAGGTGCAGGATGGCGCGGTGAGTGCCGCGGCACTTCGACACGAGCTCGACGGCGAGACCGTCATCGAGAGCCAGAGCAAGGGCGCGTACCTTCGGCTCGACCGCGAAGGCTTTACGGCTCATCCGCAGTTCGGCGGCAAGGACAAGTGGCACTCGTGGGACGAGGTCTCAGGCTTCAAGCCGGCGAACGTGCGCTCTGCGCGAACCACCGAGGAAGGGCCGGGTCAGTCGCTGGATCGTGCGCAAGACATACGGCGTCGACGGCACGGTCCCGGGCGTCTACCCGAACGCAGAGGAGGTGGTGGCGCTGATGGAGCGCTGGCGGCAGAGGTACGGGGTCTCGTGACCGCGACGCTTCGTCAGGAGCTCGACGGCGAGACGATCATCGAGGCCCGTACCAAGGGCGCGTACCTTCGGCTCGACGCCATGGGCTTCACCGGTCACACCAAGCGCGGCAAGGAGAAGGGCCGCGCGTGGGGCGAGGTGTCCGGCTTCAAGCCGGCCAACGTGGCCATGAACGTGGAGGGCACTCAGGGTGCTACGACGTACCAGATCGGCTTCTTCCTGACCGACCCTCCGAAGAAGGGCCGGGTGGGCCGCTGGTTCTTCCGCAAGATGTACGTGGTGGACGACACGCTGCCGGGCGTCTACCCGAACGCCGAGGAGGTCGTCGCGCTCATGGAGCGCTGGCGGCAGCGCTACTCGACCGAGCCGTAGTCTGGCGGCGGCGGCGTTCCACGAAGCGGGCGTGCTTCATCTGGATCCCGCACTCGTCCATCGAGCACCAGCGGCGGCTTCGGTTGCGGCTCTGGTCGAGGAAGACCCAGCGGCAGTTGCCGCAGGTCTTGACGCGGTCGATCGGGCCGTGCGTCAGGAGCTCGACGGCGGCGTGCACGATCGGGTGGAGCGGGTCGGTCAGCTCCTTCGGTGGGGGCCAGCTCCACTCGTTCTCGAGTCGCGCGGCTCGCAGTGCCTCACATTCACGGTCGCGGAGCTGGTCGAGGAGGTCGCGGGCCGGCCTCCTCCCGTCGGCGATCGCGCGGAAGATCGGGTAGAGCAGCTCGTCGCGTAGCTCCCGCGTGCGCCGCAGGGCACGCCCTGCCGCTCTCTCGTCACGCTTCGCGGCCACGCGGAGTCCGGCCGACTGCCGCTCGGAGATCACTCCGAGCCGTGCGCACCAGATGGCGAAGTCGTGGTAGCCGTCGAACAGCTCCTCCTCCGGAGTCGGCGGATCGTCGTGGAGGCCGCCCATCGTGTTCACGAAGTCGAGCGCGAGGTGACCGCCCTCGAGCGGGATCGTCGTCACGGTTCTTCCCGATGTGTCCACCGTAACGAGTTATACCCGACACAATCCGGGTAGAACCTATGTGACCCTCAAACCGACTTACGGAGGTCACGCGGCATGTACGGCATTCCCTTCATCGACGTCCCGCGCGTCTGCACGAGAATCACCCGCTCGGCGCTCCCTCACGCGCCCGTCATCGAGGACGAGAGGAGGCGGCTCGTGAGAGGTGGCCGACGGCGCCGGACGGCGATAGGATCGCGCCACGGTTGATCGCTTCCCACCGGGAGCGTTCCGCCGCCAGGACTCGTAAAGGAGCGAGGCACGATGTTCGTGTGGCGTCGTGCTTGTTCTTCATCACCCGATCGGAGGGCAAGTGTTGTCGCAACACATCGGACCATTCACTTGCGAGGTGAAGCGCGAGGATGGCCGCGCGGTCGTGTCACCGCGCGGGGAGCTCGACATGGCCACCGCCGGAGCCGTCGACCAGGAGCTGAGAGAGCTCCGGCGCGCGGGCGTCGCCAACATCCTCCTCGACCTTGGGGGCCTCACCTTCATGGACTCCTCGGGGCTGCACCTCATCACCAAGTGGGTTAACGAGGCGTCCAAGGACGGCTTCGAGCTCGAGCTCAAGCCAGGCCCGCCCGCCGTGCAGCGCATCTTCGACCTGACCGCCATGAGCGACTCGCTCCCCTGGAAGAGGCAAGACTGAATGCACGCGTCCGTTCGCCGCTATCGCGTCCGTGACATCGACGCCCTCGTCAGCAAGGTCGAGGACGAGTTCGTCGAGCAGATCAAGGAGATCGACGGCTTCGTCGGCTACTACGTGATCGATGGCGGCGACGGCACGGCGGCGTCCGTGACCGTCGGCGATAACGCCACGGCCGTGGCGGACTCGGTCCGCCTCGCCGCCTCGTGGGTGCGCGACAGCGCGAGCGACCTCGTGGACGGCGATCCCGAGGTCACCGTCGGCGAGGTTCGCGTCCGCGCCGAGGCGGACTAGCGCGAGCGTTCGCCGCGGGCTCCGGTCGCGCTAGACCGGCCGCTCGAGCGCGTGTGCCGGCAGCGGCCCCAGGTCGTTCTCGAACCTTTGGGTGGCCTCGACCCGCCGAAGCCACGCTGTGATCGCGTCGTGCCGGGCGAGCTCGGCACCCGCGTCCTCGGCGCAGTGCACGTACGCGTACAGGGCGATGTCGGCGATCGAGTAGTCGCCGGCGATGAACTCGCGCCCGTCCGAGAGGCCGCGGTCGAGCGCCACCAGCGCGTCGCGGCCGCGCTCCAGCCGGTTCTCGAAGGCCTCGGGGATCTGGTCGGAGCGGCCGGACAGCTTGAGGAAGCGGGCGTACGAGAGCTCGGCCTCGATCCGGTTCTGCTCGAAGAACATCCACTGGGCCACGCGGGCGCGGGCGAGCCGGTCCGCGGGCAGGTACTCCGTGCCCTCGGCCAGGTAGGCCAGGATGGCGCCGGACTCCGGGATGGTCTGGCCGTCGTCCAGCTCCAGGACGGGGATGCGGCCATCCGGGTTGCGGTCGAAGTGCTGGGGCGTGCGGGTCTCGCCGGTGAAGAGATCGACGGTGACGCGCTCGAAGGGGATGTCGAGCTGCCGCAACAGGATCCGCGCCTTCATGCAATTGCCGGAGGCGGGATGGTCGTACAGGATCACGCGCGCAACCTAGCCTGTCGGGTGTGCGGAGAGGAATGGCAACCGCGGCCACCCTTCTGGTCGGGCTGGTGGGTGGCGCGGCCACAGCGCATGCGGTGGAGGTGGAGCCGGGGGTCGACTGGACCACCATCGTCCGCCACCGGCCCGCCGAGCGGATCAACGTCCTGACGGTCGAGCCCGCCCGCGTCCGCGGCGTCCTCTCGAACGAGCGAGTGGCCGGCCGCGAGCGCGTGAGCGCGATGGCCCGCCGGGTGAGCGCGGTGGCCGGCGTGAACGGCGGCTTCTTCGCCCCGAGCGGCGACCCGGTGGGCGTCCTCGCGATCGACGGCGAGCTCCTGAGCGAGCCCGTGGACGGCCGGTCGGCGCTGCTGCTGCCCGCGCCGGCGGCGCCCGGCTCGCCCGCGCCCGGCTCGCCCGCGCCCGGCTCGCCCGCGCCCGGCTCGCCCGCGGCCGCGCCCGCTTCGGCCGGCTCCGCTGCCCAGGCGCTCAGCCGCCCGCTCATCGCGCCTGTTCGTTACAGGGGACGCATCACGGTGAACGGACGGTCGCGGGAGATCGACGGGATCGATCGGACGCGCGGCCTCATCCCCGCGTGCGGCGGGCGTGGGGGAGACGTTCCGACGATCCGCCCGAATGCGCTGCTCATGTGCACGGATTCGAGCGAGCTCGTCGTGCTCTCGCCGCGCTACGGCGCCCGGCCGCCCGCCGAGGGCGGCGTGGAGGCCATCGTGCGTGACGGGATGGTCACGCGAGTGCGACCGCCGGGTGTAGCGGGCGTGCCGCGCGAGGGGGTTCTGCTCACGGGGACCGGGGACGCCGCTCGCTTCCTGCGGAACACGGCGCTTCCCCGGAGCAGAGCGGATGTGCGCCAGAACCTTGTCGTGGGGGGAAGGCCCGTCGATTTGGAAGGACTCACGGTCGTGGGGGGCGGCCCGCGGATTCTCAGCGCGGGGCGGGTCGCGGTCGCCGCGCGGGCCGAGGGCTTCGCGCCCGTGCAGTCGTTCCTCCAATCGTTCGTCGCCGGCCGCCAGCCTCGTACCCTTGCCGGGGTCCGGGCCGATGGGACCTTGCTCCTCGTGACAGTCGACGGCAGGGCTCCGGGCTGGAGCGCCGGCATGACGCTGCCGGAATCCGCCCGGCTCATGCGCTCCCTCGGCGCCCGCGACGCCCTGAACCTCGACGGCGGCGGCTCCTCGACGATGACCGTGCGCGGCGAGGTCGTGAACCGGCCGTCCGACCGGATCGAGCGCCGCGTGAGCGACGGCCTCTTCGTGATGCCATGAACCGGCGCACGCTCGCCGCCATCCTCCCTCTCGTGGTCCTCGGGGGATGCGGCACCCAGGCGATGACCGTGCAAACTCACCGAGCCGCGACCATCCCCGGGGCCGATGCCCCGCGCGCGGTCGTCTGGGCGGTCGGCGACGCCGCAACGTCCGGGCCGTACCCCGATCGGATCGCCGGCCTCGTCAAGCGAGCGCGTCCCGACCTCTTCCTCTACCTCGGCGACGTCTACGAGACCGGCACGCGACGTGAGTTCCGGCGCTTCTACCACCCGCGCTTCGGCAGGCTCGCGGGAATCACGATGCCCACGCCCGGCAACCACGAGTGGGGCAACCGCTACACGGGCTACTACCCCTACTGGCGCCGCCAGAAGGGACACAGGCAGCCGCCCTGGTCGAAGCGCACGATCGCCGGCTGGCAGATCCTCGACCTGAACTCGCAGGCGCCGCACGGCGACGACTCCCCCGAGGTCAGGTGGCTCGAGGGCGCGCTGGCGGGTGCGCAGGGCGACTGCCGCATCGCCTTCTGGCATCGCCCCCGCTACAGCGAGGGAGCCTACGGCGGCGCGCCCGACCTCAATCCGATGTGGAACCGGCTCGCCGGCCACGCGAGCATCGTCCTGAGCGGCCACGACCACAACCTCCAGCGGCACAGGCCGCAGAAGGGGCTCGCACAGTACGTGGTGGGCGCGGGCGGGCGCGGCCGCTACGCGCTGCACGGCGGCCCCTCCACGATGGTCTGGGGCCGCGACGACATCGACGCCGCCCTGCGCATCGTCCTCAAGCCGGGCAGCGCCCTCCTCGAGTTCCGCGGCGCGCGCGGCCACGTGCTCGACCGCAGCCGCGTGTCCTGCTCGCCCACCGGCGCCCCGCCCGCCGGCCGGTAGCGTTCGCGCCGATGGACGAGCCGGTGGTGATCCTGTGCGGCGGCCGCGGCACGCGCCTGCGCGAGCACACCCAGACGATCCCCAAGCCGCTGGTGGAGATCGGGGGGCGGCCGATCCTCTGGCACGTCATCCGGATCTACGCCGGCCAGGGCTTCGACCGCTTCGTGCTCTGCCTCGGACACCGGGGCGAGCTGATCGAGGACTTCGTGCGAAACGACGGCCTCCCCGAGCGCATCTCGGTCGAGTGCGTCCAGACGGGGGAGGACACGCCGACCGGCGGCCGCATCGCGCGCGTGCGCGACCGCGTAGACGACGGCCGCTTCTGCGCCACCTACGCCGACGGCGTGGCGGACATCGACCTCCACGCCCTGCTCGACTTCCACACCGCCCACGGCTCGCTGGCCACGATGACCGTGGTCCAGCCGGAGCTCCAGTTCGGCGTGGCCCGCCTGAACGGCGAGGGCGTGGTGCAGGGGTTCGAGGAGAAGCCGCAGTTCGAGGGCTGGATCAACGGGGGCTTCTTTGTCTTCGAGGCGGGTGCGCTCGACTACATCCACGAGGACGACGTCCTCGAGCGCGAGCCGCTCGAGAACCTGGCGAACGACGGCCAGCTGCGCGCCTATCGGCACACCGGCTTCTGGGACTGCATGGACACCTACAAGGACGCCGTCCTGCTCAACGACCTGTGGGAGGCGGGGCGGGCGCCCTGGAAGGAATCTGCATAGGTTGCGGCGAAAACCGCGTGCGTGACGCGTACTGGAACGACCGCTCTCACCCTGTCCGAGGAGATTCGCCAGCGCTTCGACGAGTTCAGCCGCTCGCAGAAGGACGTTGGGCAGTACATCGTCGATCACCTCGAGGAGGCGGCGTTCCACACGGCCGAGGAACTGGCCCGGCGCGCGAACACCTCGAGCTCCACGGTCGTCCGCTTCGCGCAGGCGCTCGGATTCGAGGGCTTCCCCGAGCTTCAGGCATCCGCGCGCGACGAGTACAGGCGCGCGCGTGAGAACGGCGCCGCCACCGCCGACCTCACGACACAGCCGCTCTTCCCGATCGACCAGACCGAGTTCGAGACCGCCCTCGCGGCCGACCACGCGAACATGGTCGAGACGGCCCGCAAGGTCGACCGCGACGAGGTGGCCGCGGCCATCGACCTGATCTCGCGCGCGGAGCGCATCGTTCTGTGCGGCACCGACCAGATGGCCTTCTTCGCCAGCTACCTCCGCCACCTGCTGATGCTGCTCGACCTGCGCGCCGAGGTGGTGGCCTCGCCGAGCCAGGAGGGCCTCGCGAAGCTGGGCCGGGTGGACGAGAAGACCGTGATGGTCGGCTTCTCGGCCGGTCGTCCGCACCCGCTCGTCGTCCGCGCGATCAAGCTCGCCCGGAACCGCCGCGCCGCGACGATCGCGATCGCCGACGCCACCCTGTCCGAGGTGGCCAAACTTGCGGACCACAAGCTCTACTACTCGTCCAACAGCCCCGCGTTCGTGCGCTCGCACGCATCGCTCCTGGCGCTCATCCAGGCGCTTGCCTACGGGGTTTACGCGCTCGACGAGTCGGCGTATTCGGACCGCATTAAGGCCTTCCGCCTGAAGTAGCGGCAAAGGCGGCGCGGGGCTACTCTGCGCCAATGAACCTTCGCCGGGCCCTCGCGGCCGCGCTCTCCCTGCTCGCAGTCACGGCCGCGCCCGCGGCCGCCCAGTTCACGCCCGGCGCCGCCGGAGGTGGCGACCCGTTCTTCCCGAGCGCCGGCAACGGCGGATACGACGTGAAGAGCTACGACGTGAACCTCGACTACCAGCCGCAGAACGAGCAGCTGGCGGGCGACGTGACGATCACCGCTCGCGCCACGCAGGACCTGTCGAGCTTCAACCTCGACCTGCGCGGCTTCAACGTCGCGACCGTGACGGTCAACGGCGCCGCGGCGAAGTTCGCCCGCAAGGACCAGGAGCTCACGATCACGCCCACGGCGGGGCTGCGCCGCAACCGCGACTTCACCGTTCGCGTCGTCTACTCCGGCCACGTGAACAACGTGCGCGACCCGGACCACGCGCGCGACGGCTGGATCCCGACGGAGGACGGCGCATTCGTCGTGAGCGAGCCGCAGGGCACGCCGAGCTGGATGCCGGTGAACGACAGCCTCAAGGACTTCGCGACGTGGGACTTCCAGGTGACGGTGCCGAAGGGCCGCACCGTGATGGCGAACGGCGTGCTCGTGTCGAAGACCGACAGCGGCGACAAGACAACATGGCACTGGCGCGAGAGCTCGCCGATGGTGTCCTACCTCGCCACCGTGACGAACGGCTTCTTCGAGCTGCGTACGAGCACCCTCGCGAACGGCCTGCCCCGATACGACGCCGTCGATCCCCAGACGCGGTTCTACGGAGAGAAGACGCCGCGCCCGCAGGACGCCTGGGACAACCTGGCGGTCGAGCCGGAGGCGGTCGGCTTCCTCTCGAACCTGTACGGCGCGTACGCGCACGACAGCGTCGGCGGCATCGTCGACTGGGCGCCGAACGTGTTCTTCGCGCTCGAGACCCAGACGAAGCCCAACTACGACGTGCTGCCGGACGAGCTGACGATCGTCCACGAGCTCGCGCACCAGTGGTTCGGCGACGCGCTCGTGCTCGACCACTGGTCCGACATGTGGCTGAACGAGGGCTTCGCGACGTGGAGCGAGTGGATCTGGACGGAGCGCCACGGAGGCCAGACCGCCCAGCAGCGGTTCGACCAGCTGTACGCGGTCACCGAGAACTCGACGCGCGGCCAGGACCTGTGGTTCCCGGCGCCGGACGCGCTGCCAGGGCCGCCCGACCTGTTCGGCACGCCGGTCTACGACCGCGGGGCGATGACCCTCCAGGCGCTCCGGGCGAAGATCGGGAACGACACGACCTTCCTCAACATCCTGCGCACCTGGTACGCCGAGCACCAGCACTCGAACGTGACGACGCCGCAGTTCATCGCCACGGCCGAGCAGGTGAGCGGCATGCAGCTCGACCACTTCTTCGACGTCTGGCTCTTCCAGGAGGGACGCCCCGAGCCGGGCAGTTGGTAGGGCTATCCTGAGGAGTCACATGGAGACGGGCACGTTCAGAGTCAAGTCGGGCCTCGCCGAGATGCTGAAGGGCGGCGTGATCATGGATGTCGTGACGCCCGAGCAGGCGCGGATCGCCGAGGACGCGGGCGCCGCGGCCGTGATGGCGCTCGAGCGCGTCCCGGCCGACATCCGGCGCGACGGCGGCGTGGCCCGGATGAGCGATCCGACGATGATCGAGGGCATCAAGGAGGCCGTCTCGATCCCCGTCATGGCGAAGGCGCGGATCGGCCACTTCGTGGAGGCGCAGGTGCTCGAGGCGCTCGAGGTGGACTACGTGGACGAGTCCGAGGTGCTCACCCCGGCCGACGAGGCGCACCACATCGACAAGTGGGCGTTCAATGTGCCGTTCGTCTGCGGCGCGACCAACCTGGGCGAGGCGCTCCGCCGCATCGCCGAGGGCGCCGCGATGATCCGCTCGAAGGGCGAGGCCGGCACCGGCAACGTGGTCGAGGCCGTGCGCCACATCCGCGTGATCACTGGCGAGATCCGCCGGCTCCGGTCGCTGAGCGAGATGGAGCTGCCCACGGCGGCGAAGGAGCTGCAGGCGCCGCTCGAGCTCGTCAAGCAGGTGGCCGCCGCCGGCCGGCTCCCGGTCGTGCTCTTCTGCGCGGGCGGGATCGCCACGCCGGCCGATGCCGCCCTGATGATGCAGCTGGGCGCCGAGGGCAACTTCGTGGGTTCGGGCATCTTCAAGTCGTCGAACCCGGAGCAGCGCGCCCGCGCGATCGTCGAGGCCACGACCCACTTCAACGACGCCGAGCGCGTCGCGGCCGCCTCGCGCGAGCTGGGCGACGCGATGCCCGGCATCGAGATCGGCACGCTTCAGGAGAACGGCGGGCTGCTCCAGCACCGCGGCTGGTGACGTGAGATCGGCGTACTCGCCCTGCAGGGCGGGCTTCGAGGCACACGCGAAGACGCTTCGCGACCTCGGCGCCGCCGTCCGAGAGGTCAGGACTCCCGAGGATCTCGACGGTCTCGACGCGCTCGTCATTCCTGGGGGTGAATCCACGACCATCACCCTCGGACTCGAGCGAGAGCGCCTCACAGGCCCCCTGCTCGAGTTCGTTCGTTCCGGAAAGCCGACTCTCGGAACGTGCGCGGGAATGATCATGTTGGACAGGGACCACCTCGGTGTTCTCGACATCGAGGTCCGGCGTAACGCCTTCGGGCGTCAACTGGCGTCATTCGAGACGGAGTTGATGTTCGAGGGGGCTCCACTCCACGCGGTGTTCATCAGAGCGCCATGGGTGGAGGAGGCCGGCCCGGACGTCGAGGTCCTGGCGGAGGTCGACGGGCACCCGGTGGCGGTGCGCCAGGGCAACATCCTCGCGGTGGCGTTCCATCCGGAGCTCACGGACGAGCGCCGGCTGCACGAGTGGCTTGTGGATAGGGTCCAGGCCGCATGAGAGATCCTCGCGTGGACGGACTCGCCCAGATCCTCGTCCGCTACTCGACGAAGGTGAAGAAGGGCGACGTGTGCTCGATCGCGGCGTCGACCGCCGCGGAGCCGCTGGTGCAGGCGATCTACGAGGAGGTCCTGCGGGCGGGCGGGCTGCCGATCATGCAGCTTCAGCCGAGCGGCGCCCAGGCGGCGTTCTTCGAGCTCGCGAGCGACGAGCAGCTCGACTGGGTGGCGCCCACGACCGAGTGGGCGGTCCAGAACGCGGACGTGCACATCTCGGTGATGGCGTCGCTGAACACGCGCGAGCTGTCGCAGATCGACCCGAAGCGGCAGGCGCGCGCGCAGAAGGCTCGCAAGACGATCATGGAGACGTCGATGCGGCGGGCGGCCGAGGACAGCTACCGCTGGTCACTCACCCTGTTCCCGACGCACGCGTACGCGAGCGAGGCGGGCATGTCGCTGCCCGCCTACGAGGACTTCTACTACGCGGCCTGCCTCGCGGCGGACGGCGACCCGGTGCACGCGTGGGAGCGCCAGTCAGAGCAGACCCGCCGGCTCACCGAATGGATCCAGGGCAGGGAGGAGGTGCGCGTCCAGGCGGAGGGCACCGACATCACGCTCGGGATCGCCGGCCGCAAGTGGGTGCCGTGCGTGGGCGAGCACAACATGCCCGACGGCGAGTTCTTCACCGGTCCGGTCGAGGACTCGGTCAACGGCGAGATCTGCTTCTCGTTCCCAGCGAGCTACGGCGGCCGCACCGTCGCGGGCGTGTGCCTGCGGTTCGAGGACGGCAAGGTCGTGGACGCCAGGGCCGAGCAGGGCGAGGACTTCCTCCACGAGATGCTCGACGCCGACGACGGCGCCCGCCGCCTGGGCGAGCTCGGCATCGGCACGAACTTCGGGATCGCCACCGGGACGAAGGAGATCCTGCTCGACGAGAAGATCGGCGGCACCGTCCACATGGCCGTGGGGATGAGCTATCCCGAGACCGGCGGCCAGAACAGCTCAGCCGTGCACTGGGACATGGTGTGCGACCTCCGCCGCGGCGGCTCGATCACCGTGGACGGCGAAGAGCTGCAGCGCGACGGCAAATTCCTGGTCTAACGGCGCCGCGCGGGGGGCTTGTCGGATTGATCCCGATATACAGGACCAAGACGGCAAGGTCGTCACCCTCAATGCCCGTCGTCCGCTGACGCCACCCGGCGCCCTAAGCCACGCCGCGCACGCTCAGGATCGGCTGGCGCGACTTCCCGTCCCGCTTCTGCGCCAGGAGCCGCGCGTCCGCGTGCGCCACGAGCTCCTCGGGGGTCCGGGCGTCGTCCGGCACGAGGCCCGCTGCCAACGTCGCCGGGAAGTCGATCGCGTCGCGGAGGTCGCGCAGCAGCCGGAGCACCCCCGACGCCCCCGCGCCGGGCGCCAGCAGCGCGAACTCGTCGCCCCCGAGGCGGGCCACACAGTCGCCCGTGCGGGCCACGCTCGCGACGGCGGCCGCCACCTCGCGGAGCACGTCGTCGCCGGCCGGGTGGCCCTGCTCGTCGTTCACGCGCTTGAAGTCGTCGAGGTCGATCAGGATCAGCGCGTAGGGCTCACGCGTGCGGGCGGCGCGCTCGAGCGCGGCGTCGAAGGCGCGGCGGTTGCTTAGGTTGGTGAGCGAGTCGCGCTCGGCCATCGTGCGCTGGTACAGCTCGGCGCGCACGAGGCGGCGCTTCAGGTAGTGGATCGCGACCGTCGCGCCGGCCGTGGCGAGGGCGAACATCAGGACCCGGGCGGGGTAGCCCACCTCGACGATTCGGTCGTCGTAGAAGAGCGGCGTCGCGAAGGCGTACACGAACAGGACGTTCAGCGGCCATGCCAGACGCGGCGGGAAGAAGTACGAGATGAAGAGCGCGGTGAAGATCATCACCGGCTGGAGGAAGCTCGTGGCGCCGCCGGTGGCCCACAGGGAGAGGGCCACGATCGGCATGGTCGTCGCGGTCACGAGGGCGCGCCAGCCCACGGTCATGCCGCGGCCGCGCGATGCCATCCATAGGGAGAAGACGCCCCAGACGACGGCGAAGCCGGCCATCACGAGCGCGATCTCGACGTGCACGCCGCTCGAGCTCGGAAGCAGGAGCACCGCTGCGCCGAGGAGGCCGGTGGAGGTCCACATAACGCCCGATGTGAGGTCAGGCAGCGGCCCGTCGTCCCACGGGTTTCCGTCAGCGTGAACCTGCCGGCTGAGGTTGTCCTTCAGGCGGCGCATCCCTTGGGGGTGCATCGGCATTTGGGAAATAGACTTGACCGGACATGGCAGGTCACTCCAAGTGGGCATCGATCAAGCACAAGAAGAAGGCCGTCGACGCCAAGCGCGGCGCCCTCTTCACAAAGCTCACGCGCGCGATCACGGTCGCGGCGCGTGAGGGCGGGGGAGACCCCGACGGCAACCCGGCGCTGGCGCTCGCGGTCCAGAAGGCGAGGGACGCCTCGATGCCGAAGGACAACATCGAGCGGGCTATCGCCAAGGGCACCGGGGCGGACTCCGATGCCGACGCGTTCGAGGCCCTCGTCTACGAGGGCTACGGCCCGGCCGGCGTCGCTGTCCTGGTCGAGGCCCTGACGGACAACCGCAACCGCACCGGCTCCGAGATCCGGCACATCTTCACGACGCACGGGGGCAACCTGGGCGAGCCAGGCTCGGTGGCGTGGACGTTCGAGAAGAAGGGCGAGATCGTGGTGGACGGCTCGCGCTACTCGGAGGACGACCTGCTGCCGGCCATCGACGCGGGCGCCGAGGACGTGGCCCTCGACGGCGACGTCTGGGAGGTAGTGACCGGCCCGGCGGAGCTCACGGCGGTGCGCCAGGCGCTCGAGGAGGCCGGGGTCGAGATCGACTCGGCCGAGCTCGTGCAGCGCCCGACCACGCGCACGCCGGTCGAGGAGGACCGCGTGGGCCAGCTCATGCGCCTGATCGACGCGCTCGAGGAGAACGACGACGTGCAGGGCGTGCACGCGAACTTCGACGTGGACGCCGCGGTACTGGAACGGGTGGCGGCCGCCTAGTGGCGGCGCGAGCCGGGGCGGCCCTGTTCTGGGTCGTCGCCGGAGTGATGCACTTCGTCATCCCTCGGCAGTACGAGGCGATCGTGCCGCCGTCGATCGCGCGGTGGAAGAAGGAGGTCGTCGTCGTGAGCGGCCTCGCCGAGGTCGCCGGCGGCCTGGCGATCCTGCCGGACTCCACCCGCCGCGGAGCGCGCTGGTGGCTGCTCGCCCTGCTGGTCGCGATCTACCCGGCGAACATCAATATGGCGCTCAACGCGGAGCGCTTCCCGAAGATCCCGGCAGCCGCGCTCTGGGCGCGGCTGCCGTTGCAAGGGATCTTCGGTTTGCTGACCTGGCGCGGAACGCGCTAGCCGGTTAGGCCGACCACGCCCTCGATGCCGGCCGAGTTGACCCCGGTCCGACAGTCGGTGGGCGTCGCCTCGAAGGCCAGCAGGCCGTGGGACGCGTCTCCGTCGTAGCGGGTCGTGGTGAGCGTCAGCGGCGGATCCAGAGGATCGACCGGCTGGAGCGTCGTGCTGTCGATCACGCTGCCTCGAGGTTCACGGCCGCGCCGGCTCCGTTTCCATTGGAGGCGTCCGGCCGCGGCCGCAGAATCCTCTCTATCAGTGATCGTCCTCGGCATAGACCCGGGCACGGCCAATACCGGGTACGGGGTCGTGCTCACGCATGGCGGGCGCCTTGCGGCGCTCGACGGCGGCGTGATCGACACGCGGCCGGGCGTTCCGCTCGAGCGGCGGCTCGCCCATATCCACGCGCGCGTATGCGACCTGATCCGCGAGCACTCGCCGGCCGCCATCGCGGTCGAGGACCTCTTCTTCGGGCGGAACGCCCAGAGCGCCTTCGCGGTGGGCCAGGCCCGCGGGGTCGTGCTCCTTTCCGCCGGCATGGCCGGCATTCCGTGCTTTGCGTATACGCCGCAGGCTGTGAAGCAGGCCGTGTGCGGGAGCGGCTCGGCCGGGAAGGACCAGGTGCAGCGGATGGTGGGCGCGCTGCTCGCGCTGCCCGAACCGCCGTCGCCGGACCACGCGGCGGACGCACTCGCGGTGGCCATCTGCCACGCGAACGGGGCGAAGCTGAAGGCGGCCCTGGCATGAGGTGGCGACGCCGCCGGCGCAGACGGCTGCCGCTGCGAGTCAGACGGCGGGTGTTCGCGTGATCGCGTCGGTACGCGGCGCAGTCATCACACGCCTCCCGGGTGAGGTGGTGATCGACGCCGCAGGGGTGGGTTACCGGTTGGCTGTCTCCTCGGAGACGCTGTCATCGGTGCCCCGGGTCGGCGAACAGGCGACGCTGCTGGCGCACTTGGTCATGAGGGACGACGGGATGTATCTCTACGGCTTCGCCACCCAGGCCGAGCGGGAGCTCTTCCTCATGTTGATCGGGGTTCAGGGCGTGGGGCCGAAGGTGGCCCTCGCCGTGCTGTCGGGCGGCGCGCCGCGCGAGCTCCTCAACGCCATCGCCACCGGCGACATCGCCCGCTTCCAGGCCGTGCCGGGAATCGGCAAGCGCACCGCCGAGCGCATCATCGTCGAGCTGCGCGAGAAGGTCGCCGGGAAGGCCACCGACGACATCGTGGTCCGCCGCACCGCGTCCGACGACCCGCGCACGCTCGCCCGCGAGGGCCTCCTCGGCCTGGGCTTCACGCCGCAGGAGGCGGACCGCCTGCTCGCCGAGACCGGCGGCGAGACACCCGAGGAGCTGATCGCCGGCGCGCTCAGGGCGGCGCGATGACCGGCATCCGGACCCCCGGCGTCGAGCGGATCCAGGATCCGGCCGCCCTCACGCCGGACGAGGAGCTCGACCGCTCGCTGCGGCCCAAGACGCTCGCCGACTTCGTCGGCCAGGAGCGCGTCAAGGAGCAGCTCGCCATCTTCATCGAGGCCGCGAAGGGGCGCGACGAGGCACTCGACCACGTCCTGCTCGCGGGGCCCCCGGGACTCGGCAAGACCTCGCTGGCCCAGATCGTCGCCAACGAGCTCGGCGCTCGGTTCGTGGCCACCGCCGGCCCGGCGCTCGAGCGCAAGGGCGATGTGGCCAGCTACCTCACGGCGCTCGAGCCGCGCAGCGTCTTCTTCGTCGACGAGATCCACCGGCTCCCGCGCGCGCTCGAGGAGACCTTCTATCCCGCCATGGAGGACCACCAGCTCCCGATCACCGTGGGGCAGGGGCCGGGGGCGGCCGTGGTCTCGCTCGACCTGCCGGCCTTCACGCTGATCGGCGCCACCACGCGAACCGGTCTTCTCACGACCCCGCTGCGCGACCGCTTCGGCGTGACCCACCGCCTCGAGCTGTACGAGCCGGCCGACCTCGCCCAGATCGTCCAGCGCTCGGCGGGGATCCTCGACGTGGACATCGACACGGAGGGCGCCGAGGCGATCGCCGGCCGCTCGCGCGGCACGCCCCGCGTGGCGAACCGCCTCCTCAAGCGCGTGCGTGACTTCGCCGAGGTCCGCGGCACCGGCCGCATCGACGCCGGCGTGGCCGCCGAGGCGCTCGACATGCTCGAGGTCGACGCCGCAGGCCTCGACCGGCTCGACCGCGAGATCCTGCGCGCGATCTGCGTGAAGTTCGGCGGCGGCCCGGTCGGGCTCAGCACGCTCGCGGTCGCGGTGGGCGAGGAGCAGGACACGATCGAGGACGTCTACGAGCCGTATCTGCTCCAGCAGGGCTTCCTGATGCGCACCCCGCGCGGGCGGACGGCGACAGACGCGGCGTTCGCGCATCTCGGCCTGGAACCGCCTCGTGGCGGCGGGCAGCGCCTCTTCTAACCTCAGATTTAGGCAACTGCCTACCCTTGACTTTCCATGCCGATCTTCATCTGCCCGAACTGTGGGAACCGCAGTGAGTCCTCAGACCGCACCGCCGGCTTCCAGAGCCGCGCGAGGGGCTGCAAGCGGTGCGGGTTCGGCTTCCTGTTCGAGCTGCTCGACGATTACTACCCGGCGCCCAACGCCGCCTTCTTCATCCTCGACCAGCAGGCCCGGCTCATCGGCACCGGCCGCGGCGCGCGCGAGCTCACGGGCCTTGGGGACCTCGACGTGATCGGCCGCCCGGTGCAGGACGTGCTGAACCTCGAGTTCGAGACCGGGGACGATCAGGTGGGCATCGCGCTCGAGTGGGGGGTGCGCGTGCTCGACAAGGCCGTGGTCGTGCATGCCGAGGGAGACCGCCCCGAGCCGGCGAAGGCTGACATCTTCCCTGCCTACGACGATGACGGCGGCCTTCTGCTCGTGCTGACTCCGCGATGACCAACCGCACCAGGAATCTCTCGATCCTCGCGGTCGTGCTGCTGCTGCTTGTGGCGGCGGGCGCGGTGATCGCCACGAAGTCGACCAAGCTCGGGCTGGACCTCAAGGGCGGCATCGAGCTCGTCTACCAGGGCCAGCCGACCCCGCAGGTGCCGGTGGTCACGCAGCAGGCGCTCGACGACGCGCTCGAGACGATCCGCAAGCGCACCGACGCGCTCGGCGTCTCCGAGCCCGAGATCCAGCGCTCAGGCCGCGACCAGATCTCGATCGGGCTGCCCTCGGTGCAGAACGCCGAGCGCGCGATCCAGCAGGTGGGCTCCACGGCGCAGCTCCAGTTCTACGACTGGGAGCCGAACGTGCTCGACCCGAACGGCCCGGACGTGCCGTTCGCCGGCTCGAAGTCGCTCTACGACGCCACGGAGTTCGCGCAGAAGCAGAAGCCGAAGGCCGAGAAGACCGACGTGCCGCCGGGCTCTGACCTCACGCCGGAGCAGGCCGACAAGCAGAACGACAGCTCGGCCACCGACCGCTACTACCTGTTCGGCCCCGACCGCTTCCCGATCGGCCCGGACGGCAAGCCGCTGATCGAGGGCGATTACGACCCGTCGCCCACCTGCAAGAGCCTGCTCGCCGACTACGAGCCCGCCGGCGGCCCGCCGCAGAAGTACGCGAAGGGCACCCAGTGCCTCACAGAGCTCGAGGCGCTCGGTTCCGGCGGCCCGCCCGCCGGCTCCACGGTGTTCAAGGTGCCGCGCGGCATCGTGGTCCTCGAGGGCGAGGCGGCGCCGAACCAGTCCGCGCGCGTGCACCGCTTCTTCGTGCTCGAGGACGACTCCGAGCTGAACGGCAAGGAGATCAAGAACCCCGAGCAGGCCTTCGACCCGAACACGCACGAGCCGCTCGTGAACATGGAGTTCACGGACAAGGGGCGCCAGTCGTTCGCGCGCGTGACGAAGCGGATCGCCGACCGCGGCCGCAACTGCGAGACGCTCCAGGGCGTCGACCCGAACTGCCCGCAGGGCTCGCAGCCGTCCGACTTCTTCCAGCGCTTCGCCATCACGCTCGACAACAAGATCGTCTCGCTGGCGACGATCGACTACCAGGAGAACCCGGACGGCATCGACGGCCGCAACGGCGCGTCGATCCAGAACATCGGCTCGATCCAGGACGCGCAGGACCTCGCCGAGAACCTGCGGATCGGCGCCCTGCCGATCGACCTGAAGCTGATCTCGCAGACGCAGGTGTCGGCGACGCTCGGCCAGCAGGCGCTCCACCAGGGCCTGACCGCGGCGGCGGTCGGCCTCGCGCTCACGATCCTCTTCCTCCTCATCTTCTACCGCGTGCTCGGCGTGGTGGCCACGATCGCGCTGCTCGTCTACGCCTTCTTCCTGTTCGCGCTGATCAAGCTGATCCCGATCACGCTGACCCTCCCGGGCATCGCAGGAATGGTGCTCACGCTCGCGGTGGCGGCCGACGCCAACATCGTGATGTACGAGCGAATAAAGGAGGAGGTGCGGGGCGGTCGCTCCATCCCGGCCGCGATCTCAGCGGGGTACTCGAAGGCGCTCCGGGCGATCATCGACGCGAACGTCGTGACGATCGGCGTGGCGTTCATCCTGTTCACGCTCGCGACGGCGGGCGTCCGCGGATTCGCGTTCACGCTGGGAGTCGGCACCCTGGTGTCGCTGTTCACCGCCGTGCTGGCCACGTCCGCGATCCTCGGCTCGCTGGCGCGCACGCGGCTGCTCCGGCACAAGAGCGCCCTCGGCGTCCGAACGCGCGCGGAAGGCGAGGAGGGCTGGCGCTTCGACTTCATGGGCAACTCGCGCTGGTTCTTCTCCTTCTCCGGCGTGATCCTGGTGATCGGCGCGCTGGCCATCGCGGGCCTGGGCATCAACTTCGGCATCGACTTCGAGTCCGGCACGCGGATCACCGCGCCGCTGCAGAAGGCGGCAACGGTCGACCAGGTGCGCAACACGCTCTCTCCGCTCGGGTACTCGGACGCGTCGATCCAGTCCGTGCAGGACCCGGCGCTGGGCGACCACGTCGTGCAGATCGAGGTGCGCCAGCTCGAGCCCAACGAGGTCCAGAAGGTGGAGCGGGCGCTCGACGACGACTACGGCGTGGCCGTGGCGGACTTCTCCGCGAACTCCGTCGGTCCGACGTTCGGACAACAGATAGCGCGAACGGCGGTGATCGCCGTGATCGCCTCGCTGCTCCTGATCTCCATCTACATCGGCTTCAGGTTCGAGTGGAAGTTCGCGGTACCGGTGCTGATCGCGCTCGCGCACGACCTCCTGATCACCGCGGGCGTGTACGCCCTGTTCGATCGCGAGGTGACGACCGCCACGGTCGCCGCCTTGCTGACGATCATGGGGTACTCGCTGTACGACACGGTGATCGTGTTCGACCGAATACGCGAGAACGTGCCGCGCATGCCGCGCGCCACGTTCTCCCAGATCGCGAACCGGTCGATGTCGGAGGTCTTCACGCGGTCGCTCGCAACGAGCTTCGCGGTGCTCTTGCCCGTCGGCTCGCTGCTGCTGTTCGGCGGCGAGACGCTGAAGGACTTCGCGTTCGCGCTGCTGGTGGGCGTGCTCTCGGGCGCCTACTCGTCGATCTTCATCGCGACGCCGGTGCTCGTCGAGTGGAAGGAGCGCGAGCTCACCTACATGCGCCGCCGCCGGCTGATGATCCAGGAGTACGGAGGCCACATCCCGGCCTTCCCGGTCGGCGTGCTGGGCGAGCGGGCTCCGGCGGTGGCGGCCGCGGGAGCCGGAGCGGGAGCGGGAGCTGCCGCGGGCGCCGGCGTCACGGCGGCCACGGCCGCACCCGCGCAGGACGAAGCACCCGAGCCCACCAGCCGTGCCGGCCGCCGCCAGCGCCGCGAGGCCGCCGCCCGCCAGTCCGCCGGCGGCCGCCCCTCCAGCTCGACGACCCGAACTGCTCAGCGGCCGCCCGCAGCGCCGCCGCCCCGTGACGGCGCACCTCCGCCCGCAGCTCCGCCGCCCCGCGACGGCGCTCCTCCGCCCGCAGCTCCGCCGCCCCGTGACGGCGCACCTCCGCCCGCGGACGCCACTCCCTCGCCGCCGCCCGAGCGCGCGGCAGAGCCCTCAGCGGAGACGCCGGCCTCGCCGTCCGCTCCCACGGCTCCCTCGAGCCCGCCGTCGAAGCCCGCCAAGGGGAAGTCGAAGCGCCAGCGGCGCAGGAAGCACGGGAGGCGCTAGCGATGAGCTTGGTCGTCTGGGTGATGATGGGAATCGCGGTGTGGCACTTCACGGTGTTCCTGCCGGACCGCTTCTGGGGCGGAATCGTCGGCGCGTTCGTGGCCGCGTTCATCTCGGCGGCGCTCTTCGGCTTCATCGTCAACGGCGGCACCGTGCCCGGGAAGGACGACACGCACCTGATCCAGGCCCTGATCGCCATCCCCGGCTCGATGATCGGCCTGTCGCTCTCCTTCTTCTGGGGCGCCCGCCTCGACCGCGAGCACGGCATCGACCACGGCCTCACCCGCGAAGGCTCCCGCTAGGGGGGCGAAAGCGGCAAGGCACGCGCTTCACCGAGCGTGCTCGGCGCCTTCGCATGCATGCCGCATGCTGTGCATGCAATTCGATATCGTCCGGATATGCCGAACGTTCAGATCCGCGATGTCCCGGAAGACGTCCACCGTCGGCTGAAGGCCGAGGCCGCCGAGGCCGGTCAGTCACTGAACGAGTTCCTACTCGCTCGGCTTACCGAAATGGCACGCCTACCGACCTGGCCCGAATTCAGCGAACGGATCGCTCGACGCGAGCCGTACACCGGTCCTCGGGTTGCGGCCCTGATCCGTGAGGAGCGCGACAAGCGGTGATCGTGATCGACGCGGCTGCGTTGACCGAGTACCTCGTCGGCCTTCCAGAGATACGTGGGGCGATTGACTCGGAGATCGCTGCAGAAGGGGAACGGCTGATCCACGCGCCGGAAGTGGTAGAGCCGGAGACCCTGAACGCCCTGCGCGGGCTGATTTTCGGGGGCCTGCTCACTGAGCGTCGGGCGCTTGAGGCAGTCGACGACCTCGCGGTTGTGCCATTGATCAGGTATCCACACGCGCTGCTTCGAGATCGCATCTGGCAGCTCCGCCATCAGTTGACGGCGTACGACGCCGCCTACCTCGCACTGGCGGAGGGGTTGAACGCGAGGCTCGTCACAGCTGATGGCGGCCTAGCCGGCCGAGCACGTGACTCGATAGGCCGTGCTCGGGTCCACCACCTCGCATAGCGTGCATTCCGTCCGCCGTGCATTCGAGGATCCTTCGGATGCAGTCGAGGCCGTCGCGGTGGAAGTCGGACCCCTATGAGGTCGCGGCCGGGCGCGCTCTTGCTGAGGGGCTCGGGGTGTCGCCGGTCGTGGGGGCGATCCTCGCGCGGCGCGGCTTTGGCGACGTCGAGGACGCGCGCCGCTTCCTGGCGGCTGAGGAGTCGCACGATCCGGCGTCGCTGCCCGGCGTTCCCGCCGCCTGTGAGCTGATCCTCCGCCACGTCGAGCGCGGCTCGGTGATCGCCGTCTTCGGCGACTACGACGTGGACGGCGTCTGCTCCACCACGATGTTGCTTCGCACGCTGCGCGCGCTCGGTGCGGAGCCGGTCTGGGAGCTGCCCAGCCGCTTCGACGAGGGCTACGGGCTGTCGGACGGGGCCGTGGAGCGGCTCGCCGGCCGGGGAGTCGGCCTGCTGATCACCGTGGACTGCGGCATCACCGCCGTCGAGCCGATCGCCGCGGCGCGCGCGGCCGGGCTCGATGTGGTGGTCACCGATCATCACCGGCCCGGGGAGGCGTTGCCCGAGTGCACGATCGTGCATCCGGCGCTCGGCGACTACGGCTGTCCGGAGCTGTGCGCGTCGGGCGTCGTGCTGAAGCTGAGCGAGGCGCTGTACGCCGCGGCGGGCCGCGACCCGGCGGAGGCCGCCGAGGACATCGACCTCGCCGCGCTCGCCACGGTCTGCGACCTGGTTCCCCTGCGCGGCGAGAACCGCCGCATCGTGCGGGAGGGCCTGGTCGAGCTCGGCCGCACGCGGAAGGCCGGCCTGCGGGCGCTCATGGAGGTGGGCGGCGTGGCGGCCGGCGAGATCTCCGAGCAGTCGCTCGGTTTCCGGCTCGGCCCGCGGATCAACGCCGCCGGCCGCATGCAGCGCGCCGACGCCGCCCTCGAGCTGATGCTCACCGACGATCCCGCGCGCGCGAGCGAGGTCGCGAAGGAGCTCGACTTCCTGAACCGCGACCGCCAGGAGGCCGAGACCCGGATCCTGTTCGCCGCCGAGGCGGCGGCCGCCGCCCAGGCGCACCAGGCCGCGATCGTGGTGGCGGGGGAGGGCTGGCACCCCGGGGTCGTGGGCATCGTGGCCTCCCGGCTGGTGGAACGCTGGCGCCGCCCGTGCGTGGTGATCGCGCTGGATTCCGGCGCCGGAGCCGACACCGCCCCGGACGGGCCGAGCGCGCTCGGCGAGCACGCCGGAAGTACCCCAAACGGGTATCGAAGCGCTTCCGCGGAAGCGCTTCACGGCCGCGGCTCAGGCCGGAGCATCTCCGCGTATGACCTTCACGCTGGTCTGGCCGCCTGCTCGGAGCACCTGATTCGCTTCGGAGGTCACAGGATGGCCGCGGGAGTGGAACTGGACGCCGACTCCGTCGATGCGTTGCGCCGCGCGCTCGCCGCGCACGCGGCGGCGGCGCTCTCGCCCGACGACCTGATCCCGGTCGAGCGAGTCGACGCTGTCGTCCCCGGCGGCGATCTCGGCCTCGACCTCGCCGAGGACCTCGAGCGGCTCCGCCCGTTCGGCATGGGCAACCCCCAGCCGACCCTCCTCGTCCCAGCCGCCCGCTTCGAGCGGGTGACCGGCATGGGAGAGGAGAGGGAACACTCCCGGTTCACCCTCGTAACAGCCGGAGGTGCGAAGTCACGAGGAGTGGCGTTCCGCTCACCCCCGAGAGAGCTCGCGCCCGCCCAGGAGCGATCCCACGACATCGCCCTCCGGCTGGAGAAGAACCGCTGGAAGGGGATCGTGGAACCGCGCGTGATCCTGCGCGCCCTGTGCCCGACCGAGTCGGGTGAGATCGAGGTGCTGGGCGAGGACGAGGATTTCTGGGCGGAGCTGCGCGCCGCCCTGTCGGCAGCGAGCCCTCCCGCCACGAACGGGGAAGGCGTGATCGAAGACCGGAGGCGGGAGGGCTTCGCCGGTGTGGCCGGTGACCTCTTCTCGAGCGGCGAATCGGTGCTGGTCGCGGTCGCGGATGTGCCGCGCCGCCGAGCCGGCCTGGAGACCGTCGTAGCAGGCCTGTCGAGCGCTCCCATGCCCGTCGTATCGTGGGCCGCTCTTGCCGCCCGGCCGGATCTCGCGGCGGGCCAGGGGCGCTTCGGACGCGAGCCCTTCCAGCACCTGGTCGCCCTGGACCCGCCGCCGGGCGGCATCGCGGACCCGCTCCTGAACGCGACCCCCCGCGCGCACCTCGCCTGGGGCCCGGCCGAGGCGGAGTTCGCGATCACTGCATACAGGGCCGCCCTCGACCTCCGGGCGCAGCTCACCCAGCTGTACCGGGCGCTGCGCGAGCTCCCCGCCGACGCGGATCGGACCGCCTTCGAGGCCGCAGTCCGTGGCCCGGGTCGCTACCCGCGCCCCGCGAGCGCCTGCGCCCGCCTACTCACCGTCCTCACCGAGCTGGGCCTGATCGAGCTCGACCTCGAGGCACCGAGTTGCCGCACGGTGGAAGGCATCGAGACCGACCTCGAGCTCTCACCGACCTACCGCGCAGCCCGCGCCGAGCTCGAAGCAACCGAGCAAGCCCTCTCGCCGGAGCTGCCTCAGGCCGCCCCGGCAGCAGCCACCGGCTAGCTCTGCAGGACGCGCCTCGGCGATTAGTTTCGCCCCCGCGCCGGGTCTCAGGTGGCGTACCCGATCTTCAGGAGGCAGTGATGGCAGAGACAGGTAGCAAGACCGTGATCGGCAGGGTTGGGCGTGTTGCCGTTCCGGTGAGCGATCAGGACCGGGCGATCGAGTTCTACACCGAGAAGCTCGGCTTCAGTGTCGAAGCCGACATCGCCGTCGACGGGAACTATCGCTGGGTCGAGGTGAGCCCGCCGGCGGGCGGCACCTCGCTCGCGATCGTGCCTCCCCCGGACTACGCGAGCGACCGGATCGGCGTCGACACCAACGTCATCCTCACCACGGACGACATCGACGAGGCGCATGCGGAGCTCCAGGCGCGCGGCGTGGACACAGACGACGTGAGCCGCATGGGCGACCCCGTGCCGCCGATGCTGTTCTTCCGCGACCAGGACGGGAATACTCTCCTCATCGTGGAGAACCAGGAGCAGCGGTGAGCTCCGTCGTCTGGCACGTGATGATGTCGCTCGACGGCTTCACCACCGGCCCCGACGACGCGATGGAATGGGCGTTCGTGTACCCCGAGGCCGAGAACCGGATGGCCGACGAGGAGATGCGCTCCACCGGCGCGATCCTCGCCGGCCGGCGCTGGTACGACGTCGCGACCGAGCGCTACAACGGCCGCCAGGGCATCTACGGCGGCGCGTGGGAGGGACCCGTGTTCGTCCTGACCCACCGGGCCGAGGACCACGACGTGAGCGACCCGGGCATCACGCTGCTGACCGGCGACCTCGAGGACGCCGTCCGGACGGCAAGGGACGCCGCCGGCGACAAGAACCTCGAGATCTTCGGCGCCAGCATCGCCGCCCAGTGCTTCGACCTCGGCCTGATCGACGAGGTCGTGGTCCACATCGCGCCCGTGCTGCTCGGCGACGGCGTTCGCCTCTACGGTGAGGCGGGCAGCCGCGCCCAGGTCCAGCTCGAGCCCGTGGACCGGGCCGAGTCCGGCGAGCTACAGAGCCTGCGCTTCCGCGTCAGGCGCTAGTGGCAGCGGGGGTCGATGTAGAAATCGTCGACCGTCCAGGTGCCGAGTCCGAGCGAGGTGACCCGGAACTGCACCGGGGTGTGCTCGCCGGGGAGCAGCGGGAGCAGGCTTGACAGCACGATCAGCTTCGGGCTCGGCTTCCACTTCCCGTTGGGGAGCAGCACTCCCGCGGGTACAGCGACCTTGAGGCCGAGCGAGGTCTCGGTGATCACGTCCACGGCCAGCGTCGGCAGAAGCCCGCTGCTCTTCGCGAACAGCCGCACCGCCGGATGCTCGATGCCCACGCAAACCACCGGCGACGTGGCCGAAGCGCCCGGCGGGAGCACGAGCGAGCGATTGTCGTCCGAGCCCGCCAGCTTCCAGGGCTCGTTGCCCGAGGTGAACGATGCACGGCCACCGAGCGACCACGCCTTACTGCCTGCCTCGAAGTCGCCGCCCGGCGCGAGCCAGTACTGGGTGCTGTCTCCGTCGACCTTCGAGAAGGCCGCCGAGGTCGGCTTCGGCGAGCAGTCGGGAGCCGACTTTACGAGCAGGCCGGCGCTTGCGCCCGGTGCGCCCACGGCGAGCGCCGCGGCTGCCACACAGGCGGCGATCAGAGTGGTGCGAAGACGGAAGCGCATGAGGCAATGGTCGGCGTCGTCGCCGTTTCCCGCCACGGACATACGTCCATTCGCAGGGGCAACGTCCGTCTATCGAACGCACGTCCATAAGGCCCTGGCGCGATCTGCCGATAAACGCAGCAGCGATGCGGATCTTCGACGACCTCCGCTCCGGTCTCGCGCCCGCTGTTGAAGAGCTCCGAGAGAGCTGGGACCGAGAGTACGCCGAGCCCCTGCGTGGCCGGGAAGGCATCACCGAAGCGGTTAGCGCGGCCGCGTTCCTCGCCACGGCCGTGGCGATGGCATTCCTCGTGCCGTCGGACCGCGCGTTCGACCTGCCGCTCGCGCTCGCGCTGGTGGCCTCGTACGCGCTCCTCGCGCGGGTTCGCTTCCCCATCGGCTACGGCTTCACGGTGCCGACCCAGATCGTGCTCGTGCCCATGCTGTTCCTGGTGCCGCTCGGCATCGTGCCGCTGCTCGTGGCCGCCGGGATGGTGCTCGGCAGCACGCCCGAGTACCTGATCGGCGATCGCCACCCGAGCCGCGCGCTCGCGGCGGTGGGCAACGCGTGGCACTCGATCGGGCCCGTCCTCGTGCTGGCCGCCTTCGACGTGACCGCGCCGAACCTGTCCGAGTGGCCGGTGCTCCTGGCCGCCCTGGCCGCCCAGATCGCGGTGGACAACGGCTTTGCGACGCTCCGCGAGTGGGCGGGGCTCGGGATCTCGCCCAAGCTCCAGCCGTCGCTCCTCGGCTGGTCAACGCTCGTGGACATCCTGTTGTCGCCGGTGGGTCTCCTCACCGCGATGGCGGCCACCGTCGAGCCGTACGCCGTGCTCCTGATGCTGCCGCTCGCCGGCCTCCTGTTCGTCTTCGCGCTAGAGCGCGGCGCTCGCATGCGCCAGGCGATCGAGCTGAGCCGCGCCTACCGCGGCACCACGCTCCTGCTCTGCGACGTGCTCGAGGTGGACGACGAGTACACGGGCTTCCACAGCCGGAGCGTCGTGTCGCTCTCGGTCGCGGTGGCCGACGGCATGGGCCTCAGCTCGCAGCAGCGCCGCAACGTGGAGTTCGGCGCGCTGCTCCACGACGTCGGCAAGATCGCCGTGCCGAAGGAGATCATCAACAAGCCGGGCCCGCTCACCGACGATGAGTGGCTCGTCATCAAGACGCACACGATCGAGGGCCAGCGGATGCTCGACCGCGTCGGCGGCCTCTTGAGCGACGTGGGCCGGATCGTGCGCTCGTCCCACGAGAAGTGGGACGGCAGCGGCTACCCCGACGGCCTCGTGGCCGACCAGATCCCGGTCGAGTCCGCGATCGTCTCCTGCTGCGACGCCTTCAACGCGATGACCACCGACCGCTCCTACCGCGCCGCCATGTCGCTCGACGAGGCGATCGACGAGCTCCTCCGCAACGCCGGCACGCAGTTCAGCCCGGCCGTGGTGGACGCCCTGATCGGCATCCTCCGGGCCGACCCGCTCGCCGTGGGCGCCCGCGGCCCCCGTGTCGCAGCCGTCGCCTAGCGGCCGTCGCCTAACGCAGCCGGACCGTCGCCCTGTCGGTCGCGACCTGGTCGCCTGACGTCGCCTTCAGCCGCAGCTTGTACACGCCGCGGGGGGCCTTCTTGCCGTCCACCTTGCCGTTCCACCGAATCGAGTTCTTGCCGGGCCGTCCGCTCGCGACGGCCGCCGAGACTCTCCTCGCGCCCTTGAACACCTCGAGCATCACCTGGGCGCTCGTGGTGGACACGTAGCGAAGGATCACCGGCTTCCCGCGGCGAGCGGTGAGGCCGTCGAGATAGGACGCGATGAAGAGGCGGTCCACCGTCACGACGGACCCCGCCGCGCCCGGCGCGCCGTCCTTGCCCGGGGTGCCCGGCGCGCCATCCGCGCCGTCCGCTCCCGGCGGTCCCTGCTGCGGGTTGAGCACCTGGACATCGAACGTCGCCTCCGCGGACTGGCAGCTCGCGGCGCCGCAGGTGCTGGTCGCGCGGTACCCGAAGAAGTCCTGCCCGGCGAATCCCGCGTTCGACGTGTAGGAGACCAGCCCGCTATTCAGGCTCGACGTGTTCAGAGAGCCATGGTCCGGCGCGTTCGAGATGGAGAAGCTCACGATCGGGTCGCCTCCGCTCGCGCAGCTCAGACGGAGCGGCGTGCCGGTCGCCTGCGGCACCGACTGGGAGAGGTTGGAACACGCCGGCGGCGAGCCCGCCCCGATGCGGAGGTTCACCGTGTAAAGCACAGTGAGCTCGTCGCTGCCGACGCTTCCGCTACCCGGCGACACGCCCCGGTACGTGAAGGAATCGGCTCCCGATGCGCCGGGATTCGGGGTGTAGGTCACCCACTGGTCGGTGCTGGTCCCGCCAAAGGCGGGACTGACCGTGCCCTTCGACGGGTTGGTCCACACGAGGACGTCCGGCGATCCCGCGCCCGTGCCCCCGGTGCAGTTGATGAAGATCGGCGTCACCGCGTTGTGCGGCACGCTCACGTTCATGTCGCTGCACGTGGGCGCGGCGGCGCCGGCGGTGCCGGGCGCGATCGCCGGGATCGCAAGGGTGATGGCCCCAATCAGGGCAATGGACAGTCTCCGCGGTAGTAGAGATCGCATGGCGCCCAACCTGCCATACGTCCCGGACTACCTCAACCCGGCTGAAGGCGGCTCTAAACTCGGAGGTATGCCGAAGCTGCCGCGCGGCGCCGGGAAGGCCACCACGAAGGAGCGGGCCAAGAAGCCCGCCGCGAAGCGCGCGGCGACGAAGACCACGGCGACCACCTCCAAGACCGCGCCGGCCACGAAGACCGCGCCGGCCGCGAAGACCGCTGCGACCGCGAAGACCGCCGCTCCGGCGAAGAAGGCCAACGGCGCGGGCACGACCAAGCCTGCGACCCCCGGGAAGAAGCCGACCACCGGGTCGAACGGGACCGCGGCCAAGCCGAGAACGACGGCCAAGCCGAAGGCGCCGGAGCGCGACTTCCGGCATCGCCCCGTCGACCGGCACACGGGCCACGCTCCCGCGGGACCGAAGACCAAGCTCACCCACGACCAGCGCCGCCTGCTGGGCGACCTGTTCGCGGTCGTCGAGGAGCACTCCGGCGAGGCCGCCGAGGAGATCGACCGCGACCTCGTGGAGCGGGCGTTCGTCTTCTCCTGCAACCGCCACGCCGACCAGCGGCGCGCGAGCGGCGAGGACTTCATCAACCACCCGGTGGGCGTGGCGAAGATCTGCGCCGGCATGCGGCTCGACACGGCTACGCTGTGCGCCGCCCTGCTGCACGACACCGTCGAGGACACGAGCGCCTCGATCGAGGAGGTCACCGACGAGTTCGGCGACGAGATCGGCCAGCTCGTGGACGGCCTGACGAAGCTGTCGGGCGTCACCTTCCAGAGCCGCGACGACCGCCAGGCGGAGAACTACCGGAAGATGATGGTCGCGATGGCCCGCGACATCCGGGTCATCCTCATCAAGCTCGCCGACCGCCTCCACAACATGCGGACGATCGGCTCGATGCCGAAGTCGAAGCAGCACGAGAAGGCGCGCGAGACGCTCGAGATCTTCGCGCCGCTGGCGCACCGGCTCGGCATCCACGCGATCAAGTGGGAGCTGGAGGACCTCGCCTTCCACACGCTCCACCCGCGCAAGTACAACGAGATCAGGCAGCTCGTCTCGCAGCAGCGCGAGGAGCGCGACGCCTACGTGGAGCGCGCCGGCGCGTACCTCGAGAAGGAGCTGAAGGCCGTCGGCATCGAGGCCGACATCGCCGGCCGCGCCAAGCACTTCTACTCGATCTACTCGAAGATGACGAAGAAGGGGCGCGAGTTCAACGAGATCTACGACCTCACCGCCATGCGCGTGATCGTGGACTCGGTGAAGGACTGCTACGGCGCCATCGGCGTGATCCACTCGCTGTGGAAGCCGCTGCCCGGGCGCTTCAAGGACTGGGTCGCCATGCCCAAGTTCAACATGTACCAGGGCGCTCCACACGACCGTGATCGGGCCCGAGGGCCGGCCGCTCGAGATCCAGATCCGGACGATGGAGATGCACCGCACCGCCGAGTTCGGCGTGGCCGCGCACTGGATCTACAAGGAGGACGGCTCGAAGCCGGTCGAGGAGAAGGTCGAGTGGCTCCGGCACCTGCTCGACTGGCAGCAGGAGATGGCGGACCCGCAGGAGTTCGCCCAGACGCTGAAGGCGGACCTCTTCGAGGACGAGGTGTTCGTGTTCACGCCGAAGGGCGAGGTGAAGTCGCTCGGCGCGGGCGCCACCCCGCTCGACTTCGCCTACGAGATCCACACGGACGTGGGCCACCGCTGCGTGGGAGCGAAGGTGAACGGCAAGATCGTGCCGCTGCACTACACGCTGCAGTCGGGCGACATCTGCGAGGTGCTCACCTCGAAGAAGGAGCGCGGCCCGTCGCGCGACTGGCTGGCGCTCGCCAAGACAACGCGCGCGCAGTCGAAGATCCGCGCCTGGTTCAAGCGCGAGCGCCGCGAGGACTCGGAGCGGAGCGGCCGCGAGATCCTGCAGGAGAACCTGAAGCGCGCCGGCCTGCCGCCGCAGAAGATGCACGGCTCGCCGCTGCTCGCGGACGTGATCCGCGAGATGGGCTTCAAGAAGGGCGAGGACTTCTACATCGCGCTCGGCCAGGCGAAGATCTCCGCCAAGACCGTCACCCAGAAGCTGATGCACCGGCTGAAGGAGGGCGAGTCCGCGGTCGACGAGCCGTCGCCCGCCGCCGAGCTGATGGAGCGGCGCGAGACGCCGCGCAAGACGGCCGCCTCCTCCACGTACGGCATCAAGGTCGAGGGCGTCCAGGACGTGATGCTGCGGCTCGCCAAGTGCTGCCGGCCGGTGCCGGGCGACCCGATCGTGGGCTACATCTCGCTCGGGAAGGGCATCACGATCCACAACGAGCACTGCCCGAACGCCCAGGCGCTGATGAAGAACCCGGAGCGGTTCACGCCGGTGTCCTGGGACGGCGACACCACGTCCGCATTCCGGGTGGAGCTCCAGGTGGACGGCTGGGACCGCCACCGCCTGCTGGAGGACCTCTCGCGGACCTTCGCCGAGACCGGAATCAACATCCTCGAGGCCCGCTGCACGGTGGTGCACCCGATGGTGAAGAACCGGTTCGTGGTCGAGGTGGGGGACACCGAGGCGCTCCGAGCCTGCATCACGCGGATTCGCAACATCGAGTCCGTGTTCGACGCGTATCGCGTCACGCCGACCGGCTGACTGGTCTAGACCACCTGTGATAGCGTCCGCCGCTCCGCAAGCGTGAGGAGGAGGAGGGGCCGATGCGAGATTTCAGTTTTCGGTTGAAGGCGTTCACGGTTTGCGTCGCTGTTGTGCTCGCGGGGTCACTCCTCGCGGCGTGCGGCGGCGACGACGATTCGGGCGGCGGGGGAGGCTCCAGCGGCGGCAGCGGCAAGATCGCGCTTCTTCTGCCGGAGACGAAGACGACCCGCTACGAGCAGCAGGACAAGCCGAACTTCGAGCGGCGCGTGAAGGAGCTGTGCGGCGGCTGCGAGGTCATCTACGCGAACGCGGACCAGGACCCGGCGAAGCAGCAGCAGCAGGCCGAGGCGGCGATCACGAAGGGCGCGAAGGTCATCGTGATCAGCGCGGTCGACGTGGCGTCGGCGGGCAGCATCGTCCAGCGGGCGAAGCAGTCCGACGTGAAGGTGATCTCGTACGGGCGGCTGATCCCGGACGCCGACATCGACTACTACGTCTCGATCGACCCGTTCAAGGTGGGCCAGCAACAGGCGGAGGTCCAGATGGACGCGCTCGACAAGGCCGGGAAGAAGAGCCCGAAGGTCGTGATGATCAACGGGGCGCCCACCGACAGCAACTCGAAGCCCTACAAGGACGGGGCGACTCAGGTGCTGAAGAAGCGCGGCGCGCAGATCGTGAAGTCGTACGACACGCCCGACTGGAGCCCGGATAAGGCGCAGTCGGAGATGGAGGCGTCGGTCACGTCGCTCGGCAAGGACGGCTTCGACGCCGTCTACTCGGCGAACGACGGCATGGCGGGCGGCGCGATCGCCGCGCTCAAGGGCGCCGGCGTGGATCCGTCCTCGAACGTACGTGACCGGCCAGGACGCGGAGCTCGCGGGGATCCAGCGGATCCTTGCCGGCGAGCAGCTGATGACGGTGTACCAGCCGATCATCGACATCGCCGAGACCTCGGCGGAGATCGCGGTGCCGCTGGCCCAGGGCAAGCAGCCTCCGGCCGACCTCACGAAGGACAAGGTGGACAACGGCCAGAAGCAGGTGCCGTCGTCCCTCCTGGACACGTTCGCGGTACAGCCGGACAACATCCAGAGCACCGTCGTCAAGGAGGGCTTCCTGAAGGCGGACGACATCTGCACGGCCAAGTACAAGGCGGCCTGCCAGAAGGCCGGAGTCGAGTGACGAAGGCGGCGCTCGCCGTCGACGCAGGACAGACAACGATCAGGGCCGCGCTCTCAGATGACGGGCGCGGCCCGCGCTCAGCCGTCGCGCCCGGCGTGATCCGCGTGGGGATGGGTGGCGGGCACGAGGCGGTGAGCGAGCGGCTGCTCGCGGCGGTCGCCGAGCTCGGCCCGCTGCCGGACACCGCGCCGCGAGCCGCCATCGGGCTCTCGGGCTTCGAGGCGGTGGGGGACGAGGATCTCGGCTGGATCGCCGACTCGTTCCGGAAGAGCGTGGGGGTGGAGTCGCTCGCGATCGCCTCCGACGGGCTCACGGCACTGCTGGGCGCGATCGGCCGCCGGGACGGCGTCGTGGTGGCCGCGGGCACCGGCACCGCGTGCCTCGCGCGGCGCGGGGAGCGCTTCGCGAAGGTGGACGGCTGGGGCTCGCTTCTGAGCGACGCCGGCAGCGGGTTCGCCATCGGGCGGGCGGGCCTCGACGCGGCGCTCCGCGAGTACGACGGCCGGCCGGGCTCGCCCGGGCTTCTGGAGGCGGCGCGGGAGCGCTTCGGCGAGGTGGAGCAGCTGCCCGAGCAGATCTACTCCGCGCCCGTGCCCACGCGCGCGGTGGCGTCGTTCGCGGAGGACGTGGCGCGCGCGGCGGAGGCGGGCGACGAGTACGCCCGCACGATCCTCGCCGACGCCGCGCGCGAGCTGGCGATCAGCACGTGCGCCGCGGCCGGGCGGCTGTTCGAGCCGGGGGAGGAGGTGCTCGTCTCGTACACGGGGAGCGTGTTCGGGGCGGGTGAGCTGATCGCGGCGCCGTTCAGGCGCGAGGTGGAGACGCGGCTGCCGGGCTCGTCGATCGTGGAGCCGGAGGGCGACCCGCTGGCCGGCGCGCTGCTGCTGGCCGAGCTGGCGGAGGAGCTGCCGGACGAGCCGGGGATCCTGCGGAAGTGGCGGTGAACGAGGCGCTCGAGCGGATGCGCGGCGGCCTGGTGGTGTCCGTCCAGGCGGCGCCCGGCAGCCCGCTCGCCGCGCCGGAGCACCTGGCCGCGATCGCGCGGGCGGTCGAGGCGGGCGGCGCGGTGGGCATCCGGACCGAGGGAGTCGGCGACGATCCGCGCGATCCGGGAGGCGGTCGGCGTGCCCGTGATCGGGCTCGTCAAGCGCCGCACTCCCGGCACCGAGGTGTACATCACGCCCGAGATCGCGGACGCGCTGGCGGTAGCCGACGCGGGCGCGGACCTGGTGGCTGTGGACGCCACCGAGCGCCCGCGACCGGACGGGACGAGCGGCGCGGAGTTCGTGGCCGCGGCCGTCGCGGAGCTGCCCGGGCAGGATCGTGGCCGACGTGGACGCGGCGAGTGCTGGGCAGGCGGCGGCCGAGGCCGGCGCCGCGGCGGTGGCGACCACGCTCTCCGGCTACACCGGTGGCGACGCACCGGCCGGGCCGGACTCTGCCGCTGGTGGCCGAGCTGGCGCAGGAGCTCGAGGTCCCCGTGCTGGCGGAGGGGCGATACGGCACACAGGAGGTGGTCTGGGCCGCGCTCGGGGCGGGCGCCTTCGCGGTGGTCGTGGGAACCGCGATCACGGATCCGGAAGCGCTCACGCGCCGGCTGGCTAGCGCGCCTCCGCTGGGAGCCGATGGCTGAGCGCGCCGCAACGGACGGCGGCGCGCTTCCGGCGCGGCTGCCGCGCGGCGTCCCGAAGGGCCAGGCGCTCCGGGCGATCCTCGAGGAGCTGCTCGCCACGCTCCCGGCCGGCGCGGCGCTGCCGTCGGAGCGCGAGCTGGCCGAGCGATACGGCCTGGCGCGCATGACCGTCCGGGGCGAGGTCGAGCGGCTCACCGCAGAGGGCTCCGTGTACCGGCTCCACGGCCGCGGGACCTTCGTGGCCGAGCCGCGGATCGCGCAGGCGGGCGCGCTCACCTCGTTCACGGAGGACATGCACGCGCGCGGGCAGGTGCCCGGCTCCACGGTCATCTCGAGCGAGCCGGTCGAGGCGGACGGCTTCCTGGCGGGCACCCTCGAGTTGAAGGCCGGCGACCGGTGCTTCCGGCTCGACCGCGTGCGCACCGCCGACGGGCGCCCGATGGCGATCGAGCAGGTGTACCTGCCGCTCGAGCGCTTCCAGGGCATCGACGAGATCGGCTTCGCGGACGCGTCCCTCTTCGACGTGCTCGCCGATCGGTTCGGAGTCGAGCTCGGCGACGCGGAGCAGCGCGTCGTGGCGGTGGCCATCGCAAGCCGACGAGGCGCCGCAGCTCGGGGTGCCGGAGGGCTCGCCCGGCCTCCGCTTCCACACCGTCACGCGCGACCGCGACGGCGTGCCCGTTCTGTACGCGATCTCGCTCTACCCGGGCGACCGCTACGAGATCGCGCTTCGCCAGACGCGGGAGTAGGCCGGACCCGCGGCGCCGCGCCGTCAGGCGGAGGCGCTCAGCGCCTCGCGGCCGCTCACCAGCGTGCGGAGGACGTTCAGGTCGTCGTCGAGGACGGTCACGTGTGCGGGCGCGCCCGGCTCGAGACGGCCGAGGTCGTCGCGTCCGAGCAGCCGCGCCGGGGCGGTCGACGCGGCGTGCACCGCGTCGAGTCCAGTCGGCGCCGCTCGCCACCAGGTTGCGGACCGCCTCGTCCATCGTCAGCACGCTGCCGGCCAGCGTGCCGTCGGGCAGCCGCACGGCGCCGTCGCGCGACCGCACCGGGCGGCCGCCCAGCTCGTACTCGCCCGGGTCGAGCAGTGCCGCCTCGATCGCGTCGGTCACGAGGCAGAAGCGCTCGCGCGCCGCGAGGAAGGCGCCGTAGGCCGTCTCGGGCGCGAGGTGCACGCCGTCGACGATCGCCTGGACGGTCACGTCCGGCGCGCACGAGCGCGGCGCCGGCGATGCCCGGGTCGCGCGGCCGCCAGCGCCGGTGGGCGTTGTATACGTGCGTGATGGCGCGGGCGCCGCGGTCGAAGGCGGCGTACGCCTGCGCCGCGTCGGCGTCCGAGTGGCCGCACGAGACCACCACGTCGCGCGCCACGAGCCAGTCGATCAGTTCGAGCGCGCCCGGCAGCTCGGGCGCGAGCGTCATGGTCGTCACGGGGCCGGCGCCCACAAGCCGCTCGGCGAGGCCCAGGTCCGGAATCCGCAAATGCTCCGGGTCATGGGCACCCGGCCACTCCGTCGAGAGGAACGGGCCCTCGAGGTGCACGCCCAGCACCAGCGGGAGCGCGCCGCCGCCGTCCTCGGCGATCGCCGCGGCGGCCGCCCGCAGCGGCTCGCCGTAGGCGCTCTCGTCCGACGAGACGAAGGTCGGCTGGTAGGCCACCACACCCGTCCGCGCGAGCGCCTCGCCGGCGCGGCGGTAGGCGTCCGGATCGGCCGCGAGGAAGTCGACCCCGTCGATGCCGTTGATGTGCACGTCGACGAACCCGGGAACGGCGACGCCCTCGGACCCGGCGGGCGAGACGCCCACCCGGGCAATCACCCCGTCCTCGATGTCGACGTCACCGTCGACCAGCTCGCCGCCGGCGAGCGCAGCCTTGACGCCCAGCCGCACGCACGCACCTCCGGTCTAGACCAGTGACGACTCTATCTTTACGGCGTCTGACGCGGCCGATCGAGCATCTTCTCGCTACGGCCGGGTATTCCAGGATGATGCCCAAGGCAAGAATGGTGGAGCGAGCTCGTGTGACGATCGCGTCGGCAATCGTGATCCTCGGCTTAGCGGCCTTCGGCACTCCCGGGGCATGGGCCGCGCCGTCGGTAAAGAAGGCAATCTGGGGACCCGCGCAGGTGAACGGACAGTCCCAATTCCCGATCTACCGGGATCTCGGGGTCGGGATTTACCAGGCGCGGCTGGTTTGGAGCGACGTGGCTCCCACTCGCCCCGCGAACCCGACGGATCCCGAGGATCCGGCGTACCGATGGCCCCGACAGCTGCGCTACGCGATCAGACAGGCAAAGCTCTACGGCATCCGTGTCTCGGTTCAGGTGATGTTCTCACCGCCGTGGGCGAACGGAGGGCGGCCCAGGCGGTGGGCGCCGAGGCCCGAGGACTTTGCCGACTTCATGACCGCGGCTGCCCGGCGATACCGGCTGGTGCGGCACTGGATGGTGTGGGGGGAGCCCTCGCGCCAGCCGAACTTCATGCCGCTGCCCCCCAACAAGCCGACCGGACCCCGCATCTACAGCCGGATCCTCGACGCCGCCTATGGCGCACTCAAGCGCGTCCGCCAAAGCAACATCGTGATCGGAGGCAACACGTTCACGTCGGGAGACGTCAGGCCCCGCAAGTTCATCAAGTCGATGCGTCTGCCCGGACGGGCGCCCGCCACGGCTCGACCTCTACGGCCACAACCCCTTCACGTGGCGCCGGCCTGACCTGCGCAGTCCATACCACGGCTACGGCTTTGCCGACTTCTCGGACCTGGACACGCTCGCGGGCTGGGTCGACCACTACCTGGGGCGTCGGCGCGGGACGCCCCATCAAGACTCTTCATCTCCGAGTTCAGCCTGCCAACCGATCACGCCAATCACACGTTTCCCTTTTTCATGACTCGGCCGATCCAGGCCGCGTGGCTCTCTGACGCACTCCGAATCACCAGGCGGTTTTCACGCATCTACACCCTCGGCTGGCTCGGCCTGTATGACGAGCCTCCCAATGGTCCGGGCGGCAGCCCCGGCGATGAAACCAACTGGGGTCTGCTCGACTGGCGCGGCGACCCGAAGCCCGCGTACAAGATCTTTAAGCGAGGCTAGGCCGAGACTCCGCACTGCCAGCTCGTAGCTAAGATCGCCGGGTCTTGAAGGTCCTGCACGTCGTGGGCACCCGACCGAACTTCATGAAGGTCGCGCCCGTGATGCGGGCGCTGGGACACGTTGCGGGCGTCCGCCAGGTGCTCGTCCACACTGAGCAGCACTATGACCGGCGCATGTCGGATGCGTTCTTCGAGGATCTCGATATGCCCGAGCCGGACTACTTTCTGGGTGTCGGCTCAGGGACCCACACGCAGCAGACAGCTGGCGTGATGCTTGCGGTCGAACCTGTCCTACACGCGGTGAGCCCAGACGTGGTGCTCGTCGCGGGGGACGTGAACTCCACCCTGGGGGCTGGACTGGCGGCCGCGCAGGCGCACGTCCCTGTAGCGCACCTGGAGGCCGGGCTGAGGAGCCGCGATTGGACAATGCCCGAAGAGCACAACCGCACGCTGACCGATCACCTTTCCGATCTCCTTCTGAGCCCAAGCCGAGAGGCGACGGACGACCTCCGCGCCGAGGGGATATGCGCGGAGCGGATCGCGTTCATGGGCAACACGATGATCGACTCGCTGCGCGCGTACGAACAGGTGGCGCGGGAGCTCGACGTCGCGACGGAACTGGGACTGGGCGACTTCGTCCTCGTGACGCTCCACCGGCCCGGCCTGGTCGACTTCCATGACCGGTTCCTACCGGTCATGGAAGTCCTGGAACACATCGCCCGATCGCGCTCTGTCGTCTATCCCATTCATCCGCGCAGTAAGCGACAGCTCGACGAGGCCGGGTGGCGGCCCACGCGCGTGCGGTTGCTCGGGCCGCTGGGGTACCTGCGCTTCCTATCGCTGATGATCTCCGCATCCGCGGTCCTCACCGACTCGGGCGGCATTCAGGAGGAGACCACGGTTTTGGGCATTCCGTGCATCACGCTCCGGGAGAACACTGAGAGGCCGATAACCGTGCGGGAGGAACGAACACGATCCTGGGCGTCGGACAGGCCGCTCTCGACCGGCTCCCAGAGCTTCTCGACGTTTGGACGCCCCGGCGCGCAACCGATCTCGAGCACTGGGATGGGAGCGCTGGAGTCCGTGTCCGGGAGGCGCTCCTGTCTCGCTACGGAACCTGATCGGTGCCCGCCTCAGGTCGTCTACGACGCATCTCGCTGTACTAGACGCCGTCCGGCATGCGCGCCCGTCAGCTCCTGTGGCGACTTCGGCGGCTGCTGCCGCCCGCGTCCGGCCGCGGTGACCCGACCTCGAGTCGTGCCGAAGCCGCGCCCGATTGCCGCGGGTCTCGGCCGAGCCCGGCACCGCAGACCGCACCGGTCGAGCCTCCGCACGTCACGCGGACTTTGAGGCATACGGCGTTTCCAGGCGCCTCGGCAGTCCAGGATTCTGGACCGACCCCCGCGACGGACTCCTGTTTCTGTTCCATCTACATGGCTTTTCGCCGCTTGCCGAATACGCCGCCGGTTCGCGCAGCGACGAGGGGGATGCGTTCTGGGCCGAAGTGGTCGACAGCTGGTTGGCCACGAATGAGCCGCCGAGCACGCCGGCCTGGCACCCGTACCCGACGTCACTCCGAATTGTCGCGTGGAGCGCAGCGCTCTCCTCGATCCACGGGTGGCCCGCATACCTTCGCG
>CAWEHM010000041.1:0-54253 GCA_963808875.1 uncultured Thermoleophilaceae bacterium
ACCTGGCCTCCGGCGAGAACGACATCGCGCATGTCGTCCCGCTTGCCTGCGCCGGCGTTGCGCAGTCGGTCCACGTCATTCCCGGTCGCCTCCACCAGCGAGAAGTCTTCGTAGCGCGCAACCACGCGTGCGTCCGCGCGCGCGAGAGCGAGCTCTCCCTGTGCCGTTCCCGGCACGACCAGGAGGTGCGGAGAGCTGTCAGGGTGCGGCGATTCGGCCCCGGCAAGCGATGCGCCGGTGACCAGGCCGCCGAGGGCGGCCACAGCTACTGCCAGATGACGAATGCGCGCGAAGTCGATACGGAACCCTTTCCCCACTAGGACGCCGATTGCGGGAACTACTGATGTATCGGCAACTAGCGGAAAAACAAAAGTCCAGGCGCGACCGGGACTAGGACAGTCGTCCAGGATCAGGGAAGAGGCGTCAACTCGGCGGGAACCGTCTGGTTCGCCACCGCCTCGACCGTCTCCTCCTCCGCCGGCAGCCCGTCCTCGCGGGCGCAGACGATGCGGAAGGAGCCCGTCCCGATATCCGGGTTCCCGCGGATCTCGAGGCCGCGGATCGAGTCCCAGCCCAGGCGGTCCACCTCGAACGGGTTCAGCTCGACCGCCACTGCCGGCCACTCGCACGTGGTGTTGTGGTGGTCGATCGCCTTCGAGATGGCCTCGAGGTTCTTGGCCTCGGCCAGCTCATCGCGGCGCGCCGAGCAGCTTGGTGTAGTGCTCGATCGTCTGGCCGATGCCGTCGCGCACGTCGATCTCCGGTTCCCACCCGAGTAGCTCGCGCGCCCGGGTGATGTCCGGCTGGCGCACCTGCGGGTCGTCCACCGGCAGCGCCTCGAACACGATCTCCGAGCGCGACTCGGTCAGCTCGATGATCAGCTTGGCCATCTCGAGCAGCGACATCTCGTTCGGATTCCCGATGTTGACGGGCTCGTGCACCTCGGACTCCGAGAGCAGCACGAGGCCGCGGATCAGGTCGTCGACGTAGCAGAAGCTCCTGGTCTGGGAGCCCTCGCCGAACACCGTCACCGGGCGGTCTGCGAGAGCCTGTCCCAGGAAGGCCGGGATGGCGCGGCCGTCGTTCGGCCGCATGCGTGGCCCGAAGGTGTTGAAGATCCGCACGATCGTCGTGTCCACGCCCTGCTGGCGGAAGTAGGCCATCGTCAGCGCCTCGGCGTAGCGCTTCGCCTCGTCGTACACGCCGCGCGGGCCGATCGGGTTCACGTTGCCCCAATAGGTCTCCGGCTGGGGGTGCACCAGCGGGTCGCCGTACACCTCGGAGGTCGAGGCGAGCAGGAACCGCGCCCGGTGCTTCTTCGCGAGGCCGAGCGTGTTGTGGGTGCCGTACGCGCCCACCTTGAGCGTGTGGAGCGGCAGCCGCGCGTAGTCGATCGGGGAGGCCGGCGAGGCCATGTGGTAGACGGAGTCGATCGGCTCGTCCAGCTCGTAGTGGCTCGTGATGTCGAACATCTCGAACCGGAAATTCGACCCGTTCTTGAGGTGGCGGATGTTCTCGAGCGACCCAGTCTCGAGGTTGTCCACGCAGATCACGCGCTGCCCTCGCGAGATCAGGTAATCGCACAGATGCGAGCCGAGAAAGCCCGCGCCTCCTGTGACCAGTGAGGTCGGCATTCCGGATCAGGGTACCTGTGATCCGCCGCTATGCGCGGGAGAACTCGACCACGGTTTTGATGTCGTCGTCACCGCGCTCGAGAGCATCCGGCCAGCGCTCGAGCGGCACGGTGCGCGTGATCATGCGGCCGAGCCAGTCCCGATCGGCGCCCGTCAGCGCCTTCACGGCTGCCTCGAAATGCCGGCGGTTGGCGTTCACCGAGCCGAACACCACGTCGTTCTCGAGCACGAGCTCGTTGTTGAGGGCGCCGATGTCGAGGCTGAGCGTGCGCGAGCTGGATACGCCGGTCAGGCACACGATCGCCCCGGGCGCGGTGTGTTGCATCGAGCCGGCCACGAGCTCGGCCACGCCGGTGCACTCGACCACGATGTCCGGCTCCGCGCTCTTGGAGGCCTCGGTGATGTCGCCCGTGTGATACTCGGCGCCGAGCGCCTTCACGAGGTCAGGCTTGATGCCCTTCTCGGCGCGGTCGAGCACGTGCACCTCGAGGTCGCGCTGCTTCCCCATGAGGGCGGCCAATAGCCCGATCGGCCCCGCCCCGGTGATCAGCACGCGCTCGTGCACCGAGCACGCGCGAGTGGCGATGCGATCGATCTGCTCCCACGCCTTGGCGAGGATGCTCGACGGCTCGGTGAGCACGCCGAGGTCGCCGAGCTCGTCCGGGATCGGGATCGCGAAGTCCTGCTCGATGGTCACGAGCTCGGCGCCGTAGCCGTCGAGGCCCTTGATGCCGCGCTCGGTGTACTGGTCGTTGCGGCACATGTCCCACTCGCCCTTGGCGCAGCAGGGGCACGGAACGGGATCGGGCCGGCGGACGATGCCCGCCACGAGCTGCCCCTCCTCGAAGCCTCCCCCGCCCTGCTTCACGCGGCCGAGCAGCTCATGCCCAAGCACGATCCGCTCGTGGCCGGGCGGCGGCTCGCCATGAGCGCCCTCCGCGATCTCGCGGTCGGTGCCGCAGACGCCGAGCCGCAGGGGCTCGACCAGCAGCTCGCCGTCCTTCGGCTCCGGCTCGGGCAGCTCCGTCAGCTCGACGCTGTCGGGCCGGCCCGGAATGATCGTGATCGCACGCATCAGTGTGCCGGCAGGGCGATGGCCAGCAGCGCGAGGCCCGTCCCGAGGAGGCCGCTCTTCACAGAGCGACCCTACCCCGGGACGGGCCGGTGTGCGCGTATGGATCTAGCCGGCCGCCTTGACGCGGTAGATCGCGCCGGTGAGGTCGCCGGTGTAGACGTTGCCGTTCCTCGTGCCCACGGCGAGCACGGGCGCGGCGTAGCCGCTCAGGAACGTCTTGATCTGCTTGCCGCCGGTGTTCATCGACACCACCTCGGGACCCTTGCCGCGGCCGCCGAAGAGGGCGACGTACAGCGTCTGCCCGATCGGGCTGATGCCCATCGGCGAGGCGTGGTCCGGCAGGAGGGCGATCGGCTTCGCGAACCCCTTGCAGTCCTTCTTCACGGACTGCGTGCAGGTCGGGTAGCCGTAGTTGTCGCCGGGCTTGGCGTTCACGACCCAGTCCGGAGGCGTCGGCGTGCGCTCGTCGGCGAGCACCGACACGAACGGGTTCGGGTTGCCCTGCACGAACGTGAGCTGCCAGGGCTGGCGGAGGCCCGTGGCCACCGTCTTGATGTCCTTGCCCTTCGCGGTCAGCGAGACCACCGAGCGCGCGAACGGGCTGGTGTCCGGCTGCTGGTCAGTCTGGTCGTTCAGCTGGACGCCCGAGTAGAGGCGCTTGTCCGGGCCGAACGCGAGGCCGCTGAACCCGTTGAAGCCCAGCGGGCCCTTGTAGAGCGTCCGCTTCTTGAGGAAGCGGCGACCGTTCCAGCGGCTCATGACGACGATCCGCTGTCCGCTCGCGACGTAGAGCTTGCCCTTGCGCCAGGCAACGCCCGAGACCGTCTTCGGCGAGCCCTTGACCCGCTTGGCCTTGCCCTTGCGGATCCGGTACACGCCGCCGCCCGAGCCGTCCTCGGGCCCGAACGCGCCGACGAACACGTTCCTCTTGAAGAACGCGAACTCGGTGGGGGTCGGAACGCCCTGAGCGAGCGTCTTGACGGCCTGCCCGTTGGCGGCCGTGGGCGGCGGCGGCGCCTGGGCACCGGCCGCGGCCGGGACCGCGAGTGAGGTGATGAGCGCGGCGAGCGCCACGCGATTGAATCGAAGCTTGTGCATCCGCGGCACCCTAGCGACGGGCGGCAGCAATCGAGCAAAATCCGTCATTTGCGGAACCGTGCCGCCGGGCTTAGGGTCGAATGAGCGATGCCCGCGCCCGAGGAGTCCGTCGTGGCAAGACGTAAGGACCTGCTCTCGGCGGCGGCGGTCGCGATCCAGGCGTGCTCAGGCACGGTCCGGGCGAGGATCGGCAAGAAGGCGGTCGGCAAGAAGCCCTTCAAGAAGCTCACCCCGAACAGCTCGACGACCCTGAAGGTCACGCTCTCCAAGAAGGGCCGCCAGCTCGTACGCAAGGTCAAGAGGGGCAAGAAGATCAGGTTCGCAGTGAGCGTCGCGGTGAAGGACGCGGCCGGCACTGGCCAGACGGCGACGCGCACGGTCACGATCAAGCGCCGCTGAGCTGCCTTCCCGGAAATCGCCCACTCTCGCCGAGCGCCCCGGGCAGGGCTCGAACCTGCGACCCGCGGCTTAGAAGGCCACGCCGACGAAAACGACGCTCGACCACGCGGGACTACGAACCCGCATTGCAGACACACATTCGGCTTGTCAAGTCACGAGGGACAGGGGCGGCGTCCCCTGAGCAGCGCCGCCCCCGACCCCTCAGCCGCGAGAAGGGAGTCACCGATGGAATCACAGAGACCGAGCAGGACATCCTCGTCAGGGCCTGGGCGCTCGCCCGCAAAGGTCAGGGCCAGGTGCTCGAGGAGTGGGCGGAGCCCGACGCGCAGCGGCTCTCTGACGCCGGCTGGCTCGAACGCCGCACAGTCGCCGCGACCGGGGATACCTGCTGGTTCTGGACATCGCAGGCCGAGGGTGCGCTCGACATGAACGCGCTACTGCGCGACGACCTAGCGGACCTGAATTGATGCGAGCTGCCAGTCCAGATAGCGAGCTTCGAGGCGTGAGCGGTTACAACAACGGAGATGAGGCGCAGAGTCGGGCGCTCAGTGCGCACCCGACTCGAGTCATTACCGTCCGGCTGCTAGCCGGCGCAGGCTTCCTGCAAGAACCGCTCAGCGGTCTGGACGGCCTTGGGACTGTCGCCGAAGAAAAACTCGGCCGCCTCGCGCCTGCCGTGACCAACCTGTACGGCGTAGGAGATGACCTCTGCCTCGCAGGTCGGCTCACCGACTCCGCCGGTGGGCCGAGCCGCCGCCGAAGGCACGCTCACGCCAACGCCAATCGCACCGGCTGCGAGTGCCACGACGAGCTTCCTCATGGTGCTGCTTCCGTTGGACAGGTGCTTCGTATCTGTCAAGGGTCGACGAGCGTGATGCTCCCGGAGAGCTTGATCTGGCTCTGCAGTCCGGCCGCCCGAACCGTCCCGGTCAGGGTCCCGGTAGCGCCCTCGAAGATGCCAGTGCCGCCGACGATCACGTCGGTCAGCGTTCCAGACGCCGGTTCCGCTTTGTTCGGCTGGCATGCCCCAGGGCAGTCACCGTCGCTGAACGTCTCCTCGATGAAGATCGAGCCCTCCACGAGATTGATCGTGCGGAAATCGCACGCCCCGCCGCACGCGGCTTCGAACTCGATCGTCTCGGTGGCCTGGCCGAACGGGATCACCTGGCCCATTCCGCAGAAGCCCTCGGGAACCACGGCGCAGTCACCGCTCTTAAACGCCGGGACGACCGGCTCGGTGAACGTCATCTTGACGGGGATCGTCGCGGCCGCCTGCGCCTGCTGCGCAAAGACGAGGGACAGGACGATGAACGTGGTTAGAACCGTGAGACGCCGCACCGCGCCTCCTTTCAGTAGACGCTTCACTGCGGCCAGCACAAGCGAGTATCCGCCCGCGACAGCACAGGGTCAAGGTCGCCATCATCGGGTGGGTCGGCGTGTACGGGGCAGAGAAAACGCCAAGAGATCCCGATGGGAGGGCCGGCCGTGAGCGGCTCCCCCCGCACTAGCCGCTCCGAGCCTGAGCGCGCGCAAACATTGGGGCCGTACCGGCTGATCACGACGGACGACCCCTGCCGCACGCTGGCGCAGGGTGAGGTGCGCCACTTCGCGAGGATCATCCACGCCGCCAACGCCTTCGCCAAAGGCGGAGGAGCCGTTCAAGACGATCGTGTACGACGACGGATGCACGGCCCGCGAGCTGAACCGTGGCGAGCAGTGGATGCTCGAGAGCGTCTGCCGGATCCTCGGCTACGACGTGGAGGACTACCGCGAGGAAGCCGGCGCCTGATGCCGATACGACTCTGTCTCGAACCCAGGTGTCCGAACCCGGCAACGGCACGCGGACGGTGTGACGAGCACCGCACCGCCAGGGAGCGCGACCGCTCACGCGCACGCCGCGAAGAGGCCCGCGAACGGAACCGCATGTACGCCCGCAAGCGCTGGGCCATGTTCCGCCTCCACAAGCTGTTCCTCAACCCGCCGTGCGAGCTCGAACACGACGGCTGCCTCGGGATCGCGAACGAGGTCCACCACAAGGTCGCGATGGAGGACGGCGGCGCTCCATACGACCTCGACAACGTGATGTCCACCTGCAAGCCCTGCCATAGCCGGGAGACACGCCGCGAAATGGTTGCGAGGGAGGGCGCGAGATGACCGCCCTCTCCCACCAACGGCCTCCGCGAAGTGCGAGGTTCGGAATGTCGGGTATGAGCACGTCGGTACCCGGCAGCGTCACCTTCTCTGGTACCCCCTGCGGAGGCTGGCGGGGGTGGGCGGCCCCCACCCCACCGCCGGGTGCCGAGGACGGAATGAGGACCGGGGGGAGGGAAAGGCTCGAAACGCTTTCCCCAGCCCTAGCCGCCGGGTGGGTCGCCGCGAAAAAAACTCAGAAATCGCCGAAAATCCACCGAGTCCGGATGGACGAATCCGCGCCCAAGAGCAAGGGCCGGTGGCCGTAGAGCGATGAGCGCGACGCTGGGGAGCGCCAAATGGCAACGGTGGTTTCGTGCGGCGCCTATTCCCGCAGCCCGGCGGCTTCGAGGGCCTGTTGACGATCGGCGAATATGCGAAGGCGGCGGATCTTGCCGTGATGTTCATGAACGTGAGGATCTGATTGGTGCCGACGGCGCGAATGCACTCGAGGTTGAGGTGGAAGTCGGGACCCGCGTCCTCCACATCCGCGAAGAACCGCCGGATACCGGCGGGCCCCCGTAAACCCCCGAGACGGGTGCCAACGGCGTGCGCAGCTCGATGTCCTCCGTGCAACAAGCCAGATAGGCCTCGATGTCACGGGCGTTCACCGCCGCAATCGCCCGCTCCACGACCTCTCCTGGCGCAGGGTGTAGACGACCGAGAAGCGAATCTCCGTCTCGATGCCGCTGATCTTCGCTCGGCCGGCCATGCGCTGGACTGCAACGACTCGATCTTCACCGGCGTCGAAGAGCTCCTCCGCGACGAGGGTGAGGTCGTCGAACATGTCGAACCAGTCCTCGATGTAGCGGCGCACCGCCTCCGCGCCGTGCATCTCGCCGACGTCGTCGATCGCCCCCTCGGCCGCCCGCCAGGTGATGTCCGGGTCCCAGAACTCGGCCACCGCGTCCACGCCTCCGTCGGTGCCTCTCTGTAGGTAATCGACCAGGAACTCCAAGTTCTCCTGCGACATCGCCCGCCCAGTACCTCGTTCGGCCTAGCCCCTCTGTCAATCGCCGGCGCCTGAGCCGCGCCTACGGGTCACGGTTCGTGCCACCGGCCCTCAGTCGAGCGTTACAACCGTACAGTCGGTCACGTATGTCGCGGGCCCGGTCAGGCTCCAAAAGATGCTGACGGTTGTGCCGCGCAAATCGGCAACGTCGCCAGGCGTGAACTTGACGTCGGCTCTGCCATTTCCCCGCGCGTTGGTCGACAGCATGGCCGTCGGAATTGCAGTGCTTGGTCCCGTGCAGTCTGAGCTGGTCGCGAAGAGCGTTAATTGCACCTGATACGTGCCAGGGAGTGCATGCCGCAGGACGTAGATTTCATGCGCGTAGACGTTCGGGCCGTCGGCATGAATGTTCACGACCATGCCGCCACCCGGGGCGCCGCCCACGCCACTCAACTGCAGGCGCTCGGTGTGGTAGACGCGGTCGGCCGTCGCGGGCCCCGCGAAGGTGGCGGCCGCCGCCCCTAAACAGAGCGCCGCGAACAGACATCGGCTGCGCATCGAACCTCCTTTGGTTGGACCAGTCGCCTCCTGTTAACGCGTGGCCTACTCCGACTCGCCCCCCAAGTCAAGCCCGGCGCTCCTCGCGACCTTCCAGCATTTTCAGCGCCGCGAGTTCCACTGGGCGCTACTCCGACGCCGACGCCTTCGAGGATCTGTCGGGGAGGTGGCAGGCCGCGATCCTCGAGGCGGAGGAGAGCCGGCCGAAGCTGCGGATTTTCAGACGCGATTGAATAACCAAAAATCAGTCTTGTGTCCCCCTTGCGGCGGGCGTAGCCTGAACCGGTTAGCTATTTCTGCCCCGACGCAAGGGAGTCAGCCTGTGAGACTGCCCCGCCTGTTCCCGATGTTCGTCCTTCTCGCGTGCCTTGTTCCAACGGCCACGGCAGCCGGCGCCGCTCCGGAGCGCTACACGTTCGAGGACGAGTTCTCGGACACGATCGACTGCTCCACCTTCAACCCAGCGTGGACCTTCAATGACGACTTCGTCGACTTCTTCACGGGCCGCGGCCAGGTTTGGCTGGACACCGCGGGAGAGCCGATCAGAGCGATCGAGCACGTCGTCCACCGCTCGAACGACGTCAACAGCGTCACCGGCTTCACGCTGCACGAGCACAACCACTTCGTCGCGCTGTACGACTTTGTCCGCGGGACCGTGACGCTGAACGGTGCCGTCAACATCATGCAGCGCCCCGGCGCCGGCAGCGTGATTCTCAACGCCGGCCACAAGATCCTCGATCTCGAAACCGGCACGCCCTTCGTCCTGAGAGGGCCCGACCGCGCCGACGAAGAGGACTTCTGCCGCGCAGTGGCCCCGTAAGCGACACTTTCAGGCAACCTGCTACCCGAGGGGCCGGCGCGGACATCGCACGCCGCCTGAGCGCGTTCGAGAGCACCCAGGAGCGCGCGGCGGAGCGGGCCGCGGAGGGCGTTAGGCCAGGATCGGGCCAGCGCGTGGCGCGCACGGCGGGCGGACTCCGCTCTACGCCGAGCGCCCCGGGCAGGACTCGAACCTGCGACCCGCGGCTTAGAAGGCCGCTGCTCTATCCAGCTGAGCTACCGGGGCTGGTGGTCGTGCACAGGGTAGGTCAGCGCCCGCCACCGCCGCCAATCGACGAGCCGCTGAAGAAGAAGAACCAGATCTCGAACGCGGCGGCGGCGATCAGGACCGTCAGGACCACCACCCGCTCGGCGCCGGAAATGCGGGACTGGTTGCCGCGGTGGTCGGGCCGCTCGCCGCGCATGCTTCGCAGCCACGGGGCGTGCGTGCGGACCGTCGGCGTGGTGCCGGTGGCCTCCTGGTAGGCGGACATCGTGAGCTTGAGCAGCTGGTAGAGGCCCCAGCTGAACAAGATCAGCGAGACGATCACGACGGCGTAGGCACCCATCGACGGCTGGCTCTCCTCGCCCTGCACCCGTGAGCCGAGCCAGACGGCAAGCAGCGGGCTCCCCGTCCATACGTTCAGCGCAAGGAACGCCATCGCGGCGGCGAGCAGGATCGGCTTGGCGCGTGCGATTGGCGCGATGATACGGCCGTGGGCGAAGCCGAGCTCCTGATCGCCGGCCTGCTGGTCGCCGTGGCCGGGCTCAGCGCGCTCGCCCGGGCTGTGTCGATCCCGTACCCGATCGTGCTGGTCGTGGGCGGCGCGCTGCTCGGGTTCATCCCCGGGCTGCCCGACGTGACGCTGAATCCCGAGGTGGTGCTGGTGGTCTTCCTCCCACCGCTGCTCCACTCGTCGTCGGTCTTCGCCGACTTCGGCTTCCTGCGGGCCAACCTGCGCGCGATGACGCTCAGCGCGGTCGGACTCGTGCTGTTGACCATGTGCGCGGTGGCGTGGGCCGCGCACGCGCTCGTGCCCGGCATGTCGTGGGAGGCGGCGTTCGTCCTGGGCGCGGTCGTGTCGCCCACGGACCCGCTCGCGGCCGCGACGATCCTGCGCCGGCTCGAGGTGCCGCGGCGGATCGTGAGCGCGGTCGAGGGCGAGGGGCTCTTCAACGACGCGACCGCGCTCGTGGCCTACCGCGTGGCTATAACGGCCGTCGTGGCCGGCAGCTTCTCGCTGGCGGACGCGACGTTCGACTTCGTGCTGGCCGCCGCCGGCGGGGTCGCGATCGGGCTCGTGGTCGGCTGGGCGGTCGCCGAGATCCGCCAGCGCACCACGGACGCCCAGGTGAGCATCACCATCTCCCTGCTCACCGGGTACGCCGCCTTCGTCCCCGCGGACGCGCTCGGGCTGTCGGGCGTGCTGGCGACCGTCACCGCGGGCATCTACATGGGCGTCCGCGCGCCGCGGGTGCTGCCCGCCCGCATCCGGCTCCAGGGCTACTTCGTATGGGACATCCTCGACTTCCTCGTCAACGCGACCCTGTTCGTGCTGATCGGGCTGCAGCTCCGGATGGTGGTGGATGCTCTCGACGGCTACTCGACCGGCGAGCTGGCGGCGTACGCCCTGGCGGTGAGCGGCGTGGTCGTGGCCACGCGGCTCGTCTGGCTCTTCACCGTCCCCTATCTGATCCGCGCGCTTGACAGGCGACCCAGCCAGATTGCCCGGCGGACGGCGGCCTCGTGGCGACTCGTGGTGGGCTGGAGCGGCATGCGCGGCGCCGTGTCGCTGGCGGTGGCGCTCGCCATCCCGCTAGAGACCGACGCGGGCGCGGAGTTCCCGCAGCGCGACCTGATCATCTTCCTGACCTTCGCCGTGATCTTCTTCACCCTGGTGGTGCAGGGCCTGTCGCTGCCCGCGCTGATCCACCGCCTCGGGGTGACCGACGACGGCGCCGACGCCGACGAGGAGCTGCGCGCCCGCCTGGTCGCCACGAAGGCCGCGATCCAGCAGATCGACGCGCTGAGCGCCGAGGAATGGACCCGCGACGAGACGATCGAGCGGATGCACGCGATGTACGAGTACCGGAAGCGCCGCCTGGCCGCCCGCGCCGGGAAGATCGAGGACGACGGGTACGAGGATCGCTCCCTCGCCTACCAGCAGATGGTCCAGATCGTCCTTTCAGCCCAACGCGAGGCCCTGATCCAGCTCCGAACCGACGGCGACCTCTCGAACGAGGCGATGAACCGCATCCTGCGCGAGCTGGACCTCGAGGAATCGCGCCTCGAGATCTGACGTCTCAGACGCGCGATCCCTCGGCTTTGCTGTAGCTCCCGTGGCGGAACTCGTCGACAAGTCCCGGACGTGACGGGGACCAACCGAGCTCTGTCCTCGCCCCGGCCGAGTCGGTGCCCTGATCGAGCAGGAGGACCTCGGCGAAGTAGTCACCCAAGCGGGCCCGGGCCTCGTCGTCCGATCCGGCCACGGCTCCCGAAGCGCCGGCGGCCACGGCGGCGGCCTCGGTCATCTCGGCAACCGTCGGATTCCGTCCGTCGCCGACAACGTAGTAGCCGCGAGCCGAGTCGTCCTCCAGGACGCGCCGGAAGAAATCGGCCAGGTCGGCGACGTGGACGGTCGACCAATGTTGGTGCCCGGTTCCGAGCATGATCAGGTTGCCGCCGTCGTCCCGGGGGGATGCGAGCAGCAGCCCCGGGATCCCTCCTCCGCCGTCTCCGTACGCGAGGCTCGACACAATCACGACTCCGCGCAGACCCGTCGCGTCGAGCACACGCTTCTCGATCGGTTCCTTCCACGCGACCATGGCGGGCGGGTTCAACGGGGACTCGTCGTTGATGCCTGTGTTGTTCCCGTAGACCCAGACACCGCTGATGTGGAGGTACGGCTTGCCGGTTCCGTCGAACGCCTCGATGGCCGCATCGACGACCGCCGAGTCGAGGGTCGCGCTGGTCTCGTCACCTGGACTGGCCGAGTGGATGGCCCCGTCCACGTCCTTCAGCTGGTCCACCACCGCCGGCCTGTCATAGAGGTCGACCACAGCCGGCGTGACGCCGGCCGCGGCCACTCCGGTGGCGTGGGCGTCGTCCGGGACGAGCGCGGTCACCTCGTGGCCGTGCTCCCGCAATTCCGCCAGCACGTGGGATCCGATGAAGCCGGTTGCGCCGGTCAGTGCCACCTTCATTGCTCGGCCCTCCTATTAGTTCAAGCGTTTGCTTTACCTTAGCAACTCAACTCGGGCGGCTGAACGCCCCGGCAATGATCGGGACGAGCAGTCGCTCGGCCTGCCTGACGGACTTGCCCCTCAGCTCCCCACCCACGGGAGCGAGGGCGAGCCAGTTCAACATTCCGGCCGCGCAGCGCGTGCGGAAGATCAACTCCGGGGTCCGGACGCCCGGCGCGTGCGCCTTCAGCACACGAACCACATCCGCGCGGATCTGGTCGAACCTGGCGTCGAACCGATGCCACCTCTCCGGTGGATCGGTCGCCGCCCGCGCGACGATGCGCATCACGGCGCGATCGCGACCGCCCTTGGTGAGGGCGGTGACCATCGGGCGGGCGAACGCAGCCGCCAATTCATCGAGAGTCGCCTCGGGGCCGAGCTCGCTCACCGCGGCCTGCTGAGCGTCCAGATAGTGCTCGAGGGCATCCTCGATCGCAGCGTCGAGCAACGATTGCAGCGAGCCGAAGTGGTAGCTCACCGCCGCCACGTTGGCGCCGGCCGCATCGGTCAGCTCGCGGAGGGTGACGCCCTCCCCGCGCTCAGCAAGGAGATCCAACGCCGCCTCCATGAGCCGGACCCGCGTGCGCTCGCCGGCCGCACGTCGCTGATCCACCCGCCCCGCTTCCATGACAACCTATTCAATCAGATGCTTGAGCAGCGCGAAACAACTTGCACCTAACAGTCGGGGTGTCCGGATTTGAACCGGAAACCTCGGCCACCCAAAGGCCGCGCGCTACCAGGTTGCGCCACACCCCGAATTCCCCGAAGTGTAGGCCGGGCTCAGACCGCGCCGGCCGCATAGGCCGAATACATCAGGACGATCGAGGCCGCTCCGAGCAGGGCTACGCCCGTCACCGGGACGGCCTTTGCTCCCGTCGGGCGGGTCTTCTCGTGGATCATCACCGCGGTCAGCAGTGCCATCCAGACGAGGCTCGCCACGCCGGCCGCGAACATCACGAGCATCAGGGCCCAGCAGCAGCCCACGCAGAAGGCGCCGTGGCGGGCGCCCAGCCTGAAGCCGCCCGCCGGGCCGCGCTCGTAGTACCGGGTGAGGAACTGGGCCGGGTGGCGGCACTTGTCCAGGCACGCGTCCTTCAGCGACGTGAACTGGAACGCGCCGGCGAGAGCCAGCACGGAGCCGCCGATCCACCAGTCGTGGTGCTCGAGCCACGAGCTCGAGTTGACGGCGGCGTGGATGCTCGCGTCGAAGCAGAACGCCGCGAATCCAAAGGCGCTCCACATCACGGCGTAGCCGCCGATGAAGGCCGCCATCGACCGGGCCCGGCGCGGCGCGCGCTGGGTGGCCCGCGAGTACAGGCGCACCAGCGGCAGGCTCGACGGCAGCATCATCGCCGCGATCATCACCTGCCAGGCGAGCAGCGCTATCAGCGCCGCCACCGCGAAGGGCGGTCCGCTGCCCGTGAGCAGCGAGTCGTGGTTCGCGAGCGCGGCAACGCCGGCCACCTGGGCGCCGATGGCGGCGGCCCAGGCGGCCGCGATCCCGACCAGGATGGGCCGGGGCAGGCTCGTCACTCGCCGCGGTAGTCGATCTTCCAGTCGGACTGGATGGCGTTCTTGCCCTCCAGCTCCCAGTGGCCGATCCCCTCCACGTCGACCTTCTGGTGGTCGGCTCGCGCGACGTACGCCGGCGAGCCCGGCACCGTCGAGAAGATCGAGTTGTTGAGCGTCGTGATGCTGCCGTCGGGCCCGCGGTAGGGCTGCATCGTGCAGTCGATCTTGCCCTCGACCTTCAGCGTGCCTGCTCCGTCCTTGATCTCGTGCTCGATCTTCGCGCGCTCGATCGAAACGCGCTCGCCAATGAGCTGGGCGAGGTCGGCCAGCGGCCCGCCGAGAGCGCCGCCGAAGCACTGCAGCAGGGCGTCCATCTGCTCGTCGGTGGCGCGATCGTCCACCAGCACCGCCTGCTTCCAGTTCCCTTCCAGGATGTTCCCGGGGATGTGCACCACGCCGATGAGCGTCAGCCCGCTCACGTCGATGCCGGTGATGGTCCCCTTCGTGAGGTTGTACGCGACGACCGACTGGCAATACCCGTTGTCAGGGTCATCGCCGATCCAGCATGGGCAGAGGGTGTCGCAGTTGCACACCTCCAGGAGGCTGCCCTCGAGCTGGTAGCCCTGGGTCGTCGCCTCAGGGCTCGCTTCAGTTGTGGCCATTCCCACTCCTTCGAATCGGGGCGTACTGCCGACTATGACCCCCCGCCCGACCCGATGCAAGACCGCTAGGGTGGCCCGTCGCGTGGCCGATATCCAGCCGCTCAGGACGCTTCGCTACGAGACCTCGGTCGCCGGGCCGCTCGGCGACCTCGTTGCCCCGCCGTACGACGTCATCGACGACGCCATGCGGACCGAGCTCGCGAGCCGGAGCGAGCACAACGTCGTCGAGCTCGACCTGCCCGAGAGCTACGAGGGCGCGGCGGAGACGCTCGCGGAGTGGCGTGAGGCGGGCGCGCTCGTCCAGGAGGACGAGCCGGCCATGTGGGTGCTGCGTCAGGACTACACCGCGCCCGACGGCAGCGAGCGCACCCGTACCGGGTTCTTTGCGCGCGTGCGCGTGGAGGACTACGGCGCCGGGCGCATCAGGCCCCACGAGCGCACCCATCCCGGGCCGAGGGAGGACCGGCTCCGCCTCACCCGCGCCACGCGCGCCAACCTCTCCCCGATCTTCAGCCTGTTCCCCGACTCGAGCGGCGGCGCGCGCGAGACGCTCGGCCAGGTGACGGGCGAGGAGCCGTTCGCCGAGGTGACCGACGACGAGGGCACGCGTAACACGCTCTGGCGCGTTTCGGACTCGGACCGGATAGCGGCGCTTCAGGGCGCCCTCGCCGACGCCGAGCTCCTGATCGCCGACGGCCACCACCGCTACGAGACGGCGCGCGTCTACGCGGACGAGGTCGGCGGCGAGGGCGACCACCGCTACGTCCTGATGCTGCTGGTGGCGCTCGAGGACCCGGGGCTCCTGATCTTCCCCACCCATCGCCTGCTCACCGGCCTGAAGGAGGACTCCGACAAGCAGATCGCGATCGCGGAGACCGCGCGGCGCGACTTCGACATCGAGGAGCTGTCCGGGCCGAGCGAGCTGGAGCCGCCGCCCGGGAACGACCGCGTGACGTTCGGCTACATGGACAGCCACTTCAAGCGGCCGTTCCGGTTCACGCTGAAGAACCAGACGATCGCCGACGACGCGCTGCCCGGGATGCCCGAGCCCTACCGCAAGCTCGACACCGCGGTGCTCGAGGCGGTGTTCCTGCGCGGCGCCCTGCACATGTCCGAGGACGACATCTCGCACCTCCATGGGCTCGACTACTCGAAGAACCTGGACGACGCGATCGATCGCGTGGAGAGCGGCGAGGCCGACGCGGGCTTCTTTATGCGCCCCACCCCGGTCGAGCAGGTGCGCGAGGTGGCGGCCACCGGCGAGTCCATGCCACCCAAGTCGACCTACTTCTACCCGAAGGTCCCCACCGGCCTCGTGTTCAATCCCCTGACGTGACGAAGATCTACACGCGCAAGGGCGATGACGGGACGACCGGCCTCTGGTACGGCGGGCGGGTGCCGAAGTTCGCGGGACGACCGGAGGCGTACGGGTCGATCGACGAGGCGGCATCCGCGCTCGGCCTCGCCCGCGCGGCGGCCGAGCGCGACGGCGAGCTCTACCGCGACATCCTGCGGCTCCAGCACGAGCTGTTCGTGGCCGGGGCCGAGCTGGCCACGGCTCCGGAGGCGGCCGAGCGGCTCCAGCCCGGCGTCTCGAAGGTCACGCCCGACATGGTGGACCGGCTCGAGTCCGACATCGACCGCTACATGGAGCGCGTCGAGCTCCCGCCGAAGTTCGTGATCCCGGGCGGCACCGAGCTGTCGGCGCGGCTGGACGTGGCGCGCGCCGCCGTTCGCCGCGCCGAGCGCCGGGTAGCAGAGCTGAAGGCCGGGGATGACCTCGCCGACGACACCGTTCTGACGTACCTGAACCGGCTCTCCGATGCTGTCTACGCCATGGCCCGCTTCGCAGACGAGCCGGAGCCAGAGCTCTTCGAGGGGAGAGGATGAGAGCAACCACACGGCGTGAGGACGGCAAGCTCCGCCAGACGATCCAGATCCGCGACCACACGGTCGAGGCCGATGAGCCGAAGGACCACGGCGGCGAGGACTCGGCCCCGAGCCCACAGGAGCTGCTCGCCGCGAGCCTCGCCAGCTGCACCGCGATCACGATGGAGATGTACGCGCAGCGCAAGGGCTGGGACATCGGCGACGTGAGCGTGGACGTGGACTACGAGCCGGCGCAGCGCGGCTCGCCCACGCGCATCACGATGACCGTGAACTTCCCGAAGGAGCTGCCCGAGGACCAGCGCGAGCGGCTCATGCAGATCGGCGCGAAGTGCCCCGTGCACCGCGTGCTCGAGGGCGAGGTCATGTTCGAAGAGGCCGTCGAGGTCGTCTGACTCAGGGGGCCTCGCCGGCCCGCTGCCACATCGAGACCGGCTCGAGCGCCCGGTAGCCAACTCGCTCATACACCGGATATCCGAGCCTGGTGGACACGAGCGTCGAGGTCTCGATCCCACGCTCCGCGGCGTCGACGAGCGCGTGCCTGAGAAGCTTCCCCGAAATCCCGCGACCGCGAGCCTCCGGGACCACCGCCACGCACTCCAGGTCGCTGTTGCCGTCGCCGTCGTCCGCCATCAGTAGGCACGCGACCGGCTCGCCGTCGTCGAACGCCACGTACACGAACGTCGCCTCGCTCGGCAGCCTGCGCATGGCTCGGGTGAAGGAGTCGGTGCCGAACGTATAGGCGCGGTCGTTCAGCGGCCCCACCACCGCGACATCGCCATCCCGGGTCCAGTACGGAAGCTCGTCGGGCCCGGGACGCCCGACGCCGGCAGGGTGTTCGTGCAGCATGCCCATCGGCTGCGCGTCCAGCGCGTGGCCGTGGCTCTCGAGGAGCTCGGCCGTGGAAACATCGTCCCGACGGGCCCACACGGTCCACGTCGCCCCGATCTCGGCGTAGGCCGCGGCGATCTCGTCGTACGCGTCGCGCAGCCCGTCCGCGCTGAGGCACACCGTGCTGTTCACGACCGCGCGCTCCGGAGCCGCCGGCACGATGGCCGCGATGACCCCGTCGCGCTCGATGATGCGCGCGCCGTCCGATGCGCTGCCACACACGCGGCAGAAGTGCTCCAGCCCCCGGACGACCCGCTCGATCACCCGGCCATTCTGGAGCACTAGAGTCGGCTCCGCCATGCGCGAGCTGCCGGTGCCCCCGCACTTCGACCCGGACCGCGTCGGTGAGGTCTGGCGGGTGGACTACGAACAGCGGGCGCGCGACGCCGCCGCGTGGGCGGCCGAGCAGGACATCCGGCCGGCCTCCGCGGACTCGCCGCGCGTGTGCCTGCTCGCCGTCGACGTCCAGAACACGTTCTGCATCCCCGGCTTCGAGCTGTTCGTCGGCGGCCGCTCGGGGACCGGCGCGGTCGACGACAGCCGCCGGCTGTGCGAGTTCGTCTACCGCAACCTCGGCGCGATCACCCAGGTCTTCCCGAGCCTCGACACGCACCACGCGATGCAGGTGTTCCACGCGATCTGGCTCGTCGACCAGCACGGGAACCACCCGCAGCCGTACACGCTGGTGTCGCCCGAGGACGTGGAGTCCGGGCGCTGGCGGGTGAACGAGTCGGTCGCCGGCGCACTCGGACTCGACCCGGCCTACGCCGCCCGTCACCTCGCCCATTACACGCGGGCACTGGCCGACGGCGGCAAGTACAACCTCACCATCTGGCCGTACCACGCGATGCTGGGCGGGATCGGACACGCGCTCGTCTCGGCGGTCGAGGAGGCGTTCTTCTTCCACTCGATCGCCCGCTACAGCCAGCCCGAGTTCCAGGTGAAGGGCGACAACCCGCTGACCGAGCACTATTCGATGCTGGGCCCGGAGGTGACGGAGGGACCGGACGGCGAGCGTCTGGGGGGCCTCAACACGACGCTGATCGAGAAGCTCCTCGACTTCGACGCCGTGGTCGTGGCCGGGCAGGCGAAGAGCCACTGCGTCGCGTGGACGATCGACGATCTGCTTGAGGACGAGAGCATCCGGGGCCGGCTGGCCGAGCGCACCTACCTGCTAGAGGACTGCAGCTCCCCGGTGGTGGTGCCGGGCGCGGTGGACTACACGGACGAGGCCGACGCCGCCTTCGAGCGCTACTCCGCGGCCGGCATGCACGTGGTGCAGTCCACCACTCCAATGGAGCAATGGCCGATCTCAGCCGGCTACTCCTGACGCCGGAGGAGGCGGCCGAGATGGACGCGCCCGGGTCGAAGGACGCGGCCGTGCTGGTGCCGCTCTACCGCGACCCACTCTCCACCGTCCTGACCGAACGACGGTCGGACCTCCGCCGGCACGCGGGCGAGATCTCCTTTCCCGGCGGGCGCCAGGACCACCCGGAGGAGGACCTGCGCGCAACGGCCCTGCGCGAAGCCCATGAAGAGATCGGCCTCGACCCCGGCAGCGTCGAACTCGTGGGCGCGTTGCCTCCGGTCGGCACCTTCGTGACCGGCTACCGCGTCTTTCCGTTCGTGGGAGTCGTCGAGCCGGGCCAGGTATGGCGACCCCAGGCCTCAGAGGTCGCCCAGGTCCTCGAGTTCAGCCTCACCGACCTCTTGGCGGGTCATGAGATGCAACGTCTTCTTCGCAAGGGCGTGCCCATCAAGACGCCGACGTACACGGTCGACGGGCACTTCGTCTGGGGAGCGACCGCCAGAATCCTGCAGTCGCTCTTCGAGCGGTTGGAGCCTGTGCTCTAGACGTCCTTCTCGATCGGCACGGCGACCATGTTGCCCCACTCGGTCCAGGAGCCGTCGTAGTTCTTCACGTCGTCCTGGCCCAGCAGCTCGTGCAGCACGAACCAGGTGTGCGCCGAGCGCTCGCCGATCCGGCAGTAGGCGATGATCGGGTTGCCGTTCACGACTCCCTTGTCGCGGTAGAGCTGGCGCAGGTCGTCGGCGTCCTTGAACGTCCCGTCCTCCCTGACCGCCTGAGCCCACGGCACGGACGCCGCGCCCGGGATGTGCCCGGCGCGCTGGGCGCCCTCCTGCTCGTAGCCCGCCATCGCGATCAGCTCGCCCGAGTACTCCTGCGGCGAGCGCACGTCCACCAGTCTCGTGTTCGAGTCGAGCGCGGCGAGCACCTCGTCGCGATAGGCGCGGATGGACTCGTCGCCCTCGCGCGCGTTGAAGGTCTGGGCCTCGAAGGCCGGGACGTTGGTCGAGGTCGGCCGCCCCTCCGAGATCCACTTCTCGCGCGGGCCGTTCATCAGCCGGACGTTGTCGTGGCCGTAGTACCTGAGGTACCAGTAGGTGTACGCCGCGAACCAGTTGTTCCGGTCGCCGTACAGGACGACCGTGTGGTCGTTCGAGATGCCGCGGCCGCCGAACAGCTCGCCGAACTCGGCGGGGCCGAGGAAATCGCGCTTCACCTGGTCCTGGAGGTCCTTCTTCCAGTCGAAGCCGATGGCGCCGGGGATATGGGCCTCGGCGTAGAGGGCGTGGTTCTCGTCGACCTCGACGACTCGGATGGATTCGTCCGAGAGGTGGTTCTCCACCCACTGCGTGTCGACCAGAACATCCTTGGCGTATTCGGACATGGCGCCGGAGGGTAGCCAAGCGGAGACCGGCGTCGGGAGTATGCTCACGCGCGCTCATGGAGCACGCTCCACTGCGACCAGTGCCCGCCCGGCCACCCGGCCCGGTCGACGCCGCGACGGCGCTGAACGAGGTCGGCTCGTGGCTGCCGGCGCTGGACGAGCCGGCGGCCCGCGCGCTCGCGCTCGTGGTCCTCGCGGAGCGGCCGCGGGCCGAGGTGGAGGAGTCGCTCGGCGTGTCCGGGGACGAGCTCGGCGCGCTGCTGGCCGCCGCCCGCAAGGAGCTCCGCCAGACCTTGGTCACGCTGGGCGGCAGCGGCTGGTGCGAGCGAGCCGAGGGGCTGATCTCGGATCGGCTGGACGGCGTGCTCGCCGACACCGACGTGCGTCGCCTCGACGTGCATCTCCGGAACTGCAGCCGGTGCGTCGAGCACGAGCGCCGGCTCGTGCAGGCGACCGACGCGCTGGTGATCGGCCTGGGCGGCCGCCCGGCGCCGGTGGCGGGTGCGCCCGCTCCGCTGGTGGAGGCAGTTCAGACGAACTACGGCGATGAAGAGGACATTGCCCCGGCCGCGCAGGCCACGCCGTTGCCGCCCACCGAGAACGAGATCGCTGCCGCCGCGGAGGTGCTCGTCACCAAGCGGACGCACGGTCAGATCGTCGCGGCCGTGGCCTGGAACTCGATGGTCGGCGATCGTCCATCCTCCTGGCGATCGTGACGATCGCGGTCGCGATCATCGGCATCCTGGGCGGCCACCTCTAGACCGTGTATGCGTTGACCCCGCATTACGGGGAAAACGCAGACATCGTTCCCTCAACCGCCTCCTTCATCGCCTCGAGCCACGCTTCGTGCAGCGCGGGGTCGGCGCTGCACACCTCGGCGCGAATGCGCCACGTCTCCGACGCCTCGCGCACGATCCGCGCCCCTCGCTCGAGCAGCGACGGCTCCACACTCCCCCCGGCCTCGTAGACGAACCCCCGCACCGGCGTGTCGACGAGATGCTCCATGAGCGTCCGAAGCCGATCGCCGTGCACGCCCGGCGAATCCGAGGCGCTTCCCATCAGCCAGCACACGACGGTGACCCCGTCGAGCACCGGCACCAGGGTCGCCAGGCGGTCCGGATCGGCCACCACCCCCTCGATGCCCGCAGTTCCGAGCTCAGCCGCGCGGTCGGCCGACCGCGTGGTCCCGCGAACCGCATGCTCCGAAAGCGCCCGCGCCAGCGCGAGCCCCCGGCACCCGCACCCGACGACGAGAACGCGCGCCAGCGGCTAGCCCTCCCGCGCCCGGCGGCGCAGCTCCTCGCGCCACGCCCGGTCGGCCGCGACCTGGGCTCGGATGTCGGCCTCTGTGACCTCGGGTCGGCCGGTTGCGCGGCGGCGGCGATTCTGGGCCTCGATCATCTGGTCCACGTCGTCGATCTCCAGCTCGGCCTCGACCTCGGGGGAACGGGTCGGGCGCCAGTCCACCTGCTCGGCTCCCGAGCCTGGATACCAGCGGCCGATCGCGAGGAAGATCCCGATCAGGACCAGCCCTCCGATCACGACGAATGCCGTGAACTCGTCCACGCGGGCCGAGTGTACGCTCCCGCCCCATGCCGGACGCCGTCATTCTCGATGCTCTCCGCACGCCGATCGGCCGCTACGCGGGCGTGCTCGCGCCGGTGCGGCCGGACGATCTCGCGGCCCGCGCGATCGCCGCCGCCGTTGAGCGCAACGGCGTCGACCCCACGGCCGTGGACGAGGTCTACATGGGCTGCACGAACCAGGCGGGCGAGGACAACCGCAACGTGGCGCGGATGGCGTCGCTGATCGCGGGCCTCCCCCACGAGGTTCCGGGGGTGACCGTGAACCGGCTGTGCGCGTCCGGCCTCGAGGCCGTGGTCCAGGCCGCGCGGCAGATCCGGCTCGGGGAGGCGGACCTCGTGCTCGCCGGCGGGGTCGAGTCCATGTCGCGCGCACCGCTCGTGATGCTGAAGCCGGAGCGCGGCTTCCCGCGCGGCGACGGCCGGCTGGTGGACACCACGATCGGCTGGCGGTTCGTCAACCCGAGCCTCGCCGAGCGCCACTCGACCGAGTCCATGGGCGAGACCGCCGAGAACGTGGCCGAGCGCTACGGCGTCTCGCGCGAGGACCAGGACGCGTTCGCCCTCGAGTCGCACCGCCGTGCGATCGCGGCCGCCGAGGCGGGCCGGTTCGACGACGAGATGGTCACGGTCGAGGTGTCCCAGCCGAAGGGCGACCCGGTCACGATCCACGCCGACGAGGGCCCGCGGCCGGACACCACGCTCGAGCGGCTCGCGAAGCTGAAGCCGATCTTCCGCGACGGCGGCACTGTCACCGCCGGCAACGCGTCCAGATCAACGACGGCGCCGCGTGCGTGGTGGTCGCCAGCGAGGAGCGAGCCCGCGAGCTGGGCCGCGAGCCACTCGCCCGGCTGGTGAGCAGCGCGTCGGCCGGCGTGGACCCGGCCGTGATGGGGATCGGCCCGGTGCCCTCGACCCGGAAGGCGCTCGAGCGAGCCGGCCTCGAGCCGAAGGACATCGACCTCGTGGAGCTGAACGAGGCGTTCGCCTCCCAGGTGCTCGCCTCGATGCGCGAGCTGGGCTTCGACCACGACCGCCTGAACGTGAACGGCGGCGCGATCGCGCTAGGCCACCCGCTCGGGTGCTCGGGCGCCCGCCTGATCGGCACGCTCGCCCACGAGCTGCGCCGCCGCGGCGCCCGCTACGGCGTGGCGACGATGTGCATCGGCGTCGGGCCAGGGCCTCGCCGCGGTGATCGAGAACCCGGCGGCCTAGGGCGACCAGGCCGAACGAGCCGGCCACGCCGGTCGCCACCAGCAGCGCGAACTTGACCACCGGCGGGAGCGGGAGCGGCGCCAGCGCGAATGCCAGCCCGACCAGGATCGGCGGGTGCACGACGAAGGCGCCGTAGGCCGACGGCGCCATCCGGCGGACCAGCGGCCGGTGATAGCGCGCCTCGTGGCGCCGGAAGTGCGAGACGGCCCACAGGCACAGGCAGGTGGCCAACACGCCCTCGAGCAGCGCGCCGGCGAGGGCCTGCCAGTGGAGACCACCGGCGAAGCGGTCCTCCCCCGCATCGCCCTCGAAGAAGCCGCCCGCCCACAGCACGAGCGGGAATGCCGCGGCCGCGGCGGCACCCGCGATCCCGAGTCGGCGCTGGAGCCGGGGATCGATCGTCTCGAGCCAGCCCCGCCGGCCGGCCGCGCATCCCAGCGAGAACATCACGATGTACTGCGGGAACATCGCGAGCTGTAGGTGGAACTGCTCGGAGCCGATCGGGAACGCCAGGTGCGCGCCGAAAGCGCCGGCCGCTATGGCTGCCGCCACGCCGGCGATCTCACGGCCGCGCAGCCGACGCCATACGGGCGGCGCTGCCTCGGGCCGGAGCACTCGAAGGAGCACATAGCCGAGCGAGAAGGCCAGCAGCGCCTCGAGGAACCAGGTCGGCCCGGGCGCGAGATGCCAGACCTGCTCGCGCACGAACGGCCAGAACGCCTCGGTCCCGCCGTCGTTCTCGCGGTACGAGACGTACTCGAGCGGCGGGCTGACCAGGAGCGTGTACGCCACGAGCGGAAGCCCCAGCCTGATCAGCCGGTCCTTCACGAACCGCTGCGGCCCCTTGCGATCGAACGACGGCGACGTCAGCCGGCCGGCGATCAGGAAGAACAGGCCCAGCCCGAACAGCCAGCCGGTTCCGAGCAGGATGGTGATGGCGGCCACGACGCCGCCCGGCATCTCCTCGTAGGACTCGAGGTACCACGATCCGTCGAGTCCGTACGTGATCGAGCTGTGCAGCGTGATGACCCCGACGACGAGCAGCACCTTGATCGCGTCGAGGTAGGCCAGCCGCGAGCGCATCGACCGAAGATACAACCGACGCGGCCGCGAAGTTCCCCAACGGGCAGCGGCCGCGTCCCGGAGGAGCGCGGCCGCCTGGGTGGTCCGCTTGGACCGCTTGTTACCGGCGCGCGTGGCGCTCGCCGCGCTCGTGCGAGTCGGTCGCGCCGTTGTGGTTGTCGTCCGTGCCGGAGTCGGTCACGTCGTTGCCGCGGCCGTTCCCGCTCGAGTCGGTCGCGCCGTTGTGGTTCTCGTCCGAGTTCGAGTCGGTCACCTGCTGGCCGTGGCTCGAGTCGGTGTTCCCGTCGTGATTCTGGTCCGAGTTCGAGTCGTCGGCCTTCACGCGCTGGGCGTTCTGGTGCTCGCTCGAGTCGCTGTCGCCGTCCTGGTTGTCGTCCGAGTGCGACGCGCCGCCACCGGTCACGGCGTTGTTCTGGTCACCGCCGGGACCCTGGTTGTCGTCGGCCTGCTCGTCGTCATCGTCGTCGTCGCCGCCGCCGGGACCGGAGTTCCCGTCACCATCGCTGCCGTCGTGGCTCGCCTTGCCGGTCACCGCGAGCGCCTTCCCGATCAGGCCATGATCGAGGTTGAGCGCGGCCGTGGCGAACAGCGTCGTGCCCGAGAAGAGCACGAGCGCCACGAAGAATGTGAGGAGCCGCCGCGTGAACGACAGCTCGTTCCCCAGAAGGTCCTCAGGACCCTCCGCCAGGCGTAGATATGCGTCGGAAGGGTGCATGTGACTCGAAACACCCCGGCCTCGGCGAACTCACGCGGCCTGGCGCGATCACGGTGATTCGCTGCGGCCCGCGGCGCCCGAACACCAGCTTCGATGGAAGCTCGGCCACGAGAGGCTGCAGCATCCCCGCAAGCTCAGCCGCGGTCGGGCGGCGCGCGGGGTCCTTCTCGAGGCACGCGAGGATCGCCTCCGCCAGAGCGCCCGGCACGGGCCCGCTCCACGACCGCGGCTCGTCCTCGAGCTGCGGATAGCGGTCCTCGAGCGGCGCCTCGGGGTCGCGCGTGCGCGGCCGCCGGAAGGGCAGCCGGCCGGAGACGGCGTGGTAGAGCGTGGCGCCGAGGCCCCATACGTCCGCCGGCGGGCCCACGTCGCCGCGCGGGTTGCACTGTTCCGGCGGCATGTACGCGTTCGTGCCGATGAAGTCCGTGAGCAGCTTGGCGCGGTCGACGGTGCGGGCCAGGCTCAGATCGATCACCCGCGGCGGGATGCCCATCACGAGGTTGTCGGGCTTCAGGTCGAGGTGCACCCAGCCCGCCTCGGCCATGTAGTGGATGACCGACGCCACGTGCAGGCCGAGCGGAAGCGTCTGCTCGAGCGACAGCGCGCCGTTTCGTTTGATCACCCGGCGCAGCGTCGGACCCTCGAGGTGCTCGACCACGAGGTGTGGATGCGGCCCGTCGACGTGCGCGTCGAACGCTCGTAGCAGCACCGGGTGCGAGAGCGCGAGAAGCGCGTCGACCTCTCGCCGCAGCCCGCGCAGCGCATACTCCTCCTCGACGAGGTCCGGCCTCAGGATCTTCGCCACCATCACGCTGAAGCGGTGCTCGTCCCAGACCAGATAGACCTCGTACCGGTTGCCCCCGCCGAGCGGCTTGAGCGTCGTACGGCCGGGGGCGATCTCATGCCCCTGAGGGAAGTTCCACGACTGCTTCTCGGACACGACCTCGCGCATCTTGCAGAATCAGGAACACATGATCGATTTCGAACTCACTGACGAACAGAAACTCATCCGCGAGACCGCGCGCGAATTCAGCGACAAAGAGATCGCTCCGCGTGCCCGCGAGAACGACCGAAACGAGCATTTCGACACGGAGCTCGTCAAGAAGATGGCCGACATGGGCTTCCTCGGCGCGATCGTGCCGGAGGAGTACGGCGGCCGCGCGGTCGACTACATGACCTACGGCCTGATCGTCGAGGAGATCGGGCGAAACGACTCCGCGATGCGCACCGTGGTGTCGGTGGTCACCTCGCTCGTGTGCTCCTCGATCGTCCGCTGGGGCACCGAGGAGCAGAAGCAGAAGTGGCTCCCCGACCTGTGCTCGGGCGAGGGGCTCGGCTGCTTCGGGCTCACCGAGCCGGACACCGGCTCCGACGCCTCGAACCTGAAGACGCGCGCCGAGAAGATCGACGGCGGCTGGCGGATTAGCGGCGGCAAGATGTGGATCTCGCTCGGGAACTACTCGAAGCTCGCCATGATCTTCGCCCAGACCGATCCGTCGAAGAAGCACAAGGGGCTCGCCTGCTTCCTCGTGCCCACGGAGGCCGACGGCTTCTCCTCGCAGGAGATCCACGGGAAGCTCGGCCTCAAGGGATCGGACACGGCGGAGCTGTCGCTCGACGGCGTGGAGGTGGGCGACGACGCGCTGATGGGCGAGATCGGCGACGGCTTCAAGATCGCGATGTCCGCGCTCGACTCCGGCCGCTACAGCGTGGCGGCAGGGTGCGTGGGGATCTGCCAGGCGTCACTCGACGCGTCGGTGGCGTACTCGAAGGAGCGCACGCAGTTCGACCGCCCGATCGCGTCGTTCCAGCTCGTGCAGGAGATGCTCGCCGACATGGTCGTGCAGACCGAAGCGGCGCGCGGGCTCGTCTGGCGCGCCGGCTGGCTGAAGGACCAGGGCAAGCCGAACACGACCGAGACGTCGATCGCGAAGCTGTACGCCACCGAGGCCGCCGTGGACTGCGCGAACAAGGCGATCCAGGTGCACGGCGGATCGGGCTACGTGGACGACTACCCCGTCGAGCGCTACCTGCGTGACGCCCGCGTGACGACCCTGTACGAGGGAACCTCCCAGATCCAGAAGCTGATCATCGGCCGGGCCGTGACCGGCGAGAACGCGCTGGTGCCGTAGGCGATGGCCACCGTCGCCGCCGAGACCCGCGGGGCCGTCGGCCTCGTGCGGCTCGACCGCCCCGACGCGCGCAACGCGCTCTCGTCAGAGCTGATGGAGGAGCTGGCGACGGTGTGCGAGCGCTGGGACGAGGACGCCGAGGTGCGCTGCATCGTGATCGCGGGCGGCGACAAGTGGTTCGCCGCCGGCGCCGACATCAAGGCGATGGCGAAGCGGACGCTGCCCGAGGTGATCACCTCGCCGGCGGCGCGGTTCTGGCCGCGGCTCGCGGCGGTGCGGACGCCCCTGATCGCCGCCGTGTCGGGCTACGCCCTCGGCGGCGGGTGTGAGCTGGCGCTCGCGTGCGACATGATCGTGGCGTCCGAGGAGGCCGAGTTCGGCCAGCCCGAGATCCTGCTGGGGATCATCCCCGGCGGCGGGGGCACACAGCGACTCGCGCGCGTGATGGGGAAGCAGCGGGCGATGGAGCTGGTGCTCACCGGGCGCCGGATCGGCGCCGCGGAGGCGCACTCGCTGGGGATCGTGACGCGGCTGGCGCCGCCGGATGCCTGGCTGGACGCGGCGCTGGAGCTGGCCGGCGAGGTCGCCGAGCGGCCGCCGCTGGCGGCGCGGCTCGCGAAGCAGGCGGTGCTGGCGGCGGAGGAGACGGCGCTGACGGCCGGGCTCGAGCACGAGCGGCGGCTGTACGAGCTCGCCATGGCCACCGAGGACCGCGTCGAGGGCATGAACGCCTTCATCGAGAAGCGCAAGCCGGAGTTCCGGGGCCGGTGACGGTCCTCGGGGTGGTCGGCGCCGGGACCATGGGCGCCGGCATAGCGCAGCTGGGCGCGGCCGCGGGGATGCGGACGCTCCTGCATGACCCGGACGCCGAGGCGCTCGAGCGCGGTGCCGAGGACGTCCGGCGCGGGCCTCGCCAAGTGGATCGAGAAAGGCCGCATCGGCGAGGCGACGCCGCCTCGCTGCTCGAGCCGGTCTCCGAAGCTCGACGACCTCGCTCCCTGCGACCTCGTCATCGAGGCGGCTCCCGAGCGAGCCGGAGCTGAAGCGCGACCTGTTCGGAGCTCTTTCGATGGTCTGCGGTGACGAGGTGGTGCTCGCGACGAACACATCGTCGATACCGGTCACGTCGCTGGCGGGCGCGGCGGCCAGGCCCGAGAACGTGGTCGGGCATGCACTTCTTCAATCCGCCTCCCCTGATGCCGCTGCTGGAGCTCATTCGCGCGGAGCAGAGCTCGGATGAGGCGGTGGCGCGAGCGAGGGAATTGGGCGAGGCGATGGGCAAGGAGGTGATCGTCGCCGCCGACGGGCCGGGCTTCCTCGTGAACCGCTGCGGCCGGCCGTTCAACGGCGAGGGGCTGCGGCTGCTCCAGGAGCGGGTGGCCACCCACGAGCAGATCGACCGCATCTGCCGCCTCGGCGGCGGCTTCCGGATGGGGCCGTTCGAGCTGATGGACCTGGTGGGGATCGACGTGGGCTTCGAGGTGGCGAAGTCGTTCGAGGAGCTGTCCTTCGGCGAGCCGCGCTGGCGGCCGAACCCGATCCAGGCGCGGATGGTGGCCGCCGGCCGGCTCGGGCGGAAGACCGGCCGCGGCTATTACGAGTACGCCGAGGACGGCGTCGTACCGGGCGGACGATCCCGAGCCGCCGGCTCCCGGCGGCGCCGACGGCATGTTCCTGACCATCCTCGGCGACGGGCCCGCTGGCCGACGGGCTCCGCGAGCGCGGCCGGAACGCCGGGTACGAGCTCCGCGAGGGCGGGCCGAGCGAGCTGGTCCTCGACGCGCGGGTGCGCCCGGAGGATTCGCCCCCCGGCGGCGCGCCGGTCGGCGTCCTGTGCGCCTCCGGCAGCCTCGCGGCACGCGGGGAGCCGGGCGCGGTGGGCTTCCACCTTCTCCCCGACGCGCAGCTCGTCGAGCTCACCCGGCTGCCCACGACCCAGGAGTTCGCGGCCACGGCCGTGGAGGAGTGCTTCGAGACGGCTCGGGTTCGTGACCGAGTGGGTGGAGGACGCGCCCGGGCTCGTGCTCGGCCGGATCGTGAGCCAGCTCGTGAACGAGGCGGCCTTCGCGATCGGCGAGGGCGTGGGCTCGGCCGACGGACGTGGACACCGGGCTGACCCTCGGGCTCTCCCATCCGCGCGGGCCGGTGGCGTGGAGCGAGGCGATCGGCCTCGACCACGTGCTGGCCGTCCTCGACGGACTGTGGAACGAGCGCCACGAGGAGCGCTACCGCGGTGCGCCGCTGCTCCGACGCGCCGTGGCGCTCGGGCGTAGCCTTCGCGACTGATGGCCACCGCCGACCTCACCGTCCTCGCGCTCGGCCGCCAGGGCGCGAGCGCCAGCGAGTACATCGCCGAGATCCAGCGCGTGCTGGCGCGGCAGGATCGCGTGCGCTTCCGGATGCACGCGATGGGCACCTCGCTCGAGGGCTCGACCGAGGACATCCTCGCGGTGGTCGGCGAGCTCCACGCGGTCCCATTCGACCAGGGCGTGCCGCGCGTCTACACGGTCCTCAAGCTCGACGAGCGCCGCGATCGCCCGGACCAGACCCTCGACGACAAGGTCCGGAGCGTCGAGCACCTGCTCGGCGGACGACGACCTGGCCTAGAGGTAGCCGGTCCGGCGCAGGAAGCGCTTCAGGGCGCGCAGGTAGTTCGTGCCGAGCGGGGAGACGTCGAACACGCTGCGGCGGTCGAGCTCTCCGCGGCGGATCGCCGCGCGCACGACGCGGAAGCCGCGGCCGCACTGGTGGAGCAGGCACAGGTCGGCGGCCAGCGGCGTGAGCGCGCCCTTGACGAAGGCGGCCTCGTCGCGGTGCCGGACGCGCGCGTAGAAGCGGCGCATCCGGCGGGCGTGCTGGCGGATCTTGGCCGGGAAGTCCGTGGTCACCACTGGAAGCGGCGTGAGCCCCCAGTGCCAGATGCGGATCGGCCGCGGGCCGCAGGCGCCGCAGGTGAAGAGACCGCGGAAGCGGAAGTCGTCGCCCACCAGCTCGATGACCCCGTCCTGTCGAGGTCGCGCGCCACGAAGCCTCCGCCGGTGTCGAGCTCGCCCGGCGGTAGGTGTTCGCCGGCGCGTCGTAGCCGTAGGCGAGCACCAGCACGCAGCAGCTCGCGCCGCCCGTGAACAGGTCGACGATCGCCTCCGGCTCGCCGTCCGCGTTCAGGTCGCGAAAGCCGACGTGCTTCCCGGTGAGCGCGGAGTCGGTCGGGTGCAGAACTGGTCGCAGGGCTCGCCGACCGGCTGGTCGTAGAGCACGGCGCCCGCGCGCGTGATCTTCACGCGGAAGTCGCGGTACTCGATGAACCGGAAGCCGCTCCTCCCGCGCCTCCTGCTTCACGTACGACAGCTCGGCCGTGACGGTGCCGTTCGTCGCGGTCTCGACGGTGCGGGTCTGCGCGGCCGCGCCCGCCGGCACGACCAGCGCGAGAAGTGCGGCAACCAGCGCGCCGCTAGCCCGCCAGGCGAACGTCCTCAGGCGTGGTGGCCCGGACACGGTGGTCTCCGTCGAGGAAGGGCATCGGCTCGCACATCTCCAGTATCCGCGAGCAGGTCCGGTGGCCGATGTGGTCGCCGAGCGCCTCGGGGTTGCCCACGTCCGCCGTCACGAGCAGCGGCCGGCGGTCCTCGTAGCGGCGGTTGATCACCGCGTACAGCTGCTCGAGCCGCCACTCGTTCTGCTTCGCCACGGCGAGGTCCTCGAGCACGAGGAAGTCGACGCTGCCGAGCAGGTCGAGCAGCCCGAGGTAGGTGTCCTGCGAGCGGTCCTCGTAGGTGGCGCTGATCCGCGCGAGCAGCTCGGGGCCGGAGAAGATCGCCAGCGAGCGGCGCTCGCGCAGCACCTCCTTCGCCACGCACATCGCGAGGCTGGTCTTGCCGCTGCCGATCTCGCCGAAGAAGTAGAGGCCTCGCCCGCTCTCGAGGTTGTCCTCCATGCGCCGGCAGTACTTCGTCACCTCGCGGACGATCCGCTGGTCCAGGTTCGTGATCGGCCAGCGCTCGAAGTCCACCTCGAGGTAGCGGCGCGGAATCGAGGTCGCGAGCCGGGCCGCCCGGGCGGCCGCCACCCGCTCGCGTCGGCACTCGCACTCGCGGGCGCCGTTGCCGTCCTCCACCTCGATCCAGCCCGTGCCGTCGCACTGGCCGTAGCGGCATGGCTCGGTGCGCATTCCGCCCTGCCGAAGATGTGGCGCGCCCCTGGAAACCATGCCCACCCAATAAAGCACGCGGCTCGGCTGGCCCGGGCGCGCGACCGGCGTTCTTCCCCCTCCTTGCGTGGTTTCGTCCGGACGGCGCGGCCGAGCGCGACGATGCCCGCGTGCCCCTCGACGAGTTCCTCCCGGACTATGACGTGAACGAGGTGCACTCGGCCCGGATCGCGGCGCCGCCGGACGCGGTGATCGCCGCGGTGCGCGCACTGACGCCGCGCGAGGTGCCGTCTGGTCGGCGGTGCTGATGGCGCTCCGACGCCTGCCGGCGGCTCCTCCGGCGGCGTGGCCGCGGACCGCGCAACGAGGATCTCGACGCAGCCGCTGCTCGACCGACTTCACCCGCGGCGGGTTCGTCGATGCTCGCCGACCGGCCCGGACGAGCTCGTGCTAGCGAGCGTCGGCCGGTTCTGGAAGCGGACGGCGGCATGCGGCGAGTGAGCCCTGACGAGTTCGTCACCTTCGACGAGCCGGGCTTCGCGAAGGCGGTGGTGAACTTTCACGCGCAGGCGTCGGCGGCGGCACCGTCCTCACGCACCGAGACACGGATGAAGCGGCACCGACGAGGACGCGCGGCGGAGGTTCCGGCGCTACTGGCGGGTCGTGATGCCCGGGCAGCGCACTGATCAGGCGCGCCTGGCTGCGGGCGATCCGGAAGCGGGCGGAAGCCAGCGGTCAGGTGGTCTGACCCTTGGCGAAGTTCCGGAAGCGGACGGAGCATTGAAGGCGGTCCCAGCCTGGGGTTCGGCGGAGGCGACCCTTAGTGCGCGAGGTCCGTGAGTGCTTCCAGCAGGCGGTCGACCTCTTCCTCGGTCGTGTAGTGGAGGAAGCCGGCGCGGACGGCGCCGCCGGTGTCGTCGAGGCCCAGGGCGCGCATTGGCTCGAGGGCGTAGTAGTTGCCGTCCCAGACGTAGAGGTCCTGCTCGCCGAGCAGCTCGGCCACCTCGCGCGGGCCGCGGCCGGCCACGTTGAAGCAGAAGGTCGGCGTCCGGCCCTCGGGCGTGCGGATCCCGTAGAGCTCCACGCCGTCCGGCAGGCCGCTCAGGAAGCGCGCGCTCAGCTGGGTCTCGTGCTCTTCGATCGCGTCGAACGCCGTGTCGAGCGACCCGCCGCCGAGGTCGCGCAGGTAGTCGATCGCCGCGGTGGCCCCGGCGATCGCCTCGTGCGATTGCGTGCCGGCCTCGAAGCGGTGGCCCGGCGGGGTCTCGTCGGCGGGACGGACGCGGTCAGCGGGCAGGCACTCGGCGAGGTCCGGCCGGATCGCGGCGATCCCCAGGTGCGGGCCGAAGAACTTGTACGGCGAGCAGATCTGCACGTCGAGGCCGATCTCCCGAGCGCGCAGGCGCCGGTGCGGCGCCATGTGGACCGCGTCCGCCCACGCCAGCGCGCCCACCGAGTGGGCCGCGGCCGCGATCCGCTCGGCGTCGGGGATCGAGCCCACCGCGTTGGAGGCGAGCGTGAAGGCCACCACCCGGGTGCGTTCCCCGATGAGCGCCTCCAGCCCATCGATGTCGAGGGTCACGTCCTCCTCGCGTAGGGGCGCGGTCCTCACGACCAAACCGTGGTCCTCCGCCACCACGAGCCACGGCGACACGTTCGCGTCGTGGTCGAGCGCGGTCACCACGATCTCGTCGCCGGGCTTCATCGTCCGCGCCACCGCGTGCGCGAGCTGGAAGTTCAGCGTCGTCATGTTCGCGCCGAAGGCGATTCCCTCGGGCTCGCCGCCCGTGAAGTCGGCGGCGGCCGCCCTCCCCCGCTCCATCACCTCGTCCGACTCGCGCGACGTGCGGAACGCGCCGCCCAGGTTCGAGTTCGAGTCACGCAGGTAGCCCGCCATCGCGTCGATCACGCGCTGCGGCACCTGCGAGCCACCCGGGCCGTCGAAGTAGGCGGCCCCGGTGGCGAGCGCCGGGAACTGGGATCGGACGGCGGCGACGTCGAGCACGCGGCGACCCTACCGGCCGGCCGCGGCGCTCGAGCGGCGCCGGGCTCCACGCGCTGCCTCCGCCCGGGACGAGCAGCGCCACAAGCGCGCCCGCCGCCAGCACCGCGGAGCCGACCCACACCGCCGGGATGAGGCCGTCGACGTAGTCCTGTGGCGCGCCGTAGCCGCCGTGGCTCGTGAACACAGTGGCCAGGACCGCCACGCCGAGGACGCCGCCGATCTCGCGGATCGTGTTGGTCGCGCCCGACGCCTGCCCGGCCTCGTTCGGCCGCACGGCGCCGAGCACCGCGTTCGCCGCCGGCGCGAACACGAGCGCCATCCCCGAGCCGGCCATGACGAAGCCCGGAATCAGCGCGGCGTACGCCACGTCCGGCTCGGTCACGAGCGCGAGGTAGGCCAGCGCCGCGGACTGGAGCGCGAGCCCGGCCGCCATCAGCGGCCTGCTGCCGATCCGGTCCGACAGGACGCCCGCCACCGGCGCCACGAAGATCGGCATCGCCGTCCAGGGCAGCGTGCGGATGCCAGCCTCGAGCGGCGAGTAGCCCTGCGCGACCTGGAAGAACTGGGCGAGCAGGAAGATCGACCCGAAGGCCCCGAAGAACATCGCCAGCGACACGCCGTTGGTCGCGGCGAATGCGCGGTTCTGGAAGAACCGCATCGGCAGCATCGGCGCCGGCGTGCGCAGCTCCCAGCGACGAACGCCGCCAGCAGGGCCAGTCCGGCCGCGATCGAGACGACCACCGTGGTGCTCGTCCATCCCAGCGCCTGCGAACGGACGATCCCGAAGATCACGCCCAGCAGACCCGAGCTCGCCAGCGCGACGCCGGGCAGATCGAGCGTCCTGTTCGGCCCGCGGCTCTCGCGAGAGCATCGCGAGCGCCGCCGGGATCAGCGCGATGCCGATCGGCACGTTCAGCCAGAAGATCCACTGCCAGGAGAAGCCGTCCACGACCGCGCCGCCCACGACCGGCCCGAGCGCGACGCCGAGGCCGGAGACGCCCGACCAGATGCCGAGCGCGAGTCCGCGCTTCTCGGCGGCGAACGCGTCGCTCAGCAGCGTCAGGGACAGCGGCGTGATGATCGCGCCGCCGAGTCCCTGCACCGCTCGCGCGGCGATCAGCGCCTCGGTGCTCGGCGCGAGCGCGGCTGCGGCCGACGCGATGCTGAAGATCCCGACGCCTGCCACGAAGACGCTCCGCCGGCCGAGCCGGTCGCCCGAGCGCGGCGGCGGTCAGCAGCAGGACCGCGTAGCTGAGCGTGTACGCGTTGACCGTCCACTCGAGCTGTTCGAGGCGAAGCACCCAGGTCCTCGCGGATGCTCACGAGAGCATTCGTCACGACGAGGTTGTCGAGCGTGACCATGAAGAGCGCGACCGAGACGATCGCGAGTGTCTGGATGCCGTGCCGGTTCATGTCGATGTGACTCCTTGTGATTGATTGATCTATCAGTACGCAGAGAAAAAAGAGAGGCCGCGCTAGCCTTCCTCCGTGGGTAGGAAGCGCTCCGGAAGGTCGAGCGCGGCGATCACGTTCGAGCAACATCCCGTGCGCGATGAAGTTCCAGACCTCGTCCTCCGTCGCGCCGCTCAGCCGCACGACGTCGTCGAACAGGCGCATGAACTGCGCGCCGCACCGGCTCCCGCAGCGCTGGATCGCCGGCCGCGGCGTACGCCTGGTGCTGGAACATGATCTCCTCGCGGTTCTCGAGCAGGTCGATGTAGGCGCGGCCCATGGCATGGAGCCGCTGCTCGGAGGTCTCCAGGCCGCGCGCGGCCTCGGCGAACGCGCCCCGGATCCGGTCCATGACCTCGGCGTTCGCCGCGAGGAAGAGCTCGTGCTTGTTGGGGAACAGCGCGTAGACGTACGGCTGCGAGATGCCGGCCCGCTTCGCGATCGCGGTCGTGCTCGTGGCGTGGAAGCCGGTGGCGGCGAACTCGGTCACCGCGGCGTCGATCAGCTGCTCACGCCGCTCTTCAGAGCTGCTCCGCTGCGCTGTCGCCTGCCGTGCCATACGGCAAGTTTATTGATAGCTCTATCACAAGTCAAGCACTAGCCGAGAGCAGGTCGCGCAGGACGTAGTGCAGGATGCCGTCGTGCCGGTAGTAGAGCCATTCGTTGGGCGTGTCGATGCGGACGCGCGCCTCGAAGTCCTTACCCCCGGACGTGGTGACCCTAAGCGTCTTGGCGCCGTCCTCGAGCGGCTCGAGGTCGAACTTCTCCTCGCCGTCGATCCCGAGCGACTCCGCCGACTCGCCGTCCGGGAACTGCAGCGGCAGGATTCCCATCCCCACGAGGTTCGAGCGGTGGATGCGCTCGTACGACTCCGCCAGCACGAACCGCACGCCCAGCAGCCGCGGGCCCTTCGCGGCCCAGTCGCGTGACGATCCCGAGCCGTACTCCTTGCCCGCGATCACGCACAGCGGCGTGCCCTCCTCGTGGTACTCGAGCGCGGCGTCGTAGATCGGCTTCACCTCGCCGTCCTTCGTCGTGAAGCCGCCCTCGGTGTCCGGCGCCAGCAGGTTGCGCAGGCGGATGTTCGCGAACGTGCCGCGCATCATCACCTCGTGGTTGCCGCGGCGCGACCCGTACGAGTTGAATGCCTTCTGCTCGACCCCGTGGTCGATCAGGTACTCGCCGGCCGGCGAGTCCTTCTTGATCGCCCCGGCCGGTGAGATGTGGTCGGTCGTGACGCTGTCGCCGAGGATGGCGATCGCCTTCGCGCCCTTGATCTCCTCGAAGCCCTCGGGCGCCTCGTCCGGCATGTCGTCGAAGTACGGCGGCCGCTTCACGTAGGTGGAGTCGTCATCCCACTGGTAGCGGTCGCCCTCCGGGATGTCGAGCTCCTTCCAGTTGTCGTCGCCCTCGAACAGGGCGTCGCCATAGGACCTGTGGAACATCTCCGACTCGATCGCCTGCTCGATCGCCTCGTTCACCTCCTGCTGCGACGGCCAGATGTCGCGCAGGTACACGTCGTTCTGGAGCGGCTCGGTCGTGATGTCCAGGTCCATCCGGCCGGCCAGCGCGTACGCCACGCACAGCGGCGGCGAGGCGAGGTAGTTCATCTTCACCTCGGGGTGGATGCGGCCCTCGAAGTTCCGGTTGCCTGACAGCACGCTCGCCACGACCAGGTCGCGCTCCTCGATCTCCTGCGAGACGTCCTCCGGGAGCGGTCCCGAGTTCCCGATGCAGGTCGTGCAGCCGTAGCCCACGAGGTCGAAGCCGAGCTTCGACAGCGGCTCGATCAGGCCCGCTCGCTCCAGATACTCCGTCACGACCTTCGAGCCCGGCGCCAGCGAGGTCTTCACCCACGGCATCCGCTCGAGCCCGGCCTCCACCGCCTTCTTGGCGAGCAGACCGGCGCCGATCATCACGGACGGGTTCGACGTGTTCGTGCAGCTCGTGATCGCCGCGATCACGACGGAGCCGTGACCGAAGCCCTCCTCGCGCTCGGCCACCGCCGTACCGGGCTGTGGGTGGCTGTGGCCGACCTTCGGCGACTCGCCGCCGCCGTTGTTGGTGGGCGTGTCGCTCGACGGGAACGACTCGTCGACGGCCTCGTCGTAGCCCGTGTGCACGTCCTTGCCCGCGTACTCCTCGAGCTCCGAGCGGAAGTCCTCGGCCGCGTTCGTCAGCGCCACCCGGTCCTGCGGGCGCTTCGGGCCGGCCAGCGACGGCTCCACGTCGCCCAGGTCCAGCTCGAGCGTGTCGGAGTAGGTGGCCTCCTCCGAGTCCTCGTCGTGGAAGAGGCCCTGCTCCTTGCAGTAGGCCTCGACCAGCTCGACGCGCTCCTTTGGCCGGCCGGAGAACTCGAGGTAACGGAGCGTCTCGGCGTCGACCGGGAAGATCGCGCACGTGGCGCCCATCTCGGGCGACATGTTCCCGATGGTCGCCCGGTCGGCGAGCGGGCAGGTTGGGCAGGCCGGGCCCGTAGAACTCCACGAACTTGCCGACCACGCCGCGCTCGCGCAGCATCTGCGTGACGGTGAGGACGAGGTCGGTGGCGGTGGAGCCCTCCGGCAGCTCGCCGGTGAGCCTGAAGCCAACCACCTGCGGAACCAGCATCGAGACCGGCTGGCCGAGCATCGCGGCCTCCGCCTCGATGCCGCCCACGCCCCAGCCGAGCACGCCGAGGCCATTGATCATCGTCGTGTGCGAGTCGGTCCCGACCAGCGTGTCGGGGAAGGCCTGGCCGTCGCGCGACTCCACCACGCGGCCCAGGTACTCGAGGTTCACCTGGTGGCAGATGCCGGTGTTGGGCGGCACCACCTTGAAGTTGTCGAAAGCCTCCTGGCCCCAGCGCAGGAACGCGTAGCGCTCGCGGTTGCGCTCGAACTCGAGCTCGGCGTTCCGCTGGAAGGCGAGCCGCTCGGCGAACACGTCCACCTGGATCGAGTGGTCGATCACGAGCTCGACCGGCACGAGCGGGTTGATCTTGGTGGCGTCGCCGCCGAGCTCCTCCATGGCGTCGCGCATGGCCGCGAGGTCGACGATCGCCGGCACGCCGGTGAAGTCCTGCATCAGGACGCGCGCGGGCCGGTAGGCGATCTCCTGCGAGGGCTCGTCCTTGGCGGACCACTTGGCCACCGCCTCGGCGCCCTCGTCCTCGCCGTTTCGGACGAGGTTCTCGAGCAGGACCTTCAGCGCGTACGGCAGACGCGCGACGTCGTACTTGTCCTGGAGGGCGTCGAGCCTGAAGATCTCGTGCGACTCGCCCCCGACCTCGAGGGTCGAACGGGCGCCGAAGGTGTCCGAATCGCTCACGCCATAGACGTTACCCAGGAGGCAGGCAGCCCACGGCGCTCGTGCTGATGGTGAGCGTCCGCAAGCCATCGTTGCGGCGAGTGGGCGCGGTGGCGAGCAGGCACTCGCCGGTCTTCAGCCGGCGTGCCAGGCGAACCCGCACCCTGGTCCGCTCACCCGGCTCGATCGGGCCGTAGCGCACCTTGCGGGACACGCGCGTGCGATTCCGCCGGTTGATCCACACACGGCCCTGGCACGGCACGGCGCTCCCCAGCGGGCACCGGAGCTCGAGCCTGGCCACCGCGCCGCGCCGAAGCGGCGAGCGGCGAAGTACCAGCACCGCCGGAGCGCAGGAGCGAAGCACGTCTCGGGGATCAGCCTGGATGGCGGGTGCGTGCTTGCGGCAGCTCAGCACATCGACCTCGCCGTCCTTCAGCAGCGGCCGGTCGCGTGCGCCGGCCTGCACGCGGTCGGGGCCGGGCCCGGCGTCGAGCTCATCTTCGTCGTCCCACCCGATGAGCTCGTCCGGGCCCGCCCCGCCGCGAAGGACGTCCTGGCCGCCGTACGCGATCAGCCGGTTCGGTCCGGCGGTCCCTGTCAGGACGTCGTTCCCACTCCCGCCTGCGAGAGCCTCGACGTCGTCGCGTATGTCGTCGTTCTCCCCCGCCGCGCCGTCGTTCGGGCCGTCGCCGATGCTGAGGGTGAGCGGCGCGGTGGCGCCGGCATAGCTGGCCTCGTCGAAGCCGCCGCCTCCGCCCAGGTCGTCGGCGCCCGCGCCGCCCGTCAGGTAGTCGTTGCCGTCGCCGCCGGCCACGGTGTCGTTGCCGTCTCCGGCGTTGATCGTGTCGCCCTCGGGGCTGCCGGTGAGCGTGTCGTCGCCGGCACCGCCGAAGAGGCCACTGGCGTGCTCACCCGCCTGGAGGTCGTCGTTGCCGCTGCCGCCGGTGATGCCGGTGACCGGGCCGAGCACATTGTCGCCCTCGCCGGCCGCACCGTCGTCCGCGACGCCGTTGAGCCGCACGATCACGCCCTCCGTGCGGTCCGCATAGGTCACCGCCGCGCCCTGGGATGCGGTCGCGTCGAGGAGGTCCGCGCCCGGTCCGCCGGAGAGCGTCGAGAAGGCGCCGCCGGTCCGGATCTGGTCGTCTCCGGGCCCGCCGTCAACGGTCCCGCCGACGCCCGAGGTGAGCGAGTCGTCGCCGTCGCCGAGCGAGACGTCGACGTTGTCGAAGCGGCCGCGGCAGAAGCGCCCGCCGCCGGTGTTCGCGGGACGGCACGCGCCCGTGAGCGGCGCCCCGCTGTCCGTCACAAGGACGCCGCGCGGCCGCTGCTCGACCGCGATCGCGTTGTGCTCACCCGGCTGCGCCGTGACCACGATGAACCTCGTGTCCTCGTCGCCGGAGCTCGGGTCGCAGCCGCAGAAGTTCTCCTCGATCGAGACGACCGCAGCCGACGCCGGAGAGGCACTGAACGCGAGTACCAGGAGCGCGAGCCCGAGCGACCGCATGCCGTGAAAACCCGCGAGCAGCTATGAAGTTGTGCAAATGCACGATCTCTCCTGTGTGGTCCACCTCCACTCGACGCACTCCGACGGCACCGGGACCGTGCGGGAGATCGCGCGCGCGGCGGCGAGGGCGCGCGCCGATGTCGTCCTCCTGACAGACCACGACACGCTCGCGGCGAAGCGGAACGGCGAGGAGGGCTGGTACGGCGACGTGCTGCTGCTCGCCGGCGAGGAGGTGTCGCCGCTGAGGCGCGACCACTACCTCGCCTTCGGGATCGACACGGAGATCCGGCACCGCGGCCTCGACGCGTGCGGGATCGCCAGGGCGGTCCGGGACGCCGGCGGCTTCGGCTTCGCCGCCCACCCGTTCTCGGAGGGATCGAGGCGGTTCAAGTGGCCGGGGATGCCTTTCGGCGGACTCGACTGCGACGCGCTCCACGGGATCGAGCTGTGGAACATGGCCAACGACGCGGGCGAGCAGCTCGGGAGCATCCCGGCGGCGCTGCGCTTCCTCGCGATGCCGGCCCGCGTGCTGGACCACCCGCCCGAGCGCAACATGCGCGCGTGGGACGAGCTGTGCCGGACGCGCCGCGTGCCCGCCATCGGCGGCCTCGACGCGCACCAGTACGGCAAGCGGATCGGCCCCTTCGTGCCCGTGCGGGTGATGGCGTACCGACGCTCCTTCAAGCTGGTCCGCACGAACGTGCTCTGCGAGGAGGCGCCGGCGCACGAGCTGGGGCACGACCGCGCGCTGGTCTACGACGCGCTGCGGGAGGGCCGCTGCTACATCGCCGTCGAGGCCGTGGCACCGGCGCGCGGCTTTCGCTTCGAGGCCGCCGACGTGCCGATGGGCGGCGAGGCGCCCGCCGGCCTGCACACACTGCACGCGCGCACCCCGCTGCCCGCTCGGCTGCGCCTGCTTCGCGACGGCACCGAGGTCGCCGCAGCTACCGGCACCACACTCGACGCGGACGTCGAGGAGCCGGGCGCCTACCGCGTGGAGGCGTACCGCACCGCTCGCGGCCGCGAGCGCACCTGGATCGTCTCGAACCCGATCTACCTGCGCTGACAGCTGAGGGTTGGCGCGCCCGCCGCTGCCCGTGCGCTTAGGATGCCCGGCGAATGGACGGACGCAAGATGCTCCTGGCCGCCGTCGCGGTGGTCGCGATCGCTCTCGTCGTGCCCGCGGGCGCGAGCGCCAGGGTGCTCTGGCTCTGCAAGCCGGGCATGCAAGCGAACCCGTGCGAGCCGAGCCTCACGACGACGGTCTTCTCGCCGGCAGGCAAGCGGCTCGGCGTGCAGCACGTCCGGCCGGCCAAGCCGCGGCGGGCGGATTGCTTCTACGTATATCCCACGGTCTCCGACCAGCCCCGGCCGCAGGCCACCAAGGTCGTTGACGACGTGCTTCGGTCGATCGTGCTCCAGCAGACCTCCCGCTATTCGCGCGACTGCCGGGTGTTCGCGCCCGTCTATCGCCAGGTCACGATCCAGGGGCTCTTCAACGAGAGCAGCGTCACACGGGCAATGCGGAGGCAGGGATACGCCGACGTGCGCGAGGCGTGGCGTACCTACCTGCGGAAGTACAACCACGGCCGCGGCGTCGTCCTCATCAGCCACTCGCAGGGCACCTTCGTCCTGCGGAGGCTGATCGCGCAGGAGGTGGACGGGAAGCCGGCGATCCGGAGGCGGATGCTCTCCGCGATCCTGCTCGGCGGGAACGTGACCGTGAAGAAGGGCAGCGATCGCGGCGGTGACTTCAAGCGGGTCCGGGCCTGCCGGTCACGGGACCAGCTGAGCTGCGTGATCGCCTTCTCGACGTTCAACGAGACGCCGCCGGGCGAACAGCATCTTCGGCCGGACCACGACGCCCGGCCTCGAGGTGCTGTGCACCAACCCGGGCGCGCTGGGCGGCGGCGCCGCGAAGCTCTCGCCGATCTACGCCACCAAGCCTTTCGCGTCCAGCGTTATCGGAGCCGAGGCGAATCTCGCGCTCTCGACGGTGCCGCACCCGAAGACGCCATGGGGGGCTGTCCCCAACGGCGTGACCGGCCGCTGCTCTCACGCGGGCGGCGCGGACGTGCTGCGCGTGAAGCCGATGGGCGCGGCATTCGGCCTCATCACCCCGCTTCCGAACGCCACGTGGGGCCTGCATCTGGTGGACGCCAACATCGCGCTCGGCAATCTGGCCAACCTGGTGCGCCACCAGATTTCGCTCTACGAGCGACGTTAGATCCCCGGTTCCTGGGGTCCTGACCCCATTAATTCGTCTATGGGGTGGCGACCCGATTGGACGATTGTCTGGTTAAGCCGAAATAGTGGACATGGCCCACTATCTCTGCCCCCATTGCGAAGATGTGGTCGACTTCGATGGGCTCTCGCGCGTCACCTGGTGCAACGGGTGCGGGCAGCCGCTCAGCATGTTCGACCTCCTCCCGCTGCGTCCGGCCATCACTCGTGAGGCCGACAGCCACGAGGAAGCGCCGCCGGCGCTCGCCTAAGCCCTCCTCCTCCGAAGAGTCCCCCGCCCAACGAGGTCGCGGCGGCGGGTTGCCGGGGCCGGGCATGACGTCTATGCCCGGACGGCAACGCCGCCGGAGCCTCGTCTTGCGCAAGCACCGGGCGGTGCCCGGTGCGCCGCGATGCCATCTGCGCAAGCACCGGGCGGTGCCCGGTGCGCCGCGATGCCATCTGCGCAAGCACCGGGCGGTGCCCCGCGCGCCGCGATGCCATCTGCGCAAGCACCGGGCGGTGCCCCGCGCGCCGCGATGCCATCCGAGCTCTAGGCGTCGCGCGGGGGCACGCGTGCGCCGCGTGCCGCTCCGGCGCTCGCGGTGACCACCAGCCCGATCGCGACGATCTCCCGCGCCACCAGATCCTCGCCCAGCACGAGGAATCCGGCGAGCGACGCTGCCGCCGGCTCCAGGCTCATCAGCACGCCGAACACGTTCGCGGGCATCCGCCGGAGGGCCTCGAGCTCGAGCGTGTACGGGATCACCGAGGACAGCACGGCCACGGCCGCTCCGATGCCGAGCACCGAGAGGGACAGCAGCTCCGAGCCGCCCTGGCCGACGCCCACCGGCGCGAGCATGAGCGTGCCGGCCGCCATCGCGAGCGCCAGCGGCTGGCCGCCCGGCATCGCCTGCCCCACCCGCGCCGCCAGAAGGATGTAAACGGCCCAGAAGCAGCCGGCCAGAAGCGCGAGCGCCACGCCGACGGTGTCGAGGTCGGCCGTGCCGAAATCCGACAGCAGCAGGATTCCGGCCGCGGCGAGCCCGACCCAGAGCAGGTCGAGCGCGTGGCGCGATCCCGCCACCGCCACGCCGAGCGGCCCGATGAACTCGAACGTCACCGCTATGCCCAGCGGGATGCGGTCGAGCGACTCGTAGTAGCTCAGGTTCATCGCCACGAGCACGAAGCCGTAGGCGAGGATCAGCCGCCAGTGTGCCGCCGAACGGCCGCGCAGCGTGGGGCGCAACAGCGCGCACAGGATCACCGCGGCGAAGACGACACGCAGCCACACGGCGCCGCCGGGCCCGACCTCGTCAAACAGCGTCTTGGCGAACGCGGCGCCGAACTGGACCGACGCCACTCCGCCCAACACCAGGGCGGTGGGCGGTATACGGTCGAGCCGGATCATGGCGGTGCACCGTACAGCGGCCCATGAGCGGACCTACGAGGAGCTCGAGCGGATCTTCGCCGGAGTGGACGCGCCGTTCGCATTCGTGGACCTCGACGCGATGTGGTCGAACGCGGACGAGATGCTGCGGCGGGCGCGGGGCACGCCGATCCGGGTGGCGAGCAAGTCGGTGCGCTGCCGCTCGCTGCTGGAGGCGATCCTCGAGCGCGGCCTCGAGGCGCCCGCCGGCGGCGGCTTCCAGGGCCTGATGACGTTCACCCTCCCGGAGTCGCTGTGGCTCCACGAGCACGGCTTCGACGACCTGCTGCTCGCCTATCCGACGGCCGACCGCGCCGCGCTCGCCGTGCTCGGGCGGATCGAGGACGCCGGAGCGCCGATCCTGATGGTCGATTCGATCGAGCAGCTCGACCTGATCGAGTCGGCGGCCGGAGGCGGCGGGCGGCCAATCCGGGTCTGCATCGAGGTGGACATGAGCTGGTGGCCGCTCGGCGGCCGGGTGAAGATCGGCGTGAAGCGCTCCCCGATCCGGACGCCCGCCCAGGCGCAGGCGCTCGCCCGCGAGATCGCGCGCCGGCCCGGGCTCGAGCTCGCCGCGCTGATGGGCTACGAGGCGCACATCGCCGGCCTGGGCGACCGGCCCTTGCCGAAAGCATCGCTGCGCAGCGGGCACCGCCCGCTGCTTGCGCGGCGCCCGTTGCAGGAGCCGGTGATCCGCTTCATCAAGCGGCGCTCCGCCGCCGAGATCGCCGAACGGCGCGCGGCGGTCGTGGCGGCCGTACGGGAAATCGCTCCCGTCCCGATCGTGAACGGCGGCGGCACCGGCAGCATCCACACGACCACGGAGGAGGACGCGGTCACCGAGATCACGGCCGGCTCCGGCTTCTACGCGCCAACCCTGTTCGACCGCTACTCGTCCTTCAGGCTCACCCCGGCGGCGATGTTCGCGATGCCGGTGGTGCGGCGGCCCAGCCCATCCGTGGCCACTCTCCTTGGCGGCGGCTATCCCGCCTCCGGCGCCGCGGGGCGCGACCGGCTGCCGTCACCGCACCTGCCGCGCGGTCTCCGTGTTGACCCCCTGGAAGGCGCGGGGGAGGTGCAGACCCCCGTGCTGGGGTCCGCCGCCGCTAGCCTGCGAGTCGGCGCAAATGTCTATCTGCGCCATGCGAAGGCTGGGGAGCTGTGCGAGCGTTTCAACACTCTGTATCTGGTGTCGGGCGGCGAGATCGCCGACCAGGTGCCCACGTACCGCGGCGAGGGCCGGTGCGAGCTGTAGTTGCCGCCGCCACCGCGGCCGCCCTGCTGACCTTCGCCTCCCCCGCGCTCGCCCGCGTGAACGTCGTCGAGATCATGACCGACGACCAGACGGCCGCCTCGCTCGCGTACATGGGGAACGTGAACACGCTCCTGGGCGGTGACGGCACCACCTTCGACCAGGCGATCGACAGCTTCCCGCTGTGCTGCCCCTCGCGCGCCACGAACCTCACGGGCCAGTACGCCCACAACCACGGCGTGCTCCACAACAACCCGCCCTTCGGCGGCTTCCTACAGCTGGACGGGTCGAGCACCCTGCCGGTCTGGCTCCAGGCCGCCGGCTATCGCACGATGCACGTGGGCCGCTACCTGAACGGCTACGAGGCGAAGTACGGCATCCCGCCGGGGTGGACCGACTGGGTGGGCCTGCCGCACTCCGCCGCCTTCAACTACTTCGCCTGGAAGGCCTTCGACCACGGTGTGGTGAGGGACTATCCGGACCCCGCCCACCCGGGCGAGTACCTGACCGACTTCGAGACGCGCAAGGGCGTCGAGATGATCGACGACGCCTCCACCGGGGACCGGCCCTTCTACCTGTCGCTCTGGTACACGGCGCCGCACCGCGGCTCGCCGCGCGATCCCGACGACCCGCGCCGTCCGCAGACCCCCTCCCCCGCGCCGCGCCACCGCGATGCGTTCGCCGGCTTGCGGATGCCGCGCCCGCCGAGCTTCAACGAGCGGAACATGTACGACAAGCCGCAGGTGGTGGCGGACCGGCCGCGGCTGTCGCCCGAGCTGGCGGCGGGCGTACAAGAGAACTGGCGCCAGGAGAACGAGGCGCTGATGGCCGTGGACGAGGGCGTGGCCCAGATCGTCGAGGCGCTCCGCCGGAACGGCCAGCTCGACAACACGCTGATCGTGTTCCTGTCGGACAACGGCTTCATGCACGGCGAGCACCGCGCGCTCGCGGAGAAGGTGCTGCCGTACGAGGAGTCGATCCGCGTGCCGCTCGTCCTACGCGGACCCGGCGTGCCACAGGGCCGGATCGACCACCGGCTCGTGGCGAACGTGGACGTGACTTCCACGATCCTCGACGAGGCCGACGTGGCGCCGGGCCGCGTGCAGGACGGCCGCTCGCTGCTGGAGCTGCTCGCCGACCCCGGCGCCGAGTGGGGCCGCGACATCCTGATCGAGAACGGCAACGGCGCGAACGGCGTGCCCACCTATCGCGGCATCCGCAACTACCGGTTCCTGTACGTGGAGCACAAGACCACCGGCGAGCGCGAGCTCTATGACCTGGCAATCGACCCGTTCGAGCTGCAGAGCCTCGACGGGCACGCCCCGTACGCGAAGGTCCAGCGCGACCTCCACACGCGGCTGCGCTCATTGGTCCACTGCATCGGAGTCGACTGCCAGGCCCGGCCCCACCTGACGCTCTCGGTGCGATCCGGCGGCCGCCGCGTGACGAGCTGCTTCACGAAGGACCTGCGCATCCAGGTGCACGGCTCGAAGCGCGCCCGGCTGCTGCACGCCGACGTGATGATCGGCCGCCGCCGCGTGGAGCGCCTCCTCAACATCCCGACCGCACGCGGCCAGCGCAGCGGCCCCGTGACCCTGAGCGGGATCGTGAAGCGCCAGCAGATCCACCGCACCGGCCTCTTCCGCCTCCGCGTGCTCGCGGAGACGGAGGACGGCCGGAGGCTCACGCTGGACCGGACGCTGCGCCGCTGCCCGTGAGCACGCGGCGCAGGTAGTCGTTCTCGAACCGCCGCTCCGGGTCGAAGGTGTCGCGGATCTCCGTGAAGCGGTCCCACTCGGGGTAGCGGGGGCGCAGGGTGGCGGCTGTCTGGTAGTGGCGCTTGCCCCAGTGGGGGCGGCCGTCGTACTCGTCCATGATCGCCTCGACGGCGCGGAAGTAGGTCTCGAACTCCATTCCGACGTACTGGTGCACCGCGATGTAGGCGGTCGGGCGGCCGTGTGCGGTCGAGAGGAGCGCGTCGTCGGGCGCGGTCACGCGGAGCTCGATCGGGAACCCGACCGGCAGGCGGCGGCGCTCGATCAGCGCAAGCACGCGCTCGAGCGCCTCGGTTGCGTGGTCACGCGGCAGCGCATATTCCATCTCCGTGAACCGGACCAGCCTCACGTTCGCGTACACGCGGTTGCTGGCGTCGAGGTGCTCGGAGCGGCTCAGCAGCCGGGCGAGGGTGCGGTTCAGTGACGGGATCAGTCGCGGGAAGGCGCGGCCGGTGCGGCAGAACAGCCCCAGGACGGCGTTCTCCAAAACCACGTCGTTCATGAAGGCGGCGGCGCGGCCGCGCGGCTCGGGCTCGCGGTCGGTGCGCTCCGAGGTGAGCGTGAGCGCCCGCCGCGTGTACGGCATCACGAACGCCTCCCAGTGGTCGTGCGCGTCCACCAGCTCGTCGAAGCGGCCCAGAACGTCGTCCAGCGGCCTCGGCGAGTCGATCCGGTGGATCGTGAAAGCGGGCACGCAGCGGAGCGTGACCGCGGAGATCGCGCCCAGCGCGCCCAGGCTCACGCGGGCCGCGCGCAGCTCGTCGCGAGAGGGCGCGTCCGCTGCTCCCGCTCCCGCGTCGCGCAGGTCATGCACCTTTCCCGTGCCGTCCACCAGCCGGACTCCAACCACCTGCGACGACAGGTTCCCGAACCCGGCGCCGGTGCCGTGCGTCGCCGTCGAGATCGCGCCGGCCAGCGTCTGCGGGTCCACGTCGCCCTGGTTCTCCATCGCGAGCCCGCGCGAGCGCAGCTCCTCGCCGAGGTCGTGCAGCGTGAGCCCGGCCTCGACGGTCACCTCGTCGCCTTCCACGCCGAGCACACGCGTCATGCCGGACATGTCGATCATCACGCCATCGGTGCACGCGATGTCCGTGAACGAGTGGCCCGATCCGGCCACCTTCACCCGCGAAGCGCCCGTGACGGCGCTGACCAGCTCCTCCTCGCTGCGGGGCCTCTCGATCCGCTCGGGCGCGCAGCGCTGCTGCCGCGCCCAGTTGGTCCAGGTGGGCAACTAGGAGGAGTGCGCCGCAGACTCGGCCGCGGCCTCGACCTTCTTGGGGTCCGGCTCCCAGTGCGCCTCGGCGTCGATCGGCGTGTCGCGCAGGTACGCCTCGGCGTCGAGCGCGGCCATACAGCCCGTGCCGGCGGCGGTCACGGCCTGGCGGTAGACGCGGTCGGTGAGGTCGCCGGCCGCGAACACGCCCGGGAGCTTCGTCCGAGTCGAGCGACCGTCGACGAGCACGTAGCCCTCGTCGTCGGTGTCGACCTGGCCCTCTACGAGGTGCGAGTTCGGCTGGTGGCCGATCGCCACGAACGCGCCGGTGATCGGCAGGTCCTTCGTCGAGCCGTCCTCGGTGTTCTCGAGCACGGCGTGCCCCAGCGCCCCGTTCTCGCCCGGCTCGAAGCGCTGCACCACGTACGGCGTGACGAGCTCGATGTTCTCGGTGTCGCGGGCGCGGTCGAGCATGATCGCCGACGCCCGGAACTCCGGCCGCCTGTGCACGACGCTCACCTTGCCGGCGAACTTCGACAGGAAGGTCGCGTCCTCCATTGCGGTGTCGCCGCCGCCGACCACGATCGTCTCGGCGTCGCGGAAGAAGGCCGCGTCGCAGGTGGCGCAGTAGGACACGCCTCGCGCCGACAGCTCCTCCTCGCCCGGCACCCCGAGCTTCTTCGGCTCGGCGCCCATGGCGAGGATCACGGCGCGCGTCCTGATCTCCTCGCCGCCGACGGTCACCACATGCGTGCCGCCCTCCTCGGAGGACAGCTCGATCTTCGTGGCGTCGTCGGTGATGTAGCGAGTGCCGAAGCGCTCGGCCTGGTCGCGCAGGTCCTGCATCATCTGCGGGCCCATCACGCCCTGCGGGTAGCCCGGATAGTTCTCGACGTCGGTGGTCTGCTGGAGCAGGCCGCCCCAGGCGAAGCCCTCGATCACGAGCGGGTTGAGGTCGGCGCGGGCCGTGTAGAGCGCGGCGGTGTAGCCGGCGGGGCCGCTGCCGACGATGACGACATTCTCGGTGTCCACGTTCTCCCTCATCACTTTACTTTCTGAAGTGTACTCACCCTGGCGGGCTGCTCACCCCGCTCCTGCTCCCATATTGCGACCGTTTTACGCAGTTGGATGAAAGCCACGATGCCGGGCGGAATCGGCAGCCAGAAGGCGATCACGCGGTAGGTGAGCACCGCCGGGAAGACGACCCCCTCGTCGATCCCGAACAGCGCGAACGCCCCGATCATGCCGGCGTCCACGGCGCCCACGCCGCCCGCCGGCGACGGGATCAGGTTCGCCGCCATCCCCAGGAAGAAGCCCTGCACGAGCACGCCGAACGGCACGTGCCCGCCGAACGCCTTGAAGCTCGCCCACAGGATCCCGATGTTCGCCGCCCAGAACCCGACCGCGCCTCCGAGCGCGAGCAGGCCGCGCTGCGGATGGCGGACGTAGGCGATCGCGGTGCGCGTGCCCATGGCGAGCGTGGCCGGGCCCTTGGCGATCCGCTGGAGGTAGCGAGCGCGCCGGTAACCGCGCGCGTAGTGCTGGATGCGCCGCTCGAAGTCGTCGGGGATCGCGGCGATCAGCAGGAACAGGACGATGATTCCGCCGGAGATCGCCGCCGGGATCACGGTGCCGGCCAGCGGCTCCTCCCCGTGCAGCACCCCAGTGCGCAGCAGCACGCCGAACACCACCAGTGCCGCCAGGTACACGAAGTACGTGAGCACGAGGAAGGCGACCATCCGGCAGGCCGCGCGCCTACGCGGCACGCCCGCCTTGCGGAGCGCCCAGTAGGTGAGCACGATGCCGCCCACGCCCGCCGCCGAGAAGATCCGCGTGGCCGCCAGCCCCGCCATCGTGATCTGGTACGAGGCGCGCAGGTCGAGCCGTCGGTGGACGTCGTCGTCGCGGGTGCCGCCGAGCACGCCGCGGAAGAGCGCCACGTAGGCGCCGAACGCCAGGACGTTGAAGCCGATCGCGACGATGACCCAGTACCAAACGGCGTCGTCGAGGTTGTTCACCGCCTCGTCCGCGCCCACGATCTTCGGGAACAGCACGTAGATCGCGACGATCAGGAGGACGACGAGCGCAATCCCGGACCCGATCTTGCGCCGGTCTCCGAGGAGCGCCTGGAAGCGGTTGACCTCCATCTCCTCGGCCGTGTCGAGGTCGAGATCCTCCTCGTCGTCGAGACGACGATCCAGTACCTGCTGGCGGCGGTCCTCCGCCGCCATCAGCCGGCCTGCGGCTCCAGTCGATGCACGGCGGCGGCGATCATCCGGATCGCCGGCTCCGCACGAGGCGCCACCCGCCAGATCCCCTCCGCCAGCGCCAGGCCGGCGAGCAGGTCGATGGCGTAGTGCTCGCCGAGGTACACCAGGCCGAACCCGAGCGTGAGCGCGTAGGCCCAGCCGGCCGCGGCATGCCCTCGGCCCACCTGGGACAGGATGCGCGCTGCCATGACTGACGTGCCGAAATGGAGTGAGGGCATTGCTGCAAAGGGGTTGCCTTGCAGCGAATGGTAAAGCGGGTGCCAGAGGCGTCTCCAGAACCGCTGGCCGGCCTCCTCCATGATCCGCCGCACAGGCGGCATCGCCCCGTTCGCGCCCGCGTACCACGGGGGCGCGGTGGGCACCGCCCAGTAGACGACGCAGCCGAGGTCGAAGCAGGCGGCCATCAGCACCGCGGAGCGCGGGAACTGCTCGCGGTGGCACGCCAGCATGTAGAGCAGCGTCCCGTGCGGCACGAGGAACCAGCTCCAGTGCACCATCGCCAGGGCGTACTCGAGCGGGCCGACGTGGTCCTCGCGCCCCAGCGCGCGCTGGAGCCGGATGGTGGGCGTCGTGCCGAGGCCGATGGCGCGGTCGAAGCGGATCGGGTAGTCGACCTTGAGGCGCCGGAGCAGGGCGTCAGGGTCGTCGTCCGGCATGTCGTAATGCGCGAAGTACGCCCACATCTGGAGGGCGTATATGCCCGCGTCGCGGATGGGCGAGCGGCGGGCGGCAAGCGCGAGCGCGGCAGGGGCGGGCCATGACAACGCCGTAACCACCGGAGGCCGGAGCCGCAGCCGGTGCCGGACCAGGGGCGTGGCAACGCCCACCACCACCGCGCCCCACGCGAGCGTTCGCAGGGCGCGAGTACTTCGCAAAGCCGGGCCAGCATAGGGCAAGGAATGGATGGGCGGGCGTCGAAAAGCGGCGGTGCATGACTTTCAAGCGACTCCTCCCATGCGTCGTCGCGTCCGTGTTCCTTGCCGCGGCGGTCCCCGCGCTCGCCCAGGACGGCGGCGGAGCGGCCGTCACAGCCGAGGGGACAGCACCGGCGGCGGTCGCGCAGACGGTGCCGGACGCAGTGCCCGCGCAGGACCAGACGCCCACGACGCCGGGCGGCGAGGAACAGCCGCCGCAGGAGCAGCCGGACGGCGAGCAGCCGCCGACCTCCGGGCCGAACACGGAGCCCTCACCGTCCCCCGAGGCGGGCGTCGGCGGCGGGTCCACGGGCGGCCTCCCGCAGACCGGCTGGCAGGCGTTCGCGCTCGCGTCGATCGGGCTCGGGCTGCTTCTCGCCGGAGCCGCGCTCAGGCCTACTAGCTCGTGGCCGCCGCCTCGAGATCGCCTGAGCCGTTCGCCGATGCGCCGTTAGAGGCGCTCTTCGCCCCGGCGGCCGGGACGGCCGCGAACTCCGTCGTTCCGTCGATCGGCCCCGGCATGAACTCCTCCGCCGGCGGGATCTCGATGCCCAGCACCTTCATGCGCCGCCGCAGCGTCCGGTAGGCGAAGCCGTAGATCTGCCGCGAGTGTAGCCGTACGAGACGTACTCGCGGGCGTCCGTCACGTACGGCGGGGCGAACACGTACGCCGCCTTGGGCGCCAGCTCGAGCACCACGCGCTCCACCGTCGCGCGGTGGCTCGGGTCCTCCCGGATGGCGTCGCGCAGGAAGCGCACGCCGAAGGCCACGTGCCGGTGCTCGTCGCGCTCGACCAGGCCGAACCCCTCGCAGAACCGGGATACAGCGAGTGCTCGAGCATGTAGTCGCGGATCAGCGTCTGGCCGGTCACGGCCAGGAAGCCCTCGACGACCATGTGGTACGTCGTGATGCCCTCCACGAACAGGTCGAGGTCGTCCGGCTTCGCCTGAATGCGGCGCGCGACGTCGCGCAGCCCGTCGTCGAACACCTCGCGCCAGGGCGACAGCAGGATCTGCTCGACCTCGCGCATCCGGCCGCGGAAGTCGTCGGCGGAGAGGCACATGACCTCGGCGCCGAAGCGGTCGAAGAACGCGGCGTGGCGAGCCTCGTCGACCAGCTGGGTGGCGAGGAACAGCTCGATCTCGCCGGTGGGCGCCGCCTGTAGGAACGGCGCGAGGTCCGCGGTCACGCGCTCCTCGCCGACGTAGAAGGAGCCGAGGCTCCAGATCGTGGACTCCTGAGCCTCGCGCGGGGTCACGACCCACTGCTCGCGGTCGACCGAGAAGTCGAGCTCGGTGGCCCTCCAGTTCTGGCGCTCCCACAGCGCGTACAGCTGGCGGTAGTCGAGGAGACCGTCGCCGTCGTGGTCGCCCCCGGGCGCGTACAGCCCGGCGCGCTCGTCCTGGATGCGGCGCTGCTTCGCCTCGCGCTTCATCTCGGCGTCGTCCGCGCCCTGCGCGCGCGCGATCCAGCGGCCGAGCAGCGTGATCGGGTGGATCTGGCCGTCGATCTTGGTAGCTGGTTCTGCATGGCGATCGACGGGCTGATCTGGCCGGACGCCATGCGCTGGTAGGAGTCGAATGAGACCGTGGCCGTGCCGATCGCCTGACGGTCCTCCTGCGTCACCTCGAGCGGCTCGCCGTCGCGGGCGGTGACGAACCAGGTGCCGCCGGTCCCCGTCACCACATAGTTCGCGGTGAACTCGTGCCCCGGGTCCATTCCGGCTCGACCATGTACGGCAACGAGCGATAAAGGATGTCGGGATCGAGCGTGCCGCCGGCCTCGAACACGTCCGCCATCGAAAGCTCGCCCGCGGACATCTTCCGCAGCTTCATCGCCTTCCGCCGCTTCCCGCGGATCCTAAGCTCCCCGCGCATCATCAGGCCCAACGGGCCATGACTGCGGTACGAGATCCATCAACGTGCGGGCGTCGGCTTGAAGCCGGAAGTCCACGTCCTCGCCGCTGCAGTCCTCGATCCGGTCGACCCGCGCGCGGCCGCCGGAGATCGAGACCCGGTGGGAGCCGAGCTCCTTGACCTCGAGCACGTAGGTCATCGTGCCGCCGATCTTCGACGCCGCCCCTGGGAGCGTCATCAGGATCAGGCGTGCGGCCAGCCGGCTCCTCCTTCGCCATACGGTCGAGCGCGGCGCGCTGACGGTCGGACTGGGCGCTCACTGAGCCTTCTCCATGATCTGAACCTCCACGGGTGCCTGGTCGGCGAACGTACGCGCGTCGTGCTCGGTGCCGATGTGCGAGCCCCAGTGCATGGGGACCGCGACGCGCGGTGGATCCTCCGGGCCGCCTCGGCGGCCTCCTGCGCGGTCATGACGTAGACGCCGCTCACCGGCAGCAGCGCCACGTCGACCCCGGTGACGGTGTCCATTTCGGGGATCACGTCGGTGTCGCCGGAATGGTCAGCCACTCCGCGGACATTCACCTCGTATCCCACCCATCCCGCATCTCGCGGATGAAACGGCTTGCCCGTCGGCGTCCCGCTTCGAGGTGTTGTACGCCGCGACGGCGCCGCACGTGGATGCCGCGCACGAGCTCGTCGTCGAGCACCTCCCCCGGCCCGATGCGGTGCACCTGCCCGCTGCACCCGCTCCGCGACGGCGGCCGGCCCGACCAGCCAGGTCTCCCGCTTCGTGAGCCGCTCGACGTCCTGCGGCGAGAAGTGGTCGTAGTGCCCGTGCGTGATGAGGATCGAGGTCGGCCTGCGGAGCGCCGTCGGGGACGCGGTAGGGATCGATGTAGACGTGCGAGCGCGCCGACGGTCACGCGAAAGCCGGCGTGGCCCAGCCAGTCGATGACGTCGAGGAGCACTCGGCGTTCAGGTTAGGCAGGCGAACGACGGCATTGAGGGCAGGGCTCGAGCGAGGTGTGGAATCTCGGTCATATCGGCGACTTAATTCGGGCACACCCCCAGGACCCGACCGCCTTCAATGCCGCCGTTCGTTACGCGCTCGGCCTACAACGCCGATCGGCGAGACAAGGCTACCGCGCCATCCGCACCGCGGTCCCGTTCCCGTTGTCGTGCGTCAGCTCCACCGGTGTCCATCAGGGCCTCCATCAGCGGGAGGCCGTTGCCGCGGTAGCGCGGCGGGCCGTCCGCGCCCCGTTCGATCCAGTGGCCCGTCGTCCCGCACGGTGAGGATCACGCGGCCGTCCGTGCGACTCGGCGTCCACGTCGACGGTGCGCGTCGCGGAACCGGTAGCCGTGCTCCATGGCGTTCGAGCACGCCTCGTGACACGAGACCTGAATGTCGTTCGAGAACTCGACCGTCGACGCACCCAGCGGCTCGCAGCCAGCGCCCGACCGTGGCGGCGCAGGGCGTCCCGGAGCGCCTTGGGGTTCGTGGGGAGGTCGAGGTGGAGCCGCTCGGCGGACATCGGGCACCGTGCGCACCGTGAGCACCGCGATGTCGTCGGTCGCGGCGGAGATCGGCGAGCAGCGGTTCGCGACGATGTGGTCGCAGAGCGCCTCGGGCTCGGTCGGCCCGCCGGAGCACCGCCTGCTTCAGGGCATCGAGGCCGCGGTCGATCGAGGCGCCGCGCTCCTCCACGAGGCCGTCGGTGTAGAGCACGATCGTCGACCCCGGCTTCGAGCATTCGGCGTCCACCTGCGGGTACTCGGCCGACGGCATCACGCCGAGCGGCAGAGCGTGCGCCCGCCCTCGAGGTACACGGCCGACGCCGTCCGGTCCCAGCACGAGCGGCGGCAGATGCCCGGCCGAGGAGAACTCGACGCTGCCGAGGTCCGGCGCGATCACCATGTAGACGAGCGTCGCCATCCGCCCGGCCTCGAGGTTCTGCACGAGCCGGTCGAGCTTCTCCACCAGGCCTGTGCAGGCGAGTTGCCGTCGAGGGCGTAGGCCCGCAGCGCGTTCCGCAGCTGCCCCATCAGGGCCGCGGCGCCGATGCCGTGGCCCACCACGTCACCCATGGCGATCCCGAGCCGGCCGCCGTCCAGGGAGATGGCGTCGTACCAGTCGACCGCCCACGTCGGGCGCCGGACCACCCGGCATGTACCGCGCCGCGGTCAGCAGCCCCGGCACCTGCGGCAGCGAGTCCGGCAGCAGCGAGCGCTGCAGCGTCTCGACGATGCCGAGCTCGCGCGCGTAGAGGCGCGCGTGCTCGACGGCCAGCGCGGCGCGATCGGCCACCAGCTGCAGCAGCGACTCGTCCTCACGGCTGAAGCGGCGGTCGGCGGTGGTGGCCACCTGGATCACCCCGGACACCCGCCCCTCGACCACCAGCGGCACGCCATCACCGACGTCACCCCCGCCGCCTCGAGCACGCCGTCGAGCGTGGCGGGCGGAAGGTCCGAGAGCGTCACGGGCCGCGCCCGCTCGACCACCTCCTCCAGCGCGCGGGACACATCCACGGTCGCGCCCCGCTCGGTCTCGAGGCCGGCCACGGCGCCAACACGGAAGCGC
>CAWEHM010000042.1:0-6276 GCA_963808875.1 uncultured Thermoleophilaceae bacterium
GCACGAGGACACCTTCTTCGTCTCGTAACCGGGTACTACACTTTCTGAAGTGCTGGATCCGCGCCTCGATAACAGGCCTTGCGGGGGCAAGTACGGCGACATCGTCCAGGCGATCGGCAACACGCCCCTGGTCGAGTTGCGGCGGCTTAGCCCCAAGCCTGGCGTTCGCATCTACGTCAAGCTCGAGAGCTACAACCCGACGGGGTCGGTCAAGGACCGGGTCGCGCGGTCCATGATCGAGCGGGCGGAGGAGGACGGGCTGATCCGGCCGGGTCAGACGATCCTCGAGCCCACCTCCGGCAACACCGGCATCTCGCTGGCGATGATCTGCCGGCGCAAGGGCTACCCGCTCAAGGTGGTCATGCCGGACAACGTGACCCAGGAGCGCACCCAGCTGCTCCGGATGTATGGAGCGGAGATCGTCTACTCGCCCGGCGAGCAGGGCTCGAACGGCGCGGTGGCCATGGCGCTCGAGATGGCGGAGGCCGACTCGAGCTACTACATGCCCTACCAGTACGGCAACCCGGCGAACCCGGACGCGCACTACCACGGCACGGCCGCGGAGATCCTCGAGGAGCTCGACACCGTGACCGCGTTCGTGGCGGGCCTCGGCACCGGCGGCACGCTGATGGGCAACGCCCGGCGCTTCAAGGAGGAGGACCCGGACACGCTGATCGTGGCGGCCGAGCCGCTCCAGGGCGAGCTCGTGCAGGGCCTTCGGTCGCTCGAGGACGGCTACATCCCGCCGATCATCGACCTCTCGCTGCTCGACCGGAAGATCTTCGTCTCGAACCGCGACGCCATCGTCTGGACCAAGAAGCTGATGGAGGAGGAGGGCCTGTTCGTGGGCGTCTCGACCGGCGCGATCGCATCCATCTGCGTGCGCGTGGCGAGCGAGCTGGACGAGGGCAACGTGGTCTTCGTCGCGCCCGACGACGGCTGGAAGTACCTGAGCTCGGGCGTCTACAACAAGACGATCGACGAGCTCGAAGCCGAGGGCGTCCTCGAGTCCGGCTCGTTCTGGTAGGGGCCTAGTCGAGCCGGCTCACGAGCGGGGCGAGGAGCGGCTCGCGCTCCGCCTCGGAGCGAAGCCGCGCATCGCGCCCAATGGCAACGCGCAACGCGTCGAGCGCCTCCTCAGCGCCGCCGTTCGTAGCGGCAAGCAACGCGCGCCCGAACGGGAATCGCCGCGCTGGAGGGAATCTCCTCGATTCCGCGGGCCAGAAACGCGGCCGCCCGCTCCGGGTCGGACTCGAAATACGGCCGCGCCAGCTCGAGCCACTCCGAGCCGGCCGGCTCGAACGTGGGCGGCGCGCCCACGGCGAGGACGAGCGTGTCCGGCTCGGTGGCCACCGCCTCGCGGTGCGTGCCCGGCCGCACGAGCACGAGCGTGCCGGGGCGCGCGTCGATCTCCTCGCCGTCGAGCGTGAAGCGGGCGGCGCCGGTCATGACGACGTAGAGCTCCTCGTGTCCGCGGCCGTCGCTCGCCTCGTCGTGCGGCTCGACCACCGTCTCGCCGGCCGCGCGGGCGCTGTAGGCCGAGACGCCGGTCGCGCGCACGCCCAGGAGCGGCCGGATCGGGTGCCAGCGTAGGCCCGCGGGCAGGTCCACCGTCTCCATCTCCGGGATGGAGACGACGGCGTATCCCTCGCTGTCAGCTACCGGCCTTGCTCGGCTCGTCGTAGGGGTCGGGCTCGTCGTCGCCGGCGTTCAGCGACTCCTTGAACTCCCGCATCCCCTTGCCGACCGAGCGGGCGGCATCCGGCAGCCGCGCCGGCCCGAGCACGATCAGCGCGACCACAAGGATCACCATCAGCTCGAGCGGGCTGGGTGCGGAGATGAAGCCCATGCAGTCCCCAGGTTAGTCGACCAGGGAGCGGCCAATCGAATCTTTAAGCGCCACGACGTGCGCGCCGCCGCAGCACATGATCGAGCCGAGCGGCTGCCGCAGCTTCGGGTCGCGGATGCCGGGCACGCCGTCTGCATAGGCGGCGGCGGTCTCGTCCTCCAGCCCGATCGCGTACACGGCGAACGAGTGCCGGTCGTGCAGCGCGGCCGTGAGCTCCGGCGACGGGACGCTGGCGGTCGGATTGCCTCGCCCGGCCAGAGTCCGCTCGAGCGCGTCCACATGCGCGCGCTCGTGGGCGAGGAGCGTCTTGCCCAGCGAGGCGTCGATCACGTGGCGCCGCAGCGCGGCCTCGTACGCCGAGCGCAGGCGCCGCTCGCGCGCAAGCAGGTCCGTCAGCACGTCCACGTCCGAGCGCTCCGCCATCACAGCGCCCCCGTCACGAACGGGCCCTGGGCCGCCGGCAGTCCCTGGAGCACCCGGACCGTGCCGAGGTGGTTCGCCTCGTCCGAGCAGATGCCGGCGGCCGTGAGCCTCAGCTCGAGCGCCGGGAACTCGGTGAGCGCCTCGAGGTACGCGCGCACCTGGCGCTCCTCGAGGTCCTCGGCGAAGCGAAGGGCGTCCTCGGGGCTGCGCAGGGTGGGGAAGCTGCGCTCGTACTCGGCGCGGTCGCGGCCGGGTGACGGCGTCCCGCCCAGGTCCTGGATCGCCCGCTCGAGCCCCGCGATGTGCGCGCGCTCCTGCGCCCTGATCGCGTGCACCTCCGCGCGCGCCTCGCCGGTGAGCACCTCGAGACACGCCCCGTACGCCGCGAACGACGCCCGCTCGAGCGCCAGCAGCGAGCCCAGCAGGGCGATGCCCGAGCCGGGCCGCGGGCCGGTCGAGGGTGGCGGATCGCCGCCCCCGCACGAGGCGAGCACCAGCGCCGCCGCCGCGCCGCCGAGCGCCTCGCGCCGGGTCACGTGTGGCGCCATGCGGCCGCAGACTAGCCTTCGGCGAGTGCGCATCAGTCGTTCCGATCTCCACGAACTGATCGCCCACGCGCGGGACGACGCGCCCAACGAATGCTGCGGCTATCTGTGGGCCAAGGACGGCACGGTCGAGGGCGTGAAGCGCGCCGAGAACCCGCGAAAGTCGCCGTACGGCTACGAGCTCGACCACAGGAGTCTGTTCGCCGCGAACGAGCTGGACGACGAGGGCTACGAGGTCGGGATCTACCACTCGCACCCGAAGAGCCCGGCCGAGCCGTCGCAGACGGACATCAACCTCGCCACCTATCCGCACTGGCGTTACCTGATCGTGTCGCTGGAGAACGAGCCGGTGGTGCGCGTGTGGCGGATCGCGGACGGGCGGGTCAGCGAGGAGGAGCTCGACGTCGTCGACGCCTGATCAGCGGCTCAGCTGCCCGGCCTGCGGCCGGGAGGACGAGTCGGGCGCGAGCTTCTGCCCAAGCTGCGGGATGCCGCTGGTGCAACCGGGCGCCGAGCCGCTCGAGGCGCCGCTGAGCGAGGCTCACGGCCGCGCCCGCAAGATCGACCCCGCGTTCACCGAGGGCGAGCTGGTGCGGGTGGCCGGCGGGCGCAACCAGACGGAGGCCGAGTTCATCCAGGCGCTGCTGCTCGAGTGGGGCGTGCCGAGCGTGCTGCGCCGCACGGCGGGCTTCGACGTGCCGGACTTCCTCGCCGCCGGGCCGCGCGACATCCTCGTGCCCGAGTCCGGCGCCGAGACCGCGCGCGAGGTGTTGCTCCAGGCGGACCTCGCACCGACCACGTCGGCGGGGCGCACGGGCCCGCGACCGCTCGTGCTCGCGGCGGTGATCGGCTTCGGCGGCGCCGCGGCCGCCCTGCTCGCCTGGCTGCTGCAGGGCTGAAGTAGGCTGCCGGGCATGGATTTTGCCCCCTCCGATCGAGTCGCGGCGCTGCTCGAGCGCGTCCGAGAGTTCATGGAAGAGCACGTGGATCCGGTGGAGCGCGAGGCCATGGAGGCGCTCGATGCCGAGGTCCGGCCGGGCGTCCCGTATCCGGAGCTCCTCGTCGAGCTGCGCGAGCGCGCGAAGGCCGAGGGGCTGTGGAACCTGTTCCTGCCGGACGATCGCTTCGGCCCCGGGCTCACCAACTGGGAGTACGGGATGCTGTGCGAGCTGATGGGCCGGAACGGCGTGGCGCCGATGGTCTTCAACTGCGCCGCCCCCGACACCGGCAACATGGAGATCCTCGCCGAGCACGGCACGGACGCCCAGCAGGAGCGCTGGCTCCAGCCGCTGCTCGACGGCGAGATCCGCTCGTGCTTCTCGATGACGGAGCCCGAGAGCGCCGGGTCGGATCCCACCGGCCTCCTGTCGCGCGCCGAGCTGGACGGTGACGAGTGGGTCGTCAACGGCCACAAGTGGTTCACCTCCGGATACAACGGCGCCGCGCTGGCGATCGCCATGGTGGTCACGGACCCCGACGCGGCGGCGCACAAGCGCGCGAGCATGATCCTCGTGCCTGTGGACACGCCCGGGTTCGAGGGCGTGCGGCCGGTGCCGGTGATGGGCCACGACGAGGGCCCCGGCCACTGGGAGGTCCGCTACGAGGACTGCCGGGTGCCGGCCGACAACCTGCTCGGTGAGCGCGGCGCGGGCTTCGCGATCGCGCAGGACCGGCTCGGGCCGGGCCGGATCCACCACTGCATGCGCGCCATCGGCTCGGCCGAGCGCGCGTTCGAGCTGATGTGCCGGCGCGCCCACGACCGCCAGGCGTTCGGCGGGCCGCTCGCCGAGAAGCAGTTCGTACAGGACTTCATCGCCAAGTCGCGCATGGAGATCGACCAGGCGCGGCTGATGGTGCTGCACGCCGCGTGGCGGATGGACACCGAGGGCAAGCGCGCCGCCCGCCAGGACATCTCGATGATCAAGGTGATCGCGGCGCAGATGCACCAGAAGGTGCTCGACCGCGCGATGCAGGTGCACGGCGCGCTCGGGATGTCGGACGACACGCCACTGGCGGCGGCTTGGCGGCAGGGCCGCTGGCTGCGGATCGCCGACGGTCCCGACGAGGTCCACAAGATGGTGATCGCGCTGCGCGAGCTGAACCGCTTCAAGCCGCGGGAGCCCGTCGAGGCTTGAGGCTTAACGAGGAGCAGGAGGCGTTCGTCGCGGCGATCCGCGACTTCGCCGAGCGGGAGAAGGTCGACCGGCCGGAGCACGACGGCCACTCGCCCGAGGTGGCGGCGCGCATGGGCGAGCTGGGCTGGTACGGGCTTCAGATCCCCGAGGAGTACGGCGGCTCCGGCGGCTCCTTCCTCGACGCGACGCTCTTCCTCGAGGAGTTCACGCGCGGCCGCATCCCGGTGGCCGGCTACGGCGTAACGCTGATCGTGGTCGGCGCGCTCAACCGGTTCGGCACCGACGAGCAGAAGCGCGAGCACTTCGGACACGTGGTGAAGGGCGGCACGCTCGCCATCGCGATGTCGGAGCCGGAGGCCGGCTCCGACGTGGCCGCGTTGAAGACTCGCGCCCGCCGCGAGGACGGTGAGTGGGTGCTCGACGGGGCGAAGATGTGGTGCTCGTACGCCCACCGCGCGAGCCACATCCTGATCGTGTGCCGGACCGGTGCCGGGGAGCGCCACGAGGACATGTCGATGATCCTGGTGCCGCGCGATGCGCCCGGGATGACCATCACGCCCATCTCGACGCTCGGTGGCGAGGAGACGAACGAGATCCACCTCGACGGCGTGCGCGTGCCGGAGGACGCGCTGCTCGGCGCGGAGGGCGGCGGCTGGACGCAGCTCATGGCCGGCCTCAACTACGAGCGCACGATCCTGGCGGCCACCGCGCTCGGCCTGGCCCAGCGCGCCTTCGACGACGCGCTCGCCTACGCCAAGGAGCGCCGCCAGTTCGGCCGCCCGATCGGCTCGTTCCAGGCGATCTCCCACCGGTTCGCCGAGCTGGCCACCGAGATCACGCAGGTGCGCCTGCTGGTGCGGTGGGTCGCCTCGCTCACCGACGAGGATCCCGGCCGGATGCTTCCGCAGGAAGCGTCGATGGCCAAGCTCGCGGCCACCGAGACGGCGAAGCGGGTGGCGCTCCAGGGCCTCCAGATCATGGGCGGCTACGGGTACGCCACCGAGTACCCGATGGAGCGCTACCTCCGGACGGCCGTGGTCACGACGATCTACGGCGGCACGTCCGAGATCCAGAAGAACATCATCGCCAAGACCCTCGGGCTGTAGCCGTGGAGGACGCGACCGCCCGCCTCCTGAGGGCCGCGCGCAGCCTGCAGACGCTCGACCCGAGCCGTCTGCTCGTGAGGGTGTGCGAGGAGGGGGTCCGGGTCGCGGGCGGCGAGCGCGCCGACGTGTATCTGTGCGGCGCCGAGCTGCGCCGCGAGGCCACCTACGGCCGCCCCGCGCGGGCGATCGGCGCGGCGGCGGGTGACGTGGCGGCGGCG
>CAWEHM010000043.1:0-6052 GCA_963808875.1 uncultured Thermoleophilaceae bacterium
GGCGGGCGACTGGCGCCGCGCGTACGACTACGGCGACCCCAAGGCCGAGGCGATGGCGGTGCACCGCGCGGCCGGCCTGATCGACGTCTCCACGCTCGGCAAGCTGATCGTGCGCGGGCCGGACGCGGGCGAGTTCCTCGACAGGCTGTATCCGAACCGCTTCTCCAACCTGAAGCCAGGGCGCATCCGCTACGGCGTGATCACGAGCGACTCCGGCCGCGTGATGGACGACGGCACGATCTGCCGGCTCGACGACGACAGCTTCTACGTGACCACGACGTCGAGCGGCGCGGGCGCGATCTACGACTGGTTCACGTGGTGGCTCGCCGACTGGCAGCTCGACGTGCACGTCACGGACGTGACGCAGGCGCTGTCCGCGGTGAACCTCGCGGGCCCGCGCGCGCGGGAGATCATGGGAGAGGTCACCGAGCTCGACGTGTCGGCGGAGGGCTTCACATACCTCGACGGCAAGCAGGCGCTCGTCGCGGGAGTTCCGAGCCTCATCCTGAGGATCGGCTTCGTGGGCGAGGTGGGCTATGAGATCCACTGCCCGTCGGCGCAGGGCGAGCACCTGTGGGACGCGCTGATGCGCGAGGGCAGGTCGTTCGGCATCAAGCCGTTCGGGCTCGAGCCGCAGCGCCTCCTCCGGCTCCAGAAGATGCACATCCTGGTCGGGCAGGACACGGACTCGGAGTCGAACCCGTTCGACGCCGCGATGTCGTGGATCGTGAAGCTCGACAAGGAGCAGGACTGGATCGGCAAGTGGGCGCTCGAGCACTACTCGGAGCAGCCGGGCGAGACGTCGCTCGTCGGGTTCACGCTGTCGAACGGCCACGTGCCCACCGAGGGCGCCGTGGTCATGCCCGAGAACGGGTCGCCCATGGGCCAGGTCACGAGCGCGCGCTATTCCGAGAAGCTCGGCCAGGTGATCGGGATGGCGTGGGTGCCGGCGGCGCTGGCGAAGGACGGCGCCCGCATCACGATCTCCGACGAGGACAAGCGGATCGAGGGCGAGGTCCAGACGAAGCCCTTCTACGACCCCGACGGGGAGATCCTGCGCTCGTGAGCTCGCTCGCCTTCCTCTCTCCCGGGCCGGGCGCGCTGGCGAAGTCACCGATGGAGCCGGGCGCGGTCGCGGCGGGAGCCACGTTCGAGCAACGCGATGGCTGGAACGTGGCCGTCTCGTTCCCGGACGAGGAGCGTTCGCTGTCGAGCGTCGGCTTCGCCGACATGTCGCACATCTGGAAGATGGAGATCCAGGGCGACGTCGCCGCGATCACCGGACGCAACCTGGAGCTGGGCACCGCAACCCGTTCCGAGGGCGCGTGGTGGTGCCCCTACTCGCCCACGCGCGCGGTCGTGCTGTGCCGCTCGTGCGACACCGTGGCAATCCGCGACCGCCTCACCGCCTCGGCCGCGGACGCCAACGGTCTCGGAAGCGTAATCGACATCACCTCTGCGCAGGGAGCGATGACCATTCTCGGTCCGCAGGCGCGCGAGGTGTTCGCGCGCTTCACGGCGATCGACCTGCGTCCGCAGGTCACTCCGGTGCACGCGTTGCGGCCGGGCAGCGTGGCCCGCACCGGCGGCGCGATCCTCTGCGAGGCGCCCGACCGCTACCTGATGCTCTTCGGCGCCGCGCTCGGCCAGTACGTGTGGACGCTGGTCGACGACGCCGCGCGTCACCTCGGCGGCGGACCGATCGGAGCGGACGCGCTCCCGCCGCTGGAGGCGCCGCGATGCTTGACATCTTCCGCTCGCCGCCGCATGTGGCGGAAGCGCCCCGAGCTGCGCGACTCCTACGACGTCGTGATCATCGGCGGCGGCTCGCACGGGCTCGCCGCCGCCTACTACCTCACGCGCGATCACGGGATCAAGAACGTGGCCGTGCTCGAGAAGAGCTACATCGGGTCGGGCGCGGCGGGGCGGAACACCACGATCCTGCGCTCGAACTACAAGACCCCCGAGGGAGCCCGCTTCTACGACGCGAGCGTGAAGCTCTACGAGGGGCTGTCGAAGGAGCTCAACTTCAACCTGCTCTTCTCGCAGAACGGCCACCTGACGCTGGCGCACTCGGACCGCGCGATGTTCGTGATGGCGAACCGCGCCGAGGTGAACCGCCTGCACGGGATCGACTCGCGGCTCATCTACCCGGACGAGATCGCGAAGCTCGCGCCGTCGATGCAGGTGCACAACCCGGACGCGGTGTGGCCGATCCAGGGCGCGCTGTACCACCCGCCGGGCGGGGTGATCCGCCACGACGCGGTGGTGTGGGGATTCGCGCGCGGGGCGGACCGCGGCGGCGCGGAGATCCACCCGTACACGGAGGTCATGGGGATCGACCGGTCGAACGGCAAGGTCACCGGCGTGCGGACGAACCGCGGGGACATCAGCGCGCCCGTCGTCCTCAACTGCACCGCGGGCTGGTCATCGCTCATCTCCGACATGGCCGGCGTCCAGATGCCGATCACGACGCACATCCTGCAGGCGCTCGTCACGGAGCCGATGAAGCCGCTGCTCGATGTGGTGATCGTGTCGTCGCAGATGCACGTGTACATCTCGCAGACCGACCGCGGAGAGTTCCTCATGGGGGCGGAGATCGAGCCGTGGACCACGTACCGGATGCAGGGCACGCTGAACTTCCTGCAGGAGGTGTCGCGGCACGCGCTGGAGCTGTTCCCGCAGCTGGAGCGCGCGCGGATACTGCGGAGCTGGGCCGGACTGTGCGACCTGAGCCCCGACTACTCGCCGATCCTCGGCAAGACCGAGGTGGAGGGCTTCCACGTGAGCTCAGGGTGGGGGACGTACGGGTTCAAGGCCGCGCCGATCGTCGGAAAGACGCTGGCCGAGCTGGCCGCGACAGGTAAGACTCCGGAGCTGATCGAGCCCTTCAAGCTCGAGCGGTTCTACGAGGACAAGCTGGTGTCGGAGCTCGCGGCGGCAGCCGTGAGCCACTAACGGAGGAGAGAGATGAAGTCGAGCCTTGAGATCGCACAGGAGGCGGAGCTCCTCCCGATCGAGACGATCGCCGAGCGCACCGGCCTGACCCCGGACGAGTTCGAGCCGTACGGGCGCTACAAGGCGAAGGTCGACCTCGGCGTGATCGACCGGATGGCCGGCCAGCCGGACGGGAAGATCGTCTGCGTCGCCGGCGTGACGCCGACGAAGGCTGGCGAGGGGAAGACGACGACCGCGGTCGGCCTGACCCAGGGGCTCGGCCACATCGGCAAGAACCCGCTTCTCTGTCTGCGCGAGCCTTCCCTGGGACCCGTGTTCGGCATCAAGGGCGGCGCCGCCGGCGGCGGGCTGACCCAGGTGGTGCCGATGGAGGACCTGAACCTCCACTTCACGGGGGACATCCACGCGATCGGCGCGGCCAACAACCTGCTTGCCGCGCTGCTCGACGCCTCGATCCTCCACGGCAACCCGCACAAGATCGACGCGCTGCGGGTGGGGTGGAAGCGGGCGCTGGACATGAACGACCGGGCGTTGCGGCAGGTGGCCCTGGGCCTGGGCGGCCGAGCGAACGGCTACCCGCGCGAGTGCGGGTTCGACATCACCGCCGCTTCGGAGGTGATGGCGATCCTGGCGGTGTCGCGCGACCTGCACGACCTGCGGCAGCGGCTCGGGGCGATCACGGTGGCGCACTCGTTCGACGGCGGAAAGCCGGTGACGGCCGAGGACCTGGGCGCGGCGGGCGCGATGACCGTGCTGCTGAAGGACGCGCTGAAGCCCAATCTGATTCAGACGCTCGAGGGCCAGCCGTGCCTGATGCACTGCGGACCGTTCGCGAACATCGCCCACGGGAACAGCTCGCTGGTGGCCGACCTGATCGGCCAGAAGCTGGGCGACTACGTCATCACCGAGTCCGGCTTCGGGTCGGACATGGGGATGGAGAAGTTCTTCGACATCGTGTGCAGGAAGGGCGGGATCAAGCCGTCGGCCGTTGTCCTTGTGGCGACCGTGCGAGCGCTGAAGCACCACGCGGGGTTGGAGGACGACCCGCGCGTGGACGCGAAGGAGGGGCTCGCCGCTGTGGAGAAGGGCGCGGCGAACCTGCGCCGGCACCTCGGGATCGTGAAGACGTTCGGACTGCCATGCGTGGTGGCGGTGAACCGCCGGCCCGGAGACACCGACGAGGAGGTCGCGCTGGTCAAGAAGCTCGCGCTGGACGCCGGCGCGTTCGGCGCCGAGCAGAACGACGGCTTCTCGAGCGGCGGCGCAGGCGCCGCCGACCTGGCCGAAGCGGTGGCCGACGCATGCGAGCAGCCGAACTTCGTTCCAGATGACCTACGACGACGACGACTCGATCGAAGACAAGATCCGAAAGGTCGCGACGAAGGTGTACGGGGCGAAGGACGTGATCTTCTACCTGGACGCCCAGAAGAAGATCAAGCAGTACAACGACGACGGCCTGGACAAGCTGCCGATCTGCATGGCGAAGACGCACCTGTCGCTGAGTGCCGACCCAACGCTGCTGAATGCACCGGAGGACTTCGAGTTCCCGGTGCGCGACATCCGGGCGTACACGGGAGCGGGCTGGCTGGTGCCACTTGCCGGCGACATCCAGCAGATGCCGGGACTGGGGAAGACACCCGCGGCGCTGAACGTGGACATCGACGCGGAAGGTCGCACGGTCGGCCTCTTCTGAGCGTAGGATCGGTCACCGCATGTCGACCAGCACCGGATCGAAGCCTTCGCTGGTCGACATTGCGGAGGAGGCGCTGAGGGCGTGGCTGGCAACGGGGCGGCACAGGCCGGGCGAGCGGCTGCCGCCGGAGCAGGAGCTGTCAGCCCACCTGGGCATCTCGCGCGGGACGCTGCGGACGGCGCTGCAGCGCCTGGAGGACAGCGGCGAAATAGTGCGCCGGCAGGGAAGCGGAACGTACGTAGGCCGAGCCGTGTCCACCTCGCTGGACGAAGGCCTGGAGAAGCTGGTCAGCTACAGCGCGCTCGCGCGCGACCGAGGAGTGAAGCTGGAGGTAGGGGACCTGAGCGTGGAAGAGCGGCCATGCCGCCCCGAAACCGCAGAGACCTTCGGCGTACCCACGGAGACGCCGGCGGTGCAGATCACACGAGTGCTGCTGATGGACGGCGAACCCGGAGCCTGGATGCGCGACGTGGTGCACCCCGACGTGGAGCTGCCATCACCGAGCCGAATCCGCGCGCAGATGGAGAAGGGCGAAATGGTCCTCGACCTGCTGCTGAGCGCCGGCGTTCCCGTGGCCTACACCCGAGCCCACATCACAGCCCGAGTCCTCACCAAGCGGGACCGAATCGGAAAAGCCCTCGAGGTCGACGAACCAGTAGCCGCCCTAGAAATCGACCACGTGACCTGCACAGCCGAAGGCGCGCCCGTGGAGCACAGCAACGACATCTTCCTACCGCGAAGCCTGGACCTGCACGTGATGCGCTGGTTGGAAGACATGCCGCCGGTGCCGGCGATCGGTCGCCCCCCGCGCCCGTAACTGACAAGCAGGGGGTCGCCCGTTCGAGCCGGGTACCGCCCATCGTCGCGATCCTGCTCTCAGGCCCTGCAACCGAGAAGTAAGCTGGGAAGGTGCAAGTCTGCTCCAGCTGCGGTGGTGAGCTGTCGGATCAGTTCCGCTTCTGCGGATTCTGCGGCTTCCCTCTGGAGACTTCGGCCCTCGTCAAGGACTCGCGAAAGACGGTGACCATCGTCTTCTGCGACCTCAAGGGCTCCACGAACCTCGGCGAGGTGCTCGACTCGGAGTCGTTGCGGGAGTTGATGTCCCGTTACTTCGACCGGATGAGCCACATCCTCGAGGGCCACGGCGGCACGGTTGAGAAGTTCATCGGGGACGCGATCATGGCGGTGTTCGGGCTCCGCACAGTGCACGAGGATGATGCCCTGCGCGCCGTCCGCGCAGCGGCCGAGATGCGAGGCGCGCTGGCGGAGGTCAACGAAGAGGTAGCGCGCGGCTGGGGGGTGACCCTCACGAATCGCATCGGCGTGAACACGGGCGAGGTCGTCGCCGGAGAGCCGGTCCGCGGACAGCGGCTCGTGGTCGGCGACGCCGTCAACGTCGCG
>CAWEHM010000044.1:0-91392 GCA_963808875.1 uncultured Thermoleophilaceae bacterium
GGTCTCGGCCGAGCAGCTCGTGAACTGGTGGAGAGTCGGCACCTGGAGCCGCATTTCACGAAGGCGCTGGATCTGGCGTGTCGCTAGTACCCGTTACCGCCGCGCGCAGGACGTCCTCCATGCGGGCGATCTGGTGGTCGCGCAGATTCGCCTGAGCAAACCGCCGGCCGTTGGCGCCGAGCTTCGCGCGGAGTTCCGAGTCGCCTCGCAGGCGCCTGATCGCCTCTGCGAGTGCAGCGGGATCGCCAGGGCGGACTGTCAGAGCCGACCCCGCGTCCTCAGCAAGCCGCGCCGCTTCCCCGGCGGCGGCGACCACAACAGGCGTGCCCGTCGCGGAGAAGTCGAACAGCTTTGATGGTACGAATGACTCGAGCGTGGGGTCCGCCGCGAGCGCCACGAGCAATGCGTCCGAGGCCCGAAGAAGTTCTGCGGCAGCCCTAGGTTGAACCTGGGGACGGAATTCGACGCACCCGGATTCGAGCTCGGCGGCCTGCGCCTGAAGCCCCGGCTTCGCGGCGCCGTCTCCGAGCAATAGAAGCTGGAACCCGTCGCCCAAGCAGTTCGGCCGCGGAGATGGCGTTGCCGAGATCCTGAGCCAGCCCGAGGTTGCCCGCGAACGTCCATATGAAGCGTCCGGGCGCCAGCCCGAGCATGTCGCGCTCGGCTTGAGCATCCTGCCTTCAGCCACGCCGACGTCGTGCCATTGGGCACGACCCTGATCTTTTCGCGCTGGTCTGTGCGCCGTGCGATTTGTTGCGCAAACGGGACGGTCACGGTAGTTATCGCCGCCGCATCTGAGTACAGGCGGCGTTCCATCGCGCGCGCGAGCTTCAGCAGACGCCCTTCCGACAGTTCGCCGAGCGCCACCGCGACGTCCGGCCACAAGTCACGCACATCGAGCACCCAGGGCACCCGACGAAGGCGTGCCACCCCAGCGGCAGCGGCGACCCCAGGCAGTGGGGGCGAGGACGCCAGCACCACGTCCGGGCGGAGCGTTAGCGCTCCCCACGCAGCGGCGCTTCCCGCGAATGTGGCGTAGAACATCAAGCGGTCGCGGGAGCTCTTCTCGGGCCTGGTTCGAACCCAAACGTGTGCCACCCGGAACCCGTCCGACCTGCCACGGCGGACCCAGCGCCCTCGGTACTCGGGCGGGACAACCCCCTGCGGATGGTTCGGCACCTCGCATACCACCTCCACATCGTGTCCTCTGGCAGCGAGGCCGGCCGCAAACGTGTGCAGGCGTGTCGAAGTTGCCCGACTTCCGGCGTGAAGTACTGGGTGAAGACCAGGATTCGCACGAGGCTCCGGCTAGAGCGGATAAGGCTCTTCTCGACCCTGGAAGAGAGCTTCCCTCGCACGCAGGCACAGTCGCGTGGTCTCGAGCAGCACGCCGTAGGGAACAGGTGGCTGTCCGCCCTGGCGGAAGAAGCGAACGGCCTCTGAGACGAGCGCATCGTGGCCTTTGTCCTGGCTCCGCGGTGGGCGTGGAAGCCCCGGCCGTCCGCCAAAGAGCCTCAGCCGTCGAAAATCCTCGATGACGAGCGACCGTCCCGCGCCAAGGATCTCGACGCGCTCTTTCGGCATCCGCGGATTGCCCGTCGCGATGTACGCGATCGTTGCCAGGGAGCCATCGGCGTAGCGAATCGTGAGCACGAAGGAGTCGTGCGGGAGGGTGTGCCCCGACGGAGGCAAAGCCGCGACCGCCAGCGATTCCGCGCGGCTCTGTACTAGCGCGGAGCAAAGGTCCACGAAGTGACATCCCTCCCCGACAAGCCTCCCGCCCCCTTGCCGGCGGTCCCGGAGCCAATGGTCGACCGGCAGCGCTCCGGCATTCACGCGACACGCCACGTGAAGGGGTCCGTCCGCGCTCCGGAGCGCGATCGCCTCGCGGGTAGCGGGCGCGAACCTCCGGTTGAAATCAACTACGAGCCGACTGTCCTCTGACATCGTTGCAGTGACGCTTTCGAGGCCGGCATCGTCGATGGCCAGCGGTTTCTCGAGGAGGACAGCCTTACCGTTGGCCAGAGCGACGGAGGCCAGGGCAGCATGGCTGTCATGCCGCGTGGCGATGACGACCACGTCGATGTCCGGGGCGTTGAGCACCTCGTCCGACGTTGCCACCCGTGCGTTTCCGAACCGTCGGCGCGCCGAGCGCATGCGCTCCCCCACGGCCGGCGACCGCCACCAGGTCCACGGGTTGCTCTGCAAGGAGCGGGAGCAAGGTCGATCGCGCGAACAGGCCGGGGCCAATGAGAGCCACCCGCAGCCGGCCACGGGAGGGCTGTGGATCCCGTGAGGCGGGCACAGCGATGGGTCGTTCCGGCCGGGGCGCCGGCTCGGCATCGGCACTCGAGTAGCGGAGCGATCGCTAGCCGACCGGGCTCGTCCAGAGCCGCGTATGCGGCGGGCGCGTCACTGAAATCGACCTCGTGAGTTATCAGCGGCTCGAGCTTGACCCTGCCCGCAGCAACCTCTTCATGGAAGTACCGGATCAACCTGCCCTCGGTCCAACGTACGTAGCCGATCGGGTAGTCGACGCCGTCCTCCTCGAAAATTTCGCGGACTAGCGTCCTGGTCCATAGGAGCGCGAGACTCGCAACTGGAGTTCCTTCCGGAAGAACAGGTCGCGCGACATTTGTAGCTTGACGTTGCCCACGACGGAGATCACCGCCCTGTCCCTGGCGCACCGCGCGGCCAGCTCCAGCGTGCGCCCGTCGTTCGAGGCGGCAGCAATTACCACCGCGTCTGCTCCCGCGCCCTCGGAAATCCGATGCACGACCTCCTCGACGCCGTCTGGGACTGCGCCGCCCAGGGCCCCGAGGGACGTCGCCAGCTCCACCCGAGAAGGCACGGTGTCCGCCACCACTGCCCGTCCGCCGGCCGCCGTCACGAGTTGGGCCGCGAGCTGGCCGACTAGGCCGAGCCCGACGACCAGCACGATGCTTCCGGCATCGACGCCCGCCAGGCGAACGCTGTGTCCGGCTATCGCACCGAGGGCACCGAACGCCCCGTATTTCGGGTCGACGTCGGGCGGGAGCTTCGTGCATAGCTGAATTGGAACGGCAACGAGCTCGGAATGGCACGCTACGTCGGCGCCCACGCACCCGACGCGGTCGCCTGGCTTGAACTCCTCCACATTTGAGCCGACATCCACGACGACTCCCGCGCTGCTGTAGCCAGGGGTTCTCAGATCGTCCAGCCGAGCTCGGATAGCGGCCGCCGTCGGTCGAATGCCTTCGCGGGCAACTTTGTTCACGACCTTGCGCGCTTCGTCTGGACGGTCGAGTGCCTTGCCGAGAAGGTTCTTGCGAGCGATCTGCGTTACGGCCTGCTCGGTGCCAGGAGAAATGAGTGACCATGTCGTCCTGACGAGCACATGTCTGGGGCCCACAGACGGTTCCGGGACGTCAATCAGCTCGACGCCTCCGCTCCGGACGCTCTGGACAAGCTGCCGCACGCGCAACCACGCTAGCTCACATTCGCTTGCGCCCTTCGAATGGGGCCACTAGCTTTCGTTTGGGTGATCGTCGATGCACACCGGTCGGGAAGGCGGCCCCCAGCACCAAGGGCGACGTGATGCGCTGCCTGATCACGGGCGGAGCCGGCTTCGTCGGTAGCCATCTCGCGGAAGAGCTGATGCGCGGGGCGGCGCGTGCACGTCCTGGACGATCTGTCCACGGGCGCCATGGACAACATTCGGCATCTGAAGGACCATCCCGGCTTCTCGTACACGATCGAGTCAGCTGCGGCGCCCGGTCTGGTGGCTGAGCTCGTGGACGACGCCGACGTGGTGTTCCATCTGGCGGCGGCTGTCGGAGTCGAGCTCATCGTGGAGAGCCCGGTCCGAACCATCGAGACCAACGTGCATTGCACTGAGGTCGTGCTGGCCGCCGCCAACAAGAAGAAGCAAGCCGGTCTTCCTCGCCTCCACCAGCGAGGTCTACGGCAAGAGCGCGGAGCTCCCATACCGCGAGGATGGGGACCTTCTCCTCGGTCCGACGACAACGGGCCGCTGGTCATACGCCTGTTCGAAGGCCATCGACGAGTATCTCGCGCTCGCGTACTGCAAGGAACGCGGCTTGCCCGTGGTGATCGGGCGACTGTTCAACACCGTCGGGCCGCGCCAGACCGGCCGCTACGGCATGGTGGTTCCGAGCTTCGTCCGGCAGGCGCTCGCCGGCGAGCCGATCACGGTCTACGGGGACGGCGCAGCAGCGGCGCTGCTTCTGCCACGTCGGCGACGTCGTGCGTGCGATGGCCGACCTCATGGAGACCGAGGGCGCGTGCGGCGAGGTCTTCAACATCGGCAGCACCGAGGAGGTCACGATCCTCGAGCTGGCCGAGCGGGTGCGCGAGGCGTGCGGCTCGGACTCGCGAGATCGTCTGCGTGCCGTACGAGGAGGCCTACGAGGAGGGCTTCGAGGACATGCGCGGCGCATCCCGGACATCTCGAAGATCGGCGAGCTCATCGGCTGGCGCCCGACTCGCACCCTCGATGAGATCCTCGAGACGTGATCGAGTCGCAGCGAGCCCCGAGGCCCTCGGCGACGAGCAGTTGACCCGGCCTGCCGGACGAGGCGCGCCTCATAGGGGCCTTCCTTCTGGCACTGGCGGCCGCGTTCGCTCGCGCACGCCGGTTGCGATCGCCGTCGCCGAGCAGGACGAACTTCCACGATCGGCCGGTCGGGTACAAGGGCCACGCGACGGCCACGCCGTATCTCGGCGGCGCCGCTGTGCTCGGAGGCTTCCTCGTCGCGGCAACGCTGCTGGGCGGCGGCTTCGCGCGGTTGTCTCCCGATCGTTGCGTGCTCATGCGCTCTCTGGGCGCTTGGCACCTTGGACGATCGCCGCGGCCTGGCGGCGTGGTCCCGCGTGGCAGCGGAGTGTGTCGCGGCGATTGCGCTATGGAGCGACGGGACTCGGCTGGGACCTCTTCCCGGGACGGCAGCCGATCTCGCCCTGACCGTCGTCTGGGTCGTTGGTCTCGTAAACGCGTTCAACCTGATCGACAACATGGACGGCGCTGCCGCCACGCTCGCCGCCGTGACCTCCGCCGCTGTGGGGATACTGGCTCTGGTCGAAGGCGATGTCGCGCTTGCGATCCTGTCCTGCGGCCTGGCGGGCGCATGCCTGGGATTTCTGCCGTACAACCTCGCTTCTCCGGCACGGATCTTCTTGGGAGATGGTGGGAGCCTCCCTATCGGGTTCGTGGTGGCCGCGAGCATCATGGCCTTACCGCTCGGGGACGAGCTCGGCTTCGAGCATCTCCTCGCCGCTGTGCTCCTCGCCGGACTACCCATACTCGACACGACGCTTGTGAGTGTCTCGAGGCGGCGCGCTGGTGTCTCGCTCCTTACTGGGGGCCGCGATCATCTGACTCACCGTCTCGCCGCTCGTCTCGGCAACGCGCGCACAGTGGCGTTCGCGTTGGGCGCTGTTCAAGCCTGCGTCGCGGCGGTCGCCATAGGAGTTGTCCAACTTGGCCACGGGTCTGTGGCAGTGGCGTGGACGATCTGGTTCCTCGTCGCGACTGCCGCGATCGTGCTCCTCGAATCCAGTGCCTGGGCGCCCGAGCGCGAGCCGCTGGATGGCTCCTCCGCATCCCGACCGCGCCGGCTGGGCGGTGTGAGATGGGAAAGACCTGAAGGAACGAGCTTTGTCGAAGCCCTCGTAATCGGTTTTATCGCGATCTCGTGCGGGCTCAGTCCCTTCCTCTACGGGTTCTACGACGTCTCCGTCTGGGGGCCGATAGCCCTCGGCATATTGGCGGCGCTGCTCGGGCTCCTGATCGCACGCCCCGCGGCTCCGCGTAGAACGGCCCTGCTGGCGTCGGCGGCGCTGGTCGCCATGTGGTTGTGGGCGCTCCTGTCCACCGGCTGGGCAGAGTCGGCGGATCAGGCCATGATCGAGGCCAACCGCTGGCTGCTATACGCGGCGCTCTTCGGGGTGCTCGTGCTGCTCCTCAGGAACGACCGGCTGGGTGTGGTGGTCCTCGGCGCCGGAACGGCGGCGATCGGTGTGTTCGGGATCTACCTGCTCGTACGTATGTTCACCGGATCTGCGGGAGAGCTGTTTCTCGCCGGTCGCCTGAATGAGCCGCTCGGGTACATCAACGGACAGGCCGGCTATTTGCTGATCGGGGTGTGGCCCCTCGTTGCCCTGGCCGAGCGAGCGCACAGTCGTCTTGTCGGTGCGGCGGCCGTGGCAGGCGCCTCCGCGCTGCTCGGCCTTGTTCTCCTGGGCCAGACGCGCGCGGTCCTACCCGCCTTTCTCGTCTCGATCGTGGTGCTGCTGTTGGTGGTACCCGGTCGCACCCGGCGCGCATGGGCGCTCGCCACCGTGGCATGCGGGGTGGGCGTGGCGCTTCTTCCCGTTCTCGACGTCTACGACTCCGTGGGTGGTGCCGCCGCATTGCCGGACGAGGGAGTCATTCGCAAGGCAGCGGTCGCGATCGTCCTCGGCTCCCTGGTCTCGGCCACGGTTTGGGCTGTCCTGACGACCGTCGCTCCCGAGCTATCGAGGAGGCTTGAGACCCCCAAGGCGCGCGCCATGGCATGGGCTCCCTTCGCGGCGGTGGCCCTTGTGGCGATCGTTGTTGCCCTGACCGCCACTGACGACCCGATCGGGCGGGTGGGCCACGAGTACCACTCGTTCGTAGAGCTCAAGCAGGGCAACGCAAGCTCCTCGCGCTTCACGACAGGGGCCGGCAATCGCTACGACTACTGGCGGGTTGCGTGGAATCAGTTCCGAGCCCAGCCCTTCCACGGGGTGGGTGCCGGCAACTACGACCGGACCTACTTCCTCGAACGCCGCACCACCGAGGACATTCGCCAGCCGCACAGCATTGAGCTGCAAGCGCTCGCGGAGCTCGGCATTGTCGGGGCGGGCGCGCTGCTGCTGTTCCTCGCAGCAGTGCTGTTCGGCTTCGCTCGCCGTGTGGGAGCGGCACGCACCGATCTTCGGGAACGCGGCCTGGTCGTCGCCGCGGGTGGTGCCTTCCTCGTTTGGCTGGTTCACACCTCTGTCGACTGGCTGCACCTGATCCCCGGCGTCACGGGGCTAGCCCTTGCGAGTGCGGCCGTGCTCGTCGGGCCGTGGCTGCGGCCGTCGGGGGATCCTGCAACGACGCCCAGGCGCGTCGTCGTGGTCGCGTCCGTTGTCGTCATTGTGGTCGGGGCTGTCCTTGTGGGCCGATCCGCAATCGCGGAGAAATATCGCTCGGATGCGCGCAAGTCGCTGGACGCTGCGCCCGCCCAGGCCATCACCAAGGCCAACGACTCTCTGGCGCTCGACGACGAGGCACTGGATACGTATTACGTCAAGGCTGCGGGATATGCGCGCCTTGACGACTACGATCGCGCTCGCGCCACATTGCTCGAGGCCGCACGACGCGAGCCGCACGACTTCGTGACCTGGGCGCTGCTTGGCGACCTGGCCGTCCGCCGAGGTGAGATTTCTCAGGCGCAGCAGCGCATACCGCCATGCTGCCCGTCTCAATCCTCGAAGCCACCCGCTGTCGGCACTTGCGAAGGATCCAGCCTCCGCCCTGCGCCGCTAGCGCACGCCCCGGAACAGTTTGTCTACCCTGGCGCCGATGCTCGGTTGGTTCAGCGCGCCCGTCGCGGTTTCCCTCGTTGGGTTGCTTCTCGGAGGGTCAGGCGTTGCGATGGCGCAGGGCAAGGGCGTGCACGTGGATCCCGACAGCCCCGCTGGCAAGGAATACGCCCTACCGCTCGACTCCGCTCGTCGCGAGGCCGGCGGTGGCTCCGGCGCCCCCTCCGCAGGCGGGGGTGGCGGTAGCGCCCCGCTATTCGGCGCTGGAATTTCCGAGCGCGGGGATACCTCCGCAGAGGGAGGTTCCGCCTCCGGCGGCGGAGGCTCGGCATCCGGGGATGGGCAATCCAAGCGGTCTCGCGGGGGCGGAGAAGGCGACGGAGGAGCCGTACCACGCGATGCCGGTGCGACTCAGGGGGCTCGGGTTGTCGCAGATACCAGGGGCGGCTTGTCAGCAGGCGTGCTCACGCTCCTGATCGCGCTCGGGGTGCTGGCGGTGGGCGGTCTCATCGGCCTCTCAGCTCGCGCCTTCAGGAGAACGCATCCGACGGGTTGACCCGAGCACGGTCGGCCGCATGCTCGCGGTGCCGCTCGTCGTCCTGGCACTCATCCCCGCCGGTGCCGCCGCCGCGCCCTCGATCAAGAAGTCAATCTGGGGTCCGGTCGATGACTTCGCGGCGTACCAGGATCTGGGCGTCGGCATCTATCAGTACACCTTGGCTTGGAGTGCCATCGCATCGAACAGGCCCTCGCATCCACGCGATCCTTCGGATCCCGCCTATCGGTGGCCGACCGACCTGGACACCGCACTCGCCATGGCACGATCCCGGGGCATTCGGGTGTCCGTTCTTCTGAATACTGCACCGAGCTGGGCCAACGGAGGGCGCGATCCGCGGTGGGCCCCGACGAAGGCCAGTGATTTCGCCGACTTCGCGGTGGCCGCATCCCGTCGCTACCCGGGTGTCCGGTACTGGATGGTCTGGGGCGAGCCGTCGAAGGTCTCCCGGTTCCAGCCGCTCGTGCCAGCTACCGGCCGCCGTCTTTCGACACGGCAACGTCGCGGGCCGCGCCGATATGCGCGCATCCTCGATGCGACCTATGGCGCGCTCAAGAGGGTGTCATCGCACGATCTAGTAATTGGTGGCGACACCTGGAGCGGGGGGAAGTGGTGCCGCTCAACTTCCTCAAGGCCATGCGTCTGCCGGGCGGCCGGCGCCCGCGCATGGACCTGTATGGCCATAACCCTTTCACCCTGCGCGAACCGAATTTGGCCAACGGTCCCTTCGGGTATGGATACGCTGATTTCTCCGAGCTCGACGCCCTCGGCGCGCTGGCTCGACCGCTATGGGTACCGGGACTCACGCCAGCGGCGCCTACGCATCTTCATTTCTGAGTTCTGTCCTGCCCACCGACCACGCGAACGACGAGTTCAACTACTGGCTGTCCCGGGAGACTCAGGCAAAGTGGATCTGCGGGCGGCACTACGCGATCGCGCGGCGATGGACGCCGCATCTACACCTTGGGCTATCTCGGACTTCTACGACGATCCCTCCGCCCGGACGGCATGGAGGTCAACCGCGGCCTCATCGACCGAGCTGGTCGCAACAAGCCGTCCTACCGAGCTTTTAAGCGCGGATGGCTGATTCACCCGATGCAGGCAGTTGACACAATTGGGATCGGTGCGTTACCGTTCGCTTTACCGTCCTCCACCGATGCCCGTTTCGGGAGCATGGCTCCTCCACGACGTTCCGCCCTTGCGGGACAAAGGGAGAAATTGTGCAAGCGCACTCTTTCGCTCGCCTCGGCCATTGGATGCATTTGCTGCAGTCGCTATCGCCAGCAGCGCGCTTCGGGCAGTCGGTTACCGAGTACCCGCTGGTCCTGCCCGCCGCCCGGGAACACGATCCTGGGGACCGAGGGCAACGATCTGCGCACCGGGACCCCGCTCAACGATCTCATGCTGGCCTTCGGTGGCGACGACATCTTCGAGGGCGCGGCGGGTGATGACTGCATGCTCATGGGCACCGGCAACGACCGGGCCAACGGCAACGAAGGAAGCGACGACGTATACGGCGAGGCCGGCAACGATCAGACTCGGCGGCAACGACGGCGACGATTTCCTGGTCGGAGCAGACGGCAACGATGCAATCACCGGCGGCGACGACAACGACACGCTCAAGGGCGAAGGGGGTAACGATCGCGCTCCGTGCCGGCAATGGCCGGGACGGTGGCAGCGGCGGATCCGGTAACGACTCGCTGAGCATGGGCGGCGCCAACGACAGGGCGAACGGCGGCTCCGGCAAGGACAAGGTGTTCGGTGGCCCGCAGAACGACAGCGATCAAGCGGCGGGAGCGGCAACGACCTCGTGCAAGCGGCGACTCCGGCAACGACCGCGTCATCGGCGGACAGCGGCAAGGACAACCTGCTCGGCGGCGGCGGCAAGGACAAGCTGATCGCCCGCGACGGTGAGCGCGACAGCGTCAACTGCGGCAGGCGGCAAGGACGTGGCCAAGGTCGACAACAAGGACCGCGTGATCCGCAACTGCGAGACCGTGCTCGCGGCGTAGCGGCTAGCGCGAACGCCCAAGCTTCGAGGGCCCGCTCTCGGCGGGCCCTCGTCGTTTCGGAGGAGTCGCGACTACCGCACGCCGGCGAGCTCGCGCCGCCAGGCGTCGACGGCATCCGCGAGCGTCTGCGCCAGCGGAATGGCCGGCTCCCATCCGGTCTGAGAGGCGAGCGCCTCGGCCGACCCCCGCACCTCCGGCACGTCGTGCTTCCGCACCCGCGCCTCGCGCACCTCATGGCGCACCGGGATCCGTGCCGACTCCGCGGCGAGCGCCACCAGCTCGCGGACGCTGACCGCGTTTCCGCTGCATACGTTGTAAGCGCCGGGCTCGGCGCGCGCCGCCGCCAGGGCGTAGGCGCGCGCGGAATCACGGACGTCCGTGAAGTCGCGGCGCGCATTCGGGTTACCCGTTTCGACTATGGCTTCGTCGGCGCCGGCGACCTCCGCCTCGGCGATCTGCTTCGCGATCGTTCCGACCACGTATTCGTCGGACTGGCCCGGTCCGGCCTGGTTGAAGGCCCTGAGCCGCACGACGTGCAGGCCGTAGGTGTCCGCGTACTGCGCCGCCAGCAGGTCGCACGCCGCCTTCGACACCGCGTACGGGTTCTGCGGTCGCAGCGGCGCCGACTCGTCGACCGGCACGCGCTCCGGCGGCCCGTAGATCTCGCCGGAGCTGGCCAGGACAAACACCGCGTCGGGCGCCTCGGCGCGCACCGCCTCGAGCAGGTTGAAGGTCGTCTCCACGTTCTCCCGCATGACGTCGCCGGGCATCTCCCACGACTGGCTCACCGATGCGAGGGCCGCCAGGTGGAACACCACGGACGGCGCGGAGCCGGCCACCGCCCGTGCGACCGCCCGCCCGTCGAGCAGCTCGAGGGTCTCTCGAGCGGGCGCCACGACGGTCCGCTCGCCCAGCTCCGGGATGAGGTGCCGGCCCACGAACCCGCTCCCGCCGGTCACGAAGGCGGCGCCTGAAGCCATGGTCAGCCGGCTTGCTTCTGGGGCGCGCCGCTTCGGAGCAGCTCGAGATCGGCGTCGACCATGAGGTGGATCATCTCCTCGAAGCTCGTGCGCGGCTCCCAGCCGAGCCGCTCGCGCGCCTTGCTCGCGTCGCCCACCAGGTGCTCCACCTCGGCGGGGCGCATGAACTTCGGGTCGGTCCGCACGTGCTGCGCCGGGTCGACTCCCACGTGGTCGAACGCTACGTCGACCAGATCCTTCACGCTGTGCGTCTCCCCGGTGGCGATCACGTAGTCCGTGGGCTCGTCCTCCTGGAACATCAGCCACATCGCCTCGACGTAGTCCTTGGCGTAGCCCCAGTCGCGCTGCGCGTCGAGGTTCCCGAGCACGAGCTCCTCCTGCAGGCCGAGCTTGATGGCCGCGACGGCGTGGGTGACCTTGCGGGTGACGAACTCCAGTCCGCGCCGCTCGGACTCGTGGTTGAAGAGGATCCCTGAGACGGCGTGCAGCCCGTAGCTCTCGCGGTAGTTCACGGTGATGAAGTGCCCGTAGCACTTGGCCACGCCGTATGGCGAGCGAGGGTAGAACGGCGTGGTCTCGCGCTGCGGGACCTCGCGCACCATCCCGAACATCTCCGAGGACGACGCCTGGTAGAACCGCGCCTGGGGCGTGACCTCACGCATCGCCTCGAGCAGCCGCGTCACTCCGACCGCCGTGAACTCCGCCGTGAGCACCGGCTGGGACCACGAGGCCGCGACGAACGACATCGCCGCGAGGTTGTAGATCTCGTCCGGCTCCGAGGCGCGGAGCACGTCCACGAGGGATCGCTGGTCAAGGAGATCGCCGGTGTGGAGCACGAGGTCGTCGCGGCAGTCGGCGAGCCGCTGGAAGGTCTCGGTCGACGAGCGCCGGACCATGCCGTGCACCTCGTATCCCTTGGCAAGCAGGAACTCCGCCAGGTAGGAGCCGTCCTGCCCCGTGACGCCGGTTATGAGCGCGCGCTTGGTCATCGGGGCGGCACCTTAACGGGCGCTACGCCACTGCCAAGAGCCCGCCGGGCCTCAGCCCGAACTCCACCTCGGAGAACTCGCCGATGTAGTCGCCGTCCACCTGGACGGGGAAGGGGCGATCGTCGATCGCCTCGACCCGGACGCTGCTCACCTCGGGCAGCGACTCGATCTGCCGGTGGCGCATCACGCTGCGGGCACGGCCGGACAGGAGGCGCGGGATCAGGGTCAGGAGCTCGGGGGCGGTCGCCCGCTTCAGCACTCCCATCGACAGGGAGCCCATGCCGAGCCCGGCCGGCTCCACCACTCGGATCGGGCGCTTGCGGAAGTACGTGAACGGGTCGGAGTTCTGGACCACCGCGGTCACGCCCTCCTGCACGCGGTCGCCGGCCACGACGCGGACGCGGGGCGGGTTCACGAGATATCGCCGCATGAAGATGTCGACGGCGCAGGCGCTGTAGTACCAGGCGCCGAAGCGAGCCTTCCGGTACGGGTGGCCGTCCACGCGCTCGACGACCGACGCGTCGAGCCCGGCGCCGGCGGCGAACACGAAGTGGCGGTCGTCGACGCGACCGAGGTCCACGGGGAAGGGCTCGAAGTCGTCGGCCATGCGGAGCAGATGCTCGGTCGCGTCCACCACGTCGTTGGGGATGCCGAGCGTTCGCGCCCACACGTTGGTCGAGCCGCCGGGGAGCGCCGTGAGCGGCGTCTTCGACCCGCACAGGCCGTTCGCAGCCTCGTTGACCGTGCCGTCGCCGCCGAAGGCGACCACCACGTCGTAGCCCTCGCTCGCCGCCTCGCTGCAGATCTGCATCGCGTGGCCGCGCTCCTGGGTGTCGATCGCCTCGACGGCGTACCGAGAGCCGAGCGCGTACACCACGAGGTTCCGCAGGCGGTCGGAAACCGTCGTCGCGTACGGGTTCACGATGACGAGCATGCGCCGTTTCGGCGTGCGGTTCGGCAGGAGACTTTCGGCGAGTCCCTCGGCGCGCTCCAGGGCGGTTTCGGCGGCGGGCACGGGGCCTGAACAGTACTCCGCGGGCGTGAGTAAACGTTTCGACAACTGTTACCGGAGGAACAGTTGTCGAAATCGTGCGAGGCCGCTTCAGATGAGCAGAGAGCTGCGGCTGAGCCTCGGCCCGTTCGGCCGCGCGGCGCTGGAGAGGCTCGCGCGGGACGGGAGCGGCTCGCCGTCCAAGGCGGTTCAGGCCGCTTCGCTGTACTACCTGCGGGATCGCGGGTCCGCTCGCCCCGCCTGGCTCGTGCCGGATCTGCCGCAATCCGCGGACGGCAACCACGCCCTCGCGGTAGAGCTCGACGACGAGACGTGGGCAGGCTTGCGCCAAGAGGCCGAGAACCAGGGCGTGACCACCGACGCGCTCGCTCTGCATGCGTTGATGTACTTCGTCGCCGACGTCGACCGCGGCCGCGTGGGCCGGCGTCTCGACGACGCTCTCGACGCCGAACTGAATCCGCCATCCCCTCCGCGTTAGTTGCGCCAAAGAGGCGTCGGCCCTAGTCTCAGAGTGTGGAAGGGTCGGTTGGTACGGGCCTTGACTCGTTCCAGGACTCGCGGGTCGGTGCCAGAGCGGCACGTCTTGCTCTGGTTGAGCGAGACGAGGCATGGAAGCTGGCGTCGCAAGGCATCGGCCGCGCCCGGGGCGGCGTCGGGTCGATAGTCCTATACGAGGGTGCGAGCGGTCTCGGGAAGTCGGGGCTGCTGTCGGCGATCCGCGCCCTCGGTGAGGCGAGCGGCCTGTCCGTGCTTCGCGGGGCCGGCCGGCACCGCGAGACCGATTTTCCGTTTGGAGTGGTCCTTCAGCTGTTCGGGTCGGGGATCCGGCGTCCGCCGCCGCTCGACGGCGACGGCGCCCACGCGCGCTTCGCCGCCATCGACGAGATCTACAGCCTCTGCGTCTCGATGAGCGAGGAGTGTCCGCTGGTCGTCGCGGTCGACGACGCCGACCTCGTGGACGAGCAGAGCCTCCGCTTCCTGCTCTACCTGACCGAGCGGGTGAGCGTCCTGCCCGTGTGCGTGTTCCTCACGGCGGGCGCCGTTCCACCGCGGCGGGCGCCGGCTCTGCTCGCGGAGATCGCCCGGCATCCGTCCACGACGCCGTTCCACCTCGAGCCGCTCAGCGCGCAGGGCACCGCACGCCGAGTGGCAAAGGCGTCGCTGTCGGCCTCGGCGCAGGAAGCAGCCGAGGAGATCCACCGCATGAGTGGCGGCAATCCGTTCATCGTCGACGCCCTCGCAACGGCGTTCGGAGATGTGGAGACCCAGAACGGCACTGCGCCGACGATGGCCCGGGCCCGGGGCCTCGCGTCCCCGGGACTTGCCGAGTGGACGACGGTGCGCGCCGCGGAGCTCGATCCGCGCGCCCCGAGTCTGCTGCACGCGGTGGCCGTGCTCGGCGATGACTGCGAGCTGCGCCACGCCTGCGCGCTCGCGTCGATCGCGCCGGAGGACGCCGGCGAGATCATCGACGCGCTGATCGATGTCGGCATCTTTGCCCCGGGCGAGCGCCTCACCTTCGCGCAGCCCGCGGTGGCCGCGGCACTCGAGCACGCGCTCACCCACGGCCAGCGGGCGGTCGCGAATCTGCGTGCCGCGCGCCTTCTCGCCGATGAGGGCGAGGCCCCGGAACGGGTGGCGCGCCACCTTATGCTGGCGCCGCGGGTGAACAGCCGCGACACGGTCGAGACCCTGTCTGTGGCGGCTGCGGTGGCGCTCAGCCACGCCAATCCGTTCGACGCGGTGAGCTTCCTGCGGCGGGCTCTCGAGGAGCCGCCTCCCCGGGATGTGCGCGCGGACGTGGTGCTCGACCTCGGGCGGGCAGAGGCGATGGCGGGGGATCCCCACGCGGCAGCCCATCTGGCCGACGGGATTGCGCATCTCGGCGACGGGCCCAACCGGCCCGAGCAGGCGCTTTCGAGTGGCCGTGCGCTGTTCGCTCTCGGGAGGGGGGAGGAGGCGCTTGCTGCGTTCGAGTACGGCCTCAAGCGCCACGAGGAGCTCGATCCCGACACCGTCGCGCGGCTCCGCGCGGCGCACACGACGGCGACCTGGCTTGCCGGTAACTCACCGCCGCAGGAGCTCGAGTCGACCGTTCCGCCCGCCACGGCGGACACCGCGGCCGACCGCGCCCTGCTCGCGCTGCACGCAATCGGAGGTGCGGTTCGGGGACTCCCGGTGGTCGAGGTGCGCGCGCTGGCCGAACGCGCCCTCGCGCATGGGGCGCTCCTCGACGACGAGACCTCTGATGGCCTGACCTACTACCTGCCCTCGTGGGCGCTGGCAGCGGCCGGTGACCTCCAGATGGCCGAGGCCGCGCTCACCGCAGCGGTCGAGGACGCGCGGTCACGAGGGTCGGTCCTGGGGTTTGCGACCGCGTCGCAGGTGCGCGCGATGACGATTCTGCGCCGCGGCCGCCTGCTCGATGCCGCGTCGGACGCGCGGCACGCCCTCGCGGTCGAGCGCCACGGCTGGAGCAGAGGGAGCGGAGCGGCGCGATCGGTGCTCGCCCAGACGCTCATCGAGCGCGGCGAGCTCGACGCAGCCGAGCGCCATCTGGACAGGGCCGAGCAGGGCGGGCCGGGCGATGCATTCCGGTTCTCGCTGCTCTCCGCGCGCGCGCGCCTTTCCCTGTTCCGCGGTGACGCGGAGAGGGCCCTCGCGCTGTTCCTGGAATGCGGCGCGCTCGCCGAGCGTCGGAGCGTCGAGAATCCGGCGGTGATGGCGTGGCGGGCGGATGCCGGTCTCGCAACGGCGGTCGTGGGGGACTGGACCGAGGCCGAGCGGCTGATCGAGACCGAGCTGTCGCACGCGCGGGACTTCGGCGAGCCGGCGGCGATCGGACGCGCGCTCGTGGCGCTTGGATCCGTGCGCGAGCCTGCTACCGCCATCGAGGCGTTCGAGGCGGCGGTTGCCGAGCTGGAGAAGTCACAGGCCGCGCTCGACCGCGCCACGGCTCTCGTCGAGTACGGCGCCGCCCTGCGGCGGTCGGGTCACCGGCGGGACGCGCGCGAGCCGCTCAAGTCCGGCCTCGAGCTGGCCGAGACGTGTGGCGCCACGGTGCTTGCCGCCAAGGCGATGCGGGAGGCGAAGGTGGCCGGTGCTCGCCCGCGTCGCTCGGCCCTCCACGGCCGCGACTCGCTCACCACGCGCGAGCGTCAGGTGGCCGCGCTGGCGGCCGACGGACTATCGAACAAGGAGATCGCGGAACACCTCGTCGTGACGATCAAGACCGTCGAGTGGCATCTGAACCACAGCTTCGCGAAGCTCGGCATCCGCTCGCGGACCGAGATCTCGACCAAGCTCGCGGAGGGGGACGCGGTCGAGGCCTAGCGGCCTAGGCGACCGCTGAGCGGTCAGCCGACCTGCGGAGGGCGGCGCGCAGCGCGACACCCCCGCGCTCGTCCAGCCGGCGTACAGCACCTTCGTTCTTCCTGAGCCGACGGGCGACCTGCGCGGCGGAGAGGCCCACCAGGTGCCGGAGGACGAGGACGCAGCGCTCGTCGGGCGGAAGCTCCCACACGGCATCGCGGGCCGCCTGCCGCCGCGGCGCGTCGTGCTCCGGCTCGCCGGCGGGCGTGCTGCCATTCGTCGGTGCCTCGTGGCCGACCCGTTCGATCGCCGCCTCGGTGGCGATGCCCAGCAGCCAGACGTCGAAGGGCAGCTCGCGGGGCCGGTACGAGGCGATCCGGTCGGGGAGCTCCGTGAACACCTTCTCGGCGACGGCGCGGGCCGTGGCAGGGCGGCGGACTATCGCGCGCACGCACGCGTGCACCTCGTCGGCCATGCGCGCGTGAAGAAAGCACACCGCGCTCGTGTCACCAAGAGCGGCACGCGAGGCTGCCAGCGCGAGTAGGTCGTTCGAGTCTCGTTCCGCCCTGCGGGTGGGGGGGCCAGGGGCTATGCGGGCGACCCTAGGGATCCGTTTACGTCCCCGCACTGGGGGACGACCCCAGGTTTTTCGCATATTGCGGCTTCGCGGTACCCCATTTCGACACCGGGTAAAGGTTCTGTAAAAGGCCGATCCGCGTCCGGCGCGGCGGTCGCACGACGTTTCTCCCGTGATGGTGCAGGAAGAACGGGGAAACGCGGGGTCGGAAGAGGTTGCCTTCATGACAAAGGATCTGACTCTCCACCTCGACGAATTCGGCCACCGCGCGCTTGCGAGATTCGCCCGCGGCCGCGGTGCTACGGAGGATGCCCTGGTGAGAACAGCTGCGCTGTACTACCTGTCGGAACGCGACAGCGGACGCCCGTCCTGGCGGGTGCCGCGGTTCAGCACCGGGCAGGCCGTGCCCGCACGCCAGATCGAGCTCGACGAAGAGACGTGGACTGCGCTGGACGACGAGGCCGCACGCCAGGGAGTGAACGCGGACACGATCGCGGTGCACGCGCTGATGTTCTTCCTCGCGGACCTCGACAGCGGACGGATCGGCGACCGCCTCGAGGACTTGCTCGAGGACGACGACTGAGAACCGGCTAGCCGGCAGCCACGACTGGCGCCGCGTGCATGTCCACGAGCGCCTGCTTGAGCGCACCGCGGCCGCGGTGGTGCAGCCCGTGGATGGAGCCCTCGGTCTTGCCGAGCCGCTCCGCGATCTCCACGGGCGTGAGCCCGGCGAGATGCCGCAGCACGAGCACCTCGCGCTGCTCGGCGGGGAGGCGAAGAAGGGCATCGCGCAGGCACTGGGACCGCTCGAAGCCGACCTCCTCGTGACCACCGTCGTCGGTCCGAACCTCCTCGAAGGGGATCTGGCGCCGCGCGCGCAGGTGGTCGAGCGCGGCGTTCCGGGCGACGCGGAGGATCCAGGCCGCGAACGGAACCTCGCGCGGCTCGTACTTCTGGATCGCGGTCACGAGCTTCGCGAAGACGTTCTGCGTGATGTCCTCGGCGTCGTGCTCGTGCTGGACGATGCTCCTGACGTAGCCGCAGACATCGTCGGCGAAGCGGGCGTACAGGAAGCGGATCCCGTCCATATCGCCCTCCTTGGCCCGACGGGCGGCGTCTCGCACGAGCAGCGTGTCGTCGGTATGACCCTCGCGGGGAAAGCGTGAACTCATCAAGACCGCTCCGGTAAGCCTGGGGGGAAGAATCCGACCGGGGGAACTGCTAGGTCGGAGCGGCGAGCGTATGGCCGGACCTCCCCCAGTGCACTGGGGACGCTACCCCAGTTTTTTCCGCAACTTGCGGGATGAAGCGAGACAGGCGCGCCCGGGCGCCCAGCATGGGGTACCCCGGTTCGGGGTCCGGCGCGGGCGTTACTCCACGGGCTTTGGCGCCGCGCCGGCCCCGTTCAAATGCTGCCCGAAGACGATTTCGAGCAGCCCCTCATCCGGGTCGAGAATGAGTGAAGAGGCTTCCTTCCGACTTCCTGCCCCCAATTTGCGGTACGCCGAGGACAGGTGACTCTTGACTGTACTTTGGGCCAGGAACATGCCCCGCGCGATCTCACTGTTCGTATTACCCGCTATGGCCAGGCGCAGGACCTCGCGCTCGCGGTGCGACAGGTCGGGACGAGCGGGCGCGTTCCGAAGGGGCACGGGAAGGGCACTGAGGCCGGCGGCCACGGCGCAGACAGCCGGCGCCAGCGTCTCGCCGAGCTGCGATTCGAGCACGACCGCTGTGGCGCCGGCCCGAACCGCCCGGCGGGCGGCCATCGGGCTGCAGTCGGGGGACACGATCACGACGCCCGGGCCCTGCTTGCCGCCCAGCCGCTTGCGCAGCGGGCCGACCATCACCGGCCGCGACAGGTCCTCCGCGAGGACACGGACATCGGGCTCCACGCACTCGTCACCCTCGACCATGATCGAGTTGACGAGAAGCGTGTTCACGATCCGCGCGCGCAGGTCACCCGCCGCCGCGACGTGCACGTGCAGGCTCGGCGTGGTCACGGGAAGAGAACGCGGCAGAAGCGGTACGACTTGCGCCATCAGTACGCACCTCGACCTGCGACGACCGCCGAGACCGTACGCATGAGCAGTTTGATGTCGCCCCACAGGGACCAGTTCGTGACGTAGAGATAGTCGAGGCTGACCATCTCCTGGAACGGGATCTCGGAGCGCCCGTGCACCTGCCACGGGCCGGTCAGGCCGGGCGTGATGCCGAGCCGGCGCCGGTACCTGCCCTCGACCTGGCGGTCCTCTGTCTCGATCAGCGGCCGCGGGCCCACGAGGCTCATCTGGCCGCGCACGATGTTGAACAGCTGGGGGAGCTCGTCCAGCGAATACCGGCGGAGGAAGGCCCCGACTCGCGTGATGCGCGGGTCCTCGCGGATCTTGAACATGCCTGTGTCGGTGCCGCCGCCGTGGTAGTTGAGCATCGCCACTGCCGCCTTCTGGCGGTCGGCGCCGTCGTACATCGAGCGGAACTTCAGGACCTCGAAGGGCTGGTCGTCGCGCCCGATCCTCCGCTGCCGGAACAGGACGGGGCCCCGGGAGTCGATCTTGATAGCCAGCGCGCAAGCGCCGAGCACGGGCGAGAGGAGGATGACCGCGAGCGTCCCGGCCGCGAGGTCGAGCGCGCGCTTCAGCCGAACGGCGGTGCGCCCCATCGCGTTGCGCGGCACGGTCAGGAGGGGCATTCCCTCCATCTCGTTCAGCTGCATGCGCGCGCCGACCGTGTCGGACCAGCTCGGGATCAGGTCGACATGCACGCCGAGGTCACCGAGCTCGCAGACGACCGCGGTACGGTCGCGCGACTCGCTGAACGCCGGCGTCAGCATCACGCGATCCACCCGGAGATGGCGGACCAGGCTGAGCACGTCGACGTCCTGGGCCTCCTGGCGGGTGAGGTCCACGTAGGCCTTCGCGCGGATTCCCCACTCGGGATGGCGGTCGATCTTCCGGACGATCACCTCGGTCTGGTCCGGCGGGCCGATCAAGCAGGGCGTCCTGCACGTACCACGGCTGCCTGCGCGCGACCGATCGCGCGACGGAACGGAGGCCGGTCAGGAGGAGGACGGTCAGGATCCAGAAGAGCGCGAGCCGGTTGAGCGGGACCGCCTCCGACCCCACTGCGTGGAGCGCGAGGACGGTCACCCAGCTCCACAACGTCGCCATCTGGAACACGGGACCGATCTCGTCGGAGGCGCGGTAGTCCGCCCGGTAGCTGTCGAGGTGGTAGAGCTTGTGCCCGTACGCGAGCAGCACCCACAGGGGAACGCTCAGGACCAGGAGCGGGAGACCGTTGCCGGAGATGCCGCCGGTCGTCACCTGCGTGATTGCGAGGGCGGCGGACAGAGCCGCCACGTCGGCGCCCAGGAGCATCCGGCGGAGCCGCGCACCCCGTTCGTCCCCGGGCCGCGCGGTGTGCTCCGGCGCGTGCGGGACCGTCAGCGGGACGGGCAGCGTCGCAGCGGCCGTAGCGGAGCCGTTCGCGGACGGCGCGAGCGTGATTGCTGGGATCTCCGAGATTTGCGACGTGGCCATTGCCTGGGAGACCAACGCCGGAGGGGGCTTCCCGCTGGCGCGGAGAGGGGGCGGAAAAAGGGCCAAGCCGAAATTCGGGCCGATTTACGCGAGAGAACCGGACGCTTCGCGCCGTTGTTGCCTCAGAGTGATCGAGACCCAGGAAACCCCTGCCCTGACATCGGATGGCGTCGGCGTGCCCAGCTGCCGCTTCTGCGCCGGCCCGCTGCGCGACACGTTCGTCGATCTCGGCATGTCGCCCCTGTGCGAGAGCTACGTGCCGGCCGACCGCGCGAACGCCGAGGAGCTCTTCTATCCGCTCCACGCGCGCGTGTGTGCCAGCTGCCTGCTCGTGCAGCTCGAGGAGTTCGTGACGGCCGAGCACATCTTCAGCGAGTACGCCTACTTCTCGTCGTACTCCGACTCGTGGGTCGCGCACGCGCGCGACTACGTGGAGATGGCCGTGCGCCGCTTCGAGCTCAACTCGGACAGTCTCGTGATCGAGCTGGCGAGCAACGACGGCTACCTCCTGCAGCACGTCGTCGGCCGCGGCATTCCCGCGCTCGGCATCGAGCCGGCCGCGAACGTCGCCGAGGCCGCCCGCGAGCGCGGCGTCGACACGATCGTGGAGTTCTTCGGGCGCGAGCTCGGGGCGCGGCTCGCCGACGCGGGCCGGCGCGCGGACCTGCTGGTGGCGAACAACGTCATGGCGCACGTGCCGGACCTGAACGACTTCGTGGGCGGCATGGAGCCGCTGCTTGCGCCCGGCGGCGTGGTGACCGTGGAGGTGCCGCACCTGCTCCGGCTCGTGGAGCACAACCAGTTCGACACGATCTACCACGAGCACTTCTCGTACTTCTCGCTCCTGACGGCGAGCAAGGTATTCGCCGCGCACGGGCTCGAGGTCTTCGACGTCGACGAGCTGAAGAGCCACGGCGGCTCGCTGCGGTACTACGCGCAGCGGGCGAGCGAGCAGAAACACCCGGTCAGCGAGCGCGTCGAGGCGCTGGCGGAACGCGAGCGGGCGCTCGGCTTCGACACCCTCGAAGGGCACCGCGGCTTCGCCGCGCAGGTGATGGAGACGAAGTGGCGGCTGCTCGAGTTCCTGATCGCGCGCCGCCGCGAGGGCAAGCGGATCGCCGGCTACGGCGCGCCCGGGAAGGGCAACACGCTCCTCAACTACTGCGGCATCCGGACCGACCTGCTCGACTTCACGGTCGACCGCAACCCGTACAAGCAGGGCATGTACCTGCCGGGCACGCACATCCCGATCCGGCACCCCGACGCGCTCGATCAGGCAAGGCCGGACTACATCCTGATCCTGCCCTGGAACCTGAAGGACGAGATCGTGGCCCAGCTCGCGCACGCGCGCGAATGGGGCGCGAAGTTCGTGGTCCCGATCCCGGAGGTGGAGGTCCTGTGAAGGTCGTGATCTTCTGCGGCGGCCAGGGGCTTCGCATGCGCGAGGCGTCCGAGGTCGCTGCCCAAGCCGATGATTCCGGTCGGCCCGCGCCCGGTGCTGTGGCACGTCATGAAGTACTACGCGCACTTCGGCTTCACCGACTTCGTGCTGTGCCTCGGCTACAAGGCCGAGGCGATCAAGCACTTCTTCCTCACCTACAGCGAGGCGATGGCGAACGACTTCGTGCTGTCGGACGGCGGCGCGAGCGTCCACGTGCTGAAGACGGACATCCACAACTGGAACATCACGTTCGTCGACACGGGCCTTCACAACTCGATCGGACAGCGCCTGCGGGTGGTGCGCGAGCACCTGGGCGACGACGAGCTGTTCCTCGCGAACTACGGGGACACGCTGACCGACGCGGACATGCCGGCGATGATCGAGCGCGCGAAGGATGCCGGCGCGATGGCGAGCTTCCTCGCCGTGCGGCCGAACTACAGCTTCCACGTCGTGTCCGTGAAGGACGACGGCTTCGTGGGCGACATCAGCGACGTGACGAAGTCGGACATCTGGATCAACGGCGGCTACTTCATCCTGCGCACGGAGTTCATCGATCAGATCGGCCCCGGCGAGGACATGGTGGAGGAGCCGTTCCGGCGCCTTGCCGCGCGTGGGGAGCTCCTGGCCCAGCGCCACGACGGCTTCTGGGCGCCGATGGACACGCTGAAGGACAAGCAGTGCCTCGAGACGCTGCACGAGAGCGGCGAGGCACCGTGGGAGCTCTGGAAGACCGACCTCGCCGGCGACCTGGCCGCGTACGCCGTCTCCTGATGATGCTGCCGCTCTCCATCGGGCCGGCGGAGACGCCGCCCAGGCGAGTCCTGGCGATCGGCGCTCATCCCGACGACATCGAGATCGGGTGCGGCGGCACGCTGCTCAAGCTGATCGAGCAGGAGGCGATCGCCGAGGTCACCTGGGTCGTGCTGAGCGGCGAGACCGAGCGCGCCGAGCGAGGCGCGCGCGAGCGCCGAGGCCATGCTCGACGGGGTGCCGTCCGCGAACGTGCTGATCCGCGACTTCCCCGATGGCTTCTTCCCGTACCAGGGCGAGCGCATCAAGGACTTCTTCGAGGAGCTGAAGGCAGAGCTCTCGCCCGACGTGGTGTTCACCCACCAGCGGGCCGACCTGCATCAGGACCACCGGGTGAGCTGCGAGCTCACCTGGAACACGTTCCGGGACCACCTGATCCTGGAGTACGAGGTGCCGAAGTACGACGGCGACATGAGCGCGCCGAACACGTTCGTGCCCCTCACGGAGCACATCCTGGAGCGCAAGATCGACCACCTGATGCAGTACTTCGGATCGCAGCGCTCGAAGCGGTGGTTCCAGGAGGACCTGTTCTCGAGCCTGCTGCGCCTGCGAGGCATGGAGTGCAACTCACCGACGAGATACGCGGAAGCGTTCTTCTGCCGGAAAGCCGTCCTGGCATAGGCGAGCAGGCCTATGACCTGATGGAGCGGCTGTTCCCGCTCTGTCGCAGCCTGACCGGGGACGGCGTGCGGGCCACGTTCGACGTGCTCGCCGAGCACATCCCGATCGAGCGCGTGGAGATCCCGAGCGGCACGCGGGTGTTCGACTGGGTCGTTCCGGACGAGTGGAACATCCGGGACGCCTACGTCGCGGCGCCGGACGGCACGCGCGTCATCGACTTCCAGCGCTCCAACCTGCACGTCGTGTCGTACAGCGAGCCCGTGCGCACAACGATGCCGCTGAGCGAGCTCCGGGAACGCCTGTTCACGCTTCCGGATCAGCCGGACGTGGTGCCGTATCGGACCTCCTACTACTCGCGCACGTGGGGTTTCTGCCTCTCGCACGACGAGCTGACGCGGCTGCCCGACGGCGACTACGAGGTCGTGATCGACTCCACGCTCGAGCCCGGCCACCTGACGTACGCCGAGCTGGCGATCCCGGGCACCGGGAGCGACGAGGTGCTGATGTCGACGTACGTGTGCCACCCGTCGCTCGCGAACGACAACCTGTCCGGCATCGCCGTGGCCACACTGGTCGCGAAGCAGCTGCTCGAGCGGCGGCTGAAGCACACGTACCGCTTCGTCTTCGCGCCCGGAACCATCGGTCCGCTCGCCTGGCTGCACCAGAACCGCGAGACGCTCGACCGCGTCCGGCACGGCCTGGCGCTGTCGTGCATAGGCGACGGCGGCGACCTCACGTACAAGCAGAGCCGGCGCGGCAGCGCGGTCGTGGACAGAGCGATGGAGGCGGTGCTGCGCGACGCCGGAGCACCGCATCGCATCCTGCCCTGGGAGCCGTGGGGCGGCGACGAGCGCCAGTTCTGCTCGCCCGGCTTCGACCTGCCCGTGGGCACCCTCATGCGCACGCCGCATGGCGAGTTCGACGGCTACCACACCTCGGCGGACTCGCTCGAGCGGATCGTTCCTGAGTCGCTCGAGGGCGCGGTTGAGACGGTGCTCTCGCTCGTGGACGTGCTCGAGACCGATGCCCGCTACACGAACCTCAGCCCGTACGGCGAGCCCCAGCTCGGACGCCGCGGGCTGTACCGCTCCGCCGGCGGCGCGGTGGAGTCGCCGGACGATGAACGGGCGCTCCTGTGGGTCTTGAACCAGAGCGACGGCGAGGCGAGCCTGCTGGACATCGCGCAGCAGTCCGGCCTTCCCTACGCGGTCGTCAGCCGTGCGGCCGAGCGACTCTTGCAAGCCGGACTGCTGGGCTCACCCGCCTAGCCGGCGGGCGTGGCCAGGTCCGCCTTGATCTCGGCCTGCGTGAGCGTGCGGTTGTAGATCCGGACATCGTCGATGCGGCCGTTGAACCATTCGTTCAGTGCGTCGCCGCCGATGTGCAGCGGGAGGTTCGTCGTCGTGATCGACCCGATCGCCGCCTTCGTCGTGACGAGCGCGCCGTTGATGTAGAACCGAAGGGCCGAGCCGTCGTAGGTGGCCGCCAGGTGCGCCCAGGTGTTGGCGGGCAGGGTGGTCGGACCCTGCGCGAGCTGCTCGCCGGTCGTCGAGATGACCGCGTACGGGCGTCCGGGGGATGACGACCGCGCCATCATCCCGTAGGCCAGGTCGTTGCCCAGCTCCTTCGCCACGACGGCGCGCCAGACGTTGTTGGTCGTCGTGGGATACACCCACGCCTCGAGCGTCATGTTCGTCGTAAGGTCGAGATCGTTCGCGTCCGCGACGGTCACCCAGTCCGCGTTGCCGTCGAAGCTGAGGGCGCGTCCGTTCTTGCCGAGCGTCGAGCGCGTCGCGCCCGAGATGGTCCCGGTGTGGCCGAGGCCGGTCTGGTCGGCGGTGGTCGCGCCCGACGCCTCCTCGAACGCGTACGACGCCACCAGGCCCGAGGGGCCTGTCGGGTTGCTCACGGTCACCGGCACGTCGGTAGCGGTCTTCTGGTTCCCCGCGGCGTCGGCCGCGACGGCCGTGAGCGTGTGCGAGCCGTTCGCCACTCCGCGCGTATCCCAGCTGGAGCTGTAGGGAGCTGTTGTGTCCGCCGCGCCGAGGTTCGCCCCGTCGAGCTTGAACTGAACGCTCTGGACGCCCACGTCGTCCGACGCGTTCGCCGTCACTGACACAACGCCCTGCACGGTGGCGCCGGTCGCGGGCGCCGTGATGGACACGGTGGGCGCGGTTGTGTCGGCCTGAGCCACGCCGTTCGCCTCGGGCGACGCCAGCGACACGTTGCCGGCCGCGTCGGCCGCGGCCACCCGGTAGTAGTAGGTGGTGCCCGGGGTGGTCCCGGTGTCGGTGTACGAGGTCGCCGTCCCGGCGGTCGTCGTGATCTGGTTGGCTGCGGACGGGGTGAAGCCGGCGGTGGTAGACCTGTACACGCGGTACTCGGTCACGCCGGTGTCGTCGGTCGACGCCGCCCAGTTCAGGCGCACCCCGCCCAGTTGTCCCGTGGCGGTGAGCGTGGCGGGCGCGGACGGCGCGGTGGTGTCGACGGGCGCGGGCTGGCCCGCGGGGGCGTTCATGTCGGTCTGGATCTCGGCTGCGCCGAGCGCGCGGTTGTAGACGCGGACGTCGTCGATCCTGCCCGTGAACCATTCGTTCAGGGCATCGCCGCCGATGTGCAGGGCCTGGTTCGTCGTCGTGATGGATCCGATGGCGGGTGTCGTCGTGACGAGGGTGCCGTTGATGTAGAGCCGTACGGCCGATCCGTCGTACGTCGTCGTCATGTGCGACCACGTGTTCACCGGCAGTGGCGTGGCACCGGGCGCCAGCTTCTCGCCGGTCGTGGAGACGAGCCCGTAGGGCACGCCGGACCCCGACGAGCTCGCCATCATCGCGTAGGCGAGGTCGCCGCCCATCTCCTTCGCGAGCACCGCGCGCCAGGCGTTCGGGGTCGCCGTCGGGAACACCCAGGCCTCGGTGGTCATCCCCGTCGTGAGGTCGAGGTCGTCGGCGTCGGCGACGGTGACCCAGTCACTCGCTCCGTCGTAGCTGAGGGCGCGCCCGAACTTCCCGCTCGCCGACCGCGTGGCGCCCGAGATGGTGCCGGTGTGCCCGAGCCCGGTCTGGTCCGCCGTCGTGGTCCCGGTCTGCTCCTCGAACCCGTAGGACGCGACCAGGCCCGGAACGGCAACCGGGTTGTCGACGGTCACGCCGACGGCGGTCGACGTTGTGGCGTTCCCGGACCCGTCCACCGCCACCGCTGTGAGGGAGTGCTGTCCGTTGGAGGCGCTGCGCGTGTCCCAGCTGAAGTCGTAGGGGGCGGTCGTGTCGGGCGAGCCCAGATTCGTCCCGTCGAGCTTGAACTGCACGCTCTGCACGGCGGCGTTGTCCGACGCGGTCGCCGACACGGCCGCGACGCCCGAGACCGTGGTCCCGGGCGTGGGGGCGACGATCGACACCGTCGGCGGCGTGGTGTCGGCCTGGGAGGCTCCGGCCGCCTCACCTGAGGGCTGCGACGTGTTGCCCGCTGCGTCCGCTGCGATCACGCGGTAGTAGTAGGTGCCGGCGGACAGGGGAGAGTCCGTGTAGGCGGTGGCGCCGTCGGTGATGGTCGCGATCCGGTTCGAGCCGCCGGGCGTGAAGCCCTGGATGGTCGAGCGGTAGACGCGGTACTCCGTCACGCCGGTGTTGTCGGTCGAGGCCGACCAGTTCAGCTTCACGCCGTTCAGCTGTCCCGTGGCGGTCAGGTTGCCGGGCGCGGACGGTGGCGTCGTGTCGCCCGAGGCGCTCGGGACGGGCACCTGGACGATCGAGCCCACGGACGGCACGCCGCGGTCGTCGTTCAGGAACACCATGTACCAGCCCGGTGGCGCGATGTTCGCATTCGGCGGGCCGTCGACCGTGAGGCTGCCGGCGCCCTTCGTGAAGTTGAGCCACATGAAGCGCTGGTCCTGGTCGACGCTGTGCGTCTCCGAGCCCATGCGGACGAACGAAACCGAGGCGACCCGGTCCACGTCGGGTGTCTCCACCGTGAACGGCGTGCCGTACCGGACCACGTTGGGCGTGCCGGTGATGGTGGGCCGGGTCCCGCCCTTGTTGAGGTAGGGCGGCGAGAAGATCTCGTACGACTTCTCGTCGGGTCCCTGGAAGTTCGCGCCGCTGCCGGACAGGAGGATCCTGCCGTCGGGGAGCAGGAGCGAGGTCTCGTGGTAGAGGCGCGAGACCTGGTGATGCGCCATCGGGGTCCACACCTCGGTGGATGGGTCCCAGATCTCCGGCTCGAGCACGCCAGAGTCCGGGTTGATGCCCCGCGCGGTCGAGTCCCCGCCCAGCGCGAGCACGTTGCCGTTCGGCAGCAGGATCATGTTGTGGAAGGCGCGCGCGTGCGCCATGGGTGTCGTCTCGCGCCATGCGGGGTTCGGAACGGTCATGTCGATCACCGCGGCCCGGTTGGTGACCTGGATGTTCGGGTAGTCGACGTCGGCCCAGCTGCCGGACTTGAGGATCCTTCCGGGCCGGTACATCACCGCGGTGTGGCCCGTGATCGGGCTCGTGCCGACCACGCTCCACGTCTTCGTGTTCAGGTCCAGGGTCCGCGTGGTGGTGTCCGGTCCCGCATCGAAGACCCGACCGTCGGGCAGCAGGAACAGCTGCGGGTAGTACGGCATGACGCGCGCGGCCGTGGGCAGCGTCGTCCAGCTGTTCGTGGCCGGGTTGAAGATCTCGGGAAGGGTCGACGACGGATGCCGGAGCGGGCCCTCGGGCTGATTCGGCTGGTCGATGTAGTTGTCGCCCGAGACGACGAGGATCCGGCCGTCTGAGAGCATCGTGGCCGACGGGTACCAGCGGGCGCGGCTCATGTCGGGGCCGCGGGTCCAGGTCTTCGTCTTGTAGTCGTAGAAGTTGATGTCCTTGATGCCGTTGAAGTTGGTCGTGTGGCCGCCGATGGCGGCGAGGCGGCCGTCGGCCAGCTTGATGAGCACTGCGCAGAAGAGGTTCCGCGTGCTGGGGATGGACGAGAAAGTTTGGGTGGCCGGGTCGAATACGCGCTCGGAGCCCGGCTCGGCCGCGGCGCCGTCCCACATGGAGACACGTCCGTCGGGGAGGAGCGACATGTGCACCGCGACGAGCGGCATCGGTGCCGGCTGCGTCCAGAATCCCACCTGGTCGGCCCCCGGCGTAGGAGGAGGCGGCGGCGCCGCGGGGACCGGCGTGTTCATGTCGGTCTGGATCTCCGTGGCCGACAGGGCGCGGTTGTAGATGCGGACGTCGTCCATGCGGCCCTGGAACCATTCGCCCAGCCCTGCGTTCCCTCCGATGTGGAGCGGGAGGCCGGTGGTGACGATGTTCCCGGTCGTGGCCTTGGTCCCCGAGAGAACCCCGTTCACGTACAGCCGCACGGCGGTCCCGTCGTAGGTGGCGGTCAGGTGCGACCACGTGTTGACCGCCAGTCCGGCGGAGCCCTGGGCAAGCTGCTCACCGCCCGTGTTGGCAAGCGCGTAGGGACGCCCCGCGCTGGAGTTCGCCTGCATGGCGTAGGCGAGATCGCCGCCCAGCTCCTTCGCGATCACCGTGCGCCACACGCTGTTGGTGGTGGTCGGGTAGACCCATGCCTCGAGCGTCATCCCCGTGGTCAGGTCGAGGTCGTTCGCGTCGGCGACGGTGACCCAATCGCCGTTGCCGTTGAACGAGAGCGCGCCGCCGTTCTTGCCCGCGGCGGTCCAGGTGGCACCGGCAATCGTGCCGGTGTGGGTGTTGCCCGTGCCGTCGCCCGTTGTAGCTCCGGTGCCCTCGTCGAAGCCGTAGGCGGCCACGAGCCCCGCGGGGCCCGCCCCGGCGGCGTCCTCGGGAATGAGCCCGGTGCACGTGAGGATCAGTGCCGCGCAGGCAGCCCACAGCACACCCCAGAGGAGCTTCTCGCGGCCCCGGAGGGACGCGAGGGCAGATGCGCGCAGCAGGCCAGCCTCCTTCGCTCTTGCGGGTGCCCCGACGGTACGATCGACGCTACACCGCCACGGGCGCGCTCGGACTTGCATATGTACCTTTTCGGTACCGCTAGGCGACGGAGGCGACCGGGCGCCTGTCGTACCTCGCGATGATCTCCTCGGGCAGCGGCTCGAGGTCGCTCGCCCGGAGGAAGTCGCGAAGCGTGGTGCCGGTGCACTCCGAGTCCACGTTGGGGGCTGAGATGCCCTCAGCGAGATCGTCGATGTTGACGGTCCGGAAGTCGATGCTGAAGCGGGTGCGCTCGGTGGTGTTCGGCACGGTCGAGTGCAGCTGGGCCGCGGAGAACACGATCAGCCCGCCCGGAGGCGTGACGACGCGCACGTCGGGCTCGAGCTCGAGCGGCTCCTCGGCCTGAGGCTGCTTGCGGGTCTCCTTGGTGACCTGCTTCGCCGCCTCCTGGCGACCGGTCTTGCTCCACTCCTCGTAGTCGTATCCCGCCGAGCTGTTCTCGATCCGGGTGTCGAAGTACTGGGGGTGGAACGCCATGCAGTTCCGGGACTCGACCGGATAGACCGGCAGCCACCAGTTGAGCTGCTGATGGGGCGCGGAGAACCAGGTGTCACGGTGGGCGTGGAACTGATACGCGAGGCCGGCCTTCAGGTACTCGCCGTGCGCCATCGTGCGGAGCCGCGGCACGTCGAAGTAGGTCTTGTCGATGTCGCACCCGAGCTCGGCGAGCATCGTGCCGATGAGCTGCTTCGCCTGCGGGTGGTGGATGAACGTGGGCTTCAGCTCGGCGAGGATCTCGACGTAGCGCGCGGGCTCCATGCTCTCCTGTGCCACCGGAGGATGGTGCGGCGCGAACGCGGCCTCGCTCAGGTTCTGCGCGAGCTGGGCCAGTCCAGTCGAGGCCGGCACCGGCGAGTACGCCATGAGGTCGCCGCCATACAGGCGCCGGCGGCGCTCGTCTTCGCTCAGCGCAGGGTCCAAGTAAATGGTAGGCATGAACTACAAACGCGCGGCAACGGCCCGGCCTTCCGCCCGGGCCTGGAACCACTCGACCGTGCGCCGGAGGCCGTCCTCGAGGCCGATCGAGGCGCGCCAGCCGAGCAGTCGCGCGGCCTCCTCGACGTCGACCTCGATCTCCTGCTCGAGCGCCCGCACCGGGACGGCCCCGAAGACCGGGGCGCCCTCAGTCGGGCCGACGATCTCGACGAGCATGTCCACGATCTCGCGCACGCTGGCGGGCTCGCCGCAGCCGATGTCGACCGTGCGGCCCTCGACCCTGGGCGCGGTCGCAGCCGCGACATACGCGCGCGCCACGTCCTCGGCGTGGACGCAGTCGAGCCGGCGCTCGCCGGAGCTCAGCTCCGGGCTCCCGCCGTCGAGCAGAGTCGTCACGACGTGCGGGATGAGCTTGCTGCGCTCCTGGCCCGGTCCGTATGCGAACGACGGCCGGAGGTTCACGACGGGCGCGTCGAACAGCTCGTGGAACATGCGCCCGTAGGCGCTCGCCGCCCAGCGCGAGGCGCCGTACGGGGAGGGGGGCACGGGCTGCGGATCCGGGCGGGCCGGCTCCTCGAGGAGCGACCCGCTGATGACGATCCGCTCGCACCCCGCCCGCGTGGCCGCCTCGAGGAGCTCGACGGTGCCGACCAGGTTGGCCCGGAGGGTTGGGGCGACGGCGTCCAGCGTCCGGTCGCCGCGCACCGCTCCGGCGAGGTGGAAGACCACGCGCGGGTTGACGCTGCGGACGATCTCGCCGATGCGGCCCGGGTCGCCCAGGTCGCAGGCGATCCACCGCACGCCGTCGCCGGCGTCTGGCGGCGTTCGGCTCAGGGCCACGACCTCCAGGTCAGGCCCGAGCTGCTCCAGCAGGTGGCTCCCGATGAGGCCGGAGGCCCCGGTGACCAGAACCGGACCGGCCGGAAGACCCGTCATGCCGCGACGTCCGGCCAGCGCTCGTCCCGCTCGGAGATGATCCGGTCGTCCGCGGGCGGCCACTCGATGCCGAACGCCGGATCGTTCCACCGCACGCCGCGGGCGGATTCGGGGACGTATTCGTGTGACATCTGGTAGTGCACCTCGGTGTCGTCCTCGAGCGTCTGGTAGCCCTGCGCGAAGCCCTCGGGGACGAGAGCCATTCGCCTGTTGTCGGCGGTGAGCTCGACGCCCTCCCAGCGCGCGTATGTCGGAGACTCCGCTCTGAGGTCGACCATCACGAGGAAGATGGCGCCGCGAGTAACTCGCACCAGCTTGATCTCGCGGTGGGGGGCGTCCTGGTAGTGGAGCCCGCGCAGGGTCCCCCGCCGCGCGGTGTGGATCGTGCTGCTCTGGACGATTCGCATCGGGAGCCCGTGATCGGCGAACTCCTCTTCGCAGAACGTCCGCGCGAGGAAGCCTCGGTCGTCCGGGCGCGGGTCCACGTCTATGACATATGCGCCGTCGAGCCGAGTGGGGGTGAAGATCATCGCCTCGTCAGACGAGCGCAGCCGGCACCCGCCACCGGAGCGCCTCGTCGAGCCGCCCGGCCTCCTGCAGCTCACGGACGCGGTTGATCCGCAGGTAACCCGTGTCGGTGAACTCCTCGAAGGTCAGTCCGTTGCGCACGTATGCCTCGTGGAGCTCCTCGATTCCCGCGCGGACGGTCCAGCGCGCCTCGAAGCCGGGCAGGACACGCGCGATCTTGGAGCAGTCCACCCGGTACGAGCGCTTGTCGGGCCCGCCGCCCTCGGCGAACGTCGCGCGCGCGCCGGGCACGATCTCCTCGACCATCGTGGCCAGCTCGCGGATCCTGTAGTTCTCGGAGCTGGCGCCCACGTTGAACGCCTCGTCGTGCACGATCTCGCGCGGCGCCTCGAGCGCCGCGAGGAAGGCGGCCGAGATGTCCTTCACGTGGACCAGAGGGCGCCACGGCGTGCCGTCGCTCTGGATCAGGATCTCGCCGGTGGTGTGGGCATATCCGACGAGGTTGTTCACCACCACGTCCACACGCAGGCGCGGAGACGCGCCGAAGGCCGTCGCGTTGCGGAGATAGGTGGGGCTGAAGGAGTCGTCCGCGAGCGCCGAGATATCGCGCTCGGCCAGCACCTTCGACCGGCCGTACGCGGTCACGGGCGCGAAGTCGGCGGTCTCGTCGAGCATCTGATCGCCGGCCGCCTTCCCGTACAGGCTGCAGGAGGACGCGAACAGGAACCGCTCGACCCCGGCCTCCTTCGCCTTCTCGGCGACGCGCACGGAGGCCAGATGGTTGATGTCGTAGGTGGCCTGCGGGTTGAGGTTCCCCACCGGGTCGTTGCACACCGCAGCCAGGTGGATCACGGCGTCGAAGCCCTCGAGGTCGGCCGCCTCGATGTCCCTGACGTCCCTGCTGACGGACGGCACCGAATACCCGGGCGTCCCGAACAGGCATGGCTCGAAGATGTCCGAGTCGAGCCCGACCACGTCGTGACCGGCCCGCTGGAGCGTGGGCACCAGGACCGAGCCGATGTAGCCGTTGTGACCCGTGACGAGAACGCGCAAGGGAATCTCCTTCGATCAGTTCGAGGCTTCAGGAAAGAAACGCCGAGACTCCCCCAGGTCTTCCGCCGGGGCGCCCGGTCGGTGCGTGCTCAATCGACGTACCAGACGCCGTTGCGCCGGCTTCCGACGGCCTGGCCCCAGGCGAAGCTGGTCATCCGCAGCCACGCGCCCCGATTCCGCCGGATGACGAGCGCCTTGGGGACGCCGCGCGCGATCCTGACCAGCACGCCTAGCGTTTCCCGGCTGGACGTGCCCTCGAGGCCGACATGGCTGAAGCGCCGGAAGAGCACGGCGCTGCTGAGGCCGTAGCGGTACGCCTGGTTCACGAGCGTCTTCAGGCTGTCGCGGTGCCGGATGTGCATGACCGCCTTCGGGACGTAGCTCACGTCGTGCCCGGCGAGCTGCACACGCCAGAAGAAATCAACCTCCTCGCCGGAGCCGAACTCGGAGAATTCGGGGTCGAACCCGCCGACCTCCCGAAACACCGAGGTCCATACGCCCGAGTTGTTGCCGACGGGAACCGGAGCCCTTCCGAAGACGATCGGCAGGCGACCCGGAGTCCACGCGTAGCGCCAGCCTCGGATGCGCGGGTCGTTCAAGAGTTCCTCTTCGTTGAATCCGCCGAACGCCGCCGACTCCCGTGCGGCTTCGGCGAACGCGGAGATCCAGCCCTCGTCGGCCACGTCGTCGTCATCGCAGAACAAGAGGACATCGCCCTCGGCGGCGTGGCCTCCGACGTTCCGAGCGCCCGCAAGTCCCACGGGCTCGCCGGCCGTGCCCGTCGGAACGATTCGGATGGGGAGGCGATCCGACCACGATTCCGCGATCGACGCAGAGTCATCCGTCGAGCCGTCGTCCACGAATAGGAGCTCCCAGCGCCCCGTGTAGCTCTGCCTCGCGAGGGCGGACAGCTGGTCGGTGAGCGTTCTCGCTCCGTTGTGGCAGCACAGGACCACGCTGATCAGGTCGGGCGCTGGGCGGCGGGTCGGGTGCGTGCTCACGGCTTCATCCTCCGGTCGACGGCGAGGTCGAACAGGCGCCGCCCGAAGACGCTCGAGGCGAGGAGCACGGCGGACCATGGGGACCACCACAGACTGGGCTCGATTCGCGCGGCGCGGTACAGGTTGCGGGCGGTCAGGGCCGGACGCCGCTCGGCGAGCGTGTCGTCGGCGACCATGCCCTTGAGCTCGGTGCGCGCACGGTCCCGAACGAGATGCCTGAGGGCCAGGCGCTCCCGGCGCGACTGTGCGTAGGTGTCGATGAAGCGCAGCTTGGCCGCCTTCACGGTGCTCGTCGTGTCCACACTCGTGATCGTCGGCGCGTCGCCGTCCAGGTCGTACAGGCCGGACGATCCACTGGCGCTCTCGCTGTGGAGCCTCACGGCGGTGAGCGCATCGCCGATGAAGGCGTAGTCCCAGGACGTCGCGATCTTCAGGGACAGGGCGAGATCGGTTGCGGGGCCGTCGCGCTCGTCGTGCGCGAGCCGCGCGACGGCGGATCGCCTGAGGAGGGCGGACGATGCGCAGATCCGCGTGCCCACGGCCATGGTGCGCTCGATGAACTCGCGTCCGGTCTCGCGACCCGCCAGCTGCGGGTTGCCGGTCCAGTCGATCCGTTCGGCGAGCACCTCGCCGTCGGAATCGATGTAGTCGAACGCGCTGTGGACGATCCCGACGTTTGGCTGGTCCTCCAGGACCGCCAGCTTGGCCTCGAGATTGGTCGGGTACATCGTGTCGTCGTCGAGGAGCACCGCCACGTAGCGGGCCGATCCCAGGTGGAGGCAGCGCGTGAGGTTGCCGTGCAGCCCGATGTTCTCGAGGAGCGGCGCGTAGCTCAGGCGCGGATCGTCGTAGGACTCCACCAGCGCGCGGGTGGTCGCCGAGTTCGCATTGTCCGACACGATGATCTCAAGGTCCGTGACGGTCTGGGCCAGGACGCTCTCGAGGGCGTCCTCGAGGTACCGGTCGCGCTGGTAGGTCGGGATGGCGACGGTGACGAGCGTCATGCCCCTCGACCCGCCACCGCTCGCCGAGGACGCAGGCGCGGCATGACGCTGCCGGCGGTTCCGACAACGATGCGCAGGACGTCCTTGACGTCGGACCAGCAGACCAGCACGAGGCCCAGGAAGCTGAGCGACACGGTGAACCCGGCCGCGGACAGGGCGGTCAGGATGCCATCGGGGCCGGCCGTGCACACCCACAGGCCCGCCCCCCCAGAGACCATGGCCACAACCAGCGGGAGCAACAGCGGGCGATGCGCCCAGACGCCCGCGCTGCGGCGAGTCGCGACGGTGAAGATGCCGGCCTCCACAAAGGTGCCGCACAGGTTGCCGACGCCGATCGCCGCCACGCCCATGCCAGACAGCAGGGGAACCGTCACGGCGATCCACATGACCCCGAACAGGGCGGTCGCCCACGCCACGAGCCCAGGACGGCCGACGGCGGCGAGGTAGCCGTTCGTGGCGACCGAGATCGATCCCAGGATCAGCGTCGACAGGGAGATCCAGGGGATCACCTCCGCGGTCTCACTCCACTGCTGCCCGAAGAGCGCGGGCACTAGCTTGGGGCTCGCGGCGGCGAACATGGGGAACAGGAGCGTCGCGATGATCGCGGCGCGGCGAACGGTCCGGAGGATGATCGGACCCACGTCCTCGCCCTTCGCGAGCAGGTTCGACATGGTCGGATAGCCCACGGCCCACAGGGAGCTGAACGCCAGCATCGGCATCTGGATCAGCCGGTTGGCGAGGTTCCAGAAGCCGAGCGTGGTGACCCCCGCAACGGCGGCGACCACCGCGTTCAGGGTCTGGTCACGGGCCACCGACGCGAGGGGAGTCGCCTGGAAGCGGAGCCCGAAGCGAGCCAGCTCACCGTAGTTGCGCCATCCGCGGAGCGACGGCGCAAGCAGGCCAATTCCCAGCGTCGCGATCAACACCGTTCCGATCACCGCCTTCACCACCGTCGCCCCGGCAAGGCCCCACACTCCCGCGCCGAGCGCGACCGCGGTCACCGCGAACGCATAGAAGCTCGCCTGCGAGAGGAAGTCGGCGGCCACCTGGCGGTCGAACTTCATCGCGCGGCTGAGCGCGACGCGCCCCGGCATCTGGAGGGTCGTGATCGGGATCGAAGCGACCATCAGCGCCGTGACGGCACCGGTCTTCCCGAAGCTCAGGGCGATGATCGCAACGGGCACGCAGACACTGAGCGCGAGGACGAGCTGAATTCCGTTGAGGGTCCGGAGCTCGGATCGAGTTGGCGGCTTCGGCCGCCTGACGATGCCGCTCCCGATCCCGCCCTCCGCGAGAACACCGCCGAAGAGCGTGGCCGTCAGCCCGACCGCCACCACTCCGAAGTCATGCGGCGTCAACATGCGCGCGAGCGCGAGATTCCCGGCGAAACCGATCAGGAGATTCGCGAAGTTCGAAGAGGTGACGAAGAAGACGCCCGTCAGTGCGCGCGTGCGAACCTCACCACGGCTCAGGTCGAAGATGTCGATCCGGCCGTCTTCTTCTTGCGCGGCCATCTTGCCCGGCTACGAGCAGGCCCGGCCGTTGGTGCCGCACGGGAGGGCGGCCTTCGGCGAGCTCCCGTTGAGGGTCGACTCGTCGACACGCTCCAGCCAGATCTCGCGCCAGTAGGAGTAGATGGCCCTGGTGCAGAAGCGGTAGTAGTCGCCGGCGCAGATGACGCCCTCGAGGATGATGCAGTCCGAATTGATCTCGATCAGCTCGCCTGTGTGCTCGTCGACGATGCGGTTCACGCGCGCCCGAACGCGCGCCAGCCGGCCGCAGTAGCTCGCCATCATCCCGTCGAAGCTGAGCCCTCGGTTGTGGTTCGTCTCGTCGAGAGTGGCCACGATCTCGGCCTTGCTCTTGATCCGCACCAGCTCGCCCGGGCGTAGCTCGAGGCTGGCTCCCCGCGGCGTCTCGCCCTTCTCGAGAGTGCCGTTGACGAACGGGTATCGGCGGCCATCGGCGATCCGAAGCGCCCGCGGCAGTCGCCGGGAGCTGAACGCCTGCCAGAGGTTGATCGCCTCGATCACGAGGCCGCGGACGAGCGTCCTGAGATTGAAGTTCTCGACGTCCTTCGCGTATTGGCCGACCTCCCGGACTCGCCACGGCGCGCCCGTCGCGGTCGGGATCTCGGTGGCCTGACAGCGGTAGAGAGTCTTGTCGTCCGGTGACTTCTCGCCCCGGGTGACCATCGGAAGGAGCGTGCCTGTCACGAACGGGTCGTCGTCCGTGTCCGGCTCCGGCGTGGCGAACGAGCCGTTGCCGTCTGCTCGCTCGAGCCAGGCCTCCTTCCAGTACAGAAGACAGGCGGCCTGGCAGCCGGCGTGCGCCGCTCCATCACAGCGGACGTTGCCGAGATGGACGGTGTCCTGCATGTGCCGGACGACGCCGTCGCCCGCGCATGTCCTGTCCGCGCGCTGCGACACGGAGAAGGTGCGACCGCAGAACTGGAGCATCTCCGGCATGAACGGCAGGCCGTCGAGGGCTCCCGCCTCGTCGAGGGTCGCGAAGATCTCCGACCGCGACCGGATCCGCACGAGGTCTCCCGGGCGCAGGCCGAGAGCCTGGGTCCGCGTCTGTTCCAAAACAGCTTCAGGCATTCCTCTTCGGGCTACAAACGGCGGACCGTCGCGCGAACTTGCATGGCGGCACTGTGCCTTCGGGCAGGCTCGGGACTGGCGCTGCGGTCAGGGTGGGGACAGCCGGGGTGGAACTACGATTTCCCTGTATGGATGTGAAATCGGCACCGGTGGTGTCCGTGGTGACAGCCACCCACAATCGTGCCGAGCGGCTGTCGGCGCTCTTCGATGCCCTGGCCGCGCAGACGCTGCCCAGCGACGCGTTCGAGGTCGTGATCGTCGACGACGCGTCCTCAGACGGCACGCCCGAGATCATCGACCGGGAGCTGGGCCGCGGCGCGCTCAGCCTCCGGACGATCCGGAACGACACATCGCTGGGCCCGGCGGCCTCCCGGAACCGCGGGTGGCGGCTCGCCGACACGCCGCTGATCGCGTTCACGGACGACGACTGTGTCCCGACGGAGGCTTGGCTCGAGTCGCTCGTCGCGGCCGCCGGCGATCGCTGCGAGGTGATCGTCACGGGTAGGACGCTCCCCAACCCCGCCGAGGCCGAGGCGCTCGGCCCGTACTCCAAAACGGTGTCGATCGACCGCCCGAGCCCGCATTACGAGACCTGCAACGTCGTGTATCCGCGCGCCCTGCTCGAGCGGGTGGGCGGCTTCGACGAGGCGTTTCCGAGCCCGGCGGGCGAGGATTCCGATCTGGGCTCGCGGGCGGTGAGCGTCGGCGGCGTACCGCGCTACGAGCCGGCGGCGCTGGTCTACCACGCGGTGTTCGCCCGTGGCCCGCTCGGCGCGCTCCGCGACGCCCTTCTCGCGACGGAGGGCACGCAGGCGTACAAGCGCAATCCTGAACTGCGGGCGAATCTTCCATTCGGCCTCTTCTATGACCGGTCGCACCCGCTGCTGGCGCAGGCGGCTATCGGCGCGGTGCTCGCTCGTCGCAACCCGCACGCCGCGGTGCTGCTGCTCCCGTATCTCAGAAACGTGAGGAACCGGTGCCGCTCGAGCGGGGGCAGCTACGCCCACGCTCCGTTCTACGCCGTGTTCGACGCGGTGCAGATCGCGGCCACCGTGCGGGGGGCCGTGCGCAACCGGACGTTCATCCTGTAAGCCCGCCTTGCGCCCGCCCGAGGCGCATGGTCGCCAGGGCCAGGCCCATCAGGATGAACGACAGGAACGTCACCTGGATGAACGAGTAGGCGTCGTAGGTGAGCATGCCGATCGCGAAGGCGGTGATGCCCGCGGCGATCGCCGTCAAGAGCCAACCATCCGCACCGTCGTCGGCCTTCGCAGCCCGGCCCACCCTTCGCACGAACCGCACGTACATCCAGACCAGGAGCAACGTGCCGAACAGGCCCACCTCGATCAGCAGCCCGAGCCATTCGTCGTCGAGGATCTTCGCGTTCGTGACCTTGTCGGTGTCGCTCGTTAGCCGCGTACCGAAACCATGGCCGACGAATGGCTTCCGCGCGACCTCCGCAAGAGCTGGGCCGAGGTCCTTGACACGCCCGCTGCCGCTGTCCCCGCCGCCCTCCTGCTCGGCGACGATCCCCTTGTCGGGGAACAGGACCGCCTTGAACGTCCCGAGCGTCCCCGGCATGGCGATCTGGCACGCCACGAAGAGCGGGAGCAGGAGCGGCAGGAGCCGCACCGTCGCGTCCCGCTTGAGCCAGAGGAACACGAGCAGCTCGACGACGAGCATCACCGCCGCGGTGCGGGAGACCGTGGCGAGCGCTCCGAGGGTCAGCGCCGCGCCGCAGCCGAGCCAGGCGCGGCTGCGGTAGCGGTAGTAGAGGTACATCGCCAGCGGGAGCAGCAGCACGAGCGCCGCAGCGAGCGCGATCGGGTGCTGGGCGGATCCGAAGGCGCGGGTCCGGAGCCCGCGCGACAGCCCTTCGGCGACCTCCGGATTCAGGCGCAGGCCCGGGATGTGCAGATGGTTGAAGGCGTTGTAGCCGGTTCGCCACTCGACGATCGCCGACAGCGCGACGACCGTTCCGCCTCCCACGAGCAGCATCACGATCGAGTCCACCTGTCGCCGGTCCTCGATGATGCTCGCGGCGAAGTACATGACGAGGACGAAGGTCAGGAAGAAGGAGGCGTGCTTCACCACCGCACCGGAGAGACCGAGGGAGCTGACCGTCCCGACGTTCGTGGCCACGGACAGTAGGGCGACGAGCCCGAAGCCGAGCACCGGAGCCTCGAGACCGCTGCGCTGCCAGCGTGTGTCGGGATCGGCCAGCAGGGCGAACATCCACGCCATCAGCACCACCGCGACCACGACCCGGTACGGCTCGAGGTCGATGGGCATCCCTCCACCGAACGTGTAGCGCCGGATCGGCAGGAACAGGATCACCAGGAGGACGGCGCTCAGCAGCGTCGGCCAGGCGAGCAGATAACGATGCCAGGCGAGGACGACCAGGCCGGCCGCCGTCGCCGCGAGGATGGGATTCGCCTGAGTGCGGGTCGCGGCACACGCGACGGCGACCGTGATCGCCCCGCCGAGGAGCCAGCCGAACAGCCGCGTGTCGCGCCGGACGCGGTCCAGCTCGGGGCCGTCGCCGGCCGGCGCGAGGACCGGCGTGGAGTTCACCCCGTCCGGCGAGTACCGGTCCGGATGGACGCGAGCTCGCCTCGCCTGAGCACGGACGGCTCGGCGTCGAACGGGCCGCCGAAGCCCTCCTCGGCCTCAGCGCGCGTGCGGCGGAGGGTGAGCCCCTCCCGGACATGGGCCACGGCGATCGTGGCGATCATGCAGAGGAGGAACGCGAGAGCCGCGGGAGTCAGCGAAGGCCCTGACAGCAGCAGCGGGTCAGACGGAGCGGTCAGGAGGCTTAGCTTGATTCGCCCCGTCGGGTTGATGTCGTTTTCCTCCTGCCGTGTGGCGAGCAGTCCCTTCAGGGCGAAGTACGTCTCGCTGTTGAGCCGCTCGGCTCCCGCCGACGTCGACGCCTTCGTCGACAGTTGGATGATCGGGAGGTAGTTGGACCCGTTTCCGCTCGCGTCGAGGGCCAGTGCGTCTATCTGGTGGGGGTCCACGTGCCCGGGCAGCTTGCTCCTGACCTGGTCGCTGACGGCGATGGCCGAGTAGAGCACCGCGAGATTGGACAGCCGGCCCGGGTCCGCGAACAGCTGGCTCGACCCGGTCCCCCCGGTGGTCGGCGGCGTTCCGGAGAAGTCCGTGCCGGTGTTCGGGAGGGTCACACGGCCCTCCGGGAACCCGGACTGGGTGACCAGGATCTGTGAATTCACGCTCCACACCTCGGCGCCGCGCCGCTGCATGCTCGGTACCTGGTAGATCGCGAGAATCGCGAGGACGACCGCCAGGACGAGGCCCCCCGCGACGATGCCCTTCTGTCTGAGGAGCACATCGACGTGGTGTCCGAGATTCACAGTTCGTACGCTCGCTTTCGGGACATGGACTCCATTCCGGGGAACTATCGGTTGAGATTCGGCCCCTCGTCCGGCGGAGCGGACAGGTCCTGCGGAAGGTCTAGGCCGACCTATACCAATGGGTAGGGGACGCGTTACGCCCGCGTGGACCGGCTGAGCCGCGCGGCTCGGATGCGAGCGATCTCGGCGACGAGGCGCGCCTCGCGGGCGGCCCGTTCGCGCACGCGCGTCACCACGGTCCGGTACGGCCGCCTCGGCGGAACGACGACCGGGCGCCACGGAGTCACACGCGCCGGGTCGTACTGAACACTCGCCGGACTGGGCCTCGGGTCGACCGGCTCCCAGATCCATAGGCGCCGCCGTCCTGTGCCGAATGCTCCCGCCGCGAACAGCGACAGCCAGCGCTCGCGATTCTCGACTGTGCTCACGCCGAGCTGCTCGGCGAGCCCGTTGTGGCCGGCCGATTCCGCCAGGGCGATCGAGACGTCGCTCGGACCGCTGGCCTCCCGTCCGTACCACCCGTCCGGAGCGAGCTCGGCCGCGGTGCGCGCATCGAAGGCATCGAGCCCGGCCACCGCGATCACGAGCCGTGCCGCGACGCGAGTCGCCTCGCGCACGAGCTCATCCGATCCTCGTGGCGGGTCGACGAGCACGACAGCACCGGCCGCGGCGTCGGAGAAGGGAAGGTCCGTGGGGTCGGGCTGCTCGACGGCGATGGCGTCCGGGAGTGCCGCCGCGAGCGCAGGCCCGTCCCAGGTCAGCTCGAGCACGGACGCATCGGGGACGCCGCTGTCGCGGGTCACGGCAACCACGGGCCCCGCGACGGCCAGTTCGGGCAGCGTGGGTGGACGGCTGATCAGGTTCACCTCGCGGTACTCGCCGTATTTCAGCTTGCTCGCGAGGTGCGAGGGATAGAGCAGGTAATCGTCCCAGCCCAGGTGGTACGCCCGCACTCCGAGCGCCCAGCCGTAGCGGTAACCGGCGCGCCTGACGCTCTGGCACGTGGACCAGTCGGTCTCGTACGGCGCCCGCAGGGCGTCTCTGCGAATCAGGGTGAAGACGCTGCCGACGGGGCGGTCGACGATCTCACCGTCCACGATCTCAGACGGCTCGATCGACTCCGGTCGCTGGACGCTCGGCAGGTTGGACTGGTCGAGGCCCACTCCGAGCAACCCGAAGTCCGGGTGGCGGTCCATGAGCTCGTGGAGCCGCGTGAGCCAGCATGGCTCGAGCTCGGGAACGACGAGGTCGGGATCAGTCACGATGAACGGATCGCTCACCGTCGCGTCGATGCCCAGGTTGAGCGACCGCAGGAACTCGTTGACCGGGCGCAGGATCACCTGGTGGAAGCGGTGGGACTCCTGGCTCAGCCAGTTGCGTACGTCGGGCTCGGACGCGTTGTCGACGATGGTGAGCCGGTACGGCGCCCGCGTGCGCTGCTCGAGGGCCTCGACCGTCGCGACCAGGTGGTCGAGCCGGTTGTGGGTCAGCATCACAATGTCCGTTACCGGCGGCACGCCCAGCGACCGTACACCTCACCGAGCGCCGGCACGCTGCACTTTCGGCCAGGGACACCGGGTTCGGGTACTGCGACGATCGGGACGGTGAACTCGCCCGCAGGCAGCCGTACGGTGCTGATGCTCGCCAGGCATTTCCCACCCGTTGGAGGCGCCGGCGTACACCGGTCGCTCGGCTACGTGCAGCACCTGCCCGAGCACAACTTCGAGCCGGTGGTCATCACCAACTCCGCGGTCGCCTCGGACCGGTGGAGCCCTCAGGACGAGAGCCTCCTCGCGGAGGTTCCCAGCACTGCGCGGATACATCGGATCACCTCGACGGAGCCCCCGCCGCATCACGGGTGGAGGGGCCGCCTAAACCGCTGGTTCGCGAGGTCGCAGCCCTGGGCGTCCGCGTGGGTCGACAACGCCGTCGAGGCGGGGTTGTCGCTCGGCGCCGGGGCGGACCTGGTGCTCGCGTCGTGCGTTCCCTACGAGACCGCCGAGGCAGGCGCACGGCTATCCGCGGCGCTCGGCGTGCCGTGGGTCGCCGACCTCGAGGATCCGTGGGCGCTGGACGAGATGCGCGTGCATGCCACCGCGTGGCACCGCCGCGTCGACCGCCGGCGAATGGTCGAGGTGCTGTCGAGTGCCTCGGCGATCATCATGTCGGCGCCGGAGGCGGCACGCCGGGTCCGCGCCGCGATGCCCGGATATCCCGCGGAGAGGATCCTGGGCATCCCAATCGGGTTCGAGTCGAGGTGCTTCCGCGCGGGAGCCGGCGTGCCCCGGTCGCCCGGCGGGGCCTTCCGAATCGTGCACACCGGCTCGCTTCACACCGAGCTCGGCATGGCGCACCGGCGGAGCCGAGCGGCTCGCCGGCTGCTGGGTGGGAGCTCCGTCGACGTCGACATCCTGACCCGCTCGCACGTCTTCCTGATCGACGCGATCGACGGCTTGCTGGCGTCGCAGCCGGAGCTCCGTGGGCGAGTCGAATTGCACCTGGGCGGTGAGTTGACCGAAGCGGATCGCGCGGTCGCGGGTGACCGCCCATACGTACGGGTCCACGGACAGCTCACGCATCCGGAGACGATCGGGTTGATGCGGTCGGCCGACCTGCTGTTCCTGCCGATGCATGATCTGCCGGCCGGCAGCCGCGCCGGCCTGATCCCGTACAAGACGTTCGAGTACCTCGCCGCCGAGCGCCCGATCCTCGCTGCGGTTCCGGACGGCGACGTCCGCGACATGCTGCTCCCTGTGCCACACGCGAGCGTCGTCAGACCAGCGGACGTCTCCGGCATGGCCGAGGCGATACGGGACTGGATCGGCTGCTCATCGGCGAGCGCCGTCGCCCAGGGCGCCGAGTCGCCGCTCGTCCGGACCTGGGAGCGGCGCCGGCTCGTCGCATCGGCGGCAGCCGCCTTCGACGATGTCCTGGAACCCCGATGGCCCACGCCCCTAGCGCCCGCGCTCGAGCTGGCCTCGCGCTAGCAGCCGCACTGATCCTCGCCGTGGCGGCCGGCCTGATCGGCGAACGCCTTGGCTCGAGCTCGACGCAGCGCGATACCGGATCCGGGGCGGGGCACCCGAAGCCCCCAGCCCTCTTCGTCTCGCCTCAGGGGAGCGATCGGGGGAGTTGCACCCGGCGTGCGCCCTGCGCGACCTTCCCGCGAGCGTACGATCTGGCACGCCCTGGAGACGTGGTGGAGGTCGCAGCCGGCAGGTACGCGACACAGCGCTTCCTCGGCGACTCGCCCGCGGCCGGAGCTCCGGTCGTCTTCCGGCCCGCGCCGCGTGCTCGAGTCGTCACGGGGCCGGTCATCTTCGGAGGCCCACTCGCCACCGACCGCGGGCCGAGCGGGGTGACTCTCCGTGACATGACGGTCGAGGACGCCGTCGCGCAGGGAAGCAGCGACCTCGCGTTCGTAAACGTGGACTTCGCCGGCAACTTCGCCATTCAAGGTGGGGCGAACATCTCGGTGCGGGGGGGTAGCGCGGGCGGTGTGAGCGACGGGAGCCACTCCGAGGTCGTGGCCTGGGTGGATGCGCAGGGCCGCGTGGAGCGCCCTCGTGACATCACGATCGACGGCGTCCGCTTTCACGACGTTCGAATGTCGCGGCCCACGGATCACATCGAGTGCCTGCAGTCGACCGATGCCGACGGCCTGACGATCCGCAACTCCCGGTTCATCCGGTGCGACACCTTCGACCTCCGCATCGACGCCTACAGGTCCGATGGGCCCGAACGCGTGCTGATCGAGAACAACGTGTTCGTCCATACCCGTGATCGATTCGGCGGCACCGTCTACTACGGGCTCGCCGTGCGTGCCGGCCGCGATGTGGTGATCCGGCACAACTCGAGCGACACCGGTTGGGCCGGTCCCGAGCCCGAGACGCCGATCAGCGACTGGGTGGTGTCGGCGAACGTGATGGTTGGCGGAGGCTGCGACGAGCGGATCGTGTACAGCCACAACCTGTGGGACAGCGGCGAGCTCTGCGACGCGAGTGATCTACAGGGGAACCCTCGCTTCGTGGACGCCGAAAGCGGCGACCTCCGGTTGCGCCCGGGATCGCCGGCACCCGCCGGCATCGGGGCGCCCGAGCGAACTCTTCAGCCGGGCTGACAGGCTTTTCACAGGCTGACGGGGTCAACCGTTATGTCCACAGCACGCGTGGGTATATCGCTCTCGTCGTAAGCGAGGTTCGAGTCCACACACCTGCGCAAGATGCGCAGGGCCGTTTCGCGGGGGAGACGAGTGAGGACCGCGGCCCTCTGATCCGCACACGCCGCTAGGGGGATCGTCGCGCGCCAGCCGCGCGGCGCGGGAGGAGAAGGATGCCGAGGTTGTCGCCTGCTCGCCTCGAGCGGGGATGGATGTCGACGTGCGCGCTTGGCGGCGTGCTCCTGACGGGACTGGCAGCAATGGTCATGTCGTTCGCGGGCCCCGCGGGCGCGGCCGGCACCACGCGCTTCATCGCATCGACCGGCACCGACGCCGGCACGTGCGCCAATCCGGCTTCGCCGTGTGACTCGTTTGATTTCGCGTATCGGCAGGCGGCGCCCGGCGATGTGATCGAGGTGGCCGGTGGCAGCTACGGGGGGCAGTCGATCCCGGTGGTCTCGGGCCGGTCGGGGCCGGCGGTGGAGTTTCGGCCGCGGGCGGGCGCGTCGGTGTCGTTGGGTGGGTTGGACGTCGCGGGCAGCTATGTGACCGTTCGGGATATTCGGACGGGTTCGGTCTCGATCGACGCGGGCGATGGCGGGGCGACGCCGGTGGTTGGGGTGTCGATCATCAACGGCGCCGGGAAGACGATGTGGATTCAATCCGCGCGCGATCTGCTCGTGAAGGGCGGTTCGTTCGGCGGCAACACGGACCGTCCGACGGTGCAGACGGGTGGGAATCCGGCGTCGTCGAATCTGGTGTTCGACGGGGTCGATTTCCATGACGCGGTGGCGACGAACTCGACCGTCCACATGGAGTGCTTCTGGGCGGGTGGGATCCAGGGGTTGACGGTGCGCAACAGCATCTTTCGCAATTGCGCGTATTTCGACATCTTCTTCACGACGCTGGATGGGCCAGATCCGCGCGATGTGGTGCTCGAGAACAACGTGTTCGAGACGACGAAGCAATGGAACGGGGACGCCGCGCCGTACGCGGTGAACGTGTCGAACTGGCTGTCGCGGGTGGACAACTTCACGTTCCGCAACAACACGTTCGACGGCGATATCGCGATCCAGCCGACGACGATCTCCAACATGCGGCTGACGGGGAACGTCGGCGCGGTCGCCAGCTGCAAGGCCGGGGTGGGCTACTCGTTCAACGTGTGGACCGCCGCCAAGTGCTCCGGCACCGACAAGCAGATCGCGACCGCCATGTCCCAGTTCGTCAACCCGGGTGCCCACGATTGGCATCTGAAGGCCGAAGCGGCGGCGATCGACGCGGGCGATCCGAACGACTATCCGGCCACCGATCGCGACGGCCTCGCGCGCGCCGGAGCACCGGACGCCGGCGCCCACGAATACAACGGAGGCTCACCCTCTGGAGGCGACTCGGACGCTCCCACGCCACCGGCCGGCGTGGTCGCCACCGGCGGCTCGGAGCGCGTCTCGCTCGATTGGCAGGCGGCGTCGGACGACGTCGGTGTGGCGCGCTATGACGTGTATCGGTCGACGGTGTCGGGGTTCAGTCCGTCGGCGTCGAATCGGGTGGGGCAGCCGGCGGGGACGAGCTTTGTGGATTCCGGCCTGGCGGCGGGGCGGTACTACTACCGGGTGGCGGCGGAGGACGCTGCTGGGAATGTGAGCGCGGCGTCGGGTGAGGTGTCGGCGGTGGCGCAGGCGGAGGAGACGCCGCCGAGCGTGAGCGTGACCGCGCCGGCGGCGGGCGCGACGGTGAGCGGCACGGTGTCGGTGACGGCGCGCGCCTCCGACAACCGGGGCGTGGCCGGCGTGCAATTCAAGGTCGACGGCCAGGACCTGGGCGCCGAGGACACGGGCGCGCCGTACTCGGTGGCGTGGGATACCGCCGCGGCGACGACCGGTGGGCACACGCTCACCGCCGTCGCCCGCGACGCGGCCGGCAACCGCGCGACGAGTGCGCCGGTGACCGTGACCGTCGACAACGTGCCGGTCCCTGACATCGACCCGCCCCCGGTCATCGACCCGCCCCCGGTCATCGACCCGCCAGTCCCTCCACCGGCGCCTGTGGTGACGGAGCCCTCGCCTCCCGCGAGCGACGAATCCGCCCCCGTCGCGGAACCGACGAGCCCGTCGACGAATCCCATGACCGGCACGCGCGTCGCCGCTGCGCACCCCCGGCCACGCCTCAGCCTCATGAGCCGCGGACGCGCACGCATATGCGAGCACCAGAGTCCCCGCTGCCCGCAGATCGCCGGGATCCGCCTTCGGGCCTCGACGCCAGGACCCCTCCGGGTTGCCCTCATGCGTCTATTCCCCAGCGGAAGCCGGCGGACCGTGGTCCACGCGAACCAGGAGCTGTCGAGCGGCCCAAACGTTTTCCGTCTCGCTGCCTGGGGCTGGCCGACCGGGCGCTATCGGCTGGTCGCGCGGGCCTACGATCGCGCGGGCAGGAGCTCGGACCCGGTGGTGATCCCCTTCGGAGCGCGGAACGGCGCGGGCGGAGACGTGCTCGATCTCCGGTACTGACGGCGGGCTCCGCCTCGAGCCTCGCTATATTGCCCGCGCCCGAGGATTTGCGGTCTCAGCGGGACCGCCGTACCCGACCCTCGGGGAGGAACCCATTCTCATGGCACTCAGAGTGCACCGGCAGCATGTCGGCGTTCGGCTGCGGTCGGCCGCGATCGTCGCGGCGCTGATCGTGGCCGCTTGGACCGCGCCCGCCGCGCTTGGCGCGACCCTGTCCGTGAGCCCGTCCGGGGTCGATGCCGCGAGCTGCAGGGCTCCGTGCCGCAGCGTCGCGTACGCCTTCAGGCACGCGCGACCGGGTGATGTCGTGCGGTTGGCCGGCGGTTCCTACGGCACAGAGGCCATCCCGAACACGTCGAACGATTCCGGCGCTCGGATCCAGTTGCGGCGCAGGGCGGGGGCGGCGGTCGCGATGGATGAGCTCAACATCCGCGACAGCAACGTGTCCGTCATCGGCGTTCGGGCCAACCGCGTGTCGATCGACGCTGGTAATGGTGGTGCGACGCCGGTGGTGGGGGTGACGTTGCGTCACGTGGTCGCGAAGACGATGTGGATTCAGTCGGCGCGCGATCTGCTGGTGAAGGGCGGTTCGTTCGGGGGCAACACGGACCGTCCGACGGTGCAGACGGGTGGGAATCCGGCGTCGTCGAATCTGGTGTTCGACGGGGTCGATTTCCACGATGCGGTGGCGACGAACTCGACCGTGCACATGGAGTGCTTCTGGGCGGGTGGGATCCAGGGGTTGACGGTGCGCAACAGCATCTTTCGCAATTGCGCGTATTTCGACATCTTCTTCACGACGCTGAACGGGCCAGATCCGCGCAATGTGTTGCTCGAGAACAACGTGTTCGAGACGACGAAGCAATGGAACGGGCAGGACGCGCCGTATGCGGTGAACGTGGCGAACTGGCTGTCGAAGGCGGAGAACTTCACGTTCCGCAACAACACGTTCGACGGCGATATCGCGATCCAGCCGACCAGGATCGTGAACATGCGGCTGGCCGGCAACATCGGCGCGGTCGCAAGCTGCACTCGCGGCGTGGAGTATTCCCACAACATCTGGAGGGCCGCGAAGTGCGCGGGAACGGACAGGCGCATGTCAGGGGCCATGTCCCAGTTCGTCAACCCGGCTGGGCACGATTGGCATCTGAAGCGCGGCGCGGCGGCGATCAACGCGGGCGATCCGAACGACTATCCCGCCACCGACCGCGACGGCCTCGCGCGCCGCGGAGCACCCGACGCCGGCGCCCACGAATACCAGTCACGTCCGCGCGGGAATGGAACCCAGCCGCGAGCTCCGCGCAAGCGGCGGGGCATCGTGCGGCTCAGGCTCTCGCGGCACGTCGTGTGCAGGCACCCGAACGGGAAGTGTCGTGGCACGACTGCCCTGAACGTCGTGCTGGGCTCCGCCAGAGGGCTCCGGGTCGCGCTGCGGCACGGCAAGAGGGTTAAGCGGATCCGCCGCAGGGGACACCGCGGCTCCAACGTCCTGCGGATTCGGGCTCGGACGCTGAAGCGCGGGCGCTACACGCTCCTCGTGCGAGCCGTGCGCGCGGGCCATAGGGCGCAGGCGCGTCGGCTCGTGCTCCGCGTGCGCTGACCTCCGGCTCCTCGTACAACCGTCCAGATCCTGGGCGCTGATCGGTTCGACCGGGCGTCCAGTCCGGCGCGACCGGTTTCCAGCTTTCGGGGGTCGGGTCGATGGAGAGAGGGCCCCAGCCGAAGTGCGGAGTGGTCGACCCGGCCGCTTCGCAGACGTCCTCCGCTGACCCGCGGACGGCGCCGGCGGCTCCGTGGGGCGCGCCCCGGACCGGAGGTTCTCCATGCGCCTGACACCGGCTTTCTCCATTCGCCCAATGCCCCGCCGTTGGATCTGCGCACTCGTGTCCGCCGTGACGGTGTTCGTGCTCGCGCTTCCGCCCGCCGCATCGGCGGCCACCAGGATGGTCGCCACATCGGGAACCGATTCCGGTGCGTGTTTGGCGTCGGCGTGCCGGTCGTTCGGCTATGCGTATCGGCAGGCGGGTGCCGGCGATGTGGTGGAGGTGGCCGGTGGCAGCTACGGCGGCCAGTCGATCCCGGTGGTCTCGGGCCGGTCGGGGCCGCCTGTCGAGTTTCGGCCGCAGGCCGGGGCCTCCGTCTCTCTGGGTGGGTTGGATGTCGGTGGCAGCTATGTGACGGTTCGGGATATCCGAACGGGTTCGGTCGCGATCGATGCTGGTGATGGCGGGGTCACGCCGGTCGTGGGCGTCTCGATCATCAATGGCGCCGGGAAGACGATGTGGATTCAGACGGCGCGCGACCTGCTCGTGAAGGGTGGCTCGTTCGGGGGCAACACGGACGGTCCGACGGTGCAGACGGGTGGCACCCCGGCGTCGTCGAACCTGGTGTTCGACGGGGTCGACTTCCACGACGCTGTCGCGACCAACTCGACGGTGCACATGGAGTGCTTCTGGGCCGGTGGCATTCAGGGGCTGACGGTGCGCAACAGCATCTTTCGCAATTGCGCGTACTTCGACATCTTCTTCACGACGCTGAACGGGCCGGACCCGAAGGACGTGGTCCTGGAGAACAACGTGTTCGAGAAGACCAAGCAGTGGAGCGGGCAGGACGCGCCGTACGCGATCAACGTGGCCAACTGGCTGTCGAAGGCGGAGAACTTCACGTTCCGCAACAACACCTTCGCGGGCGACGTCGCGATCCAGCCGACGACGATCGTGAACATGAAGCTGACCGGCAACGTCGGCGCCGTCGCGAGCTGCAAGAGCGGCGTCAGCTACAGCTACAACGTCTGGACCGCCGCCAAGTGCTCCACGACCGACAAGCTCGCGGGGACCGTGTTCTCACAGTTCGTGAATCCGGGGGCACATGACTGGCGGCTCACGTTCGGCTCCATCGCGGTCGACGCCGGGAACCCGAACGACTATCCGCCCACCGACCGCGCCGGGCTGCTCCGCAACGGACCGCCCGACGCCGGTGCGCACGAATACAACGGCATCGCCCCCGGCGGGTCGGATGTTCAGGCTCCGTCGGTGCCGGGTTCGGTGTCCGCGTCGGGTGGGGTGGAGCAGGTTGCGTTGGGCTGGCAGGCGGCCTCGGACAACGTCGGGGTGGTGCGTTACAACGTGCATCGCTCCACGGTGTCCGGGTTCACGCCGTCCGATTCGAACCGGGTGGCGCAGCCGGCCGGGGCGGGCTTCACGGACACCGGCCTCGCGCCTGGGACCTACTACTACAAGGTGACCGCCGAGGACGCGGCGGGGAACGTCAGCGGGGCCTCCGCGCAGGTGTCGGCGGCGGCGCAGGCGGAGCAGACGCCGCCGAGCGTGAGCGTGACGGCGCCGGCGGCGGGCGCGACGGTGAGCGGCACGGTCTCGGTGTCGGCGAACGCGAGCGACAACCGTGGCGTGGCCGGGGTGCAGTTCAGGCTGGACGGCCAGAGCCTGGGTGCGGAGGACACGAACGCGCCGTACTCGACGTCGTGGGACACGACCGCGGCGGCGACCGGTGGGCACACGCTCACCGCCGTCGCCCGCGACGCAGCCGGCAACAGGACGACGAGTCAGGGTGTGTCAGTCACCGTCGAGCGCGCTCCTGTGCCGGACGGTCAGGCTCCGTCGGTGCCGGCCGGCGTGTCGGCGTCCGGCGGGGTGCAGCAGGTCGCGTTGGACTGGCAGCCGTCTTCCGACGACGTCGGCGTGGTGGGTTACAACCTGCATCGCTCCACGGTGTCCGGGTTCACGCCGTCCGATTCGAACCGGATCGCGCAGCCGGCCGGGACGAGCTTCACGGACACCGGCCTCGCGCCCGGGACCTACTACTACAGGGTGACGGCGGAGGACGCGGCTGGGAATGTGAGCGCGGCGTCGGCCCAGGTGTCGGCGGTGGCGGAGGCGGAGCAGACACCGCCGAACGTGAGCGTGACCGCGCCGTCGACGGGCGCGACCGTGACCGGGACGGTCACGGTGACGGCGAGCGCGAGCGACGACACCGGCGTGGCCGGCGTGCAGCTCAAGCTGGACGGGCAGAACCTGGGCGCCGAGGACACGAGCGCGCCGTACTCGGTCGGGTGGGACACGGCGGGCGTGGCGACCGGGGGGCACACGCTCACCGCCGTGGCACGCGACGCGGCCGGCAACCGCTCCACCGCATCCGATGTCTCCGTGTCGGTTCAACGGAAGACCTCGCAAGGGAAGAGTCAGGGGAAGAAGCCGCACGGCACGGCGCCGACGCTGCTCGACGCGTCGCTTCTGAACACGACGGTGCCGGAGGACGGCATCGTCGAGCTGACGCTGCAAGCGGCACGAGGCGGACGGGTGATCGCCACCGTCAAGCGCGTGGGTTCGACGAAACGTGCTCGGCGGGTCGGCCAGATCACACGTCGGGTGAAGCGCGGCCGAAACCAGGTCAGGGTGTCTACCCGCGGGTGGAGGCAGGGCCGCTATCGCTTGGAGGTCCGGGTGCTCGCGGGTCGGCGGCTCGTGTCGCGGCGGCTTCGCGTGCGAGTCGCCGTCATGCCCGGCGGAGCCGTGCGCGCGGCGCGTGTGCGGCGCTGGTCGGCGCCTACGAGGCCGGGGCGCCGCGACGGAACGCCGCGCGGAGTCGCTGACGGTCGCGGAGCGCGTGTATCAGGCGCGCGTCCGGACACCGCGGCTCACGGCGAACAGCCGCGGCGGCGTACCCCCACAGCATCGCCAGCGCCGTCGGCTGGTGGCGTGCGCGGTAAAGCGCCCTGCATCGTCAGGTAGGACGGCCGGTAGCCCATGTACCAAGACGCGCGGCCGAGCGCCTCGCCGTGGTGGAGGGGGCTGTGCTCACGGCCGCCCTCCGGGCGGTGGTGCCGGAAGGGCAGATCGACGATCGTCTCGGTGCGGAACCCGCGGAGCTGCGCGCTGAGCTCGTCGAGGCCGTCCCACCCCATCCGCGGCTCGAGCCCCATCACGTCGGGCAGGCATTCCCAGCGGTAGGCACGCGACGCTCCCCACACCGTGGTCGCGGCCTTCGTCCGGCGCACCCACACGCCATCCTCGCGCTCGTAGCAGGTGCCGCTCGCGATACCGAGGGCCGGATCGGTGGCGAACCGCGCGAGGAGGCGCTCGAAGTAGTCCGCGTCGAAGTCGACGTCGGCGTCGACCTTGATCACCACGTCCACCGGCTCCTCGAGCGCCAGCACGCCGGTGCGGAAGCCCTCGAGCGCACGACCCCCGCGCCGGCCACGGGCAAGCTCACTGTCCGCAGGGCGCGGCCGCGGCCACGGGGCGGACCCACGCGTGCCGCTCCGCCAGGTCACCGAGCAGAAGCGCAGTCCGGTCGGTCGAGCCGTCGTCGACCGCGACCCATGCGGCCGGACTCAGCGTCTGGGCGGCAAGCGCGGTCGCGAGCCGCGTCGAGGTTCTCCGCCTCGTTGCGAGCAGGCGTGACGACCGCGTAGGTCGGCCTAGCGTTCAAGCTGCCGACCTGGCCGGTCCGTGCACCCCGGCAAACGCGCGTGGAAGGTAGTCGCCGAGCCATAGCTCGAGCATGATCAGCGAGAGGAGCAGCGGCGCCTGGCGCGTGTCTCCGGCTCGCCAGGTCCGCGCCGCGCGTTCCACGGCGCCGCGGTCGAGCACCCGCTGCGTATGCGGGCGAGTGGGACGAGCAGAACCCGATCGACTATCTCCCCACCTCGCGCCGCGAGCCAGGTCGCCGACCGCCTCGTTGAAGAAGCCCGCGCTTGCGCTTGGCCAGGACGAAGTCGGGGACCAGGCCGCTGGCGGCCTGGCGCAGCACGTGCTTGCCCTGGAGGCGGCGCACCTTGACGTCGGCCGGGGACCTGCGCGCACAGCTCCACGAACTCGTGGTCGAGGAACGGCACGCGCACCTCGAGCGAGCAGGCCATCGACGCGCGATCGAAGTACGTGAGCATGTCGTCGACGAGCCCGAGTCGCGCGTCGAGGTATAGAGCGGCCTCGAGCGGAGCGGCGCCGGGCGCCTCTCCGAGGTGCCCGCGACACGATGCGGCTCGCCGCGTCGGCGTGCTCGGCCAGCGCGCCGCTGAACAGGTCGTCGCGCAGGTCGCTGCTGCACGAGGGCGCTCGACGCGAGCAGGCGAGCGGCGGGATCGGGCGACTGAAGGGCGTCGTGCCAGCCGCGCCGAGCGGCCCGGCGCCTGGCGCAGACGGCGGCAGCCGCGGCCGCGCGCGCACGCCGCGGCATGCGATTCCAATGCTCGCGCGAGCGACGCGACGCGGTGCTTGCGATAGCCGCCGAACAGCTCGTCCGCGCCCTGACCGGACAGCGCGACCGTCACGTGCTCGGAGGCGAGCTCGCGACAGCGCCAGGAATCCGAGCGACGACAGGTCGGCGAGCGGCTCGTCGAGGTGCCATGTGAGCTTCGAGAGCGTCTCCTCGTCGCTCGTCAGCGAGACCTCGAGCTCGTGGTGCTCAGCGCCGCAGAAGGCTGCCACCCGACGGGCATCCGGCAGCTCCGAGTCCTCGCCGGCGAAGCCCACGGCGAACGTCTGGACGGGCTCGGTCCATCATGCGCGCCATGAGCGCGACGATCAGGCTCGAGTCGAGGCCGCCGCTCAGCATCGCCCCGAGCGGCACGTCGCTCATCAGCCGCATCTGCGACCGACTCGCTCGAGCCGGGCAAGCAGCTGCTCGCTCCATTCGTCGACCGACAGCTTGTGAGGCGCGGGACTCGGAGCGGGGTAGCTGCCACCAGCGCTCCAGCCGAACACGCCCGCCCTCGACGACGAGACGCTCGCCGGGGCCGAGCTTGCGCACCCCGCGAAGCGGCGTCAGGGGGCCCGGCACGAAGCCGAGCGTGAGGTAGGCCGCGATCGCCTCGGGGTCGAGCTCATCGTCCACCAGACCGCTCGCGATCACGCACTTCAGCTCGGACCCGAATACGACGTGATCGCCCACGATCGCGTAATAGAGAGGCTTGATCCCGAGGCGATCGCGGATCAGCACTCCGCGGCGGCGGTCCTGGTCCCACACCGCCACCGCGAACATCCCGCGCAGAGCATCGCTCAGGTCCGGGCCGCTGCTCCTCGTAGAGGTGGGGGAGGACCTCCGTGTCGCAGCGGCTGCGGAAGACGTGGCCTCGGTCGCGCAGCCCGGCGCGCAGGTCGTCGTGGTTGTAGATCTCGCCGTTCTGCGCGGCCCAGATGCGCCCGCTCTCGTTGCCGAAGGGCTGATGGCCGCCCTCGACGTCGATGATCGAGAGCCGTCGCGCGGCGAGGGAGCAGCCTTCGCCTGACACGAAGCCGGCGTCGTCGGGCCCGCGGTACTCGATCTGCTCGGCCATAAGACGCAGGACGTGTTCCGGGATGGCGGGGGCGTCTCCCCCATGGGTGATTCGGAACGCGCCGGTGATCCCGCACATGGTCAGCTGCCCCAGGGGGCGCCCTGAAGCCCCAGGATCACCGCGGCGATCGCCCTCAGGTGGCCGTACGCCACCCGCGGGTGCCACAGCGACACCACGGCGTGGGTCGCGTGGCCCAACGCGACGCCGATGGCCTGTAGGGGAACCGCGAGACCGGGGGAGTGCTTGCGCGTGTAGCGCACCCGGTTCCGGGCGTAGACGGGAAACAGCTGCTCGCGCGGCCGGGAAGCGCCACCCTCGTGGCACACGGTCGCCGACGGGTCGTATCGGATCGTCCACCCGGCGTCGCGGATCCGCGCGCACAGGTCGATGTCCTCGCAGTAGAGGAAGAAGTCCTCGTCGAGCCCATGCACCGCCTCCAGCGCCACACGGCGGATGAGCATGCACGCGCCGGAGACCCACTCCGGGGAGCCGGGGCGATCGTACGCATCCCTGTTGCGGATGAGCTCGTCCGTCCAGCTCGCCTTGGGCCAGAGGCGGTGGAGGAACAGCGCCTGTGCGAAGGTCGAGCGCAGGCGCGGGAAGCGCCTCTGGCTGAACGCCAGCGAGCCATCCTCCTCGAGGATGCGCGGGGCGACGAGGCCGACCTCCGGCTGGTCGTCGAGGACCTTCCCGAGTCTCCGGAGATCCTCCGGCTCGATCCGGGCGTCCGGGTTCAGCAGCAGGACGTAGGGGGCCTGTCCGGCGGCGACGCCGAGGTTGCACCCGGCGGCGAAGCCACCGTTGGAGCCCGCTCGCACGAGCTGCACCGGAAGGTCCTCGATCTTCGCAACGGAATCGTCAGGGGAGGCGTTGTCCACCACCGTGACGACGGCTCGGTCGCAGTTCAGGGCACTCTCGACGCACCCCCGCAGCGTTCGGCCGCTGTTGTACGCGACTATCACGACATCCACGGACGGCGGGTCCGTTGTCCGAGAGGTCATGCCGGCGTCCCCTCATCCGGGAAGCCCGCGATGGCGGTCCACGACTTGACCAGCCCTCCGAAGCGCTCCGGCACGAGCGTGGCCTCGGGGAACATGCCGCGCAGCTCACGGCGCCGCAGAAGGCGTACCTCGCGGACGACCCGATTCGCGACCTCCGGGTCGGGGCAGCGTCCATTCCAGCCGACCGCGCGGCGACGAATCACCGCGACCCGCACGGCGACGGGCAGCCAGTGCCATGCGGGGCACAGGAAGTGCGGTTCGAACGGGAACCAGAAGTTGGGGGTCTGGACCCAATAGGCGCGCGCGACGCGCCGCACCTCACGTGCCATCGCCTGCTGCCGGTCGAACGTGAAGAGGTGCTCGATCACGCTGTTGCTGAAGGCGATGTCGAAGCATCCGTCCTCGTGCTCGGCGAGATCGGCCGCGTCCGCCACGGTGCTGTGGATGTTGGAGTGAGTGTCCTCCTGCTCCTTCAGATTCACCAGCGTCACGGAGACGTCGTCGCGGCCCGCCCACCCGCGCTGCTCCCAGAACTCAGAGGTGCCGCCGATGTCGATCACGCTGAGCGGCTTCGGGAGGGTGTTCGCCAGCTCGTCGAAGCGCTGAAACCGCCGTTCGCGCAGGCGGTGGCTGAGGGACATCTCCCGGTTGTCGTCCGCCATGCCGCGGAGTCGCGCTGCGACGCTCGTGCTCATGCTGGAACGGCCTCCTGAAGAAAGCGGCGAATGTCCATGGCCAGCTCGGCCGCGCCGGCGAGCCCGCCCTCCAGCGGCTCGGGCTGCTCTCGGCGGGCCGGCCGCTCGAGGAGCCCGGACAGCAACCCCACATCCTCGACCAGCTCGATCATGCCGCTGCTTGCGAGGCGCCGGGCGAGCGGGAGCTGGTGGTCGTCGACCGCCTCCCCGAGGTGCATCCGGCGTGGCACGACAAGCGGTCGCTTCCCCTGTCGGCGCGCGAGGATGATCGACCCGACTCCCGCATGGGAGACCACGGCGTCGGCGCTTCGCATGAGCTCGGCGAGCTCACCGAAGTCGACGAAGTCGACCCAGCGGCCGCGTCCGTGAGCCACGCGGGACGCGCCGTGCTGGACAACCAGCGGCTCGCTGCCGCCGAGCTCGGCCGCGGCCTGCACCAGGCGGTCGAAGGGCTGCTCGTTGGTGCCGACGGTTACGAGGATCATTGGCCGACGAAGAGGTTGCCTGCAAACCGGTACCGGCCCGTCGATGGCGCGAGCTCCGGCCACTGGACGTACACGCGGCTCGCGACCGGCGAGATCAGCCGCGCGGACAGCGAGAGCTCCTCTATCCGCGTGAAGCTCTCGACGTAGACCGTCGGCACGCGGAAGAGCCGGCCGACCCACGCGAACGGAACCGCTAGACCCGCGCCGGTCGTGAGGATGGCGGCGGGCCGCTCGCGCCTGATGACGCGAAACGCGAGCCCGACGTTCCGGATGAAGTTGCCGAGGTTGCGGTTCGTCGGCCCGTGCCCGTGAACGATGCGCTCGCCGGCGAGCAGGGAGCGGGTGTCCGACTTGTCGAAGGCGATCCAGACGTGCTCGAAGTCCTCCCACGCAGGCTTCAGCTCGAGCATCTGGAGCAGATGCCCGCCGGACGAGCAGACGAGCATGACGGGCCTGGGCCGAGCCGTGGTGGCATCCCTCATGTGAGGCCATCCTCTGTCGGTACGGGGCTGGCCGATACGCCCATCGGAGGAGGCTGGAACCTGGCCTTTTGGTGGGCCTTTGTAATCGGCGTCCATCCTAGGCTCGCTCAGATGAAAGTCGGAGTCATAGGCCTCGGGTATGTGGGGCTGCCACTGGCAATGTCCTTTTGCGAAGCGGGCCACACCGTGATCGGGGTGGACATCGATTCGCGCAAGACCGCGGCTCTGGCGCGCGGCGAGAGCTACATCGAGGACGTGCCACCCGAGTCGATCCGCGCCGCCGGCGACCGGTTCCTGCCGACCGGGCGGATGGCGGAGCTGTCGCGATGCGAGGCGGTCATCATCGCCGTCCCGACGCCTCTCACCCGCAACCGGGAGCCGGACCTCGGTCCACTCAACGCGGCGGTCGCCGGGCTGGCTTCGGTCCTTCAGCGCGGCCAGCTCGTGGTGCTCGAGTCGACCACCTACCCCGGGACCACGCGCGAGCGCGTGATCCCCGCGCTCGAGGAGTCGGGGCTCGCCGCTGGACAGGACTTCAACATCGCCTTCTCGCCCGAGCGGATCGACCCCGGCCGCACGGACTTCACCATGCGGAACACGCCCAAGGTCGTCGGCGGCTTCACGTTTGCGTGCCTCGAGCGAGCGTCGGCTCTCTACGCGGAGATCTGCGACGAGGTCGTCCGCGTCTCGACACCCGAGGTCGCCGAGCTCACGAAGCTCCTGGAGAACGTGTTCCGCTCCGTGAACATCGCCATGGTCAACGAGCTCTCGATGCTGTGCGATCGCATGGGCATCGACATCTGGGAGGTCGTGGATGCCGCGGCCACGAAGCCCTATGGGTTCATGCGGTTCGACCCCGGACCCGGAATGGGTGGCCACTGCCTCCCGGTCGACCCGTTCTACCTTGCGTGGAGAGCGCGCGAGTTCGAGTCGACGACGGACTTCATCGAGCTGGCCGGCGAGGTCAATCAGGCGATGCCACGGTTCTGCGCGGAGAAGGTGGCACGCGCGCTCAACGACGACTCCAAGTCTGTGCGCGGGTCGCGCATAGCCATCCTGGGCGTGTCGTACAAGCCGGGCGTGGGTGACATGCGTGAGTCGCCCGCGCTGAAGATCATGAGCATCCTGCAGGAGAGCGGGGGACTGGTCCGCTACCACGACGAGTTCGTGCCCGAGCTTCCGGAGTTCGACCTCCGGTCGGAGGCGCTGGATAACGCTCTGGACGGTTGCGACGTGGCGGTGATCGTCACGGCCCATCCTGGCCTCGATCTCGATCTGATCGCCGACCGGGCGCCACTGGTCGTCGACTTCCGCGGCGTGACCGCCGGGAAGCGCGCCCTGGAGGTCGAGCGCCTTTGAGCGCCGGCCCCGCGCTGGGGACGTACGGTCTCGGGCTGCGGGGCGTCGAGGCGGCCAGCGCACTTCTCGGCCCAGCCGGCGACGACTGGCCGACGTACAGCCTGTCGACTCGGCTCGGCCCCGCCACGAACGGGCTTCAGTGGATCCGCCCCGACGACGCTCGCGTAAGCCTGGCTGCCGGCGGCCACGTCGACGTCGACCGGCTCGAGGGCCGAGCGACCTTCACGATGCCGGTCCGGCCGGCCGCCGCCGCGCTCGTACATCCTCACCTTGCGTCCGTGGCGGCCGTGGTCGCGCGCTGGCGTGGACTCGAGAGCTTCCACGCTGGCGGCGTCGAGATCGATGGTGGCGCGTGGCTGATCCTCGGCGCGAAGGGCGCGGGGAAGAGCACTCTCCTCGCCGGCCTCGCTGCCCTGGGGCACCCGACGGTCACGGACGACGTGGCGATCGTGGACCGGCAGCTGCTGGTGTCGGCCGGCCCGCGGCTCATCGACCTTCGTGCGGAGGCTGCCGATCGGCTGGGCGTGGGCGAGCCCCTGGGCACGGTCGGAACGCGCGAGCGCTGGCGCGTGCCGGTGAGCGCCGTGCCGGCGGTCCTCCCGCTACGCGGCTTCGTGCAGCTCGCGTGGGGAGAGGCGTTGCGAGTGACGTCGATACCCGCCGCGGGTCGCGTCCCGACCCTCGTCGAGCACCGGGTGATTCGCGGCCTGACGCCGACGCATCCGGCCTTCCTTCTGGATATCGCGTCGGTCCCGATGATCGAGCTGCGCCGGCCGCGCGACTGGAGCGTCTCGGACGAGGCCTGCGGGCGTCTCCTCGCCGCGGCGCGGCACGCGCGAGCCGCCTGACACACGAACGCCCCGGCGGGCCGGGGCGTTCGTGGGTTCGTGTGAGTGGCGAGTGCTTACGAGGCGCAGGCGATCGGCGAACCCTGGAAGGTATGTCCGTCGCTTGATCCCCAGTTCTTCTCAACGCAGTCGAGTGTCAGTTCATGAACCGACCCGATGACGCTCAGGCTGGGGGCCTCATAGGAAGGCGCCGCTCCATGTGTCCCTATTGCTGTCACACGGCCTTCTCCAACTCCGGGAAGTGACATCGCTTCACGCTATGCGTGAACGGGCATCTTGTGCACTAAACGTTGGTCTAGTAACGAGTGGCCTTCGCCGTCGAGCCACGCCGCCTGAAGCAACAGGAAGCTGTGCGCGTCCGGCTCCGGCTCGGCCCAGGTCCGCGTGAGGGCAGGCCGATCGACCACCTGCGTGTCAGCTGGTTCGTCCTGCCACGCACCCGCGAATGTCCGGCTTCGCGATCCCCAGAAGACGCCGTCGAAGCGTGCCTTGCTCGTTCGCTCGAGCAGCGGCGTGGGGAGCACGCCGTCGAACAGCGCCCGCATGGCGAGACTCCGGTCCTGCCAGCCGGCGCCGTCCCCGGCCGCCGCGACGGCACCGAGGAAGCCGCGGTTCAGAAGAGGATGGTCAACCGAGGTGCCGGCGTCCGCCGCGAGCAGCTCGAGACTGGCGACTCCTTCGCGGATCGCGCGCCGATCCGGAAGGCGCCGAAGACGAGCCCGGAGCGAGCGCGGCTCTCGCGCCTGATCCGCGGCCCAGCCGCGTACGAGCGCTCGGGCGGCCGGCTCGGTGAGCCACGCGAACGGTTCCGGGCAGCGCCTGACGATGACCTCTCGCCTGATGGCACGCGGCGAGCACAGCAGGCCGACCTTCAGCAGGTCGCGCGGTCCGGGCCGCTGCCTGCCGCGCAGAACGGCGACAGGCCTGGCCCATCGCGAGCTTCCGAGAGCCTCATCGCCGCCGATGCCGGTCAGGAGCGTGCCGCCCCGTGCCACGTCGAACATCGGTGCGTGGAAGTGCACGTTGAAGGGCCACAGCAGGCCGTGGCGGCGCAGGCCCCTGGTCGCGAGATCGCCGAGCACGTCGAGCTCGTCGGTGAGCTCGAGCCGAACCCATTCCTCCATGCCGAGCTCGCGCACGGCGAGCTCCTGCCACTCGTGTTCGTGTGTATGGCCAACCTGCGGGAAGCGGTTCGTGATCGGAATCGGCAGCGGGAGGCCGTGACGGCGCGCGGCCGACGCCGCGGCGGCCAGCACGAGCGACGAGTCCCGGCCGCCGGAAAAGCTCACGAAGCAGCGCCCGCCCCTGAGCGCCGGGACGCACGCGCGCTCGAGCGCGGAGAACGCCGTGTCGCCGGGCTGCGGAGTGGGGAGCTCGGGCGCCGTGCCGGGCGCGTCGCCGAACAGCATGCCCGAGGCCAGCTCGATCGAGTTGAGCGCGGTCACGGGCTCAGGCGCAGCAGCTCGTTGTAGTCGCGGGTGGGCTCCCCGTCGAGCCAGGCGTGTGCCCGAAAGCCCGTCGAGGGCGCCCGCACGCCTATCACGACGTCCCGCGGCTCGCCGCGAGCGGCGAGCCACCGCTGGAGCACCAGGGACCGCTCGAGGCAGCTCGTCGGCGTCCTCCGGAGCACCGCGTCAACGCCCCAGCGCGCGGTCTTCCCGAGCTCTGGTGGCGCGTCGATCCGCACGTCCTCGAGCTCTCCGTCGCGCAGCTGGCGGCGCACCCGGCGCAGCGAGCGCACCGTCCACCAGGCGCCGCGAAGCGCATGTGGATCGAGCCCGCGACGGGCTCGCGTAGCCAGCACGGACACGGTCACGCCGGCTGTACGAGGCCCTGCGCGCGCAGCTGGCCGACGAAGGCGCTCACGTCGGTGCGGGCAGCGTCTGCCGGGATTTCGTAGCGCTCGACGAGCAGCCGGGCGAGCGAGTCCTCGTCGGCACCACCGTCGAGCGCATGCCACAGGAGAGCGCCCGAGCCGTTGATACCGAGGTAGGCCGCGGTGCTTCGACGGAGCGCGATCACCTCGCCATCCACCTCACGCCAGTCGACGTCGTGCCTGTTGAGCCGCAGCTTGGTCACGGGCCTCCTCTCGCGGCGTCGAGCGCCTCGTCGTGCTTGGACTTCCTCACGAAGGCGTTGGCCAGCGCCGTGCGACTCCGCGCCAGCTTCGCCGGCCACCCCTCGTCCTCCTCGGGCCTGAGATCAGCGCCCACGGCGCCCGCCGCGGCGGCGATCGCGTGTGCGCCCGGCAGCCCCCACAGCGCCGACAGCCAGTTCTGGACGTGTGACTCGAGCACTGTCTGCTCGCGCGCGGCCGGAAGGTGTCGTGCCCAGATGGAGACCGACGCGGGTCGTCGCCCCGTGCCGAGCAGCGAGTCGATGGCACGCGTGGTGGTGGCCCATACCTTCTGAACGCCCCACGACCGCGCGACCTTGCGGAGCTCGTCCGGGTCCGCCTCGCCCGCGATCAGGGCCATGTCGATCAGATCCCGCAACCGCGAGAGCGGCCGGTGGGCCCAGGCGTGCGCCCCCAGCAGCACGGCGTGGTGCTGCGGCGACGGTGTGAGCACCCCGCTCACGCCCGTGCGGCTCGGGACCGCGGCCTCCAGCAGCTCGTCGAAGACGGGCGGCTCGAGCGAATCGACCCACTTCGGATGGTGGTGCACCTCGAGCAGGAGCGGAAGCCCTGGCCAGAGGAGCGGACGCAGGTGGTGGATGTTCTCGAACAGCTTCGGGTCGCCGGTCTCGACGAAGCCGGCGGACAGCAGCCGGCGTTGAGTGTCGGGCGCGTTCGGCACGATCAGATCGACGTCCCGGAAGTTCCGAACCGCTGGATCGAGGTAGAGCCCCGCCACCTCGGGGCCCTTCATCACGAGCACGGGCCCCTCGCTCGCCGCGAGGACGCGCTCCAGCACCGGTGTGACCGCGAGAGCGCGTGCGGCGGCGAGGCGCTCGTCGGCGCGCAGGTCGTCCGGTACTTCCCGGCCGCGCTCGCGCCAGGCCCGGGCGGCGATCAGGTCGACGCCGTGGTGGCGCAGATCCTCGAGGGACGGCGAGCGTTCCACGAGCGCGTCCACGCGCTCGAACAGGGCCTGTCGGCGCTCCTCGCTCAATAGAGCCCCAGCGTTCCGCGGCGCTGCTCGCGCCGCATTGCGAGCCTGAACAGGAGAGAGCCCGCGACCAGCGCGAGAACCGCCATCGGGACGAGCGTCAGGATGTCCTCCCTCACACCCGCCCACCCGGTGCCTCCGAGCAGGGCGTCGCGCAGGCCCTCGACCGCCACGGCGAGCGGGTTGTAGGCGGCCAGTGTCTGGACCCACTCGGGCAGCAGGGTGAGTGGAAAGAACGCACCCGAGGTGAAGCCGAGCAGGAGCGCGCCGAGGCTCATGGCGCCGGCTCCGCGCTTGAACGTGAGGATGCCCGCCGCGCAGCCGATCCCGATCCCCCAGATGCAGGGGATGAAGGCGAGCAGGAGCACGGCTGAGGGGAGGATCCCGGAGGGATCCAGCTCGACCCCCACGAACGCCACCATGAAGGCGAGGAAGACGGCGGTGCGCAGCGGCATGTACACGAGGTCGAACACCGCCGAGCCGAGCTGCACCGTGGCCGCCGCCGTGGGCGTGACCAGAAGGGACTCGAGCGTGCCCATCAGCTGTTCCTGGCGCAGCGCCCCCGCGATACGGGTCAGGGCGACCTGCACGAAGACGTTGACGACGATCCCGAGGGTCACGAAATCGATGTAGGTGGCCTGGGTTCCTCCGTAGCTCGGCAGCTTGTCCGGAGGCACGAGCTTGCCGATGTAATAGAAGAGGAGCATCTGAGCGACGAGGTTCGCCAGATCCGAGAAGAACGCCATCCGGTAGCTCCACGCGACGAGCAGGTCCCGGCGGAGGAATGCGCCGAGCTTGGCGGTCTCGCCTCGGAGGCTTCCAGCGGGCCAGGTCGTGCTCGCGTGGGCGCTCATGAGTCGCCCGCCCCGCTCAGGGAGACGAAGGCGTCCTCGACCTCGGAACGCTCGCGATGGCATCCGAGCACCGTGACGCCGGCCGAGGCGAGCGCCGCGATGGCCTCACCGAGCACGTGCCGCTCGTTGAGCGTGAGCAGCCAGTGCTCGCCTCCGGACGACTCGAGCGGCTTGAGCTCCGCCAGGCCGGCGAGGTCGCGGTCGAGCCGGGTCGCGTCCGACGTGTCGAGGCCGCCGCCGAGCCGCAGGATGAACCGGCGCGCCTCCGCGTGTGCCATCAGCCCGTTGACCGATCCCGCGAAGCCGACCTTGCCCTCGCGCAGCAGCGTCACGCGGTCCACGAATCCCCGGACCTCGTCGATGCGCTGGGTGGTCCACAGGACTGCGACGCCGTCGCGCGCCAGCTCGGCGACCAGCTCCCTGACCGCCGCCGCGGCATGCGGGTCGAGGTCGTGCGTGGCCTCGTCCACGAGCATGACCGAGGGGTTGGTGAGGAGTGCCCGCGCCACCGAGAGCCGCTTCTGCATCCCGTGCGAATAGGTGCCGATCGGGGAGTCGGCGCGCGCCGCGAGGCCGACCTGCTCGAGGACCGCGAGCGCCCGGCTCCGCGCCTCGCCGGCCCTCATCCCGTGCAGCCGGGCGAAGAAGACGAGGTTCTCCAGGCCCGAGAGCCGCATGTAGAAGGTCCGGTCGCCGGCGGGGACGAAGCCGATCAGCGTGCTCGTCGGAGCGTCGGCCGAGCGCGACGTCGACTCCCATGATCCGCACGGTTCCCGAGCTGGGTGCCAGCAGCCCGGTCAGCGTCCGGAGCGTCACGGTCTTTCCGGCTCCGTTCGGGCCAAGCAACGCGTGGACCTCGCCCGGCAGGACCGTGAGCGAAATGGCGTCGAGCGCCACGGTGTCGCCGAAGCGGCGGCTGAGCTCGTGGACCTCGATCGCGGGCGGCTGCGGCAGCACCCGGAGGGTCGAGCGCGAGGCCGGCGCGCCAGAATCGCGGGAGCCGCGCCGGTCCCGACCTGTGATCGCCGACGTGTTCACCTGGCGATCAGGCGGCGCCCGCGGTCAGCGGCGTGAGCTTGCCGAGCGGCGCCACGTCCGCTCCGGGGTCCGTCGTGTCGACGAGCCGCGGGCCGCGGCTGCGCATCAGCCCGTTCACGTGGGCGTAGCGACTCGCCTGGGTCCGGTTGGAGACGCCGAGCTTGCGATACACGTTCGAGAGGTGGAACTTCACCGTCTGCTCCGTGACCCACAGCTCACGCGCGATCTGGCCGTTGGTGAGCCCGTCGGAGACGAGCTGAAGGATCTCCCGCTCACGAGCCGTCAGATCGTCGTCGGCGGCGCCGGCGGTTCCATCGCGGACCGCGCGTGGCATTGCGCAGACGATGTTCCGCTCCACGATCTCGTGGATGAGCGTTCCGAGGCTCGGCAGGTGGGTGGTCTTCGAGACGCAGGCGTCCACGCCGGCGTCGATCGCCCGCGCCACGGCCTCGTCCTCCATCCGCATCGTGAGCAGCAGGATCGAGCTGTCGGGCGTCTCCTCCCTGCATTCGCGGATCCGCGCGAGGGCCTCGTCGGCGCTCTGCATCTCGTCGACGAGAATCACGTCGGGCTGGGCGTGGCCGATGGGGGCGCGAACGTCGCAGCGTCCGTCAACCTTGCCGAGCAGCTTGAGGCCGGCGGTGTTCCGCAGGGCCAGCCGGATGGTCTCGATGACGAACGAGCTGTCCGCCACGATGGCCATGGTCTTCATAGGCCGTCAGGTCTCCTTCCAGGGTCAACGCCGGGAAGAGGCCGGCGCACTAGACCAACGGGCGGGGCGCGTCGTTTCTTCCTCGCCTTGCGGCAGGGACGAAATTCGTACGGTCGCGGTGCGGACGCGGCATTCCGGCTCGTTTTTCGAGCGGTGTCCTGTTCACACCAAAATTTCCATTCGATCCACTCCGTGTACGACCGCTCGCGCGGCGTCCTCGTCTACTACTGGACGTGCGAGCGCTGTGGAGCTCGGCTGACCGAGGCGACGCGGCAGGAGTACCGGCCGCAGTTCGACCCTCACGGGAACGACCGGTTCCTCGCCGCCGCCGCTCGCTGAGGCGAGCCGTGCTCAGCCGTGGCCGTTCGACCCGCGAGCGTGGGTCGAGTGGGCCGGCACTGCTGGGCGGGTGAGGCCCACGAGCAGGGCGACCACGCCGATCTGGTCGAGCGCCGCCGCGGCCTTGACGCGGACCACGTGATCGGCGTCGTGCGTCGCGTAGAGAAGCGCGTTGATCGCGATCGGGTCGCGGAGATCCCCAAGAGCCACGCACGCCTCGGCGCGAGCGCGCGAGTCGGCGTGCTCCAGCGCGTCCATCAGCGGCTCGAGCGCGTCGGCGCCGCCGATCTGGCCGAGCAACCAGACGAGCCTGTGGGACTGGGCGCCGTTTCGGACGGCGTCCGCCACAGCGTTCGCGGCGTCCTCGCCGAGCCACAGCAGAAAGTCCTCTGCGCGCCCGGCGACCGCGGCGTCGTCGTCTTCGAGCGCGGCCAGAAGGGTGTCCAGCACCGCGTCGAGGGTGTCGGCCTGGTCGGAGGCCCGGAAGAGGCCCGCCACCACCTCGGCCTCCTCCTCCCATAGTCCGTCCTGGGCGCTCGCCGTGGACAAGCGACCGGGCGAGCACGTCGGCGGCCTTCGGGTCGGCGAGCTTGGCGATGGCCGCGCTCGCGAGCGCGCGGGAGGATCCCTGGGCGGGGAGCCATGCCATGGCCTCCGCGAGGGGAAGGGCCTCGCCCCACTCGCAGAGCGTTCGGATAGCGGCGCACCGCACGCGGTCGGACTGGTCGGAGAGCGCCTTGGCGATCACCGACGCGGCGTCTCGGTCACCGATCTCGGCGAGGCCGAGGATGGCGGCCTCGCGCACCGGCGCGCCGGCGTCGACGGCTCTGCCGTCGCGTGTCGTCTGCACTTCCGTGTGCCCGACGGCCTCGAGCAGACCCGGTATATCACCGCGTCTCGCGAGGTCCGCAACCTTCCCTGATTTTTGCGTGCCCAGGCCCATCGCCTCTTTGTAGAACGGCGCCCGGAAGGCCCAGCTTCCATACGGGTGAAATTTGGTCGGAGCTGGCGCGCAAGCTGATCGGTGGGTGACCCGTTGACGTAGTGAAGATGCTGAATGGGTCACCCATGGTTGCCGATCCCGGTTCCCTGGAGGAAGCCGAAGGAGTCGCATCCGCGGCGAGGGTGCGCGCGTCGATCGCACATCCGCACCTGATCCGGGCCCGCGTGCAGCGCTCACGCCCGGGGCTCGCCGTCGAGCTGTGCGCGGCGCCGACGCTTGCCGACACGATTGCGGCCCGGCCTCTGTCCGCGCCCGACGCCGTGAGCATCATCGTGGCCGTGTCGTCCGCGGTCGAGGCGCTGATCGCGCACGGGCTCGCCCCTCGGAACCTCGCGCCGGAGGCGATCCATCTGCACCATACGCGCGGACCCGTGCTGTCCGATGCCGGTGCGCCCGCGTGGCTCTCGCCGCGGGTCGGGCGTCGTGTCCGACGCCGCCGCGGGCCACCTGTCACCGGAGGAGATCCGAGGCGTGGCTCCGACGCCGCAGAGCTTCGTCTACACGCTGGGAGCGATCCTGGACGCCAGCATGTGGGGCGACCGTACGGTCGCCCTCGAGCGCGTGATCGGTGTGGCGACCGCACGCGACCCGCGGCGCCGTTACGGGCGGCCGGCTGACCTGGCAACAGCAGCAGCCGCCGCGATCCCGAACCTGAAGACCTCGCCGCGCCTGCCCGCGCGGCGCGGGCCGCGTCCGTCGCGGCGGACCTCCCGACCCCGAAGCCGGCTGCGTCGCCGACCAACGGGGCAGCCCCCAAGGCCGAGCCCACCGAGTCGCCCTCGGACCGCCGGAACGGGCACGCGCGAGCAAACGGGACGCGCCCTGCCGTGAGCCTGCCGCGGCCGAGGGTGCCGCGGCCGGCGGTGCGAATCCCGCGTCCGAAGGTGCATCTGCCGCGTCCGGCGATGAATATCCCGCGTCCGAAGGTGCATCTGCCGCGGCCGGTCTTGAATATCCCGCGTCCGAAGGTGCATCGTCTGCCGCGTCCGGCGATTCGCCTGCCGCGTCCGGCGATTCGCCTGCCCCGCGCCCTCCCGGCGCGCCCCGCGGCTATTGGGCTTGCGCTTCTCGTCGCGGCCGGGTGTGCCGCGGTTGCGCTGCGGTCGGGCGGCGGCTCCGGCCAGGCCACGGAGGCGACCTCCTCCAAGCTGGCGGTGCGGCTGCCCGACGGCTGGAAGCCGGCGCCCGCGAATGCCGGCGGGCTCGAACTGACCGCGCCTGTCGCGGCCGGTGCGGCCGGGGCCGGCCGCCCTGAGCTCCTCGCCGGGTTCGCCGCCGACCGCGGGCAGGTCCGCCGCCTGATCGAGGCCGCCGACGCAAGCGGAGGAGACCGGGCCACCGTTCGGCTGGGAGCGCTCCAGGCGCGGACATGGGGCCGCGCGCGAGTCGACGGCACACCGGCCCGCGTCTACGTCGGCTACACCTCGAGCGGGCCCCTCGTAGCCATCTGCCATAGCGCGCCCGGCAGCCCCGCAGCCCGGTCGTGTCAGAACGTCGTTCAAACGCTGACGCTGAGTGGGCCTCGTCCGATCTCGCCGGCCTCGATCGAGCAGTTCAGGAGCCGCTTCGGCTCGACGATCACGACCCTCCGCAAGACGTGGATCGAGCGGCGAGCAGCGCTCGCCGCCGCCCCGATCGCATCCGACCAGGCGAGGGAGGCGAGCGCACTCGAGAGGACCTTCACGGAAGCCTCCAGCCAGATCGCCGACATTCGCATCCCGTCGGGGGTCGCCGACACGACGTCGGTGGTTTCGGCGCTCGGTCAGGCCGCGGACGGCTACGGGACCCTCGCGGACGCCATCCGGAGAGCTGACCACTCGGGCTACGACGGCGCGCGCGCCGACATCCTGGCCAGCGAAGCGCGGCTCGAGAAGGCCGTCGCGCAGGCCGCGATTCCCTAGCCGGCCTCGAACACGCTCACGCCGTCCCTATCGACCTCGCGCACGCGCCCGTCGTTGGCAAGCAGGTCCACGTGGCCCAGCACCTCGGACAGCGTCAGGTACGCCTGCGTGACCGCGATGTTGCCCCACAGCTCCTGCGCGATCTCGTACGCGGTGCGCGGGCCGGCCTCGATCAGCCGGTGGATCTTCTCGGCGCGCCGGCGGTGCAGCGCGAAGCGCTCGTCGATCAGCTTGCGGTGGTCTGAGATCGGGTCGCCGTGGCCCGGCAGGACGAGCTCGACGTCCATCTCGCGGGTCTGCTCGAGCGAGCGCAGGTAGCTCACGAGCGCCTGCGGGCGCTCGGTCGATCCTCCGGGGTCCCGCGTGATCAGCGGGTTCGAGGAGATGTGGCCGAGCAGGTGATCGGCGGACAGGAGCACGCGTCGCTCCCGGTCGTGGAAGATCGTGTCGGTAGGGCTGTGGCCGGGGCGGTGGTGCACGTGGAGCGTGCGGTCGCGGAGGGCGAGCTCGTCGCCGTCGTGGAGCACGCGCGTCACGTCGGCCCGCGCGCCCCAGGCCCGGAACGCCGCCGAGACCGTGCTCAGCGCGCTCACCACGTCCGGCGGGATGCCGTTCCGGAGCATCACCGTGCGGGCGAAGTCGTCGTCCTTCTGCGCCTCCTCGGAGTAGTTCTCCACGAACGGCACGGCCACGTCGATGGCAGCCACGTCGGCGCCCGAGCGCTCCGCGACCAAGGACACGAGCCCGAGGTGGTCGATGTGCTGGTGGGTGAGGATCACGAGCTCGATGTCCTCGAGCGAGTGGCCCAGCTCGGCCAGCCCGTTCGTGAGCTCGTTGAACGAGGTGGCGGAGTTGGGGCCGGCGTCGACGAGCGTGAGCGGCTCGTCCTCGATCAGGTAGACGTTGACCCGCCCGACCGCGAACGGTGTCGGCACCTGAATCCGGTGGATCCCGTCGGCCGCGCCGCCCGTCACGAACGGATCAGGTCGAGCACCTCGTCGCGCTTCTCCTCCATGTGCTCACGGGAGACGACGGACTCGAGGTTCAGCCGCAGGAGCGGCTCGGTGTTGGAGGGACGTACGTTGAAGTGCCAGTCGTCGTAGTCGATCGAGATGCCGTCGAGCTCGCTCACCTGGGCGTCCCGGTAGCGCTCCTTGATCTCCCGCATCTTGCCCTCCTGGTCCTCCACCTCGGAGTTGATCTCGCCGGAGATGAAGTACTTGGCGCGGAGCGGCTCGAGGAGCTCCGAGAGCTTCTTGCCGTCCACCGACAGCAGCTCGAGGATCAGGAGCGCGGGGAGCGTGCCGGAGTCCGCGCAGTAGAAGTCGTGGAAGTAGTAGTGGCCGGACACCTCGCCGCCGAAGGCCGCGCCCAGCTCGCGCATGCGCGTCTTGAAGAACGCGTGACCCACGCGGTTGATGTGCGCGTGGCCACCGGCCCTCTCGACGACATCCTTGACGGCGCGCGAGGCGCGCACGTCGTAGAGGATCGCGGCGCCGGGGTCCTTGCGGAGGATCGACTCGGCGAGCAGGACGGTCAGGAAGTCGCCGGCCACGAACCTGCCGGTGTCGTCGATGAAGAAGCAGCGGTCCGCGTCGCCGTCCCATGCGATGCCGAGGTCGGCGCCCGTGTCCGTGACCTTGTCGATGATGAACTTGCGGTTCTCCTCGAGCAGCGGGTTCGGCTCGTGGTCCGGGAAGTCGCCGTTCGGCTCCCAGTAGAACTGCTCCTGGTCGAGCGGGAGGCCGTCGAGGATCGGGCCGACCATCTGCCCGGCCATCCCGTTGCCGCCGTCGAGCATGACCTTCATCGGCTCGATGGCGTCCTTGTCGATGTAGCCGAGCGCGCTCTCGCGGAACGCGTCGCCGATGTCCTCGGTCGTGATCTCGCCGGGCTCGTCGACGGGGTCGCCCGGCTCGCCGCCCGTGACCATCTCCCTCAGCTCGCCGATGCCCGAGTCGCCGGACAGCGCGAGCGCGCCCTTCTTGACGAGCTTCGCGCCGGTGTAGGCCTTCGGGTTGTGCGACGCCGTGCACATCAGCCCGCCGTCGAGCTCGCGCGACCCGACCGTCCAATAGAGCATCTCCGTCCCGACCATGCCCACGTCAAGCACGTCCGCGCCGGAGTCGGCGATGCCGCGCGCGTACTGCTCGGCCATGTCCGGGGCCGAGTGGCGCATGTCCCGGCCCACCGCGATCCGCTGCTCGCCGGCGGGCGTGCCCTCGAGCTGCTCGAGCACCCTGGGAAAAGCTCGCCCGATGGCATAGGCGAGCGTTTCGTCCATCTCGTCGCCGTACTTCCCGCGGACGTCGTAGGCCTTGAAGATCGATGGGTCGGTCACGCTGAGGGTTCTACAGGAACCCGCGCTTGCGGAAGTAGGCGCTCATCGCGATCAGCGCGCCGGCCATCACGGCGATGATCGCCCAGAAGGCGCCCACGCCCGTGTGGAAGGGCAGGTTCACGTTCATTCCGAAGATGCTCGCGAGCAGGGTCAGGGGGAGGAGCATCACGGAGAACGCCGTCAGGACGCGCAGCACCTCGTTCACGCGGTGGGAGAGCACCGACTCGTTCGTGTCCTCGAGCGCCTCGATCACCTCCTTGAAGTTCTCGAGCATGTCCCAGATCCGCTCGGAGGCGTCCACGATGTCGTCGAAGTAGACCTCGAGGTCCTCGGCCAGGTAGCGCTGCTTGGTCCGCTCCAGGTCGCGCAGCACCGCGCGCTGCGGGCGGATCACCTTGCGGAAGTTGATGATCTCCTGCTTCGAGTTCGAGATGTCGCGCACGACCTCCTCGGAGCGGCCCTCGAAGATGTCCTCCTCGAGGCGCTCGAGCTTGTTCCCGATCTTCCGCAGCATCGGGAAGCAATAGTCGAAGGAGTCGTCGACGATCTTGTAGAGCAGGTAGCCGCTGCCCTTGGCGAACATGCTCGCGCGCACCTCGTCGTGGGTGCGGCAGCGCTCGAACAGGTACTCGACGGGCGGGATCTGCGTGTTCGGCAGCGTGATGATGAAGTCGGGCCCGATGAAGATGTCGAGCTCGGTGGCGTTCAGCCGGCCGACCGTCTTGTCGAAGACCGGGAAGTACAGGACGATGAAGAGGTAGTCCTCGTACTCGTCGATCTTCGGGCGCTGGTTGCGCGAGAGCACGTCCTCGTAGTCGAGCGGGTGGAACTCGAAGTGCTCCTCGAGCCAGGCGCGTTCCGCCGGGCCGGGCCGCTCGATGTTGATCCAGCGGAGGTCACCCCAGGTGACCTCCTCGATCCGAGGCTCAGTGGCCTCGAGGCGTGCGGAGTCGACCCGCGCGCGCGCGGAGCGCCTGAGACGTGGCTTCGGCAGGCTCGGCATCGGGTCTGAGGGGGTCGTCCAGCACGTTCACTACCCCAATTCTACCCCGGCCGGCCCTTCTCCTCCGCCGGTTGCATCTCGGGTACCCGTCTAGTGCGCGGTGGCGGCGGCCTCCTGGCCGACTGCTCCCGCCGCCGTCATGATCACCTCGGCCACCGCGTCGGGCCTCGAGACCATGATCACGTGCGAGCCCTCGACCTCCGTGATCGTCGCCCCGGCGCGCTCTGCCATCGACCGGACCAGGTCGGTCCCGGCCGCCCGGTCCTGGCTCGCGAGCACGGTCCAGGACGGCAGCGACTTCCACGCCGGCGTGCCGGACGGCTCTGAGAAGCCGAGCTCGGCCACCGGCCGCTGCGTGGCGGCCAGCACCGCGGCCTGCTCGGCCGTCAGGTCGGCGGCGAACACGTCGTGGAGCTTGTCCGGATGGATTGCGAACTCGACGGCCGTCTCATCGCCGTTACCCGTCGGGTACTGGAGCGGGACGAGCGCCGTGCCGAGGACGGCGTCCTTGGACGTGGGCGTGACCTCGCCGAGCCGCTCGCCCTCGTCGGGGGCGAACGCGGCGACATAGACGAGTCCCACCACGTTCTCAGCGCCCGTCGCGGCGTTTGAGATCACCGCGCCGCCGTAGGAGTGGCCGACGGCGAGGACCGGCCCGGGGATCTGCTTGATGAACGACTCGACGTAGGCCGAGTCGTGTGCGATGCCGCGCAGCGGGTTTGGGGGCGCGGTGACCCTGATCCCGGCCGCATGGAGGCGCTCGATGACGCCGTTCCAGCTAGAGGAGTCGGCGAAGGCGCCGTGGACGAGGACGACGGTGAGCGGGGCGGCTTCCGTGGATGTGTCTGACATGGGGGGCTCCTGCGTTAGTGGGGGTCGACGTCGAGGACGGCATCGACGAAGGCCTGTGGGGCCTCCTGGGGGAGGTTGTGTCCGATGCCGCCCTCGATCGTCCGGTGGGAGTACTCGCCCGAGAACCTGTCCGCGTAGGAGGCCGGGTCCGGATGGGGCGCACCGTTGGCGTCGCCCTCGAGCGTGATAGCGGGGACGGTGATGTTCGGGGCCTCGGCGAGCCTCGCTTCGAGCTCGTCGAACTGGGGCTCGCCCTCGGCCAGGCCGAGCCGCCACCGATAGTTGTGGATCGCGATGTCCACGTGATCCGGGTTGTCGAACGACGCCGCGGTCCGGTCGAAGGTCGCGTCGTCGAAGTGCCACTCCGGTGACGCGGTCCGCCAGATCAGCTTCGCGAACTCGCGGCGATACTTCTCGTAGCCGGCGCGGCCGCGCTCGGTGGCGAAGTAGTACTGGTACCACCACTGACGCTCGGCCTCGGGGGGAAGGGGGACCTGGCCGGCCCGCTGGCTGCCGATCAGGTAGCCGCTGACCGAGACGAGGCCGCGGCAGCGATCGGGCCACAGCGCGGCGACGATGTCCGCCGTCCGCGCGCCCCAGTCGAAGCCGGCGACGATCGCGTTCTCGATGCCGAGGGCGTCCATCAGGGCGATCGCGTCGACGGCGAGGACGGCCTGCTGCCCGTTGCGAAGGGTGTCGTCGGAGAGGAAGCGCGTGGTCCCGTAACCGCGCAGGTAGGGGGTGATCGACCGGTAGCCCTTCGCGGCCAGCAGGGCCGCCACGTCGTCGTAGGCATGGATGTCGTACGGCCAGCCGTGGAGCAGAAGCGCGGTGGGCCCGTCGGCCGGGCCGGCCTCCGCGTACCCGACGCTCAGCGCACCGGCCTCGACCTGCTTCAGCGTGTCCGCGACGACGGTCACCCCGTGAGCGTCGCGCCTGAGTGACGGGCTCGCACCAGTGAGACCCCTGGTTCATGCCCTGGCCGCGGCCCGTGTTATTCTGCGGAGCTCACATATTGCCGTTGCATCGAGAGGGGTGGAGGGACATGGCCCGATGAAGCCCCGGCAACCACTCGGCGGGCAGTTGCCCGCAGGGAAAGGTGCCAATTCCATCGAGATGTGACAGGGCGCCTGGACAAGGCCTCTGCCACAGCACCGGCGGAGGCTTTCAATTTTGAAAGGGGCTTACATGCCTGTCCAGGCGCTTCAATGCAAGGAATGTGACGCGACCTACCCGCTCGACGCGCGCTACGTGTGCGAGCAGTGCTTCGGGCCGCTCGAGGTGGCATACGACCACAGCGGGATCGACCCCGCTGGGGCAAAGAGAAGGATCCAGGCCGGTCCGCAGACGCTCTGGCGCTACGGGGACTTCCTGCCGTTCGCCGGTCAGCCCGCGCCCGGGCTCCCGGTCGGGCTGACCCCGCTCCAGCGGGCGCCGCGACTGGCCGAGGCGCTCGGCGTGGGGGAGGTGTTCGTGAAGAACGACACCGCGAACCCGACCCACTCGTTCAAGGACCGGGTGGTTGCCGTGGCGCTGGCGAAGGCGCGTGAGCTTGGCTACGAGGTCGTGGCCTGCGCCTCCACCGGCAACCTGGCCAACGCGGTGGCCGCGCACTCCGCGGCGGCGGGGCTCGAGTCGTACGTGTTCATCCCGTCGGACCTCGAGGAGCAGAAGGTGCTCGCCACCGGCGTGTACGGCACGCATCTCGTGTCGGTGCGCGGGTCCTACGACGACGTGAACCGGCTCTGCACCGAGCTCTCCGGCGACCGCGACTGGGCCTTCGTGAACGTGAACCTGCGCCCGTACTACTCCCAGGGGTCGAAGACGATCGCGTTCGAGATCGCCGAGCAGCTCGGCTTCGAGCTGCCGGACCACATCGTGGCGCCCATCGCCTCGGGCTCGCTGTTCACCAAGATCGCGCGTGGGTTCGAGGAGTGGCTCGACGTGGGCCTCCTGTCCGGGTCGCTGCCGGCCTTCCACGGCGCCCAGGCGACCGGCTGCTCGCCGGTGGCACGCGCCTTCGAGGACGGCAAGGACTTCTGCCGGCCGGTGAAGCCGGAGGGGATCGCCAAGTCGCTCGCGATCGGGAACCCGGCCGACGGGCCGTACGCGCTGGACCTGGCGCGGCGCTCGGCTGGGTCGATCGACGCGGTCACGGACGACGAGATCCGCGAGGGCATCCGCCTGCTGGCCCAGACGACCGGCATCTTCACGGAGACCGCCGGGGGCGTGACCACCGCCGTGCTGAAGAAGCTCGCGGACCGCGGGGACCTCGGGGCGGACGACCGGGTGGTCTGCGTGATCACAGGCGACGGGCTGAAGACGCTCGACGCGGTGCGCGGAACGTTCACGCCGTACGAGATCGACGCGTCGGTCGATTCGTTCGAGGACGCGCTCGCCGGAGACGCCGTCGGCGCTGTGTAATCTGGCGGTCCCAATGGCGGTGACGGTGAAGATCCCAACGCAGCTGCGGAGCGTCACGGGCGGCGACTCGGAGACGGCGGTGGACGGCGCGACCACGGTCGGCGACGTGCTCGACGGCCTCTACGACCGCTACGACGGCCTGCGCGACCGCATCGCCGTGGACGGTGACCTGCGCCGCTTCGTGAACGTGTACGTGGGTGGCGAGGACATCCGGTTCCTCGACGGCCTGGACACCGCCGTCGAGGACGGCGACGAGGTCACGATCCTCCCGGCCGTGGCCGGCGGCAGCTGACCACCCTCGTCACAGGGGCGCAGGGCCTGATCGGCTGCGCGCTCGTGGAGAAGCTGCTCGACCGCGACGAGGAGGTCGTGGCCCTCAGCCGCTCCGACCTCGTCGGGTCCCGGTTCGACACCGAGGGCCTGAGGGAACGCTGCACGCTGGCCGAGGGCGACCTCGCCGATCCGGAGTCGATGCGCCGCGTGCTCGACGGGCACCGCGTGGACACCGTCGTCCACCTCGCGGCCCAGTCGCAGGTCTACAAGGCAAACCGGTCGCCGCTCCAGACGTGGGAGACGAACGTCCGCGGCACCTACATGCTGCTCGAGGCGCTACGGGAGCACGGGGGAGGTGGAGCGGATCGTCGTGGCGTCGTCCGACAAGGCGTACGGCGCCCACACCGAACTGCCCTATCGCGAGGATTCAGCGCTGCTCGCCTCGTTTCCGTATGACGTGTCGAAGGCCGTCCAGGACATGATCGCCCGGTCGTACGGCGCCACCTACGGCATGCCGGTCGCGGTCACTCGCCTGGCGAACGTGTACGGGCCGGGCGACGTGAACTGGGCTCGGGTGATTCCCGACACCGCGCGCTCGCTCGCGCTCGGGGAACGCCCGGTCATCCGCTCGGACGGCACGCCGGAGCGCGATTACATCTACGTCGAGGACGCCGCGCTCGCGTATATCGCGGTGATCGACTCGCTGTCCGACGCGGCGCACCACGGCCGCGTCTGGAACGCGGGCTCGGGCGAGCCGCGCTCGGTGCTCGAGGTGGTCCGGACGCTGATCAAGGTGTCGGGCCGGGACGTCGAGCCGGAGATCAAGGGCGACGGCCTGTCGGGCGAGCTCGATCGCCAGTTCCTCGACGCCACCGCGATCCGCGAGGAGCTCGGCTGGAGCCCGAGCTGGGACCTCGAGGACGGGCTTCGAGCGGCCTACGACTGGTACGAGAGGGTCGTGACCGGCTAGCGCGAGTCGCCCAGCTCCGTGACGGCCGCCACGGCGACCATCTCCGGTGTGATGTCCACGGGCAGGCGGGCGGCGTCCTTAGCCTCGAGCAGGGTGACCGCGGCGGCATGGAGCCGGCGACCGGTCTCGAGCGCGGCGCGCTCGAGCAGCTGCTCGCGCTCCCCCTCGGGAAGGCTCGCGAGGTGGGCGCGGGCCATGGCGTCACCGCCGTCCGGCGAGGCCTCGATGCCGTCGACCACCGCGTCCTCCGCGGCGGGAGCGAGGTCACCGAGCGCGACATGCCGGACCATGAACTCGCCGAAGGCAGCCGACGAGTCCGAGTTCAGTACCTCGCCCATGAGCTCGGTGAGCTCCGACACGGTTTATTCCTACACCGCGGCCCGGCGCGGATCAAGGCGGCCGGACGCTAACGGGCGCAGTCGATGCAGAGGACGCTCTCGGGAGCGGCCGCGAGCCGGGCCGGAGCGATCGGGCCGCCGCACCGGTCGCACTCGCCGTAGCTGCCCTCCTCGAGCTTGGCGAGCGCGCGCCCCAGCTTCTCCTCCGTCACGAGCAGGGTGTTGCCGACGCCGATGTCGTTGCGCCGGCTGATCGCCTCGTTGGTGCCATCGCCGATCCGCTTGCCGAACCCGATGCCCGTCCCCGCCTCGGGCGGCTTGGCGAACTCGGCCAGCCGCGCCCGGACCTCCTCGAGACGCGCGCGAAGAACCTGCTCGATGTCCGTCTGCTGCTGAGTCACCCGGCCGAGGTTACGCCAGCGACCACAGCCGCCATGGGCCGGGCACGCCCTTGAGGTCGTGCTCGCCGCGGTCCTCGAACTCGAGGCCGGAGCCGGCCACCAGGTCCTTCACGGTCTGGGAGACGAGCACCTCGTTCGCGCCCGCCTGCGCGCCCACGCGCGCGCCGATGTTCACGGCGATCCCGGAGATGTCGGCGCCGGCCAGCTCGACCTCGCCGGTGTGGAGTCCGGAGCGCACCTCGAGGCCCACCGAGCGCACGGCCTCGCGCAGCTCGCTGGCGCAGCGGATCGCGCGGCCGGGACCGTCGAAGGTGGCGAGGAAGCCGTCGCCGAGCGTCTTCACCTCGCGGCCGCGGTAGCGGTCGAGCAGGCGCCGGACCGCTCGGTCGTGCGCGTCGCACAGATCCCGCCAGCGCCGGTCGCCCAGCTCCGCGGCCCTGCTGGGTCGAGTCCACGATGTCCGTGAACAGCACCGTGGCCAGGATGCGGTCGGGCTCGAAGGTCGTGGTGGTGCCGGTGAGAAAGGCCTCGATCTCGTCGAGGAGGTCGTCGCCGCCGATCCACCAGAGGTGGTCGCAGCCGGGGAGCTCGACGTAACGCGCGTCCGGGATGTGCTCGGCCATGTAGCGCGCGTGCTCGACGCTGACGATCCGGTCGTCGGTGCGGTGCAGCACGAGCGTCGGCACGTTGATGGCGGGAAGGGTCGCGCGGATGTCCGTCTCCTCGACCATCTCGAGCCATGCCGTCGCCGTCCTGGGGGTTGCGCCGAACACCATCGTCCGGTTCCAGTGCTCCTGGGCCACGGGGTCGTCCGCCACGCTGGGCGCCCACAGCTTCAGGAGCCCGGCGTTGTCGCCCCATGTCTCCTCCATGCGGTGGCGGAAGGCCTCCGCCGCCTCCTTCGACGCGCCCCACTCGTAGTCGTCGTCCTCGAGCGTCCGGGCGAAGCCGCCGATCAGGATGAGGTTGGTGACCCGATCGGGATGGGTCGCGGCGAACACCGCGCTGAGCGACGCGCCCTCGGAGACCCCGACCGTCGCCGCCCGCTCGCTTCCGACGGCGTCCATCACCACGCGCATGTCGTCCATGCGCTCCTCGAGCGTCGGGAGGCGATCGGCCGGCAGCCGCTCGGACAGCCCGGTGCCCCGCTTGTCCCACATGATCACGCGGCCGAAGGTGGCGAGCCGCTCGAGCCAGCGGGCGTGGGCCGGATGCTCGAGCGCGCTCTGAAACGACCCGATCCAGCCGAACGTGACGAGGATGTCCCGTTCGCCGTCGCCCACCACGTCGTAGGCGAGGCTCACATTGCCGTTGCGGGCGTAGCGGGGCATCGCCTAGCCGTCCTCCGCCGCCGCGGCAACGAGCGCTTCGTGCTCGGTGCGGAAGAACTTCCACGCACTGAGCCGGCCGTCGCGGACCTCGGCCACCTGCCAGATCGTGCGGTCAACATCGATCCCGCTGCCCGTGCCGGCGCCCTCGGCGCGGACGCGGAGCACCACGTGGCCGCAGAGCTCGCGCGCGTCCTCCACCTGAGGCTGCCAGTCGGGGAAGACGGCGAGGATGTCGTCCCACCAGGCGCGGATGCCGTCATGCCCGCGGTAGGTGCCCTCGACCTCGAGCACGAGCGACGTGAACTCGATTTCGGGATCCATGTACTCGAGGAATGCGTCGAAGTCGCGCCGGCGGAAGGCCTCGTGCGAGCCGCGCACCACGTCGATGTCGGCCTGCGACATCCGATCTACTCCGGGTCGGGCAACGGCTGATGCCGGTGGCTTCGCGTCACGGTCTCACCAGTATCGCCGACCGTGAATAGCCCGACCGCGAGAAAGAGCACACCGAGCGCGATCGAGCGGGCGCCTCCGTCGGAGCCGTCCGCCAGTGCGCTGTCGGTGGGAGCCACGAGCGCGGCAACCGCCACCACCCCGCATGCGAGCAGGATGCCCCACGCGCCCGCCGCCGTTCGGCGGCTGGGAGAGCCGGCCGCCAGCGCCACGCAGAGCCACGCGAACGCCAGGGCGGCCAGGGCGGCCTGGGTGTCGTCCAGCGCGCCGAGCGTGTCCACCTCCACGGCTCCACTTCCCGCATCGAGGAAGTACGCGTCGGTCTGCCGGTGGAGGACGGTTCGCCACCCTCGCTGGGACCTGCTGGGCCGAACCCATGCCGACAGCGTCATGGTTCGGGTCAGGTCGAGCGAGGGCGACTCCGGGATTCGCACTCTGTCGCCGCCCACCTCGAAGCGGAGCGCCCCGCCGAAGTGGCCGTCCGGCGTCCATGTCGCGCCGTCGATCGCCCCGTTGTTACCGCGCCCGGAGCCGTCGATCGCGATGCGGCCTGCCCCCGAATCGAGCGGGTAGGCGGCCACCAGCCCACGCGACATGGTGGGAGGCCGCTGCGAGAGCGGCGTGGACATGAGGCGGCGCACGTCGCCCGCGGCCAGGGCTCGGTTGTAGACCGTCACCTCGTCGAGCTCGCCCACGAAGTACTCCCCGTACGGGCGATTGCCGCCCATCCATAGCGGATCGTGCGTGGCGCGGAGGCGACCGCTGACAGCGCGGCTCGATGTCAGCACTCCGTCCAGGTAGAACCGCAGGGTCGTGCCGTCATAGGTCACCGCCAGATGCGACCAGCGGCCCACCGGGAGGTGCAGCCTCGAATCAACGTGTTCGGTCATTCCCTCGAAGGTGCCGCCCCCGGCCGGGACGAGCGACGGGCCGGAGAGCGCTTGGACAACGCCCGCAATGACCAGCAGCGCGCCGAGTGTCGCGGCGGCCGCGGAGAGGGTGCGCCCGGCGCGCATCCACGGTGCGGCGCCCTCAGCCGTGTCGTGTCTCGAACGAACGATCGCGATCGCGATCGCAATCAGCCCGACTGCCGGGAGGTCACCTGTATCGATCCCGTGGGTCTGGGACAGCGACACGGCGATGGCGCCGTGCCAGGGCGACAACACGAGCAACGAGACCGCGGCGGCCAGGAGGCCGACGACCATCCAGGCCTTCCGCTTGCGCACACCAGTCACCCCTCTTACAACGATCGGGGGACGCCCCGTTGTGCGTCGGAGCGAATCCTGGCTACGGCTCGAGGCCGGCCGCGCGGAGCGCCTCGGCGCGGTCGAAGAACTCCTCGAGCCGGCGAGTCTTGCCCTCGTCATCGACGGTGAGCACGTGCGCAAGCTCCATGTTCATCGCCGCTCCGCTGTCGGCGCCGTGGCCCGAGAAGTGGGCCCAGACGAAGACGCGGTCGCCGTCGCTGTTCCGGCGGATCTCGAGAGGCTCGACCGTCAGGTCGGGATACGAGTCGAACCAGCCCTGGTGCTGCCTGCGAATCGCCTCGATGCCGCTGTAGGTGGCGTGGTCCGGATCCTCACGGGCGTTGACGAACTCTCCGTCGGGACGCCAGGTGGGGGGCGGCTCGCGCTCGCGGTTGAAGTAGGCGTACGCCCAGCGAACGAGCTCCTCGAGATCCAGCTCGGGCATCGTCTGGTGGACGCTCAGACGCATCACGTGCCCGTTTTCGACGCGGAAGACCATGAAGCTGCGAGCGCTCGTCTCGATTCCGTCTCGGCCGACCAATTGAGCGGAAGTCGAAACCACCACCGCATCGCCGCGTTCGATGAAGCGGTCAGGCTCGATCTCGATCCTCGGGAACGCCTCGAAGTACTGCCGGAAGAACGCGAAGACATCGTCGTACCCCCGGTACACGCCCGCGTCCAGACCGAGCGACTCCGTCCAATCCAACTCGATGTCGGGATCGTTGACTGCCCGCAGGGCCTCGAAGTCGCGCCGGTTGTAGGCGCTGATCGCCCGCCGCACGACCTCGACGTTCTCCTCTGACATCGCACCTCAGTATCGCCGAAGCGGGAACGCGCCCGGCAGGATTCGAACCTGCGACCTCTCGCTCCGGAGGCGAGCGCTCTATCCACTGAGCTACGGGCGCTGGGAACGGGTCAGTGTAGTGCCGGGATGTTGATCGCCGTCATATCTGACACGCACATGCCGCGGGGTGGCCGGCGGCTGCCCGATGCGTGCGTGGAGCGGATCGCGAGCGCGGACCTGCTCCTTCACGCCGGCGACTTCTCGACCGTCGAGGTGCTTCGGGAGCTCGAGGCGATCGGCCCGCCCGTGGTGGGCGTTCACGGCAACGTGGACAGCGCCGAACTCCGCCGGCTGCTGCCCGAGGAGCGGGTGGTCGAGGCTGCGGGAGCGCGGATCGCGATGGTCCACGACGCCGGGTCACGCGCCGGGCGCCTCGAGCGGATGCGCCGCCGCTTCGCCGACCGCGCCGACGTGGTCGTCTTCGGCCACTCCCACCTCCCGCTGCACGAGCAGGCGCCGGACGGCTTCCAGATCCTGAACCCAGGGAGCCCGACGGAGCGCCGCCGCGCGCCGGAGCACACGATGGGGGTAATCCGTGTCGGGAACGGCTTAGCCATGTGTGAAATCCTCTCGCTTTGATACCGTATACGGCATCGCTCCTGGTGAACTCATCAAGGACTTGCGGACGCGCCACGGCCTGAGCCAGCGCGAACTCGCCTACCGCGCCGGCACGAGCCGTACAGGGCAACGAACAAGGAGACGGCCGCCGTGCAGCGACGGCATCGCGGCGACCGGGTTCCCGACTGCGGACAACTTCTGGTGGAAGTCCCCCGCCTGAGGTGGTACCAGCCTCGACCGGTGATCCGCGCGACATGGTCGGAGATGGCGCCCTGCTGCGCCGCGAGCCACGGTGGCGCCATCGGGTAGGTGATGTAGACGGCCAGCGCCAGGATGTTGAGCGCGAGGTAGCGCCGCATGAACCAAAGCCAGGAGCTGCGGTCACGCAACCAGAGCACCCCGGCGATGGTGAGCGCGACGACGAAGTGCGAGTAGTAGACCGTCGTCAGGACGACGTCGTACCAGTGCCGCGGTGAGGTGCGATCGCAGGGGTTCCCGACAGCTTCGCCTGGAGGTACTCGGTCGGCAGCGTGCCACCGAACAGCCTGCGGTCGACCTCGATCGGTGCGCTGACGTGCACCGAGACGAAGCCGAGGTCGTCGGCGATGCCCCTGCTGTAGAGGTAGACGGTCAGCACTGCCAGCGGTATCGACCAGTCCCGCAGGAAGTCAAGGTGGGCCCGCCACGGGGCCAGGATGTTCCAGGCAATGGTGGCGAGCCAGATCCACCCCAAGGCCGGCAGGGCCTGCTTCGGGATGCCCATCACCCTGACCCACCAGGTCAGCGCGACCAGGTACGTGAGCACGCTGGCGACCCGAACCAGGCGTGGAGCCACGGTCCGGGAGTCGACCTGCACGTCCGCCACGAACGCCGTCCTTCCGCGACCGAGCTGGTCCCGATGTCACGACAGGCGTTTCCGCGGAAACGTTTCCGGGCGACTTTCGGCCGGCTACTTGGCGCGGCGCTTCCGGCCGAACCAGGACCGGCGCCCGTGTGGCGTCGGCGACTTCGCCGGCTCGGGCACGCCGTACCTGTCGCGGAACCTGCTGATGCGTCCCCAGCGGGCGTTTGTAGGCGGGTGCAGCCCCGGACCGGTCATCGGCGCATCCTCTCGACTCCACCACGATAGAGATCGACGAGCTACTCCGCAGCCCTTGAGCGGATCATCTGCTGGGAGGAGGGGGGTGGGCTCAGGGGGGCAAAGATCCGGGCCCGGTTCGTGAACCCGGAACGCGCTGAACGGCGTCGTCAGCGGAGGATCCACTCGGCCATGCTGGGGAAGAACATGGCTCGTGGCGAGGGCGGGTCACAGGCCGAGACCAATCAAGGCTGGACCCCTGACCAGTACTCGGGTGGAGGCGGCGAGCCATCCCGCTCGGCCTCCCTCCGAGCGGCCGCGGCCGGTCTGGCAGCATCGGGTGGGTGCGCATCGCGACCTGGAACGTCAACTCGATCACCGCCCGGCTTCCCCGCCTGCTGGAATGGCTGGCTGCGACGGCACCGGACGCCGTGTGCCTCCAGGAGACCAAGATCGCCGACAGCGCCTTCCCGACCGAGGAGGTCGAGGCGCTCGGCTACCAGGTCGCCTCGCACGGTGACGGCCGCTGGAACGGGGTCGCGCTGCTGAGCAAGGTCGGCCTCGACGACGTCGCGCGCGGGCTGACCGACGAGCCTGGCTACCCGGAGCCGGAGGCCCGCGCGGTCGGCGCGACCTGCGGCGCTGTGCGGCTCTGGTCGGTCTACGTGCCCAACGGCCGCGAGCCCGGGCACGACCACTACGCCTACAAGCTCGCCTGGCTGGCCGCGCTGGGTACGACGGTCAAGGCGGACCTCACGACGTACGAGAAGCTCGTCGGTGATGGGTGACTTCAACGTGGCGCCCACCGACGACGACGTGTGGGACCGCGCCGCGTTCGTAGGGCTCGACGCACGTGACCGAGCCGGAGCGGGCGGCGCTGACAGCACTTCGGGCGACCGGCCTGACCGACGTGGTGCCGCGGCCGCTGAAGTACGACCGGCCCTTCACCTACTGGGACTACCGGGCCGGCAACTTCCACAAGAACCTCGGCATGCGCATCGACCTGGTCTACGCGACCCCGCCGGTCGCCACGGCCGTCACCGACGCCTACGTCGACCGGGACGCCCGCAAGGGCAAGGGCCCGTCGGACCACGCGCCGGTCGTGGTCGACCTCGACCTCTAGCCGGTCCCGAGCGCGTTTCACCGTCCCGGCTCCGGGCAGCAGGGCGTCAGCAAGCCCACCGCCGATGCAAGGAGCCCCGTCATGGCCAAGGACGCGATCGTCCTCCTCAAGGAGGACCACAAGGCGATGCGCAAGCTGTTCCGCCAGTTCGAGAAGGCCGGCGAGGACGCCAAGGCCACCAAGGACCGGGTCGCGCGTCAGATCATCGAGGAGCTGACCGTCCACACCTACCTCGAGAACGAGTGCATGTACCCCGAGGTCCGCACGCTGCTGCCCGAGGTCGAGGACGACGTGCTCGAGTCCTACGAGGAGCACCACGTGGCCGACCTGCTGGTCTTCGAGCTCTTCACGATGAGCGCCGACGACGAGCGGTTCGTGCCGAAGATGACGGTCCTCATCGAGAACGTCGAGCACCACATGGGCGAGGAGGAGGACGAGTGGTTCCCCAAGGTCCGCGCCGGTCTGGGCCGCAAGCAGCTCGGTGAGCTCGGCGACCGGATGGTCGAGATGCGCAAGAAGGCACCGCGCAGCCCGATGGCGCCCAAGGCGATGAAGAAGGCGTTCGACGCCGCGCACGCCTGACCTCTGGCGCGACGGGCGCCGCGGGTCCACGATCGAGGCATGGTCGACGACCCTGGCATGCACTCGGGCTTCGCCACCGCGCCGCCGTCCGGGCGCAGCCCGTTCCCGCCGATCGCCGACTACGCCTTCCTCTCCGACTGCGAGGTCAACTGCCTGATCGCGCCCAGCGGCGCGGTCGAGTGGCTGTGCCTGCCGCGGCCCGACTCGCCGAGCGTCTTCACGTCGCTGCTCGACCGCGGCGCCGGCGCGTTCCGGATCGGCCCGTACGACGAGATGGTGCCGGCCGCACGGCGCTACCTGCCGGGCAGCCTGATGGTCGAGACGACCTGGCAGACGCGCACCGGGTGGCTGCTCGTGCGCGACGTGCTGTGCATGGGGCCGTGGCACAACGTGGACGAGCGGTCCCGGACGCACCGACGGTCGCCGACCGACTTCGACGCCGAGCACTGCCTGCTCCGGATCGTGCGGTGCGTCAGCGGCTCGGTCGACCTGTCGATGACCTGCGAGCCGTCGTTCGACTACGGCCAGGTGCGAGCCGGTCTGGTCCTATGCGGGTGCCGGCTACGGCGAGCTCGTCGCGACCGCCCCGGACATCGAGGAGACGCTGCGGCTGACCACCGACCTGCGGCCGGGCATCGAAGGGCCCGGTGTGCACGCCCGGACCCGGATGGTCGAGGGCGACAGCCACTTCGTCGCGCTGTCCTGGTCGCCGCTGCCGCCGCCGCGCACGATGGCGGAGGCGGACGCGCGGCTGCGCCGGACCTCGGAGTACTGGCGGCAGTGGATCACCCTCGGCGACTTCCCCGACCACCCGTGGCGCAGCTACCTGCAGCGCAGCGCGTTGACCCTCAAGGGCCTGACCTACGCCCCGACCGGCGCGCTGCTCGCGGCGGCCACGACGTCGCTGCCCGAGACGCCCGGCGGCGAGCGCAACTGGGACTACCGCTACGCCTGGGTGCGCGACTCGACCTTCGCGCTGTGGGGCCTGTACACCCTCGGCTTCGACCGCGAGGCCGACGACTTCTTCTACTTCGTGGCCGACGCGTGCCGCGACGGCGAGGACCTGCAGGTGATGTACGGCGTCGGCGGCGAGCGCGAGCTGGACGAGGAGCTCGCTGCCGCACCTGTCCGGCTACGAGGGCGCCTACCCGGTGCGGACCGGCAACGGCGCGTTCTCCCAGCGCCAGCACGACGTGTGGGGTGCGGTGCTGGACTCGGTCTACCTGCACGCCCGGTCCCGGGACCAGCTGCCCGAGTCGCTCTGGCCGGTGCTCAAGCGCCAGGTCGAGTGCGCCGCCGAGCACTGGGAGGAGCCGGACCGCGGCATCTGGGAGGTGCGCGGCGAGCCGCAGCACTTCACCTCGAGCAAGCTGATGTGCTGGGTCGCGCTGGACCGCGGCGCCCGGCTGGCCCGGATGCACGACGAGCCGCAGTACGCCGAGAAGTGGCAGACCCTCGCGGACCAGATCCACGCGGACATCTGCCACAACGGCGCCGACGACCGGGGCGTCTTCGTGCAGCGCTACGGCGCCGAGTCGCTGGACGCGTCGCTGCTGCTGATGCCGCTGATGCGGTTCCTGCCGCCGGACGACCCGCGGATCCGGGCCACCGTGCTGGCGATCGCCGACGAGCTGACCGTCGACGGCCTGGTGCTGCGCTACCGGGTGGAGGAGACCGACGACGGGCTCTCCGGCGAGGAGGGCAGCTTCACGATCTGCTCGTTCTGGCTGGTGTCGGCGCTGGTCGAGATCGGCGAGCTGGAGCGCGGCCGCAAGCTGTGCGAGCGGCTGCTCGCCTACGCCAGCCCGCTCGAGCTCTACGCCGAGGAGATCGACCCCCGCAGCGGCCGGCACCTGGGCAACTTCCCGCAGGCCTTCACCCACCTGGCGCTGATCAACGCGGTCATGCACGTCATCCGGGCCGAGGCGACGGCCTCGCACGAGCAGACCGGCGCGGCCCTTCCCTGGGGCGCCGACTGAGTCATCGAGCGGCGGCCTCACCGCTGGTCGAGGGGCACCCGGACCACCTGGCCGGAGTTGTAGCTCGACACGAACACAGAGTCCCCGACGCCGACGACGTACGGCGGGAAGTCACCCACCGACCACCGGCGGGTCTGCCGGCCCGACCTGGCGTCGAACGACACGACCAGGTCTGCGTCGGGGACCCCGACCCACACCGAGGTACCGACCGTCGCGACGGCGAGTCCCGGTGACGGCAGAGAGGGTCGGGAAAGGATGGCTCCGCTGCCCTCGTCGAGGCGGACCATCCGGTTGGTCGCCACGAGCGCAACCCACACAGCGCCACCGTCCACGGCGACGCCGGTACTCCCGGCCCCCACCTGCACCTGCCGCACGGCGCCGCCGGACAGCGGCACCCGGCTGACCGCGGTTCCCCGCTCATCGGTCACCCACACGGCGTCGTCGGTCACCGCCAGGTCGTAGGCCGAGGTCACCCCGGGGAGGGAGATGGTGCGGCGGACCTCGCCGTTGGCTGCGTCCAGCTCCAGCAGGTCGGCGCCGGCGGCCACCCAGAGGCTGTCGCCGGAGAGCGCCATGCCCCGCGGGCCGGGTGCCGACGTCCGGACGGTCTGCACGATGCGGCCGGTCGCCGGGTCGACTCCGAAGACCTTGTGGTCGTAAGGAGCCGAGACCCAGACAAGGCTGCTCGCCACCTCGACGTCGAACAGGCTGCTCGGGAGCTCGGCCACGGCGGTGACGCGGCCCGACACTGGGTCCACCCGCACCAGGCCGCCGTCGTCCAGCGCTGCCCAGACCGCGCCCCCTGCGGCCGCCAGCCGTCGCGGCTTCCCACCGAGCCCGATCGCGGTGGTGCCCGATGGGGTGACCGTGCGCACCTCGTCGATCCGCTCATCTGCAGGCGGGCCGGCCCGACGGTCGCTCTCCAAGCTGGGCAACGTGACTACGAGGGCAGCCAGGACGGCCGCAGCCAGCGCGACGACGGCCCGCCTTCTGACGCCGTTGCCGGTCGACCCGGTCGGGGAAGGCCGCCAGCACCGCCGCCAGCTCCACGTCCTGGCCGTCGACGCGCCCGTGCAGGAGGGATCGCAGCTCCTGGTCCAGGTCGCGCGGCGTCACGGCGTCCACTCCGTCGTACGTGCCAGCGTCCGGATGGCCCGTGAGGAGTGCGACTTCACGGCACCCCGACTGATGCCCAGGGTCTGGGCGATCTCGGCCTCGGTCAGGTCCAGGTAGTACCGCAGGACCACCACCTCCTTCTGCCGGCCTGGGAGGCCTTGGACGGCCCGCCCCAGTGCGTCGTCCCGGTCACGGGCAAGCACCGTGGCTTCGGCGGAGTCCACGGCGTCCTCGCCACCGAGGATGCGGCGACGGTCGACCAGTCGGGCGACCCTGCGGCGCCGGAGCTTGCTGCGGGACCCGTTCAGGACGCTGGAGCGCAGGTAGCGGAACGCGTCGTCCGGATCGGCGACGAACCGCCAGCGGAGCCGGAGACCGACGAATGCGTCCATCACCACGTCCTCCGCGGTCTCCCGGTCGTCGACGAGCAGCATCGCGGTGCGGACGAGCCGGGCGTAGTGCAGCGCGAAGCAGGCACTGAGAACGGCGTCCCGGTCGGAGACCCGCTCCGCCGAGCCCACCTCCGTCCCCGTCACGTCCCCACTGTGGGGGCGTTCGCCTGCAGGCGCCAGATCGTGCTCTCCCCCTCGTTGGCGACCCACACCGATCCGCCGGCCACCGCCAGTCCCAGCGGCTTACGGCCGACCTGCACCATCCCGAGCACGTCGCCGGCACCGGACAGGCGGACGACCGACTCGAGGTCGACAAGCGTCAGCCACACCTCCGACCCGACGACTGCCGCGCCGAAGCTGAGGCCAGGGAGCTCGGCGTCGGAGACGTAGGCGAAGCGCTCACGGCTGAGCAGGGCGACCGCGGGGCGGTCGCTGCGGGTGGCGAAGACACGCGGTGCCGGTCACGGCGAGCCCGATCGTCGGGCCGCCGACGTCGGCGGTGCCCTGCAACCGGCCGTGCTCGTCGAGCCGGGCAACGGTCGAGAGGGTGCGGTTGCTCACCAGCACCGAGCGGTCGGCGATCGCGAGCTGGGCGACCTCACCGCCGACCTCCGTGGCGCTGCCCGACCGCCAGTGTCCGCGGGTCGAGTCGCACCACCTTCGACCCGGCTGACACCCACACCGCGCCCAGGCCGGCGAGGACACCGCGCACCGGGCCGGGCATCAGCACCGCCCGCAGTCGCCGTCCCGGTCGTGGCATCCAGCACGAGCAGCCGGCTGCCGCGATTGTCTCCCGCGAAGACGCGCCGCCGCGAGACGGCCACCGCGGTGAGCTCCGACTTCGTGTCCCCCACCAGGTGGGCGCGGGTGGCGCCCACAGCGACACGGTGCACGGCGCCGGACCCCCCGGCCACCCACACCGAGCCGTCGGCGACGGTCAGCCGATGCGGCGCGAAACCGACCTCGATCACAGCGTGGTCGACCGCCACCGGGGTGGCGGGTGCCGCACTTGAGGCGGCGCGCCCAGTGGCGCGGTCCTTCGCATGGGCTGCCGGCGACGCGGTTCCACCGTCCGAGCAGCCGACCATGGAGGCCGCCAGTGCCAACGCGACCAGGGTGGCGGCAGCACCTCTTCTGTCCATGCCCTCAGTGACGCGCGGGCGGCGATCTGGTTTACCGCATCGAGGAGAGAAACTCGCCCCACGTCCCGGCCGGTGCGGCCCAGCTCGTCAGGCCGGCGGGACCGGGAGCCCGGCGGCCTTGGCGGCGAGCCGGACGTGGCTGCGGAACAGCTCGTCGCGGGCGTCGGGCTCCAGCCAGTCGAAGTGGCCGTAGGCCTCCAGGCTGACGAAGCCGTGCAGCATCGCCCAGGTCTGCATCATCGCCTGGAAGCTCTCCGGCGGCACGATGCCGATCAGCTCGTCGTGCTTCGCCTTCTCGCAGTCGATGACGGCCTGGGAGACCTCGCGGATCAGCGGCTCGCCGAGGCGCCCGGACTCCGCCGCCGCGACGAAGATGCTGGCCAGCTGGCCCATCGCGGCCTTGGCGGCCTCGGTCGTGGGCCCCTCGTCGGGGGCGACGTAGCCGGGCACCGGCATCCCGAGGACCAGGGCGAACTGCTGCGGCTCGGAGCGGGCCCACTCGCGGTAGGCGCTGGCCGCCGCGACCCAGCGGCCGGCCAGGTCCTCGGCGGGAAGCGGCGCGAGCGCGGCGGCGATCCGGGCGCCGAGGGCGCGGTAGCCGTCCGCGATCAGCGCGGTGAGCAGCTCGTCGCGGTCGTCGAAGTAGCGGTAGAGGGCCGGCGCGGTCATGCCCATCACCCGGGCGATGTCGGTGAACCGGACGTCGGTGGTGCCCTGCTCGCGCATCAGGTCCAGCGCGGTGGCCTTGATCTCGTCGGTGGTGGCCAGCCGGGCCTTCTCGCGGCGGGTGAGCCCTGGTGGCGCTGGGTCCCCTGTGTCACGGTCACGTAACGCAGCATTACACAAGTAATGAGGGTTGACAAGTGACGTGACCTCGTGTTTGTTATGAGGCATAACGTTTCCTGCTGACGCTGAGGATGCTCCCCATGACCAGCACGACCACCCGCCCCGCCCGCCCGTCGGCCGCCGTCGAGCGACCGGGCCCGCTCGGCCGGCTGGCCGACCTGACCTACCGCCACCGGCTGCTGACCGTGCTGGCCTGGGTGGCCGCGCTGGCCCTCTCGGTGGTGCTCGCCGGCGCCTTCGGCGGCGAGTTCAAGGCCGACTACTCCGCGCCCGGGTCGGACTCCAGCGCTGCGCAGACGCTGCTCGAGGACGAGTTCCCGGCCAAGTCGGGTGACACCGTCGACGTGGTGGTGCACACCGCGGGCCGGCGACCGCTGCGGCGGTCCGCACCGACGTACGGGCCCTGCTGACGAAGCTGGCCGCCGTGCCGCACGTGGTCGGCATCGACGACCCCTACACGTCGCCCGGCGGGGTCTCCCCCGACGGCCGCACGGTCGTGGCGCACGCCCAGCTGGACGTGGTGAACGCGCCGGACATGCCGGTCGAGGACAGCCAGCGGATGCTCGACGTGGCCGACGCCGCGTCCGGCCGGGGCTGACCGTCGCGCTGGGTGGCCAGACCATCCAGCAGGCCGAGCAGGGCGCCATCGGCTCCGAGGGCCTCGGGCTCGCGGCCGCCGCGATCATCCTGCTCGTCACCTTCGGCTCGGTCGTGGCGGCCGGGCTGCCGATCCTGGTGGCCGTCGCCGGCCTGGCCGTGAGCTCGACCCTGACCACCGTGCTGATCTCGTTCGTCAACGCACCGGACTGGTCCACCTCGCTGGCCACCATGATGGGCATCGGCATCGGCATCGACTACGCGCTGCTGATGGTCACCCGGTTCCGCGAGTGGCGGGCCGTCGGCCTGGACGAGCGGGCCGCGACGGTCGCCACCCTCGACACCGCCGGCCGGGCCGTGCTGCTCGCCGGGAGCACCGTGATCGTCTCGATGCTGGGCCTGTTCGCGATGGGCCTGTCGTTCATGCGCGGCGCCGCCCTGGTGACGATCCTCGGCGTCCTCGTCGTGCTGCTCTCGAGCATCACGCTCTTCCCGGCGCTGCTCGGCTACTTCGGCCGGCACATCGACCGTCTGCGGCTGCCGCTCGGCCGCGGCGCGCAAGGTCCAGGTCGCGACCGGCGGGCACGTCGAGCCGTCCGTGGCTGGCTCGCGCTGGAGCCGGCTGATCGAGCGGCACCGGATGGTCGCGGCCATCGTCGGCGTGGCGGCCCTGCTCGCCCTGGCCTCGCCGTTCCTCGCCGTCCGGTTCGGCTTCCCCGACGCCGGCAACAACCGCGAGGGCACCTCCACCCGGCAGGCCTACGACATGCAGGCCGACGGGCCTTCGGGGCCGGCACGAACGGCCCACTGCTGATGGTCGCCGAGCTGCCGGCGACCGGGGGACAGGCCGCCCTCGACCAGGCGACCGGCGCCCTGCGCTCGACCAGCGGCGTCGCCGCGGTCACCGAGCCGGCCATCAGCCCGGACGG
>CAWEHM010000045.1:0-9630 GCA_963808875.1 uncultured Thermoleophilaceae bacterium
GAGGAAGAGGCCGGCGGGGACGAGGAAGAGGCTGGCCAGGCCGAGGCCGCGGGGGACGAGGAGCGCGAAGAAGTAGCCGCCGAGGGCGACGGAGACGAGGCCGAGGGTGGCGAGGAGGCCGGCGAGGGCGAGGCCGGGTCCGAAGATGGCGACGGTGGGCAGGAGGAGGGCGCCGAGGAAAGCGACGCCGCTGCCGCCGAGGCGCGAGGACGACGAGGCTGCCGAGGGCGAGGACGAGGGCGGCGCTGCCGAGGACGATGAGGACGAGGCCGCCGCTGCCGCCGAGGGCGAGGAGGCGGCCGTTGCCGGTGCGGAGGGTGGCGGCGGTGAGACCCAGGCGGGTGCCGGGACGGCTACTCGTGAGAAGACTTCGACGGGGAACGGTGACGGGCGTGTGAAGGCTTCGCCGGTCGCGCGCAGGATGGCGCGTGACCTCGGCGTTGAGCTTGCCGAGCTCGAGGGCACCGGGCCCGGAGGCCGCATCGTCAAGGCCGACGTTCAGGCCGCCGCGGAGAACGGCGGCGGGAAGGCCGGCGTCGCCGAGAAGGGCAAGGCCGAGACGGCAGACGGTGATGGCGCGGACGCCGCCGGCAAGGACGACGCCGCAGCCAGGGACGCAGCCGCCAGCAAGGGTGACGCCGCGGCCGCCAAGAAGGACAAGAAGGGCAAGAAGAAGGACAAGAAGGCCGACGACAAGGCCGAGAAGAAGGACGGCGCGAAGGCCGACAAGGCCGAGGCCGACAAGGCCGAGGGCGACAAGGCCGAGGCCGGCGTCAAGGGCCACGTCAAGGTCGAGGAGCTCACGCGGCTGCAGCAGACCGTGTCGCGCCGCATGGCCGAGTCCAAGGCCACCGCCCCGGACTTCTCGATCGCCCTCACCGTCGACATGACCGCGGCCGTCGCCCTCCGCGAGCGGCTCAAGGAGATCTCGGATCCGGTTCCGTCGTTCAACGACATGGTCGTCAAGGCGTGCGCCGGCGCCCTGCGCGAGCACCCGCGCGTCAACGGCGCCTACCGCGACGGCAAGTTCGAGCTGTACGACCGCGTGAATGTCGGCATCGCCGTCGCGGCCATGGACGCGCTCGTCGTGCCCACGATCTTCGACGCCGACCAGAAGTCGCTCGGCCAGATCACCCGCGACGCCCGCGCCGTGATCGGCAAGGTCAAGGACAAGACGGTCACGCCGCCGGAACTGTCAGGCGGCACGTTCACCGTCTCGAACCTGGGGATGTTCGGCATCGAGCAGTTCACGGCGATCATCAACCCGCCCCAGGCCGCGATCCTCACCGTCGGGAAGCTCGAGAAGAGGCCGGCGGTTGACGACAAGGGCAAGCTCATCGCCCGCGACCAGATGGTGCTCACTCTCGTCTGCGACCACCGCATCCTGTACGGCGCCGACGGCGCCGAGTTCCTCGCTCGGGTCAAGGATCTGCTCGAGCAGCCACTTTCGCTCGCGCTGTAGTACGAAACGTCCAACGAGGCCGTGCAGGTTGCGACAGCCTGGACGCATCATTTTTGGTTTCAGCGGGGAAGTGCCAATTTGTACTTTCCTTCTGGGGGGAAGGGGGAACCTGGGTGGCCGGCCTCGCGGGAGTGCCGGCCATCTAGCCTCAGGGGCCTCATGCCACGCGAGCCCCGCACGCTGGACGAGGAGATCATCGCCGCGCAGGAGGCGGCGGTCCGCTCCACGCTGTCCGACGAGGACCGGATCGAGCGGATCAGCGAGGAGGTCCGGATGGGCTTCGACGCCCTGGCCGGCGTCGGCGCCGCCGCGAGCTTCTTCGGCTCGGCCCGCACTCAGCCGGACGACCCCGACTACGCGCTGGCTCGCGAGACCGCGCGCATCGTCGGCGAGAGCGGCATGGCGATCATCACCGGCGGCGGACCCGGGCTCATGGAGGCCGCGAACCGCGGCGCGAAGGATGCCGGCGCGCTATCGGTGGGCCTGAACATCGAGCTGCCGTTCGAGCAGGGCGGCAACCCGTACTGCGACATCTCGCTGGAGTTCCATTACTTCTTCGTGCGCAAGATCATGTTCGTCCGCTACGCCAGCGGGTTTGTCGTCTTCCCGGGCGGGTTCGGCACGATGGACGAGCTGTGGGAGGCGCTGACGCTGATCCAGACGGACAAGATCCGCCAGTTCCCCGTCGCGCTGGTTGGGACGGACTACTGGCGCGGGCTGGTCGACTGGGTCGGCGACCGCATGCTTTCCGAGGGCAACATCGCTGCCGAGGACCTCGAGCTGTGGACGCTCACGGACGATCCGGCGGAGGTGCGTGACGTGCTCCAGTCGGCGGTCCACCGTCAGGCACGGGCATAGCCTCGTAGCCCGCCCGGATCTCCTCGATGAACGTGGCCAGCTGATCCGCGAGCGCCGCGTCGTGGATCTCCACCACGTTCTCCGCGTTCATCTCGCCTGAGCGCGACAGGTTGAACGAGCCGGTGAAGACGGTGTCGTCGGCCACCGTGACCTTCGCGTGCATGAAGTCGTGTGGCGTGTCGGCGCCGTACTTCGTGGACGGCTTGCCCTTCCAGTCGGCGTTCGCCAGGACCGACGCCAGGATCGGGATCTTCCACGCCGAGTGACCGTTGGTCCGCCACTGGTGGACCACCTCCTCCATCTGCGTGCGATCCACCACCCCGCTCAGGTCCACGCGCCGCTCGGCCGCCGCCTCGGCGAGCGTGGCGAGGATCGGTCCCGCGGTGATCACGGGCGAGGCGATCCGGACCCGCTCACGGGCGCGACCGATCGCCTTCGCGATCCGGTGCGACAGCTCCTCGCCGTGCCCCGGCGTGAACCACGCGCGCACCTGGTGCCCGTCGATCTCCAGCGGGCGCGGGTCCTCGTGGCCGCTCGCCTCCACGTTCCGGCTCGTCCACAGCTCCTCGAAGTTCTGCGTGAACGCTGCGGCCAGCTCCGGCACACCCACCGCGGTGAGCAGCACGTTCTCCTGGAGCGTCCACGAGTCGGTCGTCCAGTTGGTGGAACCGGTCCAGACGGCGGAGCCGTCACGCACCACGTACTTGTGGTGCATCAGGTCCGGGACGCCCGGGATGCCGCAGGTCGGGAACGGCATCGCCTCGAGCAGCTCCGGCTTCGTCTGCGGCGGAGGCGGGAAGAAGATCCGCTCCGGGTGGTCCGTGTTGTACGCCACCCGGATCCGCACGCCGCGCTCGTGCGCGTCGCAGAGCGCCTTCGCCACGATGTCGCCCGGCTCGTCCGGCAGGCGGATGTCGTACAGCGCCAGATCGAGCGACTCGCGCGCCTCACCCAGGAACGCCGCGATCCGGCGGGCCATGTCGAGCGGGTCCCCGCCCGGATGAAACGGGAACGCCTCGATCACTGCTGCCAGCGGAAGCCTGCCGGCGCGATGCGCGGCTCGAGCGGGCTCGTGGGGAGCCCCTCGGGAAGCTTGGGTTCGTTGAAGCCGGATGGCGCGGTGTCGTTCGGGGTGCCGGGGTGGAAGAGCGACGCCAGGTACTGGATGTGGCCTCGTCCCGGGCCGAGCTCCGTCTGGCCGCCGCCATACGCCCCTACCCCCTCCCGCTCGCACCAGTCGTACATCTCGAACAGGTTGCTGAGCGGGCCGAAGCGGGACGGCTTGATGTTCACCATGCGCGGCGGCCACGGCATCGCGAGCACGTCGGCCACCGAGTGGATCGGCGCGTCCCACGTGACGCGCTCGCTCACCGGGTCGAGCAGCGGCTTCGTATCGTCGTTCACGTCCGGGTCCTCGAGCCACGCGTCCGGGAACGACTCGATCACCATCCGGTACAGCTCCGGATCGGTCTCCACGTCCACCGGCGTGCCCTTGTACTGGCCCTTCAGGTCGAGCGAGTCCACTGCCCCTGTCTCCACCAGCGCGTCGATCAGCTCCTGCGTCCACTGGTTGGTGGGGTCGAGCTTCAGCTTCGTGCCGGGGTAGCGCTCGAGCAGCGCGAGCGCCCGGTCCGGCTTCTCCGGCTCCTCGCTGGCCGGCCAGCTGCCGAGCCGCATGGACACCACGAAGTTGACCGGCCTCGGCTCGCGCTCGAGCACGTCGGGAAGCGAGCGGCCCGCCTGCAACAGCGCGAGGTCCAGCGCCGCGGACTCGAACGCCCAGCGCCGGTACAGCTCCGACACCTCGCCGCGCACCGGCGGCGCCGGGAACAGCTGCGTCTCCTCGAGCTTCTTCGAGAACGAGTCGATCGTGTAGGAGCCGGCCAGGTCGATCGTCTGCGGTCCGTCGGCCTGCAGGTTCACGTGGTCGAGCCCGTCGTAGACCACGTCCTCGCCCACACCCGTCTCCCCGCCCGGGCCGTGGAGCTGGATCAGCGTCGTCGCACGCGTGAAGTCTTCGTTCAGCACGAGTTCGCGCCCCTCGAAGGTGAGCGACTCGACCTCGAGTGGCAGGTCCGCGATGAGCTCGTACGAGCTCACGCGGCGAGCTCCGCCACGGCTGCGGTGAAGACTTCCGTGTGCAGGTCCACCTGCTCCTCCGTCGTGACGGGGCACATCAGGGCCATGTTGTGGAAGGGGGTGATCAGCACGCCTCGGTTCATCAGGTACAGGTGAAGATATTCATCGAGCGCCGGATCCCCCGCCGCGGCGGACTCGGCACCGGTGTGCGGCGGCTCCGGCGAGTAGCGGAACTCGCACCTGGCGCCGAGCGAGACCATCGACCACGGCATCCCGTGATCGGCGATCGCCGCCTCCGCACCGCCGGCGAAGCGCTCGCGGAGAACGACCATGTGCCGGAACGCCTCGTCGGTGAGCACCTCGCCGAGCGTGGCGCGCGCGGCCGCCAGCGACAGCGCGTTGCCGGCGAGGGTCCCGCCCACCCCGCCGGTGTCCTCGTAGTCGGCGTCCTGCTGCGAGACGATGCGATCGGCCAGCTCGGCTGTCACGCCGTAGGCGCCGATCGGCACGCCACCGCCGATCGACTTGCCGAGCGTCACGGCGTCCGGGCGAAGCCCCCACGCGGCCGTGCACCCTCCCGGTCCCGCGCTCAGGGTGTGCGTCTCGTCGATGATCAGGAGCGTCCCGTGCTCGTCGCACAGGTTGCGGACCTCGCCGAGGAAGCCCGGCTCCGGCAGGACGATGCCGATGTTGGTGAGCGCCGGCTCCATCAGGAGGCAGGCCACGTCGCCGTGTTCCAGGATCGAGCGAACCGAGTCGATCTCGTTGAACTCCGCAACGCGCGTCGTCTCGGTGGGATCGACCGCGGGGCCCACCAGGCCCTCACGCGCCCGCGCCAGCCCCTGCCCGTCGAGCCGAACGAACGACTCGTCGACCGAGCCGTGGTAGCACCAGGAAAACACGCCGATCCGGTCGCGGCCGGTCACGTGGCGGCACATCCGGATCATCCAGCGATTCGCGTCCGTGGCGGTGAGTGAGAACTGCCAGTACGGCACGCCGAAGCGGCGCGCCAGCTCGCCGCCCACCCATGCGGCGTCCTCGGTGGGCAGCATTGTGGTGATGCCCTCGATCCGGCCGATCGCGCGCCTCGTGGGCTCGGGCGAGTGGCCCGCCATCGCGCCGGTGTCGCCGAGACAGAAGTCGGCGTACTCGTGCCCGTCCACGTCCACGATCGTCGCGCCGGAGGCGCGGTCGAGGTAGGGCGGGAAGCCACCGGCCCACATCGTCATCCAGGGCATGGGCACGCCGGCGAGGAGGCTCCCGCGCGCCGCGTCGTGCAGCTCCCGGGAGCGCGGGTTCCGGCTCTGGAACAGCTCGCGCTCGCGGGCGATCAGCTCTTCGATCGTCAAGCGGGCGCCGGCTCCAGCGCCAGGTCCGGCTCGTCGGGCCGCACCGCCGCGAGCTTCTCCGCGCGGCGCTGCTGCCACACGGTGATGAGCATCATCGCCACCGTGAACAGGAAGATCATCGTCGCGATCACGTAGATCTGCGGCGGGACCGCCACTCGCGCCGCGCCCCAGATGAACAGCGGGAACGTGATCGTCGAGCCGTTGTTGAAGTAGGTGATCACGAAGTCGTCGATCGACAGGGCGAACGCCAGGAGACCGGCGGACACGACCCCGGGCATGATCAGCGGCAGCGTCACGAGCCGGAACGTCTCCCAGGGGGTGGCGCCGAGATCCTGGGCCGCCTCCTCGAGCGACCTGTCGAACCCGATCAGCCTCGATCTGACCGTGATCACGACGAACGACAGGTTGAACATCACGTGCGCGATCAGGATCGTCGCGAAGCCGAGCTGCGGCGCACCCCAGTTGAGGAACTGCGAGAGGAGCGCGGCGCCGAGGACGACCTCGGGCGTGGCCAGCGGGATGAAGATGAAGAAGTTCACCGGCCCGCGGAACCTGAACTCGTAACGCACCAATGCCAGCGCGGTGAGCGTGCCGAGAGCGGTCGCGATCAGGGTGGAGAACGCGGCGATCTCGAGCGAGTTCTTCAGCGCGTCGCCGACGCCGGGCACGGCGAAGGGGTGCTTCCAGGCGTCGAGGCTGAACTCCTGCCAGATGAAGTTGAAGCGGCCAACCGGGTTGTTGAAGGAGAAGACGATGATGACCGCGATAGGGAGCAGCAGGTAGACCAGCGCGAGGGCCGCGTACCCGTTGAGGAGCCAGTCGGCCCCCCGCTTGCGGATCGCCGCCGTCACGCGCGCTCTTCCTCGGTTCCGAGCAGCGCCTCGGTTCCGGCGATGCGCGCCCAGACGATCACGATGATCAGCGAGAACGCCATCAACAGGAACGAGAGCGCCGCGGCGGTCGGGTAGTCCGCCAGCACGAGGTAGCGCGACTGGATGACGTTTCCGATCATGAACTGCTTGGGCGTACCCAGCAGCTGCGCGTTGATGAAGTCGCCCGCCGCCGGGATGAAGGTGAGCAGCACGCCGGCCACCACGCCCGGCATGGAAAGGGGCAGCGTGACGCGCAGGAACACGTCGCGCCGCCGCCCGTACAGGTCGTAGCCCGCCTCGAGCAGCCGGTGATCGATCCGCTCCAGGCTGGCGTAGAGCGGCAGGATCATGAACGGCAGGAAGTTGTAGGTGATGCCCGCGACCACGGAGACGGTGGTGTCGAGCAATCGCCCGTCCTGAGAGACGATCCCGAGCGTCTTGAGCGTGCTCACGACGACGCCCGAGTCGGACAGGATCGTCTCCCACGAGAGCGTGCGGATGAGGTACGTGACGAAGAACGGCACGATCACGAGGAGCAGCAGCGCGTTCCGCCACTTTCCACCGCGGAACGCGATCACGTAGGCGAGCGGGTAGCCGATCAGGAGCGCGATCAGCGTGGCGAGCCCGGCGTATTCGAACGAGCGGATGAACTGCTCGCTGTAGTCGTTGAGCGCGTTCGTGTAGTTCGAGAACTCCCACGTGAGCTGGAAGCCCGTGTCGATGGTGCCGGTCTTGAGCGACTCGAACGCCATGTAGACCAGCGGGAGGGCGAAGAACAGCAGCAGCCACCCGAGCCCCGGGAGGAGCAACAGGTAGGGGAGCGCCGCCTTTCGTAGTCGGACCGGCATTATGCGAGTCCCCGGCCCGGCTCCTACGCGCCGATCACCTTCTGGAACGCGTCGTCGAGCTCACGCTCCTCCTCCGGCTTAAGCCCCCGGAAGATATGGGTGTTGTCGAGGAAGGCCGGGTCCGGGAAGATCAGCGGGTTCTCGGCGAGCGACTTGTCGGTCTTCTCGAGAATCTCCTTTACCCCCTTCACCGGGCAGATGTAGTTCACGTACGCCGCGATGGGGGCCTCGACCTCGGGCTGGTAGATGTAGTCGATGAACTTCTCGGCCGTGTAGGCGTGCGGAGCGCCGACAGGGATCTGCATGTTGTCCGTCCACAGCATGCCGCCGGTGTCCGGCAGCACGAAGTCGATGTTCGGGTTGTCGGCCTTCAGCTGAACCGCGTCACCGGACCAGCCCAGGATGATCCACGAGTCACCCTTCGGGATGTCCTTCAGGTACTCGTTGCCGGTGAACCCGCGGATCTGCCCCGAGTCCACCTCCTCCTGGAGCTTGTCGACGGCCTTCATGTACTCGTCGAGGCTGGCCTTCTCGGGATCGGCGCCCTGCCAAGCCGTCACAACGCCCACCGAATCCCGCATCTCGGTGAGGAACGTGACCTTGCCCTTGTACGCCGGGTTGAACAGGTCGTCCACGGACTGCGGCTTGCGCTTCACCTTGTCCTTGCGGTAGATGATCCCGGTCATCCCCGACTGCCATGGCATCGTGAACTCGCGCGTGGCGTCGAACGGCGGCGACGCCAGCCGGTCGATGATGTTCGTCTTCGCGTTCGGCATCGCGGACTTGTCGAACTTCTGCACGTAGCCGAGCCGCATCATGCGCGTGGCCATCCAATCGGTCACGACCTGAATGTCGCGCCCACCGGACTCGCCCTGCGCGTACTGCTGGCGGACCTTGCCGAAGAACTGGTCGTTGTCGTTGATCTCCTCGACGTACTTGATCTTCGTGCCGTACTTCTGCTCGAACGACTTGAGCGCCGAGTGCTTCTCGTCGATGTACAGCGGCCAGTTGGCGAAGTAGAGGCTCGAGGCGATCTTGCCCTTGGCGATCGCCTTCTCGTCGCTCGGGTTGTTGCCGCTGCCGCCACCCGGCTCGTCGGTGCCGCACGCCGCCAGGTAGGCCAGCGCGGAGGCGCTCAGGACCCCTGCCGCTCCGCGCTTGAGGATGAGTCGCCGCGTCAGCGGGTCGCGCAGCATGCGCTCGAACTGGCGTTCCAGGTCTTCGTTACTCGGGGTCACTCTCGCTTTTCCCTTCCCTCACGATGTGGATGTTCTCGTCAGACCAGCTCAGCCTCGCGCCCTCGCCCGCCACCGGTAGATCCCGGCGAGCCTCCGCGTCGGCGTTCGGTACCAGCACCGTCATGCGAGTTCCGTCTCCAAGCTTCACGACCATCGACGTGGCCGTGCCCAGGTAGAGGGAGCTCTCCACCTGGCCCTCGACGCTCGGGTGGCCGTCGGGTGCGTCCTCGCCCGCGGGCGTCAGCACGAGCTTTTCGGGACGCACGACCGCGTGCGCGCGCTCGCCCGGCTTCGCGCCGCCTGACTGAGGCGTGCGGACCGTAGGTCCCGCGTCGAGGCGCAGCTGTGCGCCGCCGCCGTTGGCCGAGGTGACCTCGCCCGGCATGAGGTTCGACACGCCGATGAACCCGGCGACGAAGGTGGTGGCGGGGCGCTCGTAGACCGTCTCGGGATCGGACACCTGCTCGACGACGCCGCGGTTCATCACCGCGATCCGATCCGACATCGTGAGCGCCTCCTCCTGGTCGTGCGTCACGTAGATGAACGTGATGCCGACGTCGCGCTGGATGCGCTTGAGCTCCACCTGCAGCTGCTTGCGGAGCTTGAGGTCGAGGGCGCCGAGCGGCTCGTCGAGGAGCAGCACGGCGGGACGATTCACGAGCGCGCGCGCGAGAGCCACGCGCTGCTGCTGGCCGCCGGAGAGCTGGGCCGGCTTGCGCTTGGCCTCCGGCGCGAGCCCCACGCGGTCGAGCTCCTCGGCCACGCGGCGCTTGATCTCCGACTTGTCCACCTTCTGACGCTGGAGCCCGAAGGCCACGTTCTGCTCGACGGTCCGGTGCGGGAACAGCGCGTAGCTCTGGAAGACGGTGTTGGTGGGGCGCCGGAAGGCGGGCAGCCCGGTCACGTCGTCGCCGTCGAGGAGGA
>CAWEHM010000046.1:0-131048 GCA_963808875.1 uncultured Thermoleophilaceae bacterium
CACGGGTGTGCGCGACCTCGACCCGGGCGAGCGCGAGCTCCTCGAGCGGAGCGCGGCGACCGTGATCGGGGCGAGCCCTGTCGAGACGCTCGTGGCGGCGAAGAACGCGCTGGAGGGCGCGCCGGTGTTCATGCACCTCGACCTCGACGTGATCGACCCGGAGCACTTCCCCGCGGCCGTGCCGGCGCCCGGGCGGCCTCCATCCCGACAAGCTCTACGACCTGATGGACTCGGTGCTCGAGGACTGCGAGCTGGTGGGGATCGAGATAACGAACTTCGACGCGCCCGACGACGAGGAGGCGCGCGCCGTGGCCACCGAGACGGCGATGCACGTGCTGGAGCCGGTGCTGGAGCACATTTCCGAGTCCTCATGACAACCGAACGCACTCCCGCCGACACGCTCGTCGCCCGACCTCCTCTGCGCTCGCTGGTCGAGGATCTGCACGAGCGCCGCGAGCAGGCCCGGCTCGGCGGCGGCGAGGAGCGGATCGCGCGCCAGCACGAGCAGGAGAAGCTCACCGCGCGCGAGCGGCTGGCGCTTCTGATCGACGAGGGCACATTCACGGAGCTGGGCATCCACGGGCGGCCGCACTTCTCACAACGGGCCATGGAGGGGAAGGAGGCGCCGGCGGACGGCGTGGTCACCGGCTACGGGAAGGTCGACGGCCGGCTGGTGGCGGTGGCCGCGTACGACTTCACGGTCATGGCCGGCTCCATGGGCATGACCGGCGAGATGAAGGTGTCGCGGCTGCGCGAGCTGGCGCTCACCAAGCGGATCCCGATGCTGTGGCTGCTCGACTCGGCGGGAGCGCGGATCCAGGAGGCGGCGGGCTCGCTGTTCGCGGGGTCCGGCCACCTGTTCCGCGAGGAGGTCACGATGAGCGGCGTCGTGCCGCAGGTGGCTGCGCTGATGGGCCCGTGCGCGGCGGGCACGGCGTACATCCCCGGGCTCGCCGACTTCGTGCCGATGGTGAAGGGGCGCGGCTCGATGGCGCTGGCAGGGCCGCATCTCACCAAGGCCGTGACCGGCGAGGACGTGACGCAGGAGGAGCTGGGCGGGTCGCGCATCCACACCCGCATCTCCGGCGTGGGCGACCTCGAGGTGGAGTCGGACGAGGACTGCATCGCCGCCGTCAAGGACTACCTCTCCTACTTCCCTCAGCACTGCGAGGAGCCGCCGCCGCGACGCGAGGCCGTCGGACCCGGTGGACCGGATGGACGAGGAGCTGCTCGACATCCTCCCCGACTCGCCGCGCAAGCCGTACGACATGTACGACGTGATCGCGCGGATCGTGGACGACGGCGACTGGTTCGACCTGAAGCCGCGCTGGGCGCGGACGATCATCACCTGCCTTGCGCGGATGGGCGGGCGGCCGGTTGGGATCGTGGCCAACCAGCCGAAGCACCTCGGCGGGATCCTCGAGAACGACTCCGCCGACAAGGCGGCGCGGTTCGTGAACCTGTGCGACGCCTACGGCATCCCGCTGCTGTTCCTGATGGACGTGCCCGGCTTCATGGTGGGCACGAAGGTCGAGCAGGCCGGGATCATCCGGCACGGCGCGAAGATGCTCTACGCGGTGTCGCGCGCGACGGTGCCGAAGATCACGGTCGTGATCCGCAAGGCCTACGGCGCCGGCTACTACGTGATGAACGGCCGCGCGTACGAGCCCGACCTGATCGTGGCCTGGCCGAGCGCCGAGATCTCGGTGATGGGTCCCGAGGGAGCGGTGAACATCATCTTCCGCAAGCAGATCGAGGCGGCCGACGATCCGGACGCCACGCGCGCCGAGATGATCGAGGGGATCAGGAAGACGATCGACCCTACATCGCCGCCGGCAACGCGCTGATCGACGACATCATCGACCCGCGCGAGACGCGCCCCACGGTGATCCGCGCGCTCGAGATGGCGGAGACGAAGCGGGTGCAGCGGCCGTGGAGAAAGCACGGTGTGATGCCGGTATGACCGAGCCGAAGCCGATCTTCTTCGAGTCGCCCCAGGAGTTCTACGACTGGCTCGAGGAGAACCACGAGACCGCAGCCGAGGTCTACGTGGGCTTCCACAAGCAGCACACCGGAAGGCGTGCGATGAGCTGGTCGGAGGCGGTGGACCAGGCGCTCTGCTTCGGCTGGATCGATGGCCGCTCGAACAAGCTCGACGAAGACCGCTACATGCAGCGGTTCACCCCGCGAAGGCCGGGGAGCAACTGGAGCAAGGTGAACGTGGAGAAGGTGTCGAAGCTGAAGGAGGCGGGACTCATGCGCCCCGCCGGGCTCGCGGCGTTCGAACGTCGAACGGACGCGAGAACCGGCGTCTACTCGTTCGAGCGCGAGTCTGAGCTGTCGCCCGAGTTCGAGGCAAGGCTGCGGGCCAACGCGGCGGCCGTCGACTACTTCGACTCCCGGCCTCCGTGGTACCGCCGCACCGCCGTCCATCTGGTCATGAGCGCGAAGCGGCAGGAGACGCGTGAGCGCCGGCTCGAGCAGCTGATCGAGGATTCGGCGGCTGGCCGCGACATCAAGCAACTCCGGCGATGACGGACGCGCCCTGCATCGTCACGTGCTCGATCTCCGGCGCCGTGGCGAACCGAGAGCAATGCCCGGCGATTCCGTACACGCCGGAGGAGTACGCGGCGGAGGCGAAGCGGGCGGTCGACGAGGGCGCGTCGATGATCCACATCCATGCGCGCACGCCGGACGGCGTGCCGAGCTACGAGGTCGAGGACTTCCGCGCGATCACGGAGGCGATCCGGGGCGCGGTGGAGGACGTGATCGATCAACTACTCGACGGGCGCCATCGGCATCCCGATCCAGAAGCGGATCGAGTACCTGCGCGAGCTGCGGCCGGACGTGGCGGCGCTCAACATGGGTTCGATGAACTACGCGAAGTACTCCTCCAAGCGGAAGGACTTCGTCTTCAAGACGGTCTTCGAGAACTCGTTCGACACGATCATCGAGTTCGTGACCGCGATGAACGAGCTCGAGATCCGGCCCGAGCACGAGTGCTTCGACTCGGGCCACGTGGCCAACCTCGATCCGCTGATCGACATGGGTCTCCTGTCCGAGCCGCTGCAGGTGTCGTGTGTCATGGGCGTGACCGGCGGCATTCGTCCGACGGCGAAGAATGTCGCGCACATGTCCGAGCAGCTGCCCGACGGGGTTCGCAGCAACTGGGGAGTGATCGGGATCAGCCGCGGCCAGTGGTCGCTGATCTCCGCCGCGGCGGCGCTGGGCGGGAACGTGCGCGCTGGCCTCGAGGACAACTTCTATCTGCCGGACGGCGAGATGGCGCGCTCGAACGGCGACCTGATCGCCAAGGCTCGCGAGATCGTGGAGAACGCGGGCCGGCGGGTGGCGACCGTGGAGGAGGCACGCGAGCTGCTGGGCACACCGGGCCGTGAGGTCACGCGCCGCGAGCTGCTCACATGAGCGCCCTGGGCGGCGTCAGGGTGCTCGACCTCTCGCGGCTGCTTCCCGGCGGCTTCTGCTCGCTCCTGCTCGCAGACTTCGGTGCGGAGGTCCTGAAGGTCGAGGACACGGGGATGGGGGATTACATCCGTTGGTCTCACCCCTCGTACGAAGGGGCGGACCAGTCGGCGAAGTCCGCCCTGTTCCTTGCTCTCAATCGCGGCAAGCGGTCAATTCGGCTCGATCTGAAAAGTGGGGGAGGAAAGGAAGCCCTGCTGCGGCTCGTGCGCGAGCACGACGTGCTCCTCGAGTCGTTCCGGCCGGGCGTCATGGAGCGGCTCGGCGTCGGCTACGACCGCCTGCGCGAGGAGAACCCGCGGCTCGTGTACTGCGCGATCACGGGCTACGGCCAGGACGGGCCCTACACCGCCCGGTCCGGGCACGACATGAACTACCTCGGCCTGAACGGGCTGCTCGGCTTGTCGGGCGACGCCGGCGGCCCGCCGGTGCAGAGCGCGGGCCAGATCGCGGACGTCGGGGGCGGAGCCCTGATGGCTGCGTTCGGGATCCTGGCCGCGCTGCGCGAGCGCGACAGCTCCGGCGAGGGCCAGCTCGTGGACGTGTCGATGTTCGACGGGTCGCTGTCGTGGCTCGCGCTCGTGGCGGCCAGGTACCTCGCCGACGGCACGCCGCCGGGACGTGGCGACCTCGAGCTGGCCGGGAGCCTCGTCTGCTACCGCCCGTACGCCTGCCGGGACGGCGGGTCACGCTCGGCGCGCTCGAGCCGAAGTTCTGGCAGGCGTGGTGCCGGGGGGTCGGTCGCGAGGACCTCGTGGAGAAGCAGTTCGAGCGGCCAGGGTCGGACGCGCACGCAGAGGTCGAGCGCATCTTCCTCGAGCGAACGCGCGACGAGTGGCAGGCGTTCGCGTCCGAGCACGACTGCTGCCTCGAGCCCGTGCTCGGCCTCGACGAGGCGCTCGACTCCGAGCTGGTGCGGGCGCGCGAGATGGTGCTGGCGGTCGACCAGCCGGGCGCCGAATCGGAGGTCAGACTCCTCGGCGTGCCGGTGAAGCTGTCGCGCACGCCGGGCGAGCCGGCGGGGCCTGGGCCGGCGCTCGGCGAGCACACCGAGGAGGTGCTCTCCTCACTCGGCTATTCCGCTGAGGAGATCGCCGCGCTGCTCGAGTCGGGTGAGGCCGCGGGCCCCGCGCACGGCTCGCAGGGCTCCTTTCTGGCCTAGTTTCGCGCGCGAACCCGTGCATTGTTCAAAACGGGTGAGGCGCTAGCAAGTATCGGGTTAACCCGCCGTTGGGACGGATGCGATGCGTCCTCTTCTGGTACTCGCCCTCGCGGCGACGGTGACGTTCGCGCTCCTGGCGGGCTTCCTGGGCGAGGCCTCGGCGGCCGAGCCGGCGAAGCTGATCGTGCGCTTCGACGGCGACGCGACCGCGGCCGACCGGCTCGACGCGCGCCAGGACGCCGGCACGGAGCTCGACCGCGCGCTGCCCGTGAAGGGGATGCAGCTCGTGGAGGTCGGGCCGGGGCAGCCGGCGGCCGTGGCGGAGCGCGCGCTCGAGCGCGACCCCGACGTCCTGTACGCGGAGCCGGACGCGATCCGGCACACGCTCCCGCTCCCCAACGACCCGTACCTCTCGCAGCTGTGGGCGGTGCAGAACACGGGTCAGCTGATCCGCGGCGTCGCGGGCACCCGGACGCCGACTCGGACATCGCCGAGGCGTGGGAGCCGGGCATCACCGGCAACACCATCGTCGCGGTCATCGACACGGGCGTGGACACCGCGCACCCGGATCTCCGGCCGAACCTCCTGCCCGGTCACGACTACGTGGGGAACGACGACGACCCCGACCGACGCGAACGGGCACGGCACGCACGTGTCCGGCACGATCGCCGCGGAACGCGGCAACGGGATCGGCGTGGCCGGCGTGGCCGACAACGCCGCGAAGGTGCTGCCGATCCGCACGCTCGACTCCACCGGCTCGGGCAGCGTGTCGAACGTCATCCTCGCCTACTCGTACGCCTTCCAGCACGGCGCCAAGGTGGTGAACCTCAGCCTTGGGTCGACCAGCTCGTCGCGAGCGGAGCACGACGCGATTGCGGCGTTCCCGACGATGCTGTTCGTCGCCGCGGCGGGCAACGGCGGCGCCGACGGCGTGGGTGACAACAACGACGTCGTGCCCACCTACCCGTGCGCGTACGTGCTCCCGAACGTGCTGTGCGTCGCCGCCAGCGACAACCGCGACCAGCTCGCCTCGTTCTCGAACTACGGCGCGACCTCGGTCGACCTCGCCGCGCCGGGCGTGAGCATCGCCAGCACCTGGCTGGGCGGCGGCTACAGCTGGGCCAGCGGCACCTCGATGGCCACGCCGCACGTGTCCGGCGCCGCGGCGCTGCTCTGGTCGGCGTCGCCCTCCTCGCTGCCGACCGACATCAGCTCCGCGATCACGGGCGGGACGGACGCACGGCCCGCGTTCGCCGGCAAGACGGTGAGCGGCGGCCGGCTGAACGTGCTGCGCTCGCTGCGGCTGGTGGCCGACGTGGGCATCGGCGAGCCGCGCGCCGGCGCCCGCTCCGGGCGGCTCGAGCCCGGCGGCAGCGGCTCGACAAGCGGCGCGCACGGGCGGCTCGGGCGGCGTCAACGACGCGGTCTCGCCACGGCTCTCGGTGCGCGTGCGTCGCCCGCCGGCGACCGGAGCGCCTGCTCGCGCGCGGCCTGGCGGTCCGAGCCCGCTGCTCGGAGCGCTGCAGGCTGCGCCTGGTACTGCAGGCGCCGCGGCGCCACGCACTGAGCCTGCCGCTGCGTGTCTCACTCACTGCGGCCACCACGAGGCGAGTCCTGCTGCGGCCGCACCAGACGCGGGCCGGCTGCGACTGCGCCGCTTCACGCCGCGCTCGGGCTGACGCTGCGCGCCCGCGCGGTCGACGCGGCCGGCAATCGCCGCACGGTCCGGATCGGCCTGCGCGCTAGTAGGTGATGACGGTGCGGATGCCCTCCTGGCGCTCCATCGCCTCGAAGGCGTCGTTCACCTCGTCGAGGGAGATGCGGCGGGTCACGAGCGAGTCGAGGTCGAGGTCGCCGGACATGTAGCGTGTCCACCAGCTCGGGCACGCGGTCGCGGCCCTTCGCTCCGCCGAACGAGGCGCCGGCGATCCGGCGGCCGGTGATCAGGTAGCGCGGCACCACCTCGAGCACCTCGCCCTTGCCGGCCACGCCCGCGATCGTGCAGAGGCCCCAGCCCATGCGCGCCGACTCGACGGCCTGGCGCATCACGGAGACGATGCCGGTGGCCTCGAAGGTGTAGTCGGCGCCGAAGCCGTCGGTCATCTCGAGGATCTGGTCGACCACGTCGGGCCCGCCCACGAGCGTGTCGGTGGCGCCCTGCTGGCGGGCGTGCTCGAGCCGCTCCTCGGAGAGGTCCACCGCGACGATCCGCTCCGCGCCGGCCAGCCGCGCGCCCGCCACGGCGCCGAGGCCGACCAGGCCCGGCGCCGAAGACGACGCACGTCGAGCCCGGCTCGACCTTGGCGATGTAGAGCGCCGCGCCGATGCCCGTGGTGGCGCCGCAGGCCAGCGTGCAGATCACGTCGAGCGGCGCCTCGGGGTTCACCTTGGCGAGCGCGATCTCCGGCATGACGGTCGCCTCGGCGAACGTGCTCGTGCCCATGAAGTGGCGGATCTCGTCGCCGTTCCGGTGGAGGCGCGTGGTGCCGTCGGGCAGGTAGCCCTTGTTCTGCTGGTCGCGGATCGCGAGGCAGAGGTTGGTCCGGTCGGAGACGCAGTGGATGCACTCGCGGCACTGGGGCGAGAACAGCGTGACCACGTGGTCGCCGGGCGCGACGCTCGTCACGCCCTCGCCGACCTCCTCGACGACGCCCGCGCCCTCGTGCCCGAGCACCGTCGGCGCGTAGCCGGACGGGTCGGCGCCGCTGGCCGTGTACAGGTCGGTGTGGCAGACGCCGCACGCCGCAGCCGCACGAGCACCTCGCCCGGCCCCGGGCCCTGGAGCTCGACGTCCTGGACGACGAGCGGGTTGGCGAACTCCTCGAGCACGGCGGCGCGGATCTGCATGGCGCGGACATTAAGGGGTCAGACCCCTTAGCAATTGTGTTGCACACACGGGCGGATGGTGCGCCGGCGGCCGGCCGCGCTGACGGTCCGGTTCCAGGAGGGCGAGCCGGGCGCGGCGCGCATGACGGTGTAGTCGGGGTGGCGTACCCAGGTGGGCACGTAGCGGATGCGGCGGGCGCGGGCGCGCTCGCCGGGCCTGACCACGAAGTCGATCAGCGCGATCAGGCCGTCCTGGGATGCCGCCGGGCAGCAGGCCGCCGTCTGGTTCGAGATCAGGTTGCCCTCGCCGAACACGACCGGCTTGCCGTGCACGCGCCGGATCGGCTGGACCACGTGCACGTGCTGGCCCACGATCGCGTCGATCGCGGGCGAGCGCGTGAGCCTGCGCGCGAGCGCGCGCTGCTGCGCGCTCACCGCCGCCACGAACTCGGTGCCCCAGTGGATGTTCACGATCACGATGCGCGCGCCGCGGCGGCGAGCCCGGCGCGCGTCGCGCAGGATCGGCCCCGGCGACGCCCAGTTGACGCTCCACGGGATGCGGCACCGCCTGGCCGTTCGTGACGGCCGTGTAGGACAGGAACGCCACGCGCACGCCCTTCACGCGCAGCATCGTGATCCGCCGGCGCGCCCGCGCCGAGCGCGAGGTGCCGGTGGCCTTCACGCCGGCGCCGCGGAGCGCGCGCAGCGTGGTGTCGATCCCGTACTGGCCGGCGTCGAGCGAGTGGTTCGAGGCCGTGCTGCATGCGTCCCAGCCCACCCGCCTCACGGAGCGGGCGAGGTCCGGCGGCGTGTGGAACACCGGGTAGCCCTGCACCGGGCCGGGCACGAGCGGCGTCTCCATGTGGCAGAGCGCGAGGTCGGCGCCCGCGATACGGGCCGCACCGGGGCGAACAGCGGCGCGAAGTCGTAGTGCGCCCGCCGCCGAGCGCGAGCGCGCGCTGCGCCACCGGCGTGTGGATCAGGAGGTCGCCGGACGCGGCGACGGTCAGCCGCACCGGCGGCTCGCGCGGTCCCGTCGCCGGCGACGCCGCGCCCGGGGCGGAGCGCCCAGCAGCGCGGCGAGCAGCACGAGCAGCTCCCTCACCAGAGCACATCATGCTCCTCCATCACTCCGTAGCCCTCCGCCAGCGCGAGACCGCCCGGGAGCGTGCCGCTGAACTCGCCAAAAGGCTGCCGGTAGCGGTTGCGCATGACGAGCGAGGTTGCGGTTCGACTCGCGCGCCGACCACTCGCGGAAGTCGAGCTCGCCGACGCGGGAAGGTCGTCGGCGAACTCCTGCGGCGGAACCTCGCGCGGCTCGCCGTCGATCCAGACGGTGCGCTCGCTCGCCTCGGCGCGTCGTGCACGCCGTCCACGAGGTTCCAGGCCACGCGCGGCCGTCGTCGGCGCGGCCGATCCCCGCCGACCAGCGCCACGCGGTGTGGCGCGCGTGGTAGCCGGCGGAGTCGTCGATGAAGCCGTCGTCGCCGTCCAGCTCGAAGCCGCGCCCGCCCGCCGCACGCGCCCGCGCACGTGCACGGGCGCCTGCTTGCGCGTCCAGACCTAGGAGCGCCCGTGCGGCGAGACGACCTCCACGCCGGCCGGCGTCGTCGAGCTCGAAGTCGAGCACGCCGCGCACGCGCACGCGACCCGCCTCGAGCCGCACGCCGCGCGCGGCCCTCGAACAGCGTGCCGTCGGGCAGCGCGACCGCCCACCAGCGCTGCCGGAGCCCGCCACGCGCGCATCGCCCACGCAGAGCATCACGTCGGGCCGGTAGACGCCCACGTAGCGCCACCGCTTCAGCGGGCGCCCGCGCGCGAAGCGGCGCCATGCGCTCCGGCGGCAGCCGCAGAGCGAGATCGCGAGACGCCGCGCACCGCGCACCGGAAGTTCGCGCATGACGCTGCCAGTACACTCCAGATTGACTGGTCAGTCAATCGCTCGGGGAGGGGCGATGAGGGCCGCCGCAGTCCAACTGCAATCGACGACGGAGACGGATCGGAACCTCGCCTCGGCGGAGCGGCTCGTGCGCGCCGCGGCCGCGGACGGCGCCGAGCTGGTGGTGCTTCCCGAGCGGCTCGACATCCGCGGCGCGTCCTCCGACTACCCGCCGGCGCCGAGCCGCTCGACGGCCGCCCGGTCACGTGGGCGCGCGAGCTCGCGCGCGAGCTCGGCATCGACCTCGTCGCCGGCTCGGTCGCCGAGCGCCGCGAGGGCCACGAGCGCGTCTCGAACACGTCGGTGCACGTCGGCCCCGACGGCGAGCTCCGGGCGGTCTACCGCAAGATCCACATGTTCGACGTCGAGGTCGGCGGCGTGGAGTACCGCGAGTCCGAGCACTCCGAGCCCGGCGGACGAGATCGTGCTGTCCGAGACGGCGAACGGGGTCGGCCTCGGACTGACCATCTGCTACGACCTTCGCTTCCCCGAGCTGTACCGGATCCTCGCGCTGCGCGGCGCTCGCATCGTGACGGTGCCCGCGAACTTCACGCGCGTGACGGGCGAGGCGCACTGGGAGGTGCTGCTGCGCGCCCGCGCGATCGAGAACCAGGTGTTCGTGATCGCGCCCGGGCAGGGCGCGCCGCGCCGGCCCGGAGGGCGACAGCTACGGCAACTCGATGATCGTCGACCCGTGGGGCGAGGTGCTCGCGCGGGCGCCGGCGGAGGGCGAGCACGTGATCGCCGCCGAGCTCGACCTCGCCCGCCAGGACGAGGTCCGCGAGAAGCTGCCGAGCCTCGCGAACCGCGTCGAGGCGGCCTACCAGTGGCCGGAGGGGGTCACCGCCTGATGGCCAGCGGCCGCGAAGACCGCGCCCGACAAGCGCCGGATGATCCTCGACGCGGCGGTGCGCGTGTTCGCGCGCCAGGGCTTCCACCACTGCCGCGTCTCGGACGTCGCCGACGAGGCCGGCGTGGCCTACGGGCTCGTCTACCACTACTTCGACTCGAAGGAGGAGATCCTCAACACGCTCTTCCTGGAGCGCTGGCAGATCATGCTCGACGCGATCGGCGAGATCGACGCCCGCGACCTGCCGTCGCGCGACAAGCTCCGCTCGGTCGCCGGCTTCATCATCGACTCGTACCGCCACGACCCCGACCTGATGAAGGTGATCATCGTCGAGGTCACGCGCGCCGCGAACTCGTTCGGGGCCGCTCCACCTCGACGAGATCCGCAAGGCCTACGAGGGCATCGCGGCGATCGTCGAGGCCGCGCGCGAGGAGGGCTCCTTCAAGTCCGGCATCCCGGCCGAGTTCGCGGCGATGTGCTTCTACGGCGCGATCGAGCAGCTGCTCACGGGCTGGATCTTCGAGGTGCTCCCGCGCACCGAGGAGGACTACGAGGAGGCCAAGGACCTCGTGGTGGAGGCCATCTGCGGCGGCCTCGAGAACGGCGTGACCGGTCGCCCGGCCGCGTCTGGTTGAATCAGGCGCCTATGGACAACGAGATCGTCAAGCGCCTCATGTGGGGCGGCCTGCTGGCCGGCGTGGGCGCCCTCGCCACGATCGTCACGACCCGCATCGCCACGGAGATCTGGAACGGGTGTTCGGGGAGGACCCCCCGACCGACTGATGGCCGACGAGCAGCCCACCACCGAGTTCGAGGCCGGCGAGGCGGCCCCGCCCCCGGGCGGCGGCCAGTCGCCGCTCAGCGTGGACACCGAGGAGGACCCCTTCGCCGAGCGCCCCGAGGCGTTCGTCGGGGCGGCGTTCGCGGGCGGCCTCGCGCTCGCCCTGATCCTGAGGAGGCTTGCGCGATGACCACGAACGGAATGCCGCCGCCGGACGGGGCCGACAAGTCGCTCGGCGAGATCGTCGCCGAGGTCTCCGAGAAGGCCTCTCAGCTCGTCCGCGAGGAGATCGAGCTCGCGAAGGCCGAGGTCACGGACAAGGTCTCGAAGCTCACGCGTGGCGCGGGCGTGGCGGCCGCGGCCGGCGTGTTCCTCGTCTTCGGCATAACCATGTTCTTCCACGGGCTCGCGTGGTTCCTGGACGACGTCTTCAACTGGGAGGACAACATCTGGGCCGGCTTCGCGGTCGTGACGGCGCTGCTGTTCCTGCTCGCGGTCCTGGCGGCGTTCCTCGCGTACCGGCTGTTCAAGAAGGGCTCGCCGCCCACGCCCGACCTGGCGATCCAGGAGGCGAAGGCCACCCGCGCCGAGCTCGAGGCGCAGAAGATCGAGCGGGACCAGGTGCAGCGGACGCTCGAGCGTGGCGAGGAGGTGAAGGCGTAGTGGCCCGCGAGACGCTCGCCGGAGATGATCCGAGCGGAGATCGAGGAGACGCGCCACGAGCTCGCCTTCTCGGTCAACGACCTCCGGTCGAAGGTGACCGAGCTCACGAACTGGCGCGGCCAGCTGATCCGCAACCGCAAGACGGCCCTCATCGGCGCCGCCGTGGCCGGGTTCGTGATCGGCGGCGGAGTGGCCGCCACGGTCAGCCTCATCACCGGGCGCAGATAGATAATCTGCGCCGCCGCTTAATCGGAAGTCAACAGAAGGGGAACCCATGAAGCTGATCGGTGCCGGCCAGCCGCGGACGGCCACGACGACCCAGATGATCGCGCTCGAGATGCTCGGGCTGCCGTGCTACCACATGCGCGACATGATGTCCGACCCCGAGACGAGCGTCCCGCAGTGGCGCAAGGCGTTCGAGGGCGACGGCGACTGGGAGGAGATCTTCGCCGGCAAGGAGTCGACCGTCGACTGGCCCGCCGCGTGGCACTACAAGGAGCTGATGGACGTCTATCCGGACGCCAAGGTGCTGCTGAGCGTGCGCTCCGCCGACGGCGTGGGTGAAGAGCATGGAGAACACGATCACCCAGATCTTCTTCCGCGACACGCTCATGCACCACCTCGCGCGGGCGCAGTACAACATCGACCCGAACTACGCCGCCTGGATCGACCTGCTGACCGAGATGAACTTCGGCGACGAGCGCGGTACCTGGAGGGGCACGAACGGCGAGCCGGACAAGATGGCCGAGGCGTACGAGCGCTGGAACCAGGAGGTCAAGGACACCGTGCCGGCGGACCGCCTGCTCGTCTGGGACCCGAAGGAAGGCTGGGAGCCGCTCTGCGAGTTCCTCGAGGTGGACGTCCCGGAGAGCCGCTCCCGCACGTCAACGACACGGAGAACTTCCAGAAGAACCTGATCATGGGTCCCGGCGATCGCGGCGATCAACGCGTGGTGGGAGCAGAACGGCCCGCCCGAGGATCCGGCGACGCAGCGCCCGGCCCAGGCATCGGCGTAGGCGGCGGCTCCACCTCCTCGGCGCCGTAGCGGCGCCGGTGGATCACCGCGGCGACCGCGCCCGCGGGGATCGGGAGCCAGAACGAGACGAGGCGGTAGGCGAGCGTCGCCACGACGGCGGCGCCGCCTCCGACTCCCGCGAGCGCGAGCGTTCCGGTCAGCCCGGCCTCGACGAAGCCGAGCCCGCCGGGTGTGAGCGGCAGCGTCCCGAGCAGCTGCGCGGCGCAGAACGCGAGCAGCACGAGCGAGACGTGCGGCCTGGCGCCGACCGCGTAGACCGCCGCGACCAGCGTCAGGTAGTCGAGCAGCCAGCGGCCGGACGCGAGGAGCAGCGCCTCCCACCACTCGCTTGCCCGAGCACGCGCACGACGATGTCGCGCTCCCGCAGCAGGCGCTCGGGCAGCCGGTGAGCGGCGCGTCGCTCCTTCCGGACCGGTTGCGGACCGCCTGGAGGCGCGGCCCGCGACGGTCAGCGGCCGGTCCCAGATCACGCACGCCGCGCCCAGGGCGACCATCAGCACGAACAGCGCCGCGCCGGCCAGCGCCGCCTTGGTGAGATGCGGGTCGACCGCGACGCCGCCGAGGATCGGCGGGCAGCGCGAGCAGCGGCAGCGCGAGCAGCGTGCCGAACAGGAGCAGCGACGAGGCCGTCATGCCCGAGGCCGCCGCGGCGGCCGGCACGCCCGCGCGCACCAGCATCGCGTACTGCAGCGCGCCGGACGGCGGCCACGCCGCCGGGGACCACGCGCCCGAACGCGTTCGACGCGAGCTGCGAGGTGATCACCGGGCCCCAGCGATCCGCGCGCACGGCCAGGCGCTGGATCCCCCACATGCACGCGAAGCTCCCGATCTGGAGCGCGACCATCGCGGGGAACCAGAGCGGGCTGATCTCGTCGAGCTCGTCGAAGGCGCCGAAGACCTCGAGCAGCGCGGGCGCGAGCAGGTACAGCGACACCGCGGTGACCGCCAGCAGGATCCCGCGGCGGGTGAGCGCGCCAGCCGACATGGTCAGGAGGCTACGCGGGCGCGGGCTCGCCCGGCGGTGGCGGCGGCTCGTGCGGCCTCATCGAGAGCGTGCGGAGGTCCACGTACTCGCGGAGCAGGATCTGAATGGAGGCCGCGATCGGGATCGCGGCGATCGCGCCCACAACGCCGAGGAGCGTGCCGCCGCACAGCACGGCGAAGATCGTGATGAGCGGCTGGACGTTCACGGTGCGCTTCTGGATCTGCGGCTGGATCAGGTTGTTCTCGATCTGCTGGTAGGCGATCGCCCAGACCGTCCAGATGATCGTGTCGGTCGGGAAGTTGGCGAAGACGGTCACCACCCCGATGAGCACCGCGGCGATGGTGGCGCCGACCAGCGGGATCAGCGATGCGAAGGCCGGCCATGACCGCGAGCGGGCCCGCGAAGGGCACGCCCAGGATCGTGAGCACGATGAACGTCGCGGTTCCGGCGATGAAGGCGATCGCGAGCGCGCCGGCCACGTAGCCGCTGACCGCCGAGCCGATGTTGTCGAGCGAGCGCCTCAGCCGCTCGCGCTGTTCCGGTGGACGCGACCTGATGATCTGTTCGGTCCATCCTCGGCCGCTGCCTAAGAGGAAGGCCGTCATCACCAGGATCGTGAGCAGCGCGAACAGCGAGTTCACGATCCCCAGCCCGATGTCGCGCAGGGTCCCCGCGGCGCCGCCGAGGCGGCTCGGCAGCTTGCCGGCCTCCTTCTGCAACTTGGCGGTGATGTCGTAGTCCTCGTTCAGGTTGCGCAGCGTCCTGTTCTTCTGGACGTAGTTCGTGACGTCGTCCGCGTACCGCGGGACGTGATCCGCGAAGTTGTTCGCCTCGCTGATCAGCGGCGGGACGATCAGCGCGATCAGCAGGATCGGAACGAGCAGCAGGCCGAGGTAGGTGATCGCGATGGCGAAGCCGCGCCTCATGCGCCTGCAGAGCCAGTTGACGGGCGGCGAGAGCGCCGTGGCCAGGAAGATCGCGGCGAGCAGCCAGCCGATCGGCTTCCGGAGCACCCACAGGAGGTACAGCGTGACCACCACGCAGACGACCGTGAGCACGATGCGGACGATGTCCCGCACGCTGAGCATCAGGGCGGTATTCGCCCCGTCCGGCGCGGCTCCTGTAGCGGCTAGGCCACGAAGCGGCTCGGCACGGCGCCCGTGCCGAGCAGCCCGGGCCCGGTGTGGGCCGAGAGCACCGGGCCGATCTCGCTCACGATCGTCGGCCCGTGCCCGTAGATCTCGGTGCAGCGCTCCACGAGCCGGGCGCACTGGTCGGGCGCGTTGATGTGCTGCGCCGACCACGCGTCGGCGCCCGAGTCGGCGCACGAGCGCGCGTACTCGACGAGTCGCTCGAAGGCGCGGGACGACGTGCGCACGCGCTCCACGGGTGTCATCTCGTTCTCGACCGTGAGGATCGGCTTCACCTTCAGCGTGGACCCGATCCACGCGCTCGCGGCGCCGATCCGCCCTCCGCGCCTGAGGAACTCGAGCGTGTCGATGGCGAACCAGAGCCGCAGCTCCTTGCGCGGCAGCGGCCACGTGCTCGGCCACCTCCTTCGCGCTCCCGCCGTCGCGCGCGGCCTTCGCGGCGGAGAGCACCATGAAGCCGAGGCCGCCGGCCGCGGTCGTGGAGTCCACCACCTCGATCCGCTCGCCGCCCTTGCCGTCGCGCGTGAGCGCCTCCTTGGCCTGACGCGCGGCCTCGGGCGTGCCGGACAGCCCGCCGGAGATGTGAACCGACACGACCTCGCCGCCGTCCGCGAGGAGGGGCTCGAAGACCTCGGTGAAGTCGCCCACCGAGGGCTGCGAGGTGGTCGGCAGCTTCTCGGCACTGCGCAGCTCCTCGAAGAACGCCGGATAGTCGGTGATGTCGATCTCGGGGACCGTGCGGTCGCCGCCGAACACCACGTACAGCGGGACGACGGCGATGCGGTTTCGCTCGACGAGATCCGGCGGCAGGTAGGAGGTGCTGTCGGTCACCACCGAGACTGGAGACATGCGCGCGGCAGCCTATATGCCTAGAGTTGGCCGCCTTGCCACACGTCCTCGTCACCGGCGCGACCGGGTTCATCGGATCGCACGTGGCCCGGCTCCTGGCCGAGCGCGGCGACGACGTGACACTCGGGGTCCAGGACCGCTCGCCGGACGCGGCGATCGCCGGCCTCGACTGCCGGCGCGTGAAGCTCGAGGTGCGCGACCGGCGCTCGGTCAGGCGGGCGCTGCGCGGGGTGTCGCGGGTGTTCCACTGCGCGGGCGTAACGTCCGTGCGGCCGCCCGACGCCGAGCTCCTCTTCGACGTGAACGTGAACGGCACCCGGATCGTGATGGAGGAGTGCCTGCGCGCGGATGTCGAGCGGGTGGTGTACACGTCGAGCGCCGCGGCGCTCGGGCCGGCGACGTCGGGCAAGGCCGCCACCGAGAAGCAGTCGTTCACCGCGACACGGCTCGGCATTCCGTACGTGGACTCCGTTCACCGGGCGGAGGAGGAGGCGATGGGCCTGGCGGCCGAGGGCCTGCCGGTCGTGTGCGTGAACCCGTCGATGTGCCTGGGATCGGGCGATCATCTCCTGTCGTCCACGCGGCTGGTGCGCAGCTTCCTGCTCGGGCGGATCCCCATGTACACGGACGGGGCCGTCGGGATCGTGGACGTGCGCGACGCGGCCGCCGGCCACCTGCTGGCCGAGCTGGGCGGCAAGGTGGGCGAGCGCTACCTGCTGTCGGGCCGCAACTTCACCTTCGAGCGCCTGTTCGCGGACCTCGGCCGCATGTCGGGCGTGCCCACGCCCGTGCGGGTCCCGCCGCGGCCCGCCGCCGCCGCGGCGGCCGTACTCGGCCTGCGCGGCCGCTCGTGGCCGCTGACGCCGGCGGAGGTCCGTGCCGCCGGGCACAGCTGGACGTACCGGTCCACCAAGGCGCAGCGCGCGCTCGGCTGGAAGGCGCGCCCGCACGAGGAGACGCTCGAGGCGACCGTGGCGTGGCATCTCGAGCGGGAGCACGAGCGGATCACCCGCACGCGTCGCTCGCAGGGCGTGCAGTACCGGCTGGCGGGGGTGGCGCTCGGCGTTGCGGACGGGATGCTGGGACTGGCGCGCCGGACCGTCCGGCTCCCATAGAGGATGGGCGCCTGCCGCCTCCGGGCCGTGGAGGCGGCGGCAGCTCCTAGGGTTCCCCGCGAGTCGAAACCTGAGCCTTCACCGAACCTCTCATGGGTTCGGTGATCCGTCAAATACTCTGGGCAAGGTGACGACGCTGTACCGCTGCAGGGCACCGACGGACCTGGTCTGCCGGTGCGGCAAGGTGGCCCGCCGGATGCGAGCCATGGGACTCGACTTCGACGAGGTCCGCGTACCGTTCCTGAAGCGGGACCGGCCCGAGGTCGAGGAGTTGACCGGCCAGAGATGGGTACCGGTCCTCGTGTACGGAGACGATGTGATCCACGACTCGCACCGGATACTGGAGTACCTCGAATGGCTCGATCGACAAGACGACTAGGCGGAGGAAACCGCACGTACCAGGGCGGCCGGATCCGCAGCGGCGTGCGCGGCGCCCGCCGCGCGTGGCCATATCTCCTGATGGCGTGGGAGCGCTGGCAGAGCCTCACTCCGGAGGAGAAGGAGCGCTACAAGAAGCAGGCCCGCGGCTACGCGGTCCGGGGCAAGGAGCTCCTGGACGCGCAGCGCGCTCGCAAGCCGCGCGGCTAACCGCCCCGCGGGCGGCGGAAAACCGCACCTTCAGACACCTGCTCCCCGCATTTTTCGGCGGGGCCTGCGGCGGGATGCTGGGCTCATGTACGAAACGCCCAACACCCAGGTCCTTCAGAGCCAGGTGTCCTACATCGAGACGAGCATCCGGCCCGGCCTCACGATCGGCGAGTATCGCCGCAGCCGTCCGCGTCGCCCCTCTCGGTGGGAGCGGCTGAAGAGCCTCGCCGGCGGCGCCCAGCCCGCGACCGCCTAGGTCGGCCGCGACCGCCTTAGTTCAGGCGGTTCTCGAGGCCGATCGGGCGCTGCTGGACCGGCTGCTCCGGCTCCTCCGCCGGCTCCTCGCCCAGGTCGGGCTGCTCCACGCCAAGGAGCTCGGCCAGCTCACCGGACTCGAACATCTCGAGCACGATGTCCGAGCCGCCCACGAGCTCGCCGTCCACGAAGAGCTGCGGGATGGTCGGCCATCCGGACACGCCGGAGAGCTCCTCGCGGATCCGCGGGTCGGGCAGGATGTCGAGCGCCGCGTACTTCACGCCCAGCGCGTTCAACGCACCCGAGGCGCGCAGGGAGAAGCCGCACGCGGGCTGCTGCGGGGTGCCCTTCATGAAGAGCATCACGCGGTTCTCCTTGATGGCGTTCTCGATGAAGCCCTTGATCTCGTCGTTCGTCATCGTCCGTCTCCGGCCGGGGAAGGTGTTCCTGTCTTGATGGAGAGCGCGTGGATCGCGCCGCCGACCTCGTCGCCGAACACGTCGTAGATCAGCTTGTGCTGCTGGATGCGCGTGAGCCCCTCGAAGCGCTCGGACACGATCTCGGCGCGGAAATGGTCCCCGCCGCCGGTGGTGTCGATCACGTTCACGTCGGCGCCCGGAAGGGCGTCCTCGATGCGCGTCCTCAGCTCCTCAGCGCTTGGCATGCTGCCCTTGAGGGTACCTACGGCCTCGCCGATACAATTCGGGAGGCAGATGGTCAAGCTCACCGACATCGCTGCGCAGAAGGTGCAGGAGTTCATGGCAGGTCAGACCGCCGAGGGCGACGTGGGTCTCCGCGTCGGCGTCAAGGGCGGCGGCTGCTCCGGCTTCCAGTACGCGCTCGCGCTCGACGAGAAGCGCGACGACGATCACGTCTTCGAGGCCTCCGGCATCCGTGTCCTCGTGGACCCGGCGAGCATTCAGTACGTCGACGGCTCCACCGTCGACTTCACAGAGACCTTCATGGGCTCCGGGTTCGAGGTGTCGAACCCGAACGTCGTGGCCTCGTGTGGCTGCGGCTCCTCCTTCCGCGTTGCGGAGGAAGAGCCGAGCTGCGGCGCGTCCGTCTGACCGCGGACCGCGACCTCGACTGGGACGGCTGCGTCAACGCGCGCGACCTCGGCGGGCTGCCGACGCTCGACGGCGGCGTGACGCGCCGCGGCGTTCTGGTCCGCTCCGAGACGGTGGACCGCCTCAGCCCCGAGGGATGGCGAGCGCTCCACGACCACGGCGTACGGACGATCATCGACCTGCGCGAGGAGGACGAGCTCTCAGCGCCGGGTGACGATGCCGCGCTTCGCGACGGTGTGAGAACGATCCACATCCCGCTCGACCGGATCGCCGACGACCCGAAGTTCTGGGACGACTGGATGCACGGTCCGCAGTTCGGCACGCCGCTCTACTACGCCCCGTTCGTGGAGCGCTTCCCCGAGCGGCTCGAGCAGGTGCTGGACGCCATCGAGCAGGCGCCGCCCGGCGGCGTCCTGTTCCACTGCGTGGGCGGCCGGGACCGCACCGGCATGGTCGCGATCGCGGTGCTGGCGGCCGTGGGCGTCGTCCCGGACGCGATAGCCGACGACTACGCACGGGGCGCCGAGCGCGCGCACACGCACGACCCGGAGCTCGAGCAGTTCCTCGCCGAGCGCGGCACGTCATCCCGCGAGCTCGTCCTGGAGCTGGCCGCGAGCCTCGACCTCGACCGGCCGGCGCTACGTCGCCGGCTTGTTGTCGAGTGAGCTCCAGAGGTAGAGGCAGGCGAGCGTCCGGTATGGGCGCCACGGCTTCGCGATCTTCTCCATCCGCGTGGCGTCGGGGATCTTGCGCAGCCGGTACTGCGCCCTGATCGCGTTGCGGATCCCCTGGTCGCCGACCGGCAGCACGTCGGGCCGGCTTAGGTGGAACATCAGGAACATGTGGGCGCTCCACTCGCCGATTCCCTTGACCGCGGTGAGCTGCTCGATCACCTCCTCGTCGGGGAGGTCGTCAAGCCGCTCCAGCTCGAGCTCGCCGCTCTGGACGTGCTCGGCCAGGTCGCGCAGGTATTTGATCTTGGGCCGCGACAGGCCGGCTGCGCGGATGGCGTCGGGGTCGGCGGCCAGCAGCTGCTGCGGCGTCGGCGCATGGCCGCCGAACAGCTCGAGCATCCGGCCGTAGATCGTGCTCGCGGCCTTGGTGGAGAGCTGCTGGCCGACGATGGAGCGAAGCAGCGCGCCGTAGGCGTCGCCGCGGCGCTCGCTCCTGAGGTCGCGGCGCACGACCGCTCCGTGCTCCTCGATCAAACGCGCCATCACCGGGTCGGACGCCGCAAGCTCGGCGACGATCTTCGGAGTCGCGCGCACCGTCCTGACGCGCGAGCCTGCGCTGGGCCGTGGCATGACGAAGCAGCCTACGCGAGCCCGTGATCTGGCCCAACCGCCGAATGGGGGCGTACGCTGGGCCCAGGCCCATGAGGACCGGGGGACTTCGCGTGGCTCGGAGACTCGTCGCCATCGGCGTGCTGGCCGCGCTGTGTGTTGCGGCGCTGGCCCACGCAGCCGGCGTGCGCCGCGCTGACCTACGCGCGACCAGCCTCTCCAATCCTCCCGTCAAGCTGGCGCCCGGCGCGGCCTTCCAGGTGCGCGATGCCGTCAAGAACGCGGGTTCCGCGAAGGCGCGAGCGTCGATCATGCGCTTCTACCTGTCACTGGACCGGCGGTTCGGCAAGACCGACGTGCGGCTCGTTGGCAAGCGGAAGGTGAAGGCCCTCCGCCCGCGCAAGAGGTCACGGGGCAGGACTCGGCTCCAGGTGCCGGCGGTGCTTCCGTCCGCCGCCTACTACCTGCTCGCCTGCTCCGACGCCGCGCGCAAGGTGCGCGAGAAGAGCGAGCGCAACAACTGCCGCGCGTCGGCCGCGCGCACGACCGTGGGCGGGCCGGGCGGCGGTGGTCCGGGCGGCCCGGCCGACACCGACGGTGACGGCTACATCGCCGACGACTGCGGGCCGAGCGACCCCGCGATCCATCCCGGTGCCAACGACCCGCCCGACGGCTCCTTCGTCGACGCGAACTGCGATGGCATGGACGGCGAGGCGAACAACGCCGTCTTCGTCGCCGTGTCCGGCGCGGACGGCGGCGGCTGCGGCGCGAAGAGCTCCCCATGCGCCTCGATCCAGAAGGGGATCGACGAGGCTGACGCGCAGGCGAAGCGCGACGTGTACGTGTCCGCGGGCGACTACACCCGATTCGTGATGCGGTCCGGGCGGAACGTCTACGGCGGCTTCGGCACCGGCTTCGAGCGGAGCCTGGCGACGGCCGGCGGGGTCGCGGTCAGCGGTGGTCCCGACCCGGTGCTCGGCGAGCTCGTGACCGTGCGCGCGCAGGACATGCCGGCCGCCACCACGCTTGCGGACATGACGCTCCACGGCGCGGACGCCACGGATCAGGGACAGAGCACCTACACGCTGTACGCGCACGACGCGAGCCTCGTCCTCGCGCGCGTGACCATCAACGCCGGCGACGGCGCGGCGGCCGACACGGGCGCGGACGGCGACGTTGGCGACGTGGGCGCGGACGGGGACGACGCAAGCGGCACGTTGGGCGGACCAGGAGGCCCGGCGACGGTCGGCTGCGAGGGCGGCAAGGGCGCGAATGCCCCAGGTAGCACGGGCACGGGTGCCGAGGGCGACGACGGGTCCACGCTCCAGGCTGCCGGAACGGCGGGCCAGGGCGGCGGGGCAGGCTCGTCGGGCTCGTGCAGCCTGACGAGTACGAGCAACGGCGGCGACGCTCCCCCGCCGGGCATGCCGGGCGGGCCCACGGACGGCGGCGTCGGACCGGTCGGCTCGGACGGCGCGGGCGCCGCGGCCGCGCCGATGGGCGGACTCGCGGAGACCTGGCTGGGCGCACCCGGCGGCACCGGTGGCAAGGGCCGGCCGGGTGGCGGTGGAGGCGGTGGCGGCAGCGGCGGCGGGACGGCGCACGGAACGAACATGTTCTGCACCGACTGCTTCAGCCTCGCCGGGGGCGCCGGCGGAGGAGGCGGCGGCGGTGGCGACGGCGGCACCGGCGGTTCGGGCGGCGACGCCGGCGGCGGGTCGTTCGGCATCTACCTGTGGGACGCCACGCTCGTGATCGACGGCAGCACCGTCAACGCGGGCAACGGTGGCGACGGAGGAGCGGGCGGCGCGGGCGGCGACGGCGGCGTGGGTGGCTCCGGCGCGGCGGGAGCCACAGGCGTGGTCCAGAACAGCTCCTGTTCGAGCCGTCGTGGGGGCGACGGTGCCGGCGGAGCCGGCGGCGGACAGGGCGGCTCGGGCGGTCCGGGCGGCGGCGGCGCCGGCGGTCCCAGCATCGGGATCGTCGAGGGCAGCACCTCGTCGGCGACGCTTCAGTCGACCACGATCACCCCTGGAACGCCGGGCGACGGCGGCGTGAGCTCCGGCACGGGCGACGGCGCCACCGGCATCGCCGCCCAGACCTACGACGGCAGCTGAGCTACGCCGCGGCGCGGGTGTGGAACGGCTCCTCGAGCGCGCCCAGCTCGGTGGACGGCGGGTCGCCGAACAGCCACTCGCGCGCGATTCGGTGCCAGTTCGCAGTGGCCCCGAGCTGGCCGAGCACGCCCAGCGTGAGCGCCTCCATCCGGCGCGCCAGCATCGCCTGCGGCGGCATCGTCTCGCGCCGCATCAGCTGCCAGTGACGTGAGCGCGGGTCGCCGAAGTCGATCAGCGTCTGCGCCACCAGCTCGCGCGTGATCGTCACCTCGCGGTCCTCTCCGTACCACGCGGTCACGTCGTGGAAGTGATCGAACACGGCCTCCGGGGTCACCTGCTCGTCTGACGGGTCGAAGAAGCCCATCGACGCCAGCCGGCGGTGCAGCTCCAGGGCGTCGCCGTCCATCATCGCCCGCAGCGCGCCCACCTCGGCCTCGATGTCGTCGCGCGACACCCGCTTCGTCATGCCGAAGTCGATGAACGCCACACGGCCGTCCGGCATCAGCCGGTAGTTGCCCGGGTGGGGGTCGCCCGAGAAGTGGCCGTTCCGGTACAGCGACCCGAAGAAGAAGCGGAAGATGATCTCGCCGAAGCGGTCACGCGTGTCAGTGCCCAGCTCCTTGACCTCCTCGAAGCCGATGCCGTCGACCCACTCGCTCACCAGCACGTGCTCGCTCGACAGCTCGGTGACCACGGAGGGCACGTAGATGAACGGGTGCCCGCGCCACGTGCGCGCGAAGGCGCGGTGCTGCTGCGCCTCGTGCTCGTAGTCGAGCTCGTCGGTGAGCCGCTCGCGGATCTCGGCGGTCATCGCCTTGGCGTCCATGCCGGGAGCGATCCGCTTCGCCACGCGCATGATCAGGCCCAGGTTCTGCAGATCGGCCCGCACCGCCTTGGCCACGCCTGGGTACTGGACCTTCACGGCCACGTCGCGGCCGTCCTTCAGCCGAGCGCGGTAGACCTGCCCGATCGACGCGGCCGCGACAGCCTCCTCGCCGAAGTCGTCGAACACGTCGCCGAGCCGCTCGCCCAGATCGTCCTCGATCACCTTCCGCATGCGGTCGAACGACACGCGCGGCGCGGAGTCGCGCAGCTGTGCCAGCTTCGCCTGAACGCGCTCCTGGAACTCGGGCGGAAAGGCCCCCGTGTCGATGAACGACGCCACCTGCCCGACCTTCATGGCGGCGCCCTTCATCTGGCCGAGCACGTCGAAGATCTGCTCCGCCGCCTCCATCTGGCGGCGCGCCGCGGCGGCGTGACGCGCCTCGTCGCCACGGGTGAGGTTGGCCGCCTTCGTGGCGTAGCCCCGGGCCGCCTGGCCGCCCGCGAGGCGACCCACCTTGGCGGCCCGTCTCACGCGCCCGGTTGGCAGATCCTTTGCCATTCAGAGCAGGGTACGCGTAGGGTGGCGCTCTCGATGAGGCTCGTCACCTTCGAAGCCCACGGCCATCCGCGCGCCGCGCTCCTGCGCGACGGGCGCGTCTACGACATCTGGGGCGACGCCTCACGCGGCGCCCGCGCGACCGACCGAACGATGGAGGCGATCCTCGAGGGTGGCCTGCTCGAGGAGATCGAGCCGCTGCCGGACGACGACGGCGTGCCGGTCGACGGCCTCCCGCTGCTGCCCCCGGTCACCCGCCCGGGGAAGATCATCTGCATCGGCCTGAACTACCGCGCGCACGCGGAGGAGCAGGGCAAGGAGCCGCCGGAGACGCCCACGTTCTTCGCCAAGTTCCGCAACGCGCTCGCCGCCCCGGGCGCCACCGTGCCGCTCCCCGAGTGGAGCGAGCGCGTGGACTACGAGGCGGAGGTGGCGTTCGTGGTGGGGGATCGCTGCAGGAACGTGCCGGAGAGCGACGCCATCGACCACGTGGCCGGCTACACGCTGCTGAACGACCTGTCCGCGCGTGACTACCAGTTCAAGACGCCGCAGTGGATGCCCGGCAAGACGTTCGACGGCGCGGCGCCGTGCGGCCCGGCGCTGGTCACGCCCGACGAGGCGGGCCCGCACGACGCGCTCGAGATCGAGCTCACGCTGAACGGCGAGCTGATGCAGAAGAGCTCGACGGCCGACCTCGTGCACTCGGTCCCCGCGCTCGTGGCCTACCTGTCACAGCTGATGACCCTCGAGCCGGGCGACATCGTCTCGACCGGCACGCCCGGCGGGGTGGGCAGCCTGCGCGACCCCAAGGTCTGGCTGAAGCCGGGCGACGACGTGGTGATCAGCTCGCCACAGCTCGGCGTGCTCCAGACGCGGCTGGGCTAGGCCTCGATCTCGACGTCACGGCCGAGCGCCTCCGCGAGGAGGTCCGCGTTGCGGCGCGCGGCCCAGATCGGGACGGTGGCGTCGCGGTCCGGGTCGGCCCGCGCCTCGAGCGCCACGGCGCCGCCGTTCGCAGAGACGCTCACGTCCGTGATCGCGCGGTCGCGGCTCCGCTCCAGCTGCTCCGCGAGCCTGATGACCCCGCACAGCAGCCTGAGGCGGTGGTCGTCGGCCGGCTCCGCCAGGTCGCCGAGGTCTGATGAGTCGGGCTCGCCCTTGCGGTGGTAGCGCGCGATCAGGCCGATCAGGACCAGCTCGCGCGGTGTGAACCCGGGGAGGCCGGCGTTAAGGGTGAGGTAGTAGGAGTGCCGGTGGTGGTCGTCGTAGTCCACGGCCACCCCGATGTCGTGGAGGATGCACGCGGCCCACAGGAGCTCGCGCTCCTCGGCGCCGTAGTCGTGGAGGCCGGCGGCCGCCAGGCCGTCGTACATCGAGGCGGACAGCTCCCACACGTGCGCGGAGTGGTCGTCGTCGTGGCCGAACCGGTGAGCGAGGTTGTGGACCGATTCGCTCCGCACGTCGTCGAACAGCCCGTCCTTGCCGAGCAGGCGCTCGAAGAACGCCCCCTCGCGAAGGCCGGCCTCGGCGACCTCGATCGCGTCGAAGCCGCCCTCGTCGAGGGCCGTGGCGAGCACGAGCGCGCCGCCGAGGATCACGTCGGCCCGGTCGTACTTGATGCCCTTCACCTGGTTGCGCTTGGACGCCGGCCGCGACGCCAGCTCGTCGATCAGCTCCTCCAGCGCGTCGCGCGTGAGCAGGAAGCCCTGGACGTCGATATCCGGGATGTCGAGCTGCTTCATCGCCGCGGCGGCGAGGTTGCGGATCGTTCCGCCGATCCCCACGAGCCTGCCCCCGCCGCTCCACCAGCCGAGCGCCTCGAGCTTGTCCGCTGCGTGGGCGCGGAGCGCCTTCATCTGCTTCGGGCTCGCCTTCTCGTCGGGCAGGAAGCGCTCGCTCACGCGCACGGCGCCGAGCCGGAGCGAGTCCGAGTCGACGAGCTTGCGGCCCTCGATCCGGAGGGCCTGGATGCTCCCTCCGCCGATGTCGAGCCCGAAGCCGTCCTCGATCGTGGTCGAGTTGGCGATGGCGAGCCAGCCGTAGCGCGCCTCCTCCTCGCCGGAGATCACGCGCGCATGGAGGCCGGTCGTGCGCTCGATGTCGGCGAGCAGCTCCTCGCCGTTCGTGGCGTCGCGGATGGCGCTGGTGGCGAGCGCCTCGATCTGGTCCACGCCGGTGGCCCGGCAGAAGGCGGAGTAGACCGCCGCCGTGTGCAGCGCGAGCTCAACGCGGTCGGCGCGGAGCTCGCGGCGATCGCCGTTGTCGCCGTTGTCGGAGCCCTCGCCCATCCCGGCGCCGATGCGCACCGCCTCGCGGATCTCGTCCACGAGGCTCCACCACGGCGTGTCCGGCTCGTAGCCGAACACCACGAGACGCCACGAGTTCGAGCCCATGTCGATGACGGCAACCCGCTCCACAGGCGGGGATGATGCACGCAACCCTCAAATTTCAGTCCGCTCGTGCCGATGGTGGTTCTGATGAACGCCATGGCACAGGTATCCGCAGCCCGTCTCTCGGGTCCCAAGCTCGACAACCGCCGCGTCCTGGCGGCGATCGTGGACCTCCTGATCGTCGGCGCCGGCGCGCTGGTCGTGTTGTACGCCGGTGACGCGCTGACCGGCGACCGCGGCGGCGCGCTCACCGCGGTGATCCTCGGCTGGGCGCTCTACTACTACTTCGCGCTCGAGTCGGGCGGCGGCCAGACGGTCGGCAAGAAGCTTCTGAAGCTGCGCGTGGTGCGCGCCGACGGCGCTCCGGCCGGGATGCGCGAGATCGCCGTGCGCACGATCCTGAGGGTCATCGACGGCATCGGCATGTACATCGTCGGGCTGATCGTGATGCTGGTCACCGGCGAGCGGCGCCAGCGGATCGGCGACCTCGCCGCGGCCACGATCGTGGTCGACGCGTCCGGCCCGGCAACCGCCGTGGCGGAGCCCGCCGCGCCGGTCGAGGCCGAGACCGCGGTAGACGACGAGGTCGAGGTCGATGTCGAGGACGAGGTCGGGGTCGAGGACGAGGTCGAGGTTGAGGACGTGGCCGGTGAGGAGCCGGCCGCCGAGCCGGTCGACGAGGTCGCCGAGCCCACCCACACGATCACGCTGCCCTCGCGCCCGACCCCGCCGGAGCCGCTGTCAGGCGAGTCCGAGCCGGCCGCGGAGGAGGTCAGCGACGAGCCCGAGCCGGTCGCCGACGCGGAGCCGGTCCTGGAGGACGAGCCGGTCCTGGAGGCCGAGCCGGTCGTCGAGGACGAGCCCGCCGAGGAGGCCGAGTCCTTCGAGGTCGAGCCGTACGAGGTGGAGTCCTTCCACGTCGAGCCGATCGACGTCGAGTCCATGGTTCCGGTGGAGTCGACCGTCGAGGTCGAGGAGCCGGCCGTCGAGGTGGAGGAGCCGGCCGTCGAGGTCGAGGAGCCGGAGGCCGCGGACACGCTGCCGTCGGCCATGTCGCCCTCGCTCGAGGGGCTCGCGGCCGATGTGGCCGCGGCGCAGGAGGCCCCGCAGGAAGAGCCGGCCGTGGATGACGAGCCGGTCAACGTGAAGTCGGTCGAGACCGTCTCCGCGATGGACCTCATCATGGGCGCCGCGGAGGAGGATTCCGCGAAGTCCGACGAGGACGACACGCCCGCCTCCGCGTAGCGAAGGACGCTTTCACGGCCGGTTCGCCGGCAGGCGATGCCTACACTCGTGGGCCGCATGGCAATCGGCACGAATGAGCATCCTCTGCGGGTGGCGATCGTCGGATCGGGGCCGGCGGGCTTCTACGCCGCCGGGCATCTCCTGAAGTCCAAGTCGCACCCCGACCTGTGCGTTCAGGTCGACATGTTCGACCGCCTGCCCACGCCCTGGGGGCTCGTCCGCGCCGGCGTCGCGCCCGACCACCCGAACATCAAGGCCGTCAGCCGCGTGTACGAGAAGACCGCGGAGCATCCCGAGTTCCGCTTCTACGGCAACGTCGAGCTCGGCCGCGACCTCATGCGCGACGACCTCATCTCGCGCTACCACGCAATCGTTTACGCCGTGGGCGCTCAGACCGACCGCCGCATGGGCATCCCGGGTGAGGACCTGCCCGGCAGCTGGGCCGCCACCGAGTTCGTGGCCTGGTACAACGGCCACCCGGACTACCGCGATCTCGAGTTCGACCTCAGCGCCGAGCGCGCGGTGGTCGTGGGCAACGGCAACGTGGCCACGGACGTCGCCCGCATGCTCGCGCTCACCCGCGACGAGCTCGCCCAGACCGACGTGGCCGACCACGCGCTCGAGGTGCTCGCCGAGTCGAACGTCAGGGAGATCGTCGTGCTCGGCCGCCGCGGCCCGGCACAGGCCGCCTTCACCAACCCGGAGCTGCTCGAGTTGGGGGAGATGACGGACGCCGACGTGTTCGTCGACCCCGGCGACGTCGAGCTCGACCCGCTCTCGAAGGCGTTCATCGAGAGCGAGGCAGCTCACACCACCAAGAAGAAGAACGTGGAGATCCTCACCGGCTACGCCGGCCGCGAGCCGCTCGGAAGACGGCGCCGCATCGTGCTGCGCTTCCTCGTCTCGCCCGTCGAGATCCTCGGCACCGAGCGAGTCGAGGGCATCCGCATCGCTCACAACGAGCTGGTGGAGGGCGACGACGGCTCGCTGCGCGCCCGCCCCACCGACATCACCGAGGAGCTCGACTGCGGGCTCGTGTTCCGGTCGATCGGGTATCAGGGCACCCGCATCGACGGGGTGCCGTTCGACGAGCGGAGCTGCACGATCCCCAACGAGCGCGGCCGCATCGCCGACCGCTCCGGGGAGTTCGCGGTGGGCTGGATCAAGCGTGGGCCCACCGGGATCATCGGCACGAACAAGCGCGACGCGCAGGAGACCGTCGGCGCGATCCTCGAGGATCTCGACGCCGACCGGCTCGCCACCCCCGCCGACCCGGAGCGCGACTCGATGGAGGCGCTCCTCGCCGAGCGCCAGCCCGACGCCGTGAGCTACGCCGGCTGGCAGGCTGTCGACCGGGTGGAGCGCGAGGCGGGCGAGCCGCAGGGCCGCCCGCGCGTGAAGCTGTGCTCGTTCGAAGAGCTGCTCGAGGCCGCGAAGGACGCTACGCCGGCGCCCTGACGGCCTCGCCGTCCAATGCGTCGAGCGCCCGCTCGACCGATAGCCGCAGGCAGGTGAAGATCGGCGTCTCGGATTCGGTGTAGGCCGCCGACTCCGTCGACCGCAGCTCCTGGACGAGGTCGAGGAACTCGGCCGGGTCGTCGGCGTCGAAGGCCACCACGAACTCCTGGTCGTCCAGCCCGAACGAGTAGGCGGTGTTCGTCTCGATCCCTGTGAAGCGGCGCGCCACCGCGATGTGGTCGCGCATCACCCGCATCCGCTCGTCGGCGTCGAGCCGGTACCACTCGCGCTTCTTCCACATCGGATAGACGATCAGGTACTTCGAGTCCGCCCCGGCGCGCGGCTCGAGCGGCTGGTCCGGCTGGTCCGAGTACGGCGACTCCTTCGTCATGGCGAGGTAGGAGTGGGCGATCTCCGCGTACCGCATCAGGCCGCTCTGGTTCAGCAGCACGTGCAACTCGTGGATCGGGTCGAGCGACCGGGCGATCGCCCGCACCATCAGGTCGCAGTCGCCCCGGGTGCCCACAAGCGAATACGCGCGCAGGTAGTGGTCCTCGGCGAAATCGCTGCATGCGGCGGCGAACTCGCGCTTGTCGGCCGCCCGCTCGTCAGACGTCCGCCGGCGCCACGCCGGGTCGACCTTGAGAAAGGTGTATTTCACGTAGTTGCGCACGTCGGTCACCTGTCTAGTGTGGCCGATAGGATGGATCCGCATATGCGAGTAGCCCTCGTATCGCCCTATTCGTACACGTATCCGGGCGGCGTGGGGCGCCATGTGGAAGCTCTGGCCCAAGAGCTGATGGAGCTGGGACACGAGGTCCGGCTACTGGTGCCCTACGACCCCGACGACCGGATTGCGCGTGTCACCCACCGCGGCGCGCGCCCGCAGCCACGGCCCCTGCCCGATCACGTCGTGCCGATGGGCCGCACGCATGGGACTGCCGATGAACGGCGCCGTGTCGAACCTCGCGACCTTCCCGAAGTCCGTTGGCCTGCTGGGCCGCCAGCTTCGCCACGGTGGCTACGACATCGTGCACGTGCACGAGCCGAACGCCCCGTACCTCAGCTGGTACGCCACCGAGGCCTCGAGGGCGCCGGTGGTGGCCACGTTCCACACGTACTCGACCGCGGGGCTCGTGAACCGGTTTGCCGCCAGCTTCATCGGCGCCCGCCGCCTGTACTCCAAGCTCAGCGCGCGCATCGCCGTCTCGGAGGCGGCGCAGTGGACGGCGCAGCGCTACTACGGCGGCCGCTACCGCATCGTCCCGAACGGGGTGGACCTGTCGGCGGCGCGGCCAGACGGCGAGCGCCCCAACGACTCGCTCCGGATCGTCTTCGTGGGCCGCGCCGAGGAGCGCAAGGGCCTGCCCGTGCTGCTGCGCGCGTTCGAGGCGCTGCGCGGCGTGGGCGTGCCCGCGCGGCTCACCGTCGCCGGCCCCACGGCCGAGGAGGTGGAGCCGCTGCTGCTCGACCCGGACGGCATCGACGTCGCCGGACAGGTGGACGACGCGACCAAGTGGAAGCTGCTCGGCGAGGCCGACATCCTGTGCGCTCCCTCGCTCGGCGGCGAGAGCTTCGGGATGGTGCTCACGGAGGCGTTCGCGTCCGGCACGCCCGTGGTGGCCTCGGACATAGCCGGGTACCGCGACGTGGTCCGGAACGGCAAGGATGGGGTCCTCGTGCCCGTCGGCGACGCGGTCGCACTCGGCGAGACGCTGCTCGAGCTCGCCTCCGACCCGAAGCGCCGCGCCGAGATGGGCGCGGCCGCGCTCGAGAGCGCCGAGCGGTTCGCGTGGCCGAACGTCGCCAAGGAGATCGAGTCCGTGTACGAGGAGGCCCTCGGGGTGCCCGAGCCGGACGGCCGCGTGGCTCGCGCCGCGCAGCGTCTCGGCGCCGTGCCCACCGAGCCCGGGCCGCGCGTGCCCCCCAAGCGCCTGCCGTCGCTCGAGCCGAAGGACCCGGCCCCCCGCGGTCGCAGGGTCGCGCATGTCGCGAGGCAGGTTCTGATCACGGCGGGAGCCGTGGGCGGCGCGGGGCTCGCCGCGCTCGCACTGCAGCGAATCGGCATCGAGTCGATCGGCCGCGCCATCGTCGCCGCCACGCCCGTCTGGGTGCTCGTGGCCTTCGCGCTCATGTGCGCGTCCATGCTCGTTCGCGCCGAGGCGTGGCACGCGATCCTGCGCGCCGCGCTGCCCGGTACCCGCGTGCGCCGGCGCGACGCCGCGCGCGCGACGATGATCGGGGTGCTGATGTCGGCCAGCCTGCCGGCCCGGCTCGGCGAGCCGTCGCGGGCGCTGATAGTGGCCCGGCGCGTGGGCCGTGTGCGCGATCGCTTCCCGATCGTGCTCGGCACCCTCGTCTCGCAGACGCTCCTCAACATCGTCGCCCTCGTGGGGCTCGGCGCGGTCATGTTCCACACCGTCGGGCTCTTCAAGGGCAACGAGCAGGCGCTGATCGTCGCCACGATCGCGCCCGTGGTGCTGCTCGCGCTGGTGCTCTCGGCGCCCTGGCTCCTGCGGCGCGGCAAGCCGACACGGTTCCAGCGGGTCCAGCAGGCCGCCACGCTCGTGCGCGGCGCCATGCTGCGGGTGCGCTCAGGGCTCGAGGTGTTCCGCAAGCCCCGGCTCGGCGCCTGGGCGCTCGTCATGCAGCTCAGCGCGTGGGCGATCCAGTGGCTCGCCTGCTACGTGCTGCTCGTGGCGCTCGGGCTCGACGACCAGGCCGGGATCGGCGCGGCGGCCGCGGTGCTGTTCGCGGTCAACGTGACCGCCGCGCTACCCGCCACGCCGTCGAACCTGGGCGTGTTCCAGGCGGCCTGCGTGGCGGTGCTGTCGGCATACGGCGTGAGCAAGACGAACGCGCTCGCCTACGGGATCATCCTCCAGGCGGTTGAGATCGCCACCGCCGTCGCGATGGGCATGCCGGCGCTGGTGCGGGAGGGCATGACCTGGCGCGATCTGCGCCTCAAGACGCTCTACGCGGCCCCGGTGCAGCTGACTCAGGCCGCCAGGCGCGGCGAAGCTGCAGAAGCTGAGGCCTAAAAAGCTTCAGATAGGCGTCCAGGATGACGAAAAGTCTCCTTGAGGCCCATGGAAAGCGGGAATTTTGCCGAGGCGCAACTTCGCGCCCTGATTGACGTCGCCGCGGTCGCGGCGGGCGCTCACCGGCTCGAGGAGGTCCTCGAGCTGGCAGGCGAGCGCGCGCTCGCGGCCGTGGGCGCCGCCTCGCTGTCGATCAGCCGCTGGTATGCGGACGAGGGCATCCTGCGGACACTCATCAACGTCGGGGACGTGAGCCCGCTGGAGGAGCGCTTCCCGAAGGACGAGACCTACTCGGTGGAGGACTACCCCACCCTGACCCGGTTGATGGGCGGGGCGGATTTCTCGGCCGCTGCGGTGGACGACCCGGGCACCTCAAAGCCGCTTCGCGAGCTGCTCGTCAAGCTCGGCAAGGAGGCGTGCCTCTCGGTCTCGATGATCCTCGAGGGCAAGGCCTGGGGCGAGCTCGAGGTGTTCACAGCACACGGTCAGCCGCGCCTGTCGGAGAACGACGCGGGCTTCCTGCGCGCGATCGCCGACCAGCTCGTGGGCGCGATCCACCGCGCCGAGCTGTTCGCCCAGGTGGAGGAGCTGGCGTACACCGACTCGCTCACCGGCGTGGCAAGCCGCCGCGCCGTCGAGCTGGCGCTCGAGGAGGCGTGCTCCAGTCCAGCCGGGCCGGGCTCGCCCGCGCTCGTCCTGTGTGACATCGACGACCTGAAGCGGGTGAACGACCAGGGCGGGCACGAGGCGGGCGACCGCGCCCTGTGCGCCGCCGCCGAGGCGCTCGTGTACGCGGCGCGGCGGCACTCGGACGCGGTGGTCGGGCGCTTCGGCGGCGACGAGTTCTGCGTGCTGCTCCCGTCGGCGACGGTGGAGGACGCACGGGCGGTCGCCACGGACGCGGTCCAGAGCCTGCGGACCGCCGGGGGCGAGCGGATCTCGTGCGGAGTCGCCGGCCGTACCGACGGCGAGAGCCCGGCGGATCTGCTCCGCGCGGCCGACGAGGCCCAGTACCGCGCCAAGCGCGCGGGCGACTACGTGGACGTGGTGGCCGCCGGCGACCCGACCACCGAGCCGCCCGAGCCGCATGGCCGCGATCGCGCCTACCGGGCAAGCGACTCGGAGGCCGAGCTCGCCCGCGAGCTGCTCGAAATGCTGGATGGGATGAACGGCTCGCCGGCCGAGGAGCGGCTGGCGCGGCTGCGCTCTCGTCTGGAGCAGGCGAGCTGACTACCCCGGACTGGTAATCGGCCGCGATGCGGCGTACGGTGACCGCAGCTTGATGGCCCGCAGGCTCATCGGACTGCTCGCGCTCGGTCTCGCGCTGGCTGCTCCCGCCGTCGCGACCGCGAGCAAGGACGCGCTATCGAGCTGGGACGACGTGAAGCGCTTCGAGCCCGGTGAGGCGCTGGTGCGCTACGCCGCCGACGTGAACGCCGCCGAGCGAGGCGACGTGCGCGACGCGGCCGGAGTGGACTTCGAGGGCTCGCTCGCTCTGCCGCACAGCCAGGTGGTGAGCTTCGACGGCTCGGTCAAGGACGCGATCGCCCGACTCGAGGACCAGCCGGGCGTGGTGGATGCGCAGCCGAACTACATCTACAAGGCGATGGCCGCCGCCCCGAACGACTCCTTCTTCGGCCAGGAGTGGGGGCTCGGCGGCGGACCGGGCGTGAACGTGCTCCCCGCCTGGGACCGCACCCGCGGCGCCGGCCAGACGATCGCCATCGTCGACACCGGGGTCGACCTGACGCACCCCGACCTCGTCGGGAACCTCGTGGCGGGCCACGACTTCGTGGACGACGACACCGTGCCGGACGACTTCAACCTCCACGGAACCCACGTGGCAGGCACCGCCGCGGCCGACGACGACAACGGCATCGGCGTGTCCGGCGTGGCACCGGCGGCGAAGATCATGCCGGTGCGCGCGCTCGACTCCGACGGCCAGGGCACCAGCGCGAACATCGCGAACGGCATCCTGTTCGCGGCCGACAACGGCGCCACGGTCATCAACCTCAGCGTCGGCGGCGCCGCGCGGCGGCGGCGACGCGGCCATGAGCGCCGCGATCGAGCACGCCGGCCAGCGCAACGTCGTGGTCGTGTCCGCGGCCGGCAACGAGAACAACAACAACGACGTCAACCCGACGACCCCGTGCACGCTCGACCCGCCGACGCACAACAACATCTGCGTCGCGGCCGTGACGCGCGACCGGCGCGCGCTCCGACTTCTCGAACTTCGGCGCCGCCACGGTCGACGTCGGCGCTCCCGGCGGCGACGGAAAGCGACGTGCCCGCCGACGACATCCTCAGCACGAAGCCCGCCTGGACAACGGCCTTCAGCGAGAACTTCCAGACCGGCACCGACGGCTGGACGGCCTCCCACACGGGTGGCCTGGACTGGGGCCTCGCCGGCGGCGGCATCGACGGGGAGTCGATCACGGACAGCCCTGGCGGCGACTACCTCCCGAACACCGACTCGCATTTCCAGCACTCGGCAGTCGACCTGAGCGGCCAGCGCGGCTGCCGGCTCGACTTCTGGATCGACGTCGAGATGGACGACGTCGACCCCTCTACGGGCGCCCCGTTCGACCTCTCGACGGTCGGCATCGATAGCGGCGGCCCGACCCTCACCGGCGCCTTCTTCGTGCCGACCGGCGGCTTCTTCCAGAAGAGGGACAAGGCGATGAACGCCTTCGACGGTCGCAACGACGTCCTCCCGACTCTCGGCTTCCACTCGGACGGCTCCATCCAGGGCGACGGGGTCTACGTCGACGACATGAGCATCAACTGCCGCGGGAGCTCGTACCCGAACTCGATCGGCGGCGAGGGCGCGGACGACGGCGGCGACTACACGGCGATCGCCGGCACCTCCATGGCGGCTCCGCACGTGGCCGGAGTGGCCGCGCTCGTGCGCGCCGTGGACCCGGGCGCGCCGGCGTCGCAGGTGGTCCAGGCGATCATGGAGGGCGCGAAGCCGGATGCCGGCATGGCCGGCGTGACGGTGACCGGCGGAGTCGCGGACGCGGTCGGCGCGATGGACCGGGCCCTCGCCATCCCGAACCCGGTCGCGAAGCCCCACAAGCCGCGCGTCCGGAAGGTGACCGTCAGCAGGAAGGGCATCATCACGATGGTCATCTCGGGCGATGCCGGCAACACCGGCAAGGTCACGCTCACGGCGAACATCACGGCGGCGCGCGTGCAGGACCGTCGCGAAGAAGTCGTTCAGGCTGAGCAGCGCCGGGCGCGCGAAGGTGAAGCTGAAGCCCTCGAAGCCCGCGCTCAGGCAGCTGAAGCGCAAGCACAGGCTGAAGGTGAGGGCGAAGATCGTCGTGAAGAACGCGGCCGGCGCCACAAACAGCGTCACCGCGCACGGATCAGGCTCACGTTCCGCCGCCACCGCTAACCCTGACACAATCGTGTCAAGGTTGGTAGGCTTCGTGCCTTGGCCACGCGCGACTACATCGACGCCGTCCGCAGCCGCGTCGTCGTCTTCGACGGCGGCATGGGCGCGACGCTCGAGCAGTTCGACCTGACCCAGGAGGACTACGGCGGGCTCCAGGGCAAGTGCCACGAGGCGCTCGTGCTCAACCGGCCCGACGTGATCGAGGGCGTGCACACGTCGATGCTCGACGCCGGCGCCGAGGTCGTGGAGACCGACACCTTCCAGGGCAGCCGCCTGAAGCTCGAGGAGTGGGGGCTCGGCGAGCACACGCTCGAGATCAACACGAAGGCCGCGCAGATCGCGCGCAAGGCCGCGGGCGACGACCGCTTCGTCGCGGGCTCGATCGGCCCGACCGGGCATCTGCCCGCCAGCGACGACCCCACGCTCGGCAAGATCACCTTCCGCGAGCTCGTGGAGGTGTTCACCGAGCAGGCGCAGGGCCTGATCGACGGCGGCGCCGACCTCCTCATCATCGAGACCGCCCAGGACATCCTCGAGGTGAAGGCCGCGATCTTCGGCGCGCGCGAGGCATTCAAGCTCACCGGCCGCGAGGTGCCGATCCAGACGAGCGTCTCGCTCCTGCCGAACGGCGGCAAGATGCTCCTCGGCACGGACATCCAGGCCGTGCTCACGACGCTTACCTCGCTCGACGTGGACGTGATCGGGCTGAACTGCTCGACCGGCCCCGAGGACATGCGCGACGCGATCCGCTACCTCGGCGAGAACAGCCCGCTGCCGGTGCACTGCATCCCGAACGCCGGCCTGCCGCTGCAGGGCCCGGACGGCGAGACGATCTTCCCCGAGGAGCCCGACCCGCTCGCGAACGTGCTCCAGGAGTTCGTGGAGCGCTACGGCATCTCCATCGTCGGCGGCTGCTGCGGCACGACGCCCGACCACATCGCGGCGATCGTGGACCGCGTGGGCGGCCGCGACGCGGAGCCGCGCCCCGACACGCGCGCGGCGCTCGTGTCGTCGATGATGACCGCCACGCCGCTCGTGCAGGAGCCGCGGCCCACGCTGGTGGGCGAGCGCGTGAACTCGCAGGGCTCGCGCAAGGCGAAGGAGCTGCTGCTCGCCGACGACTACGACGGCATCCTCCAGATCGCCGAGGACCAGGTGACCGGCGGCGCGCACGTGCTCGACATCTGCGTGGCGCTCACCGAGCGCCAGGACGAGGACGTCCAGATGTCGGAGGTCGTGAAGCGCGTGTCGCTCACCCAGCCGGCGCCGCTCCAGATCGACTCGACCGAGCCGGAGGTGATCCAGGCCGCGCTCGAGCGCATTCCCGGCCGGGCGATCGTCAACTCGATCAACCTCGAGGCCGGGCGCGACAAGCTCGACACGGTCGTGCCGCTCGCCAAGTCGCACGGCGCCGCGCGTGATCGCGCTGACGATCGACGAGGAGGGGATGGCGAAGACGCCCGAGCGGAAGCTCGAGGTGGCCAAGCGGATCGTGGAGCTGGCCTGCGACGAGCACGGGCTCGACCGCGAGGCGCTGATCTTCGACGCGCTCACCTTCACGCTCACCACCGGCGACGAGGAGTGGAGGCCGTCCGCGGTCGCCACGATCGAGGGCATCAGCCTGATCAAGAAGGAGCTGCCGGGCGTGAAGACCTCGCTCGGCGTGTCGAACGTCTCGTTCGGCGTCTCGCCGAAGGCGCGCGCGGTGCTCAACTCCGTCTTCCTCCACCACTGCGTGGAGGCGGGGCTCGACCTCGCGATGGTCAACCCGAACCACATCACGCCCTACTTCGAGATCTCGGACGAGGACCGCGGGTACGCCGACGACCTCGTCTACAACCGCCGCGAGGACGCGCTCGAGCGCTTCATCGGCCACTTCGAGCAGCAGGGGGAGGCGGAGGAGGAGAGCGGCAAGGCCGACCCGACCGAGGGCATGGAGCCCGAGGAGGCGCTCCACTTCATGATCCTGCGCCGCAAGAAGGAGGGCGTGGAGGACTGGATCGACCGCTCGGTCGAGAAGATCGGCGCGGTCCCGACGCTGAACGAGGTGCTCCTGCCCGCCATGAAGGAGGTGGGCGACAAGTTCGGCGCCGGCGAGCTGATCCTGCCGTTCGTGCTGCAGTCGGCCGAGGTGATGAAGCGCGCCGTCGCGCAGCTCGAGAACTACCTCGACAAGATCGAGGGCCACACGAAGGGCAAGGTCGTCATCGCGACCGTGTTCGGCGACGTGCACGACATCGGCAAGTCGCTCGTCAACACGATCCTGACCAACAACGGCTACACGGTGATCGACCTCGGCAAGCAGGTGCCGGTGGACACGATCATCAACGCCGCGATCGAGAACGAGGCGGATGCCATCGGGCTGTCGGCGCTGCTCGTGTCCACGTCGAAGCAGATGCCTACCTGCGTGCAGGAGCTGCACGAGCGCGGGCTCGAGTTCCCGGTCCTGATCGGCGGGGCGGCGATCAACCGTGACTTCGGACGGCGGATCCTCTACCCGAAGGGCAAGGAGTCGGACGAGATCTACGAGCCGGGCGTGTACTACTGCAAGGACGCGTTCGCCGGGCTCGCCACCGTCGACCAGCTGATCGATTCCGGCGCGCGCGAGACGATCGTCGAGAAGTTCCGCGACGAGGCGCGCCAGCTGCGCGAGAAGCCCGAGGTGGTGGACGACTCGCCGCCGGTGACCGACGACTCGGTGCGCTCGGACGCGCGGACCGACACGCCGATCCCCGAGCCGCCGTTCTGGGGCGTGCGCGAGGTCGACCTCGACCTCGAGGACGTGTACCCCTACCTCGACCGTCACGTGCTGTTCAAGCTCCACTGGGGCGGACGCGGCGTGAAGGGCGAGGAGTGGGACAAGCTCGTGTCCGAGGACTTCGAGCCGCGGCTCGAGCGCATGTGGCGCGAGCAGGACTACCTCCACCCGAAGGCGCGGCTCGGCTACTTCCCCTGCAACGCCGACGGCAACGAGCTGATCGTGTACGACCCGGAGAACCCGGACGTCGAGCTCGAGCGGCTCGTGTTCCCGCGCCAGCCGAAGCACGACCGCATCTGCCTCACTGACTTCTTCCGGCCCGTCGACTCCGGCGAGCGCGACGTGGTGGCACTCCAGGGCGTCACGGTCGGCCCCGAGGTCACCGAGCTGATCCAGAAGCTGGAGCAGGACGGCGAGTTCGCCGAGCAGCTCTTCACGCACGGGCTCGGCGTGCAGACGGCCGAGGGCCTCGCCGAGTGGCTCCACTCCGAGATCCGCCGCGGCTTCGGGATCGACCTCGACCAGGGCCGCCGCTACTCGTGGGGCTACCCGGCCTGCCCGGACCAGTCGGAGCACGAGAAGGTGTGGCGCCTGCTCGACCTCGAGCAGATCGGCATGACGCTCTCGGACGGCTACGCGGTGATGCCCGAGCAGTCCACCGTGGCCATCGTGGCCCACCACCCGCAGGCCGTCTACTTCGGCATGAAGTCAGGCTTCATCCCGAAGGAGAAGGCACCGGACGAGCTGATCGCCGGCACCGAGCGCGGCGGCGAGGTCGCCACGCCGGCGTCCTAGCGCTTGCCGTTCTGCCGCTCGCGCTCCACGATCTCCTCCATCCGCTCCAGCCGGTCGACGCCTAGCGCCGACCGGGAGCTCGGCGCCACGCGGGCCAGCGAGTAGCGGCGCTTGATCGGACTGGGAGCACCGGGCTCGCGCTCCGGCGTGTCGTCCGCGATCAGGCTGTAGCGACGCGGCTCCTCCATGGTCGGAAATATCGCTCGTTGCGGCGCTTTTTCCTTCCGCCCTATGTCGAAAGATCAGGCGGCGGGTTTGGCCCGTGGTGTCCAGGGCGTCCAGGACGGCCTGGAGCACTCTGTCGGCGCCGAAGCGGACCACGTCGTCGGCGGGGAGCCCGGTTTCCCGCTCCGCGTCCGCGATCGCGGCGCGGGCGGCGTCCTCGTCCAGGTCCGAGGTGTTGAGCGCGATCGCGGCCACCCGTGTGGGCCGCACCGGCGCCGCGACGTTCTCGTAGGCCGCGATCAGCTCGTTCAGCGGCGGGATCGGAAGGTCGGGGTAGTTGCGATTGTGGGTCGCGTTCGGCTTGTGCACCAGTACCAGCAGATCGGGCGCCGAGCCGTGCAGCAGGCCGAGCGTCACTCCCGAATACGCGGGGTGGAAGAGCGCGCCCTGGCCCTCCACGAAGAGGAGGTCGCCGCGCTCGGCTCCCTCGAGCACGAGCCGCTCGCCCGCGCCGGCCACGTAGTCCGAGATAACGTGGTCCACCGCGATGCCCCAGCCGGCGATGGCCACGCCGGTCTGGCCGGTGGGCACGTACACCGAGCGGAGGCCGCGCTCGCGCGCGGCCATGTCCAGCTCGAGGGTGACCACCTTCTTCCCGATCACCGTGTCAGAGCCCACGCTGTGCACGACCGTCACCGAGTCGGGGCGGCTGTATGGGCCTTTCGGCACGGTGAGGTCGAGCGGCGCCCTGCGGAGGTCACGGAGCTCGACGCCGATTCGCTCCGCGGCCTCGTTCAGCTCGGGCTCGTCGTTCAGCTGCGTGTGGAGGCCCGCCTCGAGCGAGAGCCCCGCCTCGATGGCCGCGAGCAGGACGCTCCTCCAGGCGGGGTCGAGTTTGCCGCCGGGCGGGGCAGCCCCGATCAGCAGCGTGTCGGGTCCGCGCTCGAGCGCCTCCTCCAGGCTCGCGACGATCGGCACCGGCTTCACGCAAAAGGGCTCGACCTCGCTCGCCGTGCGGCCCGCGCAGGTGGAGTCGATCACGGCCACGACCTCGCGCGTGCCGTACCGGATCACGCCGTGCGCGGTCTTGCCGGTGTGCTTGGCGAACAGGCCCTCGGCGAATATGGCGAGCTTGCTCACGCCGGCGCCACCCCGAGGCCCGGCTCGGCGCTAGGCAGGACGCGGCCGTCCTCGAACCGGAGGCCGGTGAAGGGTTGCTCGGCGAGTAGCAGGTGGCCGTCGAGATCGACCCAATCGGCGAGCGAGGCGATGGCCGCCGCGGGCGCCACCCCGAGCTGCGACTCGACCATGCAGCCGAGCATCACGTGCAGCCCCAGCGCTCGCGCGGCGTGGATCATCCGCACAGCCTCGCGCACCCCCCCGGACTTGGCGAGCTTCACGTTGACGCCGTCGGCGTAGGCGGCGGCGGGCCCTACGTCCGCGAGGTTCTGGCAGCCCTCGTCGAGGATGACCGGCAGGCGCGGGTGGAGGTCCTTCAGGGCATTGAAGGAGTCCGTGTCAGCGGCGGGGAAGGGCTGCTCGACGAATTCGACGCCCAGGCGAATCAGTTCGGGCATGAGGTCGCGCGCGGCGTCGAGCGTCCAGCCCTCGTTCGCGTCCACTCGGATCGTCGCGTCGGGCGCCTCGGCGCGCACCGCCTCGAGCCGCTCGAGGTCCTCCGCGCCGCCGACCTTGACCTTGAGCGCGCGGAACTCGAGGGCGCGCCGCACCCGATCGCGCGTGCCCTCGACCGTGTCGATGCCGATCGTGAACGAGGTGTGCGGCGCTCGCGGCGAGAGGCCGAGCAGCCGCCACAGCGGCACGCCGAGCCGCTTGCCGATCCAGTCGTGCAAGGCGCCGTCGAGCAGCGGCCTTGCCACCGGACAGGCCATCGACGTCCTCGAGCCGCTCCTCGATGTCCTCGAGCGCGAACGGATCGTCGCCGACGAGCGGTGGAGCGGTCGTGCTCAAGAAGTCGACAACGGCATCGATGGATTCGCCGCGGTAATAGACGGCGGACGCCTCGCCGCGCCCGACCACTCCCTCGTGCTCGAGCTCGACCTGCACGACGGTCTGATTCGTCCGCGAGCCGCGCGCGATGCCGAATGCCTCGGCGAGCGCAAGCTCCTGGTTGCCGCGCGCAGCTCCATGGTCGGCGGAAGCATGAACGACGGGCATTGAAGAGGGGGACCTTGTCGTCCTTATGCGTCTATACGACGCGTAAGCGTCGAAGGACCTCTGAGTCGCCGAGACTCAACCCTCAATGCCGTCTCGTCGTGCGCGAGGCGAAGGGCGTCAACGAGGGCATCGGCTGACGTCGAAGAGCCTCCGCCGGCCCGGGGTCGGTCACGACGGTGTCGCTCGCGAGGCTCTCGATCAGCGGCCGCGCCACGCCCGCGTCGACGGGTGTCACCAGGCCGATCCAGAGGGAGGAGAGGCGGGGCGTCAGAGCAGCGGGAAGGGGAGCTTCGGGCGGTGGCGCTTTCCGAGCACCTCCGCCATCAGGTCGAGCAGGTCCGCGTAGGTCATCACGTCCGGGCCGCCGATCTGGATCTCCTGGCCCGCCGCCTCGGGTCGCTCCGCTGCCTGGACCAGGTACTCGAGCACGTCGTCGATCGCGATCGGCTGCGTCTTGTTCCGGAGCCAGGCCGGGGCGATCATCGCCGGCAGCCGCTCCACCAGGTAGCGCACCGTCCGGTACGACTCGCTGCCGGCGCCGATCACCATCGCGGCGCGGAAGTAGACGAGCGGCGGGCCGTGCTCGGCCAGCGTCTCGGCGGTGGCGGCCCGGCTCTTCAGGTGGTCGGAGCGCTCGTCGCCGAGGCCGCCGAGATACACGACCCGCTCCACGCCCTCGTCGCGCGCCATGCGGGCGAAGTTCTCGGCGGCGTGCCGCTCCCGCTCGGCAAAGCCCTCGCGGTCGCTGCCGCGGCCCATCGAGTGGACGAGGTAGTAGGCGGTGTCCACGCCCTCGCCGGCGCCGCGCAGGCTGTCGGCGTCGAGCACGTCGCCCTCATGCAGCTCGTGCCCGGCGTCGGCGAGGTGGGACGCGCGGGCGCGGTCGCGCACGAGGCGCGCACGTCCGCGCCGCGCTCGGCCAGCGCCGCGGCGAGCCGGCCTCCGACGAAGCCGGTGGCTCCGGTTACGAGTGTTCGCATCAGCTTGTTGGTACCAGGGGCTCGGGCGAAGTGGGGCCCTGCCGGTGCGCAACCGCGGCCGCCTCGGTGCGGGAGCGCACGTTCAGCTTGGCGAGGATGCGGGACACGTGGACGCTGGCGGTCTTCTCCGCCATGTGGAGCCGCTCGCCGATCTCGCGGTTCGTGGCGCCGGAGGCGACCAGGGCGAGCACCTCGCGCTCGCGCGGAGTGAGGCCGAACGGGTCGTCGGCCTCGTCCCCGTTGTTCGCGGAGGCTGCGGGGGCGGGCGCCTCGTCGCCGAGATGGAGCCGGGCGCGCGCCGCGAGCGACTCGATCTCCTCGATCAGCCACGCGCTGCCCGAGCCTTCGGCGCGCGGGCGAGGGCGTCCGAGGCGGCCTCGCGCGGCGCGGTCGCGGTCGCGCGCGGCCATCAGTGCCTCGGCCTCGCGCCAGCGCGCGTACGCCACGGGGTAGGGGCGGTCGAGCGACTCCCACGCGGATGCGGCGCGCGAGCCACAGGGTGGGGGGTGCCGCGCTGTCCGTCGCGCGCGCGTACTCGGCCTCCGCCGTGGCCAGCTCCGCCTCCTCCACCCGCCCGCGCTGAGTCCGCGCTCAGGCGGGTGCGCGCGATCAGCGCGTCCGCGCGCTCGCGCGCGTGCTGGTCGGCGGCCGCGTCCCGGCGGTCGCGCGCCAGCTGGCCGGCGTCGCCCTCGACGCGCAGGCCAGTGGCGGCTGCCGCGGTGATCCGGACCAGGTCGTCCGAGCAGTACTCGATCCGGTCGATCGTGTCGTCGATCGCCGCGCGGGCGCTGTCGATGTCCCCGTTCCGGCGCGCCAGCTCGGCGCGCATGATGCCGTGGGGGCCCACGAACTGCGGCTCGGTCATTCCGGCCACCACGTGGTCCATCACCGACAGCGCCTCATCGGCCAGCGCCAGGTCGCCGCGACCCAGCGCGAGGCGTCGCGCGCCCGACCTGCCACGAGCAGCAGCGTGCCGCCGCTGTGGCGCCGGTTCTCGGCCGGGATATAGGACTCTGCCTCGTCCCAGTCGCCGAGGTAGTACAGGTACTCGGCGATCGAGAGCCGCAGCCAGTCGACGGTCCGCCACGGGCTGCTCGACTCCGCCTCGAGGCCCTGGCGCGCGACCTCGAGCGCCTCGCGCGTGCGCCCGGCGATGTTGAGGACATCCGCGATGTTGACCCAGGCGCCGCCGATGTCCATCGCGTGCCCCGAGCTCGCTGGCGATGTCGAGCGACTCGTGCAGCAGCCGCACGCCCCTCTCCACCTCGCCCTGCATGCCGAGCGGCGGTGCCGAGGGCGTTGAGCGCCCGGCCCTCGGCCTCGCGGTTGCCGGAGACGCGCGCGATGCGCGAGCGCCTCCTCGGCGTCGTCCTTCGCCTCGGTCAGCCGGGCCTGCAACATGCGCTTCTTCGCGAGCTGCGACAGCAGCGTGGCGCGCTCCTCGCTCTGGTCGCCCTCGGGGAACAGCGCCAGGCCGCGCTTCAGCTCCTCGATCGCTTCGTCCTGGCGGTGCTGCGACCAGAGCGACTGGCTCAGCCGCTCGCGCAGCAGCGCGCACGCGCGCGGCTTCGCGTCCTCGCCCACGAGCTCGAAGCACGCCTGAGGAGCGCCTCCTGGCGAGCGGGCTCGCCGGCCTGGTCGGAGGCGAACGCGGCGTGCTTAAGCAGGTCGATCTGGCTCGATGCCGCGACCGTCTCGGGGTCCGGCACGCGCTCCCACAGCGCCAGCGCCCGCTCGAACAGCGCGTGCTCCTCGCCGAAGGCGTTCACGCGCTCCGCGGCCACCGCCGCGCGCACCGCGGCCGCGAGCGCCTGCGGCTGGTCGCCCGCCGCCGCCCAGTGATGCGCCGCCGCGGCGGTGATGTGGGCGCCGGCGTCACCGCCCTCGATCCTGTCCTGATCGCATGAGCCAGCGCCGCGTGCATCGCGGTCCGCTCGCCCGGCAGCAGGTCGTCGTACACGACCTCGCGCAGCAGCGCGTGACGGAAGCCGTAGCTGTCGTCGGCCACGGTCACGACGATGTGGCTCGCCACGGCCTCGCGCAGCGCGTCGCGCAGCTCGCCGGGCTCGAGGCCGGCCACGGCGGCCACGAGCGCGTGGTCGGCGGCCGGCTGGCAGGCGAGCCACTGGAGCACGTCCTGCGCGTCCTTCGACAGCCGCTCGACACGTAGCATCAGCGCGTCGCGCAGCGTGGGCGGCAGCGCGCCGCGGCCATCGAGGCCGGCGGCGAGGATCTCCTCGGCGTACAGCGCGTTGCCCTCGCTGCGCGCGTAGACCCGCTCCACGAGCTCGGCCCTCGGCGGGTCGGCGAGGATTCCCGCGAGCTGCTCGCGCGAGCTCCTCACGCGTGAAGCGCGGCAGCTCGATCAGGCGCGTGTACGGGTCGCTGCCGAGCTCGGCCAGGAGCGGCCGGAGCGGGTGGCGGCGGTGCAGCTCGTCGGAGCGGTAGGTGCCGACGATCAGGAGGCGCTCGCTGCACATCGTGCGCGACAGGAAGCCGATGAACGAGCGGGTGGAGCTGTCGGCCCAGTGCAGGTCCTCGATCACGAGCAGCACCGGCTCCTCCTCGGCGAGCGACTGGAGCACCGCGAGGAGGGCCTCGAACACGGTGCGACTGCGACGCGTGCTCGGAAGCGGCTCCGCCCCCGACGCCGGGGAGAATCGCGTCGAGGGCGGAGCGGAGCTGGGGCGCCAGAGCCTGGAGGGAGGGGTCGCCCTGGCGCACCAGGGGCCGGAGGGCGGTGAGCAGAGGGGCGTACGGGAGCTCGTCGTCGCCGAGCTCTACGCAGTCCCCGGAGAGGACACGGACGCCGGCCTCGCGCGCATGCCTCGCCAGCTCGTCGGCAAGCCGGGACTTGCCGACGCCTGACTCACCGCCAACTAATGCGAGGGATGGACGCGATCCGATGGCCTCCTCGAGCGCGGCGCGCAGCTCGGCGAGCTCGGCGCTCCGACCGACGAAGCGGTCGCTCGTCATGCGACGTGGCCATCGTAAGAGGATGCCAGCCGCCGCGGCTCGCGTGCGATCGCGTCGAGGCGGGAGTGGATGTAGATGGCGTTGAGGCGGGGGTCCATGTCAGCTCCTCTGGTGGTCGATTGCACTTACGGAGTGTCGACCTGAGGCGACCCTCGCACATCGGGCATAAGGAGCGACTTTCCCCATCCGACCCCTTACTTGCGTAAGTGAAAGCCTTACCTCGCGTGAGAGCGGGCCTGTGCGACACCTGCGCGCACCAGAAGATCGTGCGCAGCGGGCGCGGGAGCGTGTTCTCCATGTGCCTGAGGCACCGGACCGACGACCGCTTCCCAAGTACCCGCGGATACCGGTGGAGCGCTGCCCCGGCTACGAGAAGAGGCTCAGCGAGTCCCGTTGACGATCGTGTGGCCGTCGTCGGCCACGCGCACCGTCGGCGCCTTGTTCGAGATCGTGCCGGCGAACGCGCCGCGCGGCGCCGGGCCGCCGCCCGGCGCGACCGCCTTCGCCTTGCCGTCGAGGCCGGCGTTCACGCGCCACGAGACCTTGTAGTCGCCCGCCCGGACCGCGGTCACGCTCCATTTGAACGTCTTCACCTCGTTCGGGCGGAGCGGCCCGCACGCCCACGTGTTCACGTACGCGGTGTCGCAGCCGCGCGGGGCGGCGTCCTTCGACTCCGGGAAGCCGGCGATCTTCACCTGAACGCCGTTGATCGCGAACACGGGCCGGTCCGGGTCGGCGAGGTCGGGGTCCTGCTTGCGCTCGTCGAAGCCGTTGACGGTCACGCCGATGTTCGGGATCGTCTCGTGGCCGGCATTGCGCAGCGGTCACGACGAGGTCGGAGCTCTTCGCGAGCTTCTGCTTCTCGGGGAACGACGCCTTCACGACCTCGACCGGGAAATCGCCCGAGGCCTCGTTCTCGTCCTGTCGCTCGCCTCCCCCGCAGCCCGCCAACGCAAGCAGGCAGAGAGCGACGACGTACATCCTCCACGCCCTCACAGCAGGAGGAACATACCCCGAAATCCGCCACTAACGCGCCACTAACGCGCCGTAACGCGCCAGTACGGCCCTCTGGCGCACCTCCAATGCATGCCATAGGCTTCCGAAGGGGAGGAGTACGAGGAGTGGTACGAGCCGCAGCCGATCGGGTCTTCTTGCCGACCAAGAACCTGCTGGAGCAGGTTGGCGACATGATGATCCTCACAGGGAAGACCATGGTGTCTGCCCTCCGTCCGCCGTACCCGTACGGCACCGAGTTCGTGCAGCAGTTCCTGTTCATGCTGCGGCTGTGCTGGCTGCCGCTCACGATCTCGACGATCGCGTTCGGCTACGGCGCGCCCGGGCTCCAGGCGGGCAACTTCCTCGTCCTGTTCGGCGCGATCGACCGGCTCGGCGGCTTCTTCGTGCTCGCCTCGATCCGCGAGTTCGCGCCGACGGTGACCGCCATCATCACCGCCGGCGTGGGCGGCACCGCGATCACCGCGGACCTCGGTGCCCGCAAGATCCGCGAGGAGCTGGACGCGCTTCAGGTGCTGGGCGTCGACCCGATCAAGAACCTCGTGGTGCCGCGGTTCCTGGCGCTGATGATCGTGACCGGCCTGTTCAACATCTACGCGCTGATCTTCGGGATCTTCGGCGGCGTCCTGGCGACGCTCACGTTCGACGCGCCGCTCGGCCCGTTCTTCGCGACGCTGCTGAACAACGCGAGCACCACCGACCTGTGGGGATCGGTGGTGAAGACGACGCTGTTCGGCGCCATCATCGCGATCGTCTCCTGTTACAAGGGGATGACTGCGTCCGGAGGCGCGGAAGGTGTGGGTAGAGCGGTGAACCAGGGCGTCGTGATCGAGTTCCTCGGCATCTTCGCCTTCAACTACGTCTTCACCCAGACGCTGCTCGCAACGCATCCCGAGATCTCGGTGATCAAGTAATGGGCGACAGCTGGCTGTCAGTGCCACGCGACTGGATCGCGTCCTTCGGCGACATCGCCAAGTTCTCCGCGCGCATCGTCGGCTCGGTCTTCAACGGGCGCGTGTTCCACTTCTTCGGCGAGGCGCTCCGCCAGGCCGGCATCCTGATCCTCGGCTCGGCGCTCGTGATCTGGGGCCTCGCGTTCATCCTCGGCCTCCAGTGCGGGATCGAGGGCGCGTACTTCAACCGCTCGGTCGGCGCGCCGGCGTACGCGGGCGTCTTCAGCGCCTGGTGCGACCTGCGCGAGATCATGCCGTACGCCTTCGGCTACATGATGTCGGCGAAGGTCGGCACCGGCCTCGTGGCAGAGATCGGCGCCATGCGCATCTCCGACGAGATCGACGCGCTCGAGGTGATGGGCATCAACTCGCTCGTCTTCCTGTGCGCGACGCGGCTGCTCGCCGCCTGGATGGTGCTTCCGTTCATGTACATCGCCGCGGTCGGCGCGGGCTTCTTCGCGAGCTATCTGGCGGTGGTGCAGCAGATCGGGGAGGTGTCGTCGGGAGGCTTCTTCCTGATCTTCTGGATGTTCCAGAACCCGCCGGATCTTTTTTACAGCTTGATTAAGGGCATGGCGATGGCCACGGTGGTCGTGCTCGTGGGGTGTTACTACGGCTACAACGCGAGCGGAGGACCGGTGGGAGTTGGGACGGCGACGGCGAAATCGATGGTGTTGAACACGGTCATGGTCCACCTCGTCGGAATGGTGGGAACCCAGATCTTCTGGGGCTCGAACCCAAGAGCCCCGATAGGCGGGTGAGCGAAGAGTGAGCGACGAGCGCAGGGACGAGGAAGCCGACACGAAGCCGCTGGACGCGCGCGACTGGGAGGAGAACCGGGGCGCCGACGAGCAGGAGGAACGGCCGGCCGACGAGCGCAGCTCGGCGCCGACGGTCGAGCGCGCGGCGCCGACCCAGGAGTCGGAGACGCCGGCAGAGGACGGCGAGGCTCCCGCCGAGGAGCGCGCGGCCAGCACCGGCGAGATGACGCACGAGCGCGGCTCCCAGGCCGAGGCCGACGAGTACCAGTGGCACACCGGCCGCACGCGCGAGCACGGCTCGGAGGACGCCGTCGAGTTCATCGACGTCGTCAAGGCGTTCGGCCGCAACCGCGTGCTGAACGGGCTGAACCTCGGCCTGCCGGACAACCAGATCTCGATGATCCTGGGCCCGTCCGGCACCGGCAAGTCGGTGTGCATCAAGCACATGGTCGGCCTGCTGTATCCGGACGAGGGCGACGTGCTCGTGCACGGCGAGTCGGTGCCGGACATGGCCGACGAGGAGCTCTTCGAGATGCGGAAGAAGTTCGGCGTCCTGTTCCAGGACGGCGCGCTCTTCGGCTCGATGAACGTCTTCGACAACACGGCGTTCCCGCTTCGCCAGCACACCGACAAGGGCGAGGACGAGATCCGCGAGATCGTGGACCGGCGGCTCGGCGAGGTGGGCCTGGCGGCCGCCGCCGAGAAGATGCCGAACGAGCTCTCGGGCGGGATGCGCAAGCGCGCCGGCTTCGCGCGCGCACTCGTGCTCGATCCCGACATCGTGCTCTTCGACGAGCCCGACTCCGGGCCTCGACCCGGTGCGCACCGCGCTCCTGTGCGAGCTGATCATGGAGGTGCACGAGGAGAACGGCGGCGCTTACTGCGTGATCACGCACGACATCATGTCGGCGCGGCGCGTGGCCGATTACATCGCAATTCTCTGGAAGGGCAGGATCGTCGAGTCTGGTCCGGCGAGCGAGCTCTTCAACTCCGACAACCAGTTCGTGAGACAGTTTTTGTCCGGGGAGGCGCAGGGCCCACTCGGCATGGAGTAGGACCGCAGGGCGGCAGTAGGCGCGCACCGAGCGCGCTTTGGGAGGCGTCGGTCGGTTGACCGCGCTTGGACTCGAAGACAAGAGAGGGAAGGACTCGCGAGCCGCTCCGTAGCGAGCGTGGCTCCAGCCTGGCCAGGATCCTGGCCACAGGCGCGCTGATCGCCGCCATCGTCCTTGTCGCGCTCGCGATGTTCGGGGGCGGCGGGACCTACCGCGTCAAGGCGGTGTTCGCCAACGCCGGCCAGCTCGTGCCGGGCAACCAGGTGCGGGTGGGCGGCCAGCCGGTCGGCAAGATCGCCGACATCGAGCTGGACGACCAGGCGAACGCGGTGGTGACGCATGGAGCTGGACGACACGGTCGCGCCGCTCCACGAGGGCACGACGGCCACGATCCGAGCCTCGTCGCTGTCCGGCATCGCGAACCGCTACGTCTCGCTGAAGCCCGGGCCGAACTCGAACGCGAAGATCGCCGACGGCGGGCACATCGGCGCGGACGAGACCTCGGCGCCCGTGGACCTCGACGTGCTGTTCAACACGCTCGACGCGAAGACCCGCGCGGGCCTCCGCAACTTGATCCGCGGCTCCGGCGACTGGTACGACACGCGCGGCGACCGAGGCGGGCCAGAGCACCAAGTACTTCGCTCCGTTCCTCGTCGAGCGGCCCGAGCTGACGCAGGAGCTCGCGCTCGACCAGGCGGTGCTCGAGCGCTTCCTGAAGGACGGCGCCGCCACCGTGTCGCGCGATCGCCGAGCGCCGCGACGACCTCGCGGGCCTGGTGGTCAACACGAACCAGGCCATGGCCGCGATCGGCGACGAGAGCACCTCGCTCCAGCGCGCGCTCGAGCTGCTGCCGGGCACGATGCGGAAGGCGAACACCACGTTCGTGAACCTGCGCGGCACGCTCGACGACCTCGAGCGGCTCGTGCGAGGAGTCGAAGCCCGCCACGCGCAAGCTCGCGCCGTTCTTCCGCGAGCTGCGCCCGCTCGTGGCACGACCTGCGGCCCACGATCGCCGACCTGCGCGACGCTGATCCGCGCAGCCGGGCCCGAACAACGACCTGATCGAGCTGACCGCCGCAAGCAGCCGCGCCTGGCCGAGCTCGACCAGCGTCGGTGTTCCCGCGCGCGATCCGCGCGCTCGACCGCGCGCAGCCGGTGGTCTCGTACGCGCGCCAGTACACGCCCGACCTCGCCGGCTGGTTCACGAAGTTCGGCGAGGTGGCGGCGTACTACGACGCCAACGGCCACTACGCGCGCGTCATGCCGGTCTTCAGCCCGGCGCGCCGCAACCCGGACAACACGCTCACCGCGCTGCCCGCCGCAGCAGCGCACGGAGGGCTTCCAGCGCGGGCTCTTCCACTACTGCCCGGGCGGCGCGGTCCAGCCGCCGCCCGACGGCTCGGCGCCGGTCCCCGCAGAGGGCTGCAACCCATCCGACTCCCCAACGGGCCCATGAGGCGCTTCGTCTACCTCGGCCTCGTCGGTCGCGCTCCTCCCGTGGATCGTGATCGGCGTCGTGCGCGCCGCGACGGACGACGAGACGAAGGACCACTACTTCGTCCGCGTGATCTTCGACAACGCGTCCACGCTCGTGAACGGCGAGGACGTGAAGGTCGCCGGGGCGCCGGTCGGCGTGATCTCCGCGATGGACGTGACGCCCGACAAGAAGGCGGCCCTTACGCTTCGCATCGACGACGAAGCCTTCACGCCGTTCAAGAAGGACGCGAGCTGCACGATCCGGCTCCAGGGGCTGATCGGCGAGCGGTTCGTGGAGTGCGAGCCCGGCACCGCCGGCTCACCGGCGCTGGCGAAGATCCAGGACGGCGACGGTAAGGGCGAGCACCTCCTCCCCGTGGCGAACACGAGCTCGCCCGTAGACCTCGACCTGCTCAACGACATCCTGCGGCTGCCGTTCCGGCAGCGCTTCTCGATCCTGATCAACGAGCTGGGCACCGGCCTCGCGGGGCGCGGCACGGAGCTGAACGAGGTCATCCACCGCGCCAACCCGGCGCTGCGCGAGACCGACAAGGTGCTCGCGATCCTCGCGGGCCAGAACCGCGAGCTTGCCCGGCTGGCGTGGGATTCGGACCAGGCGCTCGCGCCGCTCACGCGCGAGCGGGAGCACTTCGCGCATTTCATCGTGGCCGCAAACGAGACCGGCCAGGCCACGGCCGAGCGCCGCGGCGACATCGCGCTCGGCATCCACCGCCTGCCCGACTTCCTGCGCCAGCTCCGCCTGCTGATGGTGGACCTCGAGACGGTGACCGACCAGGGCACGCCGCTGCTCCACGACCTCGGCGCCGCCGCGCCCGACCTCGGCCGGCTGATCAAGGCGCAGGGCACCCTGGCCGACGCCTCGCGCGACGCCCTCCCGAGCCTCGGCGATGCGCTGGAGCGGGGCCGGCCGGCGCTGATCCACGCGCGGCCGCTGATTCAGGACCTCGAGCGGCTCGGCGAGCAGCCCGCCCCGGTGTCGGTGAACCTGGACGACCTCACCAAGAGCCTCGACAAGACGGGCGCGGTCGAGCGCATCAACGACACGCTCTATTACGTGGCCCTCGCCACGAACGGGTTCGACTCGCTGAGCCACTACCTCCGCGCGGGGCTCGTCACCAACACGTGCACGGAGTACGCGCCCGTTCCCACGGGCGTCGCCTGCACCGCGAACTTCACGAGCGGCACAGCCGCCGCCGCGGCGGACGCCCAGCCGCTGCAGGCCGACCTCGCCCGTGAGCCGAACAAGGGCGCGAAGGGCGGCAACGTCCCGCCGACCGGCACCCTGCTGCGCGACCTGCTCGCGCCGGCCGCATCGGATCCGCAGGTGGACCGCGAGCGCGAGGCCAATCTGCGCGCACTGCGCAAGCGCGCGACACAGGGCTCTCAGGGCCTCGGCGCGCGCGAGCCCATGCTCGACTACCTGCTCGGGAGGCTCGCAGTGAGAGGGCGCTCCGGAGGCGCACTGACGGCGAGCCCCGTGCTCGTGGGCGCCGTGACGGTGCTCGTGACGATCGTGGCGGTCTTCCTGTCCTACAACGCCACGTCGGGCCTGCCGTTCGTCCCCACGTACGACCTGAAGGCGAACCTCCCGAACGCCGCGCAGCTCGTGAAGGGATTCGAGATGCGCGTCGGCGGCGCCCGCGTGGGCTTCATCTCGAAGATCGAGCCGCAGCGGCGCGCGGACGGGAGCGACCTCGCGCAGGTGACGATGAAGCTCGACAAGTGGATCGAGCCGATGCCGGCCGACTCGAAGCTGCTGCGTTAGGCCGCGCTCGGCGCTCGGCCTGAAGTACGTCGAGCTCAGCCCCGGCGATGGGCGGGGGGACGCTCGGCCGGGGCGACGATCGGTACCCAGGACGTCCGTCCGGTCGTCGAGCTGGACGACTCTTCAGCATGTTCGACGCGAAGACCCGGGTGGGGCAGCGGAACTCCCTCGACGGCTTCGGCGGCGGCCTCGCGGGGCGCGGCCAGGACATCAACACGGCGATCGCGGCGTTCGTGCCGCTCTTGACCGACCTCGAGCCGGTGGCGAAGAACCTGGCTCGCCCGGACACGCGGCTCAACCGCTTCTTCGGGTCGCTCGGCGCCGCCGCGAGGAGGCGGCGCCGGTGGCCGAGGACCAGGCGCGCTGTTCGTGAACCTCGACACTCGTTCACCGCGTCGCCGGCATCGCGCGGCCGTTCCTCCAGGAGACGATCTCCGAGAGCCCGCCCAGCGAGCAGGTCGCGATCGGGGAGTTCCCGCTCCAGCGGCCCTTCCTCCGCAACCAGGCGGCCCTCTTCCGCGAGCTGCGCCGGGCGTGGCGACGCTGCCGCACTCGGCCCCGATCCTCGCCGACGCGTTCGAGGCCGGCACGCGAGGTGCTGCCGCGGACGAAGCAGACGAACGAGTGACCTGGCCGACGTCTTCGAGTCGCTCGCGGAGTTCTCGGACGACCCCTGGCGCGAGGCGGGATCAACATGCTCACGCGGCTGTCCTCGTCGCTCAAGCCCACGCTCCGCTTCCTCGTGCCCGCGCAGACCGTCTGCAACTACGCGACGCTCTGGTTCCGGAACGCCGCGAGCCTCCTGTCCGACGGCGACCCGAACGGCACCTGGCAGCGGTTCATGGTCGTCGCGGCGCCGACGCAGCGCAGCTCGAACGTGTTCGGGCCGAACAACGAGGGTTGCCGTCGAACGCGCTCGCCAACGGGCCCCAGGTCGAGAACCACACGCACGTGGACCCGTACCCGAACACCGCCGCACCGGGGCAGACGCACGAGTGCGAGGCGGGCAACGAGAGGCTACGCGCGCCACCGAGCACGGTGGCCGGGAACGTGCCCGGAAACCAGGGCACGAAGAACGAGCGCGGCCGAACGGCGCCTCGGCCACGGAGACGGGGCCATGAGGACCAGGCCCGGATCCGGCCGGTTCACGCCCGTACAGGCGGGCCTGATCGCCCTCGTGGTGATCCTCATCGTCACCTTCCTGGCGTTCACGAAGGACATCCCGTTCACGAAGCCGTACGAGCTCAAGGCGCGCTTCACGAACGCGCCGCCGATGCACGAAGGGCCAGGCCGTGCGGATCGCCGGCGTGGACGTGGGCCAGGTCTCGAAGATCGAGCCCGTGGGCGGCGACTGGCCCGCGATCCGGTGACGATGGAGCTCCAGGACAAGGCGCTGCCGATCCACAGGACGCCCGATCAAGATCCGTCCGAGCTCTTCTCGAGGGCAACCTCTTCGTCGAGGTGCAGCCGGGCAAGCCGGACTCGCGCCGAACGTCGACACCGGGGGCACGATCCCGGTCACCCAGACAAGCGCGCCCGTGCAGATCGACCAGGCGCTGGAGTCCGCTGCAGGCGGACACGCGCAAGCAACCTCCAGACGCTCGTGGAAGGGCTACGGCGATGCGCTCAACGGGAAGCCGCTGCCCGCCGAGGACCTCGACCAGGTTGGCCGGCTGTGCGCGCGGCCTCACCGCCGCCCAGGCGCTCAACAAGCACTCGACCACCGTGCCGCAGGCGCTGCGCGGCTCGGCGTTGGTGAACCAGGGGGCTGCTCGGCGTGGACATTCACGACCTGTCGAGGCTCGTGGGCTGGTACGCAGAGGGTCTCCGCCGCGCTGAAAACGCGAACGAGGGCGTGCTCCAGGACTTCGTCGTGAACTTCAACTCGCACCGTGCGGGCTCTTCGCCAACTCAGCAGGACAAACCTGCAGCATATTCGGTTCGCGCTGCTCGGCCCCTGGTGGTCCAGAAGGGCGGGCGTAAGACGTTTCACCGATCCGGAACGCGTCGCTCCCCGCCCACGCGCGCGTGGGCGCTCGAGATGATCCCCGGCGTCCGCGAGACGGTGCCACGCTCGAGGCCGGGTTCCCGTGGATCCACCAGACGCGCGCGCTGCTGCGCCCGCCGAGCTCCAGGGCCTCGTCAACGAGCTCCAGCCGGCGGTCGCCGACTTCGCCGAGTTCACCACGGGCCAGGTGACCCGCTCCCGGTGCTCGACAAGTTCAACCGCTGCCAGTCGAAGGTGATCCTCCCGACCGGCGAGGCGCGCATCGACGACGGCGCGCTCTCGACCGGGCTGAAGAACTACCAGGAGTTCTTCCAGACGATGGTCGGGCTTCTCGGGCGAGTCGGGCAACTTCGACGGCAACGGCTGCGTACACCCGCTTCCAGTCGGCCGGCGGCGGCTACAAGGTGCAGACGCCGCCGTCGGCGCTTCCCCGAGGGCCTGCTCGGCTCCGCCGAGCGCCCCCGCTCGGCACGCGGCCCAGCGCGCGCCGCCAAGCCGCCCTACAAGCCGGACGCGCCCTGCTACAAGCAGACGCCGCCCGACCTGAACGCCGCGAAGATCGGGGCGGGCCCGTGAGGCGGCGATCAAGCAAGCAGCTGCCCGTGTTCGTGGCGCTCCTGTTCCTGCTCGTGGTGTCGCTCGGGATCGCGGGCTACATCCTCTCGAACCAGCGCTTCTACCTGCCCGCGTGGGTGCCCGTGATCGGCACGGACTTCTACGAGGTCAAGGCCGAGATGTCGACCGCGCAGGCGGTTGTGCCGGGCCAGGGCCAGACGGTGAACATCGCGGGCGTCAAGGTCGGCGAGGTGGGCTCCGTGACCCTCGAGAAGGCCACGCCGTGGTCGTGATGCGGATCAAGGAGAAGTACGCCCCGATCTACCGCGACGCACGGTGCTGCTCCGCCCGAAGACGGGCCTGAAGGACATGTTCCTCGCGCTTGATCCCGGCACGGCCAGCGCCGGCAAGCTTCCGGAGGGCGGCGAGGTCAGGGGTCGCCAACACGCTGCCCGACGTGAACGCCGACGAGGTCCTGGCCTCGCTCGACGGCGACACGCGCGCCTACCTCCAGATCCTGCTGAGCGCGGGCGGCACCGCGTTCGACGATCACGCGACCGGCGCGAGCAGCCGCTTCCACCAGACCGCCGAGCAGGACCTGCGCGAGACGCTCAAGCGGTTCGAGCCGACGGCCCGCAACGGCGAGCGCTTCACCCGCCTGCTGATCGCGCGCCGCCACAACATCACGCGTGTGATCCACAACTTCCAGCTGCTCTCGACGGCGCTGGCGCACCGTGACCGCCAGCTGGCCGGGCTGGTGGACTCCGCCAACGCGAACTTCCAGGCGTTCGCCTCCGAGCAGGACGCGCTGCGCGGCGCTCTGCGCGAGTTCCCGAGCGCGCTCTCGCAGACGAACACCACGCTGCGCAAGGCCGGCGGGCTCGCCAACGAGCTCGGCCCCGCGCTCCGAGGCTGCGGCCGTTCGCCCGCGAGCTGGCGCCGGCGCTGCGCAAGACGCGGCCGTTCTTCAGGGAGACCACGCCGATCATCCGCGACCAGATCCGCCCGTTCGCGCGTGACGTCCAGCCGACCGTCCGGGACCTGCGCAACGCGAGCGCCGACCTGTCCGTCGTCACACCGCGCCTCACACGCAGCTTCAAGGTGCTGAACGCCTTCTTCAACACGCTGGCCTACAACCCGCCCGGCGACACCGAGCCGTTCCTGTTCTGGAGCGCCTGGGGCGCGCACGCCGGCGCGACGCTCTGGTCGCTGCAGGATGCCCACGGGCCCGCCCGGCGAGGCGTCGTGCTCGTCGGCTGCCCCACCTACAACTCGCTCGAGCAGATCGTGATCGCGAACCCGCAGCTCGGCGTGCCGACGCAGCTGCTCAACCTGCCCCCCGAGAGCGAGAACTGCCCCAACAACCCGCCGGACGACCTGGTCCCATGATCAAGCAGACCCCCAGCATCGGCCGGATCTTCGCCATGGTGGCGTTCACGCTGTCGTGCTTCGGCATCCTCGTGTTCCTCTGGCTCAGCTTCGGAGGCTCGGTGCCGCTGCAGCCGGAGGGGTATCGCATCACGGCGCAGTTCCCGGAGGCCACGCAGCTCGCCCAGGAGGCGGACGTGAGAATCTCGGGCGTGCGCGGTGGGCAAGGTGGTGTCCCGCGAGCCGAACGCCGACACCGGCCTGACCGACGCCGTGCTCGAGATCGATTCGCGCTACGCGCCGGTGCCGAGCGACACGCGCGCGATCCTGCGGCAGAAGACGCTGCTCGGCGAGACGTACGTGGAGCTGTCGCCCGGCGACGCGGGGCCGGACGGCAAGGCCGTGCTGAAGGACGGCGGCACGCTGCCGCGCGGGCAGGTGGCGGACACCGTCCAGCTCGACGAGGTCCTGCGCACGTTCGACCCGATCACCCGGCAGCGCTTCACCACCTGGTTCGACCAGCAGGGAACCGCGGTGCGCGGGCGCGCGGCACAGGTGAGCGCGGCGCTCGCGAAACCTCACCCCGTTCGCCGAGGACACGGACGACATCCTGCGCGGTGCTGCGTACGGCAGGGCACGGCGACCCGCACCTTGTCCGCGACACCGGCGAGGGTGTTCGCGGCGCTCACCGAGCGAAAGGGGCAGCTGCGCGAGCTGATCCAGAACTCGAACCGCACGTGGCAGGCGATCGCCAGCCGCGACCAGCAGCTCGCCGACACGTTCACGGTGTTCCCGACCTTCCTGCGCGAGAGCCGCGCGACCACGCAGCGGGCCACGCGGCGTTCGCCCGCGGGCGAACCCGCTGGTCGACGCAGCTGCGCCCGGCCGCGCGCCAGATCTCCCCGACGCTCATCTCGCTGGACCAGCTGGCGCCCGACCTGCGTGGTTTCTTCCAGGACCTCGGCCCGCTGGTGCGCGTCTCGAAGGCCGGGCTGCCGGCGACGAGCCAGGTGCTCGACAACACGCGGCCACTGCTGAGCCGGCTCGACCCGTTCCTCCGTGAGCTCACGCCGGTCGTGGACTACCTCGGCCTCTACAAGCGCGAGATCGCGGCCTTCTTCGCCAACGACTCGGCGGCCACGCAGCCCCTCGGGCCGAGCTTCGGAACTCCGCGCCGGTGCATTACCTGCGCGTGATGAACCCGCTCAACCCCGAGATCATGACCGGCTACCAGAACCGGCTCGGCACCAACCGGTACAACCCGTACACGGAGCCGGGCGCGTACGACCGGCTCACCAAGGGGCAGCCCCTGCCCGTGTTCGGAGGCTACCTCTGCACGTCGAACCCGACGCCGACGCCCCCGGAACCGAACGAGAACATGAACCAGCGGCTGTCGGACGAGATCAAGCGCTTCGTGTTCGGCATCGGCACGGGCAACGAGGGGCGGGCGCCGGCCTGCGTCGAGCAGGCGCCGCTGGGCCGGCTCGTGGGGCAGCCCGGGCGCTACCCACGCGTCGAACCGCTCCCGTAGGCCACCGGTCTCTCCTAAGCTGACCCGCGTGATCGGGCGCCTGCTTCGACGCCTCGTGGGGGGAGTGACCCGGCATCCGCTGCCGGTCCTCGCCGTCACGGCCGTGCTCGCTCTGGCGGGCGCCGCGCTGGCGCTCCGGCTCGACACGAGCGCGGCCACCTCCACGCTCGTCAACCGCGGATCGGACACCTACAAGAACACCGAGCGGTTCAAGAAGGACTTCGGCGGCGAGGCGATCCTCGTGATGGTCCAGGGGGACATCCAGAAGACGATCCTCACCTCGGACCTGGGCAGGCTGATCCGGCTCGAGGGCTGTCTGAGCGGCAACGTGCCGGACAACAAGCAGGGGCTCGGCAGCCTGCCGCCCGTGTGCCGCGACATCGCGAAGCTCCACCCGGCGAAGGTGGTGTACGGGCCGGGCACGTTCATCAACACCGCGGTCAACCAGATCAACGCCGAGCTCGGCAAGCAGGCGGACCAGGCGCAGGCACAGGGCCAGCAGGCGGCCGAGGCGGCCCGGCGGCTGTCGAAGCGGCGCGGCGATCCGCCGGCGGAGCAGCAACGGCTCGCCGATGCGGCCGCGCGGGCCGTGCAGGCGAAGTTCGTGTCGGACATCCTCAAGCAGGCGCTCCGATACGGCATCAGCGGCGTTCCCAGGATCAACGACCCGAGCTTCGTGTCCGCGCTCGTCTTCGACCGGAGCACCGGACAGCCGGGAGTGCCGAAGTCGCGCTTCGCGTACCTGTTCCCGTCGAAGAACGCCGCCCTGGCGCAGATCCGGCTTCGCCCCGACCTGACCGACGCCGAGCAGCAGCGTGCGATCGACCTGATCCGGACCGCGACGGCCGAGAAGGCGTTCAAGCCGAAGGGCGGGGCGAGGTACGTCGTGACCGGCGTCCCGGTGGTCGCGGCCGGGCTGGCGGACGCGGTGCGGAGCGCGATCTTCGTGCTCCTGGGGGCGGCGCTCGTCCTGATGGCGGCCACGCTGGCGCTCGTCTTCAACGTGCGGCTGCGGCTGCTTCCCCTGGCGCTGGCGCTCGCGGCGGCGGCCATGACCTTCGGCGCGCTGTCGATCGCCGGCGGCGACCTGACGATGGCGTCGATCGCGGCGCTGCCGGTCCTGATCGGCCTGGCGGTGGACTACGCGATCCAGTTCCAGGCGCGCTACAACGAGGCGGCCGAGCGGGGCGAGCCGGAGCCGGCCGTGGCGGCGGTGGAGGCGGGCGGGCCGACGATCCTCACGGCCGGAGTGGCTACCGCCACCGGATTCCTGGTGCTGCTCCTGTCGCCGGTGCCGATGGTGCGCGGCTTCGGCGCGCTCCTGGTGGTGGGGATCGTGATCGCGCTCGCGTGCGCGCTGTGCGCCGGCTTCGCGGCGCTGACGCGGTTCTCGCGACCGGACGCGCCGCCACGGGCGGCGACCGCCTCCAGCGGGTTCGCGAGCTCCGCGAGCACCCGCGCGTGCTGGCGGCGCGCGAATGGCTGGCCGACCGCTCGTGGCGAGCACTCGGCGTCTCGCTGTCGCGCCCCCGGCGCGTGCTGGCGATCGGGATCGCCGTGGCGGTCGTCGGGCCTCGCGCTCGACACGCAGAGCGGGGTGAGTCTCGGACGTCCAGGAGCTCGTCCCGCAGGACCTCCCCGCGCTGCGTGACGTGGACACGCTCCAGAAGGAGACCGGCGTGTCCGGCGAGATCGACGTGACGATCCGCGCCGACGACATCACCGATCCAAAGGTGATCGCGTGGATGACCCGCTTCCAGGACCAGGTCCTGAAGGCCCACGGGTTCAGGACCGGGAAGCGCTGCACGCAGGAGCGAAACCCGCCCGAGCTGTGCCCGGCGCTGTCGCTGCCCGACCTGTTCAGCACCGCCGGCAACGGGCAGGCGGCCGTGCGGCGCCTCCTCGACGCCGTGCCGTCCTACTTCTCGCAGGGCGTCGTGACCGAGGATCGGAAGACCGCCAACCTCGCGTTCGGAATCCGGCTGATGCCGCTGGACCGCCAGAAGGACGTCGTGGACGACATCAAGGCGCGCCTGAAGCCGCCGCCGGGCGTCGAGGCGTCGGTGGTGGGCCTGCCGGTGCTGGCGGCCGAGGCCAACGGCGCGCTGTCGTCGCCGTGGCGCCGCGGGCTCACGCTGATCGCAGCGCTCGCCGGCGTGTTCCTCGTGCTGCTCGCGGCACGCCGCTCGGCTCGCGAGGCGGCCGTGCCGCTGATCCCGATCGCGCTCGCCACCGGCTGGTCGGGGCTCGTGGTGTTCGTGCTGGGGCTCCTGCCGGGCCCGCTCGAGGTCGACCTGAACCCGATGTCCGTCACGCTCAGCGCGCTCGTGATCGCGATCTCGACCGAGTTCAGCGTGCTGCTGTCGGCGCGCTACCGCCAGGAGCGCGACGGCGGCGCCGGGCCCGCCCGGGCGGTCGAGCTCGCGTACGCGTCCACCGGCGCGGCGGTGCTCGCCTCGGGCGTCACGGCGATCGCCGGCTTCGCCGCGCTGGTCTTCTCGGACATCCGCATGCTGCGCGACTTCGGGATCGTGACCGTCGTCGATCTCACGGTCTCCCTCCTCGGGGTGATGATCGTGCTCCCGGCGGCGCTGCTGTGGGCCGAGGAGCACGGCCCCTTCCGTGTACGCGACCTGCTCGCAGCCGTGAGGCCGGGCCGCGCACAGCCCGACGCGCCGTGAGCGACCAGGAGAACGGGGACCGCTTCGAGGACCTCTCAATAGGCGAGCGCCTGGCCGAGCGCGACCGCACGCACCCGGAGCCCGCCCGCCGCCCCGAGGTGCCGCGCGCGGGGAACAAGTACGCGTGGGCGGTGGGCATCCTCCTCCTGATGGGGCTCGGCGTGCTGTTGTTCGCCCAGACGCTGCCGAACCAGGGCAAGGGCCTCAGCGGCCCGGAGGTCGGCCAGCGGCTGCCCGCGTTCGCGGCTCCCAGCGCGGCGGGCGACAAGGAGGGCGACGCGAACGTCTGCCAGAAGGCGCCCTGCAACAAGAACGCCGGCAGGGTGCCCGCCTGCGATGTGCGCGGCTCCGGCATCGTGACGATCTGTCCGAAGGAGCGCGGGGCGCGCGTGATGACGTTCGTGGTCACGCGCGGGACGGACTGCGAGCCGCAGGTGGACCGGGTCGAGCGGATCCGCAGCGACTTCCCGAGCGTGCGGTTCGTGACGGTGGTGAGCGGCGATTCCAAGACCGAGACCAAGAACCTCGCGATCGCCCGCCGCTGGCGCCAGCCGGTGGCGGTTGACACGGACGGCTCGGTGGTGAATCTCTATGGCGTGGGCGTATGCCCGATCACAGTCTTCGCCCGCAACGGGCGCGTTCGCGACGCGAACGTGGGAAACCTCACGGAGGCGCAGCTGCGGGCCAGGACGCAGAGGCTGCTCGGGTGACCGAGCTCGAGCTCGAGCTCGTCGACGGCTGGGTCGAGCCCGAGCTGGGCCAGGAGTTCCCCGAGCTGAGCCTGCTCCACGCGCGGCTCGACGTGCGCCCGACGCGCTCGCCGCCCGAGGTGCGCCACCGGCTCCGCATGCTCGCCGACCGCTACACCGGCGGCAAGGTCGTGCACATGCGCCAGGACCCGGTGCCGTGGGCGTACCGGGTGTTCTCGCGCCAGGTGGGGATCGACCCGGACCACGACCGCACGCCCGTGGAGGCGGTCGCGCTGCGGCGGTTGAAGCAGGGCGGGCTTCACAGCGAGAACCTCGTGGACGACGCGCTCACGATCGCGATCGCCGAGACCGGCGTGCCGCTGATCGCGCTGGACGCCGAGCAGGTGGAGGGGCGAGCTCGGGCTGAGGCTCGCGCGTGGGGGTGAGCGGCTCGACGGCAATGCGGCTCCTGTCCGACCGCCAGCTCGTGGTCGCGGACTCGGAGCGGCCCGTTGCGGTCGTGCTCGGTCATGTGGAGCCAGGACGCGGGCGTCACTCCGGAGACGGAGCCGGATGACCTTTGCGCTCTGGGCGTGAAGGGAGTGCCGCGGATCAGCCTCGAGGAAGCGCTTGTGGTCCGCGGCCGAGACGCTTTACACTGATGCGAGTGCCTGAGGTCCTCGAAAGACGGCGGTACCGCAGCGCAGGTGGAGCGGTTCGTCGAGATCGACGAACGCGCCGCGCGGCGCACCCTGCTCGATCAGGTCGCACGCCTCGAGGGCGAGCTCGCACCGTGTTCTCCGCCACCTGGCCGCGCACCAAGATGCCACCGCCGAGGGTGGCCGGCCGCGGCGGAGGCCCGCGCCTGCTCTCGCTGGCCGAGCTCGAGGAGCTCCGCGACGAGCTGGCGGCGCGCATCCCGGATTCCCGCCGGGCGCTGTCGGACCGCACCTGGGTCGAGGACCGGAACCGCCGCCTGATCGAGGAGATGATGCTCGAGCCGGAGCGCCACAAGTGGCGGCTCGTGTCGGCCGAGGACATCGGCGAGCGCGGCTGCAAGCACTGGCATGTGCGCCCGCGCTTCGGCCTCGTCGGCATGCTGATGAACTGGTGGCGCGTCGTCATCAGCTCGGGTTGTCCGTTAGCCACCTGAATGGGAAGGCGCAGCCGCAAGCGCGGTGAGTCGACGCGCGCCGAGCGCGATGCGGCACGTGCCGCGAGCGCGGCGCCGCGACGGCGAAGACCACCGAGCGGCCCGCCGCCCCGTGGGGCAGCTTCCCGCTGTCCGAGATGGTCATCCTGCTCGGCCTCGTCCTGATTCTCTGGGGCGCCGTGCGCGGCTCCGGCGGACAGGAGATGCTCGCGGCCGGACTCGTGATCGCCTGGCTCGGCGGCGGCGAGCTGGCGCTCCGCGAGCATCTGGGCGGCTACCGATCGCACTCGAGCCTGCTCGCCGGGGTGGCCGCCTTCGTCGCGGTGACCGTCGTGGCGCTCGGCTTCGGACCGGTGCAGGTGTGGGTGCTGTGGTCCTCGGCGCGGGGGTGTTCGCGGGTACGTTCTACGCGATGCGCGAGGTCTTCAAGCGCAGCTCCGGGGGGCTCGGGTTCCGGTGAACGAGCGGCGGATGCGGATCACCGGGCTCCACCACATCACTCTCCTCGTGGCAGACGCCGAGCGCTCGCTCGGGTTCTACCGGAACGTCCTCGGCATGCGGCTGGTCCAGCAGACGGTGAACGACGACGACAGAGAGCGCGCGCCATTTCATCTTCGGCGACGCCGACGGGCGGCCCGGCACCCTGGTCACCTGTCTCGAATATCCCGACCTCGACGAAGGCAAGGTCGGCCGAGGTCGACCCACCACTTCGCCCTCGCTGTGGAGAGTGAGGCCGAGCTTGCGGCGTGGAGCGAGTACCTGCAGGGAGAAGGGGATTCCGACGACGGACGTGATGGATCGCGCGGACGCCAAGTCGATCTACCTGCGCGATCCCGACGGCCACATCGTCGAAATAGCGGCGTAGGGCGGCCGGCCTCTCCCCGGCCGCCCTGCGCCATTTGCTCCGGTCAGGCGGCCGTCAGTGCGCCTTCGCGAGGCGCAAGCGCGGCCCGCGCGGGAGCCGGGTGAACACGCTGCGCTTCAGCGGGTTGCACGGCGACCGACGTTCCTGCCGAGGCGTTCTTTGCGGCGAGCACAGCGGCCAGTGCAAGACGCTGGCGCTCGGTGAGGGTCCCGATCTGCTTGTTCTCCGGGACCCCGAGCGAGACCAGCAATCGTCTGCACCGGGCCCTGCCCCAGCGCTTCTGGCTCATCAGCAGGTCGCTTACCGACATGCTGTGTGCCTGCCAGGGGCAGCTGAGGATGACCTCAGCGGCGGAGAGCTCGCCCGCGGCGACTCGACGCTTCATCCGAGCGCGGGCGAGGCGAACGCGATTCGCGTACTCCAGCGCCTGCAAATGCTGCTCTTGACCAGCGTCGATCGTGGCCGACTTGCCCATCAGACCTCCCCGCACTACGTGCGATCTCGAACTACTTCTGCAGACACCCCGGAGCCCTCGAGCGACTTGGCTGAAACCGGCAAGCGGGTGGGCCAATCACGCGGTTTCGAGTTGCTCGTAAGGCCGGGGCCCATCAAAACCTCTCCCGCGCCGAGCGTCAACATCGAGTTTCGGTCGGCGGTCGCTAAGAGCGGGCTTTTCGTGGGTAAGGTCCAGAGCGGATGCGCTCGACCAAGATCGTCGCGACGATCGGCCCCGCCTCGAAGAGCCCGGACGTCCTCCAGGAGATGATCTCGGCGGGCATGGACGTCGCGCGGCTCAACTTCGCGCACGGCACCTCGGAGCAGCACGCCGAGATAGCCGCGGCCATCCGGGAGGGCGCCGAGCGCGCCGGGCGCGACGTGGCGATCCTCGGCGACCTGCCCGGCCCGAAGCTCCGGATCGGGCCCGTGTCCGGCGGCGTGGCGGAGCTGGCGCGCGACTCGCGGGTCGTGCTCACCGGCGAGCAGGTGGAGGGCACCGCCGACCGCCTGCCGGTTGCCTGGGAGGGCTTCTCCGAGCTGGTGGACAAGGGCGACGTGCTCTACCTCGCCGACGGCGCGGTGCGGCTGCGGGTGGGCTCGGTGGACGGCGGCGACGTGGTCACGAAGGTCGAGGTGGGGGGCAGCGTCGCGTCGCGCCAGGGCCTGAACCTCCCGAACGTCACGGTCTCGCTCCCGGCCGTGAGCGAGGAGGACATCGGGCTGATCGACGCCGGGCTCGAGATGGGCGTGGACTTCTTCGCGCTCTCGTTCGTGCGCCGCCGCGAGGACCTCGACCCGGTGCGCGAGCACCTCGCCAGCCCGTGGGGTCGAGGTGCCGCTGATCGCGAAGATCGAGAAGCCCCAGGCGGCCGCGAACGGCGAGGAGATCATCGACGGCGGCGGACGGGATCATGATCGCCCGCGGCGACCTCGGCATCGAGCTGCCGATCGAGGAGGTGCCGCTGGTGCAGAAGCGGCTGCTCGCGCTCGCGGGCCGCGCCGCCAAGCCGACGATCACCGCGACCCAGATGCTCGAGTCGATGGTGCACTCCACGCGCCCGACGCGCGCCGAGGTGGCCGACGTGGCGAACGCGATCTTCGACGGCACCGACGCGGTGATGCTCTCCCAGGAGACCGCGGTCGGGAAGCACCCGGTGCTCGCGGTCCAGATGATGGCCTCGATCGCGCAGACCACCGAGCGCGAGCTGCCCTACGGCCGCTGGCTCGCCGAGCGCGGGCCGCAGGCGAACAACCAGTACCACGCGATCGCGTTCGGCGCGGTCGGCGCGGTGTACCAGCTCGGGCTGAAGTGCATCGTGTCGCCGACCAACACCGGCACGACCGCCGACCTGATCTCGGCCTACCGGCCGAAGGCGCCGGTGCTGGCGCTGTCGCCGCGCAAGGAGGTCGTGCGGCGCTGCCGGCTCCTGTGGGGCGTGCACCCGCGCCTCAACGAGGAGCCGATGGACACGCTCGGGCTGCTCGAGGCGTGCGCCGAGGTGGCGGAGCGCGAGGGCTTCGCGCAGACGGGCGACAAGATCGGGATCACGGCGGGCCTGCCCGCCGGCAGCGCCGGCGGCACGAACCTGTTCAAGGTGCACACGGTCGAGTGAGGGGCAGCCCTGCGAGCGGCGTGGCACGCCGCGCCGCCGCTCGCGGAACGCCCGCGCCTTCTCGATGTTGCCGCACGACTCCATCGAGCACCAGCGCCCCGACGAGTTCTTCGACCTGTCGTAGAAGGCCCACTCGCACTCCTCGCGCGGGCACGCCTTGAGCCGCTCCCAGCGGCCGTGCTCGACGGCCGCGGCGACGATCGCCATCAGCCGCGCGATCGCGCCGTCGACGCCGGAGCAGCTCGCCACGAGCTCGGGTCGCGGCCCGGCTCGAAGCGGACCCGAACCGACGCGCGCCCCACCGCGCGGTCGAGCCGCTCCACGAGCTCCTCGTCCAGCGGCAGGCCGTTGTTCTGGAGCAGCACGGCGCGGAGCCCCTCGCGCACGTCGATCGCCCGCCTCAGCTCGGCGGCGCTGACCGAGTCGGCTCGGTCGATGAGGCCACGCTCGGCGAACCAGTCGCGCAGCGCCTCGGGCGTGTCGAGCTCGTCCTCGCCGGTCTCGAGATCCACGCTGTTCACGAACCGCTGCACGAGATAGAGCGGCTCGGGCGCGGTCTTCGCCTCCGATGTCTCCCCGGGTGCCATAACTACCAAAACAGTTTAGCTGGTGCTAAGTATCCGTCATAACGACTTAGGTGGTTAGCATGCACGAACCGATCAGCATCAAGCGGACGGTTGATGCGACGCCGCGGCGATGTGGGCGACTGGCGGTGCTCGACGACCGTCGCGCGCCGCACGGGCCGGCTCTGCTCGCCTACGTGGGGGGCGAGCTGCGGGTGGCGGTGGGCCTCCGGGACGGGCAGGTGGTGGCGGATCCGTTCCATCGGACCGACGACATCGTCGAGCTGCTGCGCGTCGAGGCGCGCGCAGAGGAGGCCGCATGAACGCCGCAATCAGCTGGGCCATCGCCCACTCACGGACGTCCGAGGCAAGGCGGAGGCGCCGGTAGCCTCAAGCACATGAGCGCCCGGGCCTGGACGCTGTTCGCAGCGGTCTCGGTGATCTGGGGCATGCCGTACCTCTTCATCAAGATCGCGGTCGACGAGATCTCGCCGAGCCTCGTGGCGTGGTCGCGGCTCGCCATCGCGGCGGCCGTGCTGCTCCCGGTGGCGTGGAAGCTCGGCGCGCTCCGCGGGCTGGCCGCCCGCTGGAAGATCCTCACCGTGTTCGCCGCCGTCGAGATGGCCGTACCGTGGCCGCTGCTCGGCTTCGGCGAGGTCCACGTGAGCTCTTCGCTCGCGGCGATCCTGATCGCCGCGGTCCCGCTGTTCGTCGCGCTCCTGGCCACCCGCTTCGACCACGCCGAGCGGCCCACCCCACGCGGCTCGTGGGCATGCTGATCGGGCTCGGCGGCGTGGTCGCGCTGGTGGGCATCGACATCGGCGGCAAGAGCGACGAGCTGCTCGGCGCGCTGGCGATCCTCGTTGTCGCCTTCCTGTACGCGATCGGGCCGATGATCGTGAAGCGCCGGCTCTCGGACGTGGACCCGCTCGGCCCCGTGGCAGCGTCGCTCGGCATCGCCGCGCTGCTCGTCACGCCGTTCGCGGCCGCGAGCCTGCCGGACTCGGCGCCCTCGGCCGACACCATCGCGTCGGTCGTCGTGCTCGGCCTCCTCTGTTGGCCCTCGCCTTCCTGTTCTTCTTCCGGCTGATCGCCGAGGTCGGGCCCGGCCGGGCACCGTGATCACGTACATCAACCCCGTCGTGGCGCTCGCGCTCGGCGTGGCGATCCTCGACGAGAGCGTCACGACAGGCGTGGTGGTGGGCCTGCTCCTGATCCTCGCCGGTCATGGCTGTCCACGGACGGCCGCGTGCCGCCGGGCCTCGCCGCTCTCGCCGGCGCGTGCGGGGCGCGGCCGTGCACGAGGTTCCGAGGCTCCCGGCTAGCAAACCGCTGCGTTTCGAAAGACGAGTGGACGCTCCGGCGCGATGGAGATAGGGTGCCCGCTCGTTGGGTAGGGAGTATTTGGGGAGAGCTTCGAGGAAGGGGGAGCCTCAGGATGAAGGTCCGTGGAGTAGTCGTTGCGCTGACCGCGCTTCTCGTCCTTGCCGTCGCCGTGCCCGCATCGGCCGGCGTCGGTCTCAACGCCTATCGGGCGAACGCCAAGGGGCTGAAACAGCTCCGTGAGCTGAAGAGGCTCGGGTTCGACCTCACGGAGGGGAAGCGGCAGGAAGGGCGTCGAGATCGTCGCCACGAAGGCGCAGGTCAGGAAGCTGCGCAGGGCAGGCATCAAGGCCAAGCTGATCCGCACGAAGCGCGGGCGCACCGCGCTCAGGGCCGGCGCCGCGCAGGCGGCCGGCGGCTACGAGGTCTGGCGTCCGTACGCGCGCACCGACATCGACGGTGTCGGGTGCGCGGGCAACCCCACGACGAACATCAAGACGCAGATGGAGAACCTCGCCGCAGAGGTATCCCAAAATCACGAAGCTGGAGACGATCGGGCACTCGCTGCTCGGCCAGCCCATCTACGCGATGAAGGTCACGAAGAACGCGGACAAGCGCAAGGACGGCAGCCGCCCGGCGGTGCTGTACTCGGCCGTCCAGCACGCCCGCGAGTGGCTCGCTGGCGAGACCGAGCGGCGGACGCTGCGGCTGTTCCTCGACAACTACGGCAAGACGGGACAGCGGTCGGAACCGATGGCCAGCCCGTCGACGGCGTCTCGTCGAAGGAGCTCACCAAGCTGGTGGACAAGCGCGAGCTCTGGTTCATCCTGATCGCGAACCCCGACGGCTACGACTTCACGTTCGACCCGGAGAACCGGCTCTGGAGGAAGAACCTCCGCGACAACAACGACGACGGCCAGATCACCGCCGTCGACGGCGTGGACCCGAACCGGAACTTCCCGACGCGCTGGAACTACGACAACGAGGGATCGAACACCGACACCTCGTCCGAGACCTACCGCGGCGCGGGGCCGGCCTCGGAGCCGGAGACCAAGGCGTTCCTGTCGCTGATGAACAGGGTCCACTTCGCGTACAACAAGAACGACCACACCGCGGCCGAGCTGCTCCTGTGGCCGTTCGGTTGGCAGGTGGACACGCACGCCGCCGACGAGCCGCTGATGACGGCGCTCGCCGGTGACGACGCGCAATCCGGGAATCCCGACGTTCGACCCGGACGTGGGCGCCGACCTCTACACGACCAACGGCGACACGAACGACCACATGTACAAGACGACGAAGACGATCTCGTACACGCCAGAGGGCACCGCGGCGGCAACGGGGAGCGTGTTCGTCTTCCAGGACAACGAGGCCGACGTCCAGGCCGAGTTCGAGCGGCACGTGCAGTTCGCGCTCGACCTCGCGCGCTCGGCGCCCGACCCGACGCATCCGAAGAGCCACCTCGGGAACAAGCCGGCGAACTTCGTCGTCGACAAGTTCGCCGTCTCGTACGGCAACCCGCAGACCGTGCAGGTGGACACCCGCCGCGACCTCGGCCGGATCCAGCTGCGCTACCGCGTGAACGGCGGCAAGACGCGGACCGCGTCCACCTCCGAGTGGCAGGGCGGCAAGCGCTACGGCGACGAGGGCGACTACTGGTACCACCGCATGCGCGGTCAGGTGACCGGCACCAAGAGGGGCGACAACGTCGAGGTGTGGTTCTACGCCCCGAAGAAGAACAAGAAGAGCGATTCGTTCACGTACAACGTCAGGTCCGACTCGGGCGCGCGCGTCCTGGTGCTCGCGGTCGAGGACTACACGGGCAATTCGGCCCTGCCGGCGTACTCGGACACGACGAAGCCGAACTACCTCGACTACTACGGCAAGGCGTTGTCCGACAACGGAGTCGACTACGACGTTTACGACTACGACGCGATGGGGCGCAAGGCCCCGGATGCGCTGGGAGTGCTGAGCCACTACGACGCGGTCATCTGGGAGACCGGCAACGACAACGTCACGCGTGAGTCCGCGACTCCGGGCGTCTCCGATGCACAGGCGTGGGAGACGATCATGTCGGTGCGCGACTTCGTGAACGAGGGCGGTCGCGTGTCGGTGTCCGGAGTGAACGCCGGGCGGCAGTGGGACCTCGTGGAGTACCCGACCGAGGGGCTCCCGAACTCCTACTGCGACGGCGACCTCCAGACGACCGACAACGGCAAGTGCAACCCACTGTCGAACGATTTCGCCCAGTACTACCTCGGGGCGTATCTGCGCTCCGACGCGGGTGGCCAGGACCAGGATGGAAACATCTTCCCGGTGGCCGGCACGCCCGGAGGTCCACTGGACGGGCTCACGTTCGATCTGAACGGCGCGGACAGCGCGGGGAACCAGGGCGGTAGCGGTCTCGGGACCGGCAACTTCCTGGTCACGTCGAGCATCCTCGACAAGGCGCACGTACCCGCAGTTCGCGAGCGATCAGGCGGCCGACTGGCAGCTGTCGGGCGGCGCGGCGTTCGACCCGCACACGGGATCGAAGTACATGTACTCCCAGAACGCGGATCAGGGCTACAAGCGCATGACGCGCACGATCGACCTGACGGGCGTGACCGGCTCGGAGCCGGCGAACCTGTCCTTCTGGACGTCGTACAACACGGAGGCCGACTGGGACTTCGTGTTCGTCGAGGCGCAGACGATCAACCCGGACGGCAGCGGCGCCGGGGACTTCACCACGCTGCCGGACGCCAACGGGCACACGAGCGACAACACCGGCTCGAGCTGTCCGGCGGGCTGGGCGGAGCTCCACCCGATCCTGGAGCACTACCAGACGCTGGTCGAGAACGGCCCTGGCGACGACGACAACGAGTGCCTGCCGACCGGCACGACCGGCGCGTGGAACGCGTCGACCGGGAACTCGGGCGGCTGGCAGAACTGGTCGATCGACCTGAGCGCCTACAGGGGCAAGCAGGTCGAGGTGTCGATCGTGTTCGCGACCGACTGGGGCACGACGACGGTGCCCGGCGCGATGATCGACGACACGACGGTCACGGCCGGCTCAACGGTCAGCGAGACGTCGTTCGAGACCCAGGGCGACCTGGGTGGCTGGACGATCCCGGGCCCGCACGCCGGGAGCCCCTCGGAGAACGTCAACGACTGGATCCAGTCCGACCGGGTCCCGTTCGAGGACGCGGCGGTCACGGTGACCGACTTCGGGATGATGTTCGGCTTCGGTCTGGAGGGCGTGAACGGCGAGGGCAACCGCGCCGTCCTGATGGACCGGATCCTGCACCACCTGCTGCAGTAGCGAACGGCTTGGCCGGGCGCGCCAACGGCGTGCCCGGCTGAGTTGTCCCGAACGACCGGCGGTAACGGTGGGGTGGCAATCGCACTCGGCGGAGCCGCCCTCACCTCGCGGTGGTCGGGAATCGGGGCGGAAAACGCACCGATTCCCTACCACCTGCGACCGTTGCCGTGGCCGCCGGGTCGGCGCCCCGGTCAGACGGGCGGCTGGGCCGCCTCGACCTCGCCCTTGACTCGACCGAAGATCTCGAGGGCGCGGTCGAGGTGGTCCCGCTCGTGCGTCGCCATGACGCTCGTGCGGAGCAGCGCGCCGCCGCGCTGGACGGCGGGGTAGATCGCGACGTTCACGTACACGCCGGCGTCGTAGAGGGCCTTCCAGAGCATCACGGCCTTCCAGTCGTCGCCCACCAGCACGGGGACGATCGGGGTGATCACGTTCGAGCCGTCCGGCATGCGGATCGGCTCCTTCACCTCGTAGCCGAGGCCGGCGAGGCCGTCGTGCAGGTAGCGGGCGTTCTCGAGCACCTTGGCCATGAGGCCCGGGCCCTCGTCCGAGCGGATGATCTCGAGCGCGCCGCGGGCCGCGCCGATGGCGGCAGGCACCGCGGCGGCGGTGAACATGAAGGAGCGCGACTGGACGCGCAGGAAGTCGATCACGTCGGCTGGGCCGGCGATGAAGCCGCCGCAGGAGGCCAGCGACTTCGAGAACGTGCCCATGCGGAGGTCCACCTCGTCCTCCACGTCGTACGCCTCGCAGGCCCCGGCGCCGCGGGCGCCGAGCACGCCCACGCCGTGCGCCTCGTCCACCATCAGCCGCGCGCCGTGCTCGCGGCACAGCGCCACGATGTCGGGCAGCGGCGAGAGGTCGCCCTCCATCGAGAAGACGCCGTCCACCACCACGAGCACGCCGCCGCCGTCGGACTCGGAGCGCTTCAGCATCGACTCGAGCTTGTCGAGCCGGTTGTGGCGGAACGGGCGGATGCGCGCGCGGGACATCGACACCGCGTCGAGGATCGAGGCGTGATCGCCGGAGTCGCAGATGACCGTGTCGCCGGGCCCGAGCAGCGTGCCGATGGCGCCGGTGTTGGCGAGGTAGCCCGTGGTGAACACCAGCGCGTCCTCGGTGCGCATGAAGTCCGCGAGCTCGCGCTCCAGCTCCAGGTGCAGGGATAGCGTGCCGTTGAGGAAGCGCGAGCCGGTCAGTCCGGTGCCGAAGCGCTCGAGCGCCTGGCGGGCCGCGTCCTTCACGCGCTCGTCGCCGGTGAGCCCCAGGTAGTTGTTGGAGCCCAGCATGATGCGCTGCTTGCCCTCCATCTGGACCTCGGGGCCGGCCGGGCCCTCGAGGACCCGGAAGTACGGCATCAGGTCGTGGTCGCGCGCAGCCTGGAGCTGCTCGAGGCGCTCGTGTTGGCGCGCCTTGTCGAATAGGTCGATTGCAGTCGGCATATACAGTCCCGCGCCGTGTCAGTCGAGGTGGAGCCCGTCGCCTCGCGCGGCGATATGCGCGAGTTCATAGAGCTTCCGTTCCGCCTGCATGCTAACGAGGAACAGTGGATTCCCCCGCTGCGCATAGAGCGCAGGTTGTTTCTCAGCCCTCGCTTCAACGCGTTCTTCAAGCACGGTGAGGCAGAGCTGTTCCTGGCGCGCCGCGACGGCCGGGTCGCCGGCCGCATCAGCGCGCAGATCGACACGGCCTTCAACGACTTCCACGAGAACGCCTGGGGCATGTTCGGCTTCCTCGAGCTTGAGGACGATCCCGAGGTGGCGGGGGCGCTCCTGGACGCCGCGGCCGCCTGGCTCCGCGAGCGTGGCCGCGACCGCATGGTCGGCCCGATGGACTTCACGATGAACGACGAGAGCGGCGTCCTGATCGAGGGATTCGAGCGCGAGCCGATGATCCGCCAGGCATGGCACCCGCCCTACTACCAGCGGCTGTGCGAGGGCGCCGGGCTCGAGAAGGCCGTGGACGCGTTCATGTGGCAGCTCCACATCGTGGGCCGCGACAAGGTCATGCCGATCATCTGGGATCTCGCCGAGCAGCTGGAGCCGAAGCACGGGATCCGGATCCGGAAGATGAGCCGCCTCCATCTGCGCCGCGACCTCGACGCGTTCGCGGAGATCTACAACGAGGCGTGGTCGCGCAACTGGGGGTTCGTGCCGTACGCGAAGGACGACCTGGACGCCTACGCGCAGGAGCTGCAGCTGGTCTACGACCGCGACTGGTTCATGATCGCCGAGGACGCCGATGGGAAGACGGTCGGCATGGCGATCACGGTGCCCGACGTGAACCAGGTGCTGAAGCGGATGAACGGGCGGCTGCTGCCCCTCGGCTGGTTGCTCTACCTGCGCAAGAAGCGCACGATCGACCGCTGCCGGGTGGGCTTCCTCGGCGTGAAGCCCGCCTACCAGCACACCGGGGTGGCGGCGGGGCTGTATGCCGAGCACTTCGACATGGCCGACTCCACGCGCGTGAAGTGGGGCGAGATGGGCTGGATCCTCGAGACGAACAAGGCGATGAACCGCGCCATGAAGGCGATGGGCGGCCAGATCGTGAAGAAGTACCGCGTATACGAGAGGTTGCTCTGATACGTTGGCCGCCGTGAGCGACCTGGCCGATACGAGCGACAACCTGCCCGTTCTCGCAGAGGCGCGCCCGATCGAGCGGCGCCCCGTGGTGTCGCTCCCGGCGGCCGTGGCCGCGGCCACCGGCGGGTTCCTGCTCGGCGTCGCCACCTTCCTGATGGTGCGCGTTCTGAGGCGCCCGAAGCCCGTGGCGTTCCGGCTGGGCCGGGGACGGAAGAAGTCCGAGATCGCCGGGCTCGCGCTCGTTCCTCGTCGACATCCATCTGCTGAAGGACCGATAGCCGCCACCGTCGAGCAGGACGTCGTCCCTGTCGGGTCGTACCGGCTCCCCGGGCCGGGCCGCGACGGAGTGATGGTGCTCCGTGACCGGACGCTCACGAGGGTGCTGTGGGTGGGCGAGGAGGAGGTGCTCGCGCGCGCGTGGGCGGCGGGGCGCGCCGTCAGGATCCGCGCCGAGGGGCCGTCGAGGGAGGCGTGTGCGGCCGGCATCGAGCGCATGCGGTTCGCGCTCGGTACCGACCACGACCTGAGCGGGTTCCACCGCCGCTTCCGCTGGGACCCGCTGATCGGCCCCGTGATCCGCCGGAAGCCATGGGTGCGGCCACGGCGGCGGCCAGAGCCCTTCGAGGCGCTCGCCTGGGCGGTGTGCGAGCAGCTGATCGAGTCGGGCCGCGCGGCGGCCATCCAGCGGAAGATCGTGCGCCGTCACGGGCGACGGAGCGCCTGCGGAACGCTCCGCGCGCCGCCGTCCGCCGCGTTCCTGGCGGCCCGCTCGCCCGCCGAGCTGGATGCCTGCGGACTCGCCCCGAAGCGGTCGATCGCGCTGGTGCGGGTCGCTCGCGAGGTGGCGTCGGGCCGGGCCGATCTCGCGCAGCACGAGCCGGCCTGGCGGCGCCTGCGCGCCATTCCGAACATCGGCAACTGGACGCTCGAGATGCTCGCGGTGGCGGGGCAGGGGCGCGACGACAAGCTGCCCGCGCTGGACGTGGCCTACCTGAAGTTCGTGGGCCTCGCCGTCGGCCTGGGCCGCCGTGCCACCGAGGACGAGGTGCGCGAGTTCTTCGCGCCCTACGGCGAGTACGCTGCTCTTGCAGGCTGCTACGCCCTACAGAGGAGCCACGTGAGATGACAGAGAAGCTCGAGAAGACCGAGCAGGAGTGGCGCGAGGAGCTCTCGCCCGACCGCTTCCACATCCTGCGCGAGAAGGGCACGGAGCCGCCGTTCACCGGCGCCTACACGTACTCGCATACCGACGGCGTCTACCGCTGCGGCGCCTGCGGCAACGAGCTGTTCCGCTCGGACGCGAAGTTCGACTCCGGCACCGGCTGGCCCAGCTTCACGGAGCCCGCGGTGGCCGACGCCGTCGAGCTCCACGAGGACCGCAGCCTTGGCATGGTCCGCACCGAGGTCACATGCGCCCGCTGCGGCAGCCACCTGGGCCACGTGTTCCCTGACGGCCCCGGGGCGGGCGGTCAGCGCTACTGCATCAACTCGCTGTCGCTTGACCTAGACGAGGGCTCTTAGGCGCTCCGGATCGGCCAGGAAGTCCATCTCGACGATCCGTCCACCGCGGACCGTGAACGCGCCCAGCGAGAACGGCTCGCCGTTCCGGGTGGCGAGATACCCGATCGCGCCGTTGACGAGCACCGGGTGCATCTCGAGGCCGATCCGCGCGTACATGGACGCCTGGCCAGCGACCTCTTGCGCGCCGCGGACCTCGCGGAAGGGAATCGCGGCGTCCGGGCCGAAGTCCGCTCGCACGACCACATCCGGATCCAGGATCTCCAGCAGGCGGGCGAAGTCGCCCTCACGGGCGGCGGCCAGGAACGCCTCGACAACCTCGCGCTGCGCATCCACGTCGACGTCTGGCTCGGCGTTCTCGGCCCGCACACGCCGGCGCGCTCGGCTGGCGAGCTGGCGCGCCGCATCGGGCGAGCGGTCCACGACCCGCGCGATCTGGCCGAACGGCACCCCGAACATGTCGTGGAGGACGAAGGCGAGCCGCTCAGCCGGAGTCAGCGTCTCGAGCACCACGAGTAGCGCCAGGCCCACCGAGTCGGCGATCAGGGCCTCGTGCTCCGGATCGGTCCCTTCCTTGCTGTCGATGATCGGCTCGGGCATGTGCGCGGCGAACGGCTGCTCGCGTCGCGCGTCGCGCGAGCGGAGCGTGTTCAGCGAGACCCGCGCTACGACCGTCGTGAGCCAGGCGCCCAGGTTCTCGACCGAGTTCGCGTCGACGCGGCTCAGACGAAGCCACGTCTCCTGCACCGCGTCGTCCGCCTCGCTCAGCGATCCGAGCATCCGGTAGGCCACCGCCCTCAGGCGCGGCCGTTGCTCCTCGAACCGGTTCGCCAGCCAATCGTGCTCATTCATCGGTCACGTTCCTACCTCGCGTCGGGTCTAACAGATAGACCCGCGACACGCGGGAGGTGTGACACGTCAGCCCGCGGCGGAGGGGCGCCGCACGCAGAGCGTGGTCAGGTCGAGCCCGAAGACGGGGTGAAGCACCTGGCAGCCCATGCGCGCGGACAGGAAGTGGGTGGTGGTCCCGGTGGCGAACGGCACCGCGGGGGCCGCCTCCGCCGCGAGCTCGCGGTCGAGCCGCGCGTAGGCGCGGGTCCGCCGGTCGCCTGAGAGGCGCGCCGCGGCGGCCATGCGCCGCTGCCACTCGGCATCCTTGAACAGGCGGTAGAACCCGTCCGCGCCGAACTGGACGTTGATGTAGCTCGACGGGTCGGCGTAGTCGAAGAACCAGTTCGTGTAGCCGATGTCGAAGGGCTCGTCCGGCTTCTGCAGCCGCTCGAACAGCTGCGGTAGGGGAAATTGGCGGACCTCGAGGTCGATCCCGATGGCGCTGAGGTTCGACCTCAGTATCTGGCCGTGGCGGGCGCAGGCGGGGAAGTCGCACGTGTAGAGGACGGCGCGGCGGCGCGCGTTCCCGGCGAGCCGTCGCGCGGCGGCCAGGTCAGGCCCACCCAGCGGATAGATCGCGGCGTCCTCGAAGCCCGGCATGCCAGGCGGGATGTGCTGGTCGGTCGGCCGTCCGTCCTCGCCGACGCCGGTGTTGCGCGCGAGCGCGCGCCGGTCGATGGCGAAATTGACGGCCCTCCGCAGGCGCACGTCTTGAAACGGTCCGTGGCGCGCGTTGAAGGCGAAGTAGTAGATGTTGGGCGCGGGCTGGGTGAAGACCTGCTGGCGACCGGCGCGGGCCGCCTCGCTACCAGGCCCGTACCGCCTCAGGAGCCTCCGTGTCGTGGCTGGCGACACCGTCGGCTCGCCGGGCGGGTTCAGAACCGCGTAGTCGGCGCGCCCCGCCTCGACCGCGGCCACGGCGCGCTCCGGGGCCACCCCTGTCCGGATGCGGATCTCGGCGAGGCGGCTCGGACGCGGCCCGGAGTAGTTCGGGTTCCTCCGCAGGACGAGTCCCCGGCCGGGCACGTGTGAGGCGACGTAGTAGGGCCCCGCCGCAGGAAGGTTGTCGACCCCCTCGGGCCTGATGGGCGTATCGGGCGGGACCGCACAGAAGTAGGGCGCGGCGAGGAGCGGGACGATGTTCGGAGCGGGCTTGCGGAGGGTCAGTCTCAGCGTCATGCCACGCGCGCTCACATTCGCGACGTTCTTCGCGAGCTCCGCGGCGAACGATCCCGTCCGCGGATCGAGCGCGCGCTCGATCGCGCGTTCGAACGCGGCGGCGGTCACCGGCTCGTTCGAAGGCGGTGAGAAGCGAAAGCCCTCGCGGATCCTGAACGTGTATCTGAGTCCGTCGGACGAGATGGACGGCTGCCTGCGCGCGACCTCGGGCTGTAGCCGGGCGCCGTCGGGGAACGGGCGGTCCGGGTAGTTGTAGAGCAGGGCGCATGTGGCTCCGGCGCGCTGGAGATTGAAGTCGAGTGCGGGGTCGGTGGTCTCGGGACGGTCCGACACCACCAGGCGCGCCACCCCGCCCGGAGCGTCGGTCGGCGGCGGCCCGGCGGGCGCCCTGCGCTGGACGCTGACCCAGACGAGGCCGTGTGCGACGGCCACGCCCTGGGGGGCCGCGCCCACGTCGATGGTCGACTCGACTCGCATCGTCCGCGGGTCGATGCGAGTCAGGGTCCCGCTCAGGCTGTTCGCCACCCACACCGCGCCCTCGCCGACCGCCACCCCGGTGGGCCGGCGCCCGACCGGGATGGTGTGGGTGACCGTGGCGGTGCGCGGGTCGATCCGCGAGACCGTGCCGTCCTGCGTGTTCGCGACCCACACGGCTCCGGCTCCTACCGCCAGGGCGGCGGGCCCCTGGCCCACCGACGTGGTCGCGACAACGGCGCCCTCGCCCGCGGGGTCGATCCGCGTGACGGTGTTGTCGTCCGCGTCCGTGACCCAGACTCCGCCGACACCGGTGGCGATGGCGCTCGGGTCGTTCCCGACGGAGATCGTCCTCGTGACCTCATGGCTCGTGCCGCCGACCCGCGCCACGGCGCCATAGGTGCGCCCGGTCCAGACCGCGCCGTAGCCGATCGCCATGGGGTTGGTGCCCAGCTGGCCGAATCCGGCGGAATCCGGCGCGATCCGTACCGAGCGCACCACGGAGTGAAAGCCGGGATCGAGCCTCACGACCCTGGTCCGGCGGATGTCCCCCACCCAGACGCCGTGCCGGCCGGCCGCGAGCCCGGCCACGCTCACGCCGGGAGAGGTCGTGCTGACGACCCTCCTGGCGCGCGGCGCGATCTGCGTAACCGTGTCGTCGTCGCGGTTCGCGACCCAGATGTATCCGGCGCCGGACGCCACGTCGGCCGGCCGCACGCCGGTCGGGATCGCGTCGACCAGCCGGTTGGACTCGGGGTCGATCACGGCCAGCGAGTTGCCGGTCGCGCGTTCGGGGTCCGACGCCTCGTCGCCCGCGGCGAAGATCGCCGCCACGGCCGCGGCCAGCAGGATCGTGCCGCCGGCCGCGATGAGGACGGCGCCGCGGCGGGACCGTCGCGCCGAAGCCGGCGCCCGGCGACGGGCCGGCGCGTCGATGGCCGGGTCCTGCCGGAGGATCGCCTGCTCGAGAGCCTGGAGCTCCCGGCTCGGCTCGAGCCCGAGCCGGTCGGCGAAGGTACGGCGCGCGTCCTGGTAGCTCGCCAGCGCATCCGCCTGACGGCCCGAGCGGTAGAGGGCGAGCATGAGCTGGGCGCGCAGCCGCTCGCGCGCCGGATGCTCGCGGACGAGCGTCTCGAGCTCGGGTACGAGCGCCGCGTGGCGACCGAGTTCGAGGTCGGCCTCGATGCGCTCCTCGAGCGTCAGCAGCCGGAGCTCGTCGAGGCGGGCGATCTCGGACTGCGTGAAGTGCTCGTAGGCGAGGTCGGCGAGCGGCGGGCCGCGCCAGATGTCAAGCGCCTCCTCGAAGAGGGCGCGCGCCTGTCGCGCGTCCCCGCCCTCGAGTGCCTCCCGGCCCTCGCCGGCCATGCGCTCGAAGCGTGCCGAGTCGAGCTGGTCGGGCCCGATGTCGAGCACGTAGCCGCCCTCGCGGGTCAGCACGACGCCCTCGCCCAGCTCCTTGCGGAGCCTCGAGATGTAGACCTGCACGGTCTTCACGGCCGTGTCGGGCGGCGATTCGCCCCACAGCTCGTCCACGAGCCGGTCCACGGACACCGGCTCGCCCCGGCGCAGCAGCAGGATCGCGAGGACCGCCTTCTGCTTCGCGCCGCCCAGTGCCATGCGTCGCGAGCCGTTGGCGGCCTCCAGCGAGCCCAATATGCGGAAGTCCATCATCGTCGTCCGCCCGCGCCACGCTAACCGGAAAACCGGGCTTTTGCCCAAATGCAACCACCTGCAGCCAGTCCGCAGCCGCGCGGGCGCAGGCTGCGCGCCATGACCAAAACAGTTCCAGTCCGTGTCGTGGAGGTGCAGTCCGACGGAGGTTTCGATTGGGGTGATGCGGCCATCGGCGCGGCCGCTGTGGTCGCGGTGGGCGCGATCGGCGTCGGCGTGTTCCTGGCGCGGCGCCACGTCCTGACGTGCCTGCTGGCGCTCGCCCTCCTGATCGCGATCGCCGGCTCGGCGCAGGCGAAGCAGCCGCCCGGTGAGTGGGGCGAACCCACCGCCGTCAGCTTCAACGTGCCTGGCTTCCAGGACGGCTGCCCGATCGAGTCGCCGGACGGGCGCAGCCTGTACTTCGCGTCCACCCGGCCCCGTTTCGTCGGGGACCTGCGCACCGACATCGACATCTGGGTCGCGCACCGCGACTCGAAGGACGCGCCGTGGGGCACCCCTGAGAACCTGGGCGAGCCCGTCAACTCGACGTTCGACGACTTCTGCCCGACGCCGACCCGCGGTGGCCGCCTCTTTTTCGTGAGCCGGCGCGTGAACCCCGGCGTGACGTGCGGGATGGGCGACATCTACCTGACCCGCCTGAATCCGGGCCAGGGCTGGGAGGAGCCGCAGCACCTCGCTTGCGACTTCGAGGGCGGCCCGAACACCGCGCTCGACGAGCAGGGTCCGTCATACGTGAGGACCGGCGGCCCCGTCCTCTACTACTCGAGCGGCCCGGACATCAACGTCAGCGCCCGGCACGGCGACGGCAGCTTCGGTCCGCCGAGCCCCGTCGTCGAGCTGAACAGCGCGGCGATGGACATCCAGCCGAACGTGCGCCGCGACGGTCGCGAGGTGGTCTTCGCCTCCAACCGCCTCGGCGGAGCGGGCGGCCAGGACATCTGGACGTCCACCCGCAAGGGTCCCGAACGACGAATGGAGCACGCCGGTGAACCTCGGCGGGCCCGTGAACACCACGGCCGGCGAGACCCGTCCCTCCCTGTCGTGGGACGGCGGGACGCTCTACTTCGGCCGGGCGCCGGGCACGCCGAGCACCGCGGACATCTACTCCGCGACGAGGTGATCGGCTAGGGACTCATCTCCATCTGGTCCATCGAGGGCATCGCGCCCGATCCAGGCACCGTCAGGGCGGGCACGGCATCGGGCGCGATCAGGACCAGAAGGCCGAGGACGAGAAGGATCGCTGCCGTGGCGTAGGTCGCAACCCTGCGCCACGGCAGCAGCTTCTCCACGGCGATCAAACCGGCGACGAACGCCATCCAGGCGATGCTCATGACGCCCAGCGCGAACAGGGAGGCCATCAGGGCCCAGCAGCAGCCGACGCACCACGCTCCGTGCCGGGCTCCCATCTGAAGCGCGCCGGCGCGGCCGTCGCGCCACGCGCCGAGCAGGAAGCCCAACGGGCTCCGGCACTTGTCGAGGCACACGTCCTTCAGCGGGGTGACCTCGTACGCGGCGGCCACGAGCAGCGTTCCCCCGGCGACCCACCGGCCGGCGTCGTTCCAGGAGAAGACGTCGCCGTCCACCAGGCCGGTCGCGCGTCCGATCGCGAAGGCGACGACGCCGGCGGCGGCCCAGGTGAGCAGGTATCCGGCGGAGAAGACCGCCGGCAGGACGGCGGAGCGCTCTCTCGTCATGCGCGAATACAGCGCGACCGTCGGAGCGACGGACGGCAGCATCATCGCCGCCATCATCACGACCCACGCGCCGAGGAACCAGCCCAGCGCCCCTAGGGCCGTCCACGGCCCCTCATCCATGCCGCCCATCCGGGCGCTGGTCGACCACCAGCCGACCGCGGCGATCGCGAACAGCGCGGCGACGAGCCCGAGCCGCGACCGCGCCGCCGAGAGCGCGGAGCCGAGACCCGCGCCGGCGGAGTGCTCAGGCGCCGCGGCGACTGTGGAGCTCACGCCGCCCAGGAGAATTCGGACTTGGACAGCCCGGTCTTCCCCTCGTACTCGATGCCGAACGCGCTTATGTTCGACCGCTTGGCCTCCGCCATGGTGAGATCGGACCCGACCGGGTGGAACATTCCCTGGAACCGGACCGGTTCGCCGGTCTCGATCCCGAACGGGACGATGTCCTCGATCTCGAAGTCGATCCCGTCGCCGATGCGGACGCTGTGCCGCACGCCGTCGTCCTCCACCACGATCGGCACACGCTCCACCCCCAGCAGCTGGCCGATGAGCGGTGTGAGCGCGCCCATCGGGCCGCCGAGCTGACCGCTGAACACCTGGACGAGCTTGTCGGCCTGCTCGTCCGACGCGGCCTCGTCGACGAACACGCCGACGCGCCAGTTGCCCTCCGTCATGACCTTCGGGGTGTCCGCGATCAGGGCGACTCTGATCCCGGCGATGTCCGTGCCCTCGACATCGCCCTCGCGGATGTCGAACACGAGCGTGACCCGGCAGAAGTCGTGGGTCGCGCCGTGGTCGAACGACAGGTTGCAGGGGCACATCAGCTCACAGGAACAGGTCTCGGTGAAGCCGCCCTTCAGGTTCCACGCCATCGCGAACCACCCTCCAAGTTGACGCCGTCGATTCTTCAGCGCCGGGGGGTCGCCCGTCAACCGCCCACCGCTGCGCGGTCATCCCGGCGGTAATCTTGGCGAAACCCCCTAAATCCCGGAGGAATTGATGGCTCTTACGATCGGCGACACCGCGCCGGACTTCGAGGCTGACACCACCGAGGGCAGGATCAACTTCCACGACTGGCTCGGAGATTCCTGGGCCGTCCTGTTCTCACACCCGCGCGACTTCACCCCCGTCTGCACCACCGAGCTCGGCTACATGGCGAACATCAAGCCGGAGTTCGACCGGCGCGGCGTGAAGATCATCGGCCTCTCGATCGACCCGCTCGACAACCACGAGAGGTGGGCGAAGGACATCGAGGAGACGCAGGGCACGGCGCCCAACTATCCGCTCATCGGCGACCCGGAGTTCAAGGTCGCGAAGGCGTACGGGATGCTTGCGGCGGACGTCGAGGGCGACCCGACCGAGCGCACGCCCGCGGACAACCAGACCGTCCGCAACGTGTTCGTGATCGGCCCCGACAAGAAGATCAAGCTCATCCTCGTCTATCCGATGACGACCGGCCGCAACTTCGACGAGGTGCTCCGCGTCATCGACTCGCTCCAGCTGACCGCGAACCACAAGGTCGCGACGCCGGCCCAGTGGCAGCAGGGCGACAACGTGATCATCGCGGGCTCGGTGAGCGACGAGCAGGCGAAGGAGATCTTCGGCGACTGGGAGTCCCCGAAGCCCTACATCAGGATCGTGCCGCAGCCGAACGGGAGCGGCAGCACCAGCTGAGTCAGAGCCCGGCGCCCGGCAGCAGGTCGTTCTTGAACGACGCTGCCGGGTCCGGCGCGTTCTCCAGCAGCTGGTTCTCCTTCATCCAGGCGGAGAACGCGTCCCACTGCCCGGGGTCCTGCCAGCCGAACGGCTTGCCCTCGGGCGGGAAGAAGAGCGGCAGCGTCACCTTCACCGACGCGCGCTGCAGCTGCGGGTCGAGGTCCGGGTTCGCCTTCAGCAGCCCCTCGACGCCCATCTCCGGGTCGCGGCGAAGCGCTCGCGTCCCGCGCGATACGGCGCCGATGAACGCGCGGATCTTGTCGGCCTCCGCCTCCAGGGAGTCCTCGTTCGCCACCAGGACCAGCTCGTTGTAAGTTGGCACGCCGGCCTTCTCGATCCGGATGATCCGCGGGCGCTTGCCGCGCAGCCGCAGGTCCACGCCCTCGTAGTTCCAGAAAGCGCCCAGCGCGGCGTCGATCCTGCCGGTGATCAGCGCGGGGTTGAAGCCGAAGCCGACGTTCCGCACCTTCACCGTCGAGGGATTCACGCCCGCGTCGGCCAGGATCGTCTTCAGGTAGGCCTCCTGGTAGTCGATCCCGGCGGTGCCGACGGTCTTCCCCTTCAGGTCTGCCGGCGCGGCGATCTTCGCCTTCGGGAGCGAGATGATCGAAGTGAGCGGCGCCTGCACCAGCGCCCCGACGCTCACGACCTTCAGCCCCTGGTCGCGGGCGCGCAGCACCTCGGGCTCGTACGAGATGGCGAGGTCCACGCGCCCGGCCGCCACCTGCTTGATCGGCGCGGCGGGGTCGGACGGCGTCCGGATGGCCACGTCGAGGCCCGCTTCCTTGAAGTCACCGCCGGCCTGGGCCGCGTAGATGCCCGCGTGATCGGCGTTCGGGAAGTAGTCGAGCATCAGGTCGATGTGCTTCGACCCCGACGGCTCGAGCACGTCCTGCTTCTCACCGCAGCCGGCGGCCACCAGCGCGCCGGCGCAGGCGAGCGCGGCGAGCAGCAGCTTCATACGACCTGTTCGTTTCGATTCCACGGACACACAAATCGTTCCGCCAGGGCGACGAGGCAAAACAACGCCACCGCCATGAGCGTCAGAAGGACGATCCCGGCGTAGACGCGCGGCGTCTGGAGCTGATTGTTGCCAAGCAGCACCAGGCGGCCGAGGCCCTCGTCCGCCCCGGCCCATTCGCCGAAGACGGCTCCTATGACCGACACCGTAGCGGCCACCTTCAATCCGCTGAACAGGAAGGGGAGCGCGGAGGGCAGCTCGGCGGACGTGAGCGTGCGCGCGCGGGAGGCGCCCATGCTGCGCATCAGCTTGAGCAGCTCGGGCTCCACCGAGCGGAGACCGTCCAGCAAGTTGACCGTGATCGGGAAGAAGCAGATCAGCGCGACGATGGCGAGCTTCGGGCCGATGCCGTAGTCGAACGCGAGCACGAAGATCGGGGCGAGCACCACGATCGGGATCGCCTGGGAGGCCACGAGCAGCGGGTACGCGGCGTCACGCAGCGGGCGGAACAGGTGCATGGCGACCGCGAAGATCACGCCCATAACCGTGGCGAGCCCGAGTCCGAGCAGCACCTCCACGAGCGTCGTGGCGGCGTTGTCGATCAGGAGCGACCAGTCGTCGCGGAGAGCATCGAAGGTCTCGATCGGCGAGGCGAGCGTCAGATCGTCCACCGAGTGGAGCGACGCCACCCCCTGCCAGGCGAGCACGAACAGGACGAGCAGGCCCGCGGCACCGATGTATCTCCTCATATGCCGAGCGCCTCCAGCGCGCGCCGCTTCACGGCGCTGAACTCCGCGCTCGTGACGTCGCGTGGGCCGGCGATGTCCACCTCGATGTCCGCCACCACGCGGCCCGGACGAGGTGAGAGCACGACCACTCGATCCGCGAGGAAGACCGCCTCGTCCACGTCGTGAGTCACGAGGACGACCGTGCGGGGCTCCTGCGACAGCGCGTCCGCGAGCCACCGCTGCATCGACGCGCGCGTGATCGAGTCGAGGGACCCGAACGGCTCGTCGAGAAGCAGCACGTGGCGGCCGGGGAGGAGGGTCCGGAGGAACGCGACCCGCTGCCGCATCCCGCCCGACAGCTCGGCGGGCCGGGCGTCCTCGAACTCGGCCAGGCCGAACCGCTCGAACAGCGGCTCCGCTCGCCGGCGCGCCTCCGACCGCGGCATGCCCTGGCACTCGAGCGCCAGGGCCGCGTTGGCGAGGGCGGTTCGCCACGGGAGGAGCAGGTCGCGCTGGGGCATATAGGACGCCTCCGCGGCCCTCACGGTCCCCTCGTCCGGGTGCTGAAGGCCCGCGATCAGCTCGAGCAGCGTGGACTTGCCGCAGCCCGAGGGCCCGACGACGGCCACGACCTCGTCGTGCGCGACTCGGAGATCGACGTGGTCGAGTGCGGTCACCCGGCGATATCGCCGCGTGACGCCCGAAATATGAAGAGGCTCCGTTACGGGAGCCTCGGCCTTCGTCTGCATCGCTCCCTCCGCGGGCATTACCCCACAGGTTCAAAGGGTCAGCGCCGGATGTCCTAGGCGCTATCTCAGCCCGCGTCCGCGAGCACCCCTGAAGTACGGCCCTCCAGACTAGCGGCTGGCCCGACCGCGGCGGCCTCGCTCTCCACGTCGCGCACGCCCGGGACGAAGTAGGCCGCGCCCGTGACCGCCGCGCCGATGACGCCCGCGACCACCAGCGTCCCGCGCGCGCCGAGCGCTTCGACGACGGGACCGGTGAGCGCGAACGAGACTGGAAGGAGGCCGATCGAGATCAGCCAGTCGAGACTCGAGACGCGGCCAAGCATCCGGCGGGGCACGTGACGCTGCTTCAGCGTGGCCCACACGATCGTGCCCGCGGTTTCGAGCGCGTTGAAGGCGATCGCGGCGACCATCAGCTGCCAGATCGCGCTCGCCACGCCGTAGCCGGCGACCGCGACCGTGGCGAGAGTCCAGCATGCGTAGATGAACGTGATGCTGCGGCGGGGCAGATCCCGCTGGCCCATGGCGATGGCGCAGGCGACCGAGCCCACGCCGCCCGCGGCGAACACCATCCCGAGGTCGCGTGCGTTCCCCTCGAGGTCGTTCTTGACCACGTAGGGGAGCAGCACCTCGACCGGTCCCATGAAGCACAGGTAGGCGATCGCGGCGCTCGCGAACGTGACCCAGAGCCACGCCCGGGCGCGCACGAAGCGCCATCCCTCGGCGAGATCGCGCCGCACGGAGGAGGAGGACGGACCACGGGCGGCGGGGATCGCGGCGACCCGCACCAGGAGCAGGATGGTGGCGGAGAAGATGAAGGATGCCGCGTCGAGCGCGAAGACGACGCCGGCTGAGGCGGAGGCGACCAGCACGCCGCCGATTGCCGGACCCGCCATCCGGAAGACGATCGGGCGCATCAGCTGGTCGAGCGCGTTGGCCTGCGCCAGCCGCTCCGGGGGCACGATGTCTGGGACGAGCGCGTCGAAGGCCGGGGCGAAGAATGCCGCGCCAGTGCCATACACCGCCGCGATAAGGGCGATGTGCCACACCTCGATGGCGTGGGTGAGAGCCAGCACGGCGAGAGCTGCCCCCGCCACGGCGCGCAGCAGATCCGCCGCCACCATCACCAAGCGCCGGTCGAAGCGGTCGCTTGCTACGCCGCCGATCAGCAGGAACACGATGGTCGGAACCGTCATCGCGATGCCCACGACCGACATCGCCGTGGGCGCGTTCGACAGCTCGTAGACCTGCCAGGCGACTGCTACGAGGAACGCGCCGTCGCCGAGCAGCGACACGCACATCGCGACCCAGAGCTTGCGGAACTCGGGATCCCGGAGCGGCCGGAGCAGGCCCACGCGGGTGAGCCCGCCCGTCCTGTCCAGGGACTCATGGCTGTGATGCATCGGCCAGCGCGGCCGCGGCCAGGTGCGCGAGCACCGCCTCGGCGTCCATCGGCCGGGCGAAGAAAAACCCCTGGCCGAACTCGCAGCCCAGCTCCCGCAAGGAGGTCCACTGCTCGGACTGCTCGATGCCCTCGGCCACCACGTCGAGGTCGAGAGTCGAGCCGAGTGCGAGCACCGCGGAGGCCAGGCCCGACATCTCGGGCGTCGCGCCCTCCCGAAGGAACGACCGGTCCATCTTGAGGATGTCCACCGGGAAGCGGCTGAGGTAGCTGAGCGACGAGTACCCAGTCCCGAAGTCGTCGAGCGCCAGGTTCACGCCGAGCGCCTTGAGCTCCTGGAGCCTCGTCACCGCGAGCTCCGTGTCGGCCATCAGGACGGTCTCCGTGATCTCCAGCGTGAGCGCGGACGGGTCGATCCCGGCCTCGTCCACGGCGTCGCGGACGTCGGCGATCACGTCGCTGTGCTGCAGCTGCTTCACGGACAGGTTGATGCTCATCGTGAGATCTGCCGCCGCGGGAAGGTTGTCCCGCATCCTTCGTGCGTGGCGACAGCCCTCGCGCAGCACCCACCGGCCGATCGGGATGATCAGGCCGGTTTCCTCGGCGAGCGGGATGAACTGGTCCGGCGGAATCATCCCGCGCTCCGGATGGCGCCACCGAAGCAGCGCCTCGACGCCCGTGATGCTGCCGTCGTAGATCCGGACCACCGGCTGGTAGTAGAGCTCCAGCTGCTCCGTGGCTATCGCGCGCTGGAGATCGGTGCGAAGCTCGAGCCGGGCGAGCACGCCCTCGTGCATCTCGGGCTCGAACATCCGGTAGCTGCCCTTGCCGTCGCGCTTGGCGCGGTACATCGCGGCGTCGGCGTCGCGGATCAGCTCCTCCGCGCCGGCCGCCACGCCCTGCGACACCACCGAGATGCCGATGCTGCACCGGAGCGAGAGCTCCTTGTGGGCGACTCGCAGCGGCAGCGCCAGCGACTCGAGCACGCGGTCGGCCGTATCGGCTGCCTCCTGCACCCCTTCGATGTCCTCGAGGAGCAGCGCGAACTCGTCGCCCCCGAAGCGCGCGGCGGTGTCGCTCGCGCGGATGCTGGTCGCCAGTCGCTTCGCCACCTCCACGAGGACCTCGTCTCCGGCGGCATGACCGAGGCTGTCGTTGATCGTCTTGAAGTCGTCGAGGTCGAGGAACACGACGGCGACGCTGTGATGCTCCCTCCGGGTGCGCGCGATGGCGTGCCGCACGCGCTCGGCGAACAGCGCGCGGTTCGCGAGCCCGGTGACCGGGTCGTGAAATGCCTGGTGCGTGAGCTGTTCCTCGAAGGCCTTGCGCTCGCTGATGTCGCGGCAGTTGAGCACGATGCCTCCCACGTGCTCGTCGGCCAGCAGGTTGGTGCAGTTCACCTCGAAGAGGTGCGGCGTGCCGTTCTCGTGCACCAGGGTGAACTGGAGCACCTCCGGCTCCTCGCGAGCGAGGGCGGCCGCGTCGGCGAGCAGCTCCCGGACGCGTTCGCTGTCGGAGGGGTCGAGCAGCTCGTCGAAGCGCCGCCCGACCATTCCGTCGGCGTCGAACCCGAGCAACCGCTCGACCGACGGGCTCTGGTAGCTGATCGTGCCGTCGGGGCCGATGACGGTGATGAGATCGCTTGCATGGCGGACCAGCGAGCCGAAGCGCGCCTCCCCGCGGCGACGGTGGACCTCCTCCGTGAGCTCAGTGCGCTCGAGGGCGAGCGCGACCTGCGCCGCGAGCGCTCTCAGCGAGGTGCGCACCGGCTCCCCCGGGGTCGCCCGCCCCGCCACGACGAGCAGCAGGCGGTCCGCGCGCTGCGGCGACAGGTCGAGGACGAGCACGCGGTCGTGATCGACGGGCGCGGCCAAGCGCGGCGAGCTGCTCGGGACGAAGGCGCACGATCTCGCCCCGCTCGGCCGCGTCGCGCAGGCCGCTCTGGGCCGGTTCGGCGGCTGCCGGCACAGGATGCAGCAAGGTGGCGAGCTCGGCTCCCGCCATGGCGCGCGCGGCGGAGAGTGCGACGTCGAGGATCTCGTCGCGGCTGGTGGCGGCCACGAGGTCCGCGCCGGCAGCGCTCAGCATTCGCTCCCGCTCGAGCGAGCGCTCCTGCTGGCGGATCAGGCCCGCCATCCTCGATGACCACGAGGCCGAACAGGCCGATCGATGCGAAGCGGACGACTGCGAAGTCGTAGTCGCCGTTGCTCAGGTCGTCGACGATCCCGATCACCGGCGCGATCGAGAGATGCGCCCGCGAGCAGCGCGAGCCGGAATCGCGTGAGCACGCCCTCGGACTGCGCCGCCGGCTGGTCGATCTCCGCCATCGTCGGATGCAGGGCGGCGGCGCCCCACAGCAGATAGAAGCCGATCCAGCCGGCATCCAGCCAGACCTGATGGTCGTAGGTGCCCTGCATCAGCATCAGCCCGTACAGGAAGTCGGTGGCCAGCAGGCAGACGATGCTCGCGATCATCAGGTGGAAGGACAGGCGGCGCTGCCCTCCGTCCAGCGCGAGCCGCACGGCGACCGCCAGGAGCAGCACGTCGGCCATCGGGTAGGCCACGGAGACGAGTCGGCCCGAGCGTCGAGAGGCGATGATCGTGCACGTAGGGCGCAATCAGCCAGACCCAGGACGGGAGCGCGAGCCCGACCGTCAGGATCGCCGCGTCGATCGCGCTGCCGCGGTCACCGCCGGCGGTCCGGCGCCGCTGCAGGATCACGGGCCCGGCGATCAGGGCCGGGTAGACCGCCAGATACAGCGGCGTCGCCGAGCGATGGGAACGGCACGTCGCGGTTGAGCAGGAGCGGGTAGCTGTACGTGTACAGGTCACCGAGCCAGAACAGGAGGAAGCCAAGGGCGACCAGAGACCAGGCGAGCCGCGCCTGCGGGCGGTAGAGCCGGACCCCCGTTGCGATCGCGAGCACCGGTGCAAGCCCGAGCAGGTTCATCACCGGTCCGCTGCCGGCGAAGGGCGGGACGAACAGGTACAGGCCGGTGATCAGGGCTCCGGCGGCGAGGAACACGATCCAGCCCCGATGCGACGCGGCGCGGCGGCTGTGGGCCGTTCATGCCGCCTCCTCGAGCTCCTGTTCGCGCAGGCGCAGCTCGCCGGCTCGTCAGCTCCTCGAGGGCCGCAATCAGCGTGTCGACCTCGTCGTCCGTGTTCAGCGCCGTGAGCTGGATGCGGAAGCCCACCTCGTCCTTGGGCACGAGCGGGTACGCGGCCAGCGTCACGTAGACGCCGCGGTCGAACAGGAAGCGGCCGACCGCGTCGATGCGTCGGTGGTCACGCAGCGGGACCTCGATGATTGGGAGACCCGACCGGTTGGGCGTCTCCACGCCCAGCCGTCGCAGCGCCGTCAGCACCCGGTCGGACAGACGCCAGAGTTCGACCGGAGCGCGTCGCCGCGCTTCTCGTTCACGCCGAACCCGCCGAGTACGGTCGCAAGCGAGGCCACCGGCGAGGGGCCCGAGTAGAGGTAGGGCGGCGCCGCCACCTTGAGCAGGTCCTTCACGTCGCTCGGGCAGGCGATGAACGCGAGCAGGGACGAGTAGGCCTTCGAGAACCCCCCGACCAGGACGATGTTCTCGTAGCTCTCTCCGGCGTGGCGGACGATGCCGTTGCCGCGCACGCCATATGGGCACGGCTCACGCGGCGACCGCTCGCCGATCACGCCGAAGCCGTGCGCGTCGTCCACGTAGAGCAGCGCGCCGTGTCGACGGGCGACCTCGGCGAACGCGACGAGATCGGGCGCGTTCCCGGTCATGCTGTTCACACCGTCCATGCAGACGAGGCGGGTTGGATCGCGCTCCTGCGAGAGCAGCTCGTCGAGGTGATCGGGATCCTCGAAGCGGAAGCGCCGGACCGCCGCTCCGCGGGCCTTCGCGATCTGGCAACCGTCGTAGATCGTCTTGTGCGCCCGGGCGTCGAGGAAGATGGTCCCCGAGGCCGCGAGCAGCGGGATCACCGACATGTGGATGTGGGTGATCGTCGGGAGGACGAGCGAGTCCTCCGAGCCGAGCAGGCCGGTTAGGCGATCCTCGATCTCCTCGTAGAGGGCAGGGCTGCCGAGCAGGCGCGACCAGCTCGGGTGCGTCCCCCAAGCCTCGAGGAACGCGGGGATGCTCTCGAGGATCTCGCGGTCGAGGTCGAAGCCGAGGTAGTTGCACGAGGCGAAGTCTGCGAGCCACCGGTCACCGATCCGGATCATCCGGCCGTCGACCTCGTCGATGACCGCATCCATCATGGGATGGGATGCCTTCAGCTCAGACAGATCGCTGACGGTGGTGAGCCAGTGCTCAAGCCAGGGACGCCGGCTGAGTGCCGGAGCCGTCGCGCGCGGGCGCGCCGAGCCCTCGGTCTCGGTAGTGCGCATAAGCGGCTATGTCGACCGCTCAGGGGGCCCTTCTTGAAGGGTTTGGCCTAGACGATCGTTCTAGATTCGGCCACGGCGTTCACGAACGCCTCCAGCTGCTTCGTGGTCCAGCACTCGAATACACCGTCGCAGAACGGCTCGTAGGCCGACATCACCGAGTCGCCGTAGTTCCAGTACAGGCGCGGCTCCGGGTTGATCCAGAAGGTGCGGCCGGCCCGCTCCGCCACGTGGCCGAACACCTGCGCGTGCGGCTCGCGGCCGTTCGTGCGGGCGTCGCCGAGCACGATCACGGTCGACCGCGGGTCGAGGTCGTCCACCACCTTGTCGAGGAACTCGACCCAGACGCGGCCGTAGTCGGTGTAGCCCGACACGTCGGCCACGCCCGCGTCGGTGGCGATCTTGCGCGACACCGCCGCGAACGAGCGCTCGCGCTCGAACACGTCCGTGACCTCGGAGATCCGCTCCACGAACACGAACGAGCGCAGCTTGCGGAACTGGTCGTGGAGCGCGTGCAGCACGGACAGGAAGAAGACGCTGGCGCTGGTCACGCTGGTCGAGACGTCGCACAGCACGTACAGCTCGGGCCGGCGCGGGCGCCGCGGGCGGTACCTCAGGTCGAGCGGCACGCCGCCGGTCTGGAGCGAGGCGCGCATCGTGCGGCGCACGTCCACCTGCCACGACCGCCGCCTGCCGCGGTGCTCGCGGCCCTGCGAGGCGAGCCGCTTCTTCAGCTGGGCGACCGTGCGGTGCACCTGCGAGAGGTCCTGGGCGGGGTTCGACGGCAGCGCGCGGTCCAGCTCGCGGAGCGGCTTGGCGGGCGGGAGCGCACGGGTGCGCTCGATCATCTGGCGCTCGAGCTCGCGCCGCACGTGGCGCTCGAACTCCTGGAGCCGGTCACGCGGCACGCTGTCCGGATCGGGCAGCTCGGCGCCCTGCTTCTCGCCCTTCAGCCCGAGCGTGCGCCGGATCCGCTGCACATCCACCCCGATCACGCCGGAGCCCTCGCCCTGGCGCCCGAAGGCGGCGATGGCGAGCCGCGCAAGGTCGCGCATCTCCCCGTCCGAGCCGGCTCGGATCGCCTCGCGGATGCGCTCGCGGAGCGCCTCGAGGTCGAGCTGCTCGCCGCCGCGGAAGCGCTCCTCGGCCAGGTTCTGCTCGATCGCCTCGCGCTCGACGGCGCGGAAGAAGAAGCGGTCGAAGAGCACGTCCAGCACGTGCCGGTCCTCCTGCGACTTGGCGAGCGTGGTCGCCAGCGCCTCGCGGAAGTCCTCCCGCGAGGTCCAGCTCACGGCGTCGAGCGCCTCGAAGGCGTCGAGCAGCTCGGACGTGCCCACCGCCACGCCCTCGTTCCGCAGCTCGTCGGCGAACTCGAGCAGCCGCGGCGCCATGCCGGCGGGCCCCTTCGCGGCGGGGACGCCGCCGTACAGGGCGGGGTTAGCCCGCCTGCCGCCCGAAGACGCCATCGCCGAGCTTCACTCCCACGCGCTCGGCCACCAGGTCGAGGTCGGTGCGGTGCTTGATGATGATCGACATCGTGCGCTCGAGCACCGCCTGGTCCACGTCCTCGGCGCCGAGCAGGAGCAGGGCGCGCGCCCAGTCGATCGACTCCGCGATCGAGGGCGGCTTCTTCAGGTCGAGCGCGCGCACCATGTGGATCACCTCGACCAGCTTGCGTGCCACGGCCTGGTCGAGCTCGGGCGCGTGCAGGTGAACGATCGCGAGCTCGCGCTCGACGGTCGGGTAGTCGAGCCACAGGTACAGGCAGCGCCGCTTGAGCGCCTCGGTCAGCTCGCGCGAGTTGTTCGAGGTGAGCAGCACGAGCGGCCGCGTGCGCGCCTCGACCACGCCCATCTCCGGGATCGAGATCTGGAAGTCGGACAGCACCTCGAGGAGCAGCGCCTCGAACTCCTGGTCGGTCTTGTCGATCTCGTCGATCAGCAGCACGACCGGCTCCTCGGCGGTGATCGCCGTCAGGAGCGGCCGGGCGAGCATGAACTCCTCGCCGAAGATGTCGTCCTTGACCTCCTGCCAGCCGGTGTCGGCGGCCTCGGTCTGGATGCGCAGCAGCTGCTTGCGGTAGTTCCACTCGTACAGCGCCTTGGCCTCGTCGAGGCCCTCGTAGCACTGGAGCCGGATCAGCTTGCGGCCGGTCGCGCGCGAGACGGCCTTGGCCAGCTCGGTCTTGCCGACTCCCGCCGGGCCCTCGACCAGCACCGGCTTGCCCAGCCGGCCCGCGAGGAACGACACGAGCGACGCCGGCTCGTCGGCCAGGTAGCCGACCTCGCCGAGGCGTGCGCGGGCGTCGTCGATGCTGGTGAACTCACCGCTCATCCGCTCCGAAGGATACTTTCGCCTCCGTGCTCCTCGCCCTCGCCGTGAAGATCCCGGGCCTCCCCGGCCTCGGGGACCAAGGTCCGGGCGACCTCGACTCGCTCCTCACGACCACGTTCGTCCTGATGGGGGTGGGGTTCGGCATCGCCCTGCTGGGCCACCTCACGCGCACCCGCGCGCTGATCGCGATCGGCGTGCTGGTGGTGATGGTGGGGAGCGGCGTGTTCGTCGTCGCGATCGGCCGCTACGGCTAGCGCTCAGCCACGTTTGTCCGGCTCGTGCGGGTTCGCCTTGCGCGGATCGACCTCGAGGTCCGTCTCGTGGTTCGGCGCGCTCGTGCTGGTTGCGCCGGTCGGAGTGTGCACATCTCCGAAGTCGAGCTCTTCCGAATCCGCTTCGGGGTCCCGCGGATCCGGTCGCTTGTCATACGGGTCAGGCCACTCGGTCGGATCGGGGTCGCTCGCCGGCTCGTTGAGCGCGTGGTGTACATCCCGTTCGCGCGGAGACTCGTCCTCGATCATGCTGGCCTCCTGTTCGTTTGCCCGGTCAGATGATAGGTCGTCGCTCGCGCGTGAGCATCCAGCCGAGCAGCACCGTGGTGAGCACCAGCGACACGAAGTTCGCCGGGCCGAGCCAGCCGGGGTGCGAGTCGCCGATGTCGATCAGGTGGTTCAGCGAGTGCAGGCCGTACTGGATGAACGCGAGGGTGAGGACGGGGACGCGCCACCGCTCGCGCGACACCGACGCCAGCGCCACGGCGCCGAGCGCGAGGTAGAACGTCGCGACGTCGGCCATGTAGTGGTCGTTCCGCGGCGGATAGGGGCCGATCTCGCCGTAGAAGAAGCCCGGCGTCAGCCACAGCAGCAGGCCGAGCAGGAGCTGGCCGGCGGCGAAGACGATGAGAAGGAGGCGCATGACGGCATGATTGCCGCTCACGCGCTCACGCTCAGGTTCCCGTGAGGAGCCGCGCAAAGCGGGTATAGCCAACCAATGGCGCAGGAGCCCTTTGCGGAACAGGTGATCGCGACGATCGCGGGTGCGGCGCGGATGGCGGCCGTGGGAGGCGGCGACGTCGTGCGGATGACGAGCCGGCCGGACGACTGGCTCGACGCCTGGGATCCGCATTACATCCGGACCACGCTTCCCGCTCTGCGAGCGATGTCGAGGCTCTATTTCCGGGCCGAGGTGCGCGGGCTCGACAACATCCCCGAGAAGGGCCCGGTCCTGCTCGTCGGGAACCACTCCGGCGGCACGCTGATCGCGGACACGTTCGTGTTCGCGCAGGCGTTCTACGACCACTTCGGGCCGCTGCGCCGCTTCCACCAGCTCGCGCACGACCTCGTCTTCAAGCTGCCGGGGGCGCGGGCGAGCCTGTCGCGCTACGGCACCGTGCCGGCGTCGCCGGAGAACATGGCGAGCGCGCTCGAGCGCGACGCCGCTCTGCTCGTGTACCCGGGCGGGGACCACGAGACGTACAGGCCCACGTGGGAGTCGGCCAACATCGACTTCGCGGGGAGGACCGGCTTCGCCAGGCTCGCCATCGAGCACGGGGTGCCGATCGTGCCGGTGGTGGCGATCGGAGGGCAGGAGACGGCGCTGTTCCTCGGTCAGGGCCGGCGGATCTCCAAGCTCCTGCGGCTGGACAGCCTGCTGCGGCTGAAGGTGTTCCCGGCGCAGATCGCGCCGCCGTTCGGCATCACGGTGCTCGACATGCCGGGCCGCATCCCACTCCCATCGAAGATCGTGGTGCGGGTGCTCCCGAAGGTCGAGCTGAAGGGCCGCGACCCTGACGCCGCCTACGAGCGCGTCACGGGCGCCATGCAGCGCGCGCTCACCCGGCTCGACGACGAGCGCAGCATCCCGGTCGTGGGCTAGCGACGGCGGCTAGCGCCTGGTGGCGACGCCGATTCCGTCGCCCACCGGCAGCACGCACGCCAGCCAGTCGCCGGAGCCGAGCAGCTCGGAGTTGAGCCGTCGCGCCGACACCAGCGAGTCGGTATTCCAGTGCGTCTCCGCGCCCTCGGGCAGGGCGACCTCGCCGCTCATCAGGAGGTTGTCCACCACCATCAGCGCCCGCTCGGACAGCTTCGGCTCGGCCAGCTCGATGTAGCGGGCGTATTCGCCCTTGCTGGCGTCGACGAACAGCATGTCGAAGGGGCCGTCGAGGCCCGCGAGCGTCTCGAGCGCGTCTCCCTCCACGATCTCGACCCGGTCCGCCACGCCGCCCCGCTCGAGATAGTCGCGCGCCTGGGCGGCTCGCTCGGGGTCGCGCTCGAGCGTGATCACGCGGCCGTTCTCGAGCTGCTCCGCCATGTGGAGCGTCGAGTAGCCGATGGCGGTGCCCACCTCGAGCACCACCGGGTCGAGCACGCGGCACAGCACGGCGAGGAGCCGGCCGGTCTCCCAGTGGACGATCGGGATCCCGTCGCGCTCGGCGTGCTCCTCCATCTCGCGCATGACCGGCGACCGCTCCGGCCGCAGGTCGTGCAGATAGCTCTCGACCACCTCTTCGAGGATGCGCATGGAGCGAGGCAGGCTACTCTGGTGCGACATGCCTGGACGAGTCGAAGCCATCCGAATCGCTCCCGAGCACGAGCAGCTTCCCGAGCCTGTGGACTCGATCGGAGTGACCGGCGAGGGCCTGCCCGGCGACCGCTACTTCGGCCGCGGCGACATCACGCTCGTCGAGGCCGAGGCGCTCGAGGCCTTCACCGAGGAGACCGGCATTCCGCTGAGCCACGCCGAGATCCGCCGCCAGGTGCTCACCACCGGCGTTCGGCTGAACGACCTGCTGAACAAGCGGTTCCGCGTCGGCGAGGTCGAGGCGGTCGGCGTGGAGTGGTGCGAGCCCTGCAACCACATCCAGAGCATCACCCGCCCGGGCGTCCTCAAGGGCATGGTCCACCGCGCCGGACTGCGCGCCGACATCGTCCAGCCCGGAACGATCTCCGTGGGCGACGAGGTGGACGAGGTCACAGACGCCGGCGCATGAGCAGGTTCCGCCCGCCGGGCGGGTCTGACCGTGCGCTGAAGCCGAGCGAGTCGTAGAGGGCCAGCGCGGCCGGGTTCGCTTCGTTCACGTCCAGCTCCATCCGGCGGCAGCCGCGCTCGCGGGCGCGGTCGAAGGCTGCGTCCATCAGCTCGCGGCCCATGCCGGATCCGCGCGCCTCCTCCTCGACGAAGATGTCCTCGAGCCAGCAGTCGTCCGCCTCGGTCCAGATCGAGAACCGGTAGCGCAGCTGGCACACGCCGGCGGGCGGATCGCCGGCGAGCAGGAAGTCGCTGTTCGGGTCGGCCAGCACGCGCCGCACTCCCTCGTGGAACGCCGCGTCCGGCGGCTCCGTCCGGCTCCACCAGTCGCGGAAGCCGATCATGAGGCGGGCGACGTCGGCAGCGTCGTCCGAAGTGGCTAGGCGGATCACTGTCGAAGTGATACCCCGTGCGGACATCCGTCCGCACTCTGATGGCATCGCGGCCATCCTGGCCGCTGAAACCGGATATTCGCTGCGCGAATATCCTCCCCCGCCTATGTCGCTGATCGAAGTGCCCTCCGGGCTCGAGGGCGTAATCGCGTTCGACACCTCCATCGCCGAGCCGGACAAGGAGGGCGGTGCGCTCCGCTATCGCGGGGTGGACATCGAGGAGCTGGTGGGCAACGTGCCCTACGAGAAGGTGTGGGGACTGCTCGTGGACGGCCGCTACGAGCCGGGCCTGCCGCCGGCCCAGGCGCACCCACTCGCCGTCCGCACGGGCGACCCGCGCGTGGACCTCCAGTCCGCGCTGGCGATGCTCGCGCCGGAGTGGGGGCTCGGCCAGCTGATCGACATCTCGGACGAGCAGGCGCGCCAGGACCTCGCCCGCGTGTCGGTCATGGCGCTGTCGTTCGTGGCGCAGTCGGCGCGCGGCGTGGGCAGGCCTCCGATCCCGCAGGCGGAGGTCGACAAGGCCACCTCGATCCCCGAGCGCTTCCTGATCCGGTGGCGCGGCGAGGCGGACCCGAGGCACGTGAAGGCGATCGACGCCTACTGGATCAGCGCCGCCGAGCACGGCATGAACGCATCGACCTTCACCGCGCGCGTGATCGCCTCGACGGGCGCCGACGTGGCGGCCGCGCTCTCGGGCGCCGTCGGGGCGCTCTCCGGGCCCCTCCACGGCGGAGCCCCCTCGCGCGTGCTGCAGATGCTCGACGAGGTGGAGCAGACGGGCGACGCGGAGAGGTGGGTCAAGCACGCGCTCGACGGCGGGCACCGGCTGATGGGCTTCGGCCACCGCGTCTACCGCGCGGAGGACCCGCGTGCGCGCGTGCTGCGCCGCACCGCGCGCGAGATCGGCGCGCCCCGGCTCGAGGTCGCCGAGAAGCTCGAGGCGGCCGCTCTCGCCGAGCTGAAGGCGCGTAAGCCGGACCGCGTGCTCGCCACCAACGTCGAGTTCTGGTCCGCCGTCGTTCTCGACTTCGCCGATGTCCCGCCCGACCTGTTCACGCCCATGTTCGCCAGCGCGCGCGTCGGCGGCTGGGCGGCGCACATCATGGAGCAGAAGCGGGAGGGCCGGCTGATCCGGCCGTCCGCCCGATACGTGGGTCCCGGGCCGCGCGCCGCAGACTCGGTGAACGGCGCAGACCCCGCGGCCTGATGGCCGATACGCCCGCTGCGAGGACGAAGCAACTAACTCTCGTCGCGGCGATCCTGGGGACGACGGTCGTCACCCTTGACTCGACCGTCGTCAACATCGCGCTCCCGGCCATCGCCGACGACCTCGGCGGCGGCCTGGCGGGGCAGCAGTGGACGTCCAACGCGTACCTCGTCACGCTCAGCTCGCTGATCCTGATCGGCGGGTCGCTCGGCGACATCTTCGGCGAGCGGCGCATGTTCATGCTGGGCGTGGGCGGGTTCGGCGTCACGTCGCTGTTCTGCGCGCTGGCGCCCACGATCGAGCTGCTCGTGCTGGCGCGCGCGCTTCAGGGCGTGTTCGGGGCACTCCTCACGCCGGCGGCGCTCGCGGTGATCACCTCCACCTTCCCGCCCGAAGAGCGCGGCAAGGCGATCGGGGCGTGGACGGCGTGGGGCGGCATCGGCACCGTGCTCGGGCCGCTGATCGGCGGCCAGCTCGTGGAGAGCGCGTCGTGGCGCTGGATCTTCGCCATCAACATCCCTGTCGTGGCGATCACGCTCCTGCTCGTCACGCGCGTGATGGTGGCCGGCCGGCCACGACGGGCGGACGCCAGGGTCGACTACGTGGGAGCCCTTCTGTGCGCGTTCGGGCTCGCCGGGATCACGTACGGGCTGATCGAGCAGCCCCTGAGAGGGTGGGGCAGCCCGGGCGTGTCGTTGCCGCTCGTCGGCGGCGCGGTCCTGTTCGGCGCCTTCATCGTGTGGGAGGCGCGGAGCCGGCACCCGATGCTGCCGCTGTCGCTGTTCCGGCGCCGCAACTTCGCGATCGGGAACGTCGAGACGTTCTCCATGTACGCGGGGCTTGGGCTGCTGTTCTTCTTCTTGGTGCTGTACCTGCAGCAGGTGGCCGGCTTCAGCCCCGTCGAGGCCGGCACCACGACGCTGCCGGTCACGGCGATGATGTTCCTGTTCTCCGCCCGCTTCGGAGGTCTGGCGGACCGCCACGGGCCGCGGTTCTTCATGGGGGTGGGGCCGCTCGTGGCCGCGACGGGGCTCGCGCTCTTCCTCCGGATCGACGCGGACGTGAACTACGTGACCGACCTGCTGCCCGGCCTGCTCGTGTTCGCGCTCGGGCTGTCGATGACGGTGGCGCCCCTGACGGCGACGGTGCTCGCAGACGCCGACGTGAGCAACGCGGGGATCGCCTCCGGCACGAACAACGCGATCGCGCGCGTGGCGAGCCTGATCGCGATCGCTGCGGTGGGTGCGCTCGTGTCGTCCTCCTACGGCGACTCGCTGCGCGAGCAGCTCGGCCCGGCCGCGAGCCGGCCGGCGGTGAGCCGCGCGATCGACAAGGCGGAGCAGCAGCCGCTCGCGCGTGTCGAGGTGACCGAGGGGCCGCCGGCGGTGCGCCGGCGGCTCGAGCAGGCATCGCTCGACGCGTCGGTCGACGCGTTCCATCTCGCGATCGGCATCGCGGTGGTGCTGGTGGCCTTCGGCGGCGTACTCGGGCTCGCGGGGATCGTGAACCCGCGCCGCCAGGTGAAGGCATGCGACTGCCCCGGCGGCCAGCTGGTGGGCGCGACCGCCGAGGCGGCCCGGGCCGCCTAGAAGCGCCGCACGCGCTCTCTGCTGAGCGCGAAGCCGTGGCCGCCCGTGGTGTTCACGCACCGCATCCCAGACCGCCGCGACCGGCACCGGAAGCGGCCACGCTGGATGGAGTCGCCGTAGGCGAGCACCCGGCCGGGGTCGATGGCGTCGCTCACGCACCCGAACCTGCCCAGTCCGCGCAGCCCGACCTCGAGCGTGTTGCCCCAGTCGAACTCACACGATCGCGGCTTGGGCGGAGGCCGCCAATCGCGCTGCGTGATGTCACAGCGCGTGTAGATCTTGGCCGCGATCACGCAGCGGATGTTTCCGGAGGGGCTGTGGAACGAGACGGCCGCGGAGCTGGGCGCGGCGCCGACGAGGGCGCCGAGGGCGGTGGCCACCACGGCTAGCGTGCGCATCGGCGCCACTCTAACCCGGCTGGACAGCTATGTGGCTTGAGCGCCTCGATCCGCCGGCGCACCCTGCCGTGCGTGAATATCGGCATCTTGGGCTGCGGCAACGTGAGCGACCGCTACTTCGACGGGCTCGCTCGGCACGAGTTTCTGACGGTCGTCGCCTGCGCCGACCTCGACCGTGATCGCGCGGAGGAGAAGGCGGCGCGGCAGGGGATCGCGCGCGTGCGAGCCCCGGACGAGCTCATGGCAGATCCAGAAGTCGAGCTCCTGGTGAATCTGACGCCGCCACAGGTGCACGCCGCCGCGAGCATGGACGCGGTTCGCTCCGGCAAGCACGTCTGGAGCGAGAAGCCGCTCGCGGCGAGCCTCGCCGATGCAGGCGAGCTCTTGAGGGCCGCCGACGCGGCCGGCGTCCGGCTTGGGTGTGCGCCCGACACCTTCCTGGGCGGCGGAATCCAGACCGCCATCAAGCTGCTCGACGACGGTTGGCTCGGCGACATCATCACCGGCGGCGTGGCCATGGTCACCGAGCCCGGCTATGAGACCTGGCACCCCGACGTGGCGAGCTTCTACCGGCAGGGCGGCGGGCCGCTCCTCGACCTCGGTCCCTACTACGTCACCGCGCTCGTCGCGATGCTCGGGCCGGTGGCGCGCGTAACCAGCCTGACGCGCACGACCTTCCCGGAGCGGACGATCGCGGTGGGTCCGCGCCGCGGCGAGCGGGTCGGCGTCGAGGTCCCCACCCACGTGACAGGCGCGCTGGAGTTCGAGCAGGGCCCCGTCGTGACGCTCCTCGTGAGCTGGGACGTGCTCGCCACGAACCTGCCGTACCTGGAGCTCTACGGGGAGAAGGGGTCGCTGGCCGTCGCGAACCCGGACGAGTTCGACGGCGAGCCGCGCCTTCGCCGGGCCGGACGTGAGGACTTCGAGCAGCCGCCTCCACCGCCCGGAACGGTCCCGTGGTACGCCATCCCGCTCGCCGAAAGCGGCGATGTCGGCCGCGGCGTCGGCGTCGCGGACATGGCTCTCGCACTCCGCGAGGAGCGGCCGCACCGTGCGAGCGGCGAACTCGCGTACCACGTGCTCGAGGTGCTGCTCGCACTGCAGGAGGGAGCTGACGGCGGCGGCAGCACGGCGATCGAAAGTCGCTGCGCACGACCCGCTCCGGTCGCAAGATCATCCGCGTGATCAACCGATCGGTGGATGTTCCGCGGCTCGGCCCGCGCGGACACTCGGAGCGTGACCGTTGAGCTCCTAAGCCGCCATCTGGTCAGGACGGTCGACTCGATCGGGCTGCCGAGCGAGGCCCATCCGGTCGAGGGCCGCGCCTCGCGCGAGGACGCGTACACGATCCATGTCACGACCTCTCTGGCCCAGACGGCCGAGCGGCTGACCGAGCTGATCGGCGGCGCGAAGGTCGCAGTCGTCACCGACACCACCGTCATGGACCTCTACGGGCCCACACTCGTGCGAGCGCTGGAGCGCGCCGGGGTCGAGCCGGAGATCGCCGCGATCCCGCCCGGCGAGCAGCACAAGACCCTCGGCCAGGCATGCAGGCTGCTCGATTGGCTGACCGGGACCCAGATCGGCCGCCGCGACGTGATCGTCAACCTGGGCGGCGGGGTCGTGATCGACATGGGCGGATGGGTCGCGAGCGCCTATATGCGAGGCGTCCCCTACGTCAACCTGCCGACGACACTGATCGGACAGGTCGACGCGGGCATTGGCGGCACTCGGTGGCGCGTGGGCCGGCGAAGGGCAGGGAGTAGGTGCGTCGCCGCTTGTTCGGCACGTCCGCGATCGCCTCCGCGTGATGGAGGAGGGTCAGCGATCGGAGCGGCGCTCCCAGCATCAGCACCTGTCCGTCGGCCTCGACCAGGCGCGCGAATGGCGTGTCCGTCCCGAAGCTGTCGTCGAGCGCGTGTCGCTCGGTGAGCCAATGGGCACGAGGTCCCACGGCCACGACGCGCTGGTCCGGATGTGCGCTCTTCACCGAACCCGGCCACGAACGAAGCCGCTCCGGGAGGCGCCCGTAGCCCGGATTTGCCTCGGAGTGGTCGGGATCGAACCCCGGCATCTCCTCGCGGTACGCCCGGCGCCGCTCGGCCGACATCTCGTCGAGCCGGAGGGGGATGTCACACCACGACGCCACAGCCGCAACCGTGCCGTCCGGGCCAACCGCGTCGAGCATCGCACGAACGACTGTCTCCGGGCCGCCGACCACCCAGCCGAGCGCTCGCATGCTCGTGTGGACGAACACGATCGCGCCTTCGCGGACGCCGATCGCACGGATGCCGCGCACGAGCTCCGAACGCCGCACGACCCGGTCGCCACCCGGTGGAGCCTCAGCGCTCATGCGGTCCTCCCGAGGCGCCGACCACACCCGCGACGACGACGAGGCCACCGATGAGCTGGAGCGCGCTCAGCACCTCTCGGAGAAGCAGCCACCCGAGGAGTGCGGCGGCGAGCGGCTCGGCCCCGGCGATGACCGCTGCGCGGAACGCGCCCGTCCGCACGATGCCGGTTGCAAGGAGCACCAGCGAGACGGCGGTGATGGCGCCTACCGCCAGGGCGTAGCGGAAGTTGGGCGAGACACTGAGCTGCGAGACCACGGCCGGACCCTGGAAGGTGCCTGCCAGCCCGGCGGCCACCAGCATCACGCGGGCAACGGCGCGCGCCGGCGGGTCGGTCGCCACCAGCAGCTCGAGGGTCAGGAAGACAACTCCGAACAAGAACGACGCGGCCAGCGCCAGCGCGACCCCAACCGTGTCCCCACCGGAGCCGCCCGGGATGCCGACCAGGAGCCCCAGACCGACGAGGACGGCCGGAAACACGCGAGCGGCCCGCCGCGGCGGCGGTGCCCGGAACAGGAGGAGCGAGAGCAGCGCCACCCACAGCGGAGCGACGAACACGATCGGCACGAACACCGACGCCGGGAGCCGCGCGAGAGCCTCGAATTCGAGCAGCCCGGCTACGCAGAAGGCCGCCCCTCCGCAGACCACGAGCGCCAGCGAGTGCGCGCTTAGGCCCCGTGGCCGCCGGAGCGCGAGCGGAGCGAGCAGGATGCCCGCGACCACCACTCTGGAGGCGAACAGAGCGCGCGGAGCACAGCCCGCCTCATATCCGAGCTTCGCCAGAACGGAAACCGTCCCGAATCCGCAGGCCGCCGCCGCGATGGCGAGCTGAGGCATGCCGGCAGCGTCGCGCCCCGGGCCGTGCCCCGGTATCAACCGACCGGTTGATTGGGCGGATGATCTTCGCCGGGCCTCCGATAGCCTCCGCCGCCATGTTCGTCTTCAAAGCCGCCGTCGTCGGGGCGGGCACGATGGGCGGGGAGATCGCCCAGGTCGTGGCCTCCTCCGGCATTCCGGTCGTCCTCAAGGACGTGAAACAGGAGTTCGTCGACACCGGCCTCGAGAAGGCCCGGCAGGTGACCGAGGCACAGCTCGGCAGCCTGGTGAAGAAGGAGAAGATCACCCAGGAGAGCGCCGACTCGCAGCGCGAGGAGATCCTCGGCCGCATTACCGGCACCACCGACTACGACGCCTTCGGTGACGTGGACTTCGTCGTCGAGGCGGTGCCCGAGCGGATGGAGATCAAGCAGGCGGTCTTCTCGGAGCTCGACGAGGCCACGCCGGGCCACGCGATCCTCGCGTCGAACACCTCGTCGTTGTCGATCACCGAGATGGCGGAGGCGACCCTCCGGCCGGACAAGGTGTGCGGCTTCCACTTCTTCTACCCGGCGTCGATGATGCGGCTGATCGAGGTGATCGAGGGGGACGACACCTCCGACGAGACCCTCCAGGTCGCTTCGAACTTCGCCCAGGCGCTCCGCAAGACCGCGGTGCGCTGCGGCGAGGTGCCCGGCTTCGTGGTCAACCGGATCCTCACGTCGGCGATGTCGGAGGTCTGGCGCGTGACCGAGGACGAGGAGCTGGACACGGGGGACGTGGACAAGGCGATCCAGGAGTCCGGCACCGTTCCGATGGGGCCGTACTACCTGACCGACCTGCTCGGCCTCGACACGGTCCTCCACGTGGCCGAGCACCTGCACGACTCGTACGGCGAGCGCTTCCACGTGTCGAAGCCGATGAAGGAGCTGGTGGACGCGGGGAACCTCGGCCAGAAGACAGGGAAGGGGTTCTATGAGCACGGCTAGCGCTCAGGGCGGCGCGCTCGGCACCATCGTCGACCGGATGGGTCTGAAGACCCTGGTCGAGTCCTGCCTGGTCCTCGAGGAGGGAGTCGCCTCCGCGAAGGACATCGAGGTCGGGATGATGATGGGCGCGGGGATCCTGCCCGGGCCCTTCGCACGCGCCGACGACGCGGGCCTCGACGCCATCCTCGAGCAGCTCGAGCGCGCTCAGGCGGAGTGGGGCGACGCCTTCGAGCCGCCCACCGTCCTGCGGCGCCTCGTGGCGCAGGGCCGGCTCGGAAAGAAGACCGGCCAGGGCTTCTTCCCGTACCCGCAGCCCGACGCGGGCGACCAGCGCGAGACGGTGCTGCTGGAGACCCGCGGCGACGTCGCTATCGCATGGCTGAACCGGCCGCCCGCGAACCCGCTCTCGCCCCAGGCGGTGCGGGACCTCATCGACCTGTGGGAAGGGATCGAGGGGAAGGCGCGGGCGCTCGTGATCGCCTCGTCGAACATCTTCACCTTCAGCGCCGGCGCGGACATCAAGGAGTTCACGAAGATGTCGCCGGACGCCGAGGGCGCCCACCTCGTGGAGGACGCTCACCGGTTCATGCGCGGGATGGAGCGCTCGTCGACCGTGACCATCGCCGCTGTGAACTCCATCGCGTTCGGCGGTGGCTGCGAGCTGGCGATGGCGTGCGACTTCCGGATCGCGGCGGAGTCCGCCACGTTCGGCCAGCCGGAGATCAACCTCGGGATCATCCCGGGCTTCGGTGGCACCCAGCGGCTGCCGCGGCTCGTGGGCGAGTCGAAGGCGCTCGAGATGAACCTCACCGGCGACCCGATCGACGCATACGAGGCGCACAGGGTCGGCCTCGCGACCCAGGTGGTGCCGGACCACGAGCTGTTCGACACCGCGCTGTCATGGGCGCGCAAGCTCTCCGAGCAGGCCCCTATCGCCGTCGAGGAGATCAAGAGGCGCTCCGCGCAGCCGGACCTGGACGAGGGGCTTCGGTTCGAGAGCGAGGGCTTCGCGCGCGCCTTCGGGTCCGAGGACGCGAAGGAGGGCATCTCCGCGTTCCTCACGAAGCGCCGGCCGCACTTCAAGGGGGAGTGAGGGTGGGCGCACCCGCCTCCACCGCCGCGGCCGAGCGCGTGGCGGCGCTTCTGCGCGACTCCGAGCGTGCCGTCGTCCTCACCGGTGCCGGCGTCTCGGTGCCCTCCGGCATCCCGGACTTCCGGTCGCCGGGCACCGGCCTGTGGGAGAACGTGGACCCGATGGAGGTCGCGCACATCGACGCGTGGCAGCGCGACCCCGACCGGTTCTGGAGCTTCTACGGCGCTCGGTTCGCGTCGCTGGTCGACAAGGCACCGAATGAGGCGCACCTCGCGATCGCCGAACTCGAGCGGCGCGGGCTCGTCCGGGCCGTGATCACACAGAACATCGACCGGTTGCACCGGCTCGCCGGCACGAAGCGCCTGATCGAGGTGCACGGGTCGATCGACCAGAGCGTGTGCCTTCAGTGCGGCGGGAAGGTGCCGATCGACCGAGTGGTGGCGCTCCTGGGCGAGGGGGAGGGCGCTCCCCTGTGCGAGTCATGCGTGCTGCCGCTCAAGCCCGACGTCGTCCTGTTCGGAGAGATGCTGCCGGAGCGCGCGCTCTCCGAGGCGCAGTCGCTCGCGCTGGAGGCCGACCTGATGCTGTGCGTGGGCTCGTCGCTCGAGGTCTACCCGGTGGCCGGGCTGCCGGCGATGACGCACGGCGCCGGCGGCCGCCTCGTGCTCATCACGCAGGGCCCGACCCCGTACGACGACGACGCCGAGGTCAAGCTCGACGGCGACGTCGTGGCCGAGCTCCAGGCCGTCCTGGCCGCCCTCTAGAGCCCAACCCCCGCTCAGCGGCCGAGTCGGTGCCTCTTCAGTGCCAATTCCATCGCCGCCACGGCCTCCTCCAGCGCCGCCGCGCTGTCTCCCGGCAGCTCGTCGCGCAGGGCCGCGTTCGCGGCCGAGCCGATCGCCTCGCGGTGCACCGCGAGCGACCCGCCCGCCGGGCCGGACTCCTCCGATGCCACGCGCGAGGCGAGCAGCGCCTCGATGGCCACGCGCGCCTGCAGCGCCGCCTCGGCGAGCCGCCCGGCGTTCAGGTCGGCCCGGGCGCGGAGCACCAGCTCCTCGGCGGGCAGCACCTCCTCGCGGCCGCCGATGAGCGCCGCGAAGCGCTCCTCCGGAGCCTCCATCGAGCGCCGCGCGCGCCGCCTTCCCTCCGGAGGGAGCTCGCGAGCCTCCCCGAATCTTCCGTCGGCCACCTCGTCACCGCTGCCGTAGCCGATCCGCGCGATCAGCGCACGCGCGGGAGACACCTCCGTCGCGTACGGATCGGCGCTCGCCACGCGGTGAGCGTGGAGCGCTCGGTTGAGGACCACGACGGCGGCCGCGAGCTCCTCCTCGAGGTCGAGGCCGGCGAGCCACGAAGCGGCCTCGTCGTCGCCCGAGAAGGGAGTCGCTCGCACGATCGTCGTCCGAGTTGTGGGCACGGGGTATGGCTCCGCGTCCGCAACGGGCTTCGGACGGCGACGGCCCAGCCGGCGGCGTTCCGGAGCGCCGAGGGTTGAGATCACCAGCACGCTCTCCACGAGCGCGTCCGCGGACGGCCTCACCAGGTAGCGGCCGTCCGGCGGCCCGAGGAGGAAGCCGAACTCGAGCTGTACGAAGCCGAACGGGCCTTCGGCGCTCGTGGGCCTACTCGCCGACGTGGGCCTGGCTGGAGCGCTTCGGGTGGGCCGGCAGCGCGTACTTCGAGGGCTTCGTGGGCACCACCGGGTTCTCGATCTCGCCGAGGCGGGAGATCAGGTCGGACCACTGGCCGGGCTCGAGCACGGCGAGCGTCTGCTTCCCGAGCTTCTTGTTCGCGCCGAACATCGGGTGGAAGCCCACGTGGATGTGGTCGTTGTGGTCTGCCATCGCGAGCGTGTTCCCGCCGAGGCTGAGCAGGGAGATGATCTGGTGCGGATACATCGTGCCCTGCAGCTGCATCAGGCGGCGGACCGCCTGCTCGGTGATCCCGCCCGCCTCCTGATGGCCGAGGATCGGGATCCCGTTGACCATCGAGATGTCCACCGCGTTGCCGGACGAGTGCTCGGAGACGTTGCCCGAGCTCGTGTAGAAGCCGTGGCCGTTCTTCAGGCAGCTGACGGTGGGCCGCAGGCCGGACTCGGCCAGGTACGCCAGGGTCGCCAGCACGCGGCGGTCGATCTGGCCGGAGCGGATGTCGTCGCGGCCGCCCTCGTAGATGTCGATGCGCTCGTCGGAGAGCACGCGCTTCTCGAGCAGCGGCTTCGGCAGGAGCAGGATCTGGCCGATCGACATCGCGCCGGCGTTGTCCTTGCCGTAGAGCACGTTGCGGCCGGAGGCGCGGTAGATCGCCGTGGCCTCGAGCAGCTTCCAGCCGTCGAGGATCGGCTTCGGGTCGATGTTCGGAGCGCCGCGGCCGGCGGGGCGGATCGAGAAGTCGAGGTGCGCGCGCCTTGCCCGCCTGGGTCTGGCCGACGCGGGCGATGACCGTCCCGCCGATCACGTGCGAGCCCTTGCGGAGCGGGCGGAGGCGGACCTTCGAGGGATCGAGGCCGAACGGGCGCGAGAAGTAGGCCTTGAAGGTGGAGAACTTGCCGCTGTTGCGCGCCTCGGAGTCGAGCTGCTGCTCGAGGCCGCCGGCCTCGCGCGAGCCCGGCATGTCGGGATGCGCGAAGAGGCGCTGCTTGACCGGCGCGGAGGCCTGGGCCTTCTTGGCCGGCACGTCGCCGCCGCGATCCTTGGCCTTGGCGGTGTCGGACGAGTCGAGCTGGCGGCCGGCCGACGCGGGCGCGGCGGGCGTCGGGTCGGACTCGTTGGCGGCGAGAGCACGCGCGCTGCGGTCGGGCGAGGGCGTGGCGTCGGCCTTCGGCACCGGGTATACCTTCGAGACCTGCCCGAGGTGCGCGTACGTGTAGCGGTTTCCGTAGACGTCCTGGAGCACGACGTAGCGGCCGAGCTTCTTGCTCTTGTCGATCTTCTTGATGACGCCGTCGTTCACGGCCACGACCGGCGCGCCCTTCTTGGCGAAGATGTCGATGCTGCGGCGCGAGTCGCTCGACTCGACGAGGTGGGCGGCGTTCTCGCCCTGCTTCACCTTCTTGAGCAGCTGCTGCTCCGCGATGTCATCCGCGTAACGCGCGCGTGCGAATACGGGGAAGCGGCCCTCGGTCAGCCCGGTGAGCGAGCCGATCACGTCCGCCGGCACGCCGGCGATCAGGCGCGCGCGGAGGAGGACCGAGTCGACGTACCAGTCAGCGTGGTTGTAGGCGTAGATCGAGCGGCGGACGTCCTGCTCGTACCCGGCCGCCTTGAGGTAGCGGGCGGCGGCGAAGATCGCGTCGACCGGGTTGTACGGATCCTTGCGCCCGTCCTTGTTGGCGTCGACCCCGTACATCTTCCAGGTGGAGGGCATGAACTGCATCCACCCGAGCGCGCCCGCGGAGGACACGTTGAGGTTGCGGCCGTAGTCGGTCTCGATCTCGTTGATCGCCGCGAGGACCTCCCAGCGGACCCCGTACTCGATGCCCGCGGCCTGGTAGATGGAGAGCAGGAAGGGCGGCACGCGGAACTTGCGGATGATGAAGTTGGGCACGCCGGTGGCGGTCGAGGGGCCGGGGAGCACGTCGGTGAAGCTCGGGTTCGACGAGGTCGGAGTTCCGTCGGGGTTGCGGAGCGGCGAGCGGCGACCGCGGCGCTTGGCCTTCGAGACCTCACGCTTGGCTCGAGCCTTTACGTCGCCGCTGAGGTCGCGACTCTTGCCCGACTTGTCCTGGACGCGCTGGCCGGAGCTCGAGCGCTCCTGCTCGGATCCGCCGCCGGAGCTCGGGCTCTCACCGCCACCCGGAGCGGGAGCCGGGGCGGTCGTGGGAGGCGGCTTTGGCGCGCTCGGAACGGTGGGCGTGGTGGGCACAGGCTCGGACGGCGGGGCGACCACGGGGCCGGGAAGCTGGATGTCGTCGAGCGTCGCGCCCGGGGGCACGTCGACGGTGACCGGCACGACCTCGCCGCTGGCGAGCTGCACGTACACGGTCTGCGTCTGAGCAAGCGCAGGGAAGGTCAGCGCGGTGAGAGCGGCCGCGGCAAGGAGGCCTGCAACAAGCAGGAGCGTGAAAACGCGCTTCTTCATCCGTGCTCTTCCTGGCCCTCCCTCGGGGTGCTTCAAACGGCCGCGCTCCTTGGCGCGCGTGGAATCGCCACCTGCTCCGGCATGAACGCTACTTGAGGGCTTTGTGCTCTGCAACGGGGAACCGTGGGGTCGGGACGAGCCGCTTGCTCGCACGTTGTATCGACCGCCCCTGCACATAACTTCAACATCGCCCTCCCGCGACCTGGACATCCATCTGGCGCCTCATGCGCCGTCCGGATGACAGGATTGTTCCTTCAGGGCGAGGGATCAAACGTACATAAGGCTCAAGTCGAGGGTTAGTCTCGTCGTTTCGAAGGTTCATTGATGTACTCTGCCGCGCAGTGGCGGCCCCCGAGCAGGACCAGAGCTTCGTCGACCGCCTGTCCCGGCAGGGAGAGGAGGTGCTCGGCAAGATCGCCGAGGAGCTCATCTCGAATCCGGTGATCAACGCGGCGATCGCGCGCACCTTCGAGGCACGCGAGAAGGCGATCCAGGCGCAGGAGGCGGCCATGGGCGCGCTGAACCTACCCTCGGCCGCAGACATCGAGCGGGTCACGCGCCGGCTCCGGTCGCTCTCCCAGCGGCTCGAGGGCATCGAGGACGCGATCGACCGGCTCGAGGAGCGGGTCGCGGGCGTGGGTGGATCGACGGCCGACGACCGGCTCGGCCGGATCGAGGGCCGGCTCGACGAGGTCGCGCACGACATAGCCGCGCTCGCCGAGCTGCTCGCGCCGGGGAGCGATCCCGTGCCGCGCGCGCAGGAACGCCTCACGGTCACGGACTCCTGACGGCCGCGTAGCCGGCCTCGCCGATGCGGACGCCCAGGTCCGCCCGCTCGTCGTCGGTCATCCGGCGGGCCCCGTCGTCTGTGGCCACGTCGGTCACGCCGAGCACGCACGCGGCCGCGACCCCTCGGCGGGCGGCCACCTGGAGCATCGTCGCAGCCTCCATCTCCACCGCCACGGCGCCGCGCTCGGCCCAGCCGCGGCCGCGTCCTCGCGCGGGTCGTAGAAGAGGTCGCTGGTCGCGACGGTGGCCGGCCGCGCGCCGGCGTCCACCAGCCGGGCCAGCAGGCCGGGGTCCGGCTCGAGCGCGGCGTTCGGCGCCGAGCGCCGCGCTCGCGCCGTCGGCGGGGAGCACCGACTCGGCGGCGAGCAGCGTGCCCAGCTCGATCGCCGGATCGAGCGCGCCGCAGGTCCCGATCCGCACGAGCCGTCCGCGCGCCCGAGCGCGATCAGCTCCTCGCACACGATCGCCGCGCTCGGGCCGCCCATGCCGGTGGCCTGGACCGTCAGCGGCTCGCCGTCCGGCGCCGTGCCCGTGTAGCCCCATAGCCCGCGCGCGTGATTGAACATCCGCGGCGGCTGCTCGAGCAGCGCCTGGGCGACCGCCAGCGCGCGCCCGGGGTCGCCCGGCAGCAGCACCCGCTCGGCCAGCTCGGCGGCCGGGCGCAGGTGGTTGGGCGCGACCTCGTGGTCGAGGGCCAAGGGGAGCGCACAGTAGTGGGCGCTGGTGAACCTCCAGGAAATGGCGAACCCAGCCGACAACCTCCGCGACGCCGTCGAGCGCACCGTCGACGCGACTCTGAAGGGCGCCGAGGAGCGCCTCACGCGCGGGCGCCGCTCGATGACCGAGGCCATCGAGGGCCGCCGCCCCGCCACCAACGACGACATCAAGGAGCTCAAGAAGGAGCTCCGCGCGATCGGGCGCCGCCTGGACAGGATCGAGGAGCGCCTGCCGAAGAAGCGCGGCGGCAGCTCGTCGAAGCGCGGCAGCAAGTCCTAGTGGCCGGCCGCCGGGTGCTGATCACCGGCGTGGGCAGCCACGTGGGAAGCCTCCTCGCGCGGCGGCTCGAGCGCGACCCCGAGGTCGAGCACGTGGCCGGCCTCGACACCCGCCGCCCCAAGCTCGCGCTCGAGCGCACGGAGTTCATCGAGGCCGACATCCGCGACCCGGGGATCGCGCGGCTGATCCCGCCGACCGGCGTCGACACCATCGTGCACGAGCAGATCGTGCGCCAGCCCGGCCCGGGGATGTCGTCACGCGCGATGCACGACGTCAACGTGATCGGCACGCTCCAGCTGCTCGCCGCGTGCGAGCGGGTGCCGACGCTCCGCACGATCGTGATCCGCGGCTCGGCCGGCATCTACGGCGCGGAGCCGCAGGCGCCGCAGTTCTTCAGGGAGGAGATGGCGCGACTGTTCCCGCTGCGCACGCGCTTCCAGCGCGACGTCGCCGAGATCGAGAACTACTTCGACACCTACTCCCGCCGCCACCCCGGCGTGAGCTGCACGATGCTCCGCTACCAGCCGGCGATCGGCCCGGGCTCCGGACGCAGATCACGCGCTACCTCTCCCAGCCGGTCTGCCCGACCTACATGGGCTTCGACCCGCGCATCCAGCTCGTGGGATCGACGACACGCTCGAGGCGATCGTGGCCGCGGTGCGCAACCCGGTGCCCGGCGCCGTGAACGTCGCCGGCCCGGGGACGATCGGGCTCGTCGCGCATGATCCGGCTGGCCGGCCGGCGCGCGCTGCCGATCGCGCGCCGCTGTTCGGCGCGGTCACCTCCGCCGGCCAGCGGCTCGGCCTCGACGCCCAGTCCGAGGACTTCCAGCGCCTGCTCCACTACGGCCGCGGCGTGGACACCCGGCGGCTCACCGACGAGGTGGGCTACACGCCGCGCCAGTCGACGGTCGAGGCCGTCGAGGCGTGGGCGGCGAGCGCGAGGACGGCGGCGGCCGCGTGAAGGCCGTGAGGCAAGCGGCGGGCGGAGACCGCTGCGCAGCCATGCCTTCCGACGGCGATCGCCTTCATGCGCCGCCTGCGCGCCGGGCTCGACTCGGGGCTCGAGCTGCCGGAGGCGCTCACGCGCGGCGCACGGCGCTCCCGCGCGACGCGCGCGAGACGCTCGAACCGGATCGTCGAGCGCCTGGACGGCGACTACGCCGAGGACGAGTGGGGCTTCGACGAGGGGTTCGCGGAGCTGGTCGAGCCGTTCTTCGCGTTCCTGTACGAGACGTGGTGGCGGGTGCAGGTCGATCGGCGCCGAGCGCGTGCCGGCGCACGGCCGCGCGCTCCTCACCTCGAACCACGCGGGCATCCTGCCCTGGGACGCCACGATGATCTCGATGGCGCTGCTGCGCGAGCACCCGCTGCCGCGCTACCCGCGCTTCCTCGTCCTCAACTGGGCCTTCGACCTGCCCTGGATCTCGGCCGGGATGCGCAAGGTCGGCGGCGTCGTGGCGTCGCCCTTCAACGCGATGCGCCTGCTCGAGCAGGACCATCTCGTGGCGGTCTTCCCCGAGGGCGTGAAGGGGACGGGCAAGCCGTACTCGGAGCGCTACCGGCTCCAGCGCTTCGGCCGCGGCGGGTTCGTCGAGATCGCGCTGCGCACCGGCGCGCCGATCGTGCCGGTGGCCGTCGTCGGGAGCGAGGAGATCTACCCGAAGCTCGCCGACCTGCCGGCCGTGGCGCGCCTGATCGGGGCGCCCTACTTCCCGGTGACGCCGACGTTCCCGCTGCTCGGCCCGCTCGGCGTCATCCCGCTTCCGTCGAAGTGGCGGATCGAGTTCCTGGAGCCGATCGAGACCGCGTCCTACGGGCCCGAGGCCGCGGAGGACCGGGCGCTGGTGCTCGAGCTTTCCGAGCGCGTGCGCGCGGAGATCCAGCAGGCTCTCTACGCGAACCTCGTACGCAGGGGTCCCGCCTTCATCTAACGGCCCAAATCGGCCGATATGTGAAGTTGATGCGTTACTCGCCGTCCTGCTGGCGGCCGCTTGCGCTGTCACTCGTTCCAGGAACGGCACTCGCCGCTCCCGGCGACCCCTGGGTCGCCTACGTGGCGAACTCGGTCGTGACGAAGCAATCGGCGCGCCGCTCCGGTGATCCTGAGGGCGAACCCCGCGACGGGCGGCGCTGACCGAGATCTCGCGCAACGGCGCGCAGGGCGACCTCTTCCGCCACCCGTACGACATCGTCGGTCGCGGGCGACGGCAGCCTGCTCGTGGCGGACATGGGCGCGTTCGCCACCAGCACCGACCACACGGCCGACGGGCGCATCATCCGCGTGGACCCGGTGACGGGCAGGCAGTCGCATCGTGACCTCGGGCAACCTGCTGGTGGACCCGGCGGGCCTGACGATCGCCCCGGACGGGCTCATCTACGTGGTCGAGAACGTGGGGACGCTCGGCACGCCGAGCGTGATCAGCGTGAACCCGGCGACCGGCGCGCAGACGCTCGTCACCCAGGGCGGGCAGCTCTGCTACCCGTTCGGCATCGCCGCCGAGGCGCGACGGGTCGCTGCTGGTCACGAACTACGGCGACTTCAGCGACGGCACACCGTCATCAACTGCGTGTACGACTTCGGCGCGCTGATCCGGATCGACACGGGCACGCACGCCCAGTCGATCGTGTCGCGCGAACGCTGCGGAGTGGGGCAACCTGTTCCGCAACCCGCTCGGCGTGACGGTCGAGCCGGGCGGGCGCATCCTGGTGGTGAACCAGAACGGCGGCACGGCGCTCGTGGCCGTCGATCCCGAGACGGGGTCCAGGACGCCGAGACGCCGAACACCGCGCACCGACCGCGTGGTGGTGCCGCAGCGGCCGGCGGTCACGCCGGACGGCGACGTGGTGGTGAGCGACTTCACGCTCGACGACCAGGAGGGCGGGCTCGTGTCCGTGAACCTGCCGACGGCGCGCAGAGCATCCTCCGCCAGGACAAGCAGCTCTTCAACAATCCGCTCGGCGTGGCGGTCGTGGCGAACCGTGCGCCCGGTGGCCGCGCTGTCGGCGTCGCCGGCGGTCGTGGCCGGGCGGCGCCTGTGAGCTTCGACGCCTCTGGCTCGAGCGACCCGGAGGGCCTCGCGGCTCCGCTACGACTGGGACCTCGACGGCAACGGCAGCTTCGAGACCGCCGGCGGCACGACGCCCCACGGTCGAGAAGCGCGTATCGGGCACGACCACGCTCACCGCGCGCGTGCGCGTGAGCGATCCGCACGGCGCCCGGCGGTGGCCGGCGCGCTCGTGCGCGTCGACTCGGTCGGCCGGTGCTCAGCGCACTGGCCGTGTCCGCGCCTCGATCACCTACCGGCTCAGCGAGGCCGCGCGCGTGACGATCCGGCTGCAGCGCAAGGTGCGCAGGCGCTGGCGCGCGGTGCGCACGCTGCGCCAGAACGGCGTGGCCGGGAAGAACCGGCTGCGGCCGAGCTCGGGCGCGGGCGTCGCGGAAGCGGCGCAACGCGCGTGCGCTACCGCGCCGAGGCCTTCGCCGTCGACGCCGTGGGCAACCGCTCGACGACGGTGCGGCTGCGGGTCTCGGCCGCCGCCGCCAGGAGGCTGCGCCGCCGCTAGGGCGCGAGCTTCACGATCGAGTCGCCGGTGCGGACGACGCCGCCGGTGATCACCTTGGTGTTGATGCCGCGCATGTTGAGCTCGCGCCCGATCGCCGAGTTCACGAGCTTCAGCGCCTCGACGCCGAAGCGCGCGGAGAACTTCCCGCAGCCGCGGTGGGGCTCGGCTCGTGACCTCGATGACGGCGTCGCCCACACGGAGCTGCGTCCCGGGCGGAAGGTTGCGATAGCTGAGGTCCAGATCCACGTAGAGCTGGTCGCCGGCCTGCGCCCAGCGGTCCCGGTCCTCCCCGGCCACGAGCGCGGCCGAGCGCGCGTTCATGACCGTGAGCTGCGCCTGGGGGTTCGGGGCTCCGGTCTTGAGGCTCGGCTTGGCTGCCAGTTGTCGCCCACGAGGCCTACCTCCGTGTCGAGCGTCGCCTCGTCGACGAGCTCGCGCGCGTCCACCTCCGGCCGGCGCGCGATCAGCTCGACACGGCCGTTGTCGGCCGGCGACTCGCGCACGGCGTCGAGCCCCGCCTCCACCGCCTCCACTAGAAGTGCACGCCGCGGAGCAGGTAGGCCATCGCGACCGCCTCCGTGGACATCTCGCCGTCGTTCTTCTTCTGGTCGGCGGGCAGCGCCTTCTTGTCCCCGTCCTTGCCGTCCTTGTCGCCCTTCTTCTTCTTGGCGGCCTTCGAGTCCGGGAACAGGTTGTAGGCGGTGTTCAGGACGATGTCGACGGTCTTCGGCGAGATCGCGTAGAGCACCTCGCCGAAGGTGCCGAGCCGCGAGGCGATCCGCTTCGGCTTGTCGATCATCGCGTCGCACAGCATCTGCGCGGCCTCCTCCGGCGTGAGCGTCGGGAAGGCGTCGTAGATGCCGGTCGGCGCGATCATCGGCGTGCGCACGAGCGGCATGTAGACGGTCGTGAACTTCACGTTGTCCTGGACCACCTCGGGCGCCGTGCAGCGCGAGAAGGCGTCCAGCGCGGACTTCGACGCGACGTACGCGGAGAAGCGCGGCGTGTTCGTCTGCACGCCGATCGAGCTGACGTTGATGATGTGGCCTGATTTCCGCTCGCGCATCCCCGGCAGGAACGCGAGGATGAGCTTCAGCGCGCCGAAGTAGTTCAGCTGCATGGTTCTCTCGTAGTCGTGGAAGCGGTCGTACGATGCCGCGACCGAGCGCCGGATCGAGCGGCCGGCGTTGTTGATCAGGACGTCGACGCCGCCGTGCTGGTCGAGCACCTCCTTGGCGAGCCGGTCGACGTCCTCGAGGTCGGAGAGGTCGGCGGGTGCACGTGCGCCGTGCCGCCGGACTCGCGGACCTTCTCGGCCACCTCCTCCAGCTTCTCGCGCGTGCGCGAGACGAGCAGCACCTCGCCGCCGGCCTCGCCGACCTTCAGCGCGGTCTCGAGCCCGATGCCGCTCGAGGCGCCGGTGATCAGGACCTTCTTGCCCTTGATCGTGCTGGCGAGCGAGCGGTCGCGGAACAGGTCCGGGTCGAGGTTGCGCTCCCAGTAGTCCCACAGCCGCGGCGCATAGGTGGACAGCGGCGGCACCGCGATCCCGGTGCCGCTGAGCGCGCGCTGGGCGTCGCGGGCGTCGAAGGTGCAGCTGAAGTCGCGGTTCTCGATCGCCGCGGGCGGGATGCCGAGGTCGCGGAAGAGCTGGTGGCGGATCCGCTTGATCGTCGGCAGCGCCTTGAGCCCGGCGCGCACCTGCTTCGGGATCACGTTCGTCATGTTCTGGTCGATCCGCATGGCGAACTGCGGCGCGTGCGCGGCCTTGGCGAACTCGTTCAGCGTCTGGCCGACGGTCATGGGCTCCGGGTCCACCAGGTGGAAGGTGTCGCTCGGCAGGTCGTCGTCCGGCAGGTGGCCGATGTGGTCCATCGCGCGCGCGACGAAGTCCACCGGCACCAGGTTCGTCTGGCCGCCCTCGGGGCCGGCGAGCGGGAACCACTCCGGCAGCGCGTGGCGCAGCTTCTGGAGCAGCTTGAAGAAGTAGTAGGGGCCGTCGATCTTGTCCATCTCGCCGGTCTCCGAGTGGCCGACGACGATCCCGGGGCGGTAGACGAGCATCTTCGTCTCGACGCCCTCGCGCACGAGCCGCTCGGCCTCGTACTTCGTGCGGTGGTAGTGGTGGGGCAGCTTCTGCCCCTCGTCGAACATGTCCTCCTGGAAGACGCCCTTGTAGTTGCCGGCCACCGCGATCGAGCTCATGTGGTGGAAGCGGCCGACCTCGTGCGCGTTCGCGAACTCGATCACGTGCTTCGTGCCCTCCACGTTCGCGCGCTCCGAGGCCTCCTCGTCGGCCTCGACGTCGTACATGGCCGCCAGGTGGAAGAGGTGGTCGATCTTCTCGTCGAAGCCCTCGACGCCGAGGCCCGGCTTCGAGAGGTCGCCGGTCACCGGCACGAGCGTCCCTCCTCTGCGCCGAGACGCTGGATCAGGGAGTCGAGCTTGCCGCGCGAGCCCTCCCTCACGAGCGCGTAGATCGTGCCCTCGCGCTTCAGCAGCTCGGCCACTAGGTGCCTGCCGATGAAGCCCGTCGCGCCGGTGACGAAGTAGTTCAAGGATCCTCCCAAGAAGTGGTCCGAGAGTCTATGTTGACCGGCTTGCCGGGCGCGCAACATCCTCACAAGTCTGTAGAGACCGGCTGACGCCCCGGCGTCACCGGCCTACGAGGCGGGCCGTGCCCGCACGCAGCGGCGGAGTGAACCCTTCCACTCCGCCGTTGCTTTCGAAGGGTCGCCACAATCAGGGGTGCCGTGCCAGACACGCTTTCCCTGAAGGAGGCCGCCGAGCGGGTCGGCGTCTCACCGGACACGCTGCGCCGCTGGGCGCGCGACGGCGTGATCCCCGAGGTGGACGGCAAGGGCGAGTGGACCACCGCCGCCGTCGCCCACGCGCGGATCGTCGCGCGGCTGCGCGAGCGCGGCCACAGCGCTCGAGGAGATCAAGAGGCGGGCCGAGGAGGGCCGGCTCGCCTACAGCTACATCGAGGACATGTTCGACGGCGAGCGGACGCTGCACTCGCTCGACGAGGCGGCGGAGCTCACCGGCCTCGAGCCCGCGCTGATCGAGCGCTTCTGGGCGAGCCTGGGGCTGCCGGCCACCGGGCTCGAGGAGCTCACCGACGAGGACGTCCAGGCGCTCCACTACGTCGTCGGCGATCCTCGACGCCGGCTTCCCGCTGGTGGCCTTCCTCCAGCTCTGCCGCGTGTACGGCCAGGCGCTTTCCCAGATCGCCGACGCCGAGGTGCGGCTCTTCCACCTGTACGTCCACGAGCCGCTGATCCGCGAGGGCGTGCCCGGGCTCGAGATGGCCGAGGAGATGGAGGACCTCGCGCGCGACCTGCTGCCGCTCGCCTCGCCGATGATGGACTACGTCCACCAGCGCTTCCTCCAGCACTTCGTCGAGCAGGACGTGGTCGGGACACATGGAGTCCGAGCTCGAGGACGAGGACGTGGACCTCGGGCGGATCCGGGTGGCGATCGCGTTCGCGGACCTCGCCGGCTACACGCGCTTCACCGAGGAGGAGGGCGAGGAGGAGGCGCTGTCGTCGGTCGAGCGCTTCGTCGAGGGCGTGACCAACACGCTGCCCGAGGACGCGCGCGTGGTGAAGACGATCGGCGACGAGGTGATGGTCGTCGGCTCAGGACGTGCGCGCGCTCGTGGACTGGGCGGTGGGGTTCACGCTGCTGTTCGACGAGCGGCCCGAGCCGCGCATCGGCGTGCACTACGGAACGACCCTGTACCGCGACGGCGACTACTTCGGCCGCGACGTGAACCTGACCGCGCGGGTCGTGGCGCGCGCCCGAGGCGGCGAGGTGCTCGTGAGCGACGCGGTGGTGGACGCGGTGCGCGACTCGCCGCACCTCAGCTTCGAGGAGATCGGCCAGGTGAAGCTGAAGGGCTTCGCGGAGCCGCGCCAGCTGTGCCGCGCGGTGCGGCGGGAGGAATGAGCCGCGCGAGCGGCGAGCCGCCCTCGAGGCCGCGCGCGAGAGCGGCCTCGTGCGGCCGGGCGAGCCGCTGCTCGTGATGGTGTCCGGCGGGGGGGACTCCGTGGCGCTGCTCGACATCGCGGATCGCCTCGGGGCCGCGGTCTCGGCGCTGCACGTCAACTACGGGCTTCGCGAGGGGGCCGATGCGGACGAGGACGTTCGTCCGCGACCTCGCCGGGCGCCTCGGCTGACGTTCACGCACATCGCGTGACGCTGCCGAGGAAACCACAGGAACAGGCGCGGGACGCCCGCTACGCGCTCGCCGAGCAGCTCGCCGAGGGGGACTACGCCGCGGCGCACACCGCCTCCGACCAGGCCGAGACGGTGCTGTACCGGCTGGCGGTGTCGCCGGGCTCGCGGGCCCTGCACGGGATGGCGCCCCGGCGCGGCCGGTTGGTGCGCCCGCTGCTCGGCGTGACGCGCGAGGAGGTGCGCGACTACCTCCGCTCGCGCGGCCTCGAGTGGCGCGAGGACCCCTCGAACGCGGACCGCCGCTTCGCGCGCGCGCGCGTGCGTCACGACGTGCTCGACGCGCTCCAGGAGCTGTCGCCGGCGGTGGAGCGGACGATCGCGGAGACCGCCCGCCAGCTGCGCGACGAGGCGGAGGTGCTCGACGCGGCGGTGGCGGACGCGCTGGCGGAGCTGGGCGGCGGGCCGGCGATCTCGCTCGACGCGCTGAAGGAGCACCCGCCCGCGCTGCAGCGGCTGGTGCTGCGCTCGCTCGCCGGCCGGACACTCTCCCGCGTTGAGCTCGGTCAGCTGCTGGGCGTCGGGCAGCGAGGAACCAAGGTCGTGGAGCTGGGCGGAGGGCTGCGCGCCCTGGCCGAGTACGGGACGCTTCGCTTCACCCGCGCCGGCGACGCCGAGCCACCCCCGCCGGTTCAGCTCGTCGTTCCCGGCCGCGCGCGCTTCGGCGACTGGGAGCTCGAGGCCCGCGTGGAGGGCCCCGGCGACGTCGCGGTAACGGACGTCGGGCCCGCCGTCACGGTCCGCGCCTGGCGCGACGGCGACCGCATGCGCCCCGCGGGCCTGGGCGGATCGAAGTCCCTACAGGACCTGTTCACCGACCGGAAGGTGCCGCGAGCGCTGCGCCGCACCCTGCCGGTGATCGAGTCGAACGGCGAGATCGTGTGGGTGGCCGGCGTGGCGGTGGACGAGCGCTTTGTGGCTCGCGATGACGACCCCGGCGCGGTGGCACTGAGCGCGCGGCGGCCAACGACGGCAATGAGGGGTTGAGTCCAGGCCGCTGAAGGGGTTCCGTCGTTTATGCCCCGTATAGGTGCATGAACGACGAAGGTCCCCCTTTAATGCCGCGTTTACGTCCCAAAAACCCGATCCCCCGCATCTCCCAACCCAGGCCTGATGTACGCGTTCTCGTCCAGCTCGCGGTCGATGGCCGCGGTCCAGATCCGCACGTCGGGGTGGGCCTGCTGGACCGCCTCGACGCCCTCCGGTGCCACCACCAGGCACACGAGCGCCAGTCGCCGCGCGCCCGCGGCCTTCAGCTTGTCGAGCGCGTGGACGGCGCTGCCGCCGGTGGCGAGCATCGGGTCGACCACGAAGACGTGGGCGTCGGCCAGCTTGGGCGGGAGGCGCTCGTAGTAGTCGACCGGGCGGTGCTCCTGCTCGTCGCGGTAGACACCGACGTGGCCTACCCGGGCGCCGGGGAGGAGCCGCAGGAAGCCGTCGACCATGCCGAGGCCGGCGCGCAGCACGGGCACGATCGTGATTTCCGTGGGGAGGCGGCTGCCGGTGGTGTGCTCCAGCGGCGTGTCGAGCTCGACCTCACTGACCGGCAGGTCGCGCGCGGCCTCCACGGCCAGGATCGCCGACGCCTCGAAGAGCGCCTGGCGGAAGTCGCCGTGGGTGGTGGCCCGGTCGCGCATGACGGTCAGGCGGTCGGCGAGCACGGGGTGTTCGACGACGACTGGTCCGTGAGGCATGGCACGACGATAACCTCGCTGGCCACTTGGATGTCTCGATGCGCAACGTGGAACTCAAGGCGCGCGACCCCGATCCGGCGCGCACGCTGGAGCGCGCGCTGGCGCTGGGCGCGGAGGACAGGGGGGAGTTCAACCAGCGCGACACCTACTTCGCGGGCTCGCGCGGACGGCTGAAGCTGCGCGAGCAGGTGGCCGGGCGGCTCGCCGCTCTGGGACGAGCTGATCGAGTTCTCGCAGGAGCTGATCGAGTACTCGCGCGCGGACGAGACCGAGGCGCGCACGAGCAACTACCGCCGCGTGCCGGTCGCCGACATCGGGCCGCTGCGCGAGGCGCTCGACTCGGCCTACGGGACGCTCGTGACCGTTTCGAAGCGTCGCCATCTCCTGATCTGGGAGGGCGTGCGGATCCATCTCGACGAGGTGGAGGGACTCGGGAACTTCGTCGAGCTCGAGGCGGTGGCCGAACCGGGCTCGGACCTCACCGCCGAGCACGAGAAGGTCGAGCGCCTTCGGGCGGAGCTCGGAGTGGAGGACGCGAACCTGGTGGCCACGAGCTACTCCGACCTCCTCCTCGACACGGGCGAGGGCGCCCCGGCGCCCGGCGCGGACGAGCTGCTCGCCGCCGCCGAGCAGGTGATGCACACCGCGCACGTGAAGTACTCGCACTTCCCGGTCGGCGCGGCGCTGCGCGCCGGCGACGGGCAGATCTACGTCGGCTCGAACGTCGAGAACGCGTCCTACCCGCAGGGGCAGTGCGCGGAGACGTCGGCCATCGGCGCGCTGATCGCGGCGGGGCAGACGCGGATCACCGAGGTCGCCGTGACGGCCGCGCACATGGACTTCTGCCCGCCGTGCGGAGGCTGCCGTCAGCGTCTGGCCGAGTTCGCGAGCCGGACACCCCGTTCACATGGGCCGGCCGGGAGGCCGCCGGATGACGAGGACCGTGGGCGAGCTGCTGCCGCTCGCGTTCGAGTTCGAGCCGCCCGGATGAGCGAAGGGGAGGCGCGCGGCGGGGAGGCCGCCGCGGTGCTCACCGAGCGCGCCGGCCTTCGGCCGCGGGTCGGCGTCGTGCTCGGCTCGGGGCTGGGCGCGGTCGCGGACGCCGTGGCGGACGCGACGGTGGTCGACTACGCGGACCTGCCGGGCTTCCCGGAGACCACGGTCGCGGGCCACGGCGGCCGGGCCGTACTGGGGGGCATCGGCGAGGTGCCGGTCGCGGTGCTCCAGGGCCGCGCGCACGTGTACGAGGGCGGCGGCTTCGACCGCATCCGCACGCCGGTCAGGGCGCTCAGGGCGGCGGGCGCCGAGATCCTCGTGCTCACGAACGCGGCGGGGTCGCTGCGGGCGGAGGTCGGTCCCGGGCCAGCCGATGCTCATCACGGACCACATCAACCTGAGCGGCGTGAACGTCCTCGCGGGGCCGAACGACGACGAGATCGGCCCGCGCTTCCCGAGCCTGCGCGACGCGTACGACCCGGAGCTGCGCGAGCGCCTCCGCGCGGCGGCCGCGGAGCTCGGCACCGAGCTCGCCGAGGGCGTCTACCTGGCGGTGTCCGGCCCCACCTTCGAGACGCCGCGGAGATCCGCGCGTTCGCGACGCTCGGAGCCGATGCGGTCGGGATGTCCACCGTGCACGAGACGGCGGTCGCGCGCCACTGCGGCCTGCGGGTGGCGGCGATCTCGGCGATCAGCAACTTCGCCGAGGGGATGAGCGACCAGCGCTCAGCCACGAGCAGACGCTGCGCGACGCCCAGCGCGCGGCCGAGGACCTGGCGCCGCTGCTGGTGCGGTTCGTGGAGGGCTCGGCCGAGTGACGTACGTGCCGGACCTGATCCGCGACAAGCGCGACGGCGGCGAGCTCACGGAGGAGCAGTCGGCGAGCTCGTCGACGGGCATCGCCGACGGCAGCGTCGCGACGCTCAGGCGGCGCGCTCGCCATGGCGACGTGCTCACGGGGATGACCTCGGAGGAGCGCATCGCGCTCACCGGCGCATGCGCGACTCCGGCGACGTGCTCGACTGGTCCGGCGCCGGCCTGCCGGGCCGGTGCTCGACAAGCACTCGACCGGCGGCGTCGGTGACAAGGTAGCCTGCTCTCGCGCCGCTCGTCGCCGCGTGCGGGGGCGCCGTGCCGATGATCTCGGGCCGCGGGCTCGGCCACACCGGCGGCACGCTCGACAAGCTCGAGCGATCCCGGGCTACGACGTGACGCCGACCGGGACGCTTCCGCGGCCGTGCGGGAGGCGGGCTGCGCGATCGTCGGCCAGACCGCGCGAGCTGGCGCCGGCCGACCGCCGGCTCTACGCGATCCGCGACGTCACGGCCACCGCGAGTCGATCCCGCTGATCGCCGCGTCGATCCTCGCGAAGAAGCTGGCCGCGGGCCTCGACGGCCTGGTCAAGGACGTGAAGGTCGGCTCCGGCGCCTTCCGCCGGACCGCGAGCCGCCCAGGAGCTCGCACGGGAGAGCCTGAGGTCGCCGACACGGCAACGGCCTCCCCACCTTCGCGTGGCTCACCGACATGGACCAGGTCCTCGGCCGGACGGGGCAACGCTCGTCGAGGTGCGCGAGTCCATCGACTACCTGACCGGGCGGCAACGAGGACCGCCTGCGCGACGTCACGCGCGCCTGAGCGCGCGAGCTGCTCGCCGGGCGGCGTGCAGCCGGATCCGGAGGCCGCGCGCGGCCGTCGAGCGCGCGCTCGAGGCGGCGCCGCCGCCGAGCGCTTCGCCGCATGGTCGCGGAGCTCGGCGGGCCAGCGATCTCCTCGAGGCGCCGGAGCGGCACCTGCCCCGGGCGCCGGTACGGTCGCCGTCAGCCGGCGGAGCGGGGAGGTGACCGCGGTGGACGTCCGCGCCGTCGGCCTCGCGGTGGTCGGCTGGGCGGCGGCCGCACGCGCGAGGACGACCCGTGGACCACTCGGTGGGGCTAACCGAGGTGGGCGGCGCCGGGCGAGGAGGCGGCGCCCGGCGGCCGGCCGCTGGCCCTGGTGCATGCGCCGGGAGCCGCGGCGCGCGGCGCCCCGGCGAGCAGGCGGGCAACGAGCACCGAGTACCCCGAGCTGGATGTGCTCCGTAAGCGACAATCCTGGAGACTGCCTAGAAGGATCACCCAGAGCGCTCAGTGACCCTCGATCCGTCGTCGCCGGTGCCGGCGCCGCCAATGGATCCCGAAGGCCGAGCTCCATGTGCACCTCGAGGGCACGGCGCCGCCGGATCTGATCCGCCGCATCGCGAGCGCAACGGGCTCGAGCTGCCCGGACGGCCTGTTCGCGGCGCCCGACCGCTTCGCCTACCGCGACTTCCTCGACTTCCTCGACACCTACGACAAGGCGGCCAGCGTCATCCGCACCGGCGAGGACTACCGCGACATCACCTACGAGTACCTCGTGAGCTGTGCGGCGCGAGGGCGCGATCTACGTCGAGCTCACCGCCTCGCCCGACCACGCGCGGCTGGTGGGCCTGACGGACGAGGAGCACATCGACGGCATCGCGCGCGGGATCGACGACGCCCGCGACGAGGCCGGCATCGAGGGCCGCATCCTGATCTCCTGCGTGCGCAACTTCGGGGTCGAGTCCGCGCTCGCGGTGGCCCGCTACGCCGCCGAGCGCCCGCATCCATACATCGTCGGCTTCTCGATGGCGGGCGACGGCAGAACTACCCGCCCGACGACTACGCGGAGGCGTTCGGGATCGCGGCGGACGCCGGGCTCGGCTGCACGTCCACGCCGGGCGAGTGGGCCGGACCCGAGAGCTCCGCGGCGGCTCGGGCTGCCGGTGACCGCATCGCCCACGGGGTCCGCGCGATCGAGGATCCGGCGCTCGTGGAGGAGCTGGCCGAGCGCGGCGTCGTGCTCGAGTGCTGCCCCACCAGCAACGTCGTGCTCGGCATCTACCCGGGCTACGAGGAGCACCCGCTGCCGCGGCCTGCGCGCCGCGGCGTCGAGGTCACGCTCGGTCCGACGACCCGCCGTACTTCGGCGCGTCCATCGGCGGCGAGTACGAGATCTGCCGGGAGCAGCTTCGGCCTCGACGACGAGGAGCTGAGAGAGATAACGGAGACGGCGATCGAGCCGCATTCTGCGAGGAAACGCTCAAAGAGCGCTTAAACGCAAAGAGGTGTAGGGTGGCTGCAGTCCCTGACTCAACGAGGAGACTCAACCGTGCGTAAGCCCTTCCGCCTCATCATCTTCGCGCTGCTCGCCGCGCTCGCCCTCGGGATCGCCGCCTGCGGCGGCACGACGACGACAGCGGCGGTGGAGCAGCGGCACCAGCGAGAGCACGTCGGAGAAGAAGGCGATCAAGGCCGGCGTCGTGACCGACATCGGCGGCCTGAACGACCGCTCGTTCAACTTCCTCGCGAACAAGGGCCTCGAGGACGCCAAGTCCAAGCTCGGCGTCGAGGGCCGCGTGTTCCTCTCGAAGTCGAACGGCGACTACATCCCGAACCTGACGACGGCCGCGCAGCAGCAGGACGACCTGACCGTCTTCGGTCGGCTTCCTCATGGGGGACGCCACGGCCACGGTCGCCAGGAAGTTCCCGCAGAACAACTTCGCGATCGTCGACTTCTCGGCCGCCGCGCTGAAGGGCAAGCCGAAGAACGTCGAGGGCCTGCTCTTCAAGGAGCAGGAGGCGGGCTACCTCGCCGGCTACCTCGCGGGGCTGTGGGCCAAGGACAACAACGCCGACACGGTCTCGACCGTGGGCGGCCAGAAGATCCCGCCGGTGGACCACTACATCGCGGGCTTCCAGAAGGGCGCCAAGGAGGCGAACCCGAAGATCAAGACGCTGAACGGCTACTCGCAGGACTTCGTCGACCAGGCCAAGTGCAAGGAGATCGCGCTCAACCAGATCGCCCAGGGCTCGAAGGTCGTCTTCCAGGTGGCAGGCCAGTGCGGCCTCGGCGCGCTCGACGCCGCGAAGGAGAAGGGCGTGCAGGGCATCGGCGTGGACGCCGACCAGTCCTACCTCGGCCCGCACATCCTCACGTCGGCGCTGAAGAAGGTCGACGTCGCCGTGTTCGACGCCATCAAGAACGCCCAGGCCGGCAAGTTCAACGGCGGCAGCGACGTCATCGCCAGCGTGAAGAACGGCGGCATCGGCCTCGGCAAGCTCGGCCCGGCGGGGCAGAAGTACGCCGACCAGATCAAGCAGGTCCAGGACGACATCGCCTCCGGCAAGATCAGCGACATCCCCGACACGGTCAAGTAGCCAGGAGTGGAGTCAGAAGCACCCGCTCTCGAACTCCGCGGAATAACGAAGAAGTTCGGTCCGGTCGTTGCCAACGACCGGATCGACTTCGATCTCCGCCATGGTGAGGTGCACGCCCTACTGGGCGAGAACGGGGCCGGCAAGTCGACGCTGATGTCGATCCTCTACGGGCTCTACAGCCCGGACGAGGGCGAGATCCTGCGTGAACGGAGAGCCGGCGGAGGTCAGCTCGCCGTCTCGGGCGATCGACCTGGGCATCGGGATGGTCCACCAGCACTTCATGCTCGTGCCGGTGATGACGGTGACCGAGAACATCGTGCTGGGCGAGGAGCCCAGGCGCGGCGTGCTGCTGGACGTGCGCGAGGGCGCGCGGAAGGTGAAGGAGCTGTCCGACCGCTACGGCCTCGCGGTGGATCCCGACGCGGTGATCGAGCAGGTCTCGGTCGGGATGCAGCAGCGCGTGGAGATCCTGAAGACGCTCTACCGCGACGCCCGCATCCTGATCCTGGACGAGCCCACGGCGGTGCTCACCGCGCAGGAGACGGAGGAGCTGTTCGAGGTGCTGCGGGCGCTGAAGGAGGACGGCGTCTCCATCGTCTTCATCAGCCACAAGCTGAACGAGGTGCTCGCGATCGCGGACCGCGTCACGGTGCTGCGGCGCGGCGAGAAGATCGACACGGTGCCCACCGAGGGCGCCACCGAGGAGAGCCTCGCGCGACTGATGGTGGGCCGCGACGTGCTGCTCCGCGTGGAGAAGAAGCCCGCCAAGCTGGGCGAGCCGGTGCTCGAGGTGGAGGACCTGCACGTGCGCGACCAGCGCGGCCTCGAGGCGGTGAAGGGCGTGTCGCTCACCGTGCGCGGCGGCGAGGTGGTGGCGCTCGCGGGCGTGGACGGAAACGGCCAGCTCGAGCTGGTGCAGGCGATCGCGGGCGTGGTGGTGCCGGAGTCGGGGCGCGTGTCGATCGCGGGTGAGGACGTGACCGGCGAGGGGGTGCGAGAGACCACCGAGGCGGGGGTGGCGCACATCCCCGAGGACCGCCAGCTGTGCGGGCTCGTGCTCGACTTCACGCTCGCGGAGAACCTCGCTCTGCGGGAGTACCGCCGGCCGCCGATCTCGAACCACGGCGTCCTGTCGCTCGAGCGGGATGAACGAGCGCGCGCGCGAGCTTCTCAAGGAGTACGACGTGCGCGGCGGCGAGCCGAGCACGCTCGCGAGCGCACTGTCGGGCGGCAACCAGCAGAAGGTCGCGGTCGCGCGTGAGGTGGCCAGCAACCCGAAGCTCCTGATCGCGCACCAGCCCACGCGCGGGCTCGACGTGGGCGCGATCGAGTTCGTGCACCGGCGGCTGCTGGAGGAGCGCGACAAGGGCCGCGGCGATCCTGCTCGTGTCGCTCGAGTTCGAGGAGGTCCGCGCGCTCGCGGACCGCATCGTCGTGATCTACGAGGGCGAGATCGTGGCGGAGTTCCCGCCGGACGTCTCCGAGGAGGAGCTCGGCGTGGCGATGACGGGCGGCCGGGGGGCCGGGCGGCGGCTTGAGCGCCACCGAGGAACCCGAGGTCCGCGCCGTCACGCCGGCCTCGCGGCTCGCGGGCTATGTCCGCGGCGGCGGCGTGATCGTCCCGCTGCTCACGACGCTGATCGCCTTCCTGACAGGCGGGCTCGTGATGCTCGTGACCGGCAGCGATCCGATCGAGACCTACAAGGCGATCTGGAAGGGCACGGGGCTCCAGTGGATCTTCCCGTGGACGACCGGCGCCGACAGGACCTCGCCGCCTCGAACCTCCAGCAGACGCTGATCATCACGACGCCGCTGATCCTCACCGGTCTCGCGGTGGCGTTCGCGTTCCGCGCCGGCCTCTTCAACATCGGCGGCAACGGCCAGTACATCGTCGGCTCGATCGCCGCCGTGTGGGTGGGCTCGTCCTTCGCCGACATGCCGAGCTTCCTCCACATCCTGCTTGCCATCCTGGCCGCCTGCCTGGCGGGCGCGGTGTGGGCGGGCATCGCCGGCGTGCTGAAGGCGGTGCGGGCGCCACGAGGTGATCAGCACGATCATGCTCAACTGGATCGCGCTCTGGATCGGGGTGTGGCTGTTCTCGCTCGGCGGGCCGCTCCAGAACGACGCGCAGAAGTCGATCCCGGTCTCGAACGACGTCGTGGAGGGCGCCAAGCTGCCGGTGTTCTGGGGCGACCCCGTGCTCCAGGGCCTCCACATCGGCATCTTCATCGCGCTCGCCGCGGTGGTCGTCTTCTGGTTCCTCCTCAACCGCTCCACCACCGGCTTCGAGGTGCGCGCGGTCGGCTTCAACCCCGAGGCCGCGCGCTACAGCGGCATGAGCGTGGCGAAGAACTACATCCTCGTCATGGCCGTCTGCGGGGTGTTCGCCGGGCTGGCGGGCGGCATCGACGTGCTCGGCTGGCAGTTCCGGATCGCGACCAACGACATCCAGAAGCTACAGCTCGGCTTCTTCGGCATCGCGGTCGCGCTGCTCGGCCGGAACACGGCGATCGGGACGGTGCGGCGGCGCTGCTGTTCGGCTCGCTGCTCAGCGGCACCTCGCAGCGGAACCTCGACCCGACGGTGTTCGAGCCGTCGCTCGCCGAGAACCTCACCTACATCATCCAGGGGCTATCATCCTGATCGTGAGCGCCGACGTCCTGGTGCTCAGCATGATCAAACGGGGGCGCGGCATTTTCCGACGAGGTAGTGAGCCCGCCGTGCGCGGGCGGGCGGGGAGCCGGAGCCATGAGCGCGTCGACGCTCGCCGCGGCGCGCACGGCGTGTCCGCGCGCACGGCCGCATGGGCCGGCATCGTGCTCGGCGTCCTCGCCGCGTACGTCGCGCTGCCGCCGATCATGCTCCGCACGCCGGTGGTCTCGCTCGTGCTCGCCGCGGCGGGCGTCGCCGCCGGCGTCTACGCAGCGCGCGAGGGCGAGCGCCGGCTCGGCAACATCGCGGTGGCGCTCGCGGTGTTGGGCGCGATCCTGCCGTGGTCGCGGTCAAGTCCGGCGAGGACAACCTCGACAAGGTGTTCGTGTGGTCGGCGCTGACGGCCGGGATGCTCCGCTTCGGCACCCCGCTGATCTTCGCCGCGATGGGCGGCATCATGTCCGAGCGCAGCGGGGTCATCAACATCGGGCTCGAGGGCATGATGCTGATGGGCGCCTTCTTCGGCATCTACGGGTCGGACCTGACCGGCTCGTGGGTGGGCGGGCTCGCGATCGCGGCCGTGGCGGGCGCGCTCACGGGGCTGCTGCACGCCTTCGTGTCCATCTCGCTGCGCGCCGACCAGGTGGTGAGCGGCACCGGCATCAACATCCTTGCGCTCGGCGTGACGGGGTACGTGTTCATCTACCACTACGGCACGCAGGGCACGCCCCCGGACGTCTCCCGGGTGCCGGACGTGACGCTGCCGGCCGTGGAGAACATTCCGTTCATCGGCGACGCGATCGGGCACGCCAACCTGCTCACCTGGGCGGCGCTCATCCTCGTGCCGCTCCTGACCCTGTTCCTCTTCAGAACGCGCGGCGGGCTGCGGCTCCGGTCGGTCGGCGAGAAGCCGCGCGCCGCCGACACGGTCGGCCTGCCCGTGATCCGGACCCGCTACCTGGCGGTCACCGCCTCCGGCGCGCTGGCCGCCATCGGCGGGGCGTACCTGTCGATCGCGCTGCTCGGCTCGTTCAACGAGAACATGACCGCCGGCCGCGGCTTTATCGCCCTCGCGGCGGTGATCTTCGGCGGGTGGCGCCCGTGGGGCGCGCTCGCCGGCGCGCTCCTGTTCGGCTTCTCGACGGCGCTCGCGCAGCGGCTGCCGGCCTTCTCCGAGTCCACGGCCGTGCTATTCCAGGCGTTGCCATATGTCTTGACCCTGGTCGCGGTGGCCGGCGTCATCGGCCGGTCCCGACCGCCCGCCGCCATCGGCGTGCCGTACGTGAAGGAGTAGCTCTTGGTCGTATCCAGGCTTGTCCTCGCCAGCCCCACCGACGAGCACACGGGGCGCCTCAGCGACGAGGTCGAGCTCTACCAGCGCACCTACAACACGCTGCTGCGCTCGAGCGGCGAGACGCACCTGCGCGTGCTCGAGCCGGCGCACCGCGCCATGGGCTCGAGCCTCCACCCGCTGGCCGACAGCGACGAACCCGACCTCGGCGCGTTCATCTACGCGATCCGGCGGATGCCCGACTCGATGGCCGACCACGCGCAGCTCGTGATCCTTGGGCAGGAGCGCGAGGTGTTCGAGCGCAACGGCATCTCGATCGACGGGTGGCAGGAGGTGGACGCGCCCGCGCGGCGGCGCCGCTGGTTCGACGCCGGCGACGGCACGCATGCCGTGCTCATCTCGAGCCCCTCGGACGTTGACGACCTGATCCCCACCCTGGTGGCCTTCCAGATCGAGTGGAACAAGCTGCGCGTGCGGCAGCGCGCGGCGGGCTGGCCGCCCGATCACGACCCCACGAACGAGGAGTGCGCGGAGGCGCTGGGCGGCACGTCGGAGGACTGGGCGCGGCTGCGCGAGGCGTGGGGCGAGCGCTTCATGCCGCGGCTCCAGCTGATCTCGGACCAGCGGATGAACATGCGCGCTGCGGATGCTCGGCGGCACGCAGGTGGGCTTCTCGCGGATGACGCGCCACTGGTGGCGGCCGGTGCACGAGTCGCTCGCGGAGCAGCAGCTGGTGGACAGGCCGCTCTACTTCGTCAGCTCGAACACGCACAGCCTGGTGAACATCGCGACCGGTGTGGCGCGCGAGCGCGAGGCCGTGCTGGTGGAGTTCGTGGAGCAGATGCCGCAGGACGACATCCTCCGCACGGAACTCGACGCGTTCCGCGACGGCCGCACCGAGGGCTCGTGGGAGAACTTCCTGTACTTCGTGGCGCGCCTCTACTTCGACTCGCACGGCGAGGAGGGGCGCCAGGCGCGGCGGCGCTCGGAGGCGGAGTGCGGCGTGTCGCACATCCGCAGCACGACGGCGCTGCGGGTGCCCGCCCAGATCATCCCTCTGTCGAGGCTGAAGCCCGAGCGGATGGACCCGCGGCTCGGCGAGGTCGACGCCGAGGCGCTGGCGGCGGCCGAGGGCGTTGTCGTGAACATCGACTACCCGCTCGGCCTGGCGGCCTACAACATCCTCCGTGAGGTGGGGGTGGACAGCGCCATGCTGCGCGGCGTCTACGTGCTCGGCAAGGCGGCCACGCTGAACGCGGACGTGGGCGACGTGATGCTGTCGACCGTCGTGCACGACGAGCACTCGGGCTCGACCTACTGGCTCGACAACGCGTTCAGCGTGGATGACATCGCGCCGGACCTGCGCTTCGGCAGCGGGCTCGACAACCAGCGCGCGGTGACCGTGAAGAGCACGTTCCTCCAGAACCGTTCCTACCTCGACTTCTACTACCGCGAGGCATTCACGGTGGTGGAGATGGAGGCGGGGCCGTACTGCAACGCGATCTACGAGATCTCGGACGCCGACCGCCACCCGGTGGGCGAGGCGGTGAACTTCTCGAAGCTGCCCGTGGACTTCGGGATCATCCACTACGCCTCAGATACGCCGTACACCCAGGCGCGCACGCTCGGTGCACGCGGGCTGAGCTACTACGGGATGGACTCGACGTACGCGTCCTCGCTGGCGATCCTGCGACGGATCCTGCGGCTCGAGGGCGTGCTCGACTAGCCCGCGTGGGCGAGCTCATCTACATGTCGATCCAGTCGCTCGACGGCTACGTGGCCGACGACCGGGGCGAGTTCGGCTGGGCCGCGCCGGGCGAGGAGGTGCACGCGTTCGTCAACGAGCTCACCCGCCCGATCGGCACTCACCTGTTGGGACGTCGCATGTACGAGGTCCTGTCGGCATGGGAGCGGCCGGAGGAGTTCCCGGAGCTCACGGAGGCGATGCGCGACTTCGCGGCCCTGTGGCGGGCCGCCGACAAGGTCGTCTACTCGCGCACGCTCGATGCGGTCTCGACCGAGCGCACGCGGCTCGAGGGCGAGTTCGACGCCGACGCGGTGCTGGCGCTGAAGGAGTCGTCCGAGCACGACCTGTCGATCGGCGGCCCCGACCTCGCGGCGTCGGCCTTCCGGGCGCGGCTCGTGGACGAGCTGCAGCTGTTCCTCGTCCCGGCGATCGTGGGCGGCGGGACGCCGTCGCTGCCGGCGGGGGTGCGGATGGACCTCGAGCTGGCGGAGGAGCGCCGCTTCGGCGCGGGCATGGCGTACCTGCGCTACC
>CAWEHM010000047.1:0-36167 GCA_963808875.1 uncultured Thermoleophilaceae bacterium
AAGGACTCGTACAGGAGGGCGTCGAGCGGCTCGCCGTCGAGATAGCGCTCGCGCAGCCCCGAGTAGCGCTCGCGCAGCTCCTCATCGGTCTCGAGCTCGAGCTCGGGCTCGAACGCGTTGATGAGCTCGACGTTGCGTTCGAACTCCTTGAACTTCTTTCCCTCGCCTACGCGAAGAGCGCGGTCCAGAATCGACATATCAGAGCTACGGTAGCAAGGCGCAGGGTGGCCGAACCGGGCTCTGGACGCCCGTTTTCAGCGGTGTTCAGACCGCGTGCTGCTGGGCGGAGGCGCGGTGCGCCTCGCGGCGGGCACGCCGCTTGTCCCGGTGCTTCTTGACCTGACGGGCGAGGTCGTCCGCGACCAGGTTGAGCGCCTGGGCCGCATCGCTCCCGGTCTCGTGCGCCCTAAGCGTGACGCCCTTCAGCTTCAGCGCCCCGTCGGCGACCTGCTCGCCGCGTACCTCCCGGAGCTCGATGGTGCACTCGGCCAGGGGCGAGACCTGTCGCGCCACCTTCTCCAGCTTCTTCTCCACACGAGAGAGAAGCTCCTCGTCCGCGCTAGCGCTACCTCGACCCTTCAGCTGGATGCGCATCTGCCCTCCTGGACGTTGGGACCATGAATTCTAGGGGGCGGTTCAAGCCTCAGCGCCCGATGGTCCGCGCGAAGCACACCGCCATCACCTCTCGAGCACCGGCCGCGAAGAGAGCGTTACGACAGGCGCCGAGCGTGGCGCCCGTAGTGACGACGTCGTCGACGAGAAGCACTCGCTCGGGGGGCTCGCGATCGACGTGGATCCCACCGGCCGGTCCGGCCCTCCGTTCGGCGCGGTCGCGGCCGACCTGCGTGACGGAGGGGCCCGAGCGGAAGAGGCAGGGAAGGACCGGCAGACCCGCGCGGTCGCCCACCGCGTCCGCGATCGCGCCGGCCTGGTTGTAGCCGCGTGAGCGCAGCCGCCGCGGATGTAACGGAACGGGAACGAGCGTGCGATCGTCGAGGACGGCGGGCGGGGCGTTCGCGACGATCTGCGCGGCCATAGCGTCCGCGAGCGCGATGGCGCCGCGGAACTTCAGCGCGCGGACCAGGTCGCGGGCGGGGCCGGAGTAGGCGAGCGGCGCCCAGACCGGGACCCCGCAGAGGAGGACCGGGTCGGGCGCCAGCCGGTGGAGCGAGGCGCGGCAGCTTCCGCAGAGCGGGTCGCCGCGCCGCGAGAGGCCCGAGCAGGACCAGCAGACCGGTGGGGCGAGCAGCCCACCCAGCACGCTGCCGAGCGCGCCGAGAGGCCCGCGGCCGGCGATCCCGATGCCGGCGTCCCCGGTCATCGGCCCAGCATCCGGCCGGGTGTGCGACGCGTGGGCACCGCATTGCGACAATCCCGTGACGGTGGAGCACCCTCGCATTCACTGGCTGGCAGATCCGGCCGTCCTCGCCCCGATCGCCCTCCTCGTGTTCGTCTACGTGCGGCGGTTCCTGGAGGTGCGGCGCGAAGGAGCCGCGCGCGAGGAGGCCGCGCCTGGCCGCGCCGGGACCGCTGGGGAGCCACCGCGCTGCACGCGCTCGCCTTCGCCGGCGCCATTCTCGCCCTGCTCGGCGCGCTGGTCTCCCCCATCGACGCGCTCGGCGAGGAGTACCTCTTCTCCGCGCACATGCTCCAGCACGTGCTGCTCGGCGACATCGCGCCGCTGCTACTGCTGCTCTCGCTCTCGCGGGTGATGCTCCGGCCGGTCACCCGCCGGCTCATGGGGATCGAGCGCGCCCTCGGACCGCTCGCCAACCCGGTCACCGCGATCGTGATCTGGGTCGGGACGATGTACCTCTGGCACATCCCCGCCCTCTACGACGCCGCGCTCGAGCACTCCCTCGTCCACGTGCTCGAGCACTTCTCGTTCTTCGCCGCCGGGCTCGCCCTCTGGTGGCCGCTGGTCCAGCCGATCCCGATGCGGCACTCGCTGACGGGGCTCCAGCCGCTCGCCTACATCGCCGCCGCGAAGGGCAGCCTCGCCGCGCTCGGGCTCGTCCTCGCGTGGAGCTCGACCGCGTTCTATCCGTTCTACGAGGACGTGCCCCGGATCTGGAACCTGACCGCCGTCGAGGACCAGAACGTGGCCGGCGTGATCATGATGGTCGAGCAGTCGATGACGCTGGTGCTCGTCCTCGTCTGGGCGTTCGTGCGGATGCTCACCCGGTCCGAGGAGGACGAGCTGCGGCGGGAGCGCTTGGAGGAGGCTCAAGTTCCCGCGTCGAACGTCGATGTGATCAGCACCGGGCCCTGATCCAAAGGGGCCCCAGGCCTCCTATCGCCGTGCACTCACAAGAAGCCTCATCCGAGGTCCCCGCCCGGTCCGCGCCCGGCGGGTCGTCGGGCAACTGGTCGGTCCAGCAGCTGACCGGCTTCCTCGCGATCGTCTCGTCCGCGGAGGACGAGCGCACCGCGAGCCGCGTGGCCGTGGAGCGAGCGGCGGAGGCGCTCGGCGCCGACCTCGCCGTGCTGCTCAAGGCCGGCGACGTCGTCGCCTCGGTCGGCTTCAGGCGCGACCCGGTGGTGGAGGCCGCGCTCGCGGACATCGCGGAGGGCCACACCGCCCGCCTGGTCGCGCGCGGCGTGCCCGATCGCCCGGCGCTCGCGATCACGGTCGAGCCGGACACGCCGTCGCGGCTCGTCTTCGCCCGCGACGCGGGTGACTTCTCGCGCGAGGAGGTGCATCTCGCGCGCGGCATGGCACAGGTGCTGAGCCTGTCGCTGCGCCTGTTCCGGCTGGCCGCCGAGGAGCGCCGCCAGCGCCGCGAGGCCGAGATGCAGTCGGAGCTGAACCAGCGGCTCCTCGATTCGCTCCAGGAGCGCCAGGAGCTGCTCGAGCGGCTGGCCCGCATCCAGCGCTCCATCACCCACGGCGCCGTGCGCGAGGACGTGCTCGACGCCATCTGCCTCGGCGCCCGCGAGCTGCTCGGCGACGAGGTGGCCGGGCTCCAGCTGGTGCCGCCCGACGACCCCGACGCGCTCGAGATCGTGGCCATGCGCGGCCGCGACGCTCTGGAGCTTCGCGGCGCGCGAACAGGGCCCGGCGAGGGCATCGCCTGGCGCGCCATGGCGGAGGGCCGCCTGATCGTCTCCGAGGACTACCAGAGCGACGCGGGCGCCTCCAAGATGTTCGCCGACCTGGGCATCCGCGCGGGCATGGCGGCGCCGGTGCACGAATCCGGCCGCCCCGTCGGGAGCCTCGTGGTGGCCTCGTACGACTCCGGCCGCCGCTACAGCTCCATCGAGCGCGACATGCTGCTCGCCTTCGCCGACCACGCGAGCCTCGCCCTGTCGGACGCCCGGAGCATCCAGGCCATGCGCGAGGCGGACGCCGCCCGCATCCAGGCCCGCTTCCGCTCGCTCGTGAACAGCTCGTCGGACATGATCACGGTGATCGACTCCGGCGGGCAGATCGTCTTCGCGAGCCCGTCCGTCGAGCGCGCGCTCGTCCTGCCCGAGAAGGGCTACGACGGCACCCCGCTCGAGCTCCTGATCCACCCCGACGATCGCGCCCTCGCCATCGAGTTCATCGCCGCCGTGGCGCGCGACAACGCGCCGGGCAAGCCGGTCGAGTGGCGGATGCGTGCGGCGGACGGCACCTGGATGGAGGTCGAGACGACCGCAACCGGCCAGCTCGACGACCCAGACGTCCAGGGCATCGTGCTGAACAGCCGTGACGTCACGGCGCGCAAGCGGCTCGAGGCGCAGCTGCGCCAGTCGCAGCGGCTCGAGAGCGTTGGGCAGCTCGCCGGCGGGATCGCACACGACTTCAACAACTTCCTGTCGGTGATCCGCGGCTACGCGCGCTTCCTGACCGAGGCGATGGACGAGGAGGAGCCGCTCCGCTCCGACGCCCTCGAGATCGAGAAGGCGGCCGAGCGCGCCTCGCGGCTGACCAGCCAGCTGCTCGTGTTCAGCCGCAACGAGGTGGTGCAGCGACGCGTCATGGACCTCGCCGGCGTGCTCGGCGGGATCACGAGCCTGCTGGATCGAACGGTCGGCGAGGGCATCTCGTTCCAGACCGACGTGGAGCGCCCGCTGCGGCGGGTGGAGGCCGACCCGACGCAGATGGAGCAGGTGCTCGTGAACCTCGTGGTGAACGCGCGCGACGCGATGCCCGCGGGCGGCGAGCTGCGGATCGAGCTGGGCAACGCGGCGGGCGCGCTCGACGGCGGCGACGCGGTGCGTCTCACGGTCCGCGACACCGGCCAGGGCATGACGCCCGAGGTGGTCGAGCACGCCTTCGAGCCGTTCTACACGACCAAGCCGAAGGGCGAGGGCACCGGCCTCGGCCTGGCCACCGTCTACGGGATCGTCACCCAGACCGGCGGCACGGTCGAGATCCAGTCCGCCCCGGGCGCGGGCACGACGATCGAGGTGCTGCTCCCGGCCACCGACGCGGAGGCACCCGCCATCACCGCCTCGGACAACGGCGCCGACGGCGCCACCAGCGGCGAGACGATCCTGGTGGTCGAGGACGAGGAGGCCGTGCGCCGCCTGACCTGCCGGATCCTCACCCGCGAGGGCTACACCGTTCTCGAGGCACCCGACGGCGCGCGCGCGATCGACACCTGGGACGAGCACCCCGGCCAGATCGACCTGCTGCTGACCGACGTGGTGATGCCCGGCATGAGCGGCAGGGAGCTGGCCGAGCGGCTCGGCATTGAGCCGGTCTTCATGTCCGGCTACACCGACGACGTGATCTCCCGTCATGGCATGGCCGGCGTGCGCCTGGTGCAGAAGCCCTTCGACGCCCACACCCTGCTGGGCGCGATCCGAAGCGCCCTGGACGCCTAGGTCAGCCCTCGAGGACGGCGCCGTCCGGTATCTCGGCCGGGCCGTCGATGTGGACGCGGCCGCGGACCTTCACGTCCCGGCCGAAGTGGACGTCGCCCTCGACCTCGAGGCGCTCGGCCTCGATCAGGGAGGGTGGGCCGGCGGGGAAGCGGTCCTCGAAGTCGCGCAGCAGCTTGAAGTCGTCGGAGAGCTCGACGATCGGGATCGTGTCCCGCCCGGGCGCCAGCTGGACGGTCCAGTCGTCCGCGAGCTCGTAGGCGTCCGAGCGCACGACGAGGAGGTTGTTGGTCGTCTTCACCGGCGCGAACCGGGCGCGCGGCACGTGCAGCGCGGCGGCGCCGTCGAAGACGCCGATTGCCGCTCCCATCGCGGTCTCGAGCTGGAGCACGGCGGGCGACGAGGAGTCGCTCGGGTCCACGGTCTTCCTGTTCACGATCATCGGCAGGCCGAGCACGCCGTCGCGCTCCTCCAGTGCGCGTTTCAGGGCGCGGAGGTTCACCCAGATGTTGTTCGCGTTGAAGAAGCGGTGCCGCTCCGTGTCCTCGAACGCCTCCTGGTCCTCCTCCGGCACCTGCGCCGTCTCGCGGAGAACCAGTGCGCCGTCCTCGGTCCGGCGCGCCAGATGCCCGCCCTTCCGGTCGGCCTCGGTGCGGTCCACGACCTCGGACAGGAACGGCAGCTCCTCGCTCGCGAACCAACTCAGGATGCGTGGCTCCAGCACCGCCCCGAGGTTGTCGGAGTTCGACAGGAACAGATACTCGTAGCCGCGCTCGAGCAGCGTGTCGAGCATGCCCGACGAGGCGAGCGAGGTGAACACGTCGCCGTGTCCGGGCGGCGCCCACTCGAGCGACGGATCGGCATCCCAGGACACCGGCCGGTGGTCGTCGTCCGCCAGCAGCTTCGGCACCCTGCCCTGCATGAAGTCGAGCGGCAGGCCGTCGAGCTTCAGGTCCGGATACCGCTCGAGTGCCTCGAGCGTGTCGTCGCGCGTGGCGAAGCTGTTCATCAGGAGCAGCGGGATAGCCGCGTCGTGGCGCTCGCGCAGGTGCAGGACCTGGCGCGCGATCACGTCGAGGAACGTCTGCCCGTCCTTCACCTCGACGAGCGACTTCGCCCTCGTCATTCCCATGCTCGTGCCGAGCCCGCCGTTCAGCTTGAGGACGACGGCGCGCTCGAGGTCGGCCGGGGCGCCGCCGGGCAGGTCGTCCGAGCCCTGAACGTCGTCGAGCGGCTCGAGCTCCGCCTCGGGCATGGTGCCCAGGTCGCCCTCGCCCAGGAGCCGCTCGTAGTGCGCGAACGTGGTGATCGCGATGTCGGGCAGCCCCTCGGCCTGCATCTTGTCGGTCGCCTCGCTCACCGACAGTGATGCTAGGCCGTTAGTTAGGGTCGGCGTCGTGATCGCGACCGTGACCGAGGCCGACCTGGACGAGCTGCTCCCGCTGATGCGCGGGTACTGCGAGTTCTACGAGGTGGCACCCTCGGACGAGGAGCTGCTCGCCATGTCGCGCAAGCTGATCTCGAACCCGGGCCTGGAGGGCGTGCAGCTGATCGCGCGCGACGACGACGGCACGGCCGTTGGCTTCGCCACGATCTTCTGGACGTGGCAGACGCTCAGCGCGTCACGCCTCGGCGTGATGAACGACCTGTTCGTCGCGGAGGGCGCCCGCGGCGGCGGCCATGCGGACGCGCTGATCGCCGAGTGCGCCGAGCGCTGCCGCGCGCACAACGCCACGGACCTCGCCTGGCAGACCGCTCGCACGAACCTGCGCGCGCAGGCGGTGTACGACCGCGTGGGCGCGACGCGCGACGACCGCTGGCTCGACTACTCGCTGACGGTCGAGCCCGGCGCCACCACGCCGGACTCGTAGGCGAGCACGACCGCCTGCACGCGGTCGCGCACGCCCAGCTTCATCAGGACGCGCGCCACGTGCGTCTTGACGGTCGTCTCGGACACCACGAGCTCCTCGGCGATCTCCGCGTTCGACATCCCGCGCGCGATCAGCGCGAACACCTCGAGCTCGCGGGGCGTGAGCTCCTCGAGCTCGGCGGGCGGCTTCTGCTGGGACCGCGGCCCGCGCGAGAACTCCTGGATCAGCCGCTTCGTGACCGAGGGCGCGAGGAGGGCCTCGCCCTGCGCGACCACGCGAATGCCGTTCACGAGCTCCTCGGCCGGCACGTCCTTCAGGAGGAAGCCGCTCGCGCCGGCGCGAAGCGCGTCGTAGACGTACTCGTCGAGGTCGAAGGTCGTGAGCATGAGGACGCGCGGGCCGGCCTTGCCCTCGCGCGCCGCGATCCTGCTGGTGGCCTCGATGCCGTCCATCTCCGGCATGCGGATGTCCATGAGCACGACGTCGGGCGTGAGCCGGCGCGCGCTGTCCACGGCCTGCGTCCCGTCGGAGCACTCCCCCACGACCTCCATGTCCTCCTCGGCGTCGAGGATCATCCGGAAGCCGGCGCGGATCAGCGCCTGGTCGTCGACAAGAAGGACGCGGATGCTCATGCCGGCACCAATCGTCGCGTCGGGAGCCGCGCGCGCACCGCGAAACCACCGTCCGGCTCCGGGCCCGTCTGCACCACGCCGCCGTAGACCGCCACGCGCTCGCGCATGCCCACGAGGCCGTGGCCGCCGCCCGCGTCGCCCAGCTCGAAGTCCTCGCGCGGGCCCTCGCCGTCGTCCTCGACGCTCAACACCACCTCGTTCGGCTCGTAGGCCACCGAGACGCGGGCACGCGCGCCCGGCGAGTGCTTGAGCGTGTTGGTGAGCGCCTCCTGGACGATCCGGTAGGCCGCCAGGTCGATGCCGCCGGGCAGCTCGACGGGATCGCCGGTCACCCGCAGCTCCACTCGCAGGCCTGCCGCCCGGGCGCGCTGGGCGAGCTCCTCCACGCGCGCGATGCTCTGGGCGCCTGTGAGCAGGTCGGCGCCGCCGCGCCGCACCGGGCCGAACAGGTGCCTGATCTCCGCGAGCGCCTCACGCCCGGTGCGCTCTATCAGGGCGGCGGCCTCCACGGCGCGCTCCGGGCTCTTCTCGAGCACCTGCCGGGCGCCCGCCGCCTGCACCACCATCACGCTGAGGTTGTGCGCGAGCACGTCGTGCAGCTCGCGCGCGATCCGGTTGCGCTCGGCCATGATCGCCCGCCGCTCGTCCTCCTCGCGCACGTGCTGGGCGCGCTCCGCCTTCTCGGCCAGCTCACGCGCGAGCCTGGTCTGGTTCCGAAGGGTCCTTCCGGCCAGCCACGGCAGGATCCAGAAGAACGTGACCGGGAAGATGATGTCGTTGGGGTCGTAGACCGCCGCGAGGATCACCATCACCACGACGCCGATTCCGAGCGCGACCGTGCTCACCCGGCCCGCGAGGTGACGGCCGGCGGCGTATCCGAGCGTCACGAGGATCAGCACCGCCACGAACATGTTCGGCGGCTCCGTGAGCCAGATCGCCATGGCGGACATCCCGACGAACACGCACGCCACGGGGATGAGCGGCTGCGTGCGGCGCCACAGGAACGACAGCGCGATCAGGATGATCAGCAGGAGGTTGAGCCAGAGCGGCCCCTCGATGTGGGAATTCGTGGAGAGATCGACCGTCGCGATGACGATGAGGCCGGCGACCAGGAGCCGGTCCAGGGTGCGCCAGTCGCGCTCGGTGAGCCCGCGCAGGCGCTGCCGCATCAGGACTCCTCCTCCAGCGGCAGCGTGGCCCTCACGCGGAAGCGGCCCGAGTCGATCCGCTCCGAGCGAAGATGGCCGCCGTACAGCCCGAGTCGCTCTCTGAGCCCCGCAAGCTCTCCGGAGTCGCCGTCGGGGCGGTCGTCGGTGACCTGCAACTGCAGCTCGCGCGGTCGGTACCGGACATACACCTCGGCCCCGTGGGCGTTGTTCTGCCTCGCCGCGTCGAGCGCGTCCTCGACGACGCGGTACGCCGTCAGGTCGATGCCGGCCGGCAGCGCGCGCCGCCAGCCGTGGAGGTCGAGTCGTACGGGGAGCCCCCGCTCACGCGTGCGCTCGGCGAGCGCCTCCAGCCGCCCTAGCCCAGGCTGCGGAGCGAGCTTGGCGGCGTCGCCCTCGCGCCTGAGCACGCCAAGCAGCGTCCGCATCTCCGTGAGCGCCTCCCGGCCCGTCGTCTCGACCGCCGCGAGCGCGGTGCCCGCCCGCGCGGTGTCGCCCGACTCGACGGCGCGGGGCACAGCCCCCGCCTGGACGACCATCGTGCTCAGCCCGTTCGCCACCAGCTCCTGAAGCTCCGACGCGATGCGCACGCGCTCATCCTGGACGGCGAGTTCGGCGCGATCGGCCCGATCGCGCTCAGCCTGCTCCGCCTTCTCGCGGAGCTCGGCCTGGAGCAGCGTGCGGCTGCGGAGCGCCCGCCCGGCGAGCACGGGGAGCCCGAACAGGAAGGTCAGCCAGACGAGGTCGGCGGGCCCCTCCAACCCGACCTCCACGGTGAGCGTCAGGAAGAGGCTCGGGACCAGCACCAGCAGCGCGTTACGCAGCCGAAGCGGCTCCGCGTAACGGCCAATGGAATAGAGGAAGAACAGCAGGCCTACGAACGGCGTGGTGCTGTTCTTCGTCATGTAGCCGTCCAGGAACGCCTGGAGGACGGTTGGGACGGCGAAGATCACGGCGCCGACCAGCGCGTCGCGGCGCCGGAACGCAAGGCCCGAAAGGGCGATTGCGGCGGCCACGATCGTCACCCCGCGGTTGCGGCCCTCCGGATCCAGGTGAGCCAACTCGACGGCGGCGACCGCGATGAACACCGCGGCAATCGCGATGTCGAGCTTGAACGGGTCCACCGCATTGATGCGGCGGCGCACTGAATCCAGGGCCTGCACGTGTCCCAAGGTAACCGCGCGCGTGTGAATGGACATCGTCCGAGCCGATGATCGGGGGTCATCCGTGAGGACGACAGGGTGTGCCGCTCGGATCATCCAGGGCGGTGACGCAAGATCGGCGTTCAGGCCGACGCGCTCGGGCCGCTGTCACGGGAGCCTTGTCGCATGGCCAACTGGACCGCGACAACCACCACCACGGCGACCCCCGACCAGATCCTCGAGGTGCTCACGCACCCGGAGGAGATCCGGCGCTGGTCGCCGATCGACTTCGATGTCGACGACCTCGACACGGCGCGCCTGGCGCCCGGCTCCCGCGCACGCGTGACCGGCAGGGTCGCCGGGGTGAGCGTCGGCTTCGACGTCGAGGTCCACGCGGCCGACACCGGGCTGCTCGAGCTGACCGCGGACGGTCCGATCGGGATCGACGTCCGTTACGAGCTCCAGCCCGCGACGACGGGCTCCGAGGTCTGCGCGTCCGTCTCACTCCGCCGCGGCGGAGGCATCACCGGCCGGCTGGTGGAGAAGGCCACCGCCGCCCTGCTCTCGGCAGGAGTGCTCGAGGGAGCCGCGGGCCGCATCGCCCGCGCCGCCGAGCTCGCCGCATGACGTTCGGCAAGCAGCGGGCGCAGACCGCTGCGCAGCCCTGATTTCAACCAAACCAAGGAGACCCAGCTCATGTACAACGACACCGCTTTGGTCGCCCCGCTCGCGCCTCCCAGCGCGGCCGTGGCGGCTCACAACCTCACACGCCGCTACGGCGACGGCGACTCGATCGTCGAGGCCGTACGCGACGTATCGCTCGAGATCCCGTCCGGTGAGTTCACCGCGATCATGGGCCCGAGCGGCTCCGGCAAGTCCACGCTGATGCACCTCCTCGCCGGCCTCGACCAGCCCACCGAGGGCACCGTCGAGATCGCGGGCGAGGAGATCACCGCGATGGGCGACAAGCAGCTCACGCTGCTCCGCCGCAAGCACATCGGCTTCGTGTTCCAGGCGTTCAACCTGGTCCCGACGCTGAACGCGGAGGAGAACATCACGCTCCCGCTCTCGATCGCCGGCCGCAAGATCGACCGCTCCTTCGTGGACTCGGTGATCGAGCGGGTCGGGCTCGACGATCGCCGCTCGCACCGCCCGGCCGAGATGTCCGGCGGCCAGCAGCAGCGCGTGGCGGTGGCCCGTGCGCTCGTGTCCGAGCCCACGGTGCTGTTCGCCGACGAGCCCACCGGCAACCTCGACTCCCGGTCGAGCGCCGAGGTGATCGACCTCCTGCGCGAGGCGTCGGGCGTCTACGGCCAGACGATCGTGATGGTCACGCACGACCCGGTGGCCGCCGAGGCCGCCGACCGCAGCATCCACATCGAGGATGGCCGCGTGGAGGCGATCTCATGACGCGCGTAGGCCTGAGGGGAATCACGACACGCCGTCTGCGGACGGTGCTCACGGCCCTGGCGATCGTGCTCGGGGTCGCCATGGTGAGCGGCGCGTACACGCTCACCGACACGATGAAGGGCGCCGCGGACTCGCTGTCCAGCTCGGCGTACGACGGGACCGCGGCGGTCGTCTCGGCCAAGACCGTGGTCAAGGTGGACTCCGATTATCCGTACCGGCCCGCCATTCCTCAGAACGCGCTCGACCAGGTTCGCGCGGTTCCAGGAGTGGAGAAGGCCGTGGGCAGCATCACGGACGAGGCGCGGATCGTCGGCAAGGACGGCGACGTCGTCGGCACCGGCCCGTACTTCGGAGTCGGGCTCGATCGGCACGCCGGCGACCTCTCCCCCTTCAAGCTGAAGGAGGGGCGGTTCGCGACGGGCCCGGGCCAGGTGGTCATCGACGCCGGCACGGCCGACCGCGAGGGCTACTCGATCGGCGACGCCATCCCCATCCAGGCCCGCGGGCCTCAGCAGAAGATGCGCGTCACCGGCATCGGCACGTTCGGCGACGTCGACTCGATCGGCACAGCCACGTTCGCGCTGTTCGACCTGCACGCCGCTCAGCAGCTGTTCCACAAGAGCGGCAGCTACACCGAGATCCTCGTCGGCGGCCCGGACTCGGTCCGCAAGCAGCTCTCGGCGTCGCTCGGCGACTCGCTTCAGGTCCAGACCGCGGCGGCGAACGACCGCTTCACGCTCGACGGCCTGAAGATGTTCGTCAAGTTCCTGAAGATCCTCCTGCTCGTGTTCGGAGGAATCGCCATATTCGTGGGCGCGTTCACGATCTACAACACGCTCTCGATCACCGTCGCGCAGCGCTCGCGTGAGCTCGCGCTCATGCGGGCCCTCGGTGCCACCCGGCGCCAGGTCCTGCGCTCCGTCGTGGTCGAGGCGTTCGTGATCGGGACGATCGCCTCGGCGATCGGCGTGGCCGCCGGAATCGGGCTCGCCAAGCTGATCAGCAGCGTGTTCGCCTCCGCCGGCATCGACCTGCCGTCCACGAGCACGGTGTTCAGCACGCGGACGCTCATCGTCTCGCTCGCGGTGGGCATCGTCGTGACGGTGGTGGCGGGCCTCGGCCCGGCGCTCCGGGCAACCCGCGTCTCGCCGGTCTCGGCGATGCGCGAGGGCGCGGAGATTCCGCCCGGTCGCATCGGGCGCCGCGCTCCGCTGTTCGCCGCGATCACCGGCGGACTCGCGCTGGCGGTGCTCGGCCTCGGGCTGTTCGGGCCAGGCATCGACGTGAACGGCCGCCTGGCGCTGCTCGCGCCCGGCGCGCTGCTCCTGTTCATCGCCGTAGCGCTGATCTCGCCGCGGCTGGTGCCGGGGCTCGCGGGGGCGCTCGGCCGCCCCGGCGCGCGGATCGCCGGCTCCGCCGGCGTGCTCGCCCGCCGCAACGCCATGCGCAACCCCGGCCGCACCGCTGCCACCGCGGCGGCTCTCATGATCGGGATCGCGCTGGTGGCGTTCTCGGCGGTGCTCGGCGCGGGCATGCGCGAGTCCATGAAGGGAGCGCTGGCCGACCAGGTCCGCGCCGACTACGTGCTCGTGGGCCAGGACGGCTGGTCGCCGATCGATCCGGACGCCGCGAAGACGGTCGCGAACGTTCCGGGCGTGCAGGTGTCCACCGGCTTGGTGCAGGACAGGGCACGGGCGTTCGGCGACAAGATCGCCGTCGACGGCGTTGACGAGAAGCGCATCGCGTCGGTGTTCGGGTTCGACTGGAAGGCCGGCTCGGACAGCTCGTACGCGAAGCTCGCCTCCGGCGGCGCGATCGTCACCGACAAGTTCGCCAAGGATCACCACCTCTCGGTGGGCGACCGCTTCAAGGTCACAGCGATCAAGGGCGACAGGCTGGGGCTGAGCGTGGCCGGCATCTCGAAGCCGGACAAGTTCAATCCGCTCGGCACCGGCGAGGTGACGATCGCCCGGTCGGCGTATGCCCGGTCGTTCTCGGCCGAGCGCGAGCGCTACGCGTTCGTGGCGGTCGACGGCGCCTCCCGGCCGGCGCTCGAGAAGGCGCTCGCGCCCTTCGCGGACGTGAAGCTCCAGTCGAAGAGCGAGTTCGAGACCGACCAGTCCGCCTGGGTGGACCAGATCCTCGGGATCTTCTACGTCCTCCTCGGCCTGGCCGTGATCGTGTCGCTGTTCGGCATCGTGAACACGCTGGCGCTCTCCGTCCTGGAGCGCACGCGTGAGCTCGGGATGCTCCGGGCGATCGGGATGAGCCGCCGCCAGGTGCGGCGGATGATCCGCCACGAGAGCGTGGTGACGGCGCTCATCGGGGCCGTGCTCGGAATAGCCGTGGGTCTGTTCCTGGCCGGCCTCGCCACCGCCGCGCTGAGCGGCGAGGGACTCCGCTTCGCCCTCCCGGTGGGATCGCTGATCGCATTCACCGTCGTGGCCGGCGTCGCCGGAGTGCTGGCGGCGATGGGCCCGGCACGCCGGGCCAGCCGCCTCGACGTGCTGCACGCGTTGCAGTACGAGTAGCAACACCGTTCGCACCCGCCGTCGCCCACCGGGGCGGCGGCGGGCCGCGGCTAGGATGCGTTTCCACGCATGGATAACGTTGTTCCTGGGCGGGGCGAGAGCCTGCGTGGGCGTGGGGACGAGTGCGTGCTGCTGGACGGCCTCGTCACGGCCATCCGCCAGGGCCAGAGCGGGTCGCTTGTGCTCCGGGGCGAAGCGGGCATCGGGAAGACCGCGCTGCTCGACTATCTGGCCGAGTCCGCGCCGGATGTGACCGTGGCGCGCGCGGCGGGCGTGGAGTCCGAGATGGAGCTGCCCTTCGCCGGGCTGCACCAGCTGTGCGGTCCGCTGCTCGACCGTCTGCACGCGCTCCCGGCGCCGCAGCGCGAGGCGCTCCAGATCGTGTTCGGGGTGAGCCCAGGCGATCCGCCCGACCGCTTTCTCGTCGGGCTCGCCGTGCTGAGCCTCTTCGCGGAGGTGGCGGACGACGGCCCCCTCCTGTGCCTCATGGACGATGCGCAGTGGCTCGACAGGGCATCGGCGCTGACGCTGGCGTTCGTGGCGCGGCGCCTGCTCGCGGAGCCCGTCGCGATGGTGTTCGCCGCCCGCGAGCCGGGCGACGAGCTTCAGCACCTGCCCGAGCTCGAGGTGCGCGGTCTGCGCGAGGCGGAGGCGCGGGAGCTGCTGAGCTCCGCCGTCGGAGTCACGTTCGATCAGCGCGTCCTCGACCGGATCATCGCCGAGGCGCGCGGCAATCCGCTCGCGCTGCTCGAGCTGCCGCGCGCGCTTGCCACGACTCGGCTGGCCGGGGGCTTCGGGACCGTGGGCGGCCATGCCCTGCCCGGCCGGATCGAGGAGAGCTACATTCGCCGCCTCGACACGCTCGGCACCGATGCGCGGCTCTTGCTTCTGCTGGCGGCGGCCGAGCCGGTCGGGGACCCGCTCCTCCTGCGGCGGGCGTCGGAGCGCCTCGGCATCGCCGCCCACGCCGCCGAATCGGCCGGCGGGTTGCTGGAGGTGGGCGAACGGGTGACGTTCCGTCACCCGCTGGTGCGCTCGGCCGTCTACAGGTCGGCGAACGGGGACGAGCGCCGAGCGGCGCATCTGGCCCTGGCCGAGGCGACCGACCGGAACACCGACCCGGACCGTCATGCGTGGCACCTCGCCGCGGCGGCCGCGGGCCCCGACGAGGAGGTCGCCGTGGAGCTGGAGCGCTCGGCGGGCCGGGCCCAGGCGCGCGGCGGCCTGGCCGCGGCGGCGGCGTTCCTGCAGCGGGCTGTCGCCCTGACCGCCGATTCCGGGCGGCGAGCGGAGCGGGCGCTCGCGGCTGCCGAGGCGAGCCTCGGCGCGGGCACGTTCGACGTGGCGCGGGGCCTCCTGTCGGCAGCCGAGGTGGGCCCGCTGGACGAGTTGCAGCACGCCCGCCTCGACCTCCTTCGCGCCGAGGCCGCCTACTCGGAGAGCCGCGGGAGCGACGCTCCGGCGCTCCTCCTGCGAGCCGCGAAGAGGCTCGAGCCGCTCGACCCGGGGGTTGCGCGAGAGACGTACCTCGACGCCTGGAGCTCGGCTCTCTTCGCCGGGCGCTTCGCCAGCGCGGCCGACATGTCCGAGGTGTCGCGCGAGGTGAGAGCGGCCGCCATCCGCCCCGACCATCCTCGCCCCTCCGACATGCTGCTCGACGGCTTCTCCCTCGCGTTCACCGACGGCCGTCGTGCCGCGGCTCCCCTTCTCGCCGAGGCTGCCGCCGGCTTCGCGGGCGCGGACGTCTCGACCGAGGAGGTGCTCCGCTGGGGCTGGCTCGCGACGGCCGCCGCCGTGATGGTGTGGGACTACGACACCTGTGTCGCCGTCGCGAATCGCAGCGTCGAGCTGGCTCGTGAGGCGGGGGCGCTGGCGGTGCTGGCGGTGAGCGCGAACGTGTCGGCGCAGGCGGCGGTGCTCGGTGGTGAGTTCGGGAGGGCGGCCGCGCTGGTGGCGGAGGCCGACACGGTCACCGAGGCGACCGGCACGCGCGTGGCGCCGTACGGCGCCCTCGTGCTCGCCGGCCATCGGGGCCGGGCCGACGAGGCCTCCGAGGTGATCGACGCGACGATCGAGGAGTCCACGGCCGGCGGCCAGGGGACGGCGGTGCAGTACGCGCACTGGACGCGGTCGGTGCTGCTGAACGGCCTCGGGCGGTATGACGAGGCGCTGGCGGCCGCGAGCGAGGCCAGCGACGACACGCCGGAGCTGTTCGTCTCCGTGTGGGCCGCGACCGAGCTGCTCGAGGCCGCCACGAGGTGTGACGAGCCGGGCCTCGCTCGCGCTGCTCACGAGCGCATCGCCGCGGCGACGGCCGTGGTGCCGACCGACTGGGCGCTGGGGATACGCGCCCGTTCCACCGCGCTCCTCGGCGACGAGGAGGGCGCCGAGCCGCTCTACCGAGAGGCGATCGAACGCCTCGGCCGCACGCGGCTGCGCCCGGAGCTCGGGCGCACGCACCTGCTGTACGGGGAATGGCTTCGCCGGGCGAACCGGCGCGTCGACGCTCGCGCGCAGCTCCGGGCCGCCGACGATGAGTTCGCCTCGATCGGGATGGAGGCGTTCGCCGAGCGAGCCCGGCGCGAGCTCGTCGCGACGGGCGAGAAGGTGCGCAAGAGGACCGTCGAGTCGCGCGACGAGCTGACCGCCCAGGAGCAGCAGATCGCCCAGCTCGCCCGCGAGGGGCTCTCGAACCCCGAGATCGGGGCGCGGCTCTTCCTGAGCCCGCGCACCGTCGAGTGGCACCTCCGCAAGGTGTTCGCGAAGCTCGGGATCCACTCTCGCCGGGAACTCCCCGGAGCGCTACGGGTCCAGGTCCACGAGTCCCTGGCGAACAGCCCATAGCGCGGCCTGGGTCCGCGAGCTGAGACCGAGCTTGCGGAGGATCCTGGATACGTGTGTCCGCGCCGTGCGCTCGCTGATGGCGAGCTCTGTGGCTATTTCCTTGTTCGGCTTGCCCGCGGCCACGAGCCGCAGCACATCGAGCTCCCGGGACGTGAGGTCGGAGACCGGTTCGCCGTCCCGCGCCTCGCGAAGCGAAGACATCAGCGTCCGCGCGACGAGTGGATCGATGACCAGCTCGCCCCGGTGTGCGGCCCGGACGGCGGCCGCCACCTCGTCGGCATCGGAGTCCTTCAAGACGTAACCGGACGCCCCCGCCTGGAGGGCGGCATGCACACGCTCCTCCTCGGCGAACGAGGTGAGTGCCACGACCTCGATGTCGCGGTACAGGGCGCGGATCCGGCGAGTCGACTCGATCCCGTCGACCGGCGCCATCTGCAGATCCATGACGATCACGTCGGGCCGGCGCCCCTCCGACTCCATCGACGCCAGCAGGTCGAGCGCCTGGGCGCCGCCGCCGGCCTCACCCACCACGGCGATGTCGGGCTCGCCGTCCAGGAACGCCAGCAGGCCGCGGCGCACGACCTCGTGGTCGTCCACGACCAGCACGTCGATGGTGTCGTCCGCCCCACTCGGCACGTCAGCCGCCGTCCGGCTCCGCGGGAACGCGGACCCGCACGACTGTCCCCGAGCCCGGGGCGCTCGCGATCGTGACGCGACCGCCGACCTCGGCGGCACGGCTACGCATCGACTCGAGGCCGAAGTGTCCGGGATGGCCGGCGTCCGGATCGAAACCGCGTCCGTTGTCGCGCACCTCGAGCACGACCTGCCCCGGCCGGGAGGCGATCCGAACGTGCGCCGCGCTGGCCCCGGCGTGTCTCTGGACATTCGAGAGCGCCTCTCGCCCGATGGCGAACAGCTGCGTCTCCACCTGCTCGGACACTGTCAGCGGCCCCCGCGGCCCGCGCACGTCGATGCTCAGGCCGTCGGCGGATCCCGACCCCTCGGCGTGCCGCGCGAGCGCGGCAGCCAGCCCGTCGTGCACCTGCTCGCGGCGCAGCTCGAAGATCAGCGAGCGAATCTCGCCCTGGACGCTCCTCGTGAGGTCCGCGATCGTGCCGAGCGATCGTCCCACACGTCCCCTCGGGTCGACGCCCTCTGTGGCGAGGGCCTTCTCGGCCGCGCGCGTGTGGAGCACGGTCGAGAACAGGGCCTGAGAAACGGAGTCGTGCAGGTCTCGGGCTATCCGGCGGCGCTGCTCCACCGCCCGCTCGCCCTCCGTTCTGCGCGCCTCCGCGAGCTCTCTCGCCGATCGCTCGCGCTCGCACACCACCCCGCTCAGGAAGAGCGTCGTGAGCGCCGCCACCCAGAGGTAAAGCTGCGTTGTGAGCGTGTGGTGGTCGATCATCTGAGTGAAGAAGAGCCCGACGTCGTTGGCCGTGACGCCGATCGCCACGCCCGCCGTGACCGCGATCGAGAGCGTCGCCCCCGGCGGCCCGAATCGGAAGGCCGCCCAGATCAGAGTCGGAAACACCGCGTACTTGATCGCCTCCTGCGACGAGAACGCGAGGGCGGTGAGCGCGGCGACCGCCACCACCATCGCGGCGCCCTCCCAGGTCGCGATCCGCCGCGCCGCGCCCACGGGATCCGGAGCCCATGCGAGCACCAGCGGCAACACGACAAGTCCGCCCGATGTGTCGGCGAGCCACCAGGTGCGCCAGAACTCGGCTGTGTCCGAGGTGTCGACCACACCGCCCGCGACCAGCGAGATCGTGCCGATCGTGGCGCTGATCGCGGTCGCGACGGCGAGCGCCGCGAGCATGCGGCCGACCTGCTCCACCCGGTCCATCGCGGCGTTCGGGCCGAGCAGGCGGCGCAGCAGGAGCGCCCCGACGATGATCTCGGCCATGTTCCCGGCCTGCTGGCCGACCAGGCTTCCCACCGGGAATGTCCTGTCGTCGAGCCACAGCTGCCCGTTGACCACCAGCTCGCCGAGCAGCACGCCTGGCCACCAGCGGACTCCCCACAGGTAGAGAGCCGCGATCCCGACGCCCGCGGGAGGCCAGATCGCGGAGACCGAGCCCGTGTAGCGCAGCATCTGCCCGACCTTGGCGGCGCCGTAGTAGGCGGCGGCGAGCAACACCACGCCGGCGAGGTACCTGGGGGACGGCCACCTGAGGGCGTGCAGACCCGTCCGGCTGGGCGCCGGCCGTATGACGGGCAGCTGGGCTTGAGTGCTGATTGGGGCCCCCTCGCGGCGCGAGAGATCGGGGGGAGGAACTGGATCACGTTAACGCGGCGCAGGCCATGAGCCAAATGACCTGCGGAGCCGTGCGACGAATGTCCCCCTCCCCGGTGCGACATGCGTCGGTTGCTGGCGCACTTTGCGACCACGATCCTGAGGGGTGATGACCGCTGATCTCCTGGGCCGGGCTGCCGAACAGGAGGTCTTCGACTGGCTCCTCGAGAACGTCCGCCGGCCCCAGAGCGCCGTGATGATCGTCCGGGGGGAGGCGGGCATCGGGAAGACCGCGCTCCTGCGGCATGTCGCGCGGCAGGCTTCCGGATTTCATGTCACGTGGATCGCGGGCGTCGAGGCCGAGATGGAGCTTCCATTCGCCGGGATCCATCAGCTGTGCGCTCCGATGGCCGCCCGCCTCACCGACCTTCCGGATCCTCAGGCGGAAGCTCTGAGGGTCGCCCTGGGCCTGTCCACCGGGGAGACGCCGGACCGGTTCCTCGTGGCACTCGCGGTGCTCAGCCTTCTGTCCGCCGTGGCCGACGAGCGGCCGCTCCTGTGTCTCGTCGAGGACGCGCAGTGGCTCGACGCCGCCTCGGAGCAGATTCTCGGGTTCGTCGCGCGCCGGCTGCTTGCGGAACCCGTCGCAATCGTCTTCGCGATACGCGACCCGAGGACGAGGCGGGAGCTCGACGGCCTCCCCGAGGTGAGGCTACAGGGGCTCGACGCAGGGGATGCCCGCGCGCTCCTGGCGAGAGCCATCCCGGGCCGGATCGACCACCAGGTCCGCGACCGGATCGTCGACGAGACCCGCGGCAATCCGCTCGCCCTGCTGGAGCTGCCCCGGGGGATGAGCGTTGCGGAGCTGGCGGGCGGCTTCGAGCTTCCCGCCACGGGAGACCTGCCGGGTCGGATCGAGCAGCACTATCTGAAGCGGGTCGGCGAGCTCCCGGGCGAGACGCAACGCCTGATGGTGCTCGCCGCGGTCGATCCCGTGGGAGACGCGACGCTGGTGTGGCGGGCGGCCGAGGCCCTCGGGATCGGGACCGGCGCGGTGGTGCCCGCGGAGGATGCCGAGCTGCTCGAGATCGGAGCACGCGTCCGCTTTCGTCATCCACTCGTGCGGTCGGCGGTGTACCGGGCGGCGCCGCCCGTGGACCGGCGCAGAGCACATGCCGCGCTTGCGGACGCGGGCGATCCGGAGCTCGATCCGGATCGGTGCGCCTGGCACCGAGCGCTCGCGGCGGAGGGGCCCGACGACGACGTGGCGGCCGCGCTCGAGGACTCGGCCGGACGGGCTCAGACGCGCGGAGGGGTCGCGGCAGCCGCGGCGTTTCTCGAACGCGCGACCGCCCTGACGGTCGATCCCGCGCACCGTGCACGCCGGGCGCTGGCAGCCGCCCGAGCAAAGCATCAGGCCGGCGACCCGGACGCCGCGCTCGCGCTGCTCGGGAGCGCGGATGCCGGTGCGCTCGATCCACTCCAGCGGGCACAGGGCGACCTCCTGCGCGCCGAGATCACGTTCACCTCCCACCGCGGGAGCGACGCGCCCCCGCTCCTGCTCGCCGTGGCCAAGCAGCTGGAGGCGCTCGACACCACCCTTGCCCGCGAGACGTACCTCGAAGCGCTGATGGCCGTCCAATTCGCGGGTCCGCTCGCCGACGGCGCCGCCCTCGGCGTGGCGACGGCCGCCCGGGCCGCGCCACCCTCGCCCTCCCCGAGCGCTCCAGACCTGCTCCTCGACGGCCTGGCAGTGCGGATCGTGGAGGGGCACAGCGCCGCCGCGCCGCGCCTGAAGAGCGCCCTGGACGCCTTCCGCAACGGCGATCCCGACGGGAACGGCGGCTTCCGGTGGCTCTGGCTCGCCGAGGCGGCTGCGATCGAGCTGTGGGACCACGACACCTGGGAGGAGCTCGCGGCGCGCGAGGTCGAGCTCGTCCGCGACGCGGGCGCTCTGACCGGGCTGCCCACCGCGCTCACGGCCTCGATCGTCGCGCGCATCTTCGCCGGTGAGCTCGCCGCGGCCGCCGCCCTGATCGACGAGGTGCGCATCGCCACCGAGGCAACGGGAACTGAGCTCGCCCCGTTCGGATCCCTGGTGCTCGCGGCCTGGCGCGGCGGAGAGACCGACCTCGCTGAGCTCGCCGAGGTCAGGATGAAGGAGTCGGCACCGGGCGGCGGGCTCATCCTCAGCACCGTGCAGTGGGGGAAGGCGCTCCTGCACAACGCCCTCGGCAGGCACGACGAGGCGCTGGCGTCCGGCCAGCAGGTGGCCGAGCCTGGCGAGCGGCTCGACGCGACGTTCAATTGGGTGCTGCCCGAGCTCGTGGAGGCCGCGGCGCGCAGCGGCCGGGAAGAGCTCGCCCACGACGCGCTTCGCCGGCTCACCGAGATGACCCGGGCCGCCGGCACGGACTGGGCACTGGGGCTGGAGGCGCGGTCGCGCGCGCTCCTGAGCGAGCAGGACCTGGCCGAGCAGGACTACCGCCAGGCGATCGAGCGGCTCGGCCGCACGCGCGTGCGCGGAGAGCACGCTCGGGCCCACCTGCTGTACGGCGAATGGCTGCGCCGCGAGGGCCGGCGCGGGGAGGCGCGCGCGCAGCTCCGGACGGCCCACCGGATGTTCACGGGCATGGGAATGGAGGCGTTCGCCGAGCGCGCCGCTCGCGAGCTGCAGGCCACCGGCGAGACCGTCGGCAAGCGCCGGACGCCGGCCCGCGACGATCTCACGGCACAGGAGCGGCAGATCGCCCAGCTGGCCCGTGAGGGCCTGTCGAATCCCGAGATCGGCGCGCGGCTCTTCCTCAGCCCGCGGACGGTGGAGTGGCATCTGCGCAAGGTGTTCGCGAAGCTTGAGATCAGCTCGCGTCGCGAGCTTGCGAACGTATTGCCGGTGTCCGACTCCGAGTACTGCCCCACCTGAGGACCACATGGCCGACGCAGTAGTCGTCAGCGATCAGGCGTTTCCGCGCCTCAGCGCCGAGTTCCTCGACCTGCTGGACGCGGCCGGCCGCCGCCGGCCGCTCGAGGCAGGAGCGGCGCTGTACCGCGCGGGCGAGGTCAACACCGAGCTGTACGTGATTCTGCACGGCAGGGTCGCGCTGATGGACGCCCTCGGCTCGTCCGCGGAGAGGGTGATCGGCTTCGTGGAGGCGCACCGCTTCACGGGTGAGCTGAACCTCATGACCGGGCAGCCGGCGTACCTCACTCCGGTGGTGAGCGAGGCGGGCGAGGCGATCGTGCTCACGGTCGACGAGCTGCAGGGCGTGATCGGGTCGAACCAGGCGCTGGGCGACGTGATCCTCCGAGCGTTCCTGGCTCGCCGCGCGGAGCTGATCGGACTCGGGTCGGGGATGCGGCTCGTGGGTTCCCGCCTCGACCCCAACAGCCGCCGGTTGCGTGAGTTCCTCACTCGCAACCGCATCCCGCACGCGTTCCTCGACCTGGAATCCGACACGGACGCGGAACAGCTGCTGCGCGCGCTCTCCGTCACCCCCGCCGAGACTCCGCTCCTCTTGAGCGGCCCGCTGGCCATGCGCAACCCCACCAATCGCGAGGTCGCGGCGGCGCTCAACCTGAGGACGGTCTCACGCGACGAGGTGTGCGACACGGTGGTCGTGGGCGCGGGCCCGGCCGGGCTCGGCGCAGCCGTCTACGCCGCGTCCGAGGGGCTCACGACCGTGCTCGTCGACTCGGTCGCGCTCGGCGGACAGGCGAGCACGTCCGCGCGGATCGAGAACTACCTCGGCTTCCCGGCCGGGATCTCGGGCTCCGAACTCGCCGAACGGGCGTCGCTGCAGGCCACCCGGTTCGGCGCGCGGACCGTCGTGCCCGCCCTTGCCTCGTCCCTGAAGTTCGACGACGGCTACCACGTCGTAGAGCTCGACGGAGGCGACACGCTGCACGCGCGCTCCGTCGTGATCGCCACCGGCGCGAGCTACCGCCGGCTCGCCGTTGCGCGGCTCGCGGAGTACGAGGGCATGGGCGTCTACTACGCCGCCACCGAGGTCGAGGCGCAGATGTGCAGCGGCAGCCCGGTCGTGGTGGTGGGCGGAGCGAACTCGGCCGGCCAGGCCGCCGTGTTCCTGGCCGGCCGCGTCGGCCACGTGGACCTGCTCATCCGCGGCGGCGACCTCGCCGCGGGGATGTCGAACTATCTCGTCGAGCAGGTGCGGCGCACTCCGGGGATCGACGTGCACCTGCACACCGAGGTACGCGAGCTGCACGGTGACGACGGGCTGGAGGCGATCGCAGTCGAGCACACCGACTCCGGCGAGCACGAGCGCCTCGGCGCTCGTGCTCTGTTCGTCTTCATCGGCGCGGAGCCGTGCACCGACTGGCTGGCCGGCGCGCTCGCCACCGACGAGGACGGCTTCCTGATGACGGGCGGCGACCTCCAGGTGACCCACCTGGACCCGGCCGGCGACGGCCGCGAGCGGGCTCCGCTGCCGCTCGAGACGAGCCGCCCGGGCGTCTTCGCCGTGGGCGACGCCCGCTCCGGATCGATCAAGCGAGTGGCGTCAGCCGTCGGCGAGGGCGCGATGGCCGTGCGCCTGATCCATCAGTACCTCGCACTCGTGAACGGCTAGGGGACCTGGTCCACATACGACTTCACTCGCGCGATCGCGTCGTGCTCGAAGCCGGCCAGGCGGGAGGCCATCGCGTCGACCTCGTCATCGAGCCGATCGTCGGCTATGGCTCGGTTGACGTAGCCGTAGTGCTCGGCACGCGGCCCGTCGAGGTCATCCGCCACGAGCAGGATCTCGAGCGCGCGGCCGCGCCCGACCATCCGCGGCAGCCGTGCCACCGGACCGCCGCCATGCACCACGCCGAGCCCTACCTCGAACAGGCCGAGCAGGGCATTCTCGCGTGACGCGAACCGCAGATCGCACGCGAGCACGAACTCGCTCCCGGCGCGGCGAGTGCGGCCCCGGATGGAAGCGATGCTGAGCACCGGAGCGCGCGACAGCCGCACCAGCAGGTCCGGCCATGAGCGCATGTCCGGGGCGTCCTCTGAGTCGCAGTGCGCCAGGTAGAAGTCGGGGTTGGCGCTGTCGAACACGACGACGTTCAGGTCCTCGTCCGCCTCGATCAGGTCGATGAGCTCGGACAGCTCGCCGACCATCGTGGCCGTGAGCGTGTTGATCGGAGGGTGGTCGAACGTGACCCGGCAGTAGCCAGGGGTACGGCGGTCGACGCTGAGGTGCGTCCACGACAGCGCCCACTCGTGCGAACCGTTGCCGTTGTTCGAGTGAGTGACCCCGGCGGTGCTCATCGCGCGCCCACCACGACGTGCTTCACCTCCGCCATGTAGCGGCCGGCGGCCGCGTCGGCCTCCTCAGGGCTGCTCCCCGACTGCCGGGCATCGAAGTAGGCCGCGTACCAGTCCCACCAGTCGTGCGGAGGGGCGGCCTTCTCGAACGCGTCGTGGCGCTCGGCCGTCTCGTGCAGGAGCTGGGCGATCTCGCCGACGTCCATGGATCAGTCCCCCCACACCCGGCCCGGAAGCCGCGTCGTGACCTCTTGGAGTATCCAGCCGTTGCCGTCCGGGTCGCTGAACGTGGCATAGCTGTTGTACGACTGGCGCTGCGGGTCCAGGCCGGGCTCGAAGCCCCCGGCGCCCCGGTGAAACGGCTCGCTCACGTCCACGCCGCGATCGATCAGATCCGCGCGCGCCGCCTCGAGGTCCGACACGACGATCTCCATCCGCTCGACCGACCCCGGCTGGGCTTTGACGATGCCCGATCCGAACGAGACCGAGCAGTCCGAGTGGGTCGGCGTGAACTGGACCACACGGATGCCGTTACCGAGGTCGAAGTCGGCGTCGAGCCGCCATCCGAGGCTCTCGTAGAAGCTCTTCGCCCGATCCACGTCGGAGACGGGGATCGTGATGACCTCGAGCTTCATGTCGATGGTCCCGGGTGCGGCGCCCGCCGCCTGCGTGTCGGTGGTGAGGTCGGGGCTGCTCATGCGGATCTCCCTCGGTTGGGTTGCCGCGAGAGTCGCCGCTCGGGACTCCGGTCGCGCCCGTGAGATCACTGGTCGTGGCCCTGGAACCAGTGACCTGACCCGGGTGTCCCCGGGCGCGAGCCGGGCCGTGCCGCGGGAACCTCCGCACATGACCTCCACGACCGCTGGACGGATCGCGATCACCCGCGACGAGTCGCGGGCGGTGTTCGGCCAGGTCATGGGCCTCGTGGCCCTGACGCTCGGGTTCCTCGCCCTCGGCGCCTACATCGGCCGCGACCTCAGCGGCGCCTGGGGAATCCTCGCCTTCATCGCGAGCTTCGGGTGCATCTTCGGCCTCAATATCGCGTCGGCGCGCGGCAACGAGCAGCTGGCGGTCACGCTCCTCTTCGGCCTGGGACTGCTGCTCGGACTGGCGCTCGGACCGGTGCTGAGCGATTACGTCGCGGCCGATCCGGCGGCGGTGTGGCAGGCCGCCGGAGCGACGGGTGGCTTCGTCGCGGCTCTCGGTGCCGCGGGCTACGCGACCCGGCGCGACCTCTCGTCGTGGTACCGCGTGCTGTTCTGGGCGCTCCTGGGCCTGATCGTGTTCGGCCTCGTCGCGCTCTTCGTCTCGATCCCCAACGAGAACCTCATCTGGTCGGTCGCCGGGCTCGTGATCTTCGGCGGCTACACGGTCCTCGACTTCAACCGGCTGCGCCGTGCCGGCCAGGAGGAGGCGGTGCCGATCGCGTCGAGCATCTTCCTGGACGTCCTGAACATCTTCCTCTTCTTCCTCCAGCTGTTCGGAGGCAACAACGAGTGATTAGGAGAATTGCGTGTCAGTAACCACCGATGCGACCGACATCCGTCCCTTCGACGTCGACTTCCCGGCCGAGGCCGTGGACGACCTCCGGCGTCGTATCAGGGCCACGCGCCTGCCCGAGAGGGAGACCGTCGCGGACACCACGCAGGGCGTGCAGCTCGCGACGATGGACGCGCTTGCGCGTTACTGGGGGTCCGAGTACGACTTCGGGCGCGTCCAGGCACGACTGAACGCGTTCCCGCACTTCATGACCGAGGTCGACGGTCTCGACATCCACTTCATCCACGTGGAGTCGCCGCACGACAACGCGCTGCCGATCATCATCACCCACGGCTGGCCGGGCTCGGTGGTCGAGATGCTGAACGTGATCGGCCCGCTCAGCGACCCGACGGCGCACGGCGGCGACGCCGAGGACGCGTTCGACGTCGTGGTTCCGTCGATGCCGGGCTATGCGTTCTCGGCCAAGCCGGCGGAGACCGGCTGGGGCCCGCCTCACATCGCGCGCGCCTGGATCGCGCTGATGAAGCGGCTCGGATACACGCGCTACGTGGCGCAGGGCGGCGACTGGGGTGCCCAGATCACCGACGTGATGGGTGCCGAGGCACCTCCGGAGCTCGTGGGGATCCACTCGAACATGCCGGGAACGGTGCCGGCGGACCTCTTCGAGATGGTCTCCACCGGCCAGCCGGCGCCGTCAGGGCTGTCAGCCGAGGAGAGCCGGGCGTACGAGGACCTGCTCTTCCTCTACACGAAGGGCATCGGCTACGCGACCGAGATGTCGAATCACCCCCAGACGCTGTACGGGCTGGCCGACTCGCCGGTCGCGCTGGCGGCGTGGATGATCGACCACGACCTGAAGAGCTACGAGGACATCGCGCGGGCGTTCGTGGACGAGCAGCCCGTGGGCAACCTCACGCGCGACGAGGTGCTCGACAACATCACGCTCACGTGGCTGACGAACACCGGGATCTCGTCGGGTCGCCTGTACTGGGAGAACACGCTCGGGTTCTTCGACGTCAAGGGAGCCACCGTTCCCGCCGCCGTGAGCGTGTTCCCAAAGGAGCTCTACCAGGCGCCGCGGAGCTGGGCCGAGAAGGCGTACCCCAACCTCATGTACTTCAACGAGGTCGACGAGGGCAACCACTTCGCGGCCTGGCAGGAGCCCGAGCTGTTCACCTCCGAGGTCCGAGCGGCGTTCCGCTCGCTGAGGGGTTGAAGACGAACCAAAGGAGCTGACCCATGTCCGCCACCGCCGAAACAACCGCGATCCGCCCGTTCCACATCGAGGTTCCGGAGGAGCAGCTCGCTGAGCTGCTCCGCCGCATCGAGGCGACGCGCTGGCCCTCGAGGGAGCTCGTCGACGATCGCTCGCAGGGGGTGCAGCTCGGCGCGCTCCAGGCGCTGGCCCGCTTCTGGACGACGGATTACGACTGGCGCGCCTGCGAGGCGCGCCTGAACGCGCTGCCGCAGTTCACGACCGAGATCGACGGCGTGGACATCCATTTCATCCACGTGCGGTCGCCGCATGAGGACGCCCTGCCGCTGATCATGACCCACGGCTGGCCCGGCTCGGTCGTCGAGCTGCTCGAGACGGTCGGCCCGCTCACGGATCCGACCGCGCACGGCGGCGACGCCGATGACGCGTTTCACCTGGTGCTGCCGTCGCTGCCCGGCTACGGCTTCTCGGGCGAGCCGGCGGAGGTCGGCTGGAACGTGGGCCGCACAGGACAAGCCTGGGCGGAGCTGATGCGACGGCTGGGGTACACCCGGTACGTGGCCCAGGGCGGCGACGTGGGCGCGGCAGTCACGGATGCGATGAGCCGCCAGGCGCCCGACGGGCTCCTCGGTGCCCACATCAACCTGCTCGTGGGGGCGCTAGCCATCATGGACAAGCTCCCGGCGGAGTCCGAGCAGGAGCGCGCCGCGCGCGCGGCGGGCGCCGAATTCAGCGCCACCGGCTTCGGATACTTCCTGGAGCAGTCCACGCGGCCGCAAACGATCGGCTACGCCCTGCTCGATTCGCCCGTCGCGATGGCCGCCTGGATGCTCGACCACGACACGGACAGCTACTACAAGATCGCCCGCGCCTTCGTGGACGGGCAGCCCACCGGCAATCTCACGCGTGACCACATCGTCGACAACATCACGCTGTACTGGCTGACGGGCACGGGCGCGACGGCCGCCCGGTCGTACTGGGAGAACGGGCGCGCACAGGCGCTCGCGGCCGGGCAGGCGCCTCCGCCGGCGTCCGTCCCGGTCGGCTTCACGGCCTTTCCGGACGAGATCTTCGTGGCGCCGCGCAGCTGGGCGGAGGCGGTCTACCCCGGCCTCTCGTACTACGGCGATGCGGAGAGGGGCGGCCACTTCGCCGCCTGGGAGGAGCCGGAGCTGTTCTCGACAGAGATCCGGGCAGCGTTCCGAGGGGTGCGCTAGATGAGCGTGTTCTCGGGTGTGCACATGCCCTCGCTCGATGCGGCCACGGGCTGGGTGGGCTCCGAGCCACTCGCTTCCACCGACCTGCGCGGCCAGGTCGTGCTCGTGAACTTCTGGACGCTCACGTGCATCAACTGGCTGCGCCAGGAGCCGTACGTCCGGGCATGGTCGCGGGCCTACCGTGACGACGGGCTGATCGTAATCGGGGTTCACACCCCGGAGTTCATGTTCGAGCACGACATCGGCCTGGTCCGGCGCGCGGTGGAGGTGCGGGAGATCGACTACCCGGTCGCGCAGGACAACGACTACGGGGTGTGGACCGCCTTCGCCAACCACTACTGGCCGGCGCTCTACTTCGTAGACCGGGAGGGGATCATCCGCGACGAGCACTTCGGAGAGGGCCGCTACGAGGAATCGGAGCGAGTCCTGCAGCGCCTGCTCGGCGTGGAGCGCGGGCTCTTGTCCGTGGAGGGAGTTGGGCCGGAGGCGGCCGCCGACTGGGACAACCTGCGCACGCCCGAGACCTACCTCGGGTACGCCCGCGGCGGGAGCGGCGCGGACACGCCCATCTCCGACCTGCTCCTGAACGAGTGGGCGCTCACCGGGGAGTGGACGATCGGGCCGGAGAACATCGTGCTCGACCGAGCCGGCGGAAGCATCGTCTTCCGCTTCCACGCGCGCGACGCGCACGTCGTGATGTCTCCGGGACGGCACGAGCCAATCCCATTCCACGTATTGCTCGACGGCGAGCCGCCCGGCGCCTCTCACGGCGTGGACACGGACGAGGACGGGACCGGCCTGCTCGACACGGGTCGCATGTACCAGCTCGTGCGACAGCAGGGCGGGATCAGCGACCGGACGCTCGAGATCGTGTTCGACGATCCGGGTGCGGAGGCGTACTCGTTCACCTTCGGGTAGCCCCGGTACCGTCTCTGGACGGTGCGGATCGCCACCTGGAACGTCAACTCGCTGAAGCAGCGCGTGCCGCGGCTGTTGCCCTGGCTCGACGAGCGGCGGCCGGACGTGGTGTGCCTGCAGGAGACGAAGCTCGCGGACGACGCGCTCGCCGAGCTGCTCGGAGACGAGCTGTCGGACCGCGGCTACGAGATCGCCGCGCACGGCGAGGCCACCTGGAACGGGGTGGCGATCCTGTCGCGGGTGGGCCTGGACGATGTGGTGACGGGGCTCGCGGATGCGCCCGGCTTCCCGCATCCGGAGGCGCGCGCCATCGCCGCGACGTGCGACGGCGTGCGGGTCCACTCGGTGTACGTGCCGAACGGGCGCCAGCCCGGCTCTGACCACTACGAGTACAAGCTCGAGTGGCTGCGGGCGCTGCGGGACGTGGTGGCGCAGGAGCAGGACGAGGTGGTCGTGTGCGGCGACATGAACATCGCGCCGACCGACGAGGACGTGTTCGATCCCGACGCCTACGTGGGCCAGACGCACGTGACCGAGCCGGAGCGCCGAGGCGCTCGCGCAGCTCCAGGCGCTCGGCCTTCACGACGTCGTGCGCGACCGCTGGCCGGGCGAGCGCGTGTTCAGCTACTGGGACTACCGCGCCGGCATGTTCCACCAGGACCTCGGGATGCGGATCGACCTGATCCTGGCCGGCGAGCCGGTGGCGGAGCGCGTGCAGGCCGCGTGGGTGGACCGGCAGGCGCGCAAGGGCACCGGTCCGAGCGACCACGCGCCGGTGATCGTGGACCTCGACGAGGCGCCGGACGGCGACATCGGACCGGTCGTGCCACCGCCGTCGAACCCCGTCACGAAGCGGGGCGCGAAGAAGCTGCCGCAGGCATAACCCTCAGAAAAGGGTCAGACCCTTACTTGAGGGTTAGTCCGTCTTGCGATCCCGGTCGCGCGACGGCTGCACGCGCTTCGGCTCGCCGGGCATCTTCGGGTAGTCGGGCGGGTACGGCATGTCCCCCTCCCCCTCCGACTCGTCGCGTTCGTACATCTCCAGCAGCGGCTCGAGCGAGTGCGCCCTGTCGTCGATGGCGGCGTGCCGGTCGCCCACCTCGGCGAAGCGGGCCGGCATCGTCTCCACGGTGAAGTCCTCCGGCCGGCATTCGGTGAGCTCCTCCCAGGTGACCGGAGCGGACACCGGCGCGCCCGGCTTCGGCCGAACGCTGTAGGCGGACGCGATGGTGCGGTCGCGGGCGTTCTGGTTGTAGTCAACGAAGATCCGCTCCCCGCGCTCCTCCTTCCACCATTTCGTGGTCACCTCGCCCGGCAGGCGCCGCTCCAGCTCGCGCCCGAAGGCGATCGCCGCGTGGCGCACGTCCGTGAACGTCCAGCGCGGCTCGATCCGGACGTAGATATGCACGCCGCGCCCACCGGATGTCTTGGGGAAGCCGGCGTAGTCGAGGTCGGCGAGCAGCTCACGCGCCACGTCCGCCACGCGCACGGCGTCGTCGAAGTCCGTACCCGGCTGGGGATCGAGGTCGAGCCGCAGCTCGTCCGGGTGGTCGGCATCCTCGCGCCGGACCGGCCACGGGTGGAAGGTGATCGTCCCCATGTGCGCGCACCAGGCCACGACGGCTATCTCGGTCGGGCAGATCTCGTCGGCGTGGCGCCCTGACGGGAACTCGATGCGACAGGTCTCGAGATAGTCCGGCGCCCCCTTGGGCACGCGCTTCTGGAAGAACGCATCGCCCCCGCCGCGCTCACGCGTGGAGAGCCTGATGTGCGGATGAACGCCCTTCGGCCAGCGCTCGAGCGTGGTCGGCCGCCGGCACAGCGCCCGCATGATGCCCTCCCCGACCGAGACGTAGTACTCGGCGATGTCGAGCTTGGTGACGTCCCGTGTCCGTTCGGTGGCCGGAAAGATCACCCGATCCGGGCTCGAGACCCGCACCTCACGCCCACCGGCCTCGATCATCACCCCATCCGCCTTAGCCATCCCACAGTTCTACGGCATCGACGAACAGCCCCCTGCGCGGGTTGGTCGACTTATGGCTTCCACAGAGGCCATAAAACGCCCAACCCAACCCTCAATGCAACCGAGCGGCGATCGACCGCAAGCGGCGACCGATCGGAGCGCTCCGCCCACCGGCGGCGGCAACCAGGAGCAGTAGTGCCGTCGGCACGGCGAGCGCGAGCCAGCTCGTGCTCGCGTCCTCGCTGCGGCGGCGGGCGGACGCGGGCGCGGCGCCGGCGGTGACGGTGTGCGTCCGCGTGTCGATGCTCGCCAGCGGTCGAGCGGCCCTTCCGACCACATCAAGCCGCTCGCCGTGCAGCTCGAGGCGCGCGCCCCAGGCCCTTCGGACGTCCAGGTCGATGCATACGGCGGTCCGCCGGGAGGTGTCGAGGGCGTGCACGAAGGAGTGCCTGCCGTTGTCGTACAGCGTGTACGCCCAGCGGCCGTCCTCGTCCGCGATCCGCGTCACGGGGATTCCCTTCATCGCCTCGTCGGGCTCCTCCGGATCGACGACGGGCGCGTGCACCAGCCGCCCCGCGCGTAGGTCATAGGTCCTCACCGCGTAGTTGAGAACGTCCCGGGACGAGTACTCGATCAGGTACATCGTCCGGCCGTCGGGGGAGATCGCGTCGAAGCTGAAGTCGCCCCGCAGCGCGATGTGGCGGCGCACCTTCAGCGTGTGGGTGTCCACCACCGCGAAGGTGGTGCGGAGGCGTGGGAAGCGCTTGCGCGGGCTGATCAGGATCAGCTTCCCGCCGTCGGCGGACAGGCCGCTCGGCGACCCGTCGTAGGCGACCGCCGGAATCGAGAACGAGCCGTGCAGCCGCCGCTCGCGCACGGGTCCGCCGTAGCGAGCGTGCTCGATCAGCCGGGTGCTGTCCGCGCCCGCTCGCGTGATGTAGGCGACCTCGCCTTCGGGCAGGGCCAGCGGGTGTGCGTCGACCCCCACGGCGGGAAGTCCGTCCGCACGGGCGGTGGCGGGCACGGCGGCGAGCAGGACGATGGCTATGAGGGCAACCCGGCGCATGCCCCTAGTACGCCTGATCTGGCCCGCTGGGTCCCTGGACCGTAGGATCGCACTGCGATGAGCGACGTCCCGGAGACCGTCGTAGTCGGCGGCGGTCAGGCCGGTCTGTCGGTCAGCCACGAGCTGAGCGCGGCCGGCGTGCCCCATACGGTTCTCGAGCGAGGGCAGGTCGGCCAGACCTGGCGCGGCCGCTGGGACACCTTCTGCCTCGTCACGCCCAACTGGAGCGTGCAGCTCCCGGGCCATCCCTACGACGGGGACGATCCGGACGGCTTCATGCCCCGCGACGACATCGTCGGGTACCTGGAGCGCTACGCCGGGAGCTTCGAGGCGCCGGTGCGTACGGGAGTCGAGGTCACCGCACTCCGCCCCGGACGCGACGGTCGCCTCGTGCTCGAGACCTCGGAAGGCGAGATCGAGGCTCGGAACGTGATCCTGAGCACCGGCGCGTACCAGCGGCCGAACCGCCCGGCGGGCGCGGCGTCACTTCCTCCCGACCTGTTCCAGCTCGACGTCGAGGCATACCGCAACCCGGACGAGCTGCCCGCCGGCGCGGTGCTCGTGGTCGGGAGTGGCCAGTCCGGGTGCCAGATCTCCGAGGAGCTCCACCTCGCCGGTCGCGACGTGTTTCTCGCCTGCGGCCGCGCGGGCTGGGCGCCGCGGCGAATCAACGGCCACGACACCGTCTGGTGGCTGGACGCCTCGGGCAGCTTCGACGACCGCGTCGAGGATCTGCCTGAGCCGGGCGCGCGGCTGTGGGGCAACGTCCAGGCGACCGGGCACGACGGCGGACACGACCTGCACTACCGGACGCTGCAGAGGATGGGGGTGACTCTGCTCGGACGCTTCCTCGGAGCGGACGGCCGCGACGCCCTCTTCGCCCCCGACCTCCACGCGAGCGTCGCGTGGGGCGACCAGCGTCACGAGAAGATCGTCGGCGACTTCCGTAAGCACGCGGTCGCGGCGGGCGTCCCCTGGGAGGAGCTCGACCCACCGCAGGCGATCGACGCCGACCCGCCCGAGCGGATCCCCCTGAGCCGGCTTGGCGCGGTGCTGTTCACCTCCGGGTTCCGGCCCGACTACGCGTCGTGGGTCGACTTTCCGGGCGCCTTCGACGACCTCGGCTTCCCCGTCCACCGCGACGGCGCGAGCACGGTGGTCCCGGGGCTGTACTTCGCGGGCGTGCACTTCCTCCGCAAGCGGAAGTCGTCGCTCCTGATCGGTGTGGGCGAGGACGCCGCGATCGTGGCCCGGCAGATCGCCGAGCGCTAGGCGGCGATCGCGGCGCCGGACGGCAGCTCGAAGCGGGCCGCCACCTCGTCCAGGATCTCGAGCATCGCGCCCGTTGCCGGCGAGCGGTAGCGGCCGGCGAGCGTGGCCGCGGCGATCTGGCGTGACGGCGCCTGCGGGCCGAGCGAGCGGATCACGATGTCCTCGCGCACGTTCGTGAGCGCCAGTCCGGGGAGGAGCGAGATGCCCACCCCGGCGGCGATCAGCCCCTGCACCACGTTGTAGTCGTCGGACCGGAAGCCCACGTTCGGGCTGAACCCGGCCTTCGCGCACACCGCCTCGTGGAAGCTGCCGCACCAGCTGTGCGAGCCGGTCTCCTGGATCCAGGTCTCTTCCGCGACGTCCTGGAGGCGCACTCGGCTCTTCCGCCCAAGCGGATGGTCGCGCGGCAGAGCGAGGTACATCGGGTCGTCCACGAGCGGGTGCAGCTCGATGCCCTCGTAGAAGCGCTCGAACTCCGTCGGGTTGAGCTTGTCGTACTCGAACACGATCGCGATCTCGAGCTCCGCGGCGCGCAGCATCTGGGCCGCCTCCTCGGGCTCCCGCTCGACGAAGCTGAGCTCAACCTCCGGGTGGCGTGAGCTGAACTCGGCTACCGCGGGCGGGAGCACCGACGCGCCCGCCGTCGGAAACGAGGCAAGCCGCACGCGACCGCCGCGGATTCCCGCGATCGCCTCGAGCTCGGCCTCGGCGGCGGCGAGCCGGGCGATCACGACCTCCGCGTGGTCGACCAGGGCGCGCCCGGCGTCCGTGAGCCGGACGCCGCGACTGCCGCGGTCCACGAGCGTGGTGCCGGCACGCTTCTCGAGTGCCGCGATCTGCTGGGAGATGGCGGGCTGTGAGTACGAGAGCGCGTCCGCCGCGGCGGAGAACGAACCGTGGTCCGAGACCGCCTTGAGTACGCGTAGCTGCTTCACATCGAACATAAGACGAGCTTATCGTAGCCCATACGACTTCGTATTTGAACTTATGGGCGCCATTGCCGACAATTACTTAGACAGCAATCGAACGAAGGGAACCCAAATGAACATCACCATCCGCCGCGCAACCACCGCTGATGAGTTCGCCGTCCGTCGTCTTGCGGTCCTCGACAGCTCGTCCCCGCCCACCGGAGACGTCCTGCTCGCCGAGATGGGTGAGGAGCTGTGGGCCGCGATCTCGATCGACACGGGCGACGCGATCGCCGACCCGTTCCGCCCGAGCCGTGACCTCGTCGACCTGCTCCGTCTGCGGGCCGATGGCCTGGCGGGCGACGTGCGGGGACGCCGGGGCGCCCGCGCTCACCTGCTTCCGCGCGCCGCCTAGACGGCCGGTGGCGGCGTGGCCGCCGGCGCCGGCTGCGCGCGCGGCGTCTCCGTGTTGGCCCGCCAGCCGCCGTACGCGATACCGGCCGCGCCGATCAGCCCGATGAAGATGCCGATCTTGCGGCTCACGTCCACCTCGTCCGGCAGGTCGCTCGGAGCCGGCGAGTCGATCAGCCGGTAGAGGATCAGGAGCACCGCGAGCGCCCCGAGGCCCAGCAGGATGAGTGGCACCGGCGTCTCCGCGGGCACCTGGTCCAGCGCCTTCAGAGCCACGAGCGCGATCGCCACGACGGCGATCGCGAACAGGATGATGTCGATGGAGCTGAACACCTCCCATCCGGACGCGTTCTCGCTGGCTGAGAATCCGGCGACGCTCACGCTCACCCCGTACCACGGGAGGAACAGCGAAATGAGGAGGACGACGCCTCCGACGCCGGCGCTGATGTCCCCGGACGTCAATCTCGAGGTATCCATGGGCGCGACCTTAAGCGCGCCGCCGGTCGGCTAGGCCTGGCCGGAGGTTCCCCAGGAGCTCAGGTAGTCGCGCTGCTCGGGCGTGAGCGAGTCGATCTCCACCCCGAGCGACTCCAGCTTGAGCCGCGCGATCTCCTCGTCGATCTCCTTCGGCACGGCGAGCACGCGGTTCTCGAGCTCGGCGCGGTGGACTCTCAGGTGCTCCACCGCCAGGGCGAGGTTCGCGAAGCTCATGTCCATCACGGCCGCGGGATGGCCCTCGCCGGCGGCCAGGTTCACCACGCGCCCGCTGGCGAGGAGGTGCAGCCGCCGGTCGCCCAGGTCGTACTCCTCGACGAGCGGGAGCACCTGCCGGACACCGCCGCTCGCGACCTCGCGAAGCGCCGGGAGGTCGATCTCCACGTCGAAGTGGCCAGCGTTGGCCAGGACGGCGCCGTCGCGCATTCGCTCGAAGTGCTCGCGCCGCAGCACGGCGCGCGATCCGGTCACCGTGATGAACAGGTCGCCGCGAGCGGCGGCCTCGAGCGCGGGCATCACCTCGAATGCGTCCATGCGCGCCTCGAGCGCGCGCAGCGGGTCCACCTCGCAGACGATCACGGTCGCCCCGGCGCCGCGCGCCCGCTGGGCGATGCCCTTGCCGGTCGCGCCGTAGCCGAACAGCACCAGCGTGCGGCCGGCGAGCAGCAGGTTCGTGGCGCGCATGATCCCGTCGAGCGCGGACTGGCCGGTGCCGTAGCGGTCGTTGAACGTGCGCTCGGTGCGCGACTCGTTCACCGCCACGACCGGGCAGGTCAGCCTCCCCTCCTCCTCCAGGCGGCGAAGGCGCAGCAGCCCGGTGGTGGTCTCCTCAGCGCCGCCCGACACCTCCTGCCCGCGCTCGTGGATCAGGATGAGGAGGTCGGCGCCGTCGTCCAGCGTGATGTCCGGCTGCCAGTCGGCCAGCGCATGCACGTGCCGCGAGTAGGACTCGATGTCCTCGCCTCGGGACGCGAGCACGGGCACCCCAAGGTCCACCAGCGCCGCCGCCACCTCGTCCTGCGTGGTGAGCGGGTTCGCCGAGCACAGCGCCGCCTCGGCGCCGCCGGCGATCAGCGCCTGCATCAGGTTCGCCGTCTCAGCCGTGACGTGCAGGCAGGCGGCGACCTTCACCCCGTCGAGCGGCTGCTCCTCCCTGAACCGGTCGCGGATCGAGCGCAGGACCGGCATGTGGCCCTGCGCCCACTCGATCCGCGCCAGCCCCTGCGGGGCGAGCGCGGGATCGAGTACCTCGGGCTTCAGAGACCTAGTAGCGATAGTGCTCGGA
>CAWEHM010000048.1:0-26474 GCA_963808875.1 uncultured Thermoleophilaceae bacterium
TTCGAGGTGGACCGCGAATGGGCCGAGCGGATCCGCGCCTCGTTCCTGCTCGCCGGCCCGCTGCTCGCGCGCCTCGGGCGCGCCAACATGCCGCCGCCCGGCGGCGACGTGATCGGCCGCCGCCGGCTCGACCCGCACCTGGATGCCTTCCGCGCGCTCGGCGCGGAGGTCGAACGTGGACCGCAGCTGGTTCCGCCTGGCCGCCCCCGACGGCCTGCACGCGTGCGACTTCTTCATGGACGAGCCCTCGGTCATGGCCACCGAGAACGCCCTCATGGCGGCCGCGCTCACGCCAGGCTCGACGGTGATCCACAACGCCGCGTCAGAGCCGCACGTCCAGGACCTGGCCCGCCTGCTGATGGCGATGGGCGCCCGCATCGAGGGCATCGGCTCCAACCTCATGATCGTTCACGGCCAGGAGGAGCTGGCCGGGGCCGACTACACGATCGGCCCCGACTACATCGAGGTAGGAAGCTTCATCGCGCTCGCGGCCTGCACCGGCGGCGAGCTGCGCATCCGCGACACGATCCCCGCGGACCTCCGCATGACGCGGCTCGCCTTCGAGCGTCTCGGCTGCCGGGTCGAGTTCGACGGGAGCGACGTGGTGGTGCCGGGCGGCCAGCGCCTGCGCATCAAGTCGGACGAGGGCGACGCCATCTCGAAGATCGAGGACGGCCCGTGGCCCGCGTTCCCGGCCGACCTCACGAGCATCGCCGTCGCCATGGCCACCCAGGCCGAGGGCCTGATCCTGATCCACGAGAAGATGTTCGAGAACCGCCTGTACTTCGTCGACAAGCTGGTCACGATGGGCGCTCGGGTGATCGTCTGCGACCCGCACCGTGCGGTCGTAAGCGGCCCGAGCCGTCTTCACGGCGAGCGCATGGAGAGCCCGGACATCCGGGCGGGCATGGCGATCCTCATCGCGGCGCTGTGCGCCGACGGCGAGTCGGAGATCGGGAACATCCGCCAGATCGACCGCGGCTACGAGCGGATCGACGAGCGGCTGCGGCTGCTGGGCGCGCGGATCGAGCGCGTCGCCACGGAGCGCGTGCCTGCCTAACCTCGGGAGCGTCCGATGACCGAACAGCATCGGTCCGTCGCGGGCACGCCCGCGACCTCCCGCACGGCCATTCTCCCGGCACCCGGGACGTGCTGCCGGAGGAGATGCGCGAGCTCCGCGCCATCGGCGACCGCATGCGCGAGACGTACGAGCACGCCGGCTACGGCGAGATCCACACGCCCGCGCTCGAGTACGAAGAGGTGCTGCTGCGCGGCGACGACCGGGCCGCGGGCGCTCGGTACAGGACCTTCGACGACCAAGGCGCCGTGCTCGCGCTCCGCTCGGACATGACGATCCCGGTCGCGCGCGTGGTGGCCACCCGGTACGCCGAGGCCGAGCCACCGCTCCGGTTCTCGTACGTGGCGCGCGCCTGGCGGGCCACGGACCGCGGGGTGGGGGAGCCGCGCGAGTTCCTCCAGGCGGGGATCGAGCTGATCGGAGTGCCCGGGGTGGAGGGCGAGGCGGAGGTCGTGGCGCTGACGATCGCCGCGCTCGACGCCGCGGGGCTGCGGCGTCACCGGGTGGGCGTGGGGGACGGCGCGTTGTATCGAGGCCTGCTGAGATCGTTCGGGCTGCCGGAGGAGGCGCACCTCCCGATGCTCGAAGCGCTCTCGCGCCGCGACCTGGTTGACCTCGAGCGCCAGGTGGACGCTCTCGGCCTGGCCGAGTCGGACCGAGACCTCCTGGTTCGGCTCCCTCAGCTCCGCGGTGGGCCGGAGGTGCTCGAGGACGCGCCCGGCGTGGGCGGACTGTGCACCCTCCACGAGCAGCTGGAGGCACGCGGGGTCGCGGACCGGGTGATCTTCGACCTCGGCCTCGTGCGCGACCTCGGCTACTACACGGGCGCGGTCTTCGAGGTCTACGACCCGGCGGTGGGGTTCACCCTGGGCGGCGGCGGCCGGTACGACAACCTGATCGGGAAGTTCGGGCGAGAGCTCCCGGCGTGCGGACTGGCCGTGGACGTCCAGAGGGTGCATCTCGCCCAGGCCGCGGAGGAGGCGCTCTCGTGAGCGACCGGCTCACCATCGCGGTGCCGCGCGGCGCGCTGTTCGGCGGCACGCTCGACCTCCTGGACGGCCTCGGGATCGACACATCCGAGGTGCGCTCGAACGACCGCAGGCTGCTGTTCGCCGACATCGGCGTCGTGACCATGCGCCCCAGCGACGTGCCCACCTACGTGGAGCACGGCTCGGCCGACATCGGCGTCACCGGCAAGGACGTGCTGCTCGAGCAGTCGGAGCGCAAGGTCTACGAGCTGCTCGACCTCGGCTACGGCGAGTGCGAGATGGTCGTGGCGGCACCCGACACCGGCGACCCGATCGGCGACGCCCTGCGCCGACTGGGCCGCGTCCGGATCGCGACGAAATACCCCCGCGTGGCCGCCGCCCACTTCGCGGAGACCGGCCGCCAGGCGGAGATCGTCGAGGTGAAGGGCTCCGTGGAGCTGGCACCCCTGACCGGCCTGGTGGACGGCATCGTCGACCTGACCGCAACCGGCAAGACGCTCGCCGAGAACAACCTGAAGGTCTTCGAGCGGATCACGACGAGCACGGCCCGGCTGATCGCCAACCCCGTGGCGCACAAGCTCAAGGCGACCGAGATCGACGCGATCGTGGAGAGGGTGCGCGGATGAGGATCGAGCGCAATCCCATCGGCCGCAGCACGCCCGAGTACTCGGTGGAGCCGGTCGGAGAGATCATCGAGGCGGTCCGCGCGCGGGGCGACGAGGCCGTGCTCGAGTTCACCGAGCGGTTCGACCACGCGGAGCTCGGCCCGGAGCAGCTGCGGGTGGATGCGAACGAGCTCGAAGCATCGATCGGGGTCCTCGAGCCCGATGTCCTCGGCGGCCTGCGAACGGCGATCGCGAACGTGAGGGCCGTCGCGAAGGCGCAGGTGCGTGACGAGCTCGTGACGGTCGAGCTCCCCGAAGGCCACACCGTCGAGGTCGTGGAGCGCCCGGTCCGGCGAGCGGCCGTCTACGTGCCCGGCGGTCGTGCGCCCTACCCGTCGACCGTCGTGATGGGCGCCGTCACCGCGCACGCCGCGGGCGTCCGCGAGATCGCCGTGTGCGCACCGCCCGGGCCCGACGGCCGAGCGCATCCCGTCATCCTGGCCGCCTGCGTGCTCTGCGAGGTGACAGAGGTCTACCGGATGGGCGGGGCGCAGGCCATCGCCGCCTTGGCATTTGGCACGGAGTCGGTGCAGCCCGTTGACGTGATCGTCGGTCCCGGAAACGCATACGTGCAGGAGGCGAAGCGCCAGGTTGTGGGCCGGGTTGGCATCGACGGGATCGCTGGACCGAGCGAGCTCGTTGTGGTTGCGGGCGGCGCCGGGGCCGATCCCGAGCTGATCGCGCTCGATTTGCTGGCGCAGGCCGAGCATGGTCCGGACAGCCCGGTGTGGTGCCTGTCGCCGGATGCGGCGCTGCTGGACTCGGTGGAGGCGACGATCGAGCGACTCGCGCCGGAGCGGCCGAGCGTTACGGACGCGCAGACGGGCCTGGTGGAGACGCGCGACGTGGCGGCTGCGCTCGCACAGGCGGAGGAGATCGCTCCCGAGCACCTCGAGCTGGTCGGGGAGGAGGCGGAGGCGCTTGCCGGTCGCGTGCGGAACGCCGGCTGCCTCTTCGTCGGGGCCGGGTCGGCCACCGCGTTCGGGGACTACGTCGCCGGTTCCAACCATGTGCTGCCCACGGGCGGGGCGGCGCGGTTCCAGTCGGCCCTGTCGCCGGCCACGTTCCGGCGGCGCATGGCTCGCGTATCCTTGCCGCGCGAGGCCGCCGCTCGTCTCGCGCCCGCCGGCGCGGCACTTGCGCGAGCGGAGGGCTTTCCTGTGCACGCAGAGTCAATGGAGCGCCGCGCGTGAGCCGCACCTCGCAGATCCATCGCACCACCGGCGAGACCGATGTCCAGCTGTCGCTGGACCTCGACGGCACGGGCGCGGGGGAGCGGATCACCGGGGTCGGCTTCTTCGATCACCTGCTCGACGCCGTGGCTCGCCACGGCCTGTGCGACCTCGACGTGAAGGTCGAGGGCGACCTCGAGACCGGCTCGCACCACACCGTCGAAGACACCGGCATCGCCCTCGGCCAGGCGCTCGACGAGGCGCTCGGCGACCGCTCGGGGATCCGCCGCTTCGGCCACGCGGTCGTTCCCATGGACGAGGCGCGCGCCTCGGCGGCGCTCGACATCTCGGGCCGCCCGTTCACCTCCTTCGAGGGCGACTTCCCCGCCGAGCGGGTCGGCGACTTCGAGACCGAGCTCACCGAGGAGTTCCTCCGCGCGGTCTCGAACGCCGCCAAGCTCACGCTGCACGTGCAGGTCGAGGCCGGCACGAACGCTCACCACATGGTCGAGGCGTCGTTCAAGGCATTCGCCCGCGCGTTGCGCGCGGCCGTGGAGCGCGACGACCGGGTGGAGGGCGTGCCCTCGACCAAGGGCGTCCTTTGACGCGCAGGCGCCGGCGATGACGCGCATCGCGATCCTCGACTACGGCATGGGAAACCTGCGGTCGGTGGGCAAGGCGCTCGAGCACGTGGGCGCCCAGCCGTTCCTGACCGCAGACCATGCGCGCGTGCGCGAGGCCGGCGGCGTCGTGCTGCCCGGCGTGGGCGCCATGCCGAAGGCGATGGAGCGCGTGCGCGAGCTGGCGCTCGACCGGCTGCTGCGCGAGCGGGTCGAGGCGAGCGTTCCTGTGATCGGGCTCTGCATGGGGATGCAGCTTCTGTTCGAGTCCACCACCGAGCTGGGCGGCGCCGAGGGGATCGGCCTTCTGCGCGGGCCGGTGGAGGCGCTCGACGCGCCGGGCCTCAAGGTGCCGCAGATCGGCTGGAACCCGGTGAGCTGGCGGCGTGAGAGCCCGCTCACGGACGGCCTGCCGTCGCCGTGCGCCTTCTACCACGCGAACTCGTTCGCGCCGCGGCCGGCGGACGACGACGCGGTGCTCGGCACCGCCGAGTACGGATCCGAGTTCGTCAGCGTGGTCGAGCAGCCGCCCGTGTACGGGCTGCAGTCGCATCCGGAGAAGTCCGGGCCGGACGGGCTGCGCCTCCTGAAGAACTTCGTGTCGCTCGCCGCCGCGCCGGGTCGATGATCCTCCTCCCGGCGGTGGACATCCGCGACGGCAAGGCGGTGCGCCTCCGCCAGGGCCGCTTCGACGACGAGACCGTCTACGCCGAAGACCCGCTCGAGGCGGCCCGCTCGTTCGTGGAGGCCGGCGCCAACTTCCTGCACGTGGTGGACCTGGACGGCGCGCGCGAGGGCGAGCCCGTGAACCTGCGCCACGTGGAGCGGATCGCGTCCGAGCTCGACGTGGCGGTGGAGCTGGGAGGCGGCCTCCGCTCGATCGCCTCGATCCGGCGCGCGCTGGCAGCCGGCGCGCTCCGCGTGGTGATGGGGACGGCCGCGCTCACCGACCCCGACCTGCTCGACGAGGCGCTCAGCGCCTTCACGTCGCGGATCCTGGTGGGAGTCGACGTCCGCGGCGGGCTCGTCTCGGTCTCCGGCTGGACGCAGGAGACGCAGATGCGCGGCGACGAGGCGATCGGGCGGCTCCAGAGCCAGGGCGCCACCCGCTTCATCTACACGAACGTGGATCGCGACGGGATGCTGGAGGGCCCGGATCTCGACGAGGTGAGGCGCATCTCGGAAACCGTGCGCGGCCGCTTCCTCTACTCGGGCGGCATCGGCTCGCTGGATGACCTCCGCGCCCTGCGCTCGGCCCGCCTCGTGAACCTCGCGGGCGTGATCTCGGGCAAGGCGCTGTACGAGGGCCGCTTTGGCGTCCGAGAGGGCCAGGAGGCGCTGGCCTGATGCTGCTCCGGCGCGTGATCCCGTGCCTGGACGTGGACAAGGGCCGCGTCGTCAAGGGCGTGGAGTTCGTGAACCTGCGCGACGCGGGCGACCCGGTCGAGCTGGCCGTGCGCTACCAGGACGAGGGCGCGGACGAGATCGTCTTCCTGGACATCACCGCGTCGCACGAGCAGCGCGAGACCGTGGCCGAGCTGGCGCGCCGCTGCGCCGACGACGTGTTCATCCCGTTCACGATCGGCGGCGGGGTGAGGAGCACCGACGACGCCCAGGCGGTGCTCGACGCCGGCGCCGACAAGGTGTCCGTGAACTCAGCGGCCGTTGCGCGTCCTGAGCTGCTCACCGAGCTGGCGGAGACGTTCGGCGCCCAGTGCGCCGTGCTCGCCATCGACGCCCGCCTTGAGGCCGACGGCTCCTACGCGGTCTACGTGAACGGTGGCCGCACGCCGGTTGGCCGCGACGCCGTCGAGTGGGCGCGTGAGGGTGCCGAGCGCGGGGCGGGGGAGATCCTGCTCACGAGCATGGACCGCGACGGCACCGAGGACGGCTACGAGCTCGAGCTCACCCGCGCGGTGGCGGACGCCGTGGATGTGCCGGTGATCGCATCCGGCGGCGCCGGGACCTTGGACCACCTGGTCGACGCCGTCGAGGAGGGCGGCGCCGACGCCGTGCTGGTCGCGTCCATGTTCCACTACGGTCAGCACACCGTGCGCGAAGCGAAGGAACGGATGCGAGAGGCCGGGATCCCGGTCAGGCTCTGATGTCCGCGCCGCCGACCGAGCTGCGCGAGCGCGTGCGGCGCCTACCCGGCATGGAGAGGCTGCTGCCGGCGCTCGAGGGCCTTCCGCCCGCCTACCTCGTGGGCGGCGCGGTGCGCGACCTGCTCCGGAACGCCCCTCCCCTCGATCTGGATGTCGCGATCGAGGGGACGCCCGGTCTGCTGCCGCGGGCGGTCGCGGACCGGGTCGGGAGCGAGGTTCGTGAGTACGAGGCGTTCGGAACAGCCGACGTGATCTCCCCGACGAGATCTTCCACTTCGCCACCACGCGGGACGAGGTGTACGAGGCGCCGGGAGCGTTGCCGCGCGTGACACTCACGTCGCTCGCCGAGGACCTTCGTCGCCGCGATTTCACCGTCAATGCGATGGCGATCGGCCTGACCGGCGACGACGTAGGCCATCTCTACGACCCGCATGGAGGGCTTGGAGACCTGGAGGCCCAGAACATCCGTGTCCTGCACGACCAGAGCTTCCGTGACGATCCCACGCGCCTGCTGCGCGCGGTTCGTTACGCAACGCGCCTTGGCTTCACGCTTGAGCCGGAGACGGAGCGATTCGCACGGGAGGCGGTCGCCGCCGATGCTCTGTCGACGGTTTCGGGAGCGAGGATCGGGGCGGATCTGATGCTGCTCTTGCGGGAGGAGGAGGTCCGGCGGGCGATCGAGCTGCTCCGCGACCTCGAGATCCACACCGCTCTCCATCCCGAGCTCGACCCGGACCCCGACCTGGTGGCCTCGGCGGCGCTCGGCGCGGCGGCGATCGGGGCCGACCATGGAGTGAGCGCGCTCGCCGCGCTGGTGGAGAGCGCACCGGAGAAGCTCGACCTGTGGCTCGCCGACCTCAACCTGCTGGCCGATGAGCGCGACGCGGCCTCGCGCGCCGCGCGCGTCGCGCCACGGATCGCGCAGGCGCTCCGCGAGCGCGAGCACAGCCCCTCCGAGCTGCGCGCCCTGCTCGTCCGGGAGCCGCTCGAGGCGCTCGCGCTGGCCCTCGCCCTGAGGGCGCCCTCCGAGCAGATCCTCCGGTGGGTGACCGACCTCCGCGGTGTGGGACTCGAGATCTCGGGCGACGACCTGCTCGCCGCCGGCGTGCCCGAGGGGCCGGCAGTGGGCCGCGCGCTCGAGGAGACGCTCCGGCGCAAGCTGGACGGACTCGTGTCCGGGCGCGAGGACGAGCTCGAGACGGCGCTTCAACTGGCCCGGGAGCACGCGCAGTGAGGCTGCCCGGCGCGGGCGTGACGTTCACCACCCGCCGGGGCGGCGTGAGCGAGGGCCCGTACGAGTCGCTCAACCTCGGGATCCTCACCGACGACGACCCGGACCGCGTGCTCGCGAACCGCCGGATCGCGGCCGACATGGCCGGGGTCGACAACGAGCGGGTCGCCATGGGCTGGCAGGTGCACGGCACGGACATCCGGGACTGGACGGGCACGCGGCCGGACCCCGGCTACGCACACCCGGTGTCCGGCGGGCGCGACCTCGAGAAGCTCGATGGCCACATCACGCGCGACGAGGGGCTCGGCCTGCTCGTGCTCGTGGCCGACTGCTTCCCGGTCGCGCTCTCCGACGGCGAGCAGGTCGCGATGCTCCACTGCGGTTGGCGCCCGCTGGCCGGCGGCATCCTCGAGAAGGCGCTCGACCTGTTCGACCGGGTGCCGGATGCCGCCGTGGGCCCCGGCATCGGCGGCTGCTGTTACGAGGTGGGCGACGAGGTGCTCGACGCGTTCGCGGACGTGGACGGAGCCGCCTCGGGGCGCATGCTCGACCTCCGCACCGTGATCACGGCGCGTCTCGCCGCCACCGGCGTGTCGGACGTCCAGCACGACGACCACTGCACCAGCTGCGAGCCCGACCTCTACTTCTCCCACCGCCGCGACAACGGCGTGACCGGCCGCCAGGCGGGCATCATCGTGCGCGATGGATCCTGAGCGCGTCCGGCGGAACCTCGAGGCGGTGCGCGAGAGGATCGGCCCCGAGGTCGAGGTGCTCGCCGCGGTGAAGTACGTGCCGGAGCGCGACCTGCCCGCGCTCGCGGAGGCCGGCATCGAGCTGGTGGGAGAGAACCGCGCTCAGGACCTTCTCGCCAAGCAGGAGGCGCACGGCGACCTGTTCACCTGGGACTTCATCGGCCAGCTGCAGAGCCGCAAGGTGAAGGACGTGGCGCCGCACGTGCGCCTGATCCACTCGCTCGCGTCCGAGTCGGCCATGCGGAAGCTGGAGGAGCACCCGGCCAACGAGGTGCTGATCCAGGTGAACGTGGCGGGGGAGGAGGGGAAGGCCGGGATCGCGCCCGACGAGCTGGGCGACTTCATCGCCCGCTGCCCCGTGCCGGTGACCGGCCTGATGACGATGCCGCCCTTCGTGGAGCGGCCCGAGGACAGCCGCCGTCACTTCGCCCGTCTGGCGGAGCTGGCGGGCGAGCACGGGCTGTCGCGCCTGTCGATGGGCACGTCGCAGGACTACGCGGTCGCGGCCGAGGAGGGCGCGACGATCGTGCGCCTGGGCTCGGTGCTGTACGACGAGCACTGAGGGGGCGGCGCCCCGGCCGGGTTGGGCGCTTTTTGTACTGAGCTCAGTACAAAAGTCGACCAACCCCCGGCTTGGCCACCCTCAGTGCTGCCGTTCGCCGGGGTAGTCGACGCGCTCCAAAAAGTCGCCGATCAGGTTCGACAGCCGCGCTCCCTGCCACGCCAGCGGGGAGTCGCCCTTCTCCTCGACCACCAGCTCGCAGTGCGGGAGCTTGCGGCAGTACTCCTCGGCCACGCCGAGCGGGTGGAGCCAGTCCGAGTCGTCCTGCGACCCGACCACGAGCACCGGCACCTCGAGCTCGGACAGCCGGTCGAGGCCCTTCCACGCGATCGAGCCCGGCACCTCGCGCAGCGCCTGCGCCACGGAGGAGAGGTCGGCGTGGCGCTCCATCCGCTGGCGGGTGGCCTCGCGGGCGATCTCGCGCCAGCGCTCGGGCAGGTCGCCCGGCTGCGCGACCTCCAGGAACCTGTCGATCCCGTCGTCGAGCGCCTCGGCCAGCTTCTCCCAGGTCGCACCGTCCGCGTCGCCCGTGCGCGCGTAGCCGGTGTAGGCCGGGGTGATCTGAACGAGCGCCGGCACCCGGTCCGGGTGCTCGAGCGTGTACGCCATCGCCGTCGCGGCGCCCATCGAGCTGCCCACCAGCGCCGGCTTGTCCAGCTCGAGCTCGTCCAGCACGGCCTCGAGGTCGCCCACCAGGTCCGAGTACTCGTAGCTCGGCCCCGGCTGCGACTCGCCGTGCCCGCGCGCGTCATACGAGATCAGCCGATATCCGCGCTTCACGAGCGCGCGCGACCCCTGGACGACGTTCCGCCGAGTGGCCGACAGGCCGTGGACGAGCACGACCGGCGGGCCCTCGCCGAGCGCCTCGCCCTTAAGCGTGATGCTGCCGGCGCCCGGCAGCTGTCTCAGCACCTCGAAATTCGTTGCCTCCACGCGCATTAGGCTCGCATGATGCGCTACCGAAGCGAACTTCCTCAGCTGGGCGACGGGGTGTTCCTCACCGACGGTGGCATCGAGACCACGCTGATCTTCCACGAAGGGCTCGACCTGCCTCTGTTCGCCGCCTTCGTGCTGCTCGAGGACGAGGAGGGCACGGACGCGCTGCGGCGCTACTACGAGCCCTACCTCGAGCTCGCGCGCCAGCGCGGGCTCGGCTTCGTGCTCGAGAGCCCCACCTGGCGGGCGAGCCCGCGGTGGGGAGGCGAGCTCGGCTACAGCGCCGCCCAGCTCGACGGCCTGAACCGGAAGGCGATCGCCCTCATGGAGGAGCTTCGGAGCGCTGAGGACGGCGGCGCGCCGATCGTCATCAGCGGCTGCATCGGCCCTCAGGACGACGGCTACAGCCCGGAGACGAGGCTCACCGCCGCTGAGGCGCAGGACTACCACTCGACCCAGATCGGGACGTTCGCGGACACGAGCGCGGACATGGTCTGCGCGGTCACCATGACCTACGCCGAGGAGGCGGTCGGGATTGCGCGCGCGGCCGCGGAGGCCGGCCTGCCCGCGGCCATCTCCTTCACGCTCGAGACGGACGGCCGGCTGCCGAGCGGCCAGGGGCTGGGGGAGGCGATCGAGCAGGTGGACGCCGAGACCGGCGGCGCGCCTGCCTACTACATGATCAACTGCGCCCACCCGACGCACTTCGAGGACGCGATCGAGAGCGGGGCACCATGGGCGAAGCGGATCCGCGGGCTGCGCGCCAACGCGTCGACCAAGAGCCACGCCGAGCTGGATGAGGCCGAGGACCTCGACGAGGGCGATCCCGACGACCTCGGCCCGCGCTACGCCGCTCTGCGGGACAGGCTGCCGAACCTGAACGTCCTCGGCGGGTGCTGCGGCACGGACCACCGGCACGTCTGCGCCGTCCGCGACGCCTGGTGAAGACCATCGCTGCGTGGCCGGCACCGCCCGCCGCTTGCGGAAAATGCGCTATTTGCGCGTTTCTGGCGCTACGCTTCCCATAACAAGGAGTTTTCTCCTTACGCTCGAAACCTTCGGTCGTATGGCGCTTCGCGACACATGGCATCGCACGCTCGTCTACTTCGGCTTGGCCGAGGAGGAGGATCCGCGATACGAGGCCATTCCGGAACACGAGCCGGAGGCCGAGCTCGAGGACCGCTACAGGGAGCGGCCCAACGTCAGGCGCCTCCAGCGCCGCCGCCGCGACGAGTTCGACGACATCTTCGCCGACGAGGCGCCGCGCGGCCGTGACACGCGCGTACTGCGGTCGGTGGGCGGGAACGGCGGTGGCCGCGGCGGGGACATCCAGGTCCACCTGGTGATCCCCAAGAGCTTCAACGACGCCCAGCAGATCGCCGACCAGTTCAAGGACGCCGTGCCGGTCATCCTCAACCTCCAGAGCACCGACACGGACCTCTCGAAGCGGCTGATCGACTTCGCTTCCGGCCTGACGTACGCGCTCGACGGCGGCATGCAGCGGATCGCCGACAAGGTGTTCCTGCTCACGCCGCGCAACGTCGAGGTCTCGGCCGAGGAGCGCGCGCGGCTGATCGAGAAGGGCTTCTTCAACCAGTCTTAGGGGGCTTTGCGCCGGATAGGCTTCCCGGCGCGATGAAGCTCGGTCTTATCGGTGCGGGGAACATGGCGTCGGCGCTTGCCCGCGGCATCGGGGAGCCGGTCGTCGTACACGACCTGGATGAGGCGAAGGCCCGCGCCCTTGCCGAAGAGCTCGGCGGCGAGGCGGTCGGGTCGAACGCCGAGGTCGCGGAGCGGTCCGAGGTCCTCGTCCTCTGCCACAAGCCCAAGCAGCTCGACGAGGTCGCGAGTGAGGTGGCCGGGCGCGCGAAGGTCGTCGTGTCGATTTTGGCCGCGACCGCCACGGACCGGATCGCGGAGGTGTATCCGGGGGCGTCGGTCTACCGGTTCATCCCGAACATCCCTGCCGAGGTGAAGCGAGGGGTGTTCTGTTACGTCCGGGGCCCCGGCGCCGCCGACGGCCCGGAGGAGGAGATCCTCGAGCTCATGGGCCGGACCGGCACTGTGATCCGCCTCGAGGACGAGCCGCTGATCGAGCCCGCGATGGCGCTGATGGCCTGCGGGCCGGGCTTCCTGGCGCTCGTGGCGGAGCAGTTCGCCGCCGCGGGGGCCGCGCACGGGCTGGATCCGGACGACGCCATGCGCATGGTGGTCGAGACGATGGGCGGCACGGCGGACTACCTCGCACTGCACGGTTACGACGGCCCGGCGCTCCGAGCGCGCGTGGCCACGCCCGGAGGCACCACGGAGAAGGGCCTGATCGCGCTCGAGGAGCACGGCCTTGGCGGCGTGACGCGCGCCGCCGTGGACGCCGTCGTGGAGGCCACCAGATGAACGTCTATCTGGCCATCACCCGCGCCGACGTGGCCGACTACGTCGACACGCTGGCGATCATCTATCTGGTCCTGATCTTCATCCGGATCCTGACCAGCTGGATCCCGCGGATGCCCTACAACCGCTACCTGGCGGCCTTCCTGCAGTTCATCAGCGACGTGACCGACCCGTACCTGAACCTCTTCCGCCGCTTCATTCCGATGGTCCGGCTAGGGCCGGGCGCGCTCGACCTGAGCCCGATCGTCGCCACCATCGTGCTGATCGTGGTGAGCGGGCTGGTCTCCCAGCTGATCCGGGGGTGAGCCGAGCCGGCCCGGCAGCGGCGATCGCGACCGCCGTGCTGGTGGTCGCGATCGACCAGGCGACGAAGCAGCTCGTCGACTCGGGGATCGACCCGGGCGACAGCGTGAACGTGTTCTTCGGGCTCGACCTGACGAACACGCGCAACAGCGGCGTCGCCTTCGGGGCGCTGCAGGGCGCCGGTCTGATCGTGGCCGTCCTGATCGGGCTCTCGCTCGCGCTCCTGATCGGGTATTTCGTGGTGAACCGCGACATGCCGTGGCTGTGGCTGCCCGTCGGCCTCCTCCTGGGCGGCGCGCTCGGCAACCTGATCGACCGCGCCCGGGAGGGCGCCGTGATCGACTGGATCGACCCCGTGGCCTGGCCCGCCTTCAACCTCGCCGACGCCTGCATCGTCGTGGGGGTCTTCTTACTTCTCTGGGTGGTGGAGGGGAGGCCGAAACGGAACCGCGTGAGCTGACCGCCGCGCCCGACGACGCCGGGCTGCGGCTCGACGCGTTCCTCGCCGCCCGCGGGGCCTTTCCCTCGCGCTCAGCCGCGCAGAGGGCCGTCGAGGCCGGGCGTGTGGCGGTCAATGGTGATGCGCAACCGAAGAACTATCGACTGCAAGGGGCCGATCACGTGACCGTTACGGAGGAGGCCACCTCCGCGTCCACGACGCCCGCGGTCACGTTCCGGACCGTGTACGAGGACGATGCCCTGCTCGTGGTGGACAAGCCGGCCGGGCTTGTGACACACCCGGCACCCGGTCATGGCGATGTGACCCTGGCCGAGCTGCTGCCGGAGGGCAGCAGGGTGGTGCACCGGCTCGACAAGGACACATCCGGCCTGCTGCTCGTGGCGCGGTCCGAGGAGGCGCTCGAGGAGCTCCAGCGCATGATGAAGGCGCGCGAGATCACCCGCGAGTACACCGCCCTGGTGGAGGGGCATCCGGACGCCGATACGCGGCACGATCGACGCCCCGATCGGCCGTGATCGCGCGAACCGCACCGTCATGTCCACGCGCACGGACAAGGCGCGCGACGCGGTCACGCATTTCGAGGTCCTGGAGCGGCTTCCGCGCACCTCGCTGCTGCGCGTGAGGCTCGAAACGGGGCGGACTCACCAGATCCGCGCCCACCTCGCGGCGATCGGGCACCCGGTCGTTGGAGACCCGCAGTACGGAGGCTCCGCAAGTGGGCGGAGGGTGGGTCTGGATCGCCAATTTCTTCACGCTTCGACATTGATGTTTAGGCATCCGTTCACCAGGGAATTGGTGCGGTGCGAGTCCAAACCACCCGTCGAGCTCAGTCATGCAATTGACACCGCCCGACGGGAGCCAGTCTCCGGAGGGCCAGACGGGGACTGAGACATAAGAGCGAGGCGGTCTTCGGACCGCCTCGACTCGTTCTGGGACAGCTATCCTTCTGCGCGACCGTATTACCAGCTACCCCGCTGGATACAGCGGCTGCGGCCCTGCCCGAGACATTCTCGGGTCCGCATGCCGGCCGGCGGGCCGAAGTCCACACAACTCAAGGGAGTATCTCTTTGGCAACCGAGATCGGCATTCGGGAGCTGCTGGAGGCCGGGGTCCACTTCGGCCACCAGACGCGCCGGTGGAATCCCAAGATGCGCCGCTTCATATTCGGCGAGCGCGGCGGGATCCACATCATCGACCTTCAGAAGACGGAGCGCCTGCTGCATACGGCGCAGGAGTTCGCCGCGGACCTCACCGGCCGGGGCGGGACGATTCTGTTCGTGGGCACGAAGAAGCAGGCCCGCGACGCGATCAAGGAGGCCGCCGACAGCTGCGGCATGCCCTACATCGACCAGCGCTGGCTGGGCGGGCTCCTCACCAACTTCCAGACCATCAACAAGCGCATCCGGCGCCTGCACGACCTGCGTGACTGGACCGAGTCCGGCACGATGGACCTGCTGCCGGTCCGCGAGCGCATCGCCGCGATCAACGAGCGCGACAAGCTCGAGACGAACCTCGGCGGCGTGGCGGACATGCAGCGGCCGCCCGACGCGGTGTTCGTGGTGGACCTCAAGACCGAGGCGATCGGCGTGCGCGAGGCGAACCGCCTCAAGATCCCGATCATCGGGCTCGTGGACACCAACTGCGACCCGGACCCAGTGCAGTTCGTGATCCCGGGCAACGACGACGCGATCCGCTCCTGCAAGATCATCATCGACGGGATCGCCGACGTGGCGCGCGACAACGCCCAGGCCTTCCGGGCCCAGGAGGAGGCCGCCCGCCGCGAGCGCGAGGAGCAGGAGCGCAAGGAGGCGGAGGAAAAGGCGCAGCGTGAGGCCGAGGAGCAGGAGCGCCGCGAGGCCGAGGAGCGAGCCCGCCGCGAGGCGGAGGAGGCCGGCTTCTCGCCGGACGAGCCCGCAACCCCGAGCGGCACGCGGCCCGAGGCCGCCGCGGGCGCCGGCGCGCCCCGCGAGCGCCGCACGTTCGACCCTGACGAGGAGTCCTGATGAGCATCACCATCTCCGCCCAAGACGTGAAGAGCCTCCGCGAGCGCACCGGCGCCGGGATCATGGACGCCAAGGCGGCGCTCCAGGAGGCCGGCGGCGACATCGACAAGGCGATCGAGGTCCTGCGCGTGAAGGGCCAGGCGTCGGCCGCGAAGCGCGGCGAGCGCGTGGCCACCGAGGGCGTCGTGGCGAGCTACATCCACGCCGGCGGCAGGATCGGCGCGCTGGTCGAGGTGGACTGCGAGACCGACTTCGTGGCCCGCACCGACGAGTTCCAGGCGTTCGCGCGCGACGTGGCTCTGCACGTGGCCGCCTCGAACGCGCAGTACGTGTCGCGCGACGACGTGGAGGACGAGGCCAAGGAGGCCGAGCTCCGCGTGCTGCGCGAGCAGGCGGCCGCCGAGGGCAAGCCCGAGAACGTCCAGGAGAAGATCGTCGAGGGCCGGCTCGACAAGTGGCTCGAGGAGGTCGTCCTGCTCGACCAGAGGCACGTGAACGAGGACAAGCACGAGTCGAAGACGATCGGCGAGCTGCGCACCGAGCTGGCGGCCAGCACCGGTGAGAACGTGGTGATCCGAAGGTTCGCCCGCTTCCAGGTCGGGGGGGAGTGACCGAACCGGCCTTCCGGCGCATCCTGCTCAAGCTCTCGGGGGAGGCGCTCATGGGCGACCTCCCCTACGGGGCGGACGCGGAGCGGATCGCCGCAATCGCCAGGCAGGTGAAGTTCGTCGCCGATCGCGGCGTCGAGATCGCGATCGTGGTCGGCGGCGGCAACATCTACCGCGGCATGCAGGGCGCGGCCGCCGGCATGGACCGCGCCACCGGCGACTACATGGGGATGCTCGCCACCGTCCTGAACGCGCTGGCGCTCCAGGACGCGCTCGAGAAGGTGGGCGCGGACACCCGGGTGCAGTCCGCGATCACGATCTCCGAGGTCGCCGAGCCGTACATCAGGCGGCGCGCGATGCGCCACCTCGAGAAGGGCCGGATCGTGATCTTCGCGGCCGGCACGGGGAACCCGTTCTTCACGACCGACACCGCTGCCGCCCTGCGCGCGCTCGAGATCCACGCCGAGGCGATGCTGATGGCGAAGAACAACGTCGAGGGCGTGTACAGCGCCGACCCGCAGGTGGACCCCGACGCGCGGTTCATCGAGGAGATCTCCTACCAGGAGGCGATCGAGCAGCGGCTGGCCGTCATGGACTCGACCGCGCTGTCCCTGTGCATGGACAACAACCTGCCGATCCACGTCTTCAACATGGACGACGAGCGGAATATCGACCGGATAGTGTGCGGCGAGCGCGTGGGGACTGTTGTGAGGAGCGGATGAGCGACGGGATCATCAAGGACTTTCTCGAGGAGGCGACCGGGCGGATGCAGAAGTCCGTGGACGCCACGAAGACCGAGTTCGCGACGGTGCGAACGGGCCGCGCGTCGCCCCATCTCCTCGATCGGATCGACGTGGACTACTACGGCGCCGTGACGCCACTCAGGCAGCTCGCGCAGATTTCCGCGACCGAGGCGCGACTCCTCACCATCACGCCGTACGACAAGAACTCGATCAAGGCGATCGAGAAGTCGATCCTCGAGTCGGACGTGGGGCTCACCCCCTCGAACGACGGGCAGGTGATCCGGCTGTCGATCCCCGAGCTGACCGAGGAGCGCCGCCGCGAGCTCGTGAAGATCGTGCACAACATCGCCGAGCAGGGGCGCGTGGCGGTCCGCAACGTGCGCCGCGACGTGATGCACGACCTGCGCGAGCTGAAAAGCGAGGGCGAGGTTGGCTCGGACGACGAGCACCGCGCGGAGTCGGAGCTCCAGAAGCTCACCGACAAGCACGTCGGCGAGATCGACACGGCCCTGACGGGCAAGGAACAAGAGATCCTGGAGGTTTGACCCCGAGGTGACTGGCGAAGCGGCGCGGGCGCGCTACGTCGCCATCATCACGGACGGGAACGGGCGCTGGGCTCGGGACCGCGGCCTGCCGGTGCTTGCCGGACATGAGGCGGGGGCCGACGTGGTGAAGGCGCGCCTGCGCGACGCGGTCGAGCTCGGGGTGAAGGAGCTGACCGTCTACTCGTTCTCGACCGAGAACTGGTCGCGGTCGCCCGACGAGGTGAACGGCCTGATGGCGATGTTCGGCCGGCGCATCGACCTCGAGACGCCGGAGCTGCACGACGAGGGCGTGCGGATGCGCTTCGTGGGCCGCCGCGAGGGGCTCGACAAGGAGCTGATTCGCCGCATGGACTGGGCCGAGGAGCTCACCGGCGACAACGACCGCATCACGCTGTTCGTGGCGTTCAACTACGGCGGCAGAGCGGAGATCGTGGACGCGGCGCGAACCTTCACCGGTGAGACGGAGGAAGAGTTCCGCCGCCACCTGTACGCGCCCGACATGCACGACCCCGACCTCCTGATCCGCACGAGCGGCGAGCTGCGCGTCTCGAACTACCTGCTGTGGCAGGTCGCCTACTCGGAGTTCGTGTTCCGCGACGAGCTGTGGCCGGACTTCTCGCGTGAGGCGTTCGAGGCGTCGCTCGACGAGTACGCGGCGCGGCGGCGCCGGTTCGGGGGACGGTAGGCATGGCCGAACGCCGGAACCGGCGGGCAGGGTCGGACCTCGCGCCGCGGATCGTGGTGGCGATCCCGGCGATCGTGTTCGCGCTGATCATCGTCCACCAGGGCGGCGAGATCTTCGCGGCCGGCATCTTCGTGCTGGGCGTCGTGGCCATGGGCGAGCTGTACACGCTGATGGGGCGTGTGCGCCCGCCCGCGATCGCCGGCTTCCTGACGCTCGCGGCGATGATTATCGCCGCCCTGTACGGCGAGCCGCGGCACGTGATCATGGTGCTGGCCGCCTCGTTCCCGGTCACGTTCTTCCTGTCGACGCTGCGCCCGCGGCGCGAGCACGTGTCGTGGGCGATAGCCGTGACCTATTTCGGCATCCTCTGGATCGGGCTGGCGATGGTGCTCGCGGTCTGGCTCCGCGGCCTGCCGCACGGCGACGGCCTGCTGATCGACGTCCTCGTGGCGACGTTCATCGGTGACACGGCGGCGTACTTCGGCGGGCGGCTGTACGGGCGCACGCCGCTCGCCCCGCTGATCTCGCCGAACAAGACGGTGGAGGGTCTCCTGGCGGGCGTGGTGGGCGCCACGCTGGCGTTCTGGGTCGCCGGCCTCTACCAGGACTGGCTGACCGGGCCGCACGCGCTCCTGATCGGCGGGCTGGTGGCGCTGGCGGCGCCCGTGGGCGACCTGTTCGAGTCGATGATCAAGCGCGACCTCGAGGTCAAGGACACGGGGCGGCTGTTCGGCGCCCACGGCGGCGTGCTGGACCGCCTGGACGCCGTCTTCTTCACGGTCCCGGTGGCCTACTACGCCGCCGTGGGACTCGGATACGCCTGACCTACACTCAGGAGGGTGCGCAGGATCCTCATAGTCGGCTCGACCGGCTCGATAGGCACCCAGGCGCTCGACGTGGTCGAGCGCAGTCCCGACCTCGAGGTGGTGGGGCTGGCCGCCTCGTCGAGCTGGGAGCTTCTTCTCGAGCAGGCGACCCGTCACGGGGTCGCCCGGCTCGCTCTCGGCGATCCCGACGCCGCCGCTCGGGCCGCCGAGCACTCCTCCGCCGAGATCCTCGTGGGCGCCGAGGGGCTCGTCGAGCTGATCACGGATACCGACTGCGACCTCGTGCTGAACGCGCTGGTGGGCTCGGCCGGGCCTGGGTCCCACCGTCGCCGCCCTGGGCGAGGGCATCGACCTCGCGCTGGCCAACAAGGAGAGCCTCGTGGTGGGCGGCGAGCTGGTGATCGCACTCGCCGAGGCCACCGGCGCGGCGCTCCTACCCGTGGACTCCGAGCACTCGGCGCTGTTCCAGCTGATCGAGGGCGAGCGACCGGGCACGGTCGACCGGCTCGTGCTCACCGCCAGCGGCGGTCCCTTCCGGGGCCGCACGGACCTCGAATCCGTTACCCGCGAGGAGGCACTCGCGCATCCCACCTGGGACATGGGCGGGAAGATCACGATCGACTCGGCGACCCTGATGAACAAGGGCCTCGAGCTGATCGAGGCGCATCACCTGTTCGGCGTGCCCTATGACCGGATCGACGTGGTGGTCCACCCGCAGTCGATCGTGCACGCGCTGATCCACCTGAACGACGGCGCCTCGCTCGCGCACCTCGGCTATCCGGACATGCGCGTGCCGATCTCGTACGCGCTGAACTACCCCGAGCGCGCGGACGTGCCGGTCCGGACGCTCGACCTGATCGACGTGGGCGCCCTCACCTTCGAGGCGCCCGACCTCGACTCGTTCCCGTGCCTGCGGCTTGCGCGCGAGGCCGCGGAGGCCGGCGGCACGGCCCCGTGCGTCCTGAACGCGGCGAACGAGGTGGCCGTTCACGCCTTCCTGACCGGGGACCTGTCCTTCACGGGGATCGCGCGGGTGATCGAGTCGACGCTCTCCGAGCTGCCGTCGCAGCCGGTGCGGCACTTCTCGGACCTGTACGCGGCCGACGCGGAGGCGCGCGAGGTTGCGCGGGGGGTGGCGGCTTGACGTTCCTCAGCTTCGTCCTGGCCTTCGTGGGCTTCGCGCTGCTCGTGATCCTGCACGAGCTGGGCCACTTCAGCGCCGCGAAGGCGGTCGGCATGCGCGTGGAGCGCTTCTCGCTCTTCTTCCCGCCGACGATCTGGAAGGTCCGGAGGGGGGAGACCGAGTACGCCATCGGCTCGATCCCCGCGGGCGGCTACGTGAAGATCAGCGGGATGAACCCGGACGAGGACCTCCCCGAGGAGGTCCGCGACCGGGCGTACCACGCCCAGCCGGTGTGGAAGCGGATCGTGGTGATCGGAGCGGGGCCGCTCGTGAACCTCGTGCTCGCGTTCGTGCTCCTGTTCGTCTTCTTCGCGGCGATCGGGCCGCAGGACACGACCCGGGTCGTGGACCAGGTGGACAAGAACTTCCCGGCTCAGGGCGTGCTGAAGTCGGGCGACCGGCTGGTGGCGGTGGACGGGCATCGAGGGGATCCGGCTCGGCTCTCGAACCTCGTGAACTCCCACGGCTGCGCCGGGCCGCAATCGGAGTGGAAGACAGGCTGCCGCGCGGTCGAGCCCGCCAAGCTCACCATCGTCCGCAACGGCGAGCGGCTCACGGTCACGATCCGCCCGAAGTACGACTTCCCGGCCGGTGTCGAGCGAGGGGCGGATGCGGGTCGGCTTCGCCTACAAGCCGGGACCGCACGAGCGGCTCCCGCTCGGCGAGGCGTTCTCCACGACCGCCGACCGCTACTGGTTCATCACGAAGCAGACGCTGGGGCTGCCGGCCCGGCTGATCAACCCCGAGGAGCGGAAGCAGATCTCGGGCGTGGTGGGCTCCTACGAGGTCACGCGCCAGACGATCCTGAAGCAGGTGGAGAACGTGATCGGGATCCTGGCGATCATCTCGCTCTCGCTGGCGATCGTGAACCTGTTCCCGTTCCTCCCACTGGACGGCGGCCACATCTTCTGGGCGATCGTGGAGAAGGTCCGCGGCCGCCCCGTGTCCCTGCGCGTGATGGAACGAGCGGGGGTGGTCGGCTTCATGCTGGTGATCCTGATCTTCCTGATCGGGTTATCCAACGACATCGGGCGCCTGAGCGGCGAGGGCTTCCAGGTCCGCTGAGCCCGGCCGCTTCGGGGCGCCGGCGAACGACTGCATTGAGGGGGTGGGCGCCGTCGCCCCGTCCTCCCTAAGCACGGTGGTCGGGAATCGGGGCGTTTTCCGCAACGATTCCCGACCACCGTGAGGCACAGCCCGGGATCGAGCCCTTCCTCGATGCTGTCGTTCGCTCCGAAGTGCCAGCGCGGTTACATTGCGCGCATGGCGGAGCACACGACCGTCGCCCAGGCCTTCCAGGCCACCGCGGCCGCGCATCCTGAGCGGGTCGCACTGCGGACCAAGGGAGACGAGTTCTCCATCACCTGGCGCGAGTACGCGGACCGGGTCCGTGACACGGCCGGCGGCCTCGCCGCGCTCGGGCCTGGAGCGCGGGCAGGCCGATGGGCATCCTGCTCACCAACCGTCCCGAGTTCCACTGGTTCGACGCCGCCGCGCTGCACCTCGGCGCGACGCCGTTCTCGCTCTACAACACGTACACGCGGGAGCAGATCGAGTACCAGCTCACCGATGCCGCGAGCGCGGATTCTGGTCACCGAGCAGGCGTTTGCGGAGCGGGTCGAGGGCCTTCAGGGCATCGAGCACCTGCTCGTCGTCGAGGACGCGACGAGCTCCGGAGCCGCCCGACGGCTTCGACTTCGACGCCGCGTGGAAGGCGGTCGAGCCCGACGACCTGCTCACGCTGATCTACACGAGCGGCACCACCGGTCCGCCCAAGGGCGTGGAGATCACGCACGCCAACATGGTCGCGACCATCGAGGGCATCCACCGGATCATCGAGTTCCCCGATGACGGCCGGCTCGTCTCGTGGCTCCCGATGGCGCACATCGCCGAGCGGAACTGCACGCAGTACCTGCCGATGTTCGTGGGCTTCTCGACCACCTGCTGTCCGGACCCGCGCCAGGTCGTGGCGTACCTGCCCGAGGTGCGGCCCACGTGGTTCTTCGCCGTGCCGCGCATCTGGGAGAAGCTCAAGGCGGCCATCGAGGCGGGGATCGAGGCCGAGCAGGACGCGGAGAAGAAGCAGGCCACTACGTGGGCGCTCGACCTCGGCCTGAGGAAGGGCGCGCGGGGAGGAGGTCGAGAGCCCCGAGGAGCACGCGAAGGCCGACGAGCTCGTGCTGTCGAAGATCCGCGCCATGCTCGGCTTCGACCAGATGGAGGCGGTGAACGTGGGCGCGGCGCCCACTCCGCCCGAGGTGATCGAGTTCTTCCACGCGCTCGGCATCCCGCTCAGCGAGCTGTGGGGGATGTCCGAGACCACCGGCTACGGCGCCGTGAACCCGCCGGACGCGATCAAGATCGGCACGGTCGGCCCGCCGGCGCCGGGAGCCGAGATCAGGCTGGCCGACGACGGCGAGGTGCTGATCCGCGGCCCGTTCATCACGGCCGGCTACCGCAACATGCCGGACCAGACGAGCGAGGCGATCGACGCCGACGGCTGGCTCCACACCGGCGACATCGGCGAGTTCGACGACGACGGCTACCTGCGGCTCGTGGACCGCAAGAAGGAGCTGATCATCAACGCGGGCGGCAAGAACATGTCGCCCGCCAACATCGAGGCGAAGCTGAAGGCCGCGAGCCCCGTGATCGGCCAGGCGATCGCCATCGGCGACGGGAAGCCCTACAACGTCGCGCTGATCACGCTCGACCCCGACGTGGCGCCGGCCTTCGAGCAGCAGCACGGCCCCGACGCGCTACAGGCCGAGGTGGAGCGCGGGGTGGAGGCCGCGAACGAGCACCTGGCGCGCGTGGAGCAGATCAAGAGGTTCAAGCTCCTGGCCGAGGAATGGCAGCCCGGCGGCGACGAGCTGACGCCCACGATGAAGCTGAAGCGCAAGCCGATCAACGAGAAGTACGCCGAGGAGATCGAGGCGCTCTACAGCTGACGCTCAGCGCGCGCGGCGCCCGAAGACCGCGATGCCCGCCTCGGTAAGCGCGTACACGTTCAGGCCGTCGGGCGAGACGATCATGTCCCAGGGGAACCTGAGCGCACGCGCCTCCGAGCACGTAAGGGTCCTGTTTTCGCGCCGGTTGCCTCCGCTGACACAACCGTTGCGTCCAGCCAGTTGCCACAGCGCACCTGTACGCGGGTCTCGGTTGAGGATCGCGATGGAATCCGATTGAAAGGCCGCCGCATAGATGGTGCGCCCATCGGGCGCCATGGACAGGACCTGTGGCCCGTCGAATGCCCGCAAGTTGCTGCACCCGGCGCCGCGCCCGAACGGGCACACCCACCCAGCACCCGCATCGGGCTCAGGCCACCGGTGGCGGGATTGCGGCTGAGTCCGCCGACGGCGGTTTCCTCGTCGATCATGTAGACCTGGCGTCCGTCCGGGCTGGCGACGACGTCCTCGACGATTCCGACGAACGCTCGGAGTGCCGTGCAGGAACTCAGGGGCGGATCCGTCATTGGGAGCGTCTCGGTCTGGGACGAAATAGCACCCCTTGCGACCTGCCACAGGCGTCAGGAGGCCGGTCTCCGGATCCCGGCGCAGCGCTCGATCGTCCGCGTAGAGGTTCCGCCCACCTCCTCCGAACGTGATGCTGAAACCGTCCGCGAACGGCGCGCACGCCGATTCCCGCGCGACATCCTCCAACGCCCCGGGACACACCGCCGGATCGGGCGGGCGCAGGCCTCCCGTCGCCGGATCGACCTTCAGCAGGGCGACGCGGAGCCCCCCGAAGTAATCGCCGAACCCCTGAGTTCCAACGTATACGTGGCGACCATCTGGGGCGGCGGCGATGCCCGGGGAGCTGACGATGTGCATCCAGCGCGTGCAGCCTTCCAGGCCCTGATCGTCAAGACAACCGCCGTCGCCGGCCAGCTAGCTGAGGGTGCCCGTCGCGGGATCCCGGCGCAGAACTGACAGCCCGCTTCGCGACATTCCCGGCCCCGAGTGGTCACTCCCGGGAACGTAGAGCGAAGTGCCGTCAGGAGAGAACGCGAAGCCGCTGGGGAAACGCATCCGATCGGCGGGAGCGCACCCGGGGTCGCCCCCGACGCTCAGACAGGCGGAGCTTCCGTCAAGCGGGCTCAGCGCTCCCGTCCCTGGGGCGCGGGAGAAAGCGAATACGCCATTTCCCCCGTTCGTGTAGACATCGTCTTCCATCCGGACTGGCGACGAGCTTCGTGCACGAGCGAGCTGGGCGCCGGAGTGCAGCCGCCGCGTCCACGAGGTGTCACGCATCCGGCGCGTCCCGGGAGCTGTCGGAGCGCACCGTGCGCGGTCGGTGCGCCCCGGGTGCTCCCGTCATGTCGAGAGCGCCGGAAACAGCTCCGGCACACCCGGGCGCCGCCGCGATCGATCCGCGGCACCCATACGTCACTCGGAGCCGCCCGGCAACGCCCAGGCACTGGGGCGGGAACGATCGACCGCGCAGATCGAGGGATGTGCGCCAACTGTGCCCGGCGCGGACCCGCGTAATGCGGCGATGGGCGTTAAAGCGCCCGGCGCGCGTGTGCAGCTCGGGCAGAACATAGGTCCACCAAGCGACGTAACCGTGTGGACAGTCCATGTACACCCGAAAGCGCGGGAGGCGCACGATCCGCCTGGGGCGCGAAAGCGTGAGCCTGAACGGCTGGTCGAGGGATCGGGCGAACGGGTCGGGGAGCTCGATCGTGCCCGCATAGACCCCGCTCGGGACACGCAGCGAGGCGGGCGCGGCGGCAGTCGCGCTGTCGGCCGCCGCACCGGCGCAGATCGCGGCGATCCCGATCAATAGAGCGGACACGCCATGCGCTTGCGCATCAGTGCATCGAATCTAGACCAGTGCTCGCGCCTTGCCTCGTTCCTGCGGCTGAAGCTGGCGGCTACATTCGGGACGCGCTCAGCCAGGAAGCCGGCGGCCTCGAGCGCCTCCGCCTGGCTGTCGTACGACTTCCAGTGGACCACCAGGCCGTCCCTGAAGGTCCAGACCTGCGCGTACTTGCCGAGCGGGACCTCGATATCCGTGGAGCGTCCCACGTTCGCTGGTCGATCAGCGCAACCACGCGAGCCCCGGCGTCGACGAGCTCGTACTCGAACTCCACGGTCTCCCAGGCGCCCAGCCAATCGCGCCAGAACTGGCTCCACGCTCCTCGGGGCCGTGATAGACGCGATTGAGGTCGAAGATCTGGGTGTCGGTGAAGTCCCACACCACGTCCGGGTCGAGAAAGATCCCGCACCCCCGCGTGGTTCGCGCCTCAGGAACACCTCGAAGGCACTGCGCAGCCGCTCCACGTTCTGCCGGCTCATCGTCCACGCCAGTATCGCCCAGCTAGGCTTCAGGCCGGGTTTCATGGCCTCCAAGAAGCAGATCGACGTCGGTGGCGTCAAGATCGGCGGGGGTGCTCCGGTCGCGGTGCAGTCGATGACCAAGACGGAGACCGCGGACTTCGACGCCACCATGAAGCAGATCCACGCCATCGCGGAAGCGGGCGGGGACCTCGTTCGCTGCGCGGTTCCGCGCGACAACGACGTCAGGGCGCTCGAGCGGATCGTCAAGGAGTCGCCGATCCCGGTGATCGCCGACATCCACTTCAACTACACGCTCGCGCTCAAGGCGATCGACGCCGGCGCGCACTGCATCCGCATCAACCCGGGCAACATCGGCGGCCAGGACAAGGCCGCTCAGGTGGTGGAGAAGGCCACGGCAGGCCGGTGTGCCGATGCGGATCGGCGTGAACTCCGGCTCGCTCCCGAAGCACCTCCACGAGCTCGAGCGGGAGAACCCCGTCGAGGCGCTCGTGGCCGCCGCCGTCGAGCACGTCGAGCTGATGGACCGGCTCGACTTCGAGGACTTCAAGGTGTCGATCAAGTCGACGAACGTGCCCAACACGATCGCGTCGAACCGGCTGCTCTCGCGAGAAGATCGACAACCCGCTCCACCTCGGCATCACCGAGGCCGGCACGAAGTGGTCCGGCTCGCTCAAGTCGGCGGTCGGCCTCGGCACGCTGCTGGCCGACGGGATCGGCGACACGATCCGCATCTCGCTCTCCACCTTCCACGCGGAGGAGGAGGTCAAGGTCGCCTGGGAGATCCTGAAGGCGCTGAAGCTGCGCGAGCGCGGCCCGGTGCTGATCGCCTGCCCGACCTGCGGCCGGCTCCAGTTCGACATGGACACGGTCGTGGCGGAGATCGAGGAGCGCCTGCGCCAGTACGACGACCCGATCGAGGTCGCGGTGCTCGGCTGCGCGGTGAACGGGATCGGCGAGGCCTCGCACGCGGACTTCGGCATCACCGGCGCCAAGAACGAGGGCCTGATCTTCGCCCACGGCAAGCCGATCCGGAAGGTGCCGCAGGACGACCTCGTCGACGCGCTCTTCACCGAGATCGACAAGTCGATCGACCGCGGGACGATCGAGGTCGACGAGCGCGAGGCCGCCGAGGGCGCCGAGTGGCTCGAGAAGATCGAGGAGGAGAACGCCGGGGAGATGACCCCCGAGCGGATCGCGAAGCCCAGGCCGAGGCCGCCGCGGCGAACGAGGGAACGGCGAGGCGCTGCCGATGGCCGGCGCGCCCAAGGCCAAGCGGACGTGCTGGACGAGGAGGCGTCGCCCACCGAGGGACGCCG
>CAWEHM010000049.1:0-4543 GCA_963808875.1 uncultured Thermoleophilaceae bacterium
AAGCTGTACGACAGCCAGGCTGAGGCGCTCACCGCGGCCGGCCTGCAGGGTTAGATTCCCGTAATGGAAAGCGAGCTGCTCGAGCGGTCATCGCAGCTCGAACGCTTGAGGACGCATTCGACGCTGTTGCGGCGGTTCGCGCGGCCGGCTCGAGCTCATCGGCGGTGAGGCGGGCGTGGGCAAGACCTCGCTCCTGCGGCGCTTCTGCGGCGGGCGGCAGGGCGCGACGGGTCGTGTGCTGTGGGGCAGCTGCGACGCCCTGTTCACCCCGGCCCGCTCGGACCTCTGCGCGACGTGGCCGAGCAGACCCAGGGGCAGCTGAAGGAGGTGGTGGACGGGGCAGGCGGCCCGTGGGACGTCGCCACCGCGCTCTTACACGAGCTCACGGCGCGCACCCCGACGATCCTCGTGCTCGAGGATCTCCACTGGGCTGACGAGGCCACGCTGGACGTGGTGCGGCTGCTCGCGCGGAGGATCGACACCGTGCCCGCGCTCGTGCTCGCGAGCTACCGGGACGACGAGCTCGATCGCGCCCACCCGCTGCGGCTTGTGCTCGGCGAGGTCGCGACGAGTTCGGGCGTGAGCCGCCTGAGCGTCCCGCTGCTCTCGGCGGAGGCGGTCGCGGAGCTCGCCGCCCCGCACGGGTTCGACGCGGACGACCTCTACAGGACGACCGGAGGCAATCCCTTCTTCGTCACCGAGGTACTGGCGACCGGCAGGGGCGAGATCCCGGCCACCGTGCGCGACGCGGTGCTCGCCCGCGTCGCGCGGCTGGATCCCCGGGCGAGGACGGTGGTGGAGATCGTGGCGGTCGCCCCGCGCGAGATGGAGGCGTGGCTCGTCGACGCGCTCGCCGGTGACGCCGCCGACCGTCTCGAGGAATGCCTGGCGTCCGGAATACTCGTCGCGCGGACCGGCGCGGTCGCATTTCGCCACGAGCTCGCCCGGATCGCCGTCCAGGAGTCCCTGCCGCCCAATCTGAGGGTGGCCCTCCACGCGAGGGCGCTCGCGACGCTCGCGAGCCAGCGCAAGGGAACGCCGGACGCGGCGAGGCTCGCGCATCACGCCGAGGAGGCGGGCGACGAACACGCGGTGCTCCAGTTCGCGCCCCAGGCCGCTGTCGCCGCCGCGTCGGTGGGCGCGCATCGAGAGGCGGCGGCCCAGTACGCGCGCGCGCTCCGATTCGACCGCGGCCTGGCACTTGAGGAACGAGCAGACCTGCTCGTCCGCCGAGCGCACGAATGCGCTCTGATCGGCGACATGACCGACGCCATCGGCGTCCACCAGGAGGCGCTCGAGTGCCACCGCGAGCGCGGCGACTCGCGCGCCGAGGGCGACTCGCTCCTGGAGCTGTCGTGGCTGCTCTGGAACGTGGGCCGAACGAGCGAGGCCGAGGGCGCGGCCGACCGCGCCGTGGCCGTCCTCGAGCAAGAGCCGCCGGCGCGAGGCCTGATCCTGGCCTATTGCAGGAGGTCGGAGCTGTACAGGTACGCGAGCGAGAACAAACCTGCGCGCGAGCTCGGCGCTCGGGGGCTCGCGCTTGCCCGGGAGCTCGGCGACGCCGACGGCGAGTTGCACGCGCTGACTGCGATCGTCGGGGCGGAGTACCTGGAGGATGCCCTCGAGACCGTCGTGGGAAGGCGCGAGGAGTTCGAGCGGATCATCGAGCGCGACAAGGCCGCGGGACTCGAGGCGCTGGCGGCGAGCGCGTACTGCACGCTCGCGTTCGGCTCCTACATCAACCGTCGCCACGCCGAGGCCATGCCTGACATCGAAGCCGGCATCGAGCACTGCGTCAAGCACGATCTCGATGGCTGGCGCCCGTTCCTCCTGGCAATCCGTGCGGAGGTGGAGCTTCGGGAGGGGCGCTGGAGCGATGCCGTGGATTCGGCGGCCGTGGTCCTCGCCGTCGGGGCGGGCGATCGCGGCACCGGTCACGGCTTCGGCCCGGCCAGCACGCTCGCGCTCGCGTTGCTCGGCCGCGTTCGAGCACGGCGAGGGGACCCCGACGTGTGGTCGCCCCTCGACGAGGCTCTGGAGCTGGCCGAGCACTCGGGACAGCTCATTCGCCTACGGCCGGTGGCGGCGGCCAGGGCCGAGGCCGAGTGGCTCGAGGGGCGCGACGAGCTCACGCCCGATGTCCTGGACGCGGCTTTCGCGCTCACGGCGGGGCGACAGGACGGTTGGGTGATCGGCGAGCTCGCTTTCTGGCGGTGGCGGGCCGGCATCGACGACGAGATCCCGGCCGGCGCGGCGAAGCCATACGCCGCGCAGATGGCGGGCGACTGGCGGCGGGCGGCGGATCTGTGGGCCGAGCTCGGCTGTCCCTACGAGAGCGCCATGGCGCTGGCCGACGCCGATGACGACGAGGCGCTGCGCCGCTCGCTCGAGCTGCTCCAGGAGTTGGGCGCCCGGCCCGCTGTCGCCATGGTCTCGCGCCGCCTGCGCGAGCGCGGCGCCCGCGGTGTCCCCCGCGGACCGCGTCCGCGCACACGCCAGAACGAGGCGAACCTCACGCCGCGCCAGGTCGAGGTGCTCGCGCTACTGAGCGAGGGCCTACGGAACGCCGAGATCGCGGAGCGGCTGTTCCTCTCTGAAAAGACCGTCGACCATCACGTCTCGGCGATCCTCAGCAAGCTCGACGTGCAGTCCCGCGGCCAGGCCGCCGCCTACTATCAGCGGCTGTAGAGCGCCTCGATCTCCTCGGCGTACTTCTCGTTGATCGGCTTGCGCTTCAGCTTCATCGTGGGCGTCAGCTCGTCGCCGCCGGGCTCCCATTCCTCAGCCAGGAGCTTGAACTTCTTGATCTGCTCCACGCGCGCGAGGTGCTCGTTCGCGGCCTCCACCCCGCGCTCCACCTCGGCCTGTAGCGCGTCGGGGCCGTGCTGCTGCTCGAAGGCCGGCGCCACGTCGGGGTCGAGTGTGATCAGCGCGACGTTGTAGGGCTTCCCGTCGCCGATGGCGATCGCCTGGCCGATCACGGGGCTCGCGGCCTTCAGCTTCGCCTCGATGTTGGCGGGCGACATGTTCTTGCCGCCCGCGTTGATGATCAGCTCCTTCTTGCGGTCCACGAGCCGGAGGTAGCCGTCGTCGTCGAACTCGCCGATGTCGCCGGTGTGGAGCCATCCGTCGGCGTCGATCGCCTCGCTCGTCTGCTCCGGCATGTTGCGGTAGCCGGCCGTGATGAACGGGCCGCGGATCAGCACCTCGCCGTCGTCAGCCAGCCTGATCTCGGCTCCCGGCGCGGGCGGGCCGACCGTGCCGATCTTGATCGCGTCAGGCGGGTTCACGGCGCCGTAGCCGGTGGTCTCGGACATCCCCCACAGCTCGCTGAGCGGAATGCCGAGCGCGTGGAAGAACTCGATCACCTCGGGCGGAGTGGGCGCCGCGCCCACGTTCACCGCCTCGATCTGGTCGAAGCCGAGCATCGTGCGGATCTTCGACAGGACGAGCTCGTCGGCCTTCGCGTGCTCCTCGGGGTCCACCTCCTCCCCACGTGCCTTCCTCAGGCCGAGGTCGAGCGCCCAGGTAGTGGCCTGCTTCTTCTCCTCGTCCTGCTCGGCCTCGATCCCCGCCTCGATGGCCGCCTTGAGCTTCTCCCAGATGCGCGGCACGGCGAAGAACCACGTGGGCCGCACCTCGGGCAGGTACGCGACGACCTGGCGCGGGTCCGGACAGCAGGTGGTCGAGAAGCCCACGAACATCGGCAGGTACTGCGTGCAGTTCCGCTCGGCGATATGCGCCATCGGGAGCCACGACACGAGCCGGCCGTCGTCGGGGAACTCGATGATCCCGTGGATGCCCTCGATGGTCGCGACCATGTTGGCGTGCGTGATCTCCACGCCCTTCGGCGGACCGGTGGTACCGCTCGTGTAGATGAGCGTGAGCAGGTCGTCGGGCTCGACCGCCTTCCACGTGGCGTCGAAGTCGAAGCCGTCGGGCGGCTCCGGTAGCTCGAGGTCCTCGACGACGAGCAGGTGCTCGATGCCCTGAAGGCCATCGACCCGATCCACAAAGGCCTGCTCGGTGACCAGAATCCGCGCTCGTGCATCGGTGAGCTGGTACTCGATCTGTTCCCGCGTGTACGTGTTGTAGAGCGAGAACGGCGTCGCGCCGAGGTGCAGCGCGGCGGCGTCGAACCAGTGGAACTCGGGACGGTTGGTGAGCAGGATGCCCATGGCCTGCCCGCGCTCCAGGCCCAGCGCGGCGAGGCCGCCGGCCGTCGCACGGACCCGGTCGGCGTACTCGCGCCAGGTGATGGAGAACTCGTCTCCCTTGGTTCTCAGTGCGACCCGCTCAGGATGCGCGGCCGCGGTGGCCTGGAAGGCCTGAGCGACGGTCGTGAGCTCCGCCATGCGCGCAATGTAACCGCGCTGGCACTTCGGAGCGAACGACAGCATCGAGGAAGGGCTCGATCCCGGGCTGTGCCTCACGGTGGTCGGGAATCGTTGCGGAAAACGCCCGATTCCCGACCACCGTGCTTAGGGAGGACGGGGCGACGGCGCCCACCCCCTCAATGCAGTCGTTCGCCGGCGCCCCGAAG
>CAWEHM010000050.1:0-25099 GCA_963808875.1 uncultured Thermoleophilaceae bacterium
GCTTCAGCGTCCCCTTGCGGACCTGCCGGGAGCGGTTGCCGGCCCCGTCCGTGAACGTCGCGGCCAGGCTCAGCTTGAGCACGTTTCTCCGTCGCAGCGCGCGTCGCGCCCTGGCGGTCAGCTTTGCGCGGAGGGTCTTGGCGCGGCCGGCGCGAACCGGGCCCTTCGCCTTCGCGATGATCCTCTTTCCGCCGAGCCGCAGGGCCTTCGCCTGCTTCCGCGTGACGCGCAGGTCGACCGCGGCGGAGCACGTCTCGTTGCAGGCCACCCTGACCATGATGCGTCCGCTCCTGACCGCCTTGGCGAGGTTCTTCGACCCCAGCCGGACCGTCCCCCGAGGCGCGGTACGGTCGGCGGTGATCGCGCCAGTCGGCGCCGAGTCCGACGACGCGGACCGGCCGCCGCGAGTGGCCGTGACGCGCGATCTCAGCGTGGACCCGATGTCGTCGCGGGTCGGCGTGTAGGCGGGCGAGGTCGCTCCGCCGATCGGGACGCAGCCGCCGCCGCTCGTGTCGCAGCGACGCCAGCTGTAGGCGAACGCCGGCGTTCCGTTCCAGGCACCGGGCGTCGTCGTCAGCTGGCTACCCGCCGCCGCGGGGCCGGTCAATTCCGGCCGGGCGGTGGCAAAGGGCGCGTCGGATCCGATCATCAGTCCGTACTCGTTGCAGCCGGGGAGGCCGTCGTCGTAGACGACGGCCTGCTCAGATGCCCCGGGCGCGAGCGTTGCGGAGAATGCGGTCCCCGAGACGTCGTCGCCGACGTAGCCCGCCTGGAGATCGGCGGGGTTGAACGCCGGCGAGTAGAGCGCGAGCGATACAGCACAAATAACACCGTTGTGCGGGATCTGGGCAATCCACACGCATGCGGGCTCGTTGATCAGGCTCGTCACCCCGAAGACGTCGTAGAAGTGGGATTCGCTGCCGAACACGGGCGGCGCGGCCCGCGGCGACTCGCAGCGGCTCTGCCCGGACCCGAAGTTCAGATGCCCGGGAAAGGCGGGGTCACCCGGAACGAGTGACTGCGCCTGGTGGGTCACGGCCGGGATGAAGATCACGCTCGTCGTGCGCCCGTCCACCGTGCTGGTCAGACCGCTCTCCGTGGCGCTCTCATCCACGCGTAGGGTGTGGCCGATGTCGTCGTCGCTCGACACGTAGCTCTGACTGGTGGCGCCGTGGATGTCGGCGCAGTTCCCGCCGGCGGTATCGCACCGCTTCCACTGATAGCCGACAGCCGGGTCGCCGGGCCAGACGTCCAAGGTGCTGGACAGTGTCTGGCCGACTGCCGGGAGACCTACGGGGATCGGCCGACCCGTGGCCCACGGGCGGTCCGAGCTCCACGTCACATTCACGCCGCCGCAGTTGGCGGCGGAGTTGACCTCGTCGACGACGGTCTCGAAGTGTGCACCCGCCGAGACGAGGACCGAGTAGGAGCCCGGCGGGGAGTTGCCAAGATCCCCGATCCAGTTGGCGGTGATGTTCGCCGGGTCGTATGCCGGCGAGTAGGTCTCGCTCATCAGCTCGGCGTCCGTGCCCGTGCACGTCGGAGCGCTCACCGCCATCGTGACGCACACAGACTCGTTCACGACGCTCGTGAAAGCACGCGACTTGTAGGCGAAGGGGCCGGGTGTCACGCTCGGCGAGCCCCCGAGGCCCATGCCGTCATTGCAGGCGCTTGCCAGGCCGTCACGGAAGAACTGATTGGCGTGCGAGGGAAGATTCGGCCCGGGAGCTCCGGCAAGGCCGAAGCCCTCGGATGCGAACTGCCCGGCCTCGGCACTCGGCGCGGCCATGGCCAGAAGCGCCGCCATTGCTGCCAGCAGAAATCCGCACCGGGCCACAGTCGCAAGTCCACGGAACCACGGCCCGGCGCCGTTGTCAACTGGCGCACCCGTCCTCGCGCCTTCGCGAATCCACGAGCCTGCGGTCAGACTCCAGGCCAGTCCATGTCTGACGCAGCGCCAGCCGTCCACATCGAGGGGGTGACGAAGCGCTTCGGGGCCACGCGTGCGCTCGCGGGTGTCGACCTCGACGTCGCGGAGGGGACGGTCTTCGGACTGCTCGGGCCGAACGGAGCCGGGAAGACCACGCTCGTCCGTGTGCTCGCGACGCTGCTGTCACCCGACGCGGGCCGCGCCGAGGTCTTCGGGCGCGACGTGGTGCACGAGGCCTCGGCCGTTCGCGAGCTGCTCGGGCTGACCGGGCAGTTCGCGGCCGTCGACGAGATCCTCACCGGGCGCGAGAACCTCGAGATGTTCGGCCGCCTGTTCGACCTGTCGCGGGGCGAGGCGAGACGACGGGCGACCGAGCTGCTCGAGCGCTTCGAGCTCGCCGACGCCGCCGACCGCCCGGCACGGACCTACTCCGGAGGGATGCGCCGCCGGCTCGACCTCGCGTCGAGCCTGCTCACCCGTCCGCGGATCCTGTTTCTCGACGAGCCCACAACAGGGCTCGATCCGCGCAGTCGTAACGAGATCTGGGCGATCGTGCGGGAGCTCGTCCGCGACGGGACCACCATCATGCTGACGACCCAGTACCTCGAGGAGGCCGACGAGCTCGCCGACCGGATCGCGGTGATCGATCACGGTCGGGTGATCGCGCAGGGGACCGGCAACGAGCTCAAGGATCGCGTCGGCGGGCAGATCCTCGAGGTCGAGCTGACAAGCGCCGCCAGGCGCGACGAGGCGCAGGCCGTGCTCGCAGGGGTGGGCTGCGGCGAGCCGGAGCCGGGCGGGCGCCCGGACGAGCTAACCCTGCCCGCCCCGCGCGATGGGCTCGAGCTGATCGAGGATGCGGCTGCGGCGCTCCGCCACGCGGGAATCGGGGTGAGCGACCTCGGGCTGCGCCGCCCAACGCTCGACGACGTGTTCCTGCAGCTCACGGGCGCGCCGCCGAGCGAGGACGGCGCGGGCCCGGACGGGACAGCGCCGCCGCCGGCCGCGACTCCCACGAGCGGGCGCCCGCGAGGGCTGCCTCAGCTTCACCTTCCAAAGCCCGCGGCACTGCGCTCCGCGCTGACCGATGCCCGCGTCGTGACCGGACGCAACCTGCGCCACTTCGTTCGCCAGCCCCAGTTGCTGATCTTCTCGACGATCCAGCCGATCATGTTCGTGCTGCTGTTCGCCTACGTGTTCGGCGGCGCGGTGCAGGGCTCGCTTCCACCCGGAGTCGAGTACATCGACTTCCTGCTGCCCGGCATCTTCGTGCAGTCGGTGTCCTTCCGGGCGACGCAGACCGCCGTCGGCCTGTCCGAGGACCTCGAGCGCGGCGTCATAGACAGATTCCGCTCGATGCCGATGGCGCGGTCGGCGGTGCTGATCGGGCGCACCACGGCCGACGTGGTCCGCAACGTGCTGATCGTCCTGCTCATGACGGCCGTCGGCTACCTGATCGGCTTCCAGTTCCACGCGGGCTTCTTGAACGCCGTTGCATGTGTCGCCGTCGTCACCGCGTTCGGGCTCGCCCTCAGCTGGATCTTCGCGTTCGTCGCGCTGACCGTGCGCGGCTCGGAGGCGGCGCAGTCGGCGGGCTTCGTGGTGATCTTCCCGCTCGTATTCGCCAGCTCCGTATTCGTGCCGGTCTCCACCATGCCGGACTGGCTCCAGACGGTCGCGGAGGTGAGCCCGGTCACCCTCACGACGAACACGGCCCGCGCCTACGCGCTCGAAGGAGGGGTGCCGGAATCGCTCCCGGAGGCGGCCGCCTGGATCATCGGCCTGCTGGCGATCTTCATACCGCTGTGCGTATGGCGGTACCGGCGCATGAGCTGACTGGGGAGCCGGACCAGGCCGGCTCGAGGACGACGAGCGGATCTCGCGCTCCGTTCTCTCCTGATATGAGCGCGTGCGGCCTGGGTTGCCCAGAGCGACGCCCGGTTGTTGTGAGGATCAGCGTCTGAGTGCCCTGCCAGTCATGACCTCTCGACCGTCGGTGGCGACGTAGCGGTCGATGTGCTCCTGCCCGTAAAGCGGCATGTGACCCGATTATGCTGGTCGGCGCTGTGACCATCGCCGCGCTGTGGCGGCGCGGCCAGGTGGGCTGGCCGCGCAGCTTTCCCATCGTGCAGTTCCCGAACGCGCCGCTGCTCGTCGCCTTCGCGGGCTGGGGATTCGCCGCTCTAACCCATGGCACGGCCCATGACGTGGGCCGCTCGGTCTTCGTCGTCGGCCTCGGTGTGTGGGCGCTGCTGGAGGTGGTGTCCGGGGTCAACTGGTTCCGTCGTCTCATCGGCGCGGGAGCGCTCGTATGGATCGTCGCCGGCCTGGCCGAGAAGCTGTGAGAGGGGTTAGGCTGGCCGGATGCCGCTCCGGGCGCTTGGACTCGCGTTAGCGGCCGTCCTGCTCACCGCCGCCCCCGCGCAGGCGGCCGGCCTCACGGCCACCCCCAACCCGGCCGACTTCGGGGAGGTGCCGGCCGGCACCACCAAGACGCTCGACGTCGTCGTGACGAACACCGACGCCGCGAGCGCCAACGTGAAGATCACGATCTCGGCCGGCACGCAGTTCGTGCTCCAGGGCTCGCCGGTCACCTGCCTGCTCGACCAGAACGAGACATGCACCGTCCACGTGCGCTACACGCCGTCCGACCAGCCCGTGGACAACGGCACCCTCCACGCGGCGGACCAGATCCAGCTCGCGCGCAAGGTGGACGTACCGCTCACCGGAAGGTCGGGGCCGCCCGACTGCCCGCCTACGGGGCCGGCACCCGAGGAGTGCGGCCACGAACGCTTCATCACGGTCGCCGACCCGCTGAACGAGACTCAGCAGACGGCGAGTGACAGCTGGAACTTCACGATCGCCACGGACTGGGACGACATAGGCTGCGTGGACCCGCCCGAGGGGTCGCCCAACCCGGGCGCGTTCGTGTCGATCGCGCCGTCGGTGCTGGACATGGACCAGACGGGCCTCGGCTCCTTCCTCAGCATGTCGGAGGCGGACTTCACGGCCGGCGGCGTGCCGAAGAGCTACAGGCTCGCCCTGGGCGCCAAGACGATCACGCGCGACAGCCGAAACGGCGCCAACAAGACCCTTCTCAGCGCGGCGGGCCAGATGCTCACGCACGAGGGGGACTTCCGACCCGGCAACGGCCTCTACTATGGCGGGCGCCTGAGCTGCCGGGTGAACGATGTGGCCTTCGACCTGGTGAGCACGGCGCCCCATGTGCTCTGCCGCAACCAGAAGGAGGGCCCGGGCTACAGCGACCTGACGCAGACGATGAAGGACAAGCTGGCCGAGCTCTACACCGTGCTCGAAGCCGCGAACGTCTGCTACGCGCTGACCTCCGGCAACCGCAGTGTCGCCGCCCAGCAGGAGCTGAGGGACGACTGGCACGACATCGCGGACAGGCCCGCCGGCGACACACGCAGTCAGGCGGACATATGCGCGGCGCTTACGCCCCGCTTCATCCAGTGCCCGACCTCCTGGAATGCCGCCGGAGTGGCCAGGGGCGGACCGGCGGCTCCGGGCAGCTCGCGCCACAACTTCGGGCAGGCGGCCGACCTGCGGCTGAGCTTCGGCACCCTGACCGGCAACTTCGACCCGAACGACAGCCAGCGCAAGGAGGACATCCGCAGCCACGTCACTGCTCTCGTTGACCAGGTGGACAACCTCTGCGAGTCGCCGAGCGTGGACCCGGGCCATATCGAGCTGCCCTACAAGACGGCCGGCGAGCTCGCTCCTCGCTGCCACTTCGTGGATTCCGCGCGGGCCTTCGCGACGAAGAAGCGCCGGGCCAGGCGCCTCCCCAAGGGACCGGCCGTGGCGAAGGCGTTCGCGGCAGCGGACAAGTTCGGGCGCCGCTTCGTCGGCCGGAAGGCCGAGGACATCTACCTGGACTGGGCGGTGGGCCGCTGCAAGAAGGGCCGCCACAGCACGCTCTGCAAGCTCGACATCCTTGGCGAGGCGGCGCACCAGTTCACCTGTCACACCAGGCTCGTCGTGACGGGGCGCAAGCGGCTGCACGTGGACGTGCTGGGGCGGAAGACGCGCTGCAGGTAGGTCGTCGGCGCTAGGGCTGTCCAGGCATCGGGACGGCCAGCAGCAAGACCCGCAACCCGAACTGCAGGAGCGGCTTCTACGTCATCTCCTACGCCGACCCCACCAACCTGCAGCAGGTCGGCGACTTCGTCGAGTTGCCGGTCGGCCATACCACTAGCTGCATCGAGGGCTGCAACTACGTCTGGACCGGCGGACCGGCCCGGCGCAACCGACCTCTCCTATCTTGGTCCGTTCACACCGGGCGGCCGCGGCGACGGACGGCCGATGTGGGTGACCAACCTGAAGGACCCGGCCCATCCGGAGACCTATCCGCACCCGATCGACCTCGGCCGCAACGACGGCTACACCGACTACTCGCACGACGTCGACTACGACTCCCATGGGATCGCGTGGGTAAGCGGCCGCGGCGGCCTGCTCGGCTACTGGACGCGGGGGCGCCACCTGGACCCGAAGAACGGCAAGGTCCAAGTTGCCAAGCCCTGGGATCCGATCCTGTACGGCGGCGGCGGCATCGAGGGCGGTACGCCCAGCCCCAGACCAGATCAACCACAACTCGGCTCGCCCACTGAACGGGAAGGTGCACGCAACCGGCGTCGACGACGACAACATCGTCCTGATGACCGAGGAGGACTTCACCGAGCCGTGCGCCCAGGGCGGTCGCATCGTCGCGGCGGACATCACGGATTCGCTTGATGGCGACGCCGCGAGCTCCACGCCGGACCACCCGTTCCGGCTGGACGCGCTGAGCGCCTTCCACCCGACCCGCGTCCCCGACACCGAGTCCGAGTCACCTCCTGCTCGGCGCACTACTTCGAGCTCTCGAGCTCGACGCTCTTCGCCCACCTGATCGGCGTTCACCGCGGCCTGAAGATCACCGAGGAGCAGCGGCAGCGATTCGTGGAGCTCTACATGTCGGCGCTCGACGCTGCCGGGATGCCGTCGGACGAGGCGTTTCGGGAAGCCGTGCGCGAGCACGTCGAGTTCGGCTCCGAGGTGGCGATGCAGAACTCGCACGCCGAGAGCGACGACGAGCTGCACCCCCTGCGCGAGGTCCCCCGCTGGACCTGGGCCGGCGACGACGCCGACACCTGACGCCCGATAGCCGCTACGCCCGCCGCGTGATCCGGAAGATCGGGTGGAGGGGCGCGATCCGGCGGAGGTCCTCGTCGGGTGCGTCGGCGCCCACGCCCTGGAAGAACGCGCCCACCTCCCAGGCCCACTTCTTCAGGTAGCCGCGGAGGATGGCGAGCTTCTCGTCGTCCGGAATCTCGGTGGCGGTGAACTCCTCGGTCCTCCGGCCCTTCCGCAGGCGTCCCTCCCCGCTCACGCGCATGTTGCGAACCCACTGGGTCTCACCGCGCGGCGCGACGAGATACCGGTCCCCCTCGTGGTCCAGAGGGTTCACCGGAGTGCGTCGCCACTCTCCGCTCTTTCGCCCGCGGACCTCCAGCTCGCGCGACCCCGCGAGGCTCACGCCGAGGCGTGTCAGGCCCGCGATGATCGGGTTGAAGACGTGCTTCGTGAACCACCCTGGACGCTGATAGCGATCCGCCATCCCTCGCGACCCTAGCCGACCGATGCCCGCGCGATACTCGCCCCGTGGCTGGAGAGATCCGGCGGGCGGGAGCGCGTGAGATCCGCGACGTCCTGCGTGGGCGAACGCTTCCGCACGTGCATCTCCGCTCGCGGCTCGTGTTCGTGACCGAGCTGACGATCGCCATCGACGCGATCGCGAGCGTCTTCATCTTCCTGTTCGAGAGGAACGCGCCGGGACTCAGATCACGAACGTCGGCGACGCCCTGTTCTGGACCTCCACCCAGCTCCTGACGGTGTCCTCGCAGTTGCCCAACCCGGTCTCCACGCCCGCACGCGTGCTGGACGTGTTCCTCCAGGCCTACGCCATCTCGGTGGTGGCGGTGCTCGCCGGTTCGTTCGGCGCGTTCTTCCACCGCCGCGGCGACGAGGGCGAGCTAGCTCGCGCGAAAGCGCCGAGTCAGTCGCCGTGAGCGGTTGTGGGCGCCGTCCTCGGCGCGGATGAGCACGCGGTAGCGGCCCGCGCGCAGCGTGCGGGCCGAGAAGCCCATCGAGCCGCGGCCTGCGGCGTGGGTGCGGGTGACGCTGTTCACGTCGGACCAGCGCTTTCGGGCGCGACGCTCGATGCGGATGCTCACCCTGGCGCGCTCGCTCACCGTGAAGCGAACGCGGATCCTCCGGTGGGCGTGGGCTCGCACGCGCTTTCGGGACAGCGAGACGTGCGAGAGGCGCGGGCGCTTCGAGTCGCGCCCCGGGATCAGCTCGGCCAGGCCCGCTTCGCCCACCTCCACGTCCAGCAGCGCCTGGTTGTCGCGGTCGCCGGTGAAGCTCTGGTTCGCGACGATGATTCGTGTGCCCAGGAAGCGGGCGCTCGAGGGGGTGTCGAAGGGGATCTCGGAGCCGTTGTCCCCTCCGCCGGGCGAGTTCGGGAACCGCTCGACCTCGGTGCCGTCAGGTGCCACCACGGCGATCTGATTGGCCGTGCCCGCCAGCGGCACGTACAGCCGGCCCGAGCGCGCGACGCCGAAGCCGTCCGGCAGGTCCGTCGGCCCGCTCTCCCACAGCTGGCGCATGTCGCCGGGTGAGCCGTCGGGCTTGATCTCGACCGCGTAGATCTTTCCGGTCGCCGGGTTGCCGTCGCCCAGGCCGGCAGAGCTCCCCTGGCCGATCAGGAGCGTTCGGCGATCCGCCGCCAGCGCGAGCCCGGTGGTCCCGAACTCCCCGCCGTCGAGCTTTCGATCGGACAGCCAGATCTGGGCGGCGCCCCCGCCCGGCGGCACTCGCCACACCACGCCCTGCAGGAAGTCGCTGACGTAGAGGCTCCCCTCCGGCCCCCACGCCCCGTAGTTCGCCTGCGGCTCGCGGTCCCCGACCGTCGGCGAGCAGTCCGGCCCCGTCTGGAGCGGCAGGCACGGCGCAAGGTCGGCGAATGTCGCGTACTGGGTGAACGTCCCCCTCACCGTGTCGAGCAGGAGCGCCCGCGCCGGCGAGCGGTCCAGCAGCACCAGCCGGCCGCGCACGTCGCTCGTGGCCACCTGCACACCGTGGTCCTTCGACAGGTCCTGCCCCGGCACGACCCACGACCTGAGGAGCGTTCCGCCCGCGTCGTATTCGAACACGCGCGAGCGCTGGCTGCTGCCGGCCGGGTTCACGTACGTGCCCGCGTACACGCGCCCGTTCGGGTGCACGTACGCCATCGCCGGGAAGCCCGGGGGCTGGATCCGCGCGAAGACGCGCGTGTCCCACCGCGCCCGCTGCGCGCCCGCCGCGGGCACCATCACGAGCAGCGCGGCCAGCACCGCACCCGTCACGAGCGCCGCGCGCCTCACAGCTCGTCCATGACCTCGCGCGCCGCCCGCTTGCCGGAGCGCACCGCCCCGTCCATGTAGCCGTTCCAGTAGTTGGACGTCTCCGTGCCCGCCCAGTGGATCGGCCCGACCGGATCGCGCAGCGCCGAGCCGTGAGCCAGCAGCAGCCCTGGGTGGGCGATGCCCACGGGCCCGCCGCGCGACCATCGCGCTCCTGGCCAGTCGGTGTCGAAGAAGCGGGTCGCGTTCAGCGCCTCGCGGCCGAAGTAGTCGGCGAAGTTCTTCAGCACGGCGGCGCGCCTGTCGGCCTTCGACTGGGCGCGGTACCTGCGCGCCTCGTCGCCGCCCACGAACCCGAACAGCGCGCCCGGCGCCCCGTCCGGCGGCGAGTCGTCGAAGCACGTGTTCACGGGGCCGTTCAGCGAGATCGCCGTCCCGTTCAGGTTCTTCTCCCGCCAGAACGGCCGGTCGTAGACGGCGGTGACCTTCAGCAGCGTGCCCTGCGGCATCTGCCGCTCGAGCGCCAGCCGCGTGCCGGGGAGCGCCGGCTCGAACCGGATCCGCCGCGCCAGCGCCGGCGGCACGGCCACGATCACCCGCCGTGCGGTGACCACGTGGTGCTTCGACACGACCCGCACGCCGCCGTGCATCCGCTCGATCCGGTGCACAGGCGTGCCGAGCTTCACGCGCGACCCCAGCCGCCGCGCGAGCCGCTGCGCAATCAGCTGCGACCCGCCCACGAACCGGAACATCTGCGCGCCGTCGCGAGTGTTGAAGTTGCGCTCGAACGTCCCGACGTTGTGTTCGTTGCCCGACGACGCGACATAGAAGAGCGTGAAGAGCAGCGACAGGTCTCGCGGCTCGGCGCCGAAGATCGGCCGCGTGGCCGCGGGCACCAGCCGGCGAAAGCGCGCGCTCGCGGTGTTCGCGTCGACCCACTGCTGGAGCGTCTGCCCGTCCCACTCGCTCGCGGACGGCGACTCCCACGGTGCGTCCACCGGCACGTCCTTCGACATCTCGTCGAACCGGCTCACCAGTACGGCGAGGTCGGGGATGATCGTCGGATCGAGCGGCGCGGTGCCGGTGGGCCCGGTGTCGCTGTACGTGGTGCGCTCGCCGTCCACGAAGTAGACGTTGTCGCCCTTGTCGTAGGTCTCGAACGTGCCCACGCCCATGTCCTTGGCGAGGGCGAGGATGTGGTCCTGGGTCGGGCCCGCGAACGTGCCGCCGGCCTCGGAGTGCTGGCCACCGCCGATCGGCTTGTTGAGGACGCGCCCGCCCACACGGTTGCGCGCCTCCAGCACCACCACGGAGCGGTCGTCGTGCGCCAGCTCGCGGGCCGCCGCCAGCCCGGCGAACCCCGCGCCGATCACCACCACGTCCGCGTGCCGGCGCGCCGGCCTGCGGTGACGCCGGGCAGCGTCCGCCACGGCCGGGCCCGCCAGCGCGCCCGCGCCGGCGATGGCGCCCGCGGCGACCACATCTCGCCGGGTTAGACCTGAGCCATCCATCGAGAGCGCGAACTCTTCCAAATGCCGACCTCGGAGCGCGCCGGTCCTCTCCGCGTACGATGCCGCCGTGCTTCTCGAAGCGGAACGCAGGCAGGTGGCGGAGGTGAGCCGGCGGCTGGCGGCCGATGGGCTCGTGCTGGGCACCTCCGGCAACGTGAGCGCCCGAAGCGGCGACCAGGTGGCGATCACGCCCACCGGCGCGGTGCTCGCCGAGCTCGAGCCGGAGCAGGTGACCGTCGTGAGCCTCGACGGCCGGCACGTGGACGGAGAGCTGGCCGCCACCTCCGAGGTGGAGCTGCACCTCGGCGTGTACGGGCGATACGACGCCGGCGCCGTCGTGCACACCCATTCCCCGATGGCCACCGCGCTGTCGTGCGTGCTCGACGAGGTCCCGTGCGTGCACTACGGGATGCTGCAGCTCGGCGGCCCCGTGCCGGTGGCTCCGTACGAGACGTTCGGCACGCCCGAGCTGGCCGCCGCGGTGCTCGACGCGCTCGAGGGCAAGCGCGCCGCCCTGATGGCGAACCACGGCGCGATCGTGCACGCGGGCGACGCGGCCGAGGCGCTCGACCTGGCCCTGCTGCTCGAGTGGGCGTGCACGGTCTACTGGCGCGCCGCCGCGATCGCGGAGCCGCGCGCCCTCGGCGAGAAGGAGCGCCAGGCGGTGATCGAGGCCGCCCTCGCCCGCGGGTACGGCACGACCCGCCGGGTTGACGAGGAGCGATGAGTGACGAGATGAGGGCGCTCTGCGCCGGGGTGCACGTGCTGGACGTGCTCGTCCGGCCGGTGGAGGCGATCCCCGAGGGGCAGGGAGGCGAGCTCGTCGAGGAGATCCGCGTCACGGCCGCCGGGTCGGCCGGCGGCACCGCGCTCGTGCTCGCGAAGCTCGGCGCCCAGGTGAAGAGCGCCGGCGCCATCGGCACCGACGCGGCTGGCGACATGCTGCTCGCCCTCCTCGAGCGCGACGGGGTGGACACCGGCCTGCTCGTGCGGCGCGACGACGTCCAGACCTCCGCGAGCGTCCTCCCCATCCGCCCGAGCGGCGAGCGCCCGGCGTTCCACGTCGTGGGCGCGAACGGCAGCTTCGGGCCCGACGACCTTCCGGCCGCGGAGATCGAGGCGGCCACCCACCTCCACCTCGGCGGGCCGGAGTTCATGGGCGGCGAGGCAGCCGCTCCGCTGCTCGCGCGTGCCCGCGCACACGGCGTGGCCACCTCCGGGGACGTGCTCGCACCCGGCGAGGGTCTGCTCGACTGGATCGCCCCCGCCCTCGCGGAGCTCGACTACTTCCTCCCGAACGGCCACCAGGTGCTGGCGCTCACGGGTGCGGACGACCTCGAGGCCGGCTGCCGGGCGCTGCTCGACCGCGGCGTGGGCTGCGTGGCCGCCACCTGCGGAGCCGACGGCGTCCTGCTCGTGGACGACGGCGGCGCCCAGCGGATCCCCGCCTTCGAGGTGGAGGCGGTGGACACCACCGGCTGCGGCGACGCCTTCTCCGCCGGCTTCCTGCGCGGGCTCAGCCTCGGTCGCGACCGCGCGGCCGCCGCGCGACTCGGCTGCGCCGCCGCCGCCATGGTCGCGCAGGGGCTCGGCACCGACCACGGCGACTACGACCTGGCGGCGGTCGAGGAGATGTCCGGCTAGGGCGGGAGCAGCGCGCCGGGCCGGCGCAACCTGAACCAGCGATACCCGTAGGGATCGAGCTCGAGCGTGAGCTCGCCCGCCTCCAGGGCGTGGTCCTCGTCCTCGAGGAGATCCACAAGCTCTCCCTCAGAGCCGAGAACGAGGTGCGCGCTCGCCTCGCGATCGGCGAGGTTGTGCACCGCGACGACGGTCGAGTCCTCCCAATCGCACCGGTGCGCGAAGACCGCTTCGTCACCCGTGTCGAGGAGCGCCCACGTGCCCCAGCCGAACTCCGGGCATTCGCGCCGGCGCCGTATCAGCCGCTCCATCCAGTTGTGCAACGAGTGCGGGTCGCGCCGCTGGCTCGCCGCGTTCACCTCGTGGTAGGAGAACGGCCCCTCCTCGACGAGCGGCCGGCACGGCTCGTCGGAGATGGTGAACCCGGCCTGCGGATCCGACGACCACTGCATGGGAGACCGCACGCTGTAGCGCCCCTCGATCGCGAGGTTCTCGGCCATCCCAATCTCCTCGCCGTAGAAGAGCACCGGCGTGCCGGGGAGCGAGAACGCGAGCGAGTACGTCAGCCTGATGCGCCGCTGGTCGCCGCCCAGCATCGTCGGCAGCCGGCGGCGCAGGCCGCGCCCGTAGAGCTGCATGTCCTCGTCCGGCCCGAACGCCGCGAACACCTCCTGCCGCTCGTCCTCGCTCAGCTTGTCGAGCGAGAGCTCGTCGTGGTTGCGCACGAAGTTGGCCCATTGACAGTCCTCGGGGATCGGCGGGAGCGTCTCGAGCGCCCGCGCGAGTGGACTCGCCTCCTCGCGCGCGAGCGCGAGGAACATGGCCTGGTTCACGGTGAAGGACAGGACGATCTGAAGCTCGTCCCCGTCCTCGTCGCCGAAGAACTCCCGCTGCTCGACCGGCGCCAGGTTGACCTCTCCCAGGAGCACCGCGTCACCCCTGCGCCGGCCGATGAACCGGCGCAGGTCGCGGATGAGCTTGTGTGGATCCCGGCGCGTCTGCCGGTCGGACCCGGACGGCTCGATGAGGAAGGGCACGGCGTCGACGCGGAAGCCGCTCAACCCCTGCCCGAGCCAGAAGCCGACCGTCTGAGCGATCTCGTCGCGCACCTCGGCGTTCCCGACGTTCAGGTCGGGCTGGTGCGAGTAGAAGCTGTGCATGTACCACTGCTTCGCCTCCTCGTCGAAGGCCCAGTTCGAGTCCTCCTGGTCGGGGAACACCACGTCGCCCGGCTTCTCCTCGGGCTTCTCATCGCGCCAGACGTAGAAGTCGTGGAAGGGCGAGTCCGGCCCGCGGCGCGCGTCCTTGAACCAGGGGTGCTGGTCGGACGTGTGGTTCACGACGAGGTCGGCGATCATGCGGATGCCGGCCTCCCCCGCCGTACGCACCACGTCGAGCAGGTCGCCGTGCGTGCCGAGCCGGGGATCGACTCCGTAGAAGTCGGTGATGTCGTAGCCGTCGTCGCGCTGGCGCGAGGGCATGAACGGCATCAGCCAGACGCAATCGACTCCAAGCCCCGCGAGATAGTCGATGCGGTCGCACAGTCCCGGGAAATCGCCGCAACCGTCTCCGTCCGAGTCCAGGAAGGTCTCGACGTCGAGGCAGTAGAAGACGCAGTTCTTCCACCAGACGTCGCTCGTGACCTTGCCGTTCACCCGAGGGATCGTGACGGCTAGGTCCCCGGCGTGCTCGCAGGCCCGGGCGCCGGGTCGAGCGGCAGCGGGTCGGGCGCCCGCGGCCTGCGCGTAAAGTCGAAGTCGGCCGCGAGGTCGCCCAGGATCTTGGCGTTCTCGCGGACGTCGGGGCGCGGGTCGGGACGACCGTCGGTCCGCGGGTCGATCCGCTGGCCACCCAGGAAGTCGTCCTCGATGAACTTGTTGAAGGCGTCGAACGAGAGCACCTGGTGGTCGATGCGGCCGCGCCGGGCGAACGGGCTGATCACGAGGCCCGGCACGCGCATGCCGTAGCCGTTGCCGTCCACCGTCGGCGGCGCCACGTGGTCGTAGAAGCCGCCCCAGTCGTCCCAGGTCAGGAAGATGGCGGTGCTGTTCCAGTCGGGTCCGTTCATGACGGAGTTGACCAGCCGGGTCACATAGCGCTGCCCGGCCGCCGGCGTGGCGGGCGCGTGCTCCGAATGGGTCTCGTCAGGTACGACCCAGGAGACGTTGGGGAGATGCCCGCCACGCGCGGCGGCCAGGAAGTGGGAGACGTCCGTCACGTTGCCGGTCTGACCGTCACGGCGGACGTCGCTGAACGACGGCAGCGGATCCCAGATCTCGGCCGTCGTGCTGGGAATGTTCTCGGGCGCGGTGCCCTTGTGGATGTAGTAGCGCCAGCTCACGTGGTGCATGTGCATCAGCCACGTGAGGTCGGTCCACGCGTAGTTGCCGTACTCGGTGAGCCGCCTGGCCTCCGCGGGCGGCGCGAGGTGACGGCACAGGGCCAGCGCGTCGGGCAGGTGCGGCTCCCGGAGGTCGAGCCCGTACGGCTGTCGGCGGACGCCGTGGCGCTCGAGGCAGCGTGTCACGGCCCGGAGCGCGGCGGCGGCGTTGGTGGCCGGGCCGTCCGCCCCGGGCTTACCGGTGATCTGAGCCGTCTTGAAGCCGCCGAGCTCGTCATCGTTCACGCAGCTCGTGGGATCGCCGCCGCGTGTGCAGCGCGCCGACCAGCCGGAGACCATGAAGAGGTGCGCCGGGAGGCTCCACGAGGCGGTCGGCTCGAACATGTGGTCCTGGAGCGTGAAGTCGTGCGCCCAGCGCCAGTAGTTGGGGATCTCGCGGGCGTCGTGGTAGCCCATGACGTCCGGCCGCGCGTTCGACGCGCAGATCGGCGCCGTGGCCCCGCAGCCGCGTCCGCCCTGCTGCTCCGCGGTTCGCACGAAGCCGTCCATCCGCCCGTTGTCGATGTCCCCGCGTGCCGAGTCGCCGTTGTGCAGCGCTCCGGCGTTCACCTGGTTCGGGTTGTGGTACGGGTAGTCGCACGCGCCGGTGCGCGGGTCGGGCACGCAGGTGTTGAAGTTCCCGTCGTCGTCCGTCGGCAGCCCCTCCGCGCCGGGGAACGTGCCGAAGTACGAGTCGAAGGACCGGTTCTCCTGCATGATCACGACGACGTGCTTGATCCGGTGGATCCCATGGTGGCTGGCGAGCCGCACCGGGAGCGGGCTCACGATGCCCGCGACGCCCGAGCCGCCGCCGCATCCGGCGACCGACGCCAGTACCAGCACCGAGGCGACGAGAGCGCGTCGCATGCGGCCCACTCTGGCTGCCGTTTCTTAAGGGAGCCTTAGCCGAGCGTCACGCGGCGGGTGGCGCTGCGCGAGGCGGTGTTCGGCCCGGAGACCTTCACCTCGAGCGTCAGGGCCGCGCCCTTCGCGCGGGACAGCGCCCGGCGCATGCTGCTTGCGATCCGGACGGTGAAGGTGCGGGCGGAGCCGGCTGACGCGCCGACCGTCGCGCTGCCGATCGCCACGCTGCGGCCGCCGGAGCGGATCCCCATCCGGCGCGCGCCCGATGCGCTCACGATCAGGCGGCTCGCGATCGTGCACTGGGACGAGCAGATCCCCGCGAGCCTGAGGCCGCGGCTCGCGACCCGAGCCGGGCTCAGCTCCGGCCGGAGCGTGATCGCGCGCGCCATCGAGACGGAGCCGGCGGTCGCGGCGAGCGTAGCCTTGGCTCCGCTGCTGTGTCCGAGCGCCCGGCGCACCCTGCGGCTCAGGCCGACCTTCACGGCACCGGCGCCCGCGCTCTTCGCGCCGCTGCCGAGCCGCACCGGCGCGCTGCCCCGGTGCGGCACGCCGAGCTTCGAGGCCACGCGCGAGGAGACCGTGAGCGACGCGCTCCGCGAGCACGCGCCCTCGCACGAGCTGAGCGTCGTCAGGCGGCCGGCCGCGGCGTCCGCGATCGACTCGTCCATCGCCATGACGGCGAAGGCCGGCGGCGAGACCGCCGCCCCGCCGACGGTGAAGCTCACCGGGGCGCTCGCCCCGCTGTTCCCGGCGGCGTCGCTCTGCCGAGCCGCAACCGTGTACGTGCCCGCGGGCACGGGGTCGAACTGAGCGCCGAAGGATCCGGAGCCGTCGCGGGCGACCACCATCGACTGCGAGGGGCCTCCGCTGGCCGCGCCGCCCCAGTACAGGTCCAGCCTCACGCTCCCGTCGTCGCCGGCGGATGTGCCCGCCGTGCCCTGCACGACCGGGATCGAGCCGCCGGCCGCCGCGATGCGCGGCCTGGGCGCCGTCACGTCCACGGTCCACCTGTAGATCGCCGGACTGCCGTCCACGTTTCCGTATTGGTCGTATGCGCGCACCTCGAAGGTGTGGTCTCCCTCCGGGAGGTTCCCGAACTCCTGCGGCGATGAGCACGGCGTGAAGTCGCCGCCGTCGAGGCGGCACTGGAACTGAGCGTTCGGCCGCGGCGAGCCGAACTCGAAGCTCGCGTGGCGCGATCCCACGAGCGACGGCGGCGCCGCCTGGATCTGCGTCTCGGGCGGGTTCACGTTCGGGTCGCACTGGGCCGTGCGGATGATCATGCTCCAGCCGAGCAGCGATCCGGTGTCGTTCTCGTAGCGGTCGCTCACGCGCAGCTTCCACGTGCCCTGCTGCTCCTTGCCGTTGAGGCGCGAGAGCTGGTCGCCCTGCGGGCGGAAGCTGCCGGTGTACGGAGCCGCGCTGCCGCCCGACCCGATCACCGTAGGCGCCTGGTCGTCGAACACCGTGTTCGCGAGGTCGTCGCCGCCGTTGTTCGGCCCACCCACGTGCTCGATCAGCCGCACCGTCGTGGCGTTGTCCGGGCTCGTCAGCTCCACCTTGAGGTCGCCCACGAAGCTGTGGTCGATGCTGTCGATGCGCACGTCGAGGTCCTTGATCCGGCCGCTGACCGGCACGAACAGGTTCGACGCCACGCCGCCGGCGTTGTCGTCCGGGATCGGCAGCGTCTCGGTCTTCGTGTAGGTGGTCGGCGGACCCGGCCGGCCGGTCGGGATGTTCACCGGCACGGCCTGCGTGCCGCCCTCGGTGCTGGTCACGTCAAGCGTGCCGGTCGCGTCCACCCCGCAGGCGGCGCTCGTGGCGAGCATGCCGTCGAAGCCGGTCGTGTTCTCCTGCTCCGTGTCCGCGGTGATGTCGGGGTAGGCCGAGTCGGCCTGGGAGATGTTCAGCGACCCGGCGCCGGTGAGCGTGGAGCTCACGCCGGTGGCGACGTCGGTGCCGGTGTTCCTGACTCCCTGGTGGAGCGTGAAGTACTCGCCGGGCTCGAGCGCGCCGTCGCCGTTCTGGCGGTCCTCGTGTCGTCGACCGTCGTCGCGCCCTGCACGAGCACCGGCGACGATGCCTGCTCCTGCGCGTTCGAGACGACGAGCGCGAAGTCCTGGTCGAGCGGCTTGCCGTTGCCCGGTACGCCGTCGCCGCCGAGCGTCTTCGCCACGACCTTCACGGACATCCGGCCGGCGGTGCTCGCCGGCAGCACCACGTTCTCGAGGTTGTTGCGGAAGTCGGCCTGGCCGCCCGGGACGGACACGCCGCCGGCCAGCCAGTTGCCGTGGTAGGTCCGGCCGCCGGCGCTCACCTCGAGGTCGAGGTCGTTCACGAACGCGTTGCCCGTCACCGTGGCCGGCGGCGGGTCGGTCCAGGCAAGCGTGATCCGCACGGGGCGCGACGTGTCCGCGACCGAGTAGGAGTGCAGGAAGCTCTGGCCGGCCGCGTCGAGGACCGTGTCCTGGTCCACGTACTCGCGCTGGGTGTCGTCGAGCGCGGCGCCCACGTCCACGCGGCCCCAGCCCTCGTCCGTGTTCGGCGCCGGCGGGATCGTGGCGCCCTTGCCGCTGTCGCCGCCGTCGAGGTCGGTGGCGGTGTTCACGAGCATCGCCTTCGTCATGGCCGGCGACGGCGGCTGCGGGCTCACCGTGCGCACGTACCAGTCGCGCAGGAGCGCGGCCGCGCCCGACACCTGCGGCGCGGCCTGCGAGGTGCCCGAGACGAGCGAGTAGAACGTGCTGCCGGCGAAGGCGGCGTTGCAGACGCCGGCGCCCGAGTAGCCGCCGTGCTGCGGCGAGGCGCCCGTGATGTGCGTGCCCGGCGCGACCACGTCCGGCTTCATGCGCCCGTCCTGCGTGGGCCCGCGGCCGGAGAAGTTGATGATGTCGCTCGCGTTGTCCGCGCCCGCGTTCGTGACGCCGCAGCCGTCCGTGCCCGAGTCGCGGACGCTCTCCGCCGCGCCTACGGTGATCACGTTCTTCGCGGTGCCCGGCGAGGAGATGCTGCCGTAGCCCTCGTCGCCCTTCGGGTCGGCCGGGTTGCCGTTCCCGTCGCCGTCGTTGCCGGCGGAGAAGACCTCGACCATCTCCTGGTTGCCGGGCGTGCTCGCGGACGCGTCGCGCACCAGCGCGTCGTACGCCTGCGAGGCCACGTGGTAGCCGCCGAAGTTCGAGATGCCCCACGAGTTGTTCGAGATCCGCGCCCCGGCGGCGTAGGCGTCGGAGGTGAGCTGCGGGTAGTTCACCGCGGCGGCCGCGCCGCTGCAGCGGAAGATCTTCGAGGCGCCCACCTTCGCGTACGGCGCCACGCCGAGGCCGTGCTTGTAGCCCTGGGCGTCCTGCCCGGAGGTGCCCACGCCCGCGGCGATCGAGGTCACGTTCGTCCCGTGCCCGCCGCAGTCGGTGGCGTCCGGATCGGCGGTGAAGTCGTGCGCGTAGTCGACTCGTCCGAGCAGGTCCGGGTGAACGGCGGTCGTGTCTCCGCGATCGAGACCCGAGTCCGTCACGTCGATGGCGAAGCCGAAGGGGGCTCCGAATCCCTTCGTCGTCAGCCACGCGTCGTACCCCGGACCGCTCGGCGCGCCCGCGGAGAGGTTCCCGGCCACGATCTGGGCGGCTCGCTCGTCGTGCAGCTTCGGCACACCCGCGGGCTCGATCGCCACCACGGCCGGGTCCGCGGCGAGGTCGGCCACCTCAGCCGCGGACAGGTCGAGGAACTGGGTGCGCACGCGCACGGCGGACAGGCCGGGGGCGAGCTCCGGTCCGTCCCCGGCGGCCTCGGCGCGGGCGTCCGCGCCGGGCGTTCCGGCCACCGTCTGCACGGCCACGCGGCCGCTCTCCGCCCCACGCTCGACCTTGTCAGCCGGGCGCAGGGCGGTCGCGGCACGTACCGCGGGGTATGACCCCACGAGCTCGGTCACGCGGTCGAGAGCGTCTCCCGCCGCGTGGACGATGTAGCCGTTCTGGGCGGCGTAGCCCAGCACGGTGGCTCCAGTGGCCCGCAGCTTCGCGAGCCACTCGTCCTTGACGGGCCCGACGAACTGCACGAGGACGAGTGCCTCGCCTCTGTCGGGCGCGTCCTTCGCCGCCAGCGAGGGGCGCTGTGCTGGGTCGACCTGGCCTCCGGCGAGAACGACATCGCGCATGTCGTCCCGCTTGCCTGCGCCGGCGTTGCGCAGTCGGTCCACGTCGTTCCCGGTCGCCTCCACCAGCGAGAAGTCTTCGTAGCGCGCAACCACGCGTGCGTCCGCGCGCGCGAGAGCGAGCTCTCCCTGTGCCGTTCCCGGCACGACCAAGAGGTGCGGAGAGGTGTCAGGGTGCGGCGATTCGGCACCGGCAAGCGATGCGCCGGTGACCAGGCCGCCGAGGGCGGCCACCGCTACTGCCAGATGACGAATGCGCGCGAAGTCGATACGGAGCCCTTTCCCGCACTAGGACGCCGATTGCGGGAGTAAGAGATGTATCGGCAACAGCGGAAAAACAAAAGTCCAGGCGCGACCGGACTAGGACAGTCGTCCAGGATCAGTGGAAGAGGCGTCAACTCGGCGGGAACCGTCTGGTTCGCCACCGCCTCGACCGTCTCCTCCTCCGCCGGCAGCCCGTCCTCGCGGGCGCAGACGATGCGGAAGGAGCCCGTCCCGATATCCGGGTTCCCGCGGATCTCGAGGCCGCGGATCGAGTCCCAGCCCAGGCGGTCCACCTCGAACGGGTTCAGCTCGACCGCCACTGCCGGCCACTCGCACGTGGCGTTGTGGTGGTCGATCGCCTTCGAGATGGCCTCGAGGTTCTTGGCCTCGGCCGAGCTCATCGCGGCGCGCCGAGCAGCTTCGTGTAGTGCTCGATCGTGCTGGCCGATGCCGTCGCGCACGTCGATCTCCGGTTCCCACCCGAGTAGCTCGCGCGCCCGGGTGATGTCCGGCTGGCGCACCTGCGGGTCGTCCACCGGCAGCGCCTCGAACACGATCTCCGAGCGCGACTCGGTCAGCTCGATGATCAGCTTGGCCATCTCGAGCAGCGACATCTCGTTCGGGTTCCCGATGTTGACGGGCTCGTGCACCTCGGACTCCGAGAGCAGCACGAGGCCGCGGATCAGGTCGTCGACGTAGCAGAAGCTCCTGGTCTGGGAGCCCTCGCCGAACACCGTCACCGGGCGGTCTGCGAGAGCCTGTCCCAGGAAGGCCGGGATGGCGCGGCCGTCGTTCGGCCGCATGCGTGGCCCGAAGGTGTTGAAGATCCGCACGATCGTCGTGTCCACGCCCTGCTGGCGGAAGTAGGCCATCGTCAGCGCCTCGGCGTAGCGCTTCGCCTCGTCGTACACGCCGCGCGGGCCGATCGGGTTCACGTTGCCCCAATAGGTCTCCGGCTGGGGGTGCACCAGCGGGTCGCCGTACACCTCGGAGGTCGAGGCGAGCAGGAACCGGGCCCGGTGCTTCTTCGCGAGGCCGAGCGTGTTGTGGGTGCCGTACGCGCCCACCTTGAGCGTGTGGAGCGGCAGCCGCGCGTAGTCGATCGGGGAGGCCGGCGAGGCCATGTGGTAGACGGAGTCGATCGGCTCGTCCAGCTCGTAGTGGCTCGTGATGTCGAACATCTCGAACCGGAAATTCGACCCGTTCTTGAGGTGGCGGATGTTCTCGAGCGACCCAGTCTCGAGGTTGTCCACGCAGATCACGCGCTGCCCTCGCGAGATCAGGTAATCGCACAGATGCGAGCCGAGAAAGCCCGCGCCTCCTGTGACCAGTGAGGTCGGCATTCCGGATCAGGGTACCTGTGATCCGCCGCTATGCGCGGGAGAACTCGACCACGGTCTTGATGTCGTCGTCACCGCGCTCGAGAGCATCCGGCCAGCGCTCGAGCGGCACGGTGCGCGTGATCATGCGGCCGAGCCAGTCCTGATCGGCGCCGGTCAGGGCCTTCACGGCTGCCTCGAAGTGCCGGCGGCGGCGTTCACCGAGCCGAACACCACGTCGTTCTCGAGCACGAGCTCGTTGTTGAGGGCGCCGATGTCGAGGCTGAGCGTGCGCGAGCTGGATACGCCGGTCAGGCACACGATCGCCCCGGGCGCGGTGTGCTGCATCGCGCCCGCCACGAGCTCGGCCACGCCGGTGCACTCGACCACGATGTCCGGCTCCGCGCTCTTGGAGACCTCGGTGATGTCACCCGTGTGGTACTCGGCGCCGAGCGCCTTGACGAGGTCGGGCTTGATGCCCTTCTCGGCGCGGTCGAGCACGTGCACCTCGAGGTCGCGCTGCCTGCCCATGAGGGCGGCCAACAGCCCGATCGGCCCGGCCCCGGTGACCAGCACACGCTCGTGCACCGAGCACGCGCGCGTGGCGATGCGGTCGATCTGCTCCCACGCCTTGGCGAGGATGCTCGACGGCTCGGTGAGCACGCCGAGGTCGCCGAGCTCGTCCGGGATCGGGATCGCGAAGTCCTGCTCGATGGTCACGAGCTCGGCGCCGTAGCCGTCGAGGCCCTTGATGCCGCGCTCGGTGTACTCGCCGTTGCGGCACATGTCCCACTCGCCCTTGGCGCAGCAGGCGCACGGGACGGGGTCGGGCCGGCGGACGATGCCCGCCACGAGCTGGCCCTCCTCGAAGCCTCCCCCGCCCTGCTTCACGCGGCCGAGCAGCTCGTGGCCAAGCACGAGCCGCTCGTGACCGGGCGGCGGCTCGCCGTGAGCGCCCTTCGCGATCTCGCGGTCAGTGCCGCAGACGCCGAGCCGCAGGGGCTCGACGAGCAGCTCGCCGTCCTTCGGCTCGGGCTCGGGCAGCTCCGTCAGCTCGGCGCTGTCGGGCCGGCCCGGAATGATCGTCATCGCGCGCATCAGTGTGCCGGCAGGGCGATGGCCAGCAGCGCGAGGCCCGTCCCGAGGAGGCCGCTCTTCACAGAGCGACCCTAACCCGGGACGAGGCCGGTGTGCGCGTATGGATCTAGCCGGCCGCCTTGACGCGGTAGATCGCGCCGGTGAGGTCGCCGGTGTAGACGTTGCCGTTCCTCGTGCCCACGGCGAGCACGGGCGCGGCGTAGCCGCTCAGGAACGTCTTGATCTGCTTGCCGCCGGTGTTCATCGACACCACCTCGGGACCCTTGCCGCGGCCGCCGAAGAGGGCGACGTACAGCGTCTGCCCGATCGGGCTGATGCCCATCGGCGAGGCGTGGTCCGGCAGGAGGGCGATCGGCTCCGCGAACCCCTTGCAGTCCTTCTTCACGGACTGCGTGCAGGTCGGGTAGCCGTAGTTGTCGCCGGGCTTGGCGTTCACGACCCAGTCCGGAGGCGTCGGCGTGCGCTCGTCGGCGAGCACCGACACGAACGGGTTCGGGTTGCCCTGCACGAACGTGAGCTGCCAGGGCTGGCGGAGGCCCGTGGCCACCGTCTTGATGTCCTTGCCCTTCGCGGTCAGCGAGACCACCGAGCGCGCGAACGGGCTGGTGTCCGGCTGCTGGTCAGTCTGGTCGTTGAGACTGGACGCCCGAGTAGAGGCGCTTGTCCGGGCCGAAACGCGAGGCCGCTGAACCCGTTGAAGCCCAGCGGGCCCTTGTAGAGCGTCCGCTTCTTGAGGAAGCGGCGACCGTTCCAGCGGCTCATGACGACGATCCGCTGTCCGCTCGCGACGTAGAGCTTGCCCTTGCGCCAGGCGACGCCCGAGACCGTCTTCGGCGAGCCCTTGACCCGCTTGGCCTTGCCCTTGCGGATCCGGTACACGCCGCCGCCCGAGCCGTCCTCGGGCCCGAACGCGCCGACGAACACGTTCCTCTTGAAGAACGCGAACTCGGTGGGGGTCGGAACGCCCTGAGCGAGCGTCTTGACGGCCTGCCCGTTGGCGGCCGTGGGCGGCGGCGGCGCCTGGGCACCGGCCGCGGCCGGGACCGCGAGTGAGGTGATGAGCGCGGCGAGCGCCACGCGATTGAATCGAAGCTTGTGCATCCGCGGCACCCTAGCGACGGGCGGCAGCAATCGAGCAAAATCCGTCATTTGCGGAACCGTGCCGCCGGGCTTAGGGTCGAATGAGCGATGCCCGCGCCCGAGGAGTCCGTCGTGGCAAGACGTAAGGACCTGCTCTCGGCGGCGGCGGTCGCGATCCAGGCGTGCTCAGGCACGGTCCGGGCGAGGATCGGCAAGAAGGCGGTCGGCAAGAAGCCCTTCAAGAAGCTCACCCCGAACAGCTCGACGACCCTGAAGGTCACGCTCTCCAAGAAGGGCGGCCAACTCGTACGCAAGGTCAAGAGGGGCAAGAAGATCAGGTTCGCAGTGAGCGTCGCGGTGAAGGACGCGGCCGGCACTGGCCAGACGGCGACGCGCACGGTCACGATCAAGCGCCGCTGAGCTGCCTTCCCGGAAATCGCCCACTCTCGCCGAGCGCCCCGGGCAGGGCTCGAACCTGCGACCCGCGGCTTAGAAGGCCACGCCGACGAAAACGACGCTCGACCACGCGGGACTACGAACCCGCATTGCAGACACACATTCGGCTTGTCAAGTCACGAGGGACAGGGGCGGCGTCCCCTGAGCAGCGCCGCCCCCGACCCCTCAGCCGCGAGAAGGGAGTCACCGATGGAATCACAGAGACCGAGCAGGACATCCTCGTCAGGGCCTGGGCGCTCGCCCGCAAAGGTCAGGGCCAGGTGCTCGAGGAGTGGGCGGAGCCCGACGCGCAGCGGCTCTCTGACGCCGGCTGGCTCGAACGCCGCACAGTCGCCGCGACCGGGGATACCTGCTGGTTCTGGACATCGCAGGCCGAGGGTGCGCTCGACATGAACGCGCTACTGCGCGACGACCTAGCGGACCTGAATTGATGCGAGCTGCCAGTCCAGATAGCGAGCTTCGAGGCGTGAGCGGTTACAACAACGGAGATGAGGCGCAGAGTCGGGCGCTCAGTGCGCACCCGACTCGAGTCATTACCGTCCGGCTGCTAGCCGGCGCAGGCTTCCTGCAAGAACCGCTCAGCGGTCTGGACGGCCTTGGGACTGTCGCCGAAGAAAAACTCGGCCGCCTCGCGCCTGCCGTGACCAACCTGTACGGCGTAGGAGATGACCTCTGCCTCGCAGGTCGGCTCACCGACTCCGCCGGTGGGCCGAGCCGCCGCCGAAGGCACGCTCACGCCAACGCCAATCGCACCGGCTGCGAGTGCCACGACGAGCTTCCTCATGGTGCTGCTTCCGTTGGACAGGTGCTTCGTATCTGTCAAGGGTCGACGAGCGTGATGCTCCCGGAGAGCTTGATCTGGCTCTGCAGTCCGGCCGCCCGAACCGTCCCGGTCAGGGTCCCGGTAGCGCCCTCGAAGATGCCAGTGCCGCCGACGATCACGTCGGTCAGCGTTCCAGACGCCGGTTCCGCTTTGTTCGGCTGGCATGCCCCAGGGCACCGCCGA
>CAWEHM010000051.1:0-25039 GCA_963808875.1 uncultured Thermoleophilaceae bacterium
CGCCCCGCCAGACGCGGGCGCTACGAGGGGTGAGCGACGGGACTCGAACCCGCGACCGCCTGGACCAAAACAACCAGACGGAGCGGGTTCCGCGGGCACGTTTTCCCGCTTGCCAAGCGGTGTCGGGTCGTCTGAGGTGTTCTTAGACGTCGTCGCTGTCTGGCAGCCACCGCTGTGTGGCGATGTCGGGCGGCGGCGGCTTCGGCTCGGCCCGGGCGTCCTTGCGGCGCAACTCCAGGTCGCGGTCGGCCTCCGCGACCGCGCCGCGAGAGTGCTGCTTTTCGTCCATTGCGATAGTGGGCGGCGTCGCGGTCGAGTCGCTCCGTTCACACGGAAGCGGAGGCAGGAATCGTCCTGACCTACACGGCCGATGGCTGGTCGGGAAAGGACAGTGGGCGCTACAGGCGCGCGGAACTGGGCCCGGTGCGGGGTGCAACTGAAGGGAGAGCGGCCCCACCCGATTGGGAAGGGCCCCTCTCCCTCGCGTGCTTAGAACGCGCTGTTGATGAACTCGTCGGTCGGATTCGGGTTCGGGAAGGTGGTGTCGCTACCCGGGCTTCCGAGCGTGAACAGCTGCCGGAACGCCGTGCCCTGCGAGTCGAGGCCTTGATAGTCGCCCACGAAGTACCCGCGCGCGTAAGGCGTCTGGTGCATGTCGAACGGGCCACCGAGATGGCTTTCGCTCCAGGTCGCCCCGCCGTCGTGCGAGTGCACGATCCAGTGGTCGGTTGTCAGCCTCCGGTCGCCGGATACGTCATTCCGGAAGTCGTAGTAGCTGACCGCCACGACACCCTCCGAGTTCACGTGCACCGCGGGCTCGAAAGCCTGGTCGGTGAAGCTGTCCGTCGGCGTCTGGTTGACCTTGACCGGGTCGGACCAGGTCAGGCCACCATCGTCCGACCACGCCAGCTGGATCAGGTCGTCGCCGAATGGGTTGTCGTCATGCGCCTGCCAGGTCATGTAGATCCGGCCGCGGTGCGGTCCCGAGCTGTTGTCCACAGCCAGGTCGACGATCACTCCGTCCGAGCGGACCAGCGTGCACGGCGGGTTACCCGTGATGTACGGCCGGCAGTTGATCGGCTCCGGGTCGCTCTCGCCGATCGCTTGCACGGGCGCGACGATGATCGCCCGCTTCGACCAGGTCACGCCCTTGTCCGTAGAGCGGATCACCGCGGCGCTGAACCCCCTCGAGCCCTGGCTGTTCTGGTGTGTCTTGATGAGTAGGAAGCCGTCCACGAGCGTGCCGTCGGGATGCACCACGATCTGGTTCGAGATCGTCTGGTTCTGCTCACCGGGGTCGTAGATCGGCCGGGCCGTCTCCCAGGTCGGGTTCGCCTTGGCACCCTCCGTCGTGCGCGCGAACCAGGTCGGTCCGCGGTACGCGAACTTGTTGTGCTCGAACGCCGCCGTCGCTGCGTTCGAGTTCGGGGCGACGATCCGATCCCATACGGCATACACGAGGTTGCCGCTCCCGTCCGTGGGATCAGCGGTCAGCGACTCCTTGTCGTTGAAGTTGTTGCCGAGCGGGATGCCGGTCTTCTCGGACGAGTCGAACCGCACGGTCGTCGGCTCCGTCCAGGTGGACGAGCCGTGGGCCATCTTGGAGACCAGCACCGCGTTGCGGGTGGTCGTCCTGTCGACCGCGATGCTGATCGACCACAGGTCGCCATTAGGCGCCCACGAGACCCACGGGTCGGAAGATCGGCCGTAGTTCCCACCATTGGCCGCAGTCCCGCCCGCGCAGTTGCTGAAGTGGGGCCACGAGTACGCCCAGGAGCCGCCGCCGTCGTGGCTCACGGCCGCCAGCAGACCGTGGGAACCGCCGTCGGACCAGCGGTCCTGCTGCCAAAAGGCGGCAACATCGTTCGCGTTGGTGGGGCTCACCGCGAGCCAGGGTTCAGTCTCGCTGTTCGGGAAGTTGAAGTTGGCGCCTGGGAAGCTGCCCTCGGTAGGTCCGCCGCAGCCCGGCGCGAACGGGGTCGGGATGCTGATGTTGACCGGTGCCGTGACCGTGAGCGGCGCGGCCATGGCAGTCGACAGAGGAATCAGCGCAACAACAGCCGCGCCGATGACGAACGGGAGAATGCGTCGCATCCTGGGCTCCTTCCGTGATGCATTCCTGCTCCCGCGTATAGGCCATGCCCGGGACGCGCGAAGACGAATCCTCACCCTGCCGCTTCGACCTAGAGCCCCAGCCCGACGCTTCTGCTCCCGCGCTGACCGCTCGCGGCGACCACGCTGCTCCTCGCACGTTGCGGTACTCCTGGTCGCCCATCGGCTGAGTGCTCTCGGCCGAAGGGTCCGGCTATCGCTTTCCATGCAAAGCAGAAGCGCCACCCCAACAGGTCAGCGGTGGTGGACGGCGGGAAACAACCGGCTCGCGGCGGCCCTGGCCGCGTCGTCCTCGCGCCGGTTCGCCTCGACGATCGTGTCGAGCACCGCGAAGCATACGGGGGCGACGCTCCGCCGGTCCGACCTGGGGAAATTGGACCGCGACCGGGGGAAGGGAAGTGATCGCGGTCCCAGGTCGGACGCACGCCGCCCCTGGTAGCGAGAACGCAGATGGAGCGTGCTCCTTGCGCGCCTATCCCGAGCACGGGGTGACCGATGGATGGGCGCCGCACGACCGAGGTTGTGGCCCTCCTTTGAGTGCCCACTCGGCCAGCTGTGAGTCGTCACTCAGATGCCGAGCGTTTGTCTCCCACTTCCAGATGCGCGGGATACTGGGCGGGCGATGTCGCAGGAGAACCTCGATCTCGTTCGCGCAGTTCATGAGGGTTGGGCGCGAGGCGATTTCAGTGTCGGCGCGGATCGGCTGGCGCTGGATTTCGAGTGGCACCAGTTTCCCCAGGCAGTCGAGCCAGGTACGCGTCGTGGTGAGGAGGTGGGAGGCGCGCTGCGAAAGATCTTCGACGTCTACGAGGACGTGCGCGTGGAGGCTGCGGAGTTCGTGGATGCAGGCGACAAGGTCGTCGTGATCGGGCGCACGCGGGGGACGGCCAAAGGGAGCAGCTTGCAGCTGGACACTCCTGTCGCCCTGGTATGGACACTTCGGGACGGCAAACTTGCCCGCACCGAGTTCTTTTCGGAGCGGCGCGAAGCCCTCGAAGCCGCCGGGCTGCGGGAATAGGCGATGTCGCAGGAGAAGAGAACGTGACGACGGTCCTTGGTCGGGCGACGAAGTTCCACCTTGGTCACATTTAGCGCCGGGCTCCGAGCATGTAGGTAACAAGGCGCACAGCCTCCTTACCAAGGGTGCGCACACCTCCCAAGGGAAGGACTCCCATGAAGCGGACATCGCTTGCGGTGCTCGCGTCGCTCGCGCTGGCGCTCGGGTTGAGCGGCCCGGCGTCGGCGGCTAATTCGAACGCCAGCTGTTCTGGGCTTGCCGGCTCGAGCCGTGCCGGTGACGCCGGAGCCGAAGCCGATACTCAGGTCGACATCAAGGCGGCCGCGCAGCACGAAGGGGTCACGCCGGGAGCAATTGTGAGTGGATTTTCCAGGGACCACCTGGGCTCTGCCGAGGTCTGCCTCGATTAGACAGCCTGCGTGGCCTATGAGGAAGCCCTCGAAGCCTGCGGGCTGCGGGAGTAGGCCCTCGGTCATCGTCCGCGCAGGTCGCCGCCGTCGTCGATTGTCGTCGTCCACCAACCGCCCTCATCACGCCGCCACTCGACCCGCCGGCGGGTTTGGCGGCAGCGGCCTTGCACCGCCGTCGAAGTCGACCGGGCCGGGGCGGGTCGGCCAGTCGTCGTCGATGACGGGGAACGGAACCCCGCCGATGAAGTGGACCCGTCGCGGCTGGCTCATTCGCCCTCTGGGTTCCACTATCCCTCGCCAAGGTCCAACTACGAGCCGACGTCGGACGAACAGCTGAAGCACGTCTTAGCGGCCATGGCGAACCGGCGGGCCGAGATCCACGTCAACGTCGAGACGAAGCGCGTAACGCTCACGTTCGCCGACAAGGTCGCTCTCGATCTCGCCATGCGCAAACACGCTCCCATCACCGACGAGGACGAACTGGGCGTCAGCGCTGCTGTAGGCCTATCTCGACAGCACCGGCACTCCGCTCCACCATGTCGTGATTTAACCGGAGTAGCTGAATGTCTTTCGGCGGGAGCGTGGGAATGGCCCGCCGCCCCGCTCGCGCCCGCCACGGAAGGGTGAGCCGCTGCGAGGTGACGTTACTGGCCACGGAATCTTCGCTCCTCGCGTGATGCCGGACGGATGCCCGTAGCCGACGACGCCTACCGCCGAGGAAACGGGGCGAGGTAACGCTCTCCGGCATGGAGCACCAGCCGCCGATGACGGACGGTGTCTCGAACGACGACAGATCCCTTAGTCACAACGGTGAGCGTGCCGTCGCAGCGATCCGCCACAAGCCAGCGCGTTCCGCGCACGGTCGCCTGACTGTTGCGACCGTGGGTTCGGAAGCGTCCGCCATGGTCGTGCCCCCACAGATGGTTGGGGCGCCGCCTCCGCGCGGAACCAGCCGAGGCCGACTCGACCCGCGCGTGCCGGGCTGACCTCGGGCAGGGACGACCGTGGAGGTAAAGGTCGACGTAGCCCCGGCGACCCTGGCGCAGCTGGAAGCGTCCGCCGCCGAACCGACCGGTCTGGGTTCGCCCGTCGGGCAACTCAGATGTGAGCGCGATTCTCGCGTTGGTCGCGTCGATCTGGCTCTCGACCGGAACCTCGGCGCCGGTCGTCAGCCGCGCGAAGCTGCCGCTTCCAGGCCTCCGGATCAGAACGCGGCCCGCTACGGCACGCACAACTACGCTCGCGCCGAGCGTCGGCCGGAGCCCCTCTGCGGGACTCGCATCGGCGCCGTTGTCCGGGTGGATTCCGCCAGCGTCGGATCATCAGGGCTTGGGGAGAGGTCGCCGGGAGGATCGGGTGCAGAAGCGGTCGTGAAGGTGTGGTCAGACCCAATGGTCTTGTCCTTGGTGCCACCCCCGTTCCACGCGACGATGCGGTAGTGATACGTCGATCCGGCCGAGAGCCCGGTAATCGCGGCGGACACTGCCTGCCACGCCTTGGATTTGGGAAGCGTCGCCTGGGCCGTCGCCGTGCCGTACCCCGTGCTCGCGCCGTAGTCGAAGTAGTAGGTCGTCGGCTTGTCGCTCGGGTTGACCGAACCCTGCAGAACCACACCGGACTGCGTCACGTTCGTGGGGTCCCCATAGAGGACGCCGGGCGCAGCCGCGAGCGCTGTGCCCACACTCACAATCAGCACGACAGCCACCGTCAGCAGCGCGACTCGAACTCGGGAGCCCATCCGGGGAGCATCGACCTGTCAGCGCGGGCGCTCGACGGAACATCCGTCTACCGTGCCGGGCGTGTAGGTCCCGCACACGAATGGAACCCAAACGGGACCCCGCGCACCCACCGAATCGACCGTGGTCCCGCTCCCGGGCGGCCGATATTGGGCGCACGGGCTCGGGCCGCCGGAAACCCCTAGAACGCCGAAACCCGCGCGGTAGCAGGGGTTTCGCGAGGTTGAGCGACGGGCCTCGAACCCGCGACCGCCTGGACCACAACCCGAAGGGCCGGGGTGCGGTGGGTGCTCATGAGGCTTTCTAGAGCGGTTCAGGTGCGCTGAGTTGCGCTCAGTTTCGCTCAGTTCTGTCCCGAAACTGTCCCCGCGAACGCCGCCTCCGCCCACTCGGCCTCGTGCGCCGACGGCGCGTAGTCGGCGTAGATGAGCGTGGTGGCGAAGTCGCGGTGGTCCACCAGCTCCTGCAGCGTGCGCATCGGGACGCCCTGCGCCGCCGTGGCGGTGCCGAACGAGTGGCGCAGCGAGTGGAAGGTGATGCCGCCCTCGCCGAGCCGCTCATTACCCGCGACCGAGCAGAGGTGCTACCGCTTGCGGGTCCCCGGGCGGTGCGTCAGGGCGTCGAGCACGACCTCGATCGGCGAGCGGCGGTTCTCCCGCGCGAGATGCTCCCGAATCTGGTGAATGTCGTCGGTGGCCACCGAGACCTGGTTCCGGGCCGAGTTCATCTCGCTCGCCACCGTGCCGAGAGCTTGCGCGGTCTCGATTAGCCCACTCCTGCGTCCGACGGGGACGCCGAGCACGGTGCGGCGCGGACGGAGGCGAGCTCCGAGGCCTGCCCGCTTTGAGGTCATGCGCGAGCCCAGCGCGAGCCCTCCGGCCACGCCGGCTGCCGTGGCTCCCGCCGCGAGCATCGGCACCTTCGCCTTTCGCGCCGCGGTGGTGACTGAGCTGCCGGCTTCCTTGGCTCTTTCGACAGCGCTGTGAGCCGCGCTTCCGTTTGACGGCGGGGTAGATCGTGTTCTCGTCGTTGCCTTTGCCGGCCTAGCTCAGGATCTTCCCGATCCGCTCGGCGTCGTCTCCGACCCGCTCGATGTTCTTCGACACGTCCTTCGACGCCTTCCCGAACTGCTTGCTCGCCTTACCGACCGTCTTTGCCATCGATTTCATGTCGACGTTCGAGAGACTTGGCTTGCCGAGCGAGCGCGGCACCGGCACCCCGAGAATCCGCTTGCGGTGCATGCGTCCGCGAATGAGCATTCCGCCCGCAACACCGACCGCGGTGACGCCCACGGCCACGGCGGGACCCTTGGCCTTGCCCGCCACGTCCTTGATCGTGCCAGCGATGCCGTTGCCGTTCTGACGGCTCGACCTGGATCGGCTGCTCTGGCTGGCAGCGGAGTTGCTTCTACTCGCGGAGCTCCGCTTCGCCCCGGTCGTGCCTGAGCGAGAGCCGTTGCTCGAGCGCGAGGCGCCGCTACGGGAGCGCGCGGAGGCTGCGGGCTTCGAGCGCGACGAAGTCGCGGCCTTCGAACGGGACGGGTTGCTCCGGGACGACCCGCTCCCCGAACGGGACGAAGCGTTCGACTTGGTCGTGGGCTTGGCGGGCCCCTTGGCCCCGTTCGTCGAGCGGTTCTGGCCCTGCCTACTACGGGAGGTCGACTTACTTCTGCTGGCCATCCCTAACCCTCTCTCATCGCAAGTAACTCGTTCGATCCGCGTACCCATCGAAGACCCCATCAACCCATTTGCGAGGGTTTTCCCAAGACGGTCGTTTTTCCGGGTAGCAGCCTCGGGAACGGATTCGACCGAAGGAAGGAAGACCGCCATGACCGAGACGCCCCACCGCGATGCCAAGCTCGTCGAGCTCCTCAACGAGGCGTACGCGAAGGAGAAGCAGCTCGAGTCTGCGCTCGACGCGCACATCCGGGTGACGACCCGCGACGACTACGCGAAGCGTCTAAAGGCCCACCTCAAGGAGACAAAGTCGCACGCCACCCAGGTGTCGACGCGGATCAAGCAGCTGGGCGGCAACCCGGAGACCGTCTCACTCCCCGGCCCCGAGGGGCTGAGCCGCGCCGCCGAGGGCGTTTCCGAGATGGTCGGAAAGGCGAAGGCCGCGGCCCAGGCGCCGATGCACACAGTGCGCGGATCGGGTGAGCAGGAGAAGATGCTTCACAACGCTCGCATCGAGTACCAGCAGGAGGCGCACGAGATCGCGACCTACACCGTGATCGACTCGCTCGCTACCGCGGCCGGGGACAAGCAGACGGCCAAGCTCGCGCGCGACATCCTGCGCCAGGAGGTGCGCATGCAGGAGTTCCTCGCCGGACTATTGCCGAAGCTGTCCGTGGACGTGGCTCACGACGAGATCCCTGTCTCAGAGATCAACGGGCCGGCTGCCCGCGTAACGGCTAGGGGCGCAACGGGCGCGAAAGCCTCCGGGGGCTCGAAGACCGGCGCCGGCCGAAGCAAGACATCGAGTCGAACCAGCCGATCGTCGAGCCGAAGCAAGGCCAAGTCCTGACAGTCGGGGCGGGGTGCGCCCCGGTCCGGGATGTCGCGGCGCGCCTGGGTCCGTACCCCGAGGGAAGCTGATGTCTCGATGATCACGAGCGGGGCGACGTGCCCAAGCGGACGCCGTCTTCTGAATCGCCAATTATTGAGTCACGTCGAGCTCAGGCAGGGACGAGCAAGAAGAACCTGAGACCTTCGGTTCCGTAGGCCATGCGGTCAATCGACCAGAGTGACCTACACCCGCCAGGTATTGGCCTAAACGTTACCCAGCGGGTCGACGCTCGGGAGTCACGAAAGCCGTATGGCCACGGCCATTCCATTCTGCTCGGCCCGCGCACTAGACGGCGTAGAGGAAGGTGTAGGCCGCTGTCATCCCCTCCTGGTTCCACTCTGAGAGGCAGTAACGCAGCGTGCCGTCGCCTTCGTCCTGGAGGTCGACGGTCTTGGGTGGCCGCCCCTCCACCGGCTCCACCTCGACGGGCTCGCCTTTCAGCGGCCCATCGGTTAAGAGCGCCTGCATCATTGTCGGCTTGCTCGGGGCGCGTCGATCGGTTGGCTGGGTCACGGTCCCGGGTCCTCGGCGAGCAGTTCGAACGACCCTGCGTTGAGCCCGCGATAGCCGTCGTCGTTCATCCACTTCACCCAAGTATCGCGCGCCGCCACCTCCTGGTCTGCGGCGTGGAGGCCAACGGCTGCGAGCAGGCGGGCAGATCTGCCGACCGCAGCGTCGTAGCGGTCGCTCGACCGGCGCTGCTCGGCGAGCGCTGCGCCCAGCCGCTCCTCGGCGCGGTCATGTTTCATTGTCCGCCTGACTCGGGGGTCGCCATCGGCACGGCGAAACGCCTCCCGGGCGTAGTTCAAGGTCGTCAGAGCTGTGGGATCTCCTCGTCGGCATCGTCCAGCCTTCCGGTCCCTCTGTCGGGTCCGCGCGCGAAGGAAGAGGGCTAGACCCTCCACGCGTTTAGGCAGACTGCGACGAAGCCACCAGGACGGCTGAGGTCACGTCGTAGGGGCCACAACACCGGCCCCGCAGTCAAAACCAGTAACCCGGTCTCTCGCCTCGTGGCGCTGGTCGCGCCGTTGGTGGCATTCGGACTGGGAGCGAGCGTTCCGGCCGCAGGGCCAGTCGCCTTTGACTCTAGTCCTATTGCGGGCCGCCGTGCGGCGGCTTAATGTGAAGCGGCGCGGGAGTTGATGAGCGCGCCCGTGAGGATTCGAACTTGAGACCTGGCGCCGGTCACTCACAGGCGGAGAACGGCAACCGGCCAAGCTGGGCTCCCCCGGAGACCGCAGTCGCCCGCCGCAGCAGCGGTCGACTCGTCGCGGCCGACAACGCGCAGCTGCGGCCGGGTCTGCTCAGCCTCCATGATCGCCGCATCGCTCAGCTCTCAGAGCGGCGGGTAGCCGACGACCTTCTCGACGCGGCGGCTCAGCTCGGCGCTCGCCATTGGCAGACCCTAAATCGAACAGGATGGTCGGGTCGCCTTGGCGCCGGCGCCAGCGCCAGCCCCCCCGCGAGGCATTTGGCAACGCGCTCTCCGGGTACCGGCGCCCGAAGAGACGATTGGAGAGTCATGACAGAGCCCGGCGAGGGTCCCGCATCCGTCGAGCGTCAGGATCGGCGGCGCGAGCGTGAGTCTCGGCGCCAACCCCAAGGCATGGTGCCCGCCCGAGAGCGCCGCCGCACCAAGGTCGAGCGCGGCGCCATGCGGCTGATCGCTACCAGCGGAATCATCGGGATCGCGGTAGCGCTAGGCGCGATCCTCGTGGGCCAGGACGTTGCCGGCTGGATTGTCGGCCTGGTCATCGGGCTGACCTCGGTGATCTTGGCCGCGCTGCTGTGGTCGTCGCGGCAGCTTTAGGCGTCTCGCACGAGGCGCAGCTGCGGCCGATCCTGTTCCGCCTCCAGGATCGCGGCCTGCCAACTCCCCGGCAGAGCCTCAAAGTGGAATCCGCCCCCGGCGAGATCAGGGCGTTTAATGGCCGGTGCCGGGTACCGGAAGGGCCGAATCGACGATTGGAGGAGTCATGGCAGAGCCAGTCCCGGCCGGCAGCGACGTGTCCGCGGGCACCTATCAGTGCACCAGTTGCGACAACCAGCTCCAGGTGAGCTCGACGCAGAGCCTCCCGCCCTGCCCGAACTGCGGCAACGGCGAGTGGACCACCGTCAGCGGCGGCGACAGCACTCAGGACCCCTACCCGGACAACTAGCCCTGGCCACGGCGGCTGCCGTCGTCGCGGAGCACCTCGAGTGGCCGGTAGCCGACGACCTTCTCGATGCGGCGGCTGAGCTTCCCTCGCGGCACGTCCCCGGTACCACTCACCACCCGCGGGCGGCTCCTCGCCACCTCCGGATGCGTCCACCCCTGGGCCGGCTACAGGTTCGAATCCCTGTCGTGTGCCGCATGCTCGCCATCTTCGAGTGCGAGAGCGAGGGCGACGGGATCGTGTGCGAGCGCGTTAACTTCGACACGCCCACGATTCAGCGCCAGCTCGGCATCGCGCACGACCCGATGACGCGAAAGGGCGCCTGGCGACCGTGCTGGCCCATCCAGTCACGATCGCCGGGCGCGTTCCTTCGGCGAGCCCGCAAGAGCTAGCTGCTCGGCGCCATCTCCTGAGCGTGCTGGCGGCCCTCTTCCTTGGCCACCTCGGCGGCCTCCTGTGCGACGTGCTTGCCGCGCTCGAGGGCCTCCTGGCCGGTCTCCTTGGCCTTGTCCTTCACCTGGTCGGCCATCGGGCCGACCTTCTCGTCTTCCACCCGGGTGGACGGGATGAGCAGGCCGGCCACGAACCCAACGGCGGTCGCGCCGATGGCGAGGCCGAGCGGGTTCTCCTTGGCGACGCCGGCAGCGCGCCGAGCGCCCTGCGTGACGTCACTGCTGTCCGGGGTCGAGCCCGAGATCGTCGACTTCACGCTCTCGACTCGGCCGGAGATGGCTTCCTTGGCCCGTCCCGGTACGTCGGCCTTGTGGCCGAGTGCCTCCGCCGTGTCCCCCATGCGACTGCGCGTCTCCTCTATGTCATTCCTGATTTCGCTCGGGTCTTGGCCCATTGCATGTCCTCCTTCACGCTTTCCATTGACTGCTCCGGTGCAACCGGAGTGGCGTCCTTGACCTTGTTCTTGCCTGTCAGTGCGAGCACGGCCGCCACCGCCGCAACGCACTCGCCCTCGCGACCGCCTCGCGGCCCGACCGCGGCCGCGAACGCGCCAGCCGACGCAACTCCGCGACCGCCTGCGGGTCGAGACCGCCGTTGCCGTCGTCAGGCACGGCCATCCGTGGGGTCGTTTCTTGAATCGCCTTCTCTGCGCTGCGCCACTTGGCGGTCTCCATGGGGTGGTGGTTTGTTGGCTGGACCTTCCCCTACCTCACCGTGCCGCCCACCCACTTGTGTATCTGTGTGACTTTTGGGGCACAGGTGCGTTTCAACTCTTGACCCCAGCCCCCACGGAACCGGCCAGATGCCCTCAACACAGCCAGCCGAACGCCCCCAGACAGTCGAACGCGCCGCTACCCGTGACGCCGCCGTTCCCGAGAAGCGCCCGCCCCAGCGTGACGGCTTGCTGGTCCTAATCATCAGGATGACCGCCCTCCTGACGGTGGCATGGTTCTGCCTGCTGGTACTGCTTGGCTGGTGGCTCATCCGCGCCGTGCTCTAGCTGGTCGGGTTTCGGGTCGCGCCGCCTGGAAAAACGCGGTGGTGGAGCTGGCCTTTAGGGCATTCGGTTCGCCCGGCCAGGTACTCCAAGGGCGTGAGGACGCCGAGCTGTCCCAAAAGGGCAGGTCAGTGGCCTCGCGTCCGCCTGCGAAGAAGCTGGCGTCCTTCGCGGGCGCCGCGTCGTTGGCCCACCCGCAAGCTTTCGCTCGTTCGTCCGTTTCAGGACTTGGACGGCGTGGGGGTTAGGCGCTTTTGGGGCCCGCACGGGTAAGCGGGCAGCGGGTCCCATCAGCGTCCTCTCGCCTCCCGCGGCGGGGCGCGTGTTCCCCCCACGGCTAAGTGGGCCGGGCGGCGGGGCGAGTGGCACCCCGCGCGGCACGGGCGTGCCCGCTTCCGCCGCTTCTGCACCGGTCGCCCATACTCGGCAAGGGTGACCCTCCCCCGGGAACACCCGCGAGGGGCGGCCGGTGCCCATGCCTTCGAAGGACACGGCGGCGCATCGGTTCAGGTCCGCCGGGTCGTCGCGGCGGAGCGCGTTCATGTCGAGCGCCGCCTCGGCCTACTCGGTCCAGAACCAGCAGGTGTCCCCGGTGGCGTCGACGGTGCGCCGCTCGAGCCGGCCGGCCTGTGTTTCTGAGCGTGGTGTGAAACTTGTGGACGCGCCACCTGGTGACTTGGCCGCAGCCTGGTGCTGCCCGTGAGCCGCCCCGTCCGCCTCATCGCGTGCTTTCCAGTAGGCGAAGCATGTCGTCGCGGAACCATTCGGCCGACCCCTTGCGTGGCGGTGGGGTGGGGATGCCGTGCGCCTTGGCCTGCTGGCGCAGCTCGCCCATCGTGGGCACGGCCGGCTCTGGTTCGCGTGCCGCCTCGATGGCGTCGCGTTCTGCCCCCAACCGGCGGCGACAGCGAGCTCCCCGAACGGACGAAACCCTCGCGTTACCAGGGGTTTCTGTCAGGGTGAGCGACGGGACTCGAACCCGCGACCGCCTGGACCACAACCAGGAGCTCTACCAGCTGAGCTACGCCCACCACGCGCCACTCTTTCGGGCGACGTTCGCAATCTAGCAGCGGCCTAGCGGCGCGCGATCCCGCGCAGGAACGGGATCAGCGCCTTCACGAACGCGTTCTTCGGCGCGGCAGAGTTCGGGTCGTTGTGGGCGTACGTCGTGTGGCGGTCGAGGAGCGTCAGGTGGCTTCGCGGGATGTGCGACTGCTTGGCGAGGGCCGTCGCGGCGTCGAGCACGCGCTTGCCGCCGAGAGCGGCGCCGAAGGCGTAGATCCGCAGATCGCGCGGGAGGTCGTCGCCGTGCGTCGCGCGCACGTCCAGGACCTTCTGAGCGGGGTTGCTGTTGCCGGCCCCGACGGCGCCGCCGTCGATCGTCAGGCGCAGCGGGTGGTACCACGCCGTGCCGTCCAGACCGCGCAGGCCGAAGCCCGAGAACATCCGCGCGTAGCGGTCGAGCGGCGTGAGCTCGCCGGCGTCGTCCCAGCCGCGCGGGTCACCGGTGGCCGCGAGGTGGCCGAGGTGGGCCTGGGCGGCCGCGAGCGACGGGGGCGAGGTCTCCGTGTCGAGCGCGTAGCCGTACTCCCCCCGGTTGGTGACCGGCACCGGCGGCTTCAGGTTCGCCGGGAGGGCCGGAAACGCCTGGCCGAGCGACGGGGAGTCCGGATCGATCAGCTCGCCGAGCGACCCGGTGGAGTTGAAGAGCCCCGCGTACGGGGCGGCGATGCCGCCGAAGCTCAGCCACGGCGATCCGGCGTTCAGGTCGGCGAGCCGCTGCTCGGCGTCGGCCTTGGAGATCGGCGTGGGGCTGCTGCCGCCGTCGATGAACACGAGCCCCGATAGCCCGCGAGCGCCGGGCTTCCCGCCGAAGTTCCAGGTGGCGTAGGCGCTCGTGATCGTCCCGCCGAGCGAGTGCCCGCCCACGACCACATGTTGCCCGGCGCGCTCCGCCCGCTTGACCACCCGCCGCAGGTCCTCGATCTCCACGCGCATGCCCCAACCCTTGGCGAACGCGACGCTCGTGTCGGGAATCAGGTGGAAGTGGTTGGTCACGCTCGAATCCGTGATCCACCCGAGGTAGTAGTCGAACACCTCGCGCGACGTGGCGGCTCCCCGCTTCGCGCGATCGAGCACGGAGTGGTCCTCGAGCAGGTTCTCGCGCCGCTCGACGGCCCACACCTGCCAGCCCTTCGCCTTCCGCGCCACGTCCTTCGCCAGCGGCACGAAGTAGGCCGCGCTCGCCGAGGTGCCCGGGTTCAACACGAGGATGTTGGGCGCCCGCTTCGGGCCGACCTTCAGGATGCCGACCCTGTCGTACTTGGCCGGCGTGCCTGGCGCGTCGAACCCGGCGATCCGCTCGAAGCGAACTGTCGCGACGGCGGACGCGGGCAGCGCGCCGACCAGCAGCGCCGAGACGATGGCTGTTGCGAGTCCGAGCCGCACGGCGGGGCGCAACCTACCGGTTGTGGTGATTCGCCGTCCCTGCTCTGGGGTAACGCATGTGCGCCCACCAGAAGGAGAGACATGGCACAGCAAACCAAGGCAGACAGGTCGGCGGCCGCGAAGAAGGGCGCCGCGACAAGGAAGCGCAACCAGCAGCGGGCCAAGTCCTCGACGACAGGGTCCAAGGCGGCGAGCACTCGGCAGGGCCGCAGCTCGCAGGACGCTCTCGGCAGCGCGAAGCACGCCGCGGCCACCGCGGTCGGCAGCGTGGCCCGGGCGGGCAAGGACGTCGGCAAGGCGACGAAGGAGGCCGGCAAGGCAGCGGCCACCCGCGCCGACGCCGCCCGCAAGCGCGCAAAGCGCTAGCCGCGCAGCGATTCATCCGGGTCGGCCTCCTTCCACCAACCCTCGACCACCCTCAGAAAAGGGTCAGACCCCTTTCGCCGGTTCCGGCCATCGCAGTCCGGGTACGTGTCGCCCATGGCGACCATCGCTCGGCGTTCGGGACGATTTCGGGGTAGGGCCGGTAGGACCAAGGCCAAGGCGGGGGTCGCCGCGACGCGGGGCATGTGGGGCCTCGCCCGGATCGTCTCGCTGATCACGTCGGTCGTCGTCGGGCTGATCGTCGTCGCGATCGTCCTCGTGTTGCTCGAGGCGAGCCGGAGCAATGGGGTCGTCGACGCTCTCGTCAGTGCCGGCGACTGGCTGTCGAACCCCTTCCACGGCATCTTCTCGCTCGACAACCACAAGGCGACCGTCGCCGTGAACTGGGGCCTCGCGGCCGTGGTCTACGGCTTCGTCGGCGGGTTCATCGCCCGGCTCCTCCGGCGCTGATTGAGGGGCCTGCCTCAGCCTCGCGACCTTCGAACCCGGAGCCTCGCGAGCACCCGATTTTGCAGGCGGTTTTTGCGATGACCTGTGCGGGTACCCGTTCGCAGTACCCCAGGAGAAGAGGAAGCGAATGGCGACCAAAAAGGGCCAGTCCCGAACAAGCCGATCGAAGTCGACTGCGCGCGCCGGCAAGGCAAGCGGCAGCAGCCGAGCCGCCACGAAGCGCAGCGGCGCGCGGAGCACTGCCGCCCGCAAGAAGCCGTCCACGAGGGCGAGCACGCGTCGGCGGTCGACACGCGGTAAGGCGACTCAGCCGAAGTCGACCGTGAGCAGGCTCGTCAGCTCTGCTCGCTCCGGCAAGGGCCCCGCAGTCGCCGCGGCGGCGGCCACCGCCGCGACCGTAGTCGGGGGCGTGGCGGTCCGCGCCCGGAAGCGCGGGTCGCGCGGACTCGACGTCAACGGGCTCGTCAAGGGGATCGGAAAGGCGAGCAAGAGCGTCGGTAAGGCGAGCAAGCAGGTGAGTAAGGACGTCCATCAGCTCGGCGACGACGTGGAGCGTGTCGGCAAGGCCCTCTCGTAGATACGGCACAACCGACTCCCAGACCCCAAATTCGAACAAGGAGGCCAGGATGGCCGAGACAACCCCAAAGTCACGACAGAAGAGTGGCTCGTCGAGCAAGCGCGGCTCGTCGGGCAAGCGCGGCTCGTCGAGCGGCGGCAGTTCGGGCACCCGCGCGACGTCCTCGCGCGGTGGCTCGAGCACAAACGGCGCGAGCGCACGCTCCCGGACGGCTTCGAGCAGCAGGCGCACGGCGTCGAGCCGGGCCTCATCGGGCGGGGCGCGCAAGTCGTCGGGCGGTGCGCGTAAGTCGTCGAGCGGCAGCCGGTCCTCGGGTGCGAAGCGCTCGAGCACCAATCGGGCATCCGATGGCTTGAAGGGCCAGGTCAAGAACGCGCGCAACGCGGCGTCGGGTGGCGTCCAGACCGCGGGTCACGCGGTCGGAACGGCCGCCGGCAAGGCAAAAGGCCCGGCGATCGCGGGTGGCGCCGCTCTGGCGGGCCTCGTCGGCGGTATGACGATCGCCGCACGCGGCGGCCGTCGCCGTGTGCTCGGGGTGCCCGTGCCCGGTACGCGGCGTCCGTTGATCAAGGTGAAGCGGCCCACGCGGGTCAACACGACCCGGGACCTCGTGAAGGCTGCCGGCCGCATGGGCAATGCCGGGCGGCAGATGGCCGAGCTCGCGAGCGAGATGCGCCTGGCGCGCGAGCAGATGAGCACGAACGGCCGGCGTCGGTCGCCCGTCGAGGTGGTGCTCGACGGTCTGACCTCTCGGCGTCCCCGCTAGTCCAAAGCCCAGCTAGCCGCGCGCCTGCCGGGAGACCCCGGCGGGCGCGCGCGAGCGGACACTCAAAGCTCCTGAGGCGGAGTGCCGGGTGATAGGCGGCGAGTGCGGAGCTCGTCGCTCAGCGCCTCTTCCCAGTTCGGTTCGCCTAGACGGGCGGCCGCGTGCCAGCGAACGGCGATGTCCCGGTAGGTGACCCCCGCCTCGACCTCGTCGGGCAGGTTCTCCCGCTCCGACTGCAACTCGGCGGTCGCGGGCGCGTCCGCGAAGGCCACCACGTCAACATCCGGCTTGCATTCGAACCGCAGCTCTTTGGCCCGCACGGAGAACTCCATTTCGACGTCGGGTTCCCGCTTCACTGTGACGCGCTCTGCAGCTGCTGAACGTCCTTCACGGTGATCCGTCCGCCGCTGCCCGTGCCTTCGATGTGCGCGAGGTCTACCCCGAGCTCGTCCGCGATCCGAAGCGCGGCGTCCGTGGCATTGTGCTTCTCGGCGCGTCGCTGCTCGCGCCGCTCACCCAGCTCGCGCACCTTCCGTGTCGCCGCGAGTCCTATGTCGCGGGCCTCGTCGGAGGCCGCATGCCGGATCTCCTGTGCGACCGTCTTGACAACGACCTTCGCGAGGTCTCCCGGGCCCGTCCCCGGCGCTCCGCCGTTACCCTGGCCGCCCGCCTGGCCACCGCCGTTCTGCTGTCCGCCCTGACCTGACTGCCCGCCTCCGCCCAGGGCGCCCGTGGCGGCCTGCCCGAGCTGTCCGACTTCCTGACCGACGCCGCCGACCGCCTGTCCGGCACCCTGACCGAGTTGCCCGAGCGTCTGCCCGGCGCCGCCGACCAGCTGGTCGAGATTGCCGGCGGCCTGTCCCGCGCCCTGTCCGACGTCGCCGACGGCCTGACCGGCTCCCTGTCCGACGTCGCCCACCGCCTGTCCGGCTCCCTGTCCGACGTCGCCGACGGCCTGACCGGCTCCTTCGCCGACGTCGCCTACCGCCTGGCCGGCACCCTGTCCGACATCCTCGATCGCCCCCTCGGCGCCCTTTCCGACCTCCTTGGCGGCGTCTCCGGTCTTGTCGACTGCCTCACCCGCACCCTTGCCAACCTCGGAGATCGCACGGCTCAGCCCCTCCACGAGCTCGGGATTGCGATCGAGGCTCGTCATGAGGCGATCGACGACCGCGGTAACGTGATCGAGCCTGGCCTTCAGCACGGCCTCCACCTCGACGCCCTTGACGTCGAGCTTGACCCGGCTCAGGTGGACATCGATGCCGACGTTCAGCTTGACGAGATTGAGCACGTTCGCCTTGACGGCTAGGTGAGCGTCGAGGTCGTCCAGCTCGAAATGGATCAGGTCGATCCGCAGCTCCGGCACGTCGAGTAGGACGTCGGGCGGACCACCCGGATCGCTTTCCTCGCGGCTCACGAAGCGCCGATACTCGCGCGAGCTGTCGTTCTCGCTCTGCCGGGCGCGCTCCGCGGGTCTCGATCCGTTTCCGCCCCGACCGCTGCGCGAGCTCGATTGCCGCGATGTCGTCTTCTTCTGAGCCATTACAGACCCCTCATCGGCCCGTTGCCTGCTGACCGGGCTGCGCCAACTGCTCGACGCCCTGACCGGCACCCTGCCCGACTCCCTCGATGCCCTGACCGGCACCCTGTCCCAGGCCCTCGACGCCCTGCTGGGCGCCTTGCCCGACGCCTTCCACACCTCGCTGAGCCCCCTGGCCGATACCAGCGACTCCCCGTCCGGCTCCTTGTCCGACGTCCTGAACGGCGCTTCCAGCGCCCTTGCCGACGCTACCGATCGTGTCGCCGGTGTCGGTGAGCAGATCGTGAGCGCCGCCGCCCACATCGCCGAGCGCGTCGCCGACGCTCTTGAGCAACTTGGGGTTGCGATCAAGGGTGGTCAATACGCGTCCGAGGATCTTCGTGACCTCCGAGAGCCGCACTTCGAGCAACGCTTGGGTCTCGACGTTCTGAATGTCGAGCTCGACCTTGCCGAGCCGCACGGCTGCGCCGGCATTCAGCTGGACGAAATGGCCGACCTCGGCGAGCAGCGCGAGGTGGGCCCTGAGATCGTCCAATTCAAACTTGATCTCGTCGACCTTGACAACCGGTGCGTCGACGAAGACGTCGACTGCCTCGTCGATGTCATTGGGATCGGCGACCGAGTAATCCGGCAGGTTGCTGCCGGCTCTGTTGCCGTTCGACGACCCCCGCTTCCGGTTGGAGCTCGATTTACGAGACGTGCTCCGTGACGTCCCTGACCCGGAATTTCCTCGCGCCATTCGTCTCTCCTCGTGGGCAACGTCAAGTCGTAGGGTGTGGCGCTCCTCTTACCCCAAGTACGCGTGCCCATGCACGTCTTATTCGGCGCGGCCTGCGCAACGCGGTTTGCTCACGCACGCATCGGAGACAAGCGACCCAACCAACCAGGAGGCCGCATGTTCGCCGAAGAAGAAGAGAAGCGCGCCGACGAGGAGACGCTTCCAAACACCTCGCTCCACGCTTACGGGGAGGGGCGCGAGGAGGACGTCCAGGGCGATTCCGAGAAGCTCGAGTCGGGCGATCCCGAAACCTCCCAGCGCCGCGAGATCTCAGACGGTGACGACCCCGGGGTCGACCCGCCCGAGAAGCACTAGCCGCTAGCGCTGGATGCCCGCACGCGAGGTGCGCCGCAGCGCCCGCGCGCGGTCCGTGCCGCGCCGGCCCGCCCACGGGTGCGGCCCCTTCGCCCACGGGTGCCACCCGAGCAGGCCGTAGTGCTCGCGCAGGAACGCCTTCAGCTCGCCGCGGTGGTCACCGCACGCGTACCGGTTCGGTCCGTAGATGCCGCGGCCGTGCCACACGAGCCAGCGCTCCGGCTCCGCGTCCACGTACTCGCCGTGCCGCAGGTCGAGGAGTTGATGCTCCAGCGCCCGCTGCGTCTCCGGGCCGGGCCTTCGACCGCAGATCTCACACCTGAACACGACTGCGACCGGCATGTGAACTGCACGTTACCGCCCGTGTCCCAGTGCATCGAGACGAACTCGTCCGGCGGCTCGCCGTGGAGCAGCCAGGTCCCGTCATCACGGCGCGCGACGTCCCCGGTCGCGTAGATGTGCTGGAGCGCCGTGGTGACCGACGCCCGCCGGCATCCCACCAGCTGGCCGAGCAGCGCATGGGGGAGACGCAGCCGCAGCGCGATCCCGGCCGGCGTGACGTGACCCCAGCGCTCGGCGAGGTGCCAGAACAGCACGAGCAGCCGCGTCTCCACCGGGGACAGCTGCAGGAGCGCCTCGTGGATCGACATCCGGTGCGTGCGCCGCACGGCCCGTTCGAGCAGCGTGCTCATCACCTGTGGCCAGCACGCGAGCGAGCGGCCGAACGCGTCGTCGAGGATCGCGAGCCGCACCGGCATCAGCACGTGCCACCCCACCCGGTAGGGGACCAGGCCCTCCTCGCGCTGCGCGAGCCACGGCTGCACCACGTCGCCCTCGCCGAGCAGCTCGGTGGCCGTCCTGCCCGCCAGCGTCATGTCGCGGGCGAGGAGTCCCTCGAGGACGAGGAAGCCGAGCCGCCCGTGCGAGCCGTCGCCGTGCGGCACGTCCCAGTGGCCCACGGGCAGCTCGAGCACGGGCGCCACGAGCTGCTGACGCGCACGTGAGATCTCGTCGGCTGGGATTCGGAGTCCAAGCTCCGGGTCCAGCTCGAGAACTCGTGCATTTCCGGTGCGGCCGGGAACGACTGCCTCCCCTCGGGTGCGCGGGGCACGCTAAGCCCAGGGGGGTTGGAAATCAACGTTGGATTCCAACTACCCCTCTGTTGCAGGGAGATTCCGGGGAATAGCGTCCGCCGTCTTCGGCTGAGAGGTCCACCCGCATGTGCCTGGCCATCCCCGGCCAGATCGTTGAGATCGCCGACGAGGCGAACCGCCTCGCCCGGGTCGACGTTGCGGGCGTGCGGCGCACGATCAACATCGGACTGCTCGACGAGGACGGCGGCGGCGTGGGCCAGGGCGACTGGGTCCTGATCCACGTGGGATTCGCCATCTCGCAGGTGGACGAGGAGGAGGCGATCGCCACCCGCCGGCAGCTCGAGCGGATGGGCGAGAACTACGAGGCCGAGCTCGAGGAGCTGAAGGCGAGCGTGATCGAGTGAACGCGGAACGCCTGCGGCGACCACTGCATCACCTGCTCCGACGAGGGCATCCCGATGCAGGTGGAGCGGATCGACGACGCGCGCGGCCTCGCGCTGTGCGCCGCCGAGGACGGCTCGAAGAGCACGGTGGAGATCGCGCTGGTCGACGTGGCGCCCGGCGACCGCGTGCTCGTCCACGCGGGCGTCGCGCTCGCGGAGCTGACCGCATGAGCATGGCTACGTCGACGAGTTCCGCGACCCCGAGCTGGGGCGCGTGCTCGCGACGGAGATCCTCGCCGCGGTCGAGCCCGGCCGCCACTACAAGTTCATGGAGGTCTGCGGCGGCCACACGCACTCGATCTACAAGTACGGCGTCGACGACCTGCTGCCCGGCGAACGTCGAGCTCGTGCACGGGCCCGGCTGCCCGGTGTGCGTGATCCCGATGGGCCGCGTGGACGACGGCATCGCGATCGCGCGCGAGCCGGGCGTGATCTTCACCTGCTTCGGCGACATGATGCGCGTGCCGGGCTCGAACGGCAGCCTGCTCGAGGCCAAGGCCGAGGGCGCGGACATCCGGATGGTCTACTCGCCGCTCGACGCGCTCCGGATCGCGAAGCAGAACCCGGACCGCGAGGTCGTCTTCTTCGCGATCGGCTTCGAGACCACCGCGCCGTCGCACCGCGCTCACGCTCAAGCGCGCGAAGGCCGAGGGCGTCCCGAACTTCTCGTGCATGTGCAGCCACGTGACGATCGTGCCGCCGCTGCGCGCGCTGCTCGACTCGCCCGACCTGCGGCTCGACGGCTTCGTGGGCCCGGGCCACGTCTCGACCGTCGTGGGCGCCCGGCCGTTCGAGTTCATCCCGGCGGACTACGGCAAGCCGATCGTCGTGGCCGGCTTCGAGCCGCTCGACATCCTCCAGGCGATCCGCATGATCCTCGCCCAGCTCGCCGAGGGCCGCTGCGAGGTGGAGAACCAGTACTCGCGCGTGGTGCCCTACGAGGGCAACCGGCGCGCGCTCGAGGTGATGGCCGAGGTGTTCGAGCTGCGCCCGCACTTCGAGTGGCGCGGGCTCGGCTTCATCTCGCAGAGCGGGCTGAAGCTGTCGGACGCCTACGCCGACCTCGACGCCGAGCTGCGCTTCAGCGTGCCGGGCGTGCGCGTGGCGGACCCGAAGGCGTGCCAGTGCGGCGAGGTGCTGAAGGGCGTGATCAAGCCGTGGGAGTGCAAGGTGTTCGGCACGGCGTGCACGCCCGAGCGCCCGATCGGCACGTGCATGGTGTCGTCCGAGGGCGCCTGCGCCGCCTACTACAACTTCGGGCGCTTCGCCCGGGAGCGCGAGGTCGTATGAGCGTCACGGGCCGCCGGGAGGAGCGCATCCTCGGGATCATCGAGACCGCGCGCGCGAAGCGCGGCAAGTTCCGCGACGAGCGGGTGAACATGGCGCACGGCGCCGGCGGCAAGGCCACCCAGAGCATGATCGAGGGGCTGTTCGAGCCGGCCTTCGGCGCGCAGACGACCGAGGACGCCGCCGCGCTCGAGATCGGCGGCGCCGCGCTCGCGTTCACGACCGACTCGTTCGTCGTCAAGCCGCTCCGCTTCCCGGGCGGCTCGATCGGCGACCTGGCGGTGAACGGCACCGTGAACGACCTGGCCGTCGTCGGGCGCGCGCCCGCGCGCGCTCACGCTGTCGCTGATCCTCGAGGAGGGCCTCGCCGCCGACGACCTGAAGGCCGAGGTGGAGGCGATCGCGGCGGCGGCGCAGGCGGCGCGAGGTGGAGATCGTGGGCGGCGACACCAAGGTCGTCGAGCGCGGCGCCGCCGACGGCATGTACATCTGCACCGCCGGCATCGGGCGAGCGCGATCCGCGCGCCCGGCTGGCGGCCGACTCGATCCGCCCGGGCGACCGCATCCTCCTGTCCGGCACGATCGGCGAGCACGGCACCGCGATCATGCTCGCGCGCGGCGAGTTCGAGCTCGACGCCGACATCGAGTCCGACACGCGCTCGCTGTGGCCGGTCGTGGACGCGCTGCTCGAGGAGGCCGGGCCGGCGCTCCGCTGCATGCGCGACGCGACCCGCGGCGGCGTGGCCTCCGTGCTGAACGAGCTGCGCGCGCTCCTCGCGGTGGCGATGCTCGTGCGCGAGGCGCGCCGTGCCGGTGCGACCCGGCGGTGGCCGGCGCGTCCGAGATCTTGGGAATCGACCCGATGTACGTCGCGAACGAGGGCAAGCTCGTCGCCTTCGTCGCGCCGAGGAGGCTGCGGACGAAGCACTGGCCGCGCTGCGCTCGGTCCCTGGCTGCGAGCGCGCGGCTGAGATCGGCGAGGTGCGCACCGAGCCTCCCGGGATGGTCCTGGTGGAGACGAGCTTTGGCGGCAAGCGGGTGATGGATCAGCTGGTGGGGGACCCGCTGCCCCGGATTTGTTGAGCGAGGAAGGAGCGCCGATGGCGGCTACCGACGTGTACGCGGAGCAGAAGAAGACGGAGGGGGTGACCGCGCACGTCCTGTGGATGACGACCGGGCTCTCGTGCGAGGGCGACTCGGTCGCCATGACCTCGGCGACCAACCCGAGCCTCGAGGACATCATCACCCAGGCGATCCCCGGCATGCCGAAGGTCGTCGTGCACAACCAGGTGATCGCCTACGAGGTCGGGCCAGGAGTACGCGCAGGCCTGGTTCGACGCCGAGGAGGGCAAGCTCGACCCGTTCGTGCTCGTGATCGAGGGCTCGCTCGGCAACGAGCAGATCAACGGCGAGGGCCACTGGACCGGCTTCGCGGTGAACCCCGAGAACGGCCAGCCGATCACGATGAACGAGTGGCTCGACCGGCTCGCGCCGAAGGCGGCGGCGGTCGTGGCCGTCGGCACCTGCGCCACCTACGGCGGCATCCCCGCCATGAAGAACAACCCGACCGGCGCGATGGGCGTGCCCGACTACCTCGGCTGGAACTGGAAGTCGAGCGCCGGCCTGCCGGTCGTGTGCATCCCCGGCTGCCCCGCCCAGCCGGACAACATGACCGAGACGCTGCTCTACCTGGCGCTCCACCTCGCCGGGCTCGCGCCGGCGCCCGACCTGGACGAGCAGCTGCGGCCGAAGTGGCTGTTCGGCCGCACCGTGCGCGAGGGCTGCAACCGCGCCGGCTTCGCCGAGCAGGGCGACTTCGCCACCGAGTACGGCTCGGACCACCGCTGCCTGGTGAAGCTGGGCTGCAAGGGCCCGGTGGTCAAGTGCAACGTGCCGATCCGGGGCTGGGTGAACGGCATCGGCGGCTGCCCGAACGTCGGCGGCATCTGCATGGCGTGCACGATGCCCGGCTTCCCCGACAAGTACATGCCGTTCATGGACGAGGACCGCCTGGGGCAGCGCCGCGGCGAGCATCATGCGACTTCACGCTACGGGCCGATGGTGCGCTACTTCCGCAAGCGCCACATCAAGAACAAGTACGACGATCGAGCCCGAATGGCGGCACAACAAGCCCGAGCTGACGACCGGCTACTCCAGAGCGCTGGTAAGGGGAGGAACGCATGTCCACAGTTGAGACACCCCGCGAGCAGAAGGTCGTCGTCAAGGAGATGTCGTGGGACCCGATCACCCGCATCGTCGGGTCGCTCGGGATCCACACGGAGATCGACTTCTCGAACCAGCAGGTCCTGAAGTGCTACTCGACGTCGATGATCTTCCGCGGCTTCGACATCTTCATGAAGGGGATCGACCCGCGCGACGCCCACTTCATCACCAGCCGGATCTGCGGCATCTGCGGTGACAACCACTGCACCTGCTCCTGCCTCAACCAGAACATGGCCTACGGCGTCAAGCCGCCGCCGCTCGGGCGACATGGCGTTCAACCTGGCCGAGACCGCGGACTACATCTTCGACCACGCGATCTTCAACGACTGCATGGCGAACGTGGACTTCTGCGAGCAGATGGTCAAGGAGACGAACCCGAGCCTGCTGGCGAAGGCCGAGAGCACGTCGGCCCCGGGCCAGGACATCCACGGCTACAAGACGATCGCCGACATCATGCGGGCGCTCAACCCGTTCACGGGCGAGTTCTACCTGGAGACCCTCCACGTGGCCCGCTACACGCGCGAGATGTACTGCCTGTTCGGCGGGCGTCACACGCACCCCTCGACGATCATGCCGGGCGGCTGCAGCGCGGACATCACGCACCAGACCTGCACGGACTACTACGTGCGGCTGATGCGCTACTTCGACTACGTGAAGAGAAGCGTGCCGATGCACGACGACCTGTACGACTTCTTCCTCACGGAGCTGCCGGGCTACGACATGGTCGGCTACCGGGAAACGAACCTCGTCAACTGGGGCTCGTTCGACGACCCGGACTACGTCGACTACAGCTACGCGAACATGACCGACTGGGGGCGCAAGCGCTACATCACCCCCGGGATCGCGATCAGCGGCGAGCTGATCACGACCGACCTGGTCGAGATCAACCTGGCGATCCGGATCCTGCTCGGCTCCTCGTACTTCGACGGCTGGGAGAACGAGCGCACCTTCGTGACCGAGGACCCGCTCGGGAACCCGGTCGACAAGAACCATCCCTGGAACAAGGTCACGCTGCCGAAGCCGCAGAAGCGCGACTTCGCGGACAAGTACACGTGGGTCGTGTCGCCGCGCATCTACGACAAGCGGACCGACACGCACGTGTGCTGCGACACCGGCGGCGGCCCGTTCGCCCGCCAGTGGTGCACGGCGAAGGCGGGCCTCGTGGACTTCGGCTACGCCAAGGCCACCGGGCGACAGCATCCAGATGGCGCTGCCGCGCTCGGCCTCGTTCCCCGAGATGGAGATGGAGTGGAAGGTGCCGGAGAAGTCGAACGCGATCGAGCG
>CAWEHM010000052.1:0-60134 GCA_963808875.1 uncultured Thermoleophilaceae bacterium
CGCCGGACGCTGGTCGACGAGCTGGGGATCGAGCCCGGGGAGCGGCTGCGCGATCTCGAGCGGGCGATCCTCCACGCAGGATCCGGAGCTCCAACTCGCAGCGGTTGAGGGGTCCACAGAAGCCCGGCCCGCGCGCGGCGCCGCGCGGGCGCGTTCGTCGGCCGTGAGCGCGAGCTGGCCGAGCTGCGTCGCCGGTCTCGATGAGGCCTTCGCCGGCCGCGGGCGGCTGTTCCTGCTCCCCGGAGAGCCCGGCATCGGCAAGAGCCGCCTGGCCGAGGAGCTGATCGCAGACGCGCGCGCGCGCGGGGCGCGGGTCCTCGTCGGCCGCTGCTGGGAGGCGGGCGGCGCGCCCGCCTACTGGCCGTGGGTGCAGGCGCTGCGGGCCTACGTGCGCGACGCCGAGGCCGAGCGCTGCCCGAGCAGCTCGGCGCCGGCGGCCGCGGACCTCGCCCAGCTCGCTTCCCGAGCTGCGCGAGCTCCTTCCCGGCCTGCCGCCGCCGCCGGCCCTCGAGTCCGAGGGTGCGCGCTTCCGGCTCTTCGATGCGACGAGCAGTTCCTGCGCAGCGCGGCGAGGCGCGGCCGCTCGTGCTCGTGCTCGACGACCTGCACGCGGCGGACGAGCCCTCGCTGCTGCTCCTGCGCTTCGTCGCCCGCGAGCTCGGCGACAGCCGGCTGCTCCTGCTGGGCGCCTACCGCGACGTCGACCCGACGCTCCGCGACCCGCTAGCGCGGCGCTCGCCGAGCTGGGGCGCGAGCCCCAGACCGCTCGGATCGGGCTCGCGGGCTCAGCGACGCCGACGTGGCCGAGTACATCGAGCCTCGACCGGCGACACGAGCCCGCGCCCGGCTGTGCGGCGATCCACGCCGAGACGGAGGGGAACCCGCTGTTCGTCGGCGAGATGGTGCGGCTGCTCGACGCCGAGGAGTCATCACCGAGGCGGACGCCCAACTTAGGATCCCGCCCGGCGTGCGAGCCGTGATCGGCCAGCGCGTGGCGCGGCTCTCCGAGCATGCCGGAACCTTCTCGTGCCCGCCTCGGTCGTGGGCCGGGAGTTCGGCCTCGACGTGCTCGCGCGGCTTGGCGGACTCCCCCGCCCCGACGTGCTGGAGGTGCTGGAGGAGGCCATGGCCGAGCGCCTTGTCGGCGAGGTGCCCGGATCGTCCGGCCGGCTTCGCTTCGGTCACGCTCTGATCAGGGACACGCTCTACGACGAGCTGACGGCGGTGCGGAGGCTGCGGCTCCACCAGCAAGTCGGCGAGGCGCTTGAAGCGGTCTACTCCGCCGCTCAAGAGCCTCATCTCGCCGAGCTGGCGTACCACTTCTGCGCCGCAGCCAGCACCGGGACGCGGGCAAGGCGCTCGAGTACGCGCGGCGTGCGGGCGAAGGGCCGCTTCCGAGCTCGCGTACGAGGAGGCCATTCGCTTATACGGCATGGCGCTCGAGCTCGTAGAGCCTGAGGCGGGAGCCGCGACGCGTCGCCGCCCTGCTGGAACGCCTGCATCGCGTGCAGTGGGATCTCAACCGCCAAGACGAGTCCGTGGCGACTATCGATCGCGCGCTCGGCTTGCTCGACCCGGACGAGGATACGCGCGAACGCGCAGCGCTGCTCGCGGCCTCGGCGCGTGCCCGCATGCTCCAGGGTCGCTGCGACGAGGCGACGTGGGTCGGCCAAGAAGCGCTGGCCGTGGCGCGCTCGATCGGCGACACCGCCGTCGAAACGCGGGCGTTGATCGCGCTCGGCCCGTCCCTGTCCGCCACTGGCGACGTCGACGCCGGCGCCGCCGCGCTCCGCGAGGCGCTCGACCTCGCGCGCACCAATGACCTCTCCGATGAGCTCGGGCGAGCCTTCTTGAACCTGGCCGACCTGCTCCTGCTACAAGGGCGCGCCGACGAGGCGCTCGAGGTGGCCCGGCGCGGCCTCAAGGAGCTCGTAGAACGCGGCCAGGGGCACCGTCGCGACTGGCTCCAGCTGCTCATCGCCGAAGTCGAGTTCGAGCGCGGCAATTGGGAGACGGCTCGCCGCACGATTCCGAGCCCGGAGCGCCGGCACGTCGGCTACACGCTCTTTCGCTGTCTGCGGCTCGCCGAGCTTGACCTTGGCCGTGGCGACGAGGAGGCTGCCCGCCAGGAGCTGGATGCCGCCGCCCGCGCGGCACGCGTCTCGACCGAGCCGCAGTTCGTTGGCCCGCTGGCCGCCGCGCGTGCCGAGCTGGAGCGGCGGGCCGGGGACCTGGACGCGGCACGCCGAGCCGTGGACGAGGCGCTCGACCGGATTGAGTACCGCTCGGACCTCACCCGGATCGCCCAGCTCGCGAGCGCCGGCGTGCGCGTCGAGGCTGATGCGGCCGAGCACGCCCGCGAACGCCACGAAGCCGCCGCCGAGGCCGAGGCATGCGAGCGGGCGCGCCTGCTGGCCGACCGGGTTCGCCAGGCCTCCTTGCGCGACCGGTCGGTGGAGCGCGCCTTGCTCGCGGCGGCGGACGCGGAGCAGGCGCGGGCGGAGGGGCGCGCTGCGCCCCAGCTCTGGAACGCCACCGCCGCCGCCTGGGAAGCGGCCGGGCGCCCCTATCAGGCCGCCTACGCCGGCATGCGCGAGTCAGAGGCGCTGGCCGCGATAGGCGACCGGCACGGCGCCTCGCGCGCTGCCGCAACGGCGCTCGACACCGCCCGCCGGCTCGGCAGTCGCTGGCTCGTCGCCGAGCTGGACGCACTCGCCCCCCGGGCGCACCCGCGGCCCGAGAGGGCGGTGCCGCCAGCGCCCCCGCCGTCCGTCGACGACAACTCCCTCGGACTCACCTGACACGAGCGCGCGGTGTGGCACCCGTGGCCGTCGACGCCACCTGCCTCGAGATCGGCGGCCGCTCCACATGCCGACGAGCCCGGAGCCCCGGGGCGTGACTCGCGGCACTCATGTATTGCGCGACTGCGGCTACTCCGTGCCGAGCCGCGCGTGACCGACCCAGAGTGCTGCAACCGCCATGGAAGGAGCACTCCCCGACAGCGGGCCGAGAGTGTCGCTTCGCGCGATGAGCGAAAGTCTGTCGGCGGTGGGTTCTGCTTTCGCTTTCCATGCAAAGCACAAGCGGCTCCGCACTTGGGGGCGAGAATCCTGAGCTCAGTCGTTGGTCACTTGCCTCCGGGACACGGTCCTGGAGAACTGGCCGTCCCTGTCTGTTACGGACGCGGCGACCTTGTATGTGCCGACGCCGAAGAACTCGTCCCGCAGCCTCCAACGGAAGACGTGCCGCTGGCACCGGAATCGCTGACGGAACCTAATCGTTCGGGTGTGCTCGCCGTACGTATGGCCGGCCAGGCGCTTGGTCTCGTTGATTACCGCCTCGGAACGGCCGCGGACCGCGCAGACCCGAAGACGTAGGTGCACGCGGACGAAGTAGCGCGGACCCGGCGCACGATGACCCGTCAGCCACATCCGCATGCGTCTGATCTTGGGGTCGGGGTGCGGACCCACGGGACACGGGAACCGAACCGTTGGGTCTTCTGCGCCTGGCGAACCAGGCGGGAATGGACTCTCGGCAGGGAAGCTGTAGGTCACACGCGTGTACTGCGGCTCGCCGTAGTCGCAATCGCGCAGGAGGTCCGCTGTCAGCTCGACCGGGTATTCCTCGCGCCCGCCGGTCGCGCAATCCGGGTCGCAGGTGTTCACCGAGAATTGTCCGGTGGCGTGCGCCTGCTCGTCGCCCCAGTTGCTCCACAGAAGGTCATGGGCGATCACGCCGCCGTCCGCGCAGGTCATGACCACCCTGGGCGGTGCGACCTTTTGGTCATAGCACCGGGATGGGAGGGTGGCGTTCGGGGTCTGCGCGGCGGCCGGGACCGCAAGCGCTGCAACCGCAAGCGCGCCCAGGAGAAGGCCGATCCCTCGAAGTTTGCCCACGGCGCTTCCAGCGTAAGGGCGGTCAACGGTCCTGAGCAACTGGGACCTACGGAATCTCGAATTCAGCCGTTGTGAAGGCTAGGGGCGGCGAGACCCGCCCAAGCGGCGCCGAAAGAGATTCAGCGCGGGCCGAAAACTCGCACATCTAATACCGGCGACTCGTTTCGCTCGAAGAGAACGTCGATGAGTTGGCGGTCCATCATCAGGTCGGGCGGCCAAGCAACGGGCGGTGTACTGACTGGCCAAATCTTGCTCACGGCATCTTTGATCGGTTCGCGGCAGGTGATCACCACGCGGTTCAAATGTCGGTGGCCAATGACAAGGAACGAGACACCTCCGACCGCCAAAAACCCGAAGTAGCCGAAGGGTCCCTCTGGAACGCTGAGCCTGTCGTCGAGCGATTCGATCGACAACGGCTTCTGGATATACACAGAGTTGATTGGGTCGAAGCGAGACCTGTAGTGAGACCCGATCCAGACGGTTACGCCTGGTGGGGGTCGTTCGTACTGGCGCACATGAGCGAAGTGATCGGCTGGAGCCATCGGTTCGTCCGCCTGGGTCGCTTGGAAAACGAGGACCGTCTTAGTTGCCCAGGTCGCGACGATCGCTTGGCTCGCCGGGGCAAGTCGAAGCGGACCGGTGCGCGCAACGGCAGGTGCGAGCAACGGCTTACTCGCTTCCTCCAGCCGGCTCATCCAGCCCCCGTTACACACCTCGCAGACAAATCGCGTCCGTTCTCTGAACGGCTTACCCTCCCATTCAATCCGCTCGGGATCACGAAGTCCAAGCTCCCGGAAATGAACCACGGCGTCACGGGAGGGAAGCACCCCTTGTAGCCAGCTCGGCAGGATGTGCTCGCGGGTATCGGCGGGCGCTCCGCAGAAGATGCAGGCGCGGGCGGTCGGCTGATCGGCGCTGCTGCCCATCCGGCAAACTATGCCAACGCTCAGCCGTAGCCCATCCGCCCGGATCAGCAGCATTCAGTCGGTGTTGGACGTGGTCTTGCAAGCAGCGGTGGACTGGCAGGCAGTCGGCGCTGTCGCCACGGGAGTGGCCGCGCTCGGCTCGCTCGGCGTCGTGGTCCTCACGCTGAGCATGGCGCGGAGTGCCCAGGAGACGGCCAAGGCGGCGAACGAGGAAGCAGCGGGGGCTTGGCGCCCGGTCATCCTGCCCAAGGGCATCGAAGCCAGCTACTCGCGACAACACCCGGACACCGTCAGCGTGAAAGTCGAGCTCCGTAACGCTGGCAGCGGCCCAGCACTGAACATGACCGTCGTCTTGTCATCGGGCGACCACGAGGATGAATTTCCAATCCCGACCGCGATCCTCACCCCCGAGGGCGAAGCGACACTAGGCTCGCTCGAACTCCCGGCTGACACGGTCCACGCGGAACTGACCTTCGGTTACGACGACCTCGGCGGTCGGCGACACGAGACGGTCGCGGGGATCGAATTCAGGCCGCCAGAGCGGGTAGCAGATGTGAGGCAGTGGCTCTCCATAACGTACACACGCGTACGCCGCAGCGACCCGGCCGAATCCCGACGCAGCTAGCCGCCGTGCGTCGGGATTGCGTCGGTGCATAGACGCGAATAGGCCCGCACCGCCTGTAACTAATGGCTATGCGGGCCTATGCAGACGGGTCTTGCGATCGGGCTGACTGGATTTGAACCAGCGACCTCTCCGACCCGAACGGAGCGCGCTACCAAGCTGCGCCACAGCCCGAACGCTTTTAGCGTAGCGGGCGTATTCACGCTAGATGGCGTTGCCATACTCACCCGCGGTGAGGACCCTGGCGTCGATCGGACTCGTGTGCCTGGCTGCCTTCGCGGGCTGCGACAGCGGCGATGACGACCAGCCCGTGGCCACGAAACCGGCCACGAACACGGCCACTCAACCCGCGGCTCAGGCGGAGCCGAGCGCCCGCCGGCCGGTGCGGTTGCTGCGGCTCGCCAGCTTCGACCAGCCCACGTACCTCACCGCTCCGCGGGGCGACTCGCGCCGCTTCGTCGTCGAGCGGCCGGGCACGATCCGCGTTCTCAAAGGCCGTCGCGTCCTGAAGACGCCCTTCCTCGACATCCATGACCGCGTCACCACGGGCGGCGAAAGCGGGCTCTTGTCGATGGCGTTCGCGCGCGACTACCGGACCTCGCGCCGCTTCTGGGTCTACTACACGGACCAGCAGGGCTTCATCCAGATCGACCAGTTCCGCGCCTCGGCGGCCAATCCGAACCGCGCCGACCCCAGCTCGAGGCGATCCGTGCTCCGGGTGCCGCACCACCGCTTCAACCACAAGGGCGGCCAGCTCGAAGTGGGCCCGGACGGGATGCTCTACGCCGGCTTCGGGGACGGCGGCGCGGGAGGCGACCCGGACGAGAACGCCCAGAACCTCGGCCGCATGCTCGGCAAGATCATCCGGATCGATCCGCGGCCGAATGGCGGCTACTCGATCCCGCCCGACAACCCGTTCAGGAACCGCGCCGGCGCGCTGCCCGAGATCTACGCGTACGGGGTGCGCAACCCGTGGCGGTTCTCGTTCGACCGTCGCACCGGCGCGTTCACCCTCGGCGACGTGGGCCAGGACGAGGTCGAGGAGATCGACTTCATCCCGGCCCGCTCGGGCGGCCGCCAGCCGCGCGGGGGGTACAACTTCGGCTGGGATTCCTTCGAGGGCAGGAACCGGTACGAGTCCGGCCCCGCGCCCGGGCACATCCCGCCGGTCCTCCAGCGCACTCACTCGCAGGGCTACTGCTCGATCACCGGCGGCTACGTGCTCCGCGACCGCTCGCTGGGCCGGGGCTGGACCGGCCGGTACGTGTTCGGCGACTACTGCGACGGGACGCTGCGGCTCTCACGCTTGCGACGGCCGTCGGCCCGCTACCACGTGACCAGCCTGAAGGTGTCGGGCCTGGTCTCGTTCGGCGAGGACGGCCGTGGCCGCGTGTACGCGGTGTCGCTTAATGGTCCGGTGTACCGGATCGGACGCGGCTAGGCGCCCAGGTTCACCCAGATGGTCTTGTTCTCGAGGTAGGCGTCCAGACCCTCGCGGCCGTGCTCGCGGCCCACGCCGGAGGCCTTGAAGCCACCGAAGGGCGCGGCGGGGTCGCCGGCGCTCCACGTGTTGATCCAGATGTCGCCGGCCCGAAGCAGCGCGGCGAGCTTGTGGGCGGCCCCGATGTCGCGCGTCCACACGCCGGCCGCCAGGCCGTAGTCGGTGTCGTTCGCCCGGCGCGCAACCTCCTCGATCGAGTCGTAGGGGAGCGCCACCAGCACGGGGCCGAAGATCTCCTCGCGGGCGATCGTGAGGTCGTCGCTGGTCGCGCTGAACAGGGTCGGCTCCACGAAGTAGCCGTCTCCGTCGCGCGCGTTGCCGCCCGTGACGAGCTCGGCGCCCTCGGATTTGCCGGACTCGATGTAGCCGCGCACCCGCTCCTCCTGCTTGGCGGAGATCAGCGGGCCCATCTGCGTGCCCTCGTCGAGCCCGGGGCCGAGCCGCGCCTTGCCGGCCGCGTCGGCGAGGCCTGAGAGCACGTCGTCGTACTGGTCCTTGTGCACGAAGAGCCGCGAGCCGGCGTTGCAGGCCTGGCCGGTGTTGTAGTAGATCGCCTGGTAGGCGCCCTTCACCGCGGCGTCGAGATCGGCATCCGGCAGGATGATGTTCGGCGACTTCCCGCCCAGCTCGAGCGTGACCCGCTTCAGCGCACGGCCCGCCTTCTCGCCGATCTCGCGGCCCACCACCGTCGAGCCGGTGAAGGCGATCTTGTCGACGCCCGGATGGTCCACCAGCGCCGCGCCGGTCTCGCCGTCGCCGGTGATCACGTTCAGCACGCCCTCGGGGACGCCCGCCTCGAGCGCGATCTCGCCGAGTCGGAGCGCGGTGAGCGGGGTCTGCTCGGCGGGCTTCAGCACGATCGTGCATCCGGCCGCCAGCGCGGGCGCCACCTTCCACGCCGCCATCAGCAGCGGGAAGTTCCACGGGATGATCTGCCCCGCCACGCCCACCGGCTCCTTGCGGGTGTAGCAGTGCATGTTCGGCTGGGCGACGGGCAGCACCTCGCCGTTGATCCGCGTGGGCCAGCCCGCGAAGTAGCGCAGGTGGGCGGCCGTGAGCGGCACGTCCACGCGGCGCGCCATCTTCACCGGCTTGCCGTTGTCGAGCGACTCCAGCTCGGCGAGCTCGTCCGCGTGCGCGTCCACCGCGTCGGCGAACGCCAGCATCGCCCGCGTGCGCTCCGCCGCGGCGATCCCCGACCAGCGCTTGTCCTCGAACGCCTCGCGCGCGGCGCGCACGGCGCGGTCCACGTCCTCAGCGCCCGCGTACGGCACGTCCGCGATCGGGCGGCCGGTGGCGGGGTCGAGCGTCTCGAACGTGCGGCCGTCGGCGGCCTCGGTGCGCTCGCCGCCGATCACGAACCGGTGCGGTCCGGACGCGAACGAGCGCGCGGAGTCGGACAGGGCGTCGGGCAGCGTTGCGGCGTCGGTGCTCATGCCGCTGATGCTACGTAAAGCGGAGCTCCACGCTCCCCAGTGCCTCGAGCTCGAGCCGCACCGTGTCGCCCTCCTTCGCCTCGTAGGGCGGTGCGAGGACGCCGGTGATGATGCGCTCGCCCGCCCGGAGCTCTTCGCCTGCGGCCTCGAGGCGGGCGGCCACCGCCTGGACCATCCTCTCCAAGCCCTCCGGTTTCACCGCATGCTGTTCCTCGCCGTTCACGAGAATCCGGCCCGCTCCGGGGTCGGTGGTCTCGACACGGGGCCCGAATGCAACGGCGCGGTGAAAGATGTTGCCGGCAAGGATCTGCTCGATGTCCAAATCGAGATCCGGCGGGTCCGCGAGCTCGAGAGCGGGGAGTAGCGCGACGATGGATCGGCCGTCGTCGCCGATCTCCACGGCGACCTCGCTCTCGACGACCACCGGATAGTCGTCCCAGGAGTCCTCGATCAAGCTGTCAGTGGTCAGGAACCCTGCGAGGGGTGTGTCGATCCCGAGCTTCTGTTGGATCTCGGGCACGTTGAAGCCGACCTTCCAGCCGACCGGCTCCGCGCCGGCGTCCAGGATCTTGGCCCGGCGCATCAGCATCGCCTCGGTGCCCTGCTCGACGCTCAAGGCTTCATCACGATCTTGAGCGCCTCGCGCCGGTCGTACACCGCGTACGCCTCCGGCGCGTCCTCCAGCTTCATGTGGTGCGTGACGAGCGGCCGAGGGTCGAGCACGCCCGCGTCGAGCATCGAGAGCACGCGGTCCACGTGGCCGATCACGTTGGCGAAGCCGGTCTTCAGGGTGAGCGCCTTGATCCACACGATGCCCATGTGCACCTCCACGCGCTCGGCGTAGACGCCGATCGCCGACACGGTGCCGGCCTTGCGCGTCAGGCGGCAGGCCAGGTCGAGCGCGTCGGGGTGGCCCACGGCGTCCACGGCGGCGTCCACGCCGCGGCCCTCGGTGGCCTCCTTCACGGCGGCGCGCGGGTCCTCCTCGGTCAGGTGCACGGGCTGTGCGCCGAACGACTCGGCCAGCGCCAGCCGGTCCGGCACGCTGTCGATGGCGATCACCCTCGCCAGGCCGGCGGCCTTGGCGGCCTGGACGGCGCACAGGCCCACGGGCCCGAGACCGAGGATGGCCGCGGTGTCGCCGGGCCGCAGCCCGGCCTGGTCGACCGCGTGCCAGCCCGTGCCCATCACGTCGCCCGCGAACAGGGCCACGTCGTCCGGCATGCCCTCCGGCACGCGGCGCAGCGTGAGGTTCGCGTGCGGCACGAGCACCTGCTCCGCCTGTGCGCCCTGGAGGCCGCCCAGCGTCTTGCCGTGCCCGAACACGCGTCCCTCGTCGCACTTGTGGAAGTCGCCCCGGCGGCAGAAGAAGCACTGCCCGCAGGCAGAGCAGAAGCACCCGAGCACACGGTCGCCCTCGGCCACCTGTGTCACGCCGTCGCCCGCCGCGACAACGGTCCCTACGAACTCGTGACCGAGCGTGAAGCCCTGCTCCATGGCCACGCGCCCGTGGTAGATGTGGAGGTCCGAGCCGCACACGCCCGTGGCCTCGACGCGGACGATCGCGTCGTCGCGCGCGATCAGCTCGGGCTCCGGCCGCTCCTCGATCGCCACCTCGCCCGGGGCCTGGAAAGTCACAGCCTGCATCGACGCCGCACGGTATAGCTTGGCCGACCGTGACCGACGCGTTCTACGAGCTGGATGGTGACCGGGCGACTCCCAGCGAGCTCACCCGTGGCCCATGGGACCCGAGCGCCCAGCACGCCGGGCCGCCGTCGGCGCTGCTGGCCAGGGCGCTCGAGCTGTGCGAGCCGCGAGAGGAGGCAAGGATCGGCCGTGTGACGGTCGAGATCCTCGCGCCGATCCCGATCCAGCCGCTCACCGTGAGCGCCCGCGTGGCGCGGCCGGGCCGCAGCGTGGAGATGCTCGAGGCCGCGCTCGACGGCCCGGACGGCGCGGTGATGCGGGCGCGCGGCTGGCGCCTGGCCGAGGCGGACATCACCGCCGACTGGGAGCGGGAGGAGCCGCCGCCGGGCCGCGAGGGCGCCGAGGCGCTTCAGTTCTTCCCGACGGGTGAGTCCGTCGGATGGCACACCGCCATGGAGATCGTGTTCGCGCGCGGCCGCTTCCTCGAGCCGGGCCCGGCCACCGTCTGGATGCGTCCGCGGGTCGAGCTGGTGGCGGGCGAGCCGATCTCGCCGCTCCAGCGCACGATGCTGGCCGCGGACGGCGGCAACGGCGTGAGCGCCCCGCTCGACTGGGCGGGCTTCATCTTCATCAACACCGACCTGACCGTGCACCTGCTTCGCCCGCCCGAGGGGGAGTGGGTGTGCCTCGATTCGGTGACCCACGTGGACGGCCTGGGGATGACCGACACCGCGTTGTGGGACGAGCGCGGCCGCATTGGTAGAGCCGGACAGACGCTCCTGGTGCGGAAGCGGGCATAGACTCCCGCTCGTGGCTTACTTCAAAGACGCGGACGAGGTCTACCGGTACATCGGCCGGCTGTTCGAGCAGCTGGCCGAGGACGAGGAGCTCGCCCCCAAGTTCCGCAAGGCGAACACGATCGTCCAGTACCAGTACCGCGATCCCGAGTCGCAGATCACCGTGCAGCTCCAGGAGGGCGAGGACGGGCGTGTGGACTGCGGCGAGACGAGCATGGAGCCCGAAGTGGTCATGACGATGGACGCCGACACGGCACACCGCTTCTGGCTCGGCAAGGTGAATGTGACCGTCGCGCTCGCACGGGGCCAGATGAAGGCCAAGGGGCCGGTCGCCAAGATCCTCAAGCTCGTGCCGCTGACGAAGCCGGTCTTCCCGCGCTACCGGGCCCTCCTCGAGGAGGACAAGCGAGAGGACCTGCTGGAAGCAGCCTGATGGAGGCAGGATTCGCGCTCGGTCCGACCCCGATGACGGGGTTCAAGGACTTCTACCAGTACGCCTCGACAACCCGCGTGATCGCGGGCCGGGACCTCCTGAGCTCGACCGGGTTCGAGTTCCAGAAGGAGGGCGCGCGGCGGGTGTTCGTGGTCACCGACGAGGTGATCCGCGGCACCGGGCTCGTGGACCGGATCGAGGCGGGCGTCAGGGACGGCGGGCTCGAGGTGGTGGGCGTCTACGACCGGGTGCCTCAGGACTCCTCGACGCACGTGTGCGACGAGTGCGCCGCGGCGGCGAAGGAGGCCGGGGCCGACTCGTTTCTCGCGATCGGCGGCGGCTCGGTGATGGATACCGCGAAGGTGGCCGACGCCGTGTTCACCCACGGTGGCACCGCGCGCGACCAGGAGGGCTTCTACCTGATGCCGCGCGACGACGACGGCATGGGCCGCCCGCACGACATCGCGCCGCTCGCCTGCATCCCCACGACGTCGGGCACCGGCAGCGAGATCTCGATGGCGGCGGTGATCAAGGATCCCGACGAGAAGGTGAAGATCGAGATCGCCGACTTCCCGCTCTTCCCGCGGCTCGCGATCCTCGACCCCGACACGACGCGCACGCTCCCGCCGAGGGTCGCCGCCGCCACCGGCATGGACGCCGTGACGCACGCGATCGAGGGGTACGTCTCGACCGACTGGAGCCCGCACCAGGACGCGCGCTCGCTCCACGCCCTGCGGATGATCCGCGACAACATCGAGCGCGCGGTCGAGCGCGGCGAGGAGGACGAGGAGGCGCGCGGCAACATGCTGATCGCGGCCAACCTCGCGATGACGATCGCGCTCGGCTCGGCGCACGCGATGTCGCACCCGGCCGGTGCCCAGTTCGGCGTTCCGCACGGCGTGGCCAACGCCATCCACCTGCCGCACGTGATCCGCCACAACGCGGCCGGCTCCGACGAGATCGCCGACCGCTACCGCGACATCGGCGAGGTGTTCGACATCGCCGAGCCCGACATCGGCGACGCGCTCGCCGCCCACCTCACCGGGCTGGTCGACCGGCTCGGCCTGCCCACGCGCCTGTCGCAGGTGGGCGTGCCGGAGGACGGGATCCCGGCGCTGGTGGAGGGCGCCATGGGCGACGGCACGACGCTGCTGAACCCCCGCGAGATGTCCGAGGAGGACTACGCGGAGCTGTACCGCGCGGCCCTCTGAGCGTCGGCCATCTCCTTCAGCGTGGCCCTGGCGGTGTGCTTGGGCCGCCAGCGCAGCTCCTTCTTGGCGCGGTCGGTCTTCATCAGCACGGGCTTCTTCACCGAGTGGATCCAGGCCACCTGCTCCGGCATGAGCGGCAGCCGCGTGGCGATCTCGGCGGTGGCGTCTACCAGAGGCTTCGGCACCGGGACCGAATACCAGCCCAGCGCGTCGGCGATGCTGCTCATGGTGAGAACGCCGCTACCCGCGAGGTTGTAGGGCCCCGGCTCGCCCAGCCCGCGCACCGCGGCGGCGAAGGCGCTTGCCACGTCGTCCTCGTGCACGAGCTGGAACCTGATGCCGGGATCCGGGATCACGGGCTTCAGGACCGGCAGCGAGGAGAGCAGCCGCGCGACGGCGTCGGGCATGGCCTCCTCGAGCCGGTAGTACGGAATCTCCTCGAGCATCGTGCGCGCCTCCGGCCCCGCCACGACGCAGGGCCGGAACACGTACGCCACGGTCTTGCGCTTCCGGAGCAGCACCTCGCCCAGCACCCGCTCCACCTCGGCCTTCTGCTGGGAGTACGGATGCTCGGGCGACCCGCGCGGCGGGATGTCCTCGGTCAGCCAGTCCGGGTTGTCGTCGTGGAAGCCGTACGCGGCGACGCTCGACGCGTAACAGATGCGCTCGGCGCCGGCCTTGGCGGCCTCGTCGAACACGCGCCGCGACCCCTCGACGTTCAGGTCGCGCGTGGCGTCGCTGGCGTCCAGGATCGCGAACGCGAGATGCACCACCACGTCCGCGCCCTTCACGAGCCCGCGCACGCTGGCGGTGTCGGTCACGTCGCCCTGCGTGTACTCGGTCTTCTTCCAGCCGCGCTCGGCCGGGTCGAACGGCCGGCGCGCCATGCCCACGATCTTCTTGACCGCCCGCGAGCGCTCGAGCGCGTTCACGATCGCGATGCCGAGATCGCCGGTGGGCCCCGTCACCGCCACCCTGAGGCCCGTCGCCGCCATGGGCGGGGTTCTACCCGATCAGCGGCTGAAGCGCCCCGGTAGCTGCGGGTCGCCGTGGGACTGCGTCTCGCAGCCGATGACGATGTCGAACGTGTCGACCACCGCCTCGTCGCGCTTGCCGCGGCCGCAGTTCACCCGGTCGCGCTGACCGTCGAGCGCCTCGATGCGGTCCTTGCCGCGGCCGGTGGCGATCGAGTCCTGGCCCGGGCCGCCCGACACGTGATCGCGGCCGTTGCCGGTGCGGATGCGGTCATTGCCGCCGCCGCCCTCGGCGGTGATGTCGCCGCCCGAGGCGCTGATCACGTCGTTCCCGCCCGCGCCGAGCAGCGTGATGCCGTCGCCGTCGGCGTACATCGTGTCGTCGTCCGAGCCGCCGTCCACGTAGTCCTCGCCGCCGCTCGCGTACAGCTTGTCGGGGCCGGCGCCGCCGAACAGCCGGTCGCTCCCGGCCTGGCCGAAGAGGGTGTCCGCGCCCGCGCCGCCCAGCACGAGGTCGTCGCCCGCGCCCGCGTACACCTGGTCGCCGCCCACGCCGCCGTCGATCGAATCGTTGCCGGTGCCGCCGATGATCAGGTCCAGGCCGCCTCCGCCGTCCACCGAGTCGTTGCCCGGGCCGGCCTCGATGAAGTCGCTGCCGGCAAGGCCCACGAGCGTGTCGTCGCCGGACTCGCCGTACAGCTGGTCTGGGCTCGGGGTGCCCTGGATGCGCTCGGAGGCCTCGGTGCCCACGAACGTGTCCGCCAGCGCCGCGCGTGGCGGGCACCGCGAGCGCCGCGCCGGCGACCGCGAGAATGGAAAGGAAACGCTTCATCGCCTCTTCAACAAGGTACGGGCGCTTCGGTTGCGGCGCTAGGCGTCTTCGTAGCCCGGCTCGCCGGGCAGGATGATGCGGGGGGCGCCGTCGCGCATGGCCACCTTTGGCAGCACGGGCTCGATCCGGCGCTCGCGTGCCGCGGCGAGCGTGGCGTCGACCGTGTCCAGCTCGGACAGGAGCTCGAGGTGCTTGATCGTGGGGAAGACGAGCGCGAGCTCGTCGCGGGCGTGCGCCTCGAGCGCACCGCTCGGCGTGATCCAGCGAGCGTCCACGCACTCGCCGCCGTCGGGCGTGGCCTTGGCTCCGTCGGGCGCGCGCGCCGCGAAGAACCACGTGTCGAAGCGAATGTTCACGAGCTCGCCCTCGGGCGTGATCCACCGCGAGAACGGCACCAGCTCGGTGTCGTCGGGCAGGCTCGATCCCGGCCTCCTCGTCCAGCTCGCGCACCGCCGCGGCGGCGTGGTCGGAATCCTCGCCGTCGTGGAACGCTCCGCCCGGAAAGACCCAGGCGCCGCCCATGAAGCGCTGCTCGGGGTTTCGCTGCACGAGGAGCACCTCCGCGCCGTCGGCGCCGTCCCGCAGGAGGATCAGCGAGGCGGCCTGGCGCGGCTCGACGCTCACGGCTCGTAGATCTCGAAGTCCCTCTTGCGCGCGCCGCAGACCGGGCAGAACCAGTCGTTCGGGATGTCCTCGAACGGTGTGCCAGGCGGGATCCCGCCGTCGGGATCGCCCTCGGCGGGGTCGTAGATGAACCCGCACGAGGTGCAGATCCACTGTCGTGTGCTGACTGTCTGAGTCTCGGTCTCGCTCAACGCGGCCGAAGCCTACCGAGCCGCCGGAGGGCGGCGGCGGCATCGAGCTCGCCTCCCGCGACCCTGGCGTCGACCCGGCCGCCGCGCCGCGACGACGCGATCAGCGCAGCCCGGAGGCTGGTGGCCGTGGCGCCCGGCTGCGCCGCGGCCAACAGCGCCGCCGCCCCGGTCACGTGGGCGGCGGCGAAGGAGGTGCCGGAGCGCCGGGTGAAGCGCCCGCCGAGGTCGCTCGTGAGGATCCCGTCGCCCGGCGCGGCGATGTCGACGGTGGAGCGCCCGAACGCCGAGCCGGGCGCGAGCGCGCCGGCGCGGTCAGCTGACGCGACGGTGATCACCGACGACGAGCGCTCGGAGGCGGGGTAGGACGGGACGCGGTCGCGGTTCAGTCCGTCGTTGCCGGCCGACGTGACCACGAGCACCCCGCGTGCCTCAGCCTGCCGGATCGCGTCGTCGAGCGCCTGGCTCCGGGCGGACCCGTTCAGGCTCATGTTCACGATCCGCGCGCCCTCGTCGAGCGCGTAGTCGAGCCCGGCGATCATCGTGGCGGTCGTGCCCCAGCCGTCGTCGTGGAGGACCTTCACCGGCATCACGCGCGCGTCCCACGCCATCCCGCTGAGGCCGAAGCCGTTGTCCCCGCGCGCCGCGATGACGCTCGCCACGGCCGTGCCGTGCCCGAGGCCGTCGCTCGGGTCGCCATCCCAGCGCACGGTGTCGGCGCCGTGCACGTCGTCGATGAATCCGTTGCCGTCGTCGTCGACGGCGTTGCCCGGGACCTCGCCCGGGTTCGTCCACACGTTGGCCGCGAGGTCGGGGTTCGAGAGATCGATGCCCGAGTCGAGCACGGCCACCGGCACCCCGTCGCCCAGCGTGGTCGGCCACGCCGCGCGCGCCCGCGTCGCGCGGAGCGCCCACTGGCGGCCGAAGAGCGGGTCGCTCGGAGCCGTGATGCTGCTCGCCCTGAAGCGGTGGTTGGGCTCCACGAAGCGGACGCCGGGGAGGCGCCTGAGCAGGCGCGCCGCGGAGGCTCCGCCGGGCACCACGCGGATGCCGGGGGCGATCCGCTCGCCCTGCACCGCACGCGCGGCGCTGACCCCGGTGCTCGTGCCGACGAGCCACGTGGACTCAGAGGCCCGCGCGAGCGCGGGCAGGCAGAGGAGCGCGATCATGGCTGCGGGCAGGGAAACGTGGAGGCCGTGCGGTCTCACGGCCCCGGATGGTCGGCCCGTTTGGGCCGGCCAGTCATCCCCGCTTCGCGGTAACCGTCTAGGCGGCCCGCGGGAGCGCCGCGGCGGCCTCGGTCGCGGCGTCGATCGCCTCGGCCGTGATCGTCACGAGCCGCGTCAGGTCCTCGCGCGAGATCGACAGCGGCGGCATCAGCACCACGACGTCGCCGAGCGGGCGGATGATCGCCCCGCGGCGGCGCGCCTCGAGCGCGACGCGGTGGCCGATGCGGACCGGCAGGGGATGCTCCTCCAACTCGATCCCGACCATGAATCCGCGCCGGCGCACCTCGCGCACCATCGGACGCGCGGCCACCGGCTCGAGCAGCTCGGCGAGCAGCTCCATCCTGCCCTGGAGCCGCTCGAGGGTGCGCTCCTCGCGGAACACGTCGAGCGTGGCGATCGCCGCGGCGCAGGCGAGCGGGTTGCCCGTGTAGGTGTGCCCGTGGAAGAACGTGCGGAACTCGGCGTGCTCGCCGAGGAAGCCCTCGTAGATCCGCTCGGTGGCGAGCGTGGCGGCGAGCGGGAGGTAGCCGCCCGTGATGCCCTTCGCGAGGCACATCAGATCCGGCGCGACGCTCTCGTGCTCGCACGCGAACATGCGCCCGGTGCGGCCGAAGCCGGTGGCCACCTCGTCGAGGATCAGGAGCACGCCGTGGCGGTCGCACAGCTCGCGCACGGCGCGCAGGTAGCCGGGCGGGTGCACGAGCATTCCTGCCGCGCCCTGGACGAGCGGCTCCATGATCACCGCCGCCACGTCGCCGGAGTGCCGGGCGAGGAGCTGCTCCATGTCCGCGATGTCCCCCGGCTCGGCCCTCAGCGTGTCGAACAGGAGCGGCTCGTACAGCGAGTGGAACAGGTCGATGCCGCCCACCGACACGGAGCCGATCGTGTCGCCGTGGTAGGCCATCTTGAGCGCCACGAAGCGGCGCCGGTCCTGGCCGCGCTGGCGCCAGTACTGGAACGCCATCTTGAGCGCGATCTCGGTGGCCGTGGAGCCTGAGTCCGAGTAGAAGACCCGCGTGAGGCCGGGCGGCGCGAGCTCGACGAGCCGCTGCGCCAGCTCGATCGCCGGCCTGTGGCTCAGGCCGAGCATCGTCGTGTGGGCGACCCTGCCGAGCTGGTCGCGCACGGCCGCGTCGATGCGCGGATGCGCGTGGCCGTGCACGTTGCACCACAGGGACGACACGCCGTCGATGTAGCGGTTGCCCTCGACGTCGATCAGGTCCGTGCCCTCGCCGCGCTCCACGATCACCGGGTGCTCCTCCACCCAGCCGCGCTGCTGGGTGAACGGATGCCAGAGATAGGCGCGGTCGGCTGCTGCCAGGTCCATCGCTCCCGAGACTAGATCCGGCTCCGGATAGGATCGCCCGATGGCGAAGGGACTCGCGGCCGCGCTCGCGGCCATCACTGCACTGATGCTCATTCCAGCCGCCGCGCCCGCAAAGCGGATCGCGGGCGTGAACGTGAAGCCGGGCTGCGACTTCATCGGGACCGGCGCGTGCCAGTTCCCGTGGCCGAACGACTACTTCACGAAGCGAGACAGGCGCACCGACACCGGTCGCCGCCTGGCGCTCGTGAAGTCCGCGATGCCGCGCAACAAGAGCGGCAAGCCGATCGACCCGAAGGACATGAACCGCGCCGACGGCTTCAGCCCCGGCAGCGCGCTGCTCGTGAAGGTGCCCGGGCTCGACACGCCCGCCGCCGCCACAAAGAGCAAGCTGCCGCCGCTCACCAACCTGAAGCGCGGCCTCGCGAAGCGCTCGCCGGTCGTGGTGATCAACGCCCGCACCGGGAAGCGCCATCCGATCTGGACCGAGATCGACGCGAACCCGAAGCGCGCGAAGGACCGCGTGCTGATCATCCGCCCGGCGCGCAACTTCGACGAGGGCGAGCGCTACATCGTGGCGCTCCGCAACCTGAAGAACGCGCGCGGCCGGTCCATCGGCGCGGGCCGCGGCTTCCGCCTCTACCGCGACCGCATCAGGACCGGTGCGAAGCCGATCGAGAAGCGGCGGGCGCATTTCGAGCAGCTCTTCCGCACGCTGAAGCGCGCGGGCGTCAGACGCGGCTCGCTGTACCTCGCCTGGGACTTCACGGTCGCGAGCGAGCGCAGCCTCACGGGGCGGATGCTCCACATCCGCAACGACGCGTTCGCGCGGCTCGGCGACAGGAACCTGAAGGACCTCAAGGTCGCGGGCTCGAGCCCGCCCGTGACGGTCGACTCGGTGACCGACCTCACGCCGGCCGAGGATCCGCTGATCGCGCGCAAGGTGGAGGGCACGATGACCGTGCCGTGCTACCTCACGAACGGCTGTGCCCCCGGGGGCAGCTTCTCGTTCGACAAGCGCGGCCTGCCACGCCGCATGGGCACCACCACCGCGAAGTTCTTCTGCAACATCCCGCGCTCGGCGCTGGATTCGGCGTCGCCGCCCAAGGCGCGGCCCTCGCTGTATGGACACGGCCTCCTCGGCAAGGCCGACGAGATCAACGCCGGCAACGTGAAGGCGATGTCGAACGAGCACAACTTCGTGTTCTGCGCGACCCCGTGGGCCGGCTTCGCGAGCGACGACGTATCGCACATCATCTCGGTGCTGGGCGACTTCTCGGGCTTCAACACGGTCGCGGACCGCATGCAGCAGGGCTTCCTGAACATGCTGCTGCTGGGGCGCGCGATGATCCACCCGCAGGGCCTGTCGGCGCTGCCCGCGTTCCAGAAGAACGGCCAAAGCGTGATCGACACGACGCGGCTGTTCTTCGACGGCAACAGCCAGGGCGGGATCATGGGCGGCGGCCTCACCGCCGTGGCGCCCGACTTCAACCGTGCCGTGCTGGGTGTGCCCGGGATGAACTACTCCACGCTGCTCCAGCGGAGCGTCGACTACGACACCTACTCGGCGATCATCACCCCGAGCTACCCGAAGGCGATCTGGACACAGCTGTGGCTCGGACAGATCCAGCTCCTGTGGGACCGCGGCGAGGCCAACGGCTACGCGCACCACATCACGACCGACCCGCTGCCCGGCACGCCCATGCACACAGTGCTGATGCACGTGGCCTTCGGCGACCACCAGGTGTCCGACACCGCCGCCGAGGTGGAGGCGCGCACGATCGGGGCGCGCGCGTACAGGCCGGCGGTGCTGCCCGGCCGCTCGCCGTGGCCCCGCTTCCAGATGATTCCGTCGATTCCAGGCTTCCCGTTCGGCGGATCGGCGATCGTTATGTGGGACACCGGGCCGCTCCGGACGGTGGGAACAGAGACCCAGGGGACCGACGCGCCGCCCGCGACCAACACGCCCAACCGCTCGGGTGACGACCCGCACGACAACCCGCGCGGCACTCCGAGCGCGCGCGTCCAGAAGTCGGAGTTCCTGAAGGTGGGCGGCGGGGTGGTAGACGTGTGCGGTGGAGGACCATGCTTCGCCGCGCCGTACACAGGGCCCTAGAGCCACCGCTCTCCGTTCTCGTCTTCGTGGTGGGGACGGGCTCGCTCGGCGCCGAGATCGCCGCCGTGCGTCTGCTCGCCCCGTACTTCGGCGCCTCGACGGTCGTCTGGGCGAACACGATCGGCGTCGTCCTCGTCGCGCTGTCGGTGGGCTACTGGCTCGGCGGGCGGCTCGCGGACCGCCATCCCAACATGCCCGCGCTCTGCTTCACCTCGCTGATCGCCGCCGTCATGCTCGCGATCGTCCCGTTCGCGGCCGACCCGCTCCTGAACGTCGCGGTCGACGCGCTCGACCAGATCTCGGCGGGCGCGTTCCTCGGATCGCTCGTGGCGGTGCTGGTCCTGGTCGCCGTCCCCGTTCTGCTGCTCGGGACCGTCTCGCCGTGGGCCATCCGGCTCGGCGTCCAGTCCGTGGAGGAGGCGGGCACCGTGGCCGGGCGGCTGTACGCGCTGTCCACGGCGGGCTCGCTGGTCGGGACACTCATGTCGGCGCTCGTGCTGATCCCGCTGGTGGGCACGCGCCGCACGTTCCTGGTGTTCGCACTCGCGATCGCCGTGGTGTCCGTGCTCGGGTTGCGGCCGGTGCGGCGCTGGGCGCTCGCGCCGGCGGCGATCGTCGTCCTGATCGCGCTGCCGGTGGGCACTCTCAAGGCCAAGACCGAGGACGGGGGCCGCGTGATCCACGAGGCGGAGACGGAGTACCAGTACGCGCGGGTGATCGAGTACCCGAGCGGCAAGCGGACGCTCGAGCTGAACGAGGGGCAGGCCGAGCATTCCGTGTGCGAGGCCGAGTGTGACGCGGGCCCGGCCGGCCCGCGCGAGCCGTCCTCGGTCCTGACCGGGAACTACTGGGACGCCCTGCTGGTGGACTTCTTCGCGACCTCGTCCGCGCCGCCGCGGAGAGTGGCCATCCTCGGCAATGCCGCGGGGACGACCTCGCGCGCGTACGAGGAGTTCTTCCCGCGCACGCGCGTCGACGGCGTGGAGATCGACCCCGAGCTGTCGGCGATCGGCCGCCGCTACTTCGACATGAACAACCCGCAGCTGCACCTCTACCACGAGGACGCGCGACCGTTCATGCGCCGAATCGACGCGCGCTACGACGTCGTCGCGGTCGACGCCTACAGACAGCCCTACATCCCGTTCTACCTGACCACCAGGGAGTTCTTCGAGAGCGTGCGCGACCGGCTGGCGCCGGGCGGCGTCGTGCTCATGAACGTCGGCCATCCGGAGGGTCAGGATGGGCTCGAGAAGGTGCTGTCGGCGACCGCCGGCGCGGTTTTCGCGCACGTGCTCCGCGATCCGATCAAATCCACCAACACGGTGCTGATCGCGAGCGACGCGCCGCTCTCGGCCGAGCGGATGAACCGCGTGGAGTCGAGGCTCCCGCTCGCCCTGCGCCCGACTGCCGAGGCGGCCGCCCAGCGGCTCGCGCCGCCCCTGCGCGGGGGAGACGTCTACACCGACGACCGGGCGCCCGTGGAGTGGCTGGTCGACAGGTCCATCATCGACTACGCGAGCGGGGAGTGAGCGGGCCGGCCGACGTCGCGATCATCGGAGGCGGCATCGTCGGCTGCGCCGCCGCCGCGTTCCTCGCCGAGGCCGGCGTGAACGTGGAGGTGTACGAGCGCGAGGAGGTTGCCGTCGGGGCGTCCGGCAGCAACTCCGGCTCGATCCAGCACCCGTTCGATCCCGTGCTCGCCGAGCTGCACACCGAGACGCTCATCCACTACCGCGGCATGGACGAGGTGGGGATGGGTGGCTCGCCGGCCGGCGTGCTCATGCTGGGTCCCGAGGGCGATCCGCTCGAGGCCGCGGTGCGCGAGATCGGCGACGACTGCCCCGAGCTCGAGCCGGCGCTGCTCGACCCGGCGGCCGTGCGGGAGCTGGAGCCGGCCGTGGCGGACGGGCTGTGGGCGTGCCGGCTCGAAACGGGCTACCCGGTCAGGCCGATCGCGGCAACACGCGCGTTCGCGCGGCGCGCGCACGCGGCCGGCGCCCGCTTCCACGAGGCCGAGACCGCGTGGCCGTGGGTCGCCCGCGGCCACGCTCGCGGCGTGCTCTCCGCCGGCGTACGGCGCCCGGCTGGGGCCGTGATCGTCGCGGCGGGGCCGTGGACGCCGGAGGTGATCGACCCCACGCGCGCATGGCGGCCGATCGTGCCGGTCTGGGGCGTGGTGGCCGACGTAGACCTTCCCGACCCGCCGGGCCACGTGCTCGAGGAGGCCGGCGTGGAGGCGGTGGCCAGCGGCGCCGAGAGCGGCACGGACCAAGCCGGGGCGCTGTTCAGCCTGGTGTCCGCCGATGGGCGTGTGTCGCTCGGCTCGACGTTCCTGGTCGATCGCCCGAATCCCGACCTGTGGGAGGGCCGCCTGCGCCGGGCCGGCGACAGGTTCGTGCCGGGGCTCCGGAACGTCGAGGTCGTCGGCCTCCGGACCTGCGCGCGGCCGCAGTCCGTCGACGGGCGGCCGCTCCTCGGCGAGGTGCGCGCGCAGGAGGGCCTCTGGGTGGCCGCCGGGCACGGCCCGTGGGGGATCTCGACCGGCCCGGCGAGCGCCCGCATCGTGGCGAACGCCCTGCTCGGGCGGGCCGAGATCCCCGAGCCGCTGTCGGTGAGGCGTCCTAGGACGCCGCCGATGCCGCCACCGGGTCCGGCCGGATGATCACGGTGTCCACGACCTCGTTGATCTCCTCGGCGCCGAAGCCGGCCTTCTCGGCGTGCGCGCGGAGCGCATCCGGGCTCTCCGCCTCGTAGATGCAGTAGGTGCCGAGCGTCCCGTCGTCCTCCTGGAGCACGTACGAGCGGATCCAGCGGACGCCGGAGCCCTCCTCGTCGCCCACCTCCTTCGAGCGCGCGCCGCCTGCCGCCATGTCCTCGGCGTCCTTCCACCAGTTGCGGCGGCGAATTCCGTAAAGCTGCATTCTCAACCTCCTTGTCGGATTGCCATTGCCACGAAGGCCAGCAGGTGCAACGCTTGGCATCTGTGACGTTGCGCAAGTACGAGTTGGGTGATTACGCCGAGATGTGTGCCGCGCACAGCTGGGATGTGCCGGCGCGCTACAACATCGCGCGCGACGTGTGCGACAAGCACGAGCCGGACCGCCTCGCGATGGTCTGGGAGGACTGGGAGGGCACCGAGCGGCGCGTGTCGTTCGGGGAGCTCCAGGAGCTGTCGAACCGGTTCGCGAACGTGCTCGAGGCGATCGGTGTGGAGCGTGAGGACCGGGTCGCGACGCTGCTGCCGTCGCTGCCGGAGACGGCGGCCGTGTTCCTCGGCACATACAAGCGCGGGGCGATCCTGCTGTCGATGTCGGTGCTCTACGGCGACGAGGGGATCGTGCACCGGCTGCGGGACTCCGGCGCGCGGCTCGTGGTCACGGACGTGGCGAACCGCGACCGCATCCCGGAGGGCATCGCCGAGCGCGTGCTCGTGATGGGCGACGACTTCGAGCCGGCGATGGAGGACGCCTCACCCGAGTACGAGGTGGTGGACACCTCCTCCGACGACCCGGCGCAGCTGTACTACTCGTCCGGCACGACCGGGCTCGCCAAGGGGATCCTGCACGCGCACCGATACCTGCTCGCGCACGAGGAGTTCGAGTTCTGCCACGACGTGCGCGACGGCGAGCTGTTCCACGGGTCGGGCGAGTGGGCGTGGGCCGCGGGTATCTGCCCGCTGCTCGGGCCGTGGCGCTATGGCGCGGTCGCGCTGGTGCAGGCGCGGAAGGGCGGCTACGACCCCGAGGAGCACCTGCGCTTCCTCGCGAAGCACGGCGTGGAGAACATGTTCACCACGCCGACCGCGCTGCGCGCGATGACCGGAGTCGAGGACGCGGGCAGGCGGTATCCGCTCGACAAGCTGCGGATCACCTGCTCGGCCGGCGAGCCGCTCAACCCCGAGGTGATCCGGTGGTTCCGGGATCAGTTCGGCGTGACCGTGCTCGACTACTACGGGCTCACGGAGAGCTACCCGCTGTGCGGGAACTTCCCGACCGTCGAGGTGCGCGAGGGCTCGATGGGGCGGCCGATGCCGGGGTGGGACGTGGAGATCCTCGACGAGGACGAGCGGCCGCTGCCGCCCGGCGAGCGCGGCGAGATCTGCCTGAGGGCGCGGTCGAACCCGCACTACCCGATCGGCTACTGGAACCGGCCGGAGGACACCGAGGAGGTGTTCGGCGGCGAGTGGTTCCACACGAAGGACGCGGCGATGAGGGACGAGGACGGCTACGTCTGGTACGCCGGGCGCGCCGACGACGTGATCATCTCGGCCGGGTACCGGATCGGGCCCTTCGAGGTGGAGTCGGCGTGCGTGGAGCACCCCGCCGTGAAGGAGGCGGCGGCGGTCGCGTCCCCGGACGAGCGGCGCGGCAACGTCGTGAAGGCCTTCATCGTCCTGACCGGTCGTACGAGCCGAGCGACGATCTCGCCGACGAGATCAAGCGCCACGTGCGCGAGCGCCACTCCGCCTACGCGTACCCGCGCGTGATCGAGTTCGTCGACGACCTGCCGAAGACGCTCACCGGCAAGATCCGGCGCGTGGAGCTACGAGAGCGGGAGTTCCAGCGCTGAGCGTGTGACCGGGTAGGTCGCCCCGGGATCGTCGGGGACCGCCCACACGGTGTTGGAGCCCTGCAGGATGACGCCGATCCGGTGCCCGGCCTCGAAGGTCTGGTCCTGGGGCTTGAAGGTGACGGTCGCCCTGATCGGCTCGCCCGGCGGGATCGGCTCCGCCTGCGCCAGGCCGTTCCGGTACTGCAGGTTCAGGAACCCGCGGGACACGGTCTTCGTGGTGCCATCGGGCGCCACGTCGACGAGGAGCGGCGTCAGGTGAGCGTGGTCGCGGTCCACCGACAGCGTCAGACGCAGCTTCGCGCGACCCGGTCATGCGCGCGTTCCCGGCGAGCGGGTTGCCCGCGGAGAACAGCCAGCTCGTCTCGGCAGCCGGCATCCGGGTCGCCTGCTCCTCGGTCGTGCTCGCCATGTCCGTGAAGGAACCGCCGGTCAGCTTCACCGTCGTCGGTCCGGGTGCCGGGCGGCGGCCACGCAGCCTCGGTGCGGAAGCCGGTGCTCCCGCTCGCCGCCGAGCGGCCCTCGGTGATCACCGGGGGCTCGGAGGCGACGCCGTTGTCCACGCCGAGCAGCGTGTGGTCGAAGAAGCGATCGAGCAGCGGCTGCCAGTTCGGCGCGCCCGGCGTGGAGTGGCCGGCCTGCCACATGTAGAGGCGCTTGAAGGGGCTGTTCGTGAGCGCCCTGTAGAGGTCCACGCCCTCTTCCTGCTTCACGTTGTAGTCCTGCCAGCCGTGGGCCACCAGGGCGGCCGCGCGGATGTTCGCGGCGTCCTTGCGGTAGTCGCGCTCGAGCCAGAAGGAGTCGTAGTCGGGCGTGCGGTCGTAGCCCTGGATCGTGTGCTGCACCGCCTCGCACGGGTTGGCGCGGCTCGCGAGCTTGTCGCCGAAGAGCGGGTCGCTCGGGTCGGTGGGCGGCGTGCGGGCTAGGCCGAAGTCGAACGCGAGCGGCGTGTCGATCCCCTCGTCGGTCGGGCGCTCGGAGTTGAGGGAGTAGCGCACGCCGTCGCCGTAGGCATAGCCGTACCAGCGGCTGATGCCGGCGATCGGCACGATCGCCACGAGGCCGGGCACGTCCTCTCCGCGTGCGGCGACCATCGTGGCGGTCGTACCGTCGTAGGAGCCGCCGATCATGGCGACCTTCCCGTTGCTCCACGGCTGGGCCGCGAGGAAGTTCACGAGGTCCACGCCGGACTGCTGCTCGTCGGTGCCGCCGTAATCCCAGCAGCCGGACGAGTTGCGGGTGCCGAGCACGTCGGCCACCGCGCGGGCGTAGCCGCGCGGCACGTACCGCTGGCCGAGGTCGTCGTTCGCCAGGTTCGGCGTGGTGGTCTCGGACGGCGTGTTGTACGGCGAGTAGGTGAGGATCACCGGCGCGTCCGGATTGTCCGCGGGCCGCATCACCTCGACGTTGATCTCGGCGCCGCCGACCGTCGGCACCTTGTACTTCTCGAACAGCGGCTCGGCGGCGAGCGCCGCGCCCGGGAGCGCGAACAACGTCAGTAGCGCGAGCAGCACGGCGCGCGCATACGTCCCCTGCCAGAGCCGAATGGCAGAGAGCTACCCAGGTCGGGCAAACCCTCAACCTGTCTACGAAAGGGGTCAGACCCCTCTCGCCCTAATCGCCTACAACACCGGGACGAGCGGGATGTCGTCGCGGATCGCCCAGAGGGCGAACGCCGCCGCGGCCGCCGCGGCCGCCGCGCCCGCGACGATGCGCTGCTTCGTCGTGGTGCGCTCGGCCCGCTCCGCCGCGCGGTCGCCCCAGATGATCACGCGCTCGAGCCAGCGCTCGGCCCAGTCGAACTCGAGCGCCAGGAACCCGAGCCCCACGACGATCGTGACGATTCCCGGACCGGGGACGCCCGGTCCCGACATCACGATGCCCGCGAGCACGATCAGCACCCCGATGATCACGATCGCGATCCGGTGAAGGATGTTCCGCTGCTTGTGCAGCGCCTTCCGCTCCTGCAGCTTGATCAGGAGCTCGGGGCGATCGTCCTCGGCGGCCACCCTGCCGAGCTTAAAGCCAGTCCTCGACCGGCAGAGAGGCGCCCGCTTCCGCGAGCCCGCCGGGCGTCGTGCGTGGCAGTCCCGTGACGTCGATGTCACCGAGACGGGCGATCGTGTCGCGGTTCGACAGCTCCATTGGGCTCGGCTCGTCCGGCCACGGGGTCATGACCACCCCGGCGACCGTGAGCCCGCCGGCGCGTGCCGCCTCGAGCGTGAGGAGCGTGTGGTTGATGGTGCCGAGGCCGGGGCGGGCGGCGATCACCACCGGCAGGGCGAGGTCGATGGCCAGGTCGCGCACCAGGTAGCCGGGCGTCAGCGGCACCATCAGGCCCCCGACGCCTTCGCAGACCAGGATGCCCTCGCCGCCCTCCGCGCGCGCCTGCTCGCGCGCCGCCTCCACCAGCTCGCGCGGCTCGAGCGTGATCCCAGCGAGCTCCGCCGCCAGGTGGGGCGACACAGCCGGCCCGAACACGTGCGGCGTGACGTCCGAAGGGTGCTGCCCCGCGCTCGCCGCCGCGGCGAGCAGCTCGTGGTCGCGGCCGAACTCGCCCGGCTCCTCGTCGAGTCCGGTGACGACCGGCTTGAAGGCGGCCACTCGCTCGCCGCGCGCCGCCAGCACGGCGCAGATGCACGCCGCCACGACGGACTTGCCCACCTCCGTGTCCGTCCCTGTTACGAAGAGGCCGCGCAACTAGGCGGCGTCGCGGAGCCCGTCGAACACCTGCAGGTCCGGTGCGGAGCTCTGCGGCCTGACGGTCACGCATTTCGCCAGCACGTGTGCGGCGTCGCGCAGCTCGGAGCGGGTGTGGGAGGCCATCACCGCCAGCCGCAGCCGTGAGCTTCCGGCGGGCACCGTCGGCGGGCGGATCGCCTGGGCGAAGATGCCCTTCTCGAGCGCTCGCTCGCTCGCCCGCACGGCCTCGTCCGCATCGCCAACGATCACCGGCACGATCTGCGTCGGGTCGTTCGGCACCGGCAGCCCCTGGGCCGTCAGCGCCTCGCGCAGCACCGCCGCGTTCCGCTGCAGCTTCTCCACCCGCCGAGGCTGCTCGCGCAGCAGGTCGAGCGCCGCCATCGCCGCCGCGACGGCGGGTGGCGGCAGCGCCGTCGAGAAGATCAGCGTGCGTGCGGTGTTGATCAGGTACTTCGCGATCTGGGCGTCGCAGCAGACGTAGGCGCCATACGAGCCCAGCGCCTTGCCGAGCGTGCCGACGGTCAGGTCCACCTCGTCCTCGAGCCCTGCCGCCGCCACCGCGCCGCGCCCGTCGGGGCCGATCGCGCCGGTGCCGTGCGCCTCGTCCACCATCACGCGCGCGTCGTAGCGCTGCCCCAGCTCGACGATGCGCTCGAGCGGCGCCACGTCGCCGTCCATCGAGAAGACGCCGTCGGTCACGATCAGCGAGCCGCGGCCCTGAGCCTGGCGGAGACCCCACTCCAGGTGGTCGGTGTCGCAGTGGTCGTAGACGAAGGTCTCCGCGCGCGAGAGGCGGCAGCCGTCGATGATGCTCGCGTGGTTGAGGGCGTCGGAGAAGACGACGTCGCCCTCCCGCGCGAGCGCCGACACCACTCCAGCGTTGGCCAGGTAGCCCGACCCGAACAGGAGCGCCGTCTCCGCTCGCTTGAAGTGGGCGAGCTGCTCCTCGAGCCGGCGGTGGATCGTCATGTTCCCCGAGATCAGGCGCGACGCGCCCGAACCGGCGCCGTACCGCATGGCCGCCTCGGCTGCGGCCTCGCGCACGCGCGGATGGTCGGCCAGGCCGAGGTAGTTGTTCGAGCACAGCAGCAGCACGGGCTTGCCGTCGAGCAGCACGCGCGGTCCCTGCGGCCCGGACACGCACCGCATGCGGCGGTACAGCCCCCTGTTGCGGATGTCGTCCAGGCGATCCTGGATGTCGCTGCTCACGCCGCCGGCTCCACGTGAATCACCTCTGGGTAAGCGTTCGGTGCGCCATCCGGCCGTGGCGGCACCGAGCTCTTCTTCCTGTGCCGAAGCTGGGTTGCCGGGTTCCAGAAGTTCGCGTCCTCCTGGGAGTCGATCAGCTCGTCGACCGGGGTCAGGGGCGTCTCACCGTCGAGCCATCCGGACCGGTTGTCCGGGCGCGGGTTGGCGCCGTTGTCCTCCTGGCGCGCCACGTTCAGGCCGAGCTCCTCGAACATCTCGCGATCCTGCTCCGGCTCCGACCCGAGCGTCGTGAGGAAGTTGCCCATCATCACCCCGTTGAGGCCGGCCTTGACGGCGAGCTGCTGGAGCTCCCCCTGGCCGAGGTTCTCGTTGCGGCCGCCGCAGAGGCGGAACAGGGCGTCCGGGATGATCAGCCGGAAGATCGCGACCCACTTGACCGCCTCGAGCGGGTCCATCAGGTCGCGGTCGCCGAACTTGGTGCCGGGCCGGGGGTTCAGCAGGTTGATCGGCACGGAGGTGGGATTCACCTCCGCGAGCTGGAACGCCATCTCGACGCGCTGCTCGTTCGACTCGCCCAGGTTGAGGATGCCTCCGACGCAGGTCTCGAGGCCCGCGTCGCGCACGGCGTCGATCGTCCGGAGCCGGCCCTCGTAGCGGACGGTGCTCGAGACCTCGGGGTAGTAGCTCTCCGCCGTCTCCACGTTGTGGTGGACGCGCTGGATGCCCGCGTCCTTCAGCGCGTGTGCGCGCGCGGCGGACATGTGCCCGATCGAGACGCAGCGCTTCAGGTTCGTGTGCTCGGCGACGAGCCGTGCGCCGGCGACGATCTTCTCGAAGTCGCGCTTCGAGAGGCCCTGGCCCTGCGTGACCATGCAGAAGCGGTGCGCCCCGGCGGCCTCGGCCGCGCGCGCGTGCTCGAGGATCTGGTCGGGATCCATCATGGCGTGCATCGGCGTGTCGGCCTCCGCGAAGCGCGACTGCGAGCAGAACCCGCAGTCCTCCGCGCAGCCGCCCGCCTTGGCGTTGACGAGCGAGCACATGTCCGTCGAGTCGCCGAAGCGGTCGAGCCGGACCCGCCACGCGCGGTCTACGAGCGCCTCGATCTCGGCGCGATCGGTCATCTCGCCGAGCCGAAGCGCCTCTTCCCTTGAGATGAGGGGAGGCACTGAGCGCGAGGCTAAGGCCGCCCCCGGACGTATAGCGGGCTCAGGGGCGCGCGCGTAGACGGCGAGCGCGTAGTAAGGAGGGAGGCGCATCCGTTCGGGCTTCCGCTGCCTGAGGCGAAGTAGACGTTGCGGCCGTCGGGGCTGAGGGCGATGGCGCTCGCGGCCAGTCCGCCGCTGTCGGCGCAGTCGGGCGTCGGGCCGTACGCGAGGCAGCCCGCCTGCCCGGGGAGCTGGAGAGCTCGCCGGTCGTGCGGTCGCGCCGAATACGACCATCCCGGCACCGCTGAGCTCGGAGACGAGTGGCGCGTAGGCGTTACGGCCGACGCTGCTGACCGCGATCGGGCCGGCCGCGTTCATCTGGGAGTGGTAGAGGCGCAGCCCGACCCGCCGCTCCAGGTGATGCAGCCGGCCGTACCGGCGGGCTGGGACAGCACGCCGGTCGCGCTCTCGCGCACCAGATTCACGATGCTGCCGTGGCGGACGCCCGGGAAGGTGAAGAAGCTCGACGACGTGTAGAGGTCGTCGATGCCGGCCGGGCCGGCCGCGAGTCCGTGTGGTGCCTCGAAGGCCCGTGCCGGCGTGCAGCCGCCGGCGCCGCCGCCGCTGACGCAGCCGGCACGGCCGCGCAGCTGACGCAGACCGCCCTTGCGCAGGCGATCGAAGACGATGATGCCGGTGAAGGTGCCGAGGCGGTCGTCGCGTACAGGTTGCCTCCACTCCGGTCGAGCACGACCACGTTGGTGTCCAGCCGCGGGCATCGAGGTGCCCGACGGCAGCGCTCACGCCCGAGGGAGGTGAAGAAGAAGTCGGCGCGGGCAGCTGGGCGAGTCGGCCCGTGCGCGGATCGCGCCTGAAGATCGCGATCCCACCCTGCTGACGGGGCGCTCTCCACGTACCACCCCGACGCGACGTACAGAAGGCGACCGCTCGGACTCAACGCGAGATCGAACTGCGCCGCCACGGCGCGTGCGGCGGCGCAGCCCTGCCCGCTCCGCTCCCGCGGCCGGTCGCCGACGCAGCCTGCCTCCCCCGGCAGCTGCTGGAGCGCTCCGGTGCGGCGGTTGCGCCTGAACACCGCCAGGGCGTCGGTCCCCTGGACGTAGACGTTGCGGCCGTCGCCGCTCACCTCGATCCTGCCGGAGTCCGAAGGCCCGCGCGCGCGCCCGCAGCCGTAGTTGCCCGCCGAGTTCAAGCGGCCGGCGCTGCCACGCAGCTGGCGCAGCGCGCCCGTCGGGCGTTGCGAGCGAAGACGGCGATCGGGTGGCTGACCGGCGAGCTTGCATACACGGTGCGGCCGTCGGGGCTGACCGCGACGTCCGACGGCCTGCGGAGCCCGCGTATCCGCGCGCAGCCGGGCTTGTAGCGCCATGTCGGCGCGCTCAGGCAACCCGCCTTCCCTGGCAGCAGTGTCAGCGAACCGTCGCCGGCAGCCGCCGCGGGGGAGCTGTGCACGGCGGCGCCCACGACCAGCAGCGCGACGGCGGACGCCGGGGACCGCGCGCGGCCGGTCAGCGAGGCTTGGCAGCCGCGCGGCGCCCTCGATGGGTCGTCCAGATGGTGACGTCGGGTCGTGCCGCGGGCTGACGAATATCCGTCGCAGCTTCCGTCCGACGGAGCGCATGACGTAGAGGTCACTGTTGTCGATGAAGGCGATCCTCTTGCCGTCGGGCGACCACGTGGGAGGGCCGACGCCGCCATCCGGGTGGGAGCCGAAGTGCGTAAGTCGTCGCAGCCCGCGTCCGTTCGCCCTGACGGTGAAGATCTCCGTGTTGTCCGATGCGTCGGGCGTGGCGGCGAGGAAGGCGATCCTGGATCCATCTGGCGACCAGAATCCGGGTGCAGTCCGCCCCCGAGATAGCCACGGAGTAGACGCGGCGCAGCCGCGACCCATCTGTCCTGACCGTATAGAGGCCGTCGGGGATGTCGCCTGCGACTCGGCCGCTGTCGTTGTAGTTGACGAATGCCAGTGTGCCCTTGACCGACCAACTGGGCGACGCGGCCTGCTGTCGTATCACGCGTCTGAGGCCGGTGCCGTCGCGGCGCACGGTGTAGAGCCACACGCAGCCATAGCAAAGGCGGTCGCCCGAGAAACCCAAGCCGGCGCTCGTCGGGCGACACGTCGGGTCAGGTCGTGGGTGGCCGTGAGCCTCGGCAGGAGCCGCCGGTGGGTGCCGTCACGCCGCACGGTCCCGATCCGCTCCCAGGTGTCGAACGCCACCAGCTTCGCCCTGGGCGACGACGCGAGGCCGGGTAGCCGTCCAGGCCCTTGTCGAGCGCGCGTAGCACATGTCGACCGCGTCCATTCGGGAGCACCGCGTCAGTCCGCAACGACGCCACCTCCGGCTCTCGACAGGCATGCGGGTCGAACGGGGGCGTCGGATTGCACGGATCCTGGCGACAGTTGTTCAGTGAACGCGATCGGCCCGATTAGGTCGGAAATGCAGCCTGGGCGGAGCTTGCGCCAAATGCGAGCAGGGGAACCGCGAGCCCAGCCACACGATTCGCCCACTTCATCGAAGGTTCCCCGACCCCCGGGGTAGGGGCTGCCAGTCGGGCTCGACGGCATCGGAGTGGGGAAGGTGGCCCCGGAGGCGCCCGGCGCGACCTGCCGCGATCCCCGTCCGTCCAGGCGCTGGACCCAGACGCCGGAATCGAAGCCGTGGTACGCGATCAGCTTGCCGTCGGGGGACCAGCTGGGGTGGTCGGGGTGGTCGGCGCCGGGAGTGGTGATGGGATGCAGCTCGCTGCCGTCGGCGCGCACCGTGAACAGACGCTGCCTCCAGGCGCCATGGATGCGCCGGCCACGCACAAAGGCGAGCTTGCCGGCGAATGGCGACCAGGCCGGGTCGGAGCCGCTGCGGTAGGTGAGCTGGCGGCGCAGCCGGTCCCGTCGGGGCGCACGGTGTACGTCGCCCGGCGCCTGGGCGAAACGCGGCGGGCGCGCTCGGGGCCAGCGGCTGGCCGCCGCGGGTGAAGGCGATCCGGGTGACACGACGACCACGCGGGCGCGCGGTCAAGGCCGCCCCTGAAGGTGAGTCGACTCAGGTCGTCGTTCTGCAAGTCGATGATGTAGAGGTCGGTGCCGGACTCCGGGTCGGCGGCCCGAGCGCCGCTGAAGACGGTTTGCGCCCGTCCGGCGACCAGGCCGGCTGCCCGACATTCGAGGTCTGCCCGAGAGTAGTCGAAAGCCATCGCCTCGCTGCGCATCACGCGAGCTGGTGCCGGCGACGAACGCGACCCGCTTTCCGTCGGGCGACCACGCGGGCGTGCTGTACTCGATCGAGCAGTCGCCCCGTCGGCTCCAGCGGGGCACCGTTCGCGCCGACAACCTGGCTGCAGGAGCGCAGCGTGCGCCGCCCGCTCCCGTCCGGCGAGACCGCTGCGATCGATCTGACCAACGTGGTGGTGTCGGTTTCCAGATACCCCTCCTGAGACGAGAACCACGAGTAGGCGATCCGTCCGTTCGCACCCGGGAGGCGGCGTGCGTGCCCGCGGGCCACGCCAGCGCAAGCGAACCAGCCGCAAGGCCTGCGCAGAGCAGGGCATGGAACCTGACGCGCGGCGTCACCATGGCGCGAGCGTATGTGGCTCCTGCCGCGTGCGAATCCGCGCGGCACGAACGACCATACGGCATACGGACGGCGGGAGGATAGGCCGGCGAAACCCGAAAGGGTCATGGACGACGTGACCGTCAGCGGGTCGGGCAGCGCGGCGAGCCGCTCGGCCAGGGCCTGCTCGTCGATGTGCCACGCGCTCGGCCCCATGCGCACGAGCTGTGCGCACTCGTCGCGGGTCAGGAACATCGCGTGCTCGATCGGGCGTCTGCCGGTGACGGTGAATCGGGAGGCGAGCTGGGTGTCGAGTCGGTCCTCCTTGTCGTCGGGCACCGACAGCAGCCCGAGCGGGCCGACGAGCTCGTGGAGGTGGCGCGTCGTCGGCGTGACGGCTAGGAGCGCGGCGGGTCGGCTCCCGCCTCCGCCGCCCGTGAGGATGCGCGCCATCTCGCTCGCGTTGCGCGGAGCGAACACGCTGAGAACGAGCGTCGCGATCCCGTCACGCAGCGGCAGCGGCTTCCAGGCATCGGCGCCGACTGCCGCGACGCGATCGTGGGCGCGCGCGGCACGGCGAAGCGCGGCGGGGGAGGCATCGATGGCGATCCCGCGAGCGCCGGGCAGGGAGTCGAGAACGCGCGCGAGGTAATGCCCGGTGCCGGCGCCGAGATCCACGACGACGCCATCCGCGGTTGCCCCGGCGCCATCCGCCGCCGCTCCGGCGCCGCTCGCGGCCTCCTCGGCGAGCGCGGCGGTCAGGGGGCGGAAGTGGCCCGCGCGCAGGAAGGCGTCGCGGGCCTCCACCATCTCCGGGGTGTCCGCCCTGCCGGGCACCAGGTTCACGTAGCCCTGGCGGGCGATGTCGAAGGAGTGGCCGGCGGCGCACCGGAGCGCGCCGCCGGTCTCTCCGAGCGCGTCGCCGCACACGGGGCAACGCAGCAGGTCGACGACGTCCGCGAGCACGCGGACATCGTCGCTTATCGGCTACGGCGCCAGGCCGAGGTACCCCGTCGCGAGCATGAGCGCGACGAACGCCAGCAGCGCGACCATCAGGAACGGATAGCGCCAGCGCTCGTGACGGGGCTGCCTGTGGATGCTCACGCGGCCTGCTCCATCGGGCGGCTCTTCAGCAGCTCGACGAACGCCGTTGAGGCCGGCGCGGCGCCCACGCGGCACTCGACGCGCTCGCCCTCGCCGGGCGATGCGAGCGTCACGTCGATCCACAGGCTGCTCGGGCTCGCCTCGACCTCGAGGTCCTCGCGGCGCCAGACCGCGACCTCCTCGCCGAGCGTCTCCTTCCCGGTCAATCCGAGCTTGTACCCGATGGCGCGCACGTGCTCGCCGGTGACGGCAAGGTAGAAGTGCTCGGGCAGCCCGCCCGCCTTCATCTTTGCGTGCTGACGGGCGCCGAGGTAGGCGACCGCGCCGCCGAACTTCCCGGCGAACTTCTGCGTCATCTGGCCGCGCCGGGCGAACGGGCACGCCGCGATGAGCGGCTCGCCGATGTGCGCGGAGATCCGCGCGGTGATGTCCGCGAGCTCGCCGAGGGCGGAGTCGCGCTGAACGGTCTGGTTTGTCACAGGAACCTCCTGGTCGGTGTCACAAGGAGCATTCGCCAGCCGAGGTGCGCGAGCCAGGGGGGCTAGCCGCAGACGCCTCGTCGGTTAGCCGCCGCGTATCGTCGCGGCATGGAGATCCTCACCTTCGACGAGCTGGAGAACGCCAACGGCAACGTCGAGTTCGAGGGCGCCGACCACGGTGGCGCCGGCGTCTCGTTCTTCGTCATGAACGCCGAGCGCGGGCGCGGGCCGTCCCTGCACACGCACGACTACCCCGAGGTGCTGATCACGCTGGAGGGCCAGGCAACCCTCCACGGTCCCGAGGGCGACGTCGAGGTCGGGCCCGGGCCACGTCACGATCGTCCCGCCCGGCGAGCCGCACGGCTTCACGAGCTCCGGCGACGTCCCCCTCCGGCAGGTGAACATCCACGTGAGCCCGCGGCTGATCAGCAGGTGGCTGGACGAGAGCTAGCGCCCGCGCCAGACCGGCTTGCGCTTCTCCGTAAAGGCCTGCACGCCCTCGCGGAAGTCCTCGGAGGCGAAGCAGGACTCGCGCAGCTCGACCAGCTCGCGCTCGAGGTCGTCCGGGAGCCGCAGCGCGCGCAGCTCGCGGATCATCCGCTTGTTGCCCGCCAGCGAGAGCGGCGCGTTCGAGGCGATCTCGGCGGCCACGTCGAGCACCCGCTCGTCGAGCGCGACGGGGTCGACGACGGCGTTCACCAGGCCCATCTCGAGCGCGCGCGCCGCGTCCACGTTGCGGCCCACGAAGAACAGCTCCGCGGTGTTCGCCGGGCCGCACACGTCGATGAACTTCGCCAGCCCCGTGTGCGAGTAGATCAGCCCCAGCTTCGCCGGCGGCATCCCCATCTTCACGCCGGCGGCCGCCAGCCGGATGTCGGCGGTGATCGCGAGCTCGAGCCCGCCGCCGATGGCGTGCCCGTTCACCTCCGCGATCACCGGATAGCGGTACGCCTCGAGGGCCTCGAGCGCGTCGTGGAACGGGTGCGCCACGAGCCGCTCGGCGCTCTCCTCGAACTCCTGCTCGGAAAGGTTGCCGATGTCGTAGCCGGCGGAGAACACCTCGCCCGAGCCGCGGATGACGAGGCAGCGCGCGTCAAGCGTCCGCGCGTGCTCGGCGAGCGAGTCGAGGATCTCGTGGTCGAGCGCGCCGCGCCGCTCCGGGTTCCGGATCGTGAGCCGAGCGACTCCCTCGGCCGGCTCGTCGAGCTGGAGCTTCTCGGTCACTCCAGGACGACGAGCGTGTCGCCCTCGGACACCGACTGACCCTCCTGGCAGACGATCTCCTTGACCGTGCCGCCGTCCTCGGCCTCGACCGGCATCTCCATCTTCATCGACTCGAGGATCACGAGCGTGTCGCCCTCCTCGACCGACTGGCCGATCTCGCACTCGATCTTCCACACGGTTCCCGTGATGTGGGCTTCGACGTCAGGCATGGCTGGGCAACATACAGGCGGGATAGGCTGCCGCCCTCTTGATCCTCGCGATCGACCAGGGCACCACGGGCACGACTTGCATCGTGTTCGACGAGCGGGGTCGGCCCGCCGGGCGCGCGTACCGCGAGTTCCACCAGCACTTCCCGCGGCCCGGCTGGGTCGAGCACGACGCGAGCGAGATCTGGGACGTCACGCGCGCCGTGGCGGGCGAGGCGCTCGAGGCGGCGGGCGCGAGCGGCGGCGACCTCGCCGGGATCGGCATCACGAACCAGCGCGAGACGGTCGTCGCGTGGGACCGGGACACCGGCGACCCGCTCCACCGGGCGATCGTCTGGCAGGACCGCCGCACGGCGCGCCGCTGCGACGAGCTCCGCGAGGCGGGCCACGAGGAGCTGGTGCGCGAGCGCACCGGCCTCGTGCTCGACCCGTACTTCTCCGGCACGAAGATCGAGTGGCTGATCAAAGAGGGCGGCGTGCCGCGCGACGCGGCCTTCGGCACGATCGACGCCTGGCTCGTCTTCAAGCTCACCGGCGAGCACGCCACCGACTTCTCGAACGCGTCGCGCACGCTTCTGTTCGACATCCGCGAGCGGCGCTGGGACGAGGAGCTGTGCGACCTGCTCGGCGTGGACCCGGGCTCGCTGCCCGAGCCGCGGCCGAGCGCGCACGTGTACGGCGAGACGTCCGAGTTCGGCGGCTCGGTGCCGGTGGCGGGCATCGCGGGCGACCAGCAGGCCGCGCTCTACGGGCAGGCGTGTTACGAGCCCGGGCTCGGCAAGAACACGTACGGCACGGGCAGCTTCGTGCTCCAGAACGCCGGCGCCGATCTGCCCGATCCGGCCGAGGGGCTCCTCAACACGATCGCGTGGGGGGTGGGCGACCGCGTGGACTACGCGCTCGAGGCCGCGATCTTCGTGACCGGCGCCGCGGTCCAGTGGCTGCGCGACCAGCTCGGGATCATCCGGACCGCGGACGAGACCGAGGAGCTGGCCCGCTCGCTCGACTCGAACGACGGCGTGTACCTCGTGCCGGCCTTCACCGGGCTCGGCTCGCCGCACTGGGATCCGTACGCGCGCGGGACCGTGGTCGGGCTCACGCGCGGCTCCGGGCGCGCGCACCTTGCGCGCGCCGCGCTCGAGGCGATGGCGTACCAGACGGTCGACGCGGTGCGCGCGATGGAGGACGCGTCGGGGGTCGTGCTGGAGGAGCTGAAGGCCGACGGCGGCGCGGTCGTGAACGGCTGGCTGATGAAGTTCCAGGCGGACGTGCTCGGGGTGCCGGTGGTGGTGCCGGAGGTGTCCGAGACGACCGCGCTCGGCGCCGCCTACCTGGCCGGCGTGGCGACCGAGACGTGGACCGAGGAGGACGTGAGCCAGATGTGGCGCCAGGCGGCCCGCTACGAGCCGTCGATGTCCGAGGACCAGCGGAAGACGCTGCTCGCCGGCTGGGCGCGCGCGCTCGAGCGGGCCGCGAGTAACGAAGCCGATCGGACTGGGTAGAAAAGCGCGAGTGAAGCCCCAGGTCTACAAGGACCCGCGACCGGCCGAGTACTTCGACCGCTTCCACGAGCGGCAGCGCACCAAGCGGCCCAACTGGATGTACGAGCTCGTGCGGCTGCTGCTCACGCCGTACCTGCTCCTGGTCTACCGGGCGCGCTGCATCGACTCCGACAACATCCCGGCAGACGGCCCGGTGATCGTCGCGCCGAACCACTTCTCCTTCCTGGACCACTTCTTCGTGGCGGTGTTCCTGCGCCGGAAGGTGCAGTTCATGGCGAAGTCGCAGCTCTTCAAGCCGCCGCTTGAGGTCGTCTACCACAACGGCGGCGTCTTCCCCGTGCGGCGCGGACACCACGACCAGGAGGCGTTCAAGACGGCGCACGCGATCCTCGACCGCGGGGACATGATCGTCATGTACGCCGAGGCGGGCCGCTCTCGATCGGGCGAGCTGGGCAAGCCCCGCCACGGCATCGGCCGCCTGGCCCTCGAGGCGGGCGTGCCGGTCGTGCCCACGGCGATCGCGGGCACAGAACGAGCCCGCAACTGGAAGCGCCTCCAGTTCCCGAAGGTGACGATCCAGTTCGGCGAGCCAATCCGCTTCGAGCAGGTGGCGGAGCCCACGAAGGAACAGGCCCAGGCGGCTTCCGAGATCGTCTTCGAGCGAGTGCGCGACATGCACACGCTGCTGGTGGGCGAGGGCCGCAAGGAAGCGGTCCGAGCGGCGCGCGAGGCGCGGCGTACAGCAGCGGCGTAGTTCTCCGCCGGCCGTCACGCGGCACCGGCGAACGGCGAGCATCGAGGGAGAGACGAGCCCGGGCCTCGCCGCATGGGTTGGGCGCTTTATGTACTGACGTCAGTACATAAGTCGACCCACCCACCACGAACACGCCGCCCACGCGGGCCGGGCCCGCACAGCGTCTGCGGCGGGCTTCCCTGCGTGCCCTGACAACCTGAGGGGCGTGCGCACCCGTCCCGTACACCGGCGTCGCCGCGCGGCGGCGCTCCTCGTGGTCGCCGCAATCGCGGCCGTCTGCTTCCTCCTGATCCGGAGCGGCGGCGGCGACGACACCTACAGCCCGGTCGATTTGAAGAACGACCCGTGGGCGTACAACGCGGGCCGCCGGGCGGACTTCGAGGCGCGCGCGGCGGCCGGCCACAGCCACGTCGTCTACGAGAAGAGCCCCGGCGGAATCGTGGCCACGGCGGCGCGCGTGGCTCGCTATCGCGACGACGTCGAGAGGGCGGCGGACGAGGCCGGCGTGGACCCCGACCTGATCGAGGGCATCGTGCTCCTGGAGAGCGCGGGGCGGCCCGACGCGCAGGCGAGCACCGACCTCGAGAGTGCCGCGGGGCTCACGCAGATCCTCGCCCAGACGGCCACCGGTCTGCTCGGCATGAAGGTGGACGTGGCGGCCAGCGAGCGGCTCACCCGGAAGCTCGAACGCGCCCGCGGCCCGCGGCAGGCCGCCCGCATCCGCGCCGAGAGGGCGCGCGTGGACGAGCGCTTCGACCCGGCGAAGGCGCTCGCCGCGACGGGCCGCTACCTGAAACAGGCGAAGGACGAGTTCGGCCGCGAGGACCTCGCCGTGGTCTCGTACCACATGGGCATCGGCAACCTGCAGAGCGTGCTCGCCGCCTACGGCGACGACGGCGCGAGCTACGCCCAGCTCTACTTCGACAGCTCGCCGGACAGCCACACGCGCGCGTACCGGCTGCTCTACCGCCTCGGCGACGACTCGAAGACCTACTACTGGCGCGTGCTCGCCTCGCGCGAGGTGATGCGCCTCTACCGCGATGATCGCGCGAAGCTCGACCGGCTGGCAGGCCTTCAGGCGGGTGCGAGCTCCGGCGAGCTGGTGCTCCACCCAGACGGGTCCGCGGACGACACCGACCCCGGCACCCTGCGCCCCGAGGCGGACGCCCTGCTCGCCTACATCCGTCACGGGGTGGCCACGGTGAGCGGCGTGCGCGCCCCGCTCCGGGTCCTGCGACGGCACGGCTTCGCCTTCGACGTCAGGCGCGACTACGCGACCGACGCCCAGGCGCAGGCGTTCCAGTACATGCTCGACCGCCTGCAGGCGCTCAACCTGATCGCCTGGGCCCGCATGGGCAACGCCATCCACATCGTCGCCTCCAGTGAGGCCCGCGACTTGCTGAATTGATCTGGGAACGGCGGTGGCGCAGGCGCCGCCGCAGGCGCCTGACACCACGGGCGTGTCGCGGCTGCGCTAGCTAGTAGCTCGCGTCGAGCTTCTGCCAGGCCTCCCAGTCGTGCCCGGGGATGACGAGCGCGTCCGGCGTCTCCTTCTTGTACTGCCGGATCTCGCGCATCGAGCGGCGGAAGAGGTGCTCGTCCGCGACCAGGTGGGGCAGGTGGTCGTCGTCGAGGGTGCGGTGCATGAAGATCGCGTCGCCCGCCACCAGCACCTCGCCGTTCCCGGTGCGTAGCACCACCGACATGTGCCCGAGCGTGTGGCCCGGCGTGAACACGACGCGCACGCTCCCGTCGCCGAACACGTCGAATGAGCGCGCGAAGCCGGAGAACGAGTTGGCGTCGTTCGAGTCGAAGTCGATCAGCCGGTAGTCGAAGCCGTGGTCGAACTGGCGCTTCACGTAGCCGTCGCGCTGCCCGCCGTCCGACGCCGCCTCCCACTCCGCGCTCGACACGAGGAAGGTCGCCTCCGGGTAGTCCACGATCGCGCTCGCGTGGTCGGGGTGGAGGTGGGTCATGATCACGGTCCCCACGCTCGAGGGCTCGATGCCGCGCTCGCGCAGCTGCGCGGCGGCGGACTGCTCCGGCCGCATGTCGATGTCGCGGTAGAGGGTCGAGCCGAACAGCCCGAGGTTCGAGCGCGGCTTCACCGCGACGGACGCGTGGAAGCCGGTGTCGATCAGGATCGTGCCGGCGCTCGGGTGCTCGACCAGGAAGCACTGGACCGGCGCCTTCACCCACTGGTCCTTCGGCACGCCGATGCCGAAGCCCTTGAGCTTCGCCATCCTGCCCTCGTCGCGAAGGAACCACTGGATCGGCCCCTTGATCGTCGCCGTGAGGATCGGGGTGAGCTTCACGTCCGCCTCGTCGCGGCCGCCCTTCATGGGCAGCTCGGCGGGGCGCGGCTCGGCGGCGGTTGCCATGGGCGCGAACCCTAGTCCGCGAGCTCCTTCCAGAACGCAATGGCGGCGCGCTCGAAGCGGATGCCCATCTCCAGTGCCTGGCGCGGTCCCGCGGGGACGTCGTCGCCCATCTCGCTGCGGATCCGCTCGTACTCGGCGAGCCGCTCCTCGTTCGCGGGGATCTGCGCGGCGGCGAGCGCGCCGGGGTCCGCGCCGAAGAACAGCTTGAGGAGCGCCGGCTCTCGCAGCTCGGCGAGGTCGGTCGTGGTCTCGGTGCGCCAGTCCTCCAGCGCCCGCCGGCCCTTCGCGGTGATCGAGTACAGCCTGCGGCGGCGTCCCGTCTCCTCGCGCTCCTCCTTCAGGTACCCGGCCGCGGCGAGACGCTCTGGCTCGGTGTAGAGCTGCGCGTGCTGCAGCGTCCAGAAGAAGCCCACCGAGCCGGCTACCAGCTGTTTGAGCGCATACGGCGTGGACTCGCCCGCCATCTCGAGGAGGCCGAGGACGATGTAGGAGGTGGGTGTGAGCCGGATCTCTTGCATTAGTCCAATCTAGACGGTACAGTGTGGACTATGGCCACGACAGAAGCAAGCACGCGCACCGATTTCACGCTGGGCTTCACCAGCCAGGAGCAGGAGGTCATGGTCGACACCCTGCCGGTGAGCGGCGAGCTCCCCGCCTGGCTCACCGGCGCGCTCGTGCGCGTGACACCCGCCCTGCTCGAGGTGGGCGACCGGCGGCTCGACCATTGGTTCGACGGCCTGGCGATGCTGAACCGGTTCGGCTTCGCGGACGGCCGCGTCTCCTACGGCAGCCGCTTCATCGAGAGCCGCTCGTACGAGGGCGCGAAGCGCGGCGAGTGGCGCGGCGGAGGCTTCGCCACCGACCCGTGCCGGTCGATCTTCAAGCGCGTCCAGCAGATCTTCTCGCCGGAGCTGACCGACAACCCGAACGTGAACCTCGCGCGCATCGGCGAGCGCTACATCGCCATGACCGAGACGCCGCTGCCGATCGAGTTCGACCCAGAGACGCTCGACACGGTAGGCCACCTTCGCTACGCCGACGAGCTGAAGGGTCAGGTGACCACCGCCCACCCGCATCACGACCGCGAGCGCGACGAGCTCGTGAACTACATCGCCCGTTTCTCGCGGGTCAGCGAGTACGTGCTCTACGGCATGCCGGCGGGCAGCACGAAGAGGCGCGCGATCGCCCGCATGCCGGTGAAGGAGCCGGCGTACATGCACGCGTTCGGGATGAGCGAGCGCTTCCTGATCCTGGCCGAGTACCCGCTCCGCGTGAACCCGCTGAAGCTGGCGCTCTCGGGCAGGCCGTTCATCGAGAACTACACGTGGCGCGCGGACGAGCCCACCCGCTTCCAGGTGTTCGACCGTGCGACCGGCGAGCGGCGCGGCACATACGAGACGGACGGCTTCTTCTGCTTCCACCACGTGAACGCCTTCGAGCGGGGCGACGAGCTCGTGGTGGACCTGTGCGCCTACGAGGACTCGAGCATCATCGACTCGCTCTACCTCGACGAGAACGGCCCCCGCGGGGCGATCCCGCGCACCGAGCTGCGCCGCTACACGATCGACCTGACTGGCGGCGGCGTGCGCTCCGAGCGGCTGGCGGACGGATCGCTCGAGCTGCCCCGGATCGACTACGCGCGCCGCAACACGCGCGACTACTCCTACGCGTACTTCACCGGAGCGGACACGGGATGGATCGACCGGCTGGTGAAGGTCGACGTGCGCGACGGCGCGCGGTCCGAGTGGCGGGCCGACGGCTGCTTCCCCGGCGAGCCCGTCTTCGTGCGCGAGCCGGGCACCGAGGCGGAGGACGCCGGCGTGGTGCTGTCGGTGGTGCTCGACGCGACCGCGGGCCACTCGTTCCTGCTGGTGCTGGACGCCGGGTCGTTCGAGGAGATCGCGCGCGCCGACGCGCCGCACCACATCCCGTTCGGCTTCCACGGGCAGTACTTCCGCTGAGAGGCGCGGCGGGTACGCTGCGCCGCGATGCCGTCGAAGATCTTCCAGCCCGGCCTCCTCGACGGGCAGGTGGCGGTTGTGAGCGGCGGCGGATCCGGGCTGGGGCGAGCCGCCGCGCTCGAGCTGGCCTCGCTCGGGGCGCGCGTGGTGGTGTGCGGGCGGCGTCAGGACCCGCTCGACGAGACGGTCGGGCGCGACTCCGACGGTCGCGTGGAGGCGCACGTCTGCGACATCCGTGAGGAGGACCAGGTCGAGGCGCTCGTCGAGGAGGTCTGCGAGCGCCACGGCAGGATCGACCTGCTGGTGAACAACGCGGGCGGCCAGTACCTGGCACCGGCCGAGGACATCACGCCCAAGGGATTCCGGACCGTCATCCGGCTGAACGTCGAGGGCACGTGGCTGATGAGCCACACGGTCGCGACGCGGGCGATGATTCCGGGCGGCCGCGGCGGGAAGATCGTGAACGTCACGCTCTCGCCGCACCACGGCCTCCCCGGCATGGCGCACTCGTCGGCCGCGCGGGCCGCGGTGGAGAACCTCACCCGCGTGCTCTCGATCGAGTGGGCGCGGTTCGGGATCAGGCTCACGGCCGTCGCGCCCGGCCCGATGGCCACGGACACGATGCTCACCAAGTACCCGCAGGAGGTCGTGGACAGCGCCGCGTGGACAGTGCCGCTCGGCCGGCTCGGCACCGAGGAGGAGTTCGCCTGGCTGGTCGCTTACCTGGCTTCGCCGGCCGGCGACTACCTGTCGGGCACCGTGCTCACCCTCGACGGCGCGCGCGACAACTGGTTCGGCGCGTGGCCACCGGAGGGGATCACTGGAGAGGGCGGAAAGCCGCTGGCGGAGGAGCGGAGACCGAAGGAGTGAGCCGCGTGCCCGAGCTCCGCACCGAGCGGCTCCTGATGCGCGCCTGGCGCGACGAGGACCTGGACTGGTTCGGGCGGATGATGGGCGACCCCGAGGTCGCCGCGGCGCTTGGCCACGATGGACCCGTCGAACCGCCCCAGGCATGGCGCGACATGGCCTTCCTCGCGGGCCACTGGGCGCTCAAGGGCTACGGGCACTGGGTGCTCGAGAAGCTCGACACGGGTGAGTGCGTCGGTCGCGCGGGGCTCCTCAGGCCGCCGGGTTGGCCCGACCTCGAGGTCGGATGGACGGTCGCTCGCGAGCATTGGGGCAACGGCTACGCGCCCGAGGCGGCGCGCGCCGCGTGCCGATTCGCGCACGACGAGCTCGGCGCGCGCCACATCGTCAGCCTGATCCTCCCGGAGAACGTGAACTCGATCCGCGTGGCGGAGAAGCTTGGAGAGCGGGTCCAGGGAGGCTTCCGGCTGCGTCAGTTCGACCTCCGGATCTACGGCGCCGATCTGCCGCTCGCGGTTCGCCCTGATCCGCGCGGGTAGATTGCGGCGCATGACCGAGAACGAGGAAGAGCGCGAGCGGACGAGCATGGACGTCGACGAGGGCAGGCCGGACGATCCGCTGCTCCGGCGCGAGGAGGACGCGGCCGCGCGCGAGGCCGCCGGCATCGGCGGCCGCCGGCCAGAGTACGAGGACGAGGAAGACCTTCCCGCGAACGAGGCGGACCGTCCGCTGGCGGAGGGCGGTGAGGGCGTCGAGGAGGGCTTCGAGATCGCGGAGGACGACCTCGAGGAGGCCGCGAGCCACGAGGAGAACCGCTACGACCCGAGCACGGCCGACTTCGGTGACGAGGAGTCCGCCGGCGACGCGGACGTGGAGCCGGGCGAGGCCGACGAGTACGAGAAGCCGGACTAACCCTCGACCACCCTCCGAAAAGGGTCAGACCCCTTTCGTAGGGTTACCGCTCGAAGAGCGTCGACAGCACCACCTCGGTGACGGTGCGGCTGATGCCGTCCGTCGCCCGGATTCGCTCCAGGCACAGCTCGAGGTCCTGCGTGTCCTCGGCCATCACGTGGAGCAGCGCGCTCGCCTCGCCGGCCACGGTGTGGGCGGAGGCCACGCCCGGCTCACCCTCCACCGCCTGCTTGATCGAGTCGGCCGGCATGCGGCCCTCGCAGTAGAGGTCAACGAACGCCTCCGCGTGCCAGCCGAAGGCGCGCGGATCCACCATCGCGGTGTACCCGCGGATGACGCCGTCCGCCTCGAGCCGGTCCACCCGCCGCTTCACGGCGGGCGCGGTCAGGCGAACGTGCGAGCCTATGTCCCTGAACGATCTGCGCGCGTTCTCGCGAAGCAGCGCAACGATTCTTCGGTCGATGTCGTCCATTTGACATCGAAGTGTGCCATGGACGCAACGAAGTTGCATTGAATAAGGCCTCGGACCAGGGAATCATTTAGACATGGCTACAACGACGACCGCGACGACGGCGCCTCCTGTCCCGACCGACGACCGCATGCCGATCCACGGCATCGACCACGTGGAGCTCTATGTGGGCAACGCCGCGCAGGCGGCGTACTACTTCAGGAACGCGTTCGGTTTCACCGAGACGGCCTACTCGGGGCTCGAGACCGGCAGGCGCGATCGCGTCTCGCACGTGCTCGAGCAGGGCCGGATCAGGCTCGTCCTCACGGGCACCCTGCTCGGCGGTGACGACATCGCTGCGCACCACGGCCTCCACGGCGACGGCGTCCACAAGATCGCGCTGAGCGTGCCCGACGCGGAGGCGGCGTACCGGCACGCGGTCGGCCACGGCGCCCGCGGCATCATGACCCCGCACTGGGTGGAGGACGAGCACGGCAAGGTTCAGCTCTCCTCGATCGCCACCTACGGCGAGACCCAGCACCTGTTCGTACAGCGCGAGGGCTACGAGGGCGCCTTCCTGCCCGGCTACGAGCGGCGCGGCGAGGCGGCGCACAACCCGCCCGACGCGGGGCTGTTCGCGATCGACCACATCGTCGGCAACGTCGAGCTCGGCCACATGGAGGAGTGGGTCCACTACTACGAGCGCGTCTTCGGGATGACCGAGATGATCCACTTCTCGGACGAGGCGATCTCGACCGAGTACTCGGCGCTGATGTCGAAGGTCGTGACGGACGGCACCGGCCGCATCAAGTTCCCGATCAACGAGCCCGCCGAGGGCAAGCGCAAGTCGCAGATCGAGGAGTACATCGAGTACTACCGCGGCGCCGGCGCCCAGCACATCGCGGTAGCCACGCGGGACATCGTCGGCTGCGTGACGGCGCTGACCGAGCAGGGCGTCGAGTTCCTCTCGATCCCCGAGTCGTACTACGACGAGATCCCCGACCGGATCGGGAAGATCGAGGAGGACCTGGCGGACCTCCGCCGGCTCGGCATCCTGGTCGACCGCGACGACGAGGGCTACCTGCTGCAGATCTTCACGAAGCCCGTGGGCGATCGGCCGACGGTCTTTTTCGAGATCATCGAGCGCCACGGTTCGCGCGGCTTCGGCGAGGGCAACTTCAAGGCGCTCTTCGAGGCGATCGAGCGCGAGCAGGAGCGGAGAGGAAACCTCTAGTGCGTTACGCAAGCTTCGGCAAGGTCCCCGCCAAGCGGCACGTGCAGGTGCGCTCCAACGGGAGCGGCTCGCCGCTGCTCGTGGAGGAGGTCATGGGCTACGAGGGCTTCAGCGGGAACGAGTCGATCCTGCTGCACCTCCAGTCGCCCTGCCGGCTCGACACGGTCGGCCGCTTCCGGCCCATCCACAGGGAGGAGTGGGTGCCGGACGCGCATGTGCACCGGCTGGCCGACGTGAACGGCGTCGACCCCGGCGGCGACCCCGTCTCCGCACGCCGGCTCCTGATGTGGAACGGCGACATCGAGGTGTCGGTCTGCAAGCCGATCGAGGCGCTCGACGGCTTCTACCGGAATGGCGAGGGCGACGAGGTCATCTACGTCCACCGCGGGAGCGGCGTGCTGCGCACGGTGTTCGGCCGGGTGCCGTTCCGCGAGCGCGACTACCTCGTGATCCCGCGCGGGACGACGCACACGTTCGAGCTGCCGATCGGCGAGGAGCAGTTCTGGGTCTGCTTCCACACGCCCGGCGAGATCGAGACGCCCAACCGCTACCGCAACCGCTACGGGCAGCTGCTCGAGCACTCGCCCTTCTCGCAGCGCGACTTCCACCCGCCCGAAGAGCTCGAGACCTTCGACGAGAGCGGCGAGTACCCGGTCACCGTTCGCGTGCGTGACGGATTCCAGGACTACGTGCTCGACAGGCACCCGTTCGACGTGGTCGGCTGGGACGGATACGTGTGGCCGTACACCTTCAACGCCGACGACTTCGAGCCGCGCGCCGGCCGCTTCCACCTGCCGCCGCCGGCGCACCAGACCTTCCAGGGGCCGAACTTCGTGATCTGCACGTTCGCGCCGCGGATGCTCGACTGGGACCCCGAGGCCGTGACGCTCCCGTACCACCACTCGAACATCCAGTCCGAGGAGGTCATGTTCTACGCGGCCGGCGACTACGCCGCGCGCAAGGGCGTGGACGTCGGCTTCATCACGCTGCACCCGTCCGGCCTGCCACACGGCCCGCAGCCGGGCGCCGTCGAGAAGGCGCTCGGCAAGACCTCGACCGACGAGCTGGCGGTGATGTGGGACACGTTCCGGCCGCTCCGCCTGTCCACGCTCTGGTCAGAGGTGGACAGGCCGGAGTACGCCTACAGCTGGAATCCGGACAAGGCCGGCTCGGACGCGGGCGCGACCATCACCGCCCGCTAGAAGTACATCCCGCCGAACTGGCCGCCGGTCACGTTCAGCACCTGGCCGTGCACGAAGTCGGCCCAGGGTGAGCAGAGGAAGAAGACGGGCCCGGCGGCCTCCTCCGGCGTGGCCGGACGGCCGATCGGGATGATCAGCGCGGCCATCGAGCGCATCTGCTCGGGGATCCCGAGTTGGATCTCCTCGCCGTCCTTGGTCATCGTGTTGCCCGACTCCTTGGCGGCGGTGAGGCGCGTCTCGACGAACCCGAACGCCACGGCGTTCACGTTGATCTTGAACTGGCCCCACTCCTTGGCGAGCGTCTTCGTGAGCCCCACGACCGCCGCCTTGCCCGCCGAGTAGTTCGCTTGCCCGGCGTTGCCCATGGTTCCGGAGATCGAGCTGATGTTGACGATCTTGCGGAAGACCTCCCTGCCCTCCTCCTTCTCTTTCTTGGCGGGCTCGCGCAGGTGCGGCGCCGCGGCACGGAGGACCCGGAACGGCACGACCGTGTGGATGTCGAGCATCGCCTGGAACTCGTCGTCGCTCATCTTGTGGGCGACGTTGTCGCGGGTGTAGCCCGCGTTGTTGACGATGATGTCGATCTGACCGAACTCGTCCACGGCCTTCTGGATCAGCTGGTCCGGCACGCCCTCCTTGGTCAGGTCGCCGCCGAAGACGGCCGTCTCGCCCGAGATCTCCGAGGCCGCCTGCTCGGCGACGTCGGCATCGAGATCGTTGATCAGCACGCGCGCGCCCTGCTCGGCCAGCAGCTCCGCGGTGGCACGCCCGATTCCCCGCGCCGATCCAGTGACGATCGCCGCCTTTCCGTCCAGCACTCCCATTCAGGTCTCCTTTGAGCTCTTGAGCGCCCGGCATCATAGGTACATGGCGCTCCACGCAATCCGGTACGGCATCCCGCTGGTCCTGGTGATAGCCGGCGTGGTCGTCAGCGCGACGGCGGGCGGCGTGGGCGTCGCGGCGGGCGCGCTCTTCTTCAGCGCGGGCACCGCGGTGCTGCTGCTGAACGTGCTCCACCGGATCGGCGTGGAGGGCGACAAGGAGCGGGACCGCGAGGAGGAGGCCCGCGAGTACTTCGACAAGCACGGCCACTGGCCGGACTAGAGGCCCAGCTGCTTCGCCAGGATCTCCTTCATCACCTCGTCGGTGCCGCCGCCGATCGGGCCCAGGCGGGTGTCGCGCATCGCGCGGCCGATCTCCAGATCTCCCTGCATCGCTCTCCACGCCATCTCGGCCACCTCGAACGCGGAACGCTGTGACATCAGCTTCGCCTCCGTGACCTCGCGAACGGCGTTTCCGTCTTCGGCGAAGAGGCGGAGCGCGTGGTAGGTGAGTGACCTGGATGCCTCGTGCTTCACGCGCCATCTCGGCGACCAGATGCCGCCACTCGCTCCCGGGACCCGACTCGACGACCCGCTCGATCACGGACTCCATCGACGCCACCGCGCCCAGCGCCATGATCAGCCGCTCCCACTGGAAGTTGGCCATGATCAGGTAGAAGCCGCGGTTCTCCTCTCCGAGCAGGTTCTCCTCGGGCACGAACACTTCGGAGAAGGCCAGCTCGGCCGTGTCCGACGCGCGCCAGCCGAGCTTCTCGAGCTTCCTTGAGGTCTCGAACCCGTCCATCTCGCGCTCAAGGATCAGGAACGAGATTCCCTGGTGGCCGCCCTCCTCGGTGGTCTTCACGGCGGTCACGACGAAGTCGGCGCGCACGCCGTTCGTGATGAACGTCTTCGAGCCGTTCACGACGTACCCGCCGTCCACTCGCCGGGCGAAGGTCCGTAGGCCCGCCACGTCGGACCCGGCGCCCGGCTCGGTGATCCCGAGCGCGGCGATCCGCTCCCCGCGGATGGCCGGGGCGAGGAAGCGCTCCTTCTGGTCGTCCGTGCCGAACTTCCAGATCGGCGGCGTTGCGATCCCGATGTGCGCGCCGATGCCCGCCGACAGCCCGCCGGACCCGGAGCGGCCGAGCTCCTCCTGCAGCACGGCGTCCTCGAGGTAGCCGCCGCCGCGCCCGCCGTACTCGACCGGGTACTTCAGCCCGAGCAGGCCCAGCTCGGCCATGCGGTGGAACACCTCATCAGGGAACCACTCCGCCGCCTCCCACTCCGCGGCGTGCGGCCGGAGCTCCTCGGAGATGAAGCGGCGGATCTCCGCCCGCAGCGCCTCGTGCTCCTTGCCGAACGGCGGCATCACGTGATTCAGGCTAATACCGCTTCAAATTTGTGCACCGGTTGACCGGCGTGCGACGAGCGGCATAGCGTCGGAGCACACGAGGGAGGTGGGCCCATGGCATCCAGCGGCTACCGGCTCGAAGGCCAAGAGGTCGAGGCCTGCGACTGCTCGTCGATCTGTCCGTGCGCGTTCGGCGAGCCGCCTGAGCACGGCAGCTGCCTCGGGATCCTGGCGCGGCAGATCACGCGCGGCAAGATCGACGGGACAGACGTCAGCGGGCTCACGTGGCTCGAGGTGTTCCAGTCGCCGGGACATCAGCTCGACGGCGGCACGAACAAGCTCGTCTTCGTCGACAACGATGCCTCATTGGAGCAGTTTTCGGCTCTGCGCGACGCGCTCCACGGGAAGCACGGCGGGCCGCTCGAGGATCTGGCACGGATCACCGGCGAGTGGCTGGGGGTGGAGCAGGCGGACGTCGCCTTCGAGGTCGACGAGGGAGAGGGCCGGATCGCGGTAACCGGCAAGCTCCGCACCGTCATAGACCAGCGTCGCGGTCCGGACGGCACTCCCACGACGCTCCGTGACGCGTTCTTCACCACCGTCCCGGGGTCCACCTCCTGGGTTGCGAAGTCCCAGGAGCTGACAGTGGTGATCCCGGAGCACGGCCTCCAATTCGCGTTCGAGGGCCGCAGCGCGATCCAGTCCGACTTCAGCTACGCGACATGAGCCGATGGCCCTTCGCGACATCTACCTGAAGATCCAGCAGCTGAACGGCTACTCGCCGGTGGAGCCGGCGGACCACGTGACCCCGCCCGTGCAGTACCGGCGCGACTGCATGCGCGGCCCGGGACACGAGGACGGCACGATCCCGGCCGACGAGGTGAACGCCCGGCGCCTGAACGCCGTGATCTACCGCGAGTACATGGACTCGCAGTTCCTGGTGCCGAAGCCCGACAAGCTGATCGCCGCAGACGTGAACGAGCCGGCCTTCACGCATCGCGTGCCGGGCACGGTGATCTACACGCACCCCGGCGAGAGGCTCAGGGTCCACGTGAAGAACGCGGACGTGACGCCGCACAGCTTCCACGTGCACGGGCTGCGCTACGGGATCGACTCGGACGGCTCGTGGCCGTTCGGAACGCAGGCCGCGGATGGGCGCCGCTCCGATGAGATCTGCCCCGGCCAGACGTGGACGTACACCTTCGACGTGACCGACAAGATGATCGGGGCGTGGCCGTTCCACAGCCACTGCCGCGACATCGGTCCCAATACCAATCGTGGCCTGTTCGGGGGCATCGTGGTCATGCGGCGCAAGGACTACGACGATCTGCCGGAGTTCCCCCTCCCGAAGGGGTTCAAGCACAAGGTGCTCGACATCGTCGCGAAGCTAGAGCCGAGGGCCGGCGTTCCCCGGCCGCCGCATGGGCCGCCGCCTCCGCCAGAGCCGCCCGGGGCCCTGCGCATGACGATGCCGATGGGCGCGATGCCCGTGGCGGGCATGCCGATGGCGGGCATGCCAATGGGCGGGATGCCCATGCCCATGCCGATGCCGATGCCGATGGGCGGCGGCCACACCCACGGGGTGGACATCGCGGAGCTCCCGCCGGAGCTGGTCCCCGCGGTCGCGACGCTGGAGGAGATGGCGCACGCGGGCATCGAGCATCCGGGGAAGGACGTGGTCCTGCACGTCCCGCTCTTCTTCCATCAGATGAGCGGGATACGGGGCACCCCCGTGTTCCAGAGCGCGCCGCTGAACCCCGGGCAGTTCTACGAGTTCAAGTTCACGATCCCGGGCGTCTACGACTACTACTGCGGCGTGCACGGCCCGGCGATGTCCGGGCGCGTGACCGTGCAGCCCGGCGGCTCGGCGTTCGAAAACGTGGACGCCACCCCGGCGAACACGTTCTCCAACCCGAACGTCGTCATCGGGCTGAACGGCATCGTGAGGTGGACGAACACGAGTCCCGCCACCACGCACAGCGTGATCGAGGCGGGTGGAGCCAGCCGTCCGTCCTTCTGCTTCAACGGTCGCTCGTTCATCGGCAACACGCCGACGGTGGTTGCCCACACGGGCCAGAAGATCCGCTGGTACGTCTTCAACCTGGATCTCGGGATGGCGTGGCACAACTTCCACCCGCACGCACAGCGGTGGGTATTCGCCGACGAGACGATCGACATTCGCAGCATCGGCCCCGCGGAGTCCTTCGTGGTCGAGACGACGGCGCCTCCGGTGCTCCTGCTCCCGGAGCACATCGAGCACACACAGCACAAGAAGCATCGCCACAAGTCGGCCAAGGAGTACGAGCTGAGGGGCGACTTCCTCGTGCACTGCCACGTGGAGGCGCACATGATGGAAGGGCTCGCCGCGCTGGTGCGCGCGCACCAGACCGTCTGGCTGACGAACGCGCAGCGGGCGGAGCTCGAGCAGAGCGTGGGCCTCCCGCTCGACCCGGGCGGCAACGCCTGCCCAGCCGTCGCGGCAGGCCGCTGCGCCAACACCCAGACCGGCCGCTGGGAGGAGCTGCCGAACGTGCCCGGCATCACGTGCATGCACGCGGTGCTGCTGCCGAAGACGTCGCGGCTCCTGTTCTGGGGCTACGGCCCGCAGCAGGACCAGACACGCCTGTGGGATCAGGCCACCGGCGCGTACACGCAGCCGGCGAACCAGCCCACGAGCGTGCGGCCGGACCAGAACATCTGGTCGGGGGCGCACGCGCACCTCGCCGACGCGGCGGGGACGATTCTGGTGCACGGCGGCATGCGCACGTTCGTGGGACCGCCGATCACCCAGGACACCGAGCGCCGCTCGTTCGTGTTCGACCCCGTGGCTCGCACGTTCGCGGTCACCGGCGACATGCACGTCGGCCGCTTCTACCCGACGACGATCACGCTCGCCGACGGGCGCCCGCTGACGATGTACGGCGCGGACAACTTCACCGACGGCACCGTGCCCGCGGCGTCGCTCGAGACGTTCACGCCGGGCGCCGGCGGCGGGAGCTGGAGCACTCCGAAGGCGGTCCCGTTCGATTACTACTACTACCCGTGGGCGTTCCTGCTGCCGCTCGGGGACGTCTTCATCGCCGGCCCGCAGAAGCCCGCACGGCGCTTCAACCCCGCGGCGAACCCGATCACCGACAACCCGCTGCGGCGGTTCGACCAGGTCTACCCGCAACGCGGCGTGAACATGGAGGGAACCGCGGTCCTCCTTCCGCTGAAGCCGCCGAGCTACAAGCCGCGGGTGATGATCGCCGGCGGCACGGGCAACACGCGGCTGACGTGGAACGCCGGCGAGGGTGGCGCGATGAAGACGGCCGAGTGGATCGACCTGTCGGTGTCATCACCGGCGTGGCAGACGCTGCCGGACATGAACATCGCGCGCGGCAAGGTCAACTCGGTGCTGCTGCCCGACGGGCGCGTGGCGATCCTGGGCGGATGGGAGAGCCCGCCGGACGGCGGGCCGATCGAGATCTTCGACCCGGAGGACCCGACCGCCGGCTTCGAGCTCGGGCCGAACATGAAGCACCAGCGCGGGTACCACTCGACCGCGATCCTGCTGCCCGACGGCAGCATCGTCGTTGGCGGGGACCCAGGTGGCGCGACCACGCCGAACGAGCGCTACCGGCCGTCGTACTTCTTCAAGCCGCGCCCGCAGATCACAAACGTCCCGGCGGCGATCTCCTACGGCCAGAACTTCGCCGTCCAGACGCCGTTGCCGAACGCGATCGCCGAGGTGGTCTTGATGAAGCCCGGCGCGGTCACGCACGGCTTCAACCAGAACCAGCGCTACGTGGGATGCGCGATCACGGGCACGACCGGCGGCGCCGTGAACGCGAAGGCGCCGCCCGACGGCAACGTCTCGCAGCCGGGATACCACCTGCTGTTCCTGCTCGACCACGACCGGATCCCCTCGGTCGGGGCGTGGGTCAGGCTCACCTGACTCTCGTCAGAGCCGCTTCTTCAGCATCCCGAACACGCCCCGCATGACCGTGCGCTCGAGCTCCTTGCCCTGGCGGGAGTTCAGGAAGTCGCCCAGATCGTCGAGACCACCGCTGGGCGCAGGCGCCTTCCTCGGCCGTTTGGGCTTGGGTTCAGACTTCGGCTTGGGCTCAGACTTCGGCTCCTCCGCCTGCGCGAGCCGCCCCTCGAGCTTCTCGCGCGCGCTCTCCGCCTCGATGCGGGTCCCGTACTTGGCGAACAGAGCCGAGGCCTTCGCGGCCGCCTCGACGTCGTCCACCGGCCCGATGCGCGACGCCGGCGCGCGCAGCCGCGTGTGGACGACGGGCGTTGGCACGCCGTCCTCGGACAGGATCGTGACGGCGGCCTCGCCGATTCCCACGGACGTGAGCAGCTTCTCCACGTCGTAGAACTCGGAGGTCGGGTAGGTGGAGGCGGCCGCCTTCAGCGCCTTCGCGTCGTCGGGTGTGAACGCCCGCAGCGCGTGCTGCACGCGGTTCCCGAGCTGTCCGAGCACATCGGCAGGCACGTCGTCGGGGACCTGCGTCACGAAGAAGACACCGACCCCCTTCGACCGGATCAGCCTGACCGTCTGGACCACGGATTCGAGAAACGCGTGCGTGGCGCCGTCGAAGAGCAGGTGCGCCTCGTCGAAGAAGAAGACGAGCTTCGGCTTGTCCAGGTCGCCGGCCTCCGGGAGCTGCTCGAACAGCTCGGCGAGAAGCCACATGAGCGCCGTCGAGAACAGCTTCGGCTTGTCCTGGACGGCGGGCAGCTCGAGCACCGAGATCACGCCGCGGCCGTCGGGCGCGGTCCGCATGAGGTCGGCGATGTCGAGCTGCGGCTCGCCGAAGAACTCGGTCCCGCCACCGCTCTCGAGGCCGACCATCGCGCGCAGGAGCACGCCGACAGTCGACGACGCGAGCCCGCCAATGCCCTCGAGCTCGGACTTGCCCGCATCCGAGTCCAGGAAGTTCAGAAGGGCGCGCAGATCCGCCAGATCGAGCAGCGGCGAGCCCCTTCTGGTCGGCGTAGTGGAAGACGAGCTGCAGGCTCTGCTCCTGGGTCTCGTTGGCCTCGAGGATCTTCGCCAGGAGCTGGGGGCCGAAGTCGGACACCGTCGCCCGCACCGGCACGCCGGGCCCGAGGCCGCCCAGGGACAGGTACTCGACCGGGAAGCCCTTGGCCTCGAACGGCAGGCCGAGCTCCTTCATCCGCTTCTCCGCCGGCCCGCCGGGCGCGCCGGGAGCGGCCACGCCGGACACGTCGCCCTTCACGTCCGCCGCGAACACCGACACTCCGGCCGCCGAGAGCTGCTCGGAGATGGTCTGCAGCGTGACCGTCTTGCCGGTGCCGGTCGCACCGGCGATCAGCCCGTGCCGGTTCATCATCTTGAGCGGCACCTGCACGACCGCCTCCGCGGCGAGCTTGTCCTCGTGGACGCCGCGGCCGAGGTCGATGGCGGCGCCCTCGACGGCATAGGCCTCCGCGATCGTCTTCGCGAAGTCGCTCACAGCCCGTACGAGCGCCCGATCACGTCGAGCATCACCTCGTCGGTGCCCGCGCCGATCCGGTTCAGGCGCATGTCGCGCCAGGCGCGCTCGATGCCGTACTCCTTCATGTAGCCCGCGCCGCCGTGGATCTGGAGGCACTCGTCGGTCACCTCGCAGGCCATCCGGGCGGTGTATAGCTTCGCCATCGAGATCTCGCGTACCGGGTACTCGCCGTTCGCGAACCGCCAGGCCGTCGTGTAGACCATCTGGCGGCCGGCCTCGATCTTCGTCGCCATGTCCGCGAACTTGTGGCGGATCGCCTGGAACCGCCCGATCGGGCGGCCGAACGCGGTGCGCTCGGTGGCGTACTGGAGCGTCTTGTCGAAGCACTTCTGCGCACCCGCCACGCATCCCGCCGCGCCGATCAGTCGCTCGCCCTGGAGCTCCCACATGATGTGGTAGAAGCCCTTGCCCTCCTGGCCGAGCAGGGCGTCCGCGGGCACGCGCACGTCCTGGAAGGCCAGGAGCGCGGTGTCGGACGAGTGCATGCCGAGCTTCTCGAGCTTCTTCTCGCGGATCACGCCGGGCAGGTCCATGTCCACGAGGAACAGGCTGAAGCCGTCGTAGCCCGCGTCCGGGTCGGTCTTCGTAACGAGCACGATGAAGTCGGCTCGGTGGCCGTTCGTGATGTACGTCTTCGAGCCGTTGATGACCCAGTCGCCGCCGTCGCGCACGGCGCGGGTCTTGATGCCGGCCACGTCGCTCCCGGCGTCGGGCTCGGTGATGCCAAGGCAGGAGATCTTCTCGCCGCGGATGGCCGGCACGAGGTACGCCTGCTTCTGCTCCTCGGTGCCGAACTTGAAGACCGGCGGCGTCGCCATGTCGGTGTGCACGGCCACCCCCATCGCGAGGCCGCCCGAGTTCGAGTGGGTCATCTCCTCGCCCAGCACGAGGTTGCAGTAGTAGTCGCCGCCCTGGCCGCCGTACTCCTCGGGGTACGAGAGGCCGAGGAAGCCCAGCTCGCCCATGCGCGTGAAGACCGAGTCGGGGAACGTCGTCTCCTCCCACTCCTCCGCGTGCGGGGCGAGCTCCTTCGTCACGAACGCGTGGATCGACTCTCGAAGCTGGTCGTGCTCCTCGGTGAAGATGAAGTGCTTGCGGCTGCCGCCGTGGTCCGGCTTCAGCAGCGTGTCTGCGGTGGCCATGCCCGCAAAGTACCGTGCGCCGCATGAGTGAGCGCGAATTTGACGTGGTTGTGATCGGCGCGGGGCCGGCCGGAGAGGTGTGCGCGGGCCGCCTCGGTGAGGGCGGGCTCGAGGTGGCGATCGTGGAGTCGCACCTGATCGGCGGCGAATGCTCCTTCTACGCGTGCATGCCGTCGAAGGCGATGCTGCGGCCGGGCGAGCTGCTGGTGGAGGCGCGCCGGATCCCGGGCGTGGCCGAGGCCGTGACCGGCGACCTCGACGCCCCCGCCGTGCTGCGGCGCCGCGACGAGATCATCCACAACCTCGACGACTCGAGCCAGGTCCCATGGCTGGAGCAGCGGAAAGTGACGGTCGTGCGCGCCCCCGGCCGCCTCGACGGTGAGCGGCGCGTGGTGGCCGGCGACGACACGCTCGTAGCGCGGAAGGCGGTGGTGGTGGCCACGGGCAGCTCTCCCCTGATTCCGCCGATCGACGGCCTGCGGGAGGCCGACCCGTGGACGAATCGCGATGCCACGACCGCGAAGGAGGTGCCCGGGCGGCTGGCGATCCTCGGCGGTGGTGTGGTCGGCGTGGAGATGGCGCAGGCGTACAGCTCGTTCGGCTCACGGGTGACGCTGATCGAGCGCGGCGACCGCCTGATCGCGCGCGAGGAGCCGTTCGCCTCCGATGACGTGGAGCAGTCGCTGCGCGAGAAGGGCGTGGACGTGATGCTCGGCGTGAGCGCGAGGTCCGTGCTCGCGGAGAACGGCGAGGTCACGGTCGAGCTCGACGAGGGCGGCCCGGTCCACGCCGACGAGCTGCTGGTTGCGATCGGCCGCAGGCTGAACAGCGACCAGATCGGGGTCGACACGGTCGGGCTCGAGCCGGGCAAGCCGATCGAGGTGGACAGCTCGATGCGGGCCAAGGGCTCGGAGTGGCTGTACGCCATCGGCGACGTGAACGGCCGCGCGCTCCTCACGCACATGGGCAAGTACCAGGCGCGCATCGCGGCCGACGTGATCCTCGGCTACCCGAGCGGCTGCCTGCCGACGAACGGAATCGGCGCCCGCTCGCCGCGCGTGATCTTCACGGACCCGCACGTGGCGGCCGTGGGCTACACGCTGGACGCCGCCCAGCAGGAGGGGCTGAACGTGCGGGCGGTGGACGTCTCGACCCAGGGCAGCGCCGGGGCGAGCTTCTACGGCCGCGACGACGCTCGCGGCACCACGAGGCTCGTGGTCGACGACGACCGGAACATCATCGTCGGCGCCACGTTCACCGGGCCGGAGGTCGCTGAGTTCCTCCAGGCGGCCACGATCGCCGTGGTGGGCGAGGTGACGCTCGACACCCTGTTCCACGCGGTGCCGGCGTTCCCCACCCGCAGCGAGGTGTGGCTCTACCTGCTCGAGGCGCTCGGCATCGCCGGGCCTTGCGGCGGGCCGCAGCGGGCCTAGGATCTATGCCATGGACGTTGTGGTCGCAGGCGGTCACGGGAAGGTCGGCATCAGGCTGCTGGGGCTGCTCTCGGACGGCGGCCATCGCGCCCGCGGGCTGATCCGGAACCCCGATCACGCGGACGACCTCACCGCGGTCGGAGCGGAGCCGGTCGTGTGCGACATGGAGGGGCTCGACGACCTGTCGGAGTGCTGCGCGGGAGCCGACGCCGTGGTGTTCGCCGCCGGCGCCGGGGCGGGCAGCGGGCCTGAGCGCAAGCGCACCGTCGACTACGGCGCCGCGGTGAAGCTGATGGAGGCGGGCGTGAGCCGCTACGTCATGGTCAGCGCCATCAGCGCGGGCCGGCCGGACGACTGGTCCGAGGAGATGCGCCCCTACTACGAGGCGAAGGCCGGGGCGGACGAGCGCCTCGCCGAGAGCGGCCTCGACTACACCATCGTCCGTCCGGGCGGCCTCACGGACGACCCCGGCACCGGCCGGGTGAGGGTCGGCACGCGCCTCGACTACGCGAGCATTCCCCGGGACGACGTGGCCGCCGTGCTCCTCGCGGTGCTGGAGACGCCCGAGACGGTGGGCAAGACGTTCGAGCTGGTGTCCGGCGACACGCCGGTGGACGAGGCCCTTCGAACGCTGTGAACGAGCGGCGCGCGGCGGAGGTGATCCGGCGTGTCCGTTCCGTGCCCGAGGGGCGCGTGACCACCTACGGCGACCTGTCGCCCGGCGCACCCCGCTTCGCCGGCACCGTGCTGTCCGAGTCCCACGAGCCGGACGTGCCGTGGCACCGCATCGTGCGAGCGGACGGCTCGCTCGCGAAGGGCGCCCGCCAGCGCCGGCTGCTCGACGCCGAGGGCGTGCCCTTCCACGGCGAGCGCGTGGACATGCGCGAGGCCTGGGTGCCGGTGCGCTAGCGCTACGCGGTATGGACGATCAGGAGGTCGCACGGGGTGCGGTGCGAGACCTTGTTCGGCACGCTGCCGAAGATGCGCTTCGGCCCCTGCATGCCCACGCTGCCGATCACGATCAGGTCCGCGCCCGCCTGCTCTGCCACGCTGACGATCGCGTCCGCCGGCGAGCCCTTGGGAGCATGCTGCTCGACCTCGAGGCCACCTTCGCGCGTCAGGTCGAGCGCTCGCTCGAGCACGGCATCGGCCTTGAAGCTGGACGGCGCCACGAAGTCCTCGGCCGCCGGGGCGCCGCCCGTGACCTTGGCGGGGAGGGGCTCGTAGGCGCTCACGAGATGGAGCCGGGCGCCCGAATCTCTCGCGATCGCGATGGCACGTTCGAGTGCCCTCTCGGCGGTGGGAGAGGCGTCGATGCCGACCACGATCGAGCTGTACATGCATCCTCCTCGGGTTGAGCGCTCTCTGCGCACCGTATCCGAAGTAGTAGAAATCGCTGCGTGCCAGAAACCGTTCGATATGACGTGAGCGCCGATGGCGTCGCCACGATCGCGATGGACCAGCCCGACACGCGCAACGCGCTGTCGAACGAGCTGCTCACGGATCTGATCGGCGCCTTCGAGCTGGCGCGCGCCGACGATGGCGTGCGCTGCGTGGTGCTCGGCTCCACGCACGAGACGGTGTTCTCGGCGGGCGGGAGCCTGGATCAGTTCGCCGCCGACGTGCCGCTCGTGCACAAGCACTTCGGCACCGAGCGCTTCCCGCGGCTCTTCCAGACCATCCTGCAGCTCGGCAAGCCGACGATCTGCGCGGCAAACGGGCATGTGCTGGCGGGCGCACTGGGGATCGCGCTGGCGTGCGATCTGATCGTGGCCAAGGAGAGCGCCACGTTCGGCACGCCCGAGATCAACGTGGGCGTGTTCCCGTTCATGATCATGGCGCTGATCTACCGCAACGTTCCGCGCAAGAAGGCGAACGAGCTGCTGCTGCTCGGCGAGCGGATCTCCGCGGAGGAGGCGCGCGAGGCGGGCATCGTGAACCGGGTCGTGCCGGATGACGAGTTCGACGCGGCTGTGGCCGACTGGGCGGGCAAGCTCGCGGGGAAGTCGCCCGTGCTGATGAAGCTCGGCAAGGACGCCATGTATCGCCAGCTCGACATGCCGCTCGACGAGGCGCTCGACTTCCTGCGCTCGCAGCTCTCGATCGCGTTCACGACCGAGGACATCCAGGAGGGCGTGAAGGCCTTCTTCGAGAAGCGCGAGCCCAACTGGACGGGTCGCTGACCGCGTGGCCGTGTCGCTAGTAGCGCTGCGCTGCCGCACCGCGGACCGCTTCCCGGGCGCGCCGCGCGGGGTGGAGATACTGGCCCCGCTGGTGGCGGGAGCGCTTGGAGTGGAGCCGCGCTACATCGGCTCCGCCGGCGAGGTGCGCGAGACGCGCTATCAGGAGGACCTCGCGGAGTCGCGCGGGTGCCTGCTCGAGGCAGGCGGCCAGATCGAGGACGCGCTCACGGGCGGCAACACGCCGGTGCTCCTGGCTGCCGACTGCTCGGTGGCCGCGAGCACGCTGCCGGCGGTGGGCCGCCACCGGCCGGACGCGCGGATCCTGTGGCTCGACGGCCACGGCGACTACAACACCCCCGAGACGTCGGGCAGCGGCTACCTCGGCGGGATGTGCCTGTCCGCCGCGACCGGCGAGTGGGACGCGGGCCTGGGCGGCGAGGCCGTCCCGGCCGAGCACGTCGTGCTC
>CAWEHM010000053.1:0-47026 GCA_963808875.1 uncultured Thermoleophilaceae bacterium
TGGAAAGGGAAAACGCCCTACCCCGGTTGCAGGAGGTTGCCCGGCGGCAATGGGGCGTTGTGACCCGCGAGCAACTTGGGGCGATTGGCCTCAGTGCAACCGGGATTGCCGAGTGGATTCGGACGAAGCGGATCGTTCGCCTTCACCGCGGCGTTTACGCCTACGGGCACGATCGGCTTCGGAGGCAGGGGTATTGGCTCGCGGCCGTGTTGACGTGCGGGCCGGGGGCGGTGCTGTCGCATGGGAGTGGGGCGGCGCTGTGGGAGATGCGGGCCGGTGGCGTGAACCTCATCGATGTGACGGTGCCGTCGCGGGCCGGGCGGATCAGGCGGAAGGGGATTCGAATCCACCGGAGCGGCCGGCCGGGCCCGGAGGAGGTCACCGAGAAGGACGGGATTCCGGTGACGACGGTGGCCCGGACCCTGCTGGACCTGACCGACGACCTCGACCTGCAGGCGCCTGCGACGAGCGGTAACGGAGGCGGAGTACAGACACCTCTACGACCACACCGCCCTCATCGCCGTCGTTGAATCGAACCCGGGCAGGCGAACGAGGAAGCTGCTGACCGCGGCGATGGAGGGGAGGATGCACCGGACCAGGTCGCCGCTCGAGGACCGGTTCGTGCGCTTCAACGACCGGTACGGCGTCGAGGAGCCCGAGTGCAACGTGCACCTGGAGGGCTACGAAGTGGACTTTCTGTGGCGCCGGGTCGGCCTCGCGGTTGAGCTCGACGGCCTCGATGCCCATGCGACGAGGGCAGCGGTGAAGCGCGACAGGGAAAAGGACCGCGCGCTCTGGCGGGTGGGCGTGAGGGTCATGCGGTTGACGGGGGGAGCGTTGGAGGAGCCCGAGGAGCTCCTCGCCGACCTCGTTCAGGCAGGCGTGAGAGTGGCCAGCTGGCCGCGTGCCTCGTCGTACTCGCCGCCCAGGCGCCCCAGGATCTCCTCGGCCAGGGCGATGTAGTCGGCGCCCAGGTCGGGCGCGTAGTCGAGGATCGAGACGCCGCGCTCGGCCGACTCGGCGTAGCGGACGCTTCGCCTCACCACCGTCTCGAAGACCTTCTCGCCGAACCGCTCCTTCAGCTGGATCTGCGCCTCGCGCGCGTGCACCAGCCGCATGTCCGCGATGTTCAGGAACACGCCGAGCCAGTCGAGGTCGGGGTGGAGCGAGTCCTTCGCCAGCTCGATCACCTCGAGCGCCTGCTCCACGCCCTGGAGCGAGAAGTACTCGGCCTCGGTCGAGATCAGGGCGTGGTCGGCCGCCACCAGCGCGTTCACCGTCAGCAGCCCAAGCGCCGGCGGGCAGTCGACCAGGATCAGGTCGTAGCGGCGGCGGAGGTCGCGCAGGGCGCGCTTCAGCGTGAGCTCCCGGCCCATCTTCCCGGCCAGCACCAGCTCCGCCTCGGCCAGGCCCAGGTTCGCGGGCAGGACGCCGGCGTGGATCGCGTCCGCCGCCTTGGCCGATCCGGCAAGGACCTCGGCCACCGTCGGGGAGGCGTCGGCGGGCACGTCGTAGTAGTCGGACAGGTTTCCCTGGGGGTCCATGTCGGCGACGAGCACCTCCAGTCCCACGCGCCGGAAGGCATCCGCCAGCGTGCGCACGGTCGTGGTCTTGCCGGTGCCTCCCTTCTGGGAGAGGACGGTGATCGTCTGTGCCGTTGGGAGCATCGCCATCGCTTTATAGTTTCCCGTTCCGATCCGCGCCGTGCGCCTGAGCCGAGCAGGCCACGCAAACAGGGAGGTATTTCCACTGCAGGCACCCCGTGGCCTGTACGACCCGAGCTACGAGCACGACGCCTGCGGCGTCGCCTTCGTGGCACGGGTTCGCGCGCCCGCGTCCCATGAGGTCGTGAAGCGCGCGCTGCACGCGCTTGAGCGCCTCGAGCACCGAGGGGCCGAGGGCGCCGACCCCGACACCGGGGACGGCGCCGGCATCCTGATCCAGCTTCCCGACGCGTTCCTCCGCGCCGAGGCGAGCTTCGATCTCCCCGAGGCCGGCCACTACGGCGTGGCGGTCTGCTTCCTGCCTACGGGCAACCCCGCCGAGGCGATGCGGCTGCTCGAGGAGCGGGTCGAGGCGGAGGGCCAGACCGTGCTCGGCTGGCGCGAGGTCCCGGTGAACGAGGCCGCGTGCGGGAGCGCCTCCCGCGCGGTCGCCCCGCGGATCGCTCAGCTGTTCGTGGGCGCGGGCGACGACATCGCCGACCAGGACGCCTTCGAACGCAAGCTCTACGTGATCCGCCGCGGCGTGGAGCGCGCCGACCTCGACGACCTCGCCATCCCGAGCTTCTCCAGCCGCACCATGGTCCTCAAGGGCATGCTCACCGCGCCGCAGCTGCCGCGGTACTTCCCCGACCTGCGCGACGAGCGCGTCGTGAGCCGGCTGGCGCTCGTGCACTCGCGCTTCTCGACGAACACCTTCCCGAGCTGGGAGCTGGCCCACCCGTACCGCATGCTCGCCCACAACGGCGAGATCAACACCCTGCGCGGGAACCGCAACTGGATGCGCGCGCGCGAGCTCCAGCTCGCCTCGCCGCTCTTCGGCGACGACATCGAGAAGGTCCGCCCGCTGCTCCGCGACGACATCTCGGACTCGGCCTCGCTCGACGGGCTGATGGAGCTGCTCGTGCTCGGCGGGCGCTCCGCCGCGCACGCCACGTCGATGCTGATCCCCGAGGCCCATCAGGGTCGCCCGGACCTGCCCGGCGAGGTGCGCGACTTCTACGCCTACCACTCCTCGCTCGTCGAGCCCTGGGACGGCCCGGCAGCCGTGGCGTTCTCGGACGGCCGGGTGATCGGCGCGACGCTCGACCGCAACGGCCTCCGCCCGGGCCGCTGGCTCGTCACGAAGGACGGCTGGGTCGTCTTCGCCTCCGAGGCCGGCGTGATCGAGGTGCCGGCCGACCAGGTGGCCTCGAAGGGCCGGCTCCTGCCCGGCAAGCTCTTCCTGGTCGACCTCGAGCGCGACGCGATCGTGCCCGACACCGAGATCAAGCAGGAGCTCGGCGCGCGCCGCCCATACGGCAAGTGGCTCGCCGACCGCGTCGTCCACATCGAGGACCTCCCCGAGAAGACCCCGCGCGTGCCGCGCGTGGAGCCGCTGCGCGCGAAGCAGCTGGCCTTCGGCTGGACCGAGGAGGACCTCCGCGTGACGCTCGTGCCGATGGCGCGCGACGGCGCCGAGCCGACCGGCTCGATGGGCAACGACACCGCCCTCGCCGTGCTGTCGGACATGCGCCCGCCGCTGTTCTCCTACTTCAAGCAGCTCTTCGCGCAGGTCACGAACCCGGCCATCGACCCGATCCGCGAGTCGATCGTCATGAGCCTCGAGGCGGTGATCGGCCCGGAGATCAACCTGCTCGACGAGACGCCGGACCACTGCCACCAGCTCGTCATGCCGCAGCCGCTGCTCCGCAGCACCGAGCTCGAGAAGCTCCGCCAGGTGGACCACAGCGTCTTCGAGGCGCGCACGATCGACATGACGTGGCCGGCCGACGAGGGCGCCCAGGGCATGGAGCGGCGGCTCGAGGAGATGTGCGCCGAGGCGTCCGAGCTCGTCGAGCGCGGCGTGAACATTCTCATCCTGTCGGACCGAAACCTTGGCGCCGAGCGGGTGGCGATGCCGGCGCTGCTCGCGACGGCCGCCGTGCACCACCACCTCGTGCGCGAGGGCACGCGCCTCCAGAGCGGCCTGATCGTCGAGACCGGCCAGGCCAAGGAGATCCACCACGTGGCCTGCCTGATCGGCTACGGCGCGTCGGCGGTGAACCCGTACGTGATGTTCGAGTCGCTCTACGCGCTCCACCGCGAGGGGCGGCTGCCGGAGGGGATGGCGCCGGACGAGGCCGTCGCGCGCGACGATCAAGGCGATCGGCAAGGGCCTCCTGAAGATCCTCTCGAAGATGGGGATCTCGACGATCCGCTCCTACACGGGCGCGCAGATCTTCGAGGCGATCGGGCTCGAGAAGGAGCTCGTGGACCGCCACTTCACGGGCACGCCGTCGCGCGTCGGCGGCGTTGGGCTGAACGTGCTCGCCTGGGAGTGCCTCGACCGCCACGCACGCGCCTACCCCGCGGCGAGCTCCGAGCTGCTGCCTGCGGGCGGCATCTACGCCTGGCGCCGCGACGGCGAGTTCCACGGCTGGAACCCGGAGACGATCGCGACGCTCCAGCAGGCCGCCCGCGAGGAGGACGGCGCGGACGCCTACGAGCGCTTCGCCACCTACGTGAACGAGGTGGCGGTGCCGAAGTCGGCGCTGCGCGGGCTGCTCCGCTTCAAGGAGGCGGCCGAGCCCGTGCCGCTCGACGAGGTCGAGCCCGCGGCCGAGATCGTGAAGCGCTTCAAGTCGGGCGGCATGTCGCTCGGCGCGCTGTCGCCCGAGGCGCACGAGACGCTCGCCACCGGCATGAACCGGCTCGGCGGAAAGTCGAACACCGGCGAGGGCGGCGAGGACCCGGCCCGCTTCGGCGACGACCGCCGCTCGTCGATCAAGCAGGTGGCCTCCGGCCGCTTCGGCGTGACCGTGCAACTACCTCGTGAACGCGGACGAGCTGCAGATCAAGGTCGCCCAGGGCGCCAAGCCCGGCGAGGGCGGCCAGCTGCCCGGGCCACAAGGTCGACCGCTACATCGCGCGGCTGCGCCATTCGACCCCCGGCGTGGGCCTGATCTCGCCGCCGCCGCACCACGACATCTACTCGATCGAGGACCTGAAGCAGCTGATCTACGACCTCCGCTGCGCGAACCCGCGCGCGCGCGTGTCCGTGAAGCTCGTGTCCGAGGTGGGCGTGGGCACGGTCGCGGCCGGCGTGGCGAAGGCGAACGCCGACCACGTGGTGATCGCCGGGCCACGACGGCGGCACGGGCGCCTCGCCGCAGGCGTCGATCCAGCACGCCGGGATCCCGTGGGAGATCGGCATCGCGGAGACCCAGCAGACGCTGCTCCGCAACGACCTCCGCTCGCGCATCCTCGTCGAGGCCGACGGCCAGATGCGCACCGGCCGCGACGTGGTGATCGCGGCGATCCTCGGCGCCGACGAGTTCGGCTTCTCGACCGCTCCGCTGATCGCGCTCGGCTGCATCATGATGCGCGTCTGCCACCTCAACACCTGCCCGGTCGGCGTGGCGACGCAGGACCCGGTGCTGCGGGAGCGCTTCGAGGGCCAGCCCGAGCACGTCGTGAACTATCTCTTCATGGTGGCCGAGGAGGCGCGCCGGATCATGGCGCGGCTCGGCGTGCGCAACATGCTCGAGCTGATCGGGCGGACCGAGCTGCTGGACGCCGACCACGCGGCCGAGCACTGGAAGGCGCAGGAGATCGACCTGCGCTCCCTGCTGGCGGTGCCGGACAACGTCGAGCCCGGCCACGCCGCGCTACTGCGTGCGCCGCCAGGACCCCGTGCTCTACGACTCGATCGACGTGGACCTGCTCCAGCTCTGCCGCCCCGCCGTCGAGGAGGGCAGGCCGGTGCGCCTCGAGCGCCGCATCGAGAACAAGAACCGCGCGGTCGGCGGCCTGCTCTCCGGCGAGATCGCGCGCGTGCACGGCGAGGACGGCCTGCCCGACGGCAGCATCCACGTCTCGTTCACCGGCTCGGCCGGCCAGAGCTTCGGCGCCTGGCTCGCGCGCGGGGTGGAGCTCGTGCTCGACGGCGACGCGAACGACTACTGCGGCAAGGGGCTCTCCGGCGGGACGATCGTGGTGCGGCCGCCCGCCGGACGCGGCGTTCGCCGCCGAGCACAACGTGATCGTCGGCAACACGGTGCTGTACGGCGCCACGTCCGGCCGGGCCTTCTTCCGCGGGCTCGCGGGCGAGCGCTTCGCCGTCCGCAACTCCGGCGCGATCACGGTCGTCGAGGGACTCGGCGACCACGGCTGCGAGTACATGACCGGCGGCCGCGTGGTCGTGCTCGGCCCGACCGGCGTCAACTTCGCCGCCGGCATGAGCGGCGGCATCGCGTACGTCTACGACGCCGACGGCGGCTTCCGCGACCGCTGCAACACCGAGCTGGTGGGGTTCGACGCCATCACGCCCGACGAGAGCGATGAGCTGCGCGGCTGGATCGAGGAGCACCGCGAGCGCACCGGCTCGACCGTGGCCGACGCGCCTGCTCGACGACTGGCAGGCCACGCTCAACCGGATCGTCAAGGTGATGCCGCACGACTACAAGCGCGCGCTCGCCGAGCAGCTGGCCGCCGAGGGCGAGGCCGAGGTGGCCGCCGCGGCGGCGGGCCCGGCGGCCACGCCCGGCTACGCGGCCGGAGGACCGATCTAGGCCGGCATGGGCGAGCTGGGCGCATTCCTCCGCCTCGAGCGGGTCGGCTTCGAGAAGCGCGACCCGAACGAGCGCGTGCACGACTACCGGCAGTACTTCGCGCTGCCGGACGACCGCACGCTGCGCGACCAGGGCGCGCGCTGCATGGACTGCGGCGTGCCGTTCTGCCACGAGGGCTGCCCGCTCGGCAACCTGATCCCGGACTGGAACGACCTCGTGTACCGGGACCGCTGGCGCGACGCGCTCACGAAGCTCCACGCCACGAACAACTTCCCCGAGTTCACCGGGCCTGATCTGCCCGGCGCCGTGCGAGTCGGCCTGCGTGCTCGACATCAACGACGACGCCGTGACGATCGAGCAGATCGAGCTGGCGATCGTCACGCGCGGGTTCGAGGAGGGCTGGATCGAGCCCGAGCCGCCCGAGCTGCGCACCGACCGCACCGTGGCGGTGGTGGGCTCGGGCCCCGCGGGCCTCGCCGTGGCCGCGGAGCTCAACAAGCTCGGCCACATCGTCACGGTCTACGAGCGCGACGAGGCGCCGGGCGGCCTGCTCCGCTTCGGCGTGCCGGACGCGAAGCTCGAGAAGTGGATCATCGAGCGGCGCGTGAAGCTGCTCGAGGACGAGGGCGTGCGGTTCGAGTGCAACGTCGACGTGGGCGCCGACGTCGAGGCCGGCGAGCTGCGCGGGAACCACGACGCGGTCGTCGTGGCGATCGGCTCACGCGTGCACCGCGACCTCGACGTGCCCGGCCGCGAGCTGGCGGGCGTGCACCTCGCGATGGACTACCTGTACCAGCGCAACCGCGCGGTAGCGGCGATGGAGGGACGCGCGCACCGGCAGACGCCGCCCGGCCGCGTGATCAGCGCCGAGGGCAAGCGCGTGGTCGTGGTCGGCGGCGGCGACACCGGCATGGACTGCATCTCGAACGCGCTGCGCGAGGGCGCCGAGGACGTGCTCCTGCTCGACGTGTACCCGCCGCTCCCGGGCCACGGGCGGCCGCCCGGCACGCCCTGGCCGCTGCCGCCCAAGCGACACCGGCACGACCTACGCGCTCGACGAGGGCGGCGAGCGCCGCTTCGGTACCCAGGTGACCGCTCTGCGCGGCGTCGACGGCCGCGTGACGGCGGTGCAGGGCCGGCGCGTGGAGGGCACCTCGTCACGCGACCTGCACGCGGTTTCGGGCAGCGAGTTCGAGGAGCGCGCCGAGCTGGTGCTGATCGCGATCGGCTTCAACCACCCCGAGCACGAGGGCGCCGTCGAGCAGCTCGGGCTCGACCTCGACCGCCGCGGCAACGTGAAGGCGCCGGTGTACGGCACCAAGGTCGAGGGCGTGTTCGCCTGCGGCGACGCCCGCACCGGCCAGTCGCTCGTGGTGACCGCGATCGCCGAGGGGCGCCGCTGCGCGCGCGTGGTGGACCAGTACCTGGGCGGCTCCGGCGAGGTGCGCCGCATCCGCGCCGGAGGCGATGTTCGCCTACGAGGACGGCGACCCGCACTCGCTTCGCCACCAGGCGGAGATCGCGCGCACGGTCACGGTCGGCGACGCGTTCTGGACCGGCCCGCGCGACGAGCGCTGACATGCCCACCGCGTTCGTAACCGGCGGATCCGGCTTCGTGGGCGGCGCGCTGATCGAGCGGCTCCGGCGCGAGGGCTGGGACGTGCGCGCGCTGGCGCGCTCCGACCGCGCCGCCGAGCGCGTGCGCGAGCTCGGCGCCGAGCCCGTGACGGGCGATCTGGACGACCTTCACGTCGAGGACTGCGAGGTCGCCTTCCACGCGGCCGCGAAGGTCGAGGACTTCGGCGATCCCGCCGACTTCGAGCGCGTGAACGTGCAGGGAACGCGGAACGTGGTCGCCGCCTGCAGGGCGGGCGGCGTGCGCCGGCTCGTGCACGTGGGCACCGAGGCGGCGCTGATGGCGGGGCAGCCGCTCGTGAACGTGGACGAGAGCGCTCCGCTTCGGCCCGACTCGCCGTCGCTCTATCCGTCATCGAAGGCGCGCGCCGAGCAGGTCGTGCGCGCGGCGAATGGCGACGGCCTCGAGACGGTCGTGGTACGGCCGCGCTTCGTGTGGGGCCGCGGGGACACGAGCCTGCTGCCGGCGATCATCGAGCTGGTGAAGTCAGGCCGCTTCCGCTGGGTCGGCGGCGGCCGCCATCTCACCGCCACGACCCATATCGACAACACCGTCGAGGGCCTGTGGCTTGCCGGCACGCGCGGGCCCGCGGGCGGCGTGTGGTTCGTCACCGACGGCGAGCCGGTCGAGTTCCGCGAGTTCCTGACGGCGCTGGTGGGCACGCAGGGCGTCGAGATCCCCGACAAGTCGGTGCCGGCCGGCGTGGCCAATGCCGCCGCGCGCGCCTCGGAGTGGCTGTGGCGCCGCCTGAGGCGCCCCGGCACCCCGCCGCTCACCCGCTTCGCCGTCTGGGTGAGCGCTCAGGAGTGCACGATCGACATCTCGCGCGCCGAGCGCGACCTCGGCTACCGGCCCGTCACGACGCGTGAAGAGGGCCTGCGGGAGATGCGGGCGAGCCCACCAGGCTGACGAAGAAGAGGCTGAAGCGGCCGATCGAGATCTCGTCGCCGTCCCCCAGCTCGCCCAGCTCGACGCGCTCGCCGTTCTTGAACACGCCGTTCAGGCTGCGGTCGTCCAGGATGCGCGCGCCCGCCTCGTCGCGGTAGAGCAGCGCGTGGCGGCGCGACACCGTCGGGTCGTCGAAGCGCACGTGCGCCGAGAGGCTCCGCCCGATCCGGGTCCAGCCGTCCTGCAGCGGGAATACCCGAACCCGGTCGTCGTCCTCGAACGCCAGGTAGTCGCCCTCCCGTACCAGGGCCTCGCGGGCCTCGGCCAGCCAGTCCGGTGCTCCCTCGACCTCGTGGTGCATCGGCGGGTGGGCCGACTCACCGAACAGCGAGGCGCGTCTGAAGCTCTCGCCCCCGCACTCGGGGCACTCGGGCACGGGGTCCCGCTCGTGAAGTGCCACAGCGAATCCGCAGGAGTCGCATCGGAAGGACCCGGCACCCGCCAGCGTGCCGGCGTTAAAGGCTTCCATTTCGATCTCTCTCCTCAGGGGGTGGGGGGAATGGATGGTATCGATGGATACGAGCTCGCCAAGTAAAAAATGCGGTAATTGCGCGCTTTCTTCAAGGATGGAGGGCTTTTCCCGCCGATCTCGAACCCTCTTTCCATGCCAGACCTGGCCTCAATCCTCGTCCGCAGCAGCATCGGGACGCTGCCCCCGAGCGGGTCCGAATGCGGTGATTGCCACCGCACTCCGCTCGCCGGCGAGCGCGTGCACGAGCTCGACGGCGGGCGCACGCTGTGCGATCTCTGCTTCGCCGAGCTGCCCGAGGAGCGCCGCGTCGCGGTGCGCACCGAGCGCGTGCACGTGAGCGAGCGCAGGCTCGCGGTCGTGCCGCGCGCCGCCTAGCTACGGGTCAAGCCGCGCCGCGCGCCGCCCAGGCCTTCGCCGAGACTACGAACGGTGGCTCCGGCAGCCTCTCCCTGCAGAGATCGCGCAATGCCGTGCGCCCTTCGGGCTCGAGGCCGGCGACGTGCGCACCCGACGGGGCGACGCCGAGCGTGAACGGCTCCCACCAGTCCTCGAACGTGGCGTGCTCGACGTCCACCGCGACGGCGCTGTCGACGATGTCGCCGATTCCAGCCGCGCGAAAGAGGTCGGCCAGGTGGCCGGCCCTGCTGCCGGGGCAGACAGATCCAGTCTCGACCTCAGGATCGAGCGCTTGGGCGGCATCCCAGAACGGACCGATCGGGCCGCCGTCGGTGAAGTCCCACACGCATGCGGCGACGACGCCGCCGTCCCGCGTCACCCTCGCCATCTCGCGGAGGCCTGCGACCGGATCGTCCATGACGTTGACCACGAGCTGGGCGAGCGTCGCATCGAAGCAGCCTCCTTCGAACGGGAGATCCTCAGCCGGCGCGCGGATGACCTGGACTCCGGGATGGCGGCCGCGTAGGGCCAGGACGAATTCCTCGGACGGGTCGACCGCCGTGACCCGTCCCGGCCCGGCCCTGCGGACGAGCTCCGCGGTCAGCGCACCAGGGCCGCATCCGACGTCGAGGACCCGGCCGTCGAGCGGGAGTCCGGCGAAATCGGCGAAGGGCACCGCCAGCGGCCTCGAGTAGCGGCCCATGAACCGGTCATAGGCATCGGCATCGCTCAAGCTCACTTCTTCTCTTTCGGCGGCAACGCGCGGGCAAAAGCGACGCTCTGCATAGCCCCAGGGCTCGAGCGCTCGCTTCGTGTAGACCGACTCGGCATCAACCCGAAGCAAGCCCTTCATCTCGCGTCCGCGAGATGCTCGTCGTAAGCCATCGTGACGATCATGGCGCATGGGGCCTTGACGCCGATAATCGGGCTTCGCCTGCTCGCCCTCGCCGCCGGGCTTCGGCATAACGCCGAGATCGGTCAACCTGGCCTGCGTTTCAGCGCCTGCGGCCACAAATTCGGAATTAACCATCTAGCGGCCGCGCAGCGAGGTTCTCACCGGCCGGTACGATCTCGCCCGCATGCGCGAGGTCTCCGTATCGGCGATCATCTCGGCGCCTCGCGAGGAGGTGTTCGACTTCGTGGCGGACCTCGCCGCACGGCCCGCGTTCACGGAGCACTTCATGCACGACTACCGGCTCGCACGCGTGCAGCCGGTCGGGGTGGGCGCGGCGGCCCGCTTCAAGCTCGACGCGCCGCTCGCGAACGAGTACGCGGAGCTGACCATCACGAGGGCGGACCGCCCGCGGCAGATCGTCGAGGAGATCCGTTACGGCCGGCGGGGCCGCAACCGGTCGGTGGCGGTGTACGACTTCTCGCGCGAGTCCGGCAACGTGACGCGCGTCGAGCTGACCACGTTCGAGCGAGCCGGCCACGAGGGTCGACCGCCTCAAGGAGATCGGCGCTGCCGGCTGGATCAGGAGGAAGACGAACAAGGCGCTCGACCGCCTGCGGATGGTGTTCGAGGAGCCGGACCGGGTGGAGCTGAAGCGCGCGACGATCGCGGGCTACGAGCCCGACAAGGCGGCCCGCTTCGGTGCCTATGCCGGGATGGACCCGGCCCGCCGGTCGAGGCTCTGAGGCCCGGACTAATATGCCCGCCCGCATGCCGCGCCGTCTGCTGATGCTGCTGTGCCTCGCCGTTCTCGCGGCGGGCGTGGGCGCGTGCGGCAACTCCGACACCAAGCAGGGCGTGGACGAGGCGGCCCGCGAGGGCCTCGCTCTGCCCCTGGACGGCATCGAATACAACGTCTTCATCACGCGCGAGCTGAACCCGCGCATCACGCCCGACAAGTCGTACGTCGTGTCCGGCATGGAGCCGGACGCCACGCACACGCTCTACGGCGTCTTTCTCCAGACGTGCAACCGCGGCGAGGAGGCGGCCCAGACGGCGGAGCGGTTCACGATCGTGGACAACCAGGGCAACAGGTTCGAGCCCACGCCGCTGCCGGAGAGCAACGACTTCGCCTATCACCCGAAGGTCCTCGCACCGGAGGAGTGCATCCCCGAGAGCGGGAGCGTGGCTCAGCTCGGCCCGACGGCGGGGTCCATGTTGCTGTTCCGGCTGCCGCTCGCGAACACGGAAAACCGGCCGCTCGAGCTCGAGGTCGAGGGCCCGAGCGGCGGCCACCTCACGTTCAAGCTCGACATCTAGTGTCCGACTCAGGGCGTGGCTGGCGTCGAGCACGACGCGCGCCGCCGGGGCGGCGGTCGCGCCCCCGGCGCCCGCCCGGACGAGCATCACCGCCACCACGATCTTCGGGTGAGCGGCCGGCGCGTATGACGGTGAACCAGGCGTCCGTGTTCTCCGGATCCGGCGGCAGCGTCTCGCCCGTCTCCGGGTCGCGGGTGTCCTCGAGCTCCGCCGTGCCGGTCTTGCCGGCGACCTTCGTGTCGGGCAGCGCGGCGGCCACGCCGGTGCCGTAGGCCACCACGTCGACCATCATCGAGCCGACCGTTCGCGCCACCCGGCGCGACGTGACCCGCTCGCCTCGCGGCCGGCGCGTGGGCGAGAGCGTCGGCCGGAAGCGCACGCCGCGCATGGCGATCGTCTGGGCCACCGACGCCATCTGAAGCGGCGTGGCGAGCGTCTCGAACTGGCCGATCGCGGTCGAGGCCAGCTCGAGCGGGGTGTCGATGCCGGGGGCGGGCGGCAGGGTGCTCGGCACCTCACCCGGGATGGTGGGTTTCGCGTTCCAGCCATAGCGCTCGGCGGCGTCGACCAGCGGGCCGGCCTCAATCTTCAGCCCCAGCGGCGCGAACACCGAGTTGCACGAGTGCGCGAACGACTCGCGGAAGGTGCCACCGCAGGACTCGCCGTTGGCGTTCTGGAGCTCGACGCCGTCCACGATCGCGTGGGTCTCCACCGGGAACTCCGTGGAGGGCTTGACGATGCCCCGCTCGAGCGCGGCGGTGGCGGTCACGATCTTGAACGTCGATCCGGGCGGCTGCGGGGCGGAGAACGCGATGCCGGCGAGGGCGCGCACCTCCCCGGTCCGCGGGTCCAGTGCCGCCACGCCGCCGAGCCGGCCGGCGAGCCCGATCACCGCCGCCTCCTGGAGGCGCGTGTCGATCGTGGTCTGACCAGCGGTCGCGCGGCGCGCGGCTTGGCGCGGGCCAGCACGCGCCCCCCGGCGACGAGCTCGCCGCCGGGTCGTCCGCGCAGGCGCTGCTCGAACACCTCCTCCAGCCCGGTCTGTCCCACCGGCCAGTCCTCTCGGGAAGCCGCGCGCGTAAAGGGCGAGCCGCTCCTGGCCGGTCTCCTGTGGCTCCATCCGCCCAGCGATCGAGTCGGCGATGCCCGCGAGCGGCGACGTCCGCGCGGGGGCCGGCCCCCGCGCGAGCACCTTGCCGTCGCGCGACCGGATGGTCGCGCGCGTCGGTGGCAGGCTCGCGCGCGTCAGTCGCTCGCCTGGGCCGAGCTCGGGGAACACGAGCCGGGGGGACCAGGCCACCCGCTCGCCGGACACCGGGATCTGCAGGTCGCCGCGCAGGCGCGCCGAACACGCGCGTCTCGACCACCACCGGCACGGTCACGGTGTCGTCGTCCACGCCGTCCGGGTCAGCTGGGTCGATGCGCGTGGCGGTGGCCGTGGCGGCGGCGCGCCGGTAGTCCCGGCGGAACTCCGCCAGCGGGTGGCGTGCCCGGGCGTCGGGGGTCAGAAGCTGGTGCATCGCGCTGTAGTCGCCGCGCTTCCATGCCTCGGCGAAGCGCGACGCCGTGCGCTCGGCGGCGCTCTCGGTGGAGGCGCCGACCATCATCCCCGCGATCAGTGAGACCGCCGCGAGGCCGCCGATGGTGGGCAGGGCGCGATGGGTGATGCGCCGCCGGCGCGCTGGGGGGATGCTCTTCACCTGGGGAGGTGGTTCCGTCTGGGGGGACGTGGTTCCATCTGGGGAACCGGGATCGATGGTAGTCCCGCCTACCCCGGACTCGCGCGGGATAGCCTGCGGCCCCCCTTGACCGGCCTCGACTGGATCATCATCGCCTTCACCGTCCTGATGGCGATCTGGGGCTTCAGCCAGGGCCTGATCGCCGGCGGCCTGGCGCTCGTCGGCTTCGCTCTGGGCGCGTTCCTCGGGTCGCGGCTGGGGCCGGTGCTCCTGAGCGACGGCTCCCACTCGCCCTACGCGCCGCTCGTGGCCCTGCTCGTGGCGCTGATGCTCGGCGCGTTATTCGCCTCCGTGCTCGAGGTGGCCGGCTTCCATCTGCGGGGCCGGCTGCCCGAGGAGCTCGGCGTGGCGGACGGCGTGGGCGGCGCGGTGCTGGTGGCCTGCCTCGGGCTCTTCCTGGTGTGGATCGCGGGCGCGGTGGCGCTCCAGACGCCCGGCGCGCGCGAGCTGCGCGAGCCGATCCAGCGCTCAGAGATCCTCCAGAGGCTGAACGCGGCGCTGCCGCCGTCGGGGCCGATCCTGCGGGCGCTCGCGCGCTTCGACCCGTTCCCGGCCATCCGCGGCCCGGCCGCGAACGTGCCGCCGCCGAACTCGAAGATCGCCCGCGACCCCGACGTGCGGGCGGCCGGGCGGAGCGTGGTGCGCGTGCTCGGCACCGCCTGCGGCCTGGGCGTCCAGGGGAGCGGCTGGGTCGCCCGCCGCGGGATAGTCGTGACGAACGCTCACGTGGTCGCGGGCCAGGACGACACGACGGTCCAGCTCGGCGGCGACGGCCCGTCGCTGGACGCCAAGGCCGTCTGGTACGACCCGCAGAACGACCTCGCGATCCTGCGCGTGCCCGGGATTGGAGGCGCGCCGCCGCTGGCGCTCCACGTGGACGCGAAGCCGGGCACCTCGGCCGCGGTCCTCGGCTTCCCCGAGAACGGCCCGTACGACGTGCAGCCGGCGCGACTCGGGCAGACCGTGGCCGTGATCACCCAGGACTCCTACGGGCGCGGGCCCGTGCAGCGCACGATCACGTCGCTGCGCGGCCTTGTGCGCCACGGGAACTCGGGCGGACCGGTGGTGGACGGGTCCGGCCGGGTGGTGGCCACGGTGTTCGCCGCGGCCACGAGTCGCAACCGCGCCGGCTACGCGGTGCCGGACTCGATCGTGCGCACAGCGCTCGGCCGCGTGCGCGGCGCGGTCGACACCGGCCCCTGCGCGCAGTAGGGGCGCGCCGGCTAGAGCTTCGCGATGCGCCTTGTCGAGGTCGTCCGAGCGCGTTCGGATCAGCTCCTCGGCATGGCCGCGGAGCTTGGCCAGGTTGCCCTCGCTCGCGTCGTCGAGGTGGTCGGTCGCGAGCGTGAGCTCCACCTGGAAGCGGAAGTAGCTCTCGGCGGTCAGCACGCGCTTCAGCTGGTAGTTCACCGCGTCCGACACCCCGTCGAACACCACGTCGAGGATCGGTCTCGCCCAGTTGGCGAGGCCCCAGTCCTTGATCTCGTCGTAGTCGCGCTTGTGGGTCCGCTCGCCGGTGCCGAGCGAGACGAGCACGACCTCCTTCGGCGAGACGGTGTTCAGCGCCTCGGCGAGGGCGCACATCGCCGGATTGGTGGCGAACACGCCGCCGTCCACGAGCGCGCGCTGGCCCGACTCGACCGGCTCGAAGTAGGTGGGTGCGGCGGAGGTGGCGCGCGCGACGACGTTCAGCGGGAAGTCGTCGGCAGGCGAGGCCTTCGCGTCGGTCGTCTTGAAGAAGTACGGGCCGGGCTCGTTCGTGTCGTAGGACGGCACGATGATGTCCGGCCGCGTCTGGGACAGCAGCTTGTCCTGCAGGAACCGCTCCAGCGCGCGATCGAGCGCGGCGTCGTCGTACTTCTCGTCGAGCAGGCCGTCGGCGCTCCGGATGCGCTGGAAGAGCGAGCGGCTGAAGATGTCCGGGCCCTGGTCCTCGTACAGCTTCACGACCTCGGACGCGGGCAGCGGATCGGGCGCGCACAGCGCGCAGGCGAGGATGCCGCCGGTCGACGTTCCGGCGATCAGGTCGAACATCTCCCACACCTGGCGGCCGGTGCGCCGCTCCACCTCGGTGAGGACTATCGCCGGGATCAGACCGCGGATTCCGCCGCCGTCGATGCTCAACACGCGCATTCCGGGCACCGTAGTCGCTACAACTCGGGCGGTGCGTGCCGCTCTTGTGATTGCGCTGTGTTGTGCCGTCGGGCTTGCCGGAACCGCGCTTGCGCGGCCGTCCCAGGATCCGCAGCCGCCTGCCGAGAACCCCTGCATCGGGCCCAAGGCGCGGCAGCTCCTGTGCCCGGACCTCGTGATGAGACAGCCGTGGGGCATGTACCTCTCGCGCTACGGCGGCCACACGCTGCTCCACGCCGGCAACTCGATCGACAGCATCGGGAAGGGCCCGGCCGAGCTGCTCGGCACGCGTATCGGGCCGACCTTCATGCGCGCCCGGCAGCGGATCTACAAGCGCGGCGGCGGGAGGATCGGCGTGGCCACCGACGGGCGGCTCCAGTTCAAGTTCGCCCACCTGAGCCGCTTCTGGTGGAAGTTCTACAACGCGGCGCGCTTCGAGCTGTGGCGCGTTGACGCGCACGGCAAGCGGACCAAGCTGGTGCGCACGGGGCCCAAGGTGGCGTACTGCCTGCGCGACCTGATGCATACGCGCCCTGCGCTCCCGCACTCGCCTCGGTTCGCGCACTACCCGGCGTGCAGCAACAACTCGCACGCGGAGCACGTCACTCTCGGCACCTCGGTGGGATGGTCGGACGTCTATCCGCCCACCTACCCGGAGCAGTGGATCGACGTGACGGGCCTGCGCGGCTGCTTCGCGTACGTGCACATCGCCGACCCGAACAACCGGGTGTACGAGTCGAATGAGGACAACAACGAGGCGCAGATGATCATCCGCCTGCCGTTCAACTCGAGCGATCGCCGTCAGGGCTGCCGCGGCCCGGATCGCGGCCGGGCCTATCCCGGCTACGGCGGCTACTAGACCTCAGCGCGCCACGTGGATTCCGAGCGCCCTCGGCACCGCGCACAGCGCGCGGGTGACCGGGCCGGGCCGCTCGCCGCGCTCGTAGGCGTCCTCGCGCCGCAGGAACGCTCGCCGGACCACGTTCCCGCCCAGCCAGGCGAGCGGCTCGGGAGGCACCCAGCCGCCCGCCTCCGAGCCGACCAGCGGGAGGCTCGACCAGCGGTCGCGCCGGTCGAGCGCGAGCGACGCCAGCGCTCTCCCCGCGAGGTGCGTCGGGCCGACGCCGTTGCCGGTGAAGCCGAGCGCGAAGTGCACGGGGCCCGATGGCAGCGTGTCGATCTGGGGGATGTGGCTGGGCGAGACGTCGATCGGCCCGCCCCAGGCGTGGGTGATCCGGCGACCCTCGAGCGCCGGGAAGATCCGGAGCAGGTGCCGGTGCACCGTGGCGGCCACCTCGCCGTCCACCTCGATCCGGCCGTTCACGCGGCTGCCGTAGGCCAGCCGGCCACCGCCCCAGCCGAATGCGATCCGGCCGTCGCGCGTCGTGCGGAAGTAGTGGAGGAGCGTACGGCCGTCGGTGATGCACTCGCCGCCTGTCCAGCCGATCTGCTCGATCACGTCGGGCACCGGCTCGGTGAGCACGATGTGCGAGGACGTCACCGACAGGCGCGAGCGGAGCGGGCGGAAGGAGCGGGCGGACGGGCCCACCGCGAGCACGGCGGCTCTTGCGCGAACCGACCCACTGTCCGTACGCGCCGTGACCGAACCGGCAGCCGTGAGGGAGACGACACGCGAGTTCTCGAAGATCTCCACTCCCCGTTCAAGCAGCCGGTTCCGCAGGCCGAGCGCCAGCCGCGCCGGGTGCACGGTCGCGAAGTCGGGCACCTGCACGCCGCCCCGGAACACGGGGGAGTCCACCCGCTCGCGGATCTCCTCTGCGGTCATGTCACGCACCGCGTCCGGCCTCCCGAGCACGCGGGCGGCCTCGACCGTGTCGCGCCCCATGTCGTCGAACGCCTCGCCCGTGGAGACGCCCAGGTAGCCGGACTGGTCGAACCACGCGTCCACGCGGTTGTCGGCGCACCAGGCGCCGATCGCGCCAACCGTCTCGCTCGACGCGTCGAGCAGGGAGCGCGCGGCGTCGTCGCCGAATCGGGTGCGGAGCGCGGGGGCGCTGAACCAGAGCGACTCGCAGAACCCGCCGTTTCGCCCGCTCGGGCCGTGTCCGCAGACCCCGCCCTCCAGGAGGAGGACACGGATGCCCGGGCTCCGAATCGAGCAGGTGCCAGGCAGTCCACATCCCCGTATAGCCGCCTCCGACGATCACCACGTCGGCGCTCTGGTCCCCCTCGAGCGCGGGCCGCGGAGCGGCACCACCGGCCTCCTCCAGCCACCATCCGGTCGAAGTGTGGGAGGCGATATGCGTACCCTGATCCCTGATGGCGAAGACCCTAGTAGTCGCTGAGAAGCCCTCGGTCGCGCGCGACCTGGCATCGACGCTGCCCGGATCCTTCAAGCAGTCGAAGGACAAGACGCACCTCGAGACCCAGGACGGCTCCACCGACAACGGGGGCTACATCGTCACGTGGGCGGTGGGTCACCTGGTGGGCCTGGCGCCGCCGGACGAGTACGACCCGAAGCTGAAGAAGTGGCGCTTCGCCGATCTTCCGATCCTGCCCGAGAAGTTCAAGCTGATCCCGAACGACGAACGCGCCAACAAGCAGCTGCGCGCGATCCACCGGCTGATGGCCGACGACCAGGTGGACCAGATCGTCAACGCCTGCGATGCCGGGCGCGAGGGCGAGCTGATCTTCGCGTACGTGTACGACCTCGCCCCGGTGCACAAGCCGGTGCAGCGCCTGTGGCTGTCGTCCATGACGAAGACGGCGATCCGCGAGGCGTTCAAGCACCTGCGCCCGGCCGAGGAGCTGCACTCGCTGGAGGAGGCGGCCCGGTCGCGCTCGGAGGCGGACTGGCTCGTGGGCATGAACGCCACCCGCGCGGCCTCGATCCGGCTGCGGGCGGCGTTCGACGGCGCGGTGTCGCTCGGGCGCGTGCAGACGCCCACGCTGGCCCTGGTGGCGCGCCGCGAGGAGGAGATCCGCAACTTCGTGCCGGAGCCGTACTGGCTCGTCGAGGCGCAGTTCGAGGCCACCGGCGAGCGCCGCTACGCCGGCCGCTACCTGGGCGGAAAGCGGCTGCCCTCCGAGGCCGAGGCGCAGGCGATCGTCGCGGCGGTCACGGGCCAGGCCGGCGAGATCACGAAGCTGGAGAAGACGGAGCAGCGCGAGCAGCCGCAGCTGCTGTACGACCTCACGAGCCTCCAGCGGCACGCGAACAGCCTGTACGGCTTCTCGGCGCGCCGCACCCTGGCGTCCGCGCAGCGGCTGTACGAGGACCACAAGGCGCTCACCTACCCGCGGACCAACTCGCGCTTCCTGACCGGCGACATGGTGGCCGAGATCAAGCCGACCACCGAGAACATCGGACGCAACGCCCAGTACGAGGCTGCATCCAAGTTCGTGCTCGGGCTGGACAAGCTGCCGCTCGCGCGCGTGGTCAACGACGCCAAGGTCCAGGACCACCACGCGATCATCCCGACCAACTCGGAGCACAACCTCTCGAAGATGGGTGCCGACGAGATCAAGATCTACGACCTCGTCGCGAAGCGCTTCCTCGCCGTGTTCCATCCCGAGGCCGTCTTCGAGCGCACCAGGGTTGAGACGACGGTTCGTGAGAACGTGTTCCGCACCAGTGGCCGGCGCCTCATCGAAGCCGGCTGGCGAAGCGTTTACGGCGAGCTCTCAGAGCAGGACAGGAGCGACGACGACTCCGGCGGCGACCAGCTGCTTCCCCGTCTCGAGCAGGGGGAGGACGTGCAGACGCGCGAGGTCGAATGGATGCGCAAGGAGACGCAGCCGCCGCGGCGCTACTCCGACGCCTCGCTGCTCGGCGCGATGGAGACCGCCGGGAAGGATGTGGACGACGCCGAGCTGCGCGAGGCGATGAAGGACTCCGGGATCGGCACGCCGGCCACGCGCGCTTCGATCATCGAGCGGCTCGTGGACGTGGGCTACATCGAGCGAGACGGTCGCGCGCTCGTGGCCACAGAAAAGGGCATCCAGGTGATCCGGCTGCTTGGCGAGCACCAGCTCACCTCGCCGGAGCTCACCGGCAACTGGGAGCGCCGCCTCCGCCTGATCGAGCAGGCGGAGGACACGCGCCCGGCGTTCATGGACGACATCAAGAAGTTCACGACCGAGACCGTCCAGGAGCTCGACAAGCTGAAGGGCGTGCAGATCGAGCGGGCCAAGCTGGGCCCCTGCCCGATCTGCGGCCGCGAGATCACGGAGAACCGAAAGGGCTACTCGTGCTGGTCGCGCGACGACCCCGGCTGCGGGTTCGTGATCTGGAAGAAGAAGGCGGGCAAGAGCCTGCCCGTCTCGGTGGCGAAGCAGCTGATCGAATCGCTGCGGGTCTCCCGAGAGAGCGGCGAGGACCCCGGCGTCGGACGCACCGACAAGCCGGTGACCGGCTTCCGCTCACGAGCCGGCCGCACCTTCCGCGCAAAGCTCCGCCTGGAGCAGACCGACGAGGGCAAGTGGCGCGTCGAGTTCGACGAGGACTGGGCCAAGGAACCCCCCGCCGGCCAGTCCGAGGAGGAACGCGCAGAGGTCGAGGCATCAGGCGACGGCGCGACCGCCGACGCCGCGGCAGCCCAGGCGGGCGACGGAGCAGCGGCAGCCCAGGCGGGCGACGAGGCAGCGGCAGCCCAGGCGGGCGATGGGACGGCTTCCGACGCCGATGGCGGCGAGCCCGCCGAGCCCGAGGCAGCGCCGGCGGCTTAAGCCTCCGCGGCCCTCCTCCCACGGACGAACGGCAGCATTGAGGGGAGCATCGGCGGAGGCTCGCTCACTCTCCACGCCTCGCCGGCCCCCCGCCAGGGTGGGGCGCTTTATGTACTGACCTCAGTACAAAACTCGACCAACCCCGGTCGGGGCGGGAGGCGCGGCCGGGGCGGGGGCGCGGCCGGGGCGGGAGGCGCGGCCGGGGCGGGAGGCGCGGCCGGGTGTCCTCTCCCTCAATGCTGCCGTTCGCCGGCGCCCGCGCAGCCGTCCCAGACAGCCATCGGGTTTGAATCGAACCTACTTTCGGTAACCTACCGTCAGTAAGTATGTCTGCCGTTGCACGGATAGAGGACTTTCGGCATGGTCGTGTGCCGCGGGCGCTGCGCGAAGAGCAGCTCGTCGAGCTCGGTGAGCAGCTGTTCGCCGAGCGGGGCTTCGCGAAGGCGTCGATGGACGAGCTCGCGCGTCGCGCGGGCGTTACGAAGCCGGTGATCTACGAGCTGTTCGGTTCCAAGGAGGGCCTATTCGAGGTCTGCCTCGAGGGCCTCGCGATGCGCCTGGCGGAGTCGATAGCCGAGGCGGCCCGCGGCGCGGACGCAGCGAGCGGGGCGGACGCAGCGAGCGGGGCGGACGCAGCGAGCGGCGCGGACGCGGCCGGCAGCGAGGCTGGGCCCGATCCCGAGGCGCGGCTCAGGGCCGGTGGGCTCGCCTTCCTCAGGTTCGCCGCCGACAACCGCGTGGCGTACGAGCTTCTTTATGAGGGCCGCTTCTCCGATGCCGCCGTGCGTGTGAGGAAGCGCCAGGCCGCTCTGATTCTCGAACTGATGCGGGAGATCGCACCGGATGATGTGGACCCGCGGGAGCTGGAGGTGGCCGCGAACGCTGTCAACTCCGCGTACGAGGGTGTGGCCCACTGGATGTGGGACCACCCGGAGATGGACGTCGAGCAGCTCGCGGACTGGACCGTCGAGCTGCTCCTGCCAGGACTACGGAGGTTCACGTGACGCAGCACCACAGGATCGCCATCGTCGGCACCGGGTTCGCCGGGCTCGGCATGGCGATCAGGCTGAAGCAGGAGGGCGAGGAGGACTTCGTGCTCCTCGAGCGGGCCGGCGACCTCGGCGGCACCTGGCGGGACAACACGTACCCGGGCTGCCGCTGCGACGTGCCGTCGCACCTCTACTCGTTCTCGTTCGCGCCGAACCCGAGCTGGTCCAGCACCTTCTCGCCGCAGGAGGAGATTCTCGACTACCTGAAGGACTGCGCGGGGCGCTTCGGCGTCCTGCCGCACGTCCGCTTCGACACCGAGCTCGAGAGCGCGGAGTGGGACGACGCCGACGGCCTGTGGCGGATCGACACCTCGACCGGCCCCTTGACCGCGAACTTCCTCGTCGCCGCGCAGGGCCCGCTCTCGGAGCCGGCGCTGCCCGAGGTGCCTGGCCTTGAGGACTTCGAGGGCCGGGCGTTCCACTCGGCGGAGTGGGACCACGATCACGACCTCACCGGCGCGCGGGTGGCCGTCGTGGGCACCGGCGCCTCCGCGATCCAGTTCGTCCCGGAGATCCAGCCGAAGGTCGGCAAGCTGCACGTGTTCCAGCGCACGGCTCCGTGGGTCATACCCCACCGCAACCGGCCGCTAAGGCGCTGGGAGCGCACGCTCTACCGGCTCTTCCCGCCCGCCCAGCTCGCCATGAGGGCCGGCATCTACTGGGCGCGCGAGCTGTTCGTGCTCCTGTTCCGCCACCCGCCGGTCAACCGGCTGCTGGAGCAGCTTCCGCTCCGGCACATGCGCTCGCAGGTCAAGGACCCCGAGCTGCGCCGGAAGCTCACTCCCGGCTACAGCATGGGCTGCAAGCGCATCCTCCCGACCGACGAGTGGTATCCGGCGCTCGCGCAGCCGAACGTCGAGGTCGTCACGGGCGGCGTGACCGAGATCCGGCCGCATTCCGTGGTCGCCGGGGACGGCACGGAGCGCGAGGTCGACACGATCATCTTCGGCACCGGCTTCCACGTGACGGACGTGCCGATCGCCGACCGCGTGCGGGGAAGGAACGGCAGCACGCTGGCCGAGACCTGGAACGGGAGCATGGCCGCGTACAAGGGCACCACCGTCGCCGGCTATCCCAACCTGTTCTTCCTCGTCGGCCCCAACACCGGCCTCGGCCACACGTCGATCGTCTTCATGATCGAGTCACAGGTGACGTACGTGCTCGACGCGCTCCGCACGATGCGCGCCCAGGGCGCGAACACGCTCGAGGTGCGCGAGGAGGCGCAGGCCGCCTACAACGCCGAGCTCGACCGGATGACGAAGGGGACCGTCTGGGTCACCGGCGGATGCACGAGCTATTACATCGACCGGAACGGCCACAACTCGGCCCTGTGGCCCACGTACACGTGGCCGTTCAGGAAGCAGCTGCGCCGGTTCGACGCCGCCGCGTACTCGCTCGGCGCGCGCGTGCCGGGCTCCCGCGAAGCGCGCGAGCCGGCCGTGTCTAGCCGGTGAGCACGTTCCGGATGGCGGGCGGCCCCTCGTCCTCGACCGTCAGGACCGTGCCCGGCCAGTAGGGGCTGTCCTTCGCGCTGCGGACGAAGGCGCCCTCGTGCAGCCAGCTGCCGCTGTTCCAGAGCCGGGTGCCGGAGGCGGTGGTCCACTCGGGAAGGTCGTCGCGGGCGAGCGGGCCGGGGCGATGGGTGTGGCCGAAGACCACGTGCGGCGTACCGGGCGCGAGCGTCTCGGCCACGCGCGCCATCGCGTCGAGCCCGGAGCGGCGGAGCTCCTCGCCGGTGAGCGTGGCGCGGAAGGGGCCGAGGCCGAGCACGTTGAGCGCCGCCACTGCGCTCGGGATGGTCACGCGGCCGAGGAGGAAGCGGGTGGCGGCGGCGGAGGCGCGCTCACGCGTCGCGGCGAGCGCGGGGTCGGGGTTCTCGGCCCCGCGGCCGTCGCTCGCCCACTGCCACACCCTGCGCGAGAAGCTGCTGCCTCCGGCGAGCGCCGCGGCCGAGGCGCCCTGCGCCAGCCCGGCGTAGAAGGCGTACAGCGGCGACAGGATGGTCTCGTAGTCCGCGGCCGAGTGCGCGTCGTGGCGGAGCTTCGTGATCCGTCCCATCGCCGACGCCGCGATCGACTCGAGCCGCGGGATGGTCAGGTGCAGGTCGAGGTAGTGGCCGTGCGTGGCGTACACGTCGTCGCGCAGCCTCAGCCCGGGGTAGGCGAGCGTCAGCTGCGCGTCGGGCATCCACTCTGAGATGCGCCCGGCGGCGCCGTCGCCCGGCTCGACCGGCCACTCCGCCTCAGCCGGCACCGGTTCGCCGGCGAGCCGGAGCCGGGCGAGCCACGGCTCCGCCAGCGCGTGGTCGTGGTTGCCCGGCACGATCACGACCGGGCGGCCGGCCAACGCGGCGCCGAGCCGCTCCAGCACCGGTCGCGCCACCTCGAGCGCCTCGGCGAGCGGGCGCTCGCGCAGCTCGACGATGTCCCCGAGCAGGACGAGCCGGTCCGCGTCCGACACGGCGTCGACCAGCGCGTCGAGCGGCCGGCCACTCCGCGCGACGTCGGCGCCGGCCAGGCCGCCCAGATGCAGGTCCGAGACCACGGCGGTCCGCATCGACCCCATGCTGGCAGAGGCGAGCCTCTAAATTCGGACATGGGTGTCCGTCTTCTGCCGTCATAACCGCTTCGTGGCCGAGTGCCCGATCTGCTCGAAGGGCACCGTGCTCGACCCGAACCGCAAGCCCGAGCGGCGGCCCAGGCCCGCGACGGTGAGGCGGCCGGGCGCCAAGCGCCCCGTCCAGGCTGCCAGCGGCGTGCGCGTGTCGCGGGGCGAGTTCGCCTCCGCCGGACCGTACGAGGACGGCCGCGAGGTGCGGCTCGAGAAGGTTCCCGGCGGCCTCCGCCTGGCCCTGTGGCAGGCCGGCCAGCTGGTGAAGGACGCGCCGATCGTGGCGCTCGAGGACCTGCCGTCACTGCTCCGTTCGGCGGCCGAGCAGGGTCTGCTCGAGCCCGCTGAGTTTTCGCGCGACGGCGATCCGGCGATCGGAGCGCACGGCGCCAGCCCCGGTCGCACCGGCGAGCTGGCCGACGAGCTGCGCGTCGAGCGCCTCGACGACGACCGGCTGCGGATCGCGCGCTGGATCATGCGGCCGAACCGGGGGTGGGAGCTCCAGGAGGCACCGGTGCTTCTGCCGGCCGGCCGCTTCCTCGGCGCGCTCGACTCCGCCGCCGGCCGCGGGGTGCTCGCGTCAGGCGATCCGGTGGAGTAGCGACCATTAGTACGTGCCCCTCAAGCTCGTAACGGGTCCGGCCAACGCCGCCAAGGCGGGCGAGGTGCTGGGCGGCCTCCGCGCCCGGCTCGACGAGGACCCGGTTCTCGTGGTGCCCACCTTCGCCGACGTCGAGCACGCCCAGCGCGAGCTGGCCGAGCGCGGGGCGATCTTCGGAGCGCGCGTGATGCGCTTCGAGTGGCTCTTCGGCGAGATCGCCGCGCGCGTGGGCTTCGCCGGCCGCCGCGCCTCCGACTTCCAGCGCGAGCTGATCGTCGAGGAGGCGGTACGCCGGGCCCGGCTCGACGTGCTCGCCGAGTCCGCCTCCCAGCCCGGCTTCGTGCGCGCGGCGGCGCACTTCTTCGCCGAGCTGGGACAGGTTCGTAACGAGGTCACTGCCGCGCGTCTCACCCGCGCTCTGCGCGATTGGGCCGGCGATGGCCCGCGCCGCCAGTACGCGGAGGAGATCGCGGCGATCTACCGCGCCTACCGCGAGGGCCTCGAGGCCGCCGGGCTCGTGGATGCCGAGCTGTATGCGCGGGCGACGCTCGACGCGCTGCGGACGGGCGCCGCGACGGGCGGGGCGCGGACGGCGTGGGGGCGCACGCCGGTGTTCGTCTACGGCTTCGACGATTTCAACGGGCTCCAGCTCGACGCGCTCGAGACGCTGTCGCGGCACTGTGACGTGGACGTGACGGTCTCGTTGCCGTACGAGCGCGGCAGGCTCGCGTTCCGGTCGGTGAGCGGGGTGCATCAGGAGCTGCTCGCCATCGGCTCCGAGGAGCTGGAGCTGGCGCCGCTGGACGACCACTACGCGGACGAGTCGCGCCCGGCGCTGCACCATGTCGAGCGGAGGTTGTTCGAGGACGGCTCGGACGAACGGGCCGACCCGGGGCAGGCGGTCTCGTTCCACTCCGCCGGCGGCGAGCGTGCGGAGGTCGAGCTGGTGGCTAAGCGGCTGCTCGAGCTGCTGCGCACGGACGTCATGCCCGGCGACGTGGCGGTCGTGTTCCGCGAGCCGACCGCCTACTCGTCGCTGCTCGAGCAGGTGTTCGGCGCATACGGGATCCCGTACTCGATCGACCGCACGCTGCCGTTCGGGCACACGGGACTCGGACGCGGGCTGCTGGCTCTGATCCGGGCGGCCGGCCCAGCCGGGACGGCGGACGATCTCCTCGTCTACCTCCGCACCCCCGGCCTGCTCCAGGTCCCCGGCTTCGCCGACAGCCTCGAGGCCGAGGTCCGCCGCGAGGGCGAGCACTCCGCGGCCGAGGCGCGCGCTCGCTGGGAACGCGACCGCTGGCCGCTCGAGGAGCTCGACCGGCTCGCGCGCGCCCGCGACACCGATGCCTTCGCGGCCGAGCTCGAGAAGCGGCTCGCCACCCTGTTCGCCGCCCCGTACCGGCGCACCGCCACCGTCCTGAGCGGGCCGCAGCTGGAGGAGGCGCGCGCGTTTGCGAAGGCGGAGGAGGCGCTGGCCGAGCTGCGTGCCGTGCTCGGCTCACGGCCCGCCGATCCCGCGCAGGTGCTGCGCGTGATGGAGCAGCTCGAGGTGCACGTGGGCGAGACGCCGCAGCCGGACCGCGTGCAGGTGGCGGCTCCCGGGGAGATCCGCGCGCGTCGCTTCGAGGTGGTCTTCTGCTGCGGGCTCCAGGAGGGCGAGTTCCCCCGCAATGCCTCGCCCGAGCCGTTCCTGTCAGACGACGACCGGCGGGCGCTCGCCACCGCCAGCGGGCTGGTGCTCCCCGTGCGCGAGGACCGGCTCGACCGCGAGCGGTACCTGTTCTATGTCTGCGCCTCCCGCGCCGAGCGCCTGCTCGTGCTCAGCTCCCGCTCGAGCGACGAGGAGGGCAACCCTCAGACCGAGTCGTACTTCGTGGACGACGTGCGCGAGCTGCTGTCAGACGGCGCCGAGCGCCGCACGCGCTCCCTGTCGGAGGTCACGTGGAGGCCCGAGGACGCGCCGACCGCCGCGGAGTGGGACCGAGCGCACGCGGCCACGGGCCCGCGCCGCCCCGTGCCGGGCACCGTCCCGCTCAGCTCCGAGCCGCTGCTCGACGAGCTGTCCCGCCGCGAGGCCGTGGCGGCGCGCGCGCTCGAGAACTTCGCCGACTGCCCCGTCAAATGGCTGGTCGAGGACCTGCTCAAGCCGGAGGAGCTGATGCCGGACGCCGAGGCCATGGTGCGCGGCTCGTACGCCCACGAGGTGCTCCGCCGAACCTACGAGCGGCTGGCCGAGGAGACCGGCAGCCGCCGTGTGACCCACGGCAACCTCGCGGACGCCGAGCGGATCCTGATCGAGGAGCTGCGCGACCAGAGCTCGTCCTTCCGGCTCTCGCCGAAGCAGACGCGCGTGCGCGCCGCCGCGCGCCGGCTCGAGTTCGACCTCCTGCGCTTCCTCCGCTCCGAGGCCGACTCGGACAGCCGGTTCGAGCCGGTCGAGCTCGAGCGCGACTTCGGCATGGGCGAGTCCGAGCCGGTCGAGCTCGAGGGCGGCCTGCGCGTGCGCGGCCGGATCGACCGCGTGGACGAGTGCGACGGCATGGCGCTCGTGATCGACTACAAGACCGGCAAGCGCGTGGACCGCTACAAGGTCGCGAGCTGGGGGCCGGAGAACCGCTTCCAGGCCGCGCTCTACATGCTCGTCGTGGAGAAGCTGCTCGGCCTCCGCGCGGCGGGCGGGGTCTACGTGGCGCTCGGCAACAGGGACCCGCGCCCGCGCGGCATGGTGGCGAGCGACGTGGACGAGCTCGGCGACCGCTGGTTCGACACTGATCGACTGCCGCCGGACCAGTTCCAGGAGAAGCTCGACTGGGCGCTCGGCCGGATCCGGGAGACCGACGCTCAGATGCGCGCCGGCGACCTGCGGGCCTGCCCCGACCGCTGCGACTGGAACGGCGGCTGCAAGTACCCGTCGGTGTGCAGGAGCGAGCGGTGAGGGAGCTGACGCCCGAGCAGCGCCGGGCCGTCGAGCGGCGCGACGGCTCGCTGCTGGTGAGGGCCGGCGCCGGCACCGGCAAGACGACCGTGCTGGTGGAGCGCTTCGTGCAGGCGGTGGTCGAGGACGGCATCGATGTGAACCAGGTGCTGGCGATCACGTTCACCGAGAAGGCCGCGGCGGAGATGAAGAGCCGGGTGCGGCGGCGCTTCCTCGAGCTGGGCCGCCGCGAGGACGCTCGTGCGGCGGAGAGCGCATGGGTGTCCACCATCCACGGGCTGTGCGCCCGCATCCTGCGAGCACACGCGCTCAGCGCCGGTATCGACCCGGCCTTCCGGGTGCTCGACGAGGTCGAGGCGGACCGGATCGCCACCGACGCGTTCGACGGTGCGCTCGAGGTGTTCATGGGGGAGGACCCCGACCGCATCGAGATGGTCGCCGCGTACTCGCCCGACCGGCTGCGCGACATGGTGCGCACCGCGTACTCCCATCTGCGCAGCCGGGGGGAGCGGCACCCGCGGCTCGAGGAGACCCGCCCGCCCGTCCCGGCGGGAGAGGCCGACCGGCTCGAGGCCGCCGCCCGCGCCGCCCTCGCGGAGCTCGCCATGGCGGGCGGTGGTAAGAGCGTCGAGAAGGCGATCGCCGCCATCGAGGAGCGCGAGCCGATGCCGCGCGGCAACGCGAAGGCGCTGTGCACCGACGCCTGTGACGAGTACCGCGAGGCGCACGCCGCGCACACCGCCTACGAGGTGGCGGGGCGCGAGCACCGCGACCACACGATGCTGCGCGTGCTGCTCGAGCTGTACGGCGAGCGCTACGAGCGCGGCAAGCGCGACCGGGCGGCGCTCGACTTCGAGGACCTCGAGCTCGTCGCGCGCGACCTCCTGGCGGGCGACGAGGGGCTCCGCGAGGCGTACTCGTCTCGCTTCGAGCACGTGCTGGTGGACGAGTTCCAGGACACGAACCGGCTGCAGAACGAGTTGCTCGCGCTGCTGTCGCGCGACAACCTGTTCAGGGTCGGCGACGAGAACCAGTCGATCTACCGCTTCCGGAACGCCGACGTGAGCGTCTTCCGCGAACACTGGGAGGAGGCGCGCGCGGGCGGCCGGGCCGAGAGCATCACCGTGAACTTCCGTGCGCGCGGCGAGATCCTCGACGCGATCGACCTCGCGTTCACGCGCACGTGGGGAGAGGCGTTCGAGCCGCTTCGCGAGGCGCCGGGCGCGCGCGACGCGCCGGCGCGCGTAGAGCCATCCGTGGAGCTGCTCGCGGTGGAGCGCGCCCGCGACGCCTGGAAGGAGCTGAACGAACAGGGCGACTTCTTCGGCGAGTCGCTCCACGGAGCGCCCGCGTGGCGCGCGGCCGAGGCGCGCCTCCTCGCGAGGCGAGTCGACGAGCTCACACGTCACGGGCCATGGTCCTACGGCGATGTGGTGATCCTGTTCCGCGCCACCACCGCGATGGGCTTCTTCGAGCGCGCGCTCGACGAGCGCGGGATTCCCGTGCACGTGGTGGGAGGGCGCGGCTACTGGGGCCAGCAGCAGGTGGCGGACCTGCGCCAGTGGCTGGCTGCACTGGCCAACCCGCTGGACGGGCTCGCGCTGTACTCGGTGCTGGCGTCGCCGCTCGGCGGGCTGTCGCTGGACGCGGTGGCGCTGATCGGGGTGCACGCGCGGCGCGCCCGCTGGGATCCGTGGCGCCTCGTTCGAGCGGCGACCGCCCGACCGCCGGACGGCGAGCCCGATGTGGTGAACGCGCTGCTCGCGGCCCTCCCGGCCGGCGACCGCTCGAAGCTCGCCACCTTCGTCGACCGCTTCGAGGGCGAGCGGCGCATCGCGGGACAGGTCTCCCTCGAGACGCTGATCGATCGCGCGGTCACGCTCACCGGCTACGACCGGCACCTGCTCGCGCTGCCCGGCGGCACGCGCCGCATGGCGAACGTGCGGAAGCTGATGCGCATGGCGCGCGAGTTCGAGGCCGACGAGGGCCGCGACCTGCGCGGCTTCATCGACGCGGTCGCCGAGCGCGACGTGATCCAGGCGCGCGAGGGCGAGGCGCCGCTCGAGGCCGAGGCGCTCGACGCCGTCCGCATGATGACCGTGCACCGCGCCAAGGGCCTCGAGTTCCCGGTCGTGTGCGTGGCCGATCTCGGCAAGGACGGCCGCGAGGACGACGGCCAGTTGCGCATCTCCGACGACGGCACCGTGGGCCTGCGGCTGGCGGACCTCAGCGGCGGCGCGGTGGACAGCACGAAGCTCGCCGAGATCAAGGCGCAGGCCAAGCGTGCCGCGGAGGAGGAGGAGCGGCGGATCTTCTACGTGGCCGCCACGCGCGCGCAGGACCATCTCGTGCTGAGCGGAGCGACCGACCTGACGAAGCGCCCGCACCCGGCCGAGCTGACCGAGCCGATGCGATGGATCTGGCCCGGCTTCTGCGCCGGCCTCCCGTCCGAGGGCGCCACCGGGATCTGCCAAGACGAGTACGAGGGCCGCGACGTGTTCGTCCGCTGGACCCAGTGCACCCCGGCGACCGTGGACGAGGTGCTGCCGCCGGCCGACCGCGCGCCGGTGGCACCCGTGACCGAGGAGGCGCCGTCCTTCGAACAGCCGCTGCTCGAGCTCGGCCTGCCGCCGGCGCCGCGTGCGCTCGCCGTGAGCCGGCTGAGCTACTCCGGCCTCGAGGACTACCGCCGCTGCGGCTACCGGTTCTTCCTGGAGCGGAGCCTCCGGCTGCCCCGGGCCGACGCTCCGCCCGGCGGTGAGGCGCCGGCGCCGGGGCTCGAGCCGCGCCTCCGCGGCACCGTCGTCCACGGCCTGCTCGAGCGGCTCGACTTCGCCCGGCCGGTGGTGCCGGGCGACGAGGAGGTGGCCGCCGCGGTCGCCCTCCACGGGGTCGAGGCCACGCCGGACGCGGTGGCGGACCTGCGCGGCATGGTGGAGCGCGTGGCGGGGTCGGAGCTGCGCGAGCGCATCGCCGCGGCCACGCGCGTGCGGACGGAGCTGCCGTTCGCGTTCACGCTCACACCGCCCGGGTCCGGCGGGCGCAGCCTCCTCATGAACGGCGTGGTGGACGTCCTCGCCGAGGAGGGCGCGCGCACGCTCGTGGTCGACTGGAAGAGCGACCCGCTCGGCGACGCGGACCCGGAGCAGCTCGTCGCCGACGGCTACTCGACCCAGCGGCTGATCTACGCGCTTGCCGCCCTGAAGTCGGGCGCCGAGGTCGTGGAGGTCGTGCACTGCTTCCTCGAGCGGCCGGGAGAGCCGGCCGTGGCTCTCCACGAGTCGGCCGACGCCGAGCGGATGGAGCGCGAGCTCTTGAAGCTCGCACAGGGCGTTGTCGAGGGTCGCTTCGAGCCGTCCGCCGAGCCGCATTTCGCGCTATGTGCGGACTGTCCGGGACGCGCGGCGCTCTGCGTGCACGATGAGGACCTCACATTGAGGTTTTCCGTCGGGACCTCGTCCTAAATTGGCGGTCATGCCACTGTGCTTCATCGAGCCGCAGGAAGCGATCAGAGTCGTTGCGGAGAGCGTCGGGCGCGAGGCGCGTCGCCAGCTCCTCGGCGAGGTCGTTCGCGCGTGGGTCGACGAGATCCCCGACGATGAGCTCCAGGTCCACTACGCGAAGGCGGTGGAGGAGCTCGACGACGACGACCTCTCGATCCTCGCGGCGTGGCACGCGTCGCTCGAGGTGGGCCAGCCGATCGCGAACAAGGAGTTCCTGCTGGGTGCGTTCGCGCGGCTCGGGGACCACCGCCGCGAGGCGCTGCGCATCGCGGCCGGCTTCAAGGGCGAGGACGCCTTCGAGGCCGGCGTGAGCGAGGAGCAGGCGCTCACCACCGTGCTGCCCTGGCTCTCCCAGGAGCGGCTGATGGAGCTCGCCGCCGAGGCCGTCGAGCTCTACTGCTGGGACAGGCTCGGCTCGGACAATTAGCCTCACGGCGTGCTTCGTCACGTCGAGGCCCCGGATGGGGTGAGGATCGGATGCGAGGTCAGCGGCTCCGGGCCGCCGCTCGTCGCAGTGCACGGTGCCGGCTCCGCGCGGTGGAGCTTCGATCTGCTCCGGCCTTACCTGGAGGACCGGTTCACCGTGATAGCGATCGACCGGCGCGGGCGAGGAGACTCGGGCGACGGCCCCGACTACTCGCTAGACCGCGAGTGCGACGACGTCGCCGCCGTGGTCCGCGACGCGGGCGAGGGCGCGCTCCTGTTCGGCCACTCCTACGGCGGCCTCGTAGCCGCCGGCGCCGCGCTCAGGCTCGAGCTCCCGGCGCTCGCGCTGTACGAGCCGGCGATGGGAGGCGGACTCTCGCCGGATGACACCATCACCCGCTGGGAGCGGTTGATCGAGGACGGCGAGCGCGACGCCGTCAACCGCGAGTTCCTGCGAGACATCGGCGGGTACTCGGACGCCGTCATCGACCGGCTGCAGGAAACGCCACTGTGGGACGCGCGCCGCCAGATCGTCCACACGGTCCCGCGCGAGCTGCGGACGGAGCTGGTCCACCGCATGGAGGACTGGCGACTGGCGGAGGTCGACGTGCCGACCCTTCTGCTCGTGGGCAGCGAGAGCCCGGCATGGGCGGTGGAGTCCGTGGAGGCGCATGCCGAGACGCTCCCGCGGGCAAAGAAGCGGATCCTCCAGGGCGAGGGGCACGGCGCCAACCTGACCGCGCCCGAGCTGCTCGCCGCGGAGCTCACCCGCTTTCTCGCCGCCTCCGAGCCGAAGTAAGCTCCGCTTCGTGACAGCGTCGCTTCCGGCCGAGGTCCAGCAGGTCTTCGAGCGCTTCATCACCACGGAGTTCACGACGATCGACCGGCGCGGGCAGCCGATCTCCTGGCCGCTGACGCCGTACTACCGGGCCGGCGACCCGTGCATCGACGTGACCACCGCGATCGGCTATCCCAAGAAGGCGCTCGACGCGGAGGCCAACCCTAAGGTCGCTCTGCTCTTCTCCGAGCCCACCGGCTGCGGCATGAGCTCGGCCCCGCAGGTGCTTGTGCAGGGCGTCGCCGACGTGGACTACCGCGACCTCGAGGCGAACCGCATCCGCTACACGCGCGAATCGGCCGAGAAGCTGCCGGCGTCGAAGGAGCTGCTGCCGCCCGAGCCGGTCCAGCGCCTGTTCAGCTTCTACTTCACCCGCCTCTACGTCCACGTGCGCCCGGAGCGGGTGTACGTGTGGCCGGAGGGAGACGTCACGCGCGAGCCCGAGCTCTTCGACACCCACATGGAGGAGGTCCGCTCGGGTCACGACGAGGAGCCGGAGAGCGATCCCGGCGGCGCGCAGGGCCGGCCGGCCGTCTGGGACACGCGCCTCGACGAGCTGGGCGCGAAATACCCGGAGGCGGCGCTGTCGCTCGTGGCGCCCGACGGGTTCCCGTTCAGCGTGCGTGTGCCGATCTCGGTCGACCGGGCGGCACAGCGCGTCCGGATCGGAGCCGGCGCCCTCGGCGTGCCGGTGCACGGCGGGCGCGCCTGCCTCGTCGCTCACGCCCACGGGCCGCGGTTCGAGTGGCAGGAGAACTTCCAGGTGCGCGGCGAGCTCGTGGAGGAGGACGGCGGCTGGGCGCTCGTCCCGCACCGGCTGATCGGCGGACTGGAGCTCCCGAAGATCCCGAAGACGAAGCTCTACGCGCGGAACGCCAAGAAGATGATGCGGATGTGGCGCACCGCAAAAAAAACGAGACGCGAACTAAGCGCTTGAGGAGCGCGCCACCGGTGACCGAGGTCTCCGGGGCTGCGCGGCGAGCCTCACATCCTCTTGGCTTCGCTCTTGGCGCTTGGGTCCGCGTCTCTGCGGAGGAGTAGAGCACGAGCGGTCGTTTGCCGTCAACCGCCGATCTGGCGTGATCTCGCTAATTAGGCGAAAAAGCCGCCCTGATCTCAGGGATGGCCTGGTCCGCGCTCTCGAAGCGGACCGCCGTCATGCCGAGCTCGCGCGCGGTCTCGCAGTTCATGTCCAGGTCGTCGACGAACACGCACCGCTCGGCGGCCACGTCGCCGAGCCGCTCGAGCGTCAGCGTGTAGATGGCGGGGTCGGGCTTGCGCAGCCCCACGAACGCCGAGTCCACGATCACCTCGAACAGCTCGTCGACCTCCGGGAGCTTCCCTCGCCACAGCGGCTCCCACTCGCGCACGTTGTTCGTGAGGAGGGCGGCGCGGATCCCGGCGCCGCGCAGCTCGCGCACGAGCTCGATCATCGGCTCGTTCGGCTCCAGGCTCTCGAAGAAGAGCGCGCGCAGGCGGTCGAGGTCGAAGTGTGCGCCCACGTGGCGCTCGAGGCGCGCCCAGAACTCCTTCTCGGAGATCTCGCCGCGCTCGAGCATGAACAGCGGGTGGTCGCCGTACTCCGCCATGGCGTGCGCCATCGCCGTTCCGAGCTCCGCGAGCGACACCCCCGCCTCCTCCTGATAGGCGAGGAAGCCCTCCTGGAGCGGCGTCGTGAGCACGCCGCCGAAGTCGCTTATGAGGACGTCCCTCACGCGGCCGCGGGTGGCTCCATGCGCAGCATCAGCTCGTAGGAGCCGATGCCCTCGCGGCCGTCGAGTCGCCAGCGGAAGACCGCGACGTGTACCTGGAGCGCGTCGAGGTCGAGCGACGAGCCGGCGATCACCTGCCCCGAGCCGCGGCGCGGATAGTCCTCGCCTGGGAGCCACAGCTCGAGCCCGGCGCTGCGCTGGCGGCCGCCGCCGTCGTAGACGGTCGAGATGCGGGCGTCCTTCACCTCGAGGACGGCGTCGTCTTCGACCAGCCGGGCCACCACCTCCTCGTCGCCGTGGCCCACCGCGCCGCGCGGACGCCGGGCGAGCGCCACGAGCGCGTGCTGCTCGTCCACCAGCGCCGTGATGCCGCGAACCGCGTCGAGCTCCTCCCACCGCGGCGGCACGTCGGTCTCGGAGACGGTGCCGAGCCCGTCCACACGCCGTCCGGCCGCCTCGCCGCGCACGCGCGCCACCTGGGCGCGCACCCCGCCGAGGTCAGCCGACGGAGATACGGGCTCGAACTCCAGCGAGAACGTGTCTCCGAGCACCGCGCGCCAGCCGCCGGCCGTGGACTCGACCTCCGGGCCCTCGGGGAGGGCGGTGGGCTTGCGGCCCTCGAACAGGATCGATATCCCGGACCGCACCGACCCGTGGATGTCATGAGCGGCGTCGAAGAAGGACAGCGCGAGCGCCGGCGCGCTCACCGCTCCAGCCTGCGCTGGGGAGAATCGTCGTACTCGCGCGCGCTGCCCTCCACGTCGTAGTCGCGCGGCGCCCGGCGACCGAAGCGGTTCACACTGCCGCCCACCACGCGCTGGCCGAGGCGGCGCACCACCTGGCCGCGGATCAGTGACCGCGTCGGCGGCAGGAGCAGCAGCACGCCCACGATGTCCGTGATGAATCCCGGCGTGATCAGGAACGCGCCTCCGAAGATCACGAGGACGCCGTCGATCACCTCGCGGTGCGGCATCTTGCCCTCCGCGATGGCGTTGTTGAAGCGGCGCCACACCGACCGTCCCTGTGCTCGGAGCAGCACGGCGCCCAGCACGGAGTCGGCCGCGAGCAGCAGGATGGTCGGGACCGCGCCGATGGCGTCGCCGACCTTCAGGATCACGTACAGCTCCGCGAGCGGGAGCACTATGAAGAGGGCTACGAGGGCCACCAGAGGCACGCGCTGACCCTACTATCCTCAAGGCATGTCAACGGTGACAGTGGACGACGTCCAAGAGGCGCTCACGAACGTGATCGACCCCGAGCTGGGGCTCGATTTCGTTGAGCTCGGCCTCATCTACGAGGTCGAGGTCGACGGCGGCGAGGTGAACATCGCCTTCACGCTCACCTCGCCCGGCTGCCCGATCGGGCCCCAGGTCGCGGACCAGATGGAGGAGTTCGTCGGGGAGCTCAGGGAGTGAACGCCGTGCACCCGCGAATGACCTTCACGCCCGCCTGGACGCCCGACATGATGAGCGAGGAAGCCAAGTTCGCATTGGGCTACTGACGCCCTCCTGACCTGCCGATAACGCTCCACGAGGGAAGTTTCCAGACTGGAGACGGCCGGTGGGAGCAGGGACCCATACAGTGCTGGAGGAGCGCGGGCTGGCCGGCAAGCTGGCCGGCGTCCTGTTCCTGACCGCCGGAGTGACGGCGCTCGGGATGCTGCTCCTGCCGGGGGTCGAGCACGGCCACCGCGACTGGGTCATCGCGCTGGCCGCGGTGTGCGTGGCGTGGGGTCTCTTCTGCGTGACGCTCGCGCGTCCGGAGCGCCACGGCGCCTGGTTCTGGCACGCGCCCGCGATGGGGTCGCTGTTCATCATCGCCGGGGTCACCGCGGCCACCGGGGGCGCCGACTCCCCGGGGAGGCTGTACCTCTTCTTCGTCGTCGTGTACGCGGCGTACTTCTATCGCCGGCACGAGGCGCTTCCGTACGTCCTCGGGTGCATCCCCGTCGCGCTCCTCCCGCTGCTCTACGACGGCAACGCGATCGCCGACGGCTATATCGGCGAGGTGATCGTCGTGTGCCTCGCGTACGTGATCCTCGGCGTCCTGATCATCAAGGGCAAGGAGCTGCTCGTCGACCTGCGCGAGCGCGCCGAGGCGCTGGCGCTCCTCGATCCCCTCACAGAGCTGCCCAACCGCCGCGCGCTGATCGACTGGCTGACGATGGAGACGGAGCGCGGCTCCGCGACCGGCCTCGTGCTGGTGGACCTCGACGGCTTCAAGGACGTGAACACCGCGCACGGCTACCCGGCCGGCGACGCGGTGCTGCGCGAGACCGCGGCCAGGCTGATCGGCGCCGTGCGAACGGCCGACGTGGTGGCGCGCCTGGGCGGCGACGAGTTCGCGGTCCTCGCACCCGACGCGAGCGCGGGGTCCATGCGCTCGCTGGCCGACTCGGTGCTGGCCGCGCTCCGCGACCTGAACCACGAGGGCGTGCGCGTCACCGCCAGCGTGGGGTGGGTGACCCACCCCGACGACGCACAGACGGTCGACGACCTGATCGCCGCCGCCGACTTCTGCCTGCGCGGCGCGAAGCTCACCGGCAAGGACCGCGCGCTCTCCTCGCGGGACTGGGCTCCGGAGCCGGACGAGGAGCTGGCGGCCTAGGGTGTGTGCTGGATTTCTCGCGCTCAGCGCGAGTTTTTCAGCACACGTGCCTCCCCTCCGCCTCCTCGAAGACTCCTTCTCCGACGATCCCGCACTCGACGCGGCCGTTTCCCGCGCGCTCATGTTCCGGGTCGCCGCCGGAGAGTTACCCGAGACGCTCCGAATCGCCCGGCCCGGCACGACGGTCGCGTTCGCCAAGCGCGACGCCGTCTCCGACGGCTACGCGGAGGCGGTCCGGGCCGCGCGCGAGCACGGCTTCGAGGCGACGCTGCGGCTCGCGGGGGGCCGCGCCGCCGTCTTCCACGACGGCACCATGGAGATCGGTCACGCGATCCCAGACGAGGAGCCCCGGGCGGGCATCCACGACCGCTTCCGGCAGACGGCCGACCGGCTGGCACGGGCGCTCCGGGAGCTCGGCGTGGACGCCCGTGTGGGCGAGGTGGCCGGCGAGTACTGCCCCGGCCGCTACAGCGTGAACGCGCGCGGCGCGGTGAAGATCGCGGGGATCGGCCAGCGCGTGGTGGGCGGCGGATCGCACACGGGAGTGGTGCTGGTGGTCGAGGGCGAGGACAGGATCAACGCGGTCCTGAAGCCGGTCTACGCCGCCCTCGGCCTCGACTGGCGCCCCGACGCGAGCGGCTCGGTCCGGACCGAGGCCCCGAGCGCCGGCTGGAACACGGTCCGCGACGCGATCGTCACCGAATACGAACGGGATTACGAGGTGGTCGAGGATTCGATCGACCCGGAGACCCTGAAACTGGCCCAGAGTCTGGCGCGGGAGCACCGAGTGGGGTAGGGCCCGGGCGCCGACCAGGGGTTGGGCGCTTTATGTGCTCTGGGGAGCACATACGTCGACCCACCCCCGTGGGAGCCCGACCCCTCAATGCCCGTAGTTCGTGCTCCGGCGCGTCCGGCGCCTCAGGCCGGCGGGTCCGGCGCCTCAGACCGGCGTTGCCGAGGGCTCCGCCGCTCGCTCCGCGGTCCGCGCGATCGCGTCCACGTAGGTCGGCCACAGCTCGTGTGGCAGGTCGTGGCCCATTCCGGGGATCGTGATCAGCTCGGCGCCGGGGATCGCGTTCGCGGTGGCCCGCCCGCCCCGCACGGGCAGCAGAGGATCGGCCTCACCGTGGATCACCACAGCCGGCACATCCAGCTCCCTCAGTGCTGCCGTTCTGGAGCCCGACGCCAGCACAGCCGCCAGCTGCCGCGCGGTCCCGGCCGGGTGGTGGCCGCGGTCATACGTCGCGCCCGCCAGCTCGCGCACCCGGTCCTCGTCCCCGCGGTACGCGGGCGAGCCGATCATCCTGAACACACGGGCGAAGTACTCGATGTAGGCATCACGGTCGTTCGGTGCACGCCGCGTCAGCACGCCCCACACCCTCAGCTTCGGCGTGCCCACGACGCGGTCGCCGGTCGTGGACATCATCGAGGCGAGCGACATGCACGCGCTCCGGCTTCTCGATCGCCATCTGCTGGGCGATCATCCCGCCCATCGAGGTGCCCACGACGTGGGCGCGTTCGATGCCGAGGTGATCGAGGAGGCCGAAGGCGTCCGCGGCCATGTCGGTCAGGAGGTACGGCACCTTCGTCGGCAGGCCGGCCATCAGCCGAACGACGTTCGGCACCGGCGCCTCGACCTTGGTCGACAGACCGGCATCGCGGTTGTCGAACCGGATCACGTGGAAGCCGCGCTCCGCGAGCCGCTCGCACAGCTCGAGATCCCAGTGGATCAGCTGCATCCCCAGCCCCATGACGAGCAGAAGCGGCGGATCCGAGGGATCCCCGATCGTCTCGTAGACGATGTCCACGGGCCCGACGGCGGCGGTGCTCACGAAGTGGTCGTCTTCTTCCGCGCCGTGCCCGGCGTGCCGTCCTTCTTGCGCCCGTTCGACCTCGCGCTCGCCTTGCCGGCGCTCCGCGCGGAGGCCAGCAGCTCTGCGAGCGACTCCTCGAGGTGGGCGGCGAACGCGTCGATGTCGGGCATCGCGTCGTAGTCGGCGAGGAGCCCGAAGTCGACCTTGCCGTTGTAGCTCATGATCGCCACCGCGAGGGCGTGGTGCTCGGGCAGGAACGCGATCGGCACGATCTCCTGCATCTCGCGCCCGAGCAGGTACAGCGGGAACTGCGGGCCCGGCACGTTCGTGACGATCAGGTTGAACAGGCGCGTGGAGAAGTTGAGGCGCGAGGCCTGGGCCAGGAGCGTCGGCGGCGCGAAGTCGTTCAGGGCGGCGATCACCTCGGCGCCGAGCGCCTGCTTCGACTCCTTCAGCTCGCCCATGCCCTGCTGCACTATCCGCAGCCGCTCCACCGGGTCGTCCACGTACACGGGCAGCGGCCCGCGCATCGCGGCGATCCGGTTGCCCAGCGAGCCCTTCTCGTCCTCGGAGCGGATCGAGACCGGCACGAGCGCGCGCAGCTCCACGCCCTCGGTGCGCACCCCGCGGTCGTGCAGCCACTGCCGCAGGGCGCCCGCCACGACCGCCAGCACGGCGTCGTTGACCGTGCCGCCGAGCGCGTTCTTGATCTCCTTGAAGTCCGCCAGCCTGCTCTGCACCCAGCGCACCCGCCGGTGCGAGCCGATCTCCACGTTGAGCGGCACGTCCGGCGCCGGGTTCATGCCGGCCCAGACCACCTCGCCCAGTCCCTCGGCCGCCTCGCGCACCTGTCCGAGCGTCTGGCCCGGGTGCTGCAGAGCGCCGATCGCGCGGCCCGCGAGGCTGAACGGAGTCTTCGCCAGGCCCACCGCGCCCTCTGCCAGCAGCTCCACGTCGGACGGCTCGGGCGCCGGCGTCCAGCCGTCGTCCGGCTCCACGACGTCCGGCACCGGCGACAGGTCGAACAGCACCGTGGCGATGTCCACGCCCGAGACGCCGTCCACCAGCGCGTGATGCGTCTTCGAGATCAGCGCGAACCGGTTGCCCTCGAGACCGTGGACGATCCACGTCTCCCACAGGGGCTTCGAGCGGTCGAGCCGCTGCGAGTAGATCCGGCCGGCCAGCTCCCGGAGCTGCTCCTCCGAGCCCGGCTTCGGCAGGGCGGTGTGGCGCACGTGGTAGTCGAGGTTGAAGCTCGGGTCGTCGACCCAGAACGGGCGGCCGGCCTCGAGCGGCGGGAAGGCGAGCTTCTGCCTGTAGCGCGGGACGCGCCGGAGGCGAGCGTCCAGATGCGCGCGGAACTCGTCGCGTCCAGGAGCCGGCCCGTCGAAGATGACGAGCGCGCCCACATGCATATGCGAGGACTGCTTCTCCTGGGCAAGGAACGAGGCGTCCACCGCGCTCAGGCGGTCCTTGTGACCCGGCTGCGCCACGTGAGGAGCGTACACCCGCGACACTCGCGTCTGTGAAGCTGCTCGGGATCGTGCTCGCCGTACAGGTCGCACTCGGAATCACGCTGGTGGCGCTCGTCGCCACCGACAACCTGCCGTTCACCGGTGACCACGAGGCGGACGGCCAGACGCCGCGCGCCGCGACCGTCAGCGCGGACCGCTTCAACGGCGCGGCCGCCTTCCGGCTGCTCCGCCGCCAGGTGGAGCTCGGGCCGCGCCCGGCGGGCTCGCCCGAGTCGCGCCGGCTCGCGCGCCTCCTGAAGCGGATCGTGCCGCGCGGGGAGTACCAGGAGGTGCCGGGCGGTCTCCGCAACATTGTCGGCACCGTGCGCGGACGCGAGCCTGGCTACGTGGTCGTGGGTGCCCACTACGACACGAAGGACATCCCCGGGTTCGTGGGCGCCAACGACGGCGCCTCCGGAACGGCGGTCGCGGCTCAGCTCGCCCGCAGCCTGAGGCGCCCCCGTCACACGGTCAAGTTCGTCTTCCTCGACGGTGAGGAGTCGCCGCGCGGCACGCGCGACGGCGAGTTCGAGAAGAAGGGGCTCAGGGGCAGCAAGGTCGCCGCGCAGGCGTTCGCGGACGCGCGCGCGATGGTGCTGCTCGACTTCGTCGGGGACCGCCGGCTCACCATCCACTACGAGGACAACTCGAGCCCGGGGCTGTGGCGGAAGCTGCGCAGCGCGGCCCGTCGAGTCGGCGCGCTCGAGGTGTTCCCGCGCGGTGACCAGGGCCCGGTTTCCGACGACCACCTTCCGTTCATCGAAGCGGGCGTGCCCTCCATCGACCTGATCGACTTCGATTTCCCCTGCTGGCATCGCCGCTGCGACGACATGTCCGCCGTGTCAGAGCGGAGCGTGAACGCGGTGGGGGAGACGATCTACGAGCTTCTGAAGACGCTGTAGGGCGCGGCGATGGTCTCCCCGCTAGCCTCCGGGCGGATGGCCGCCGTTCCCGAAAAGCTGCTTCTCGCCGCGCCGCGCGGCTACTGCGCGGGCGTCGATCGCGCCGTGCAGACCGTCGAGCGCGCACTCGAGCTGTACGGCCCGCCCGTCTACGTGCGCAAGGAGATCGTCCACAACAAGCACGTGGTCGAGCAGCTCCGCGAGCGCGGTGCCGTGTTCGTCGACCAGGAGACCGAGGTGCCGGAGGGCGAGACGGTCGTGTTCTCCGCACACGGCGTATCGCCCGCGGTGCACGCGAACGCGGAGACCCGCCGGCTCACCACGATCGACGCCACCTGCCCGCTCGTGACCAAGGTGCACGTGGAGGCGAAGAAGTTCGCCGCCGAGGGCTACACGATCGTCCTGATCGGCCACGAGGGCCACGAGGAGGTCGAGGGCACGATGGGCGAGGCGCCCGACCACTTCGTCCTGGTCGAGACCGAGGAGGACGTGGACAACCTCGAGCTGCCCGATCCGGACCGCGTGGCCTTCCTCACGCAGACCACGCTGAGCGTCGATGAGACCGACCGCATCATCCGCCGTCTGCGCGAGCGCTTCCCCAACATCACGGGGCCGAAGTCCGACGACATCTGTTACGCCACCACGAACCGCCAGCTCGCCGTGCGCCAGATGGCGCGCGAGTGCGACCTCGTGCTGGTGATTGGCTCGAGCAACTCCTCCAACTCGAACCGGCTGGTGGAGGTCGCGCGCGACCACGGCGCCGAGTCCCATCTGATCGACAACGAGACGCAGGTGCAGGAGTCGTGGCTCGAGGGCAAGCGCGTGGTGGGCATCTCCTCCGGCGCAAGCGCCCCCGAGGAGCTCGTTCAGCGCCTCGTGGACTTCTTCCGCGCCCGCGGCACCAGCGAGGTCGCGGAGTTCGAGGTAGTCCAGGAGGACGTCCGCTTCATGCTGCCGAAGGACATCAGGACCGCGCTGGCGGCGCAGGCGTGAACTGCACGCCGTGCAGGCGGAGGCCGGGCGATTCGGCCTCCACCGTCCCGTCCGTCTCGTAGAGCCCGGGCTCCTCGAGCCCGCCCTCGGAGAGCACGGCGTACGCCGCGCCCCCGCTGAAGCTGAAGTGGGCCGCCGCGCCGGCGTCGGCGGCGCCGATCCAGTCCTCGCCGTCCGTCCAGTCGCGCACGAGCTCGAGCCGGTCGCGGTCCGCGGGCAGCGCGATGTCGGCGGTCTGCGGCTCGAGCAGGACGCCGGGCTCCTCCTCGGCACGTAGCCGCTCCATCGGCTCGACGTCGACGCCGAGCACCTCGCCGATCGCGCGCTCGGTGTCCTCGTACTCGCCCTCGCCGTAGTGCAGAAGCGCCAACCTCCCGGTGCGGTCGAACAGGTAGCGGCCGGGCCAGCCCTTGTTCCCGTACTCGCGCCACACCTGGTAGTCGGGATCGAGCGCCACCGCGAACGGGATCTCGAGCCGCTCGACGGCGCGCGCCACGGTGTCGCGGTCACGGCCGAAGGAGTAGCCCGGCGTGTGCACGGCGATCACGCGCAGACCCGCTTCCCGATAGCGGTTGTGCCACTCCGTCAGGTACGGAAGCGTGCGCAGCGAGTTGATCCGCGCGAAGTCCCAGAACTCGACCAGCGCAACTCCAGTGCCCATCAGCGTGTTCATCCTGAGGAAAGCGACGTTCAGCCACTCCAGGCCGCGCGGGAACTCCGGTGCGTATATCTCTGCTTCTGGCGATGGACGCATTGGGGAACACGCCCCATGGGCGGGCTCGTGGGCTTGGTATAGGCTGACACGTCTCAGTTTGTCTGACCCTCAGGAGGAGGAATGCGAAAGGTTTGGATCGCCCCGCTGGCGATCGCTGCCGTGTTCGCGCTGGTTGCAACAGCGCTCGCGGCCAACACGTATCAGGTACACAAGGCCGGGACGACGGCGAAGGGGAAGGGCAGCAAGGCTCATCCCATCCCCACCGGCATCACGATCGGCTTCTTGGTCGGAGAGGAAGATTCTTCTAAGCGCGGGACGGTGATCGAGAAGTACGCGATCGGCGCCGAGGGCATCGTTGCCAACGGCAAGGGCGCCCCGAAGTGCGACTTCAACGACCTGAACGACCCGGGCCCCGTGCCGAGCAAGTGCAACAAGGCGCGAGTCGGTGGCGGAATCGCACGGAACGCGGCCGGGCCGAGCACCGACCAGGCGAAGGCGCACAGCCTCCCCTGCAACCTGGATGTCGATCTCTACAACATCGGGACCGGCATGGCGATCCACCTTGACAGCCACAGCCAGCCCGCTCCCGGAGGACTGGGCGACTTCAGCAGCAGGAAGATCGGCTGCCCGCTGGCCATCGACGGCCGGTACACCATCAAGGGCAAGTTCGTGAAGACGAAGATCGGCGGCGTGATCGCCACGGACTTCCAGTTCACCGTGCCCGAGAACCTCAGGCACCCGATCCCGGGCAATGACAACTCGATCTTCGAGTCGGTCACGAACATCATGAAGAAGACCAAGAACGGCAAGGGCTTCTACAACAAGGAAGGGTGCAAGGGCAGCAAGCGCACCACCCGTGCCACGTTCACCTCGGAGCAGACAGCAACTCAGGCGCCGGTGAAGAAGTCGACGACCAAACAGACGAAGTGCTAGCCACGGCATAGCCGCTGGCTTACGCGATCGGGGCGGCCTTCGGGCCGCCCCGTTTGCGTTCTAGGCCGCCAGGCTGAACAGCAGGTGCGGGGATACCCACACCTCGACCGCGGCGGCCGCCAGGAGGATGGGCACCGCGATCGTGACCGTCACGATCGTGGCCGCCAGGAGCTCGTGCCAGTCGTCGCGCCGGCTCGCGATCATCCAGGCCGCGAGCGGGAGGAACAGGGCGAACAGCTCGGGAACGGCGTGGGGGAGGCGCGCGAGGATCAGCTTGCCCGGCGTTGTGCCGATCTGGGCCGCGAGCGCCGAGGCCTCGCCGCCGATGATGTACGCCTGGGTGCAGAGCGAGAAGAGCGTGGCGCACACAACGAACCCGATCGCGAGCGGCCCGGCCTTCTCGTGGACCCACCGGTCCAGGCCGGAGCGCTTGGACGCAGACAGAGGAAGCGAGCTGCCGGCCATGAACCCGGCGACGCAGGCGAGCGCGTGCAGCGCGAGCACCAGCGAGTTGCGGATCAGGACGTGCACGTAGTCGCCGAAGGTGGCGTCGATGTTGTAGCCCGGGATCAGGTACCGGGTCTGATCCGGAGTGCTGAACTTCGCCACGGCGTAGGTGGCAAACAGGAGCCCCAGCGCGATGGCGCCGCTGAGCAGGCACCACGGGAGGAGGACCGCGGCCGGCGACTCGTTCCAGCGCCTGAGCGCGAGCTTGGTGTCGTGCATCCCCTGAACGAGGACGAGGTCGTTGACGCTCACCCTCTGCGAATCGGCACGCGGGCCCGTCAGGTTGAGCCGAGGCAGCGGTACAGCGCGTCCCGCAGGGCCTTCTCGCGCGGATCGTCGTTCAGGTGGAAGCCGAGCCGGTTCATCACGTAGGCGAACGAAACGCCCCGGTCGGGGTCGCCGAACGCGAAGGAGCCGCCCGCTCCGGGATGTCCGAAGGAGCGGTCGTTCGAGCCGAAGCGGAACTCGCCGAGCGGCCGCGCGAAGCCGAGCGAGAAGGCGGTCTCCACCTTCAGCACCTCGTCGTGCCAGCCGTACGCGGGCGCCCGCGGGAAGCGCGTGATCTCCGCCATGGTCTCGGGACGGATGCCGAGCTCGGGCGGGTCGGCGACCAGCGCGGCGTAGGCGCGCGCGATGTCGCGCGCGATGCCGATCGCGCCGCCCGCGGGGAACTCGAGCCGGCGGTACTCGGCGCGGTCGAGGTCCGCCGGGCGGCGGATCCGCGGGTTGGCGAACGTGCGGAACGAGAGCGAGCGCGGGTTCAGCATCGCCAGCGCCATCGGACGGGGTAGGTGGCGCATCTGCGGCAGCACCTTCCACGCCGGGATCCGCTCGATCCGGGCGAGCCGCTCGCGCGGCAGGTCCTCGGGCGCCCCGAACCAGATGTCGAGCCCGAGCGGCCCGGCGATCTCCTCACGGAAGAAGCGCCCGAGCGTGCGGCCCTGCGGGTCCACGCGCCGCATCAGCTCGCCCTCGTACCAGCCGAGGCTCACGCCGTGGTAGCCGTGCCGCTTCCCGGGCGGCCACGCGGGGCGCTGCTTGGCGATCGCCGCGGCGAGCCTGTCGAAGTCCTCAAGGGTGCGCGGGTCGAGGCGCTCGTCCACGACCGGCAGGCCGGCCTCGTGGCCCATGAGCTGCCTGACCGTCACGTTGCGCTTGCCCGCCTGCGCGAACTCCGGCCAGTAGGTCGTCACGCGCTCGTCGTAGTCGAGCCATCCGCGCGAGTGGGCGAGCGCGAGCGTCATCGCGGCAAGCCCCTTGGAGGTGGAGTAGACGAGCACGAGCGTGTCCTCCTCCCACGGAGACCCGTCGCGCGCGTCGCGCACGCCGCCCCACAGGTCCACGACCTTCTCGCCGCCCACGTACGCGGCCACTGCGCCGCCGAGCTCTCCGCGCTCCGCGAAGTTGCGAGCGAACTCTCGCTCGACCTCCTCGAAGCCCGGAGCTACGGAGCCGGCTATGGCGCTAGCCGATGGAATCGACCATCTCGAGCTGAATCAGGCGGTTCAGCTCGACGGCGTACTCCATCGGCAGCTCCTTCGTGACCGGCTCGATGAAGCCGTTCACGATCATCGCCGCCGCCTCCTCCTCGGTGAGGCCGCGCGACTGCAGGTAGAAGAGCTGCTCGTCGGAGATCTTGCCGACCACGGCCTCGTGGGCCACGGTCACGTGCGGGTTCTGGATCTGGATGTCGGGCCAGGTGTCCGACCGTGAGCGGTCGTCCATCATCAGGCCGTCGCACTGCACGTGGGCCTTCGAGCCCTGCGAGTTGTGGCCCATCCGGACGAGGCCGCGGTAGCCCATGATCCCGCCGTCCTTGGAGATCGACTTGGCGAGGATGTTCGAGGTGGTGTTCGGCGCCAGGTGCACGACCTTCGCGCCGGTGTCCTTCCACACGTCGCCGGACGCCACGCCCACGTTCAGGTGGTCGGCGCGCGCGCCCTCGCCGATCAGGAACGAGCCCGGGTAGAGCATCACGCGCTTGGCGCCCATCGAGCCGCCGACCCACTCCACGGTGCCGTGGGCCTCGACGATCGCGCGCTTCGTGTTCAGGTTGAAGACGTCCTTCGACCAGTTCTGCACGGTCGTGTAGCGCGCCTTCGCGCCCTCCTTGACGAAGATCTCGACGACGGCCGAGTGCATCGAGTTGACCGAGTAGGTCTGGGCTGTGCAGCCCTCGATGTAGTTCACCTCGGAGCCCTCGTCGGCGATGATCAGGGTGTGCTCGAAGGTGCCCTCGCCCGAGCCCTCCATGCGGAAGTACGCCTGGAGCGGGAGGTCCACCTTCACGTCCTTGGGCACGTAGAGGAACGAGCCGCCTGACCAGACCGCGCCGTGCAGCGCCGAGAACTTGTTGTCCTGCGGCGGCACGCACTTGTTCATGAAGTACTCGCGGACGAGGTCCTCGTGCTCGGTGACCGCCGTGTCCATGGCGCAGAAGAGGATTCCGAGGTCCGCGTACTCCTTCTTCAGCCCCTCGTAGAAGGGCTCCTGGCGCCACACGCCGACGACGCCGGCGAGGTGCTCGCGCTCCGCCTGGGGGATGCCGAGCTTCTCGAAGGTGTCCTTCTGCTCCTGCGGGACGTCGTCCCAGCTGTCGTAGCGCCCGGCCTCGGGCGGGGAGTAGAGCACCAGCGTCGAGAGGTCGAGGTCCGAGAGGTCCACGCCCCAGGTCGGGATCGGCTTGCGCTCGAAGATCTCGAACGACTTGATGCGCTTCTCGCGCATCCAGTCCGGCTCGCCCTTGATCTTGGAGAGCTCCTCGATCACATCGCGCGAAATGCCCTTCTTCGCGACGAGCTGTCCCTGCTCGTTCTCCTTGATCGGGCTGGGCTTCTGGATGCGGGTCTTGTCAGTGGCTGCCAT